>CAVZHJ010000011.1:0-57415 GCA_963774995.1 uncultured Alphaproteobacteria bacterium
TTTATCAGCTGTATTTTCATAAATATATCTCAGAAATTCAGAGAAATAGGAGCTGGAACGCATTACTTCCTCGTGGTTAATAAAAGCTGGAAGCTTATCGGGGAGATTGTAAATTCCTTTAATAGAAAGTGCTGCAATTATTCTTTCGGTATAGAACTTACAAGAATCTACATTATTGTAGAAATTTTTGTATCGCTCAGCTAATATTATATTATTATTAGAGGTAAATTCTGCGGTATAAACCGGTCTATATTTTTATCTGCTTTGAATTCCTTGTCAGCTAATTGTGCGTACACAATCATGGTGTCAAAGGCGATATCTTTCGAAGCCGGTTTACGGGAAAATTGACCTGCATAATTCCAGTAGCTCCTTCCCATTTCCGCCCCCCGGATGTGTGAATATCTCTTTTAATCTTAACGGCGGCGTAGGCATATGGTGTGCCAGGCTGTTTAAAAATTGGCATTATTCCCTCCAGCATATCATAATTGGTGGCAAGAAAGAAATAAGCAAAACGTGCAATCTCAATATTTCTGCTATCTAGTAAAGATTCATTTAAGCGTTTCGATTCATTAATGAAATCAAGGCTTGCAGCAGGTTTTACAATATAGTGATAAGCTCTTCCTTTATTCTGCAGAACGTCAGCCAATACCAAATTGGTTAACTCAGATTGGACCGGGCTTTTTGAAAGCAGTAACTCAGCCTTGAGATAGCATATGATGGCGGCCCGATTATCCATCTTATCCTTTAAACGCATGCCTTCAAGTGATAAGACGCCTTGCCTTAATTAAAATGGAATCATTTGTGTTATTAATATAAGCAGTAAACCTCTTTTGCATGTCAACTAATTTCCCGCCAAAGGAAACCTCTCTGCGCACCGGGTAGTCAAATTGCGCTTTACCATGAAAGAAAAAGCTAACCACCAGGAAAATTAATAACAAGGGATATTTTATAAATGCAACTTTAATTTAAGTCTTTTAATCCATTCAACTGCGTTTTTATCTACAGGAAAACAACCTTTATCAGATACCGATTCAAATAAAGGGATAGCCTCTTTTTTATTACCGGTGATCGTGTAAGCCAAAGCAGCCTGGTATTGTAAATAACAGTATTTTTTCTCTTCTTCAGTTAACGACTGATAAACAAGATTGCCCTATCTGCCTGGCTGAGCTGAATATAACTTTTGCAAATATTAATATGGAGGATACTTCGTTCAACCGGATCAGTGTTTTCTTTTAGATGGTGAGGCCTTGTCTATATAACCGTGGTAATTTCCTGAATGAAAATAATACATCGGCAACAGCAATGCTATCGCCTTTTCTGACTGTTGACTTATTTAATCCGTCAAGGGAATTTTCTTTTGCCAGTTGAGCAACGTCAGTGTTGCTACGGGTTAAATAAAATATACTTGCGCTATAACAATAATACAGGTGCTATTGCCATCCATCTCCCTATTTTTTTTTAAAACCGGATTTGATACTCTTTGCATCGACAGTATTCTTTTCACTATAGCGGCGTTCAGCTTCCTGCAGGCTTCTTTTAAAATCCACCAGGTCATGATTATAATAAGATTTTAGTTGTTGCAATGTGCAAGTTCCTTTTTTAATACGATCGGAACAACACAGCTTCAAATTGCGATAGCTCCCGGTCCATTTTATGCTGGACATACCTGTTTATCCGGTCATCAAGTTCTTCATTTGGATCCATAGCTTAACTTTTTAAATCATTCCACTGGTCATCACTATTCAATAGATCGAAAAAATTATCTAAACATCGCTTTTTCGCTACACGGTAATATTCATAGCTTTTAATTTTAATTGTTCTGCCACTATTTGCCCGGCAAACCTTCAATAACTGACAATTGTAAAATTTGGCGGCAACGCTCTTCAAGCCTTAAAAAATGCTTTGCCACATGTCTTTCCCGGTGCATGTGGTGATCATCTTTATAAGCAATACTATTCGTAGTCAGTTTTGTTTTGTTTTTCAAAACCTTTTTCCTTCGCTCCAATTCTTTTTTCCATAAGTTCCTAGACACCCCAAAAAGAAAGGCGCAGGGCTCGCTGGTTAATACAAAATCTTCTTTTTGACAATTTTGAAACAAGACTACAAATGCTTCCTGAAAAATATCATAAGCATCATCCTCAGTTCCGGAGTTAGCCATCACCATTTTCCTGACCATTTCAAAGCAGGAATTATATAATGAATCAAGATACTTAGACCGTTCTCCAGTATGTTTTGCATGGTGAAGCTTGTTCAGAACTCATAAGACAAGTTATGTATATGCCAAATATAAAGTTAATTCAAATATATTTTTTACTCATGCGGCCAAATGCTTTTAAGGTTAATACCGGCAAACCTGTTTTGTTATCAGGTTCAGGAAAATATATTTTGAAAAAAATGATAACAAAATTTGCAAAGCCGGATTAATAAGTGACGGAATCGAGAGACCGATAGGGTAAGAAAGATAACCAAGGTTGATGTTGTTTATTTTATTATCATCACCTGTCATGAATGGTTGCCTTTAATTGAAATGACAAATGGCTATGATTATAGCGCTGTTTGAATAAGAGTGAAAAATGCAAACAATTAAAAATAACGGATATGAAAATGAGAATTATCTTAATAAACTTATTCATAGGGTTTGTTTTGTTTTATAAGAATAGCTCTTCTCAAACACTAATAGATTCAAAAAACACTTTTATTTTTCAAACTTCACCTTATCCTAATGATAATGTACCGGATTGGGGTGGGGTATACCTGGGTCCTAACGGAATAGCCAATACTAAAGATCACTGGTTTATTTGTTCTGTGGAAAAATGGGACGAATTTGGAATTACTGCAAACTTAAAATTTTGCAATTTGGAGAATACCACTTACAAATGATTTGGTAAATCAAGTCTAATAGTTTAAATATTCGCAAATTCAATTTAGAGGAATTTAAAGTGGGGAAACAGAATTTAGAGGATAGTGTACTTCAATGGTATGGGCATGCTGGGGATCATGATATTTGCACTTCCAGAAAAATAGTCATATAATACCTTGCTATTCCATTGACTCAAGTAGCGGGAATTTTCGCTATCCTGGTAGCAATACATTTAATGGCAAGCCAATTATTGCTTTTTTCAAAGCAAGCAACCTTGAGTTTGTTAATTATGCTTTTTTGCTCGACTGGGGAACATGGACAAAACGATATCGGTTGGTGTGCCGCAAATGAGGAAAATGGTACGACATACATCTATACAAGCCGTGATAATGCAAGCCATCTTATTAAATATGAAAAGTGATATGGGATGATCTTTTGAGTAAGAAAAATAATAAAAAAAACATTATTGTCCGACTAAAATCGGGTTTAAAATGAATGTAACCCTTTGCAGTCAAAGGTTACAGGTCAAAAAAACTTTGTTTCAAAACAGGGGGTAGCACCTCCTGTTTTTTTATGTTGCAAAAGCAAAGGAGGCGTTGTGCGTTTTTCTCCATGCTTTATAAGTATCTTTTATAAACTCCAGCAACTCTACATAGCTCATCAAGGTGCAGCCGTATTACGGTAATCATATTGGCAAACGACTTTTTTGTAGCTGCCTTCTTTCGTAATACTACCATCAGCAGTTGAGCTATCAACACACAATACACCTGCATTTTTATGGCATTGGGGATTTTTCCCCAAAAATAACGCAGCGGAAAGTTCTGCTTAATTTGTTTAAACAATAGTTCAATCATCCATCGGTTTTTATAAATGGTTGCCACCTGTGATGCCGGTAAGGTAAAATTGTTGGTAACAAACACATACACCTTTCCTTGTTCAGTTTTGAAAGTGATACGTCTTAGCTTCAGCCGTTCGATCACAGTGCCTTTCTGCTTTACAGCTACTGTTATGTATTGTTCCTTCAACACCCCTTTGGCATTTTTCCTTTTTGTTCTATCAACCAACACTTTGGTTACATGAAAATCAGCATTATCCTTCATACGGGTTACAAACCATATCTTTTGTGTTGTCCATTTGGCAAACTGATGATACACCGTATAGGCTTTATCAAACACCAGCCAACTGTTGGCCGCCAGTTTCATGTGATACAGAAACCTGCGGTCATGCTCTCTGGCTTCGGTCATCCGTACAAATTCGGTTACACCACTAAAAGCATCCATCATAGCATGTACTTTTATCCCTCCTTTTTTTCTGGCCCCATCCAGCCTGTTACGGCCCACGCCCCGGAGTATTTCACTAAACAACTTGATGGGCGCTGGCCGTTGATTATTTTTAAGTTGCGGATACTTAAGCCCTTTAACCGGCTGCCTCGGCGGAACCGGCGTGATGAACTACGAGACCGGAAAGGCGGCCTACGACTTCGCCGGCCAGATGATGTCGCAGATCAAGGCCGTCGGCTTCACGCTGGTGTGGTCCGGCGTCATCTCGGCGATCCTGTACAAGGTCGTCGACGTGATCGTCGGCCTGCGCGTCACCGCAGAGAAGGAGCGCGAAGGCCTCGACGTCACCGAGCACACCGAGCGCGCCTACAACATGTGAGGTTATTGCCCGCGGCTTCGCCGCAGGTTTTCGAGACAACGGTTGGGGCACAAACCCGGCAATGCCCTGTCCGTCGAGGGGTTCCAGCGCAAGCTGGGACCCCTCAGTTTTTTGTGGAACCGCCGCGCCGAAAGTGCCCCGGCCGACCGATGGTTAATTGGGTCTTAACCTCGTCCTACCTATGGTAACTTCCACTCCCCCGGCGTGTGTTACGCCGGGCGAGCGCTGGCGTCTTTACATGTCCATGAGCCACCCCGTGCCCCTGTCCACAGCCTCCGGCCCGAAGGAGAACGAACGCTCGCCGTTCGCCCGTCTGGCCGACCTGTTGGCCGGGCATGAGCCGGGCAAACCGCTGATCAGCCTGTCGCTTGGCGAACCGCAGCACCCGGTCCCCGATTTCGTGCAGCCGGTGCTGGCGAAGCACACCGCCGACTTCGGGCGCTATCCGATCGCCAAGGGAATCGATCCGTTCCGCAAGGCCGTTGCCGACTGGCTCGGCCGGCGATTCAAGCTGCCCCGCGCGCTCGATCCGGAGAGCGAGGTTCTGGTGCTGAACGGCAGCCGCGAAGGGCTGTTTTTCGCGGCCATCTCGGCGGAGCGTTATGTCGGGCCGCGCCGCGGCAAGCCTGCGATCTTGATGCCGAACCCGTTCTACCCGACCTATGCCGCAGGCGCCCGTGCGGCCGGCTGCGAGTCCGTGTTCCTGGCGACCAGGCCAGAGAACGACTTCCTGCCCGACCTCGACGCGCTGAGCGAAGAGCTGCTCGCGCGCACCGTCGCCTTCTACATCGCCTCACCGGCAAACCCGCAAGGCTCGGTCGCAAGCCGCGGCTACTTCGACAGGCTGAAGGCGATGGCGGATCGTCACGGCTTCATCATTCTGAGCGACGAGTGCTACTCGGAAATCTACACGATGAAGGATGCCCCCGGCAGCATGCTGGAAGCGGCGGGGCCGGACTTCAGGAATGTCGTCGCGTTCCAGTCTCTGTCGAAGCGCTCGAACCTGCCCGGCATGCGCGTCGGCTTCGTCGCCGGCGACAAGAAGTTTCTCGCAGCGTTCCACGAACTGCGCAATGTCGCGGCCCCCCAGGTGCCGGTGCCGCTGCAGCATGTGGCGATTGCCTGCTATGGCGACGAGGCGCATGTCGAGGAAAACCGCAGGCTCTATCGGTTGAAATTCGATCTCGCCGATCAGATTCTCGGCAATCGCTATGGCTACAAGCGGCCCGCCGGCGGATTTTGCGTCTGGCTCGACATTGCAGCGCTTGGCACCGAGGAAGAGGTGACCTTGCGGCTGTTCAAGGAAGGCGGCGTGCGCGTCATTCCCGGCAGCTACCTTGCACGGCAGCAGCCGGACGGCAGCAATCCCGGCAAAGGCTACATCCGCCTCGCACTGGTACAGGATTCCGAGACAACGGCCGAGGCGCTGCACCGGCTGGTGAAAGTACTGGGCTAGCATGCAACAGGTCGAGCAAAAGGGCGGATAAGCGTGGCGGCGACTGAACGCACACTCCCCTTGATGAGCCGATTGCCGGAGCCGATCCGCGACATGCTCTCGCGCCGGCTGCGCGAGCTCACGGGCGTCGGGCTGATCGCGCTTGCCTGCGTGGCGGCCGTGGCGCTCGCGACCTGGTCGGTGCAGGATCCGAAGTCTCAGTCACGCGACCTCAAAACCCGTTCGCAACATCCTGGGCTACCCCGGCGCCATCACCGCCGATCTCTTGATGCAGACGTTCGGCCTCGGCGCGATCATGCTGCTGCTGCCGGTGGCCATCTGGGGCTGGCGGATGCTGACGCATCGGCACTTCGATCGCGAAGCGCTGCGTATCGCCTTCTGGATTCTCGCCGCGGTCACGTGCGCGGGCTTCGCCAGTTGCTGGCCGCGCACCGGCACATGGCCGCTGCCGACCGGTCTCGGCGGCGTCACCGGCGACGCCTTGCTGCGACTGCCGGCTTCGCTGATCGGCGCCGATGGCTTCTTCACCCGCTTGTTGCTCGGCACCCTGTTCGGTGCGGCGACCGTCGTGACGTTTGCGATCGCAAGCGGCGCAGGTTCGCGCGAAAAGCCTGCCGTCGAGGATTTCGAGGACGACGCGGACGAAGACGAAGGCGCCGTGGAACGCGAATCGCGCATCCTGATGTCGCTCGGATTGATCTCCCACGCCGTTCTCAGCTTCCGGGCGCGGATCGGCCGCTTCTTCTCAGGCGCCTACTCCTGGCTCGTTTCGGGGCGGGCAGCGCCGCGGGCGGTCCAGCTCGACCGCCGCGAGCCCAGCCTGCATGGCTCAGGTCCCTCGATTGTCCCTCAGTCGGTCGACGACGAGGAAGAGGAGGAGGAAGAAGACGAGGAGGAGGAGGAGTCCGTCGCCCGCGCACCGCGCAAGCGCGCGCCGCGAGCACTTGCGAAGAAGCCCTCGAGTTCGTTCGTGCTGCCGCCGATCTCGGTGCTCACCGCGCCGAAGGCGTCCGACCGCAAGACGCTGAGCCAGGACGTGCTGCAGCAGAACGCCAAACTGCTCGAGGCCGTGTTGCAGGATTTCGGCGTGCGCGGCGAGATCACCAATGCGCGACCTGGCCCGGTCGTCACGCTGTACGAGCTCGAGCCTGCACCGGGCATCAAGTCGTCGCGCGTCATCGGACTTGCCGATGATATCGCGCGCTCGATGAGCGCAATGGCCGCACGCGTCGCCGTCGTGGCCGGCCGCAACGCCATCGGCATCGAGCTGCCGAACGAGTATCGCGAGAAGGTCTACCTGCGCGAGCTGCTCTCGGCAAAGGAGAATATCGAAATCGGTCGCGAAGCTGCCGCTGTGTCTCGGCAAGACCATCGGCGGCAAGTCGGTCATCATCGATCTGGCGCGCACGCCGCACATGCTGATCGCCGGCACCACCGGCTCCGGCAAATCGGTCGCCATCAACACCATGATCCTCAGCCTGCTCTACCGGCTGCGGCCCGATCAGTGCCGGCTGATCATGGTCGATCCGAAGATGCTCGAGCTGTCGGTCTATGACGGCATTCCACACCTGCTGACGCCGGTCGTGACCGATCCGAAAAAGGCCGTCGTCGCGCTGAAGTGGGCCGTGCGCGAGATGGAAGAGCGCTACAAGAAGATGTCCAAGCTCGGCGTCCGCAACATCGAGGGCTACAACGTGCGGCTCGCCGACGCCAAGGCGAAGGGCGAGGAACTGACCCGCACCGTTCACACCGGCTTCGACAAGGAAACCGGCAAGGCAATCTACGAGGAAGAGAAGCTCGATCTCGAGCCGCTGCCGTTCATCGTCATCATCGTCGACGAGATGGCCGATCTGATGATGGTCGCCGGCAAGGACATCGAAGGCACCGTGCAACGGCTCGCGCAGATGGCGCGCGCCGCCGGCCTGCACGTCATCCTGGCGACGCAGCGTCCCTCGGTCGACGTCATCACCGGCACCATCAAGGCGAATTTCCCGACCCGCATCTCGTTCCAGGTCACCTCGAAGATCGACAGCCGCACCATCCTGGGCGAGATGGGCGCAGAGCAGCTGCTCGGCCAGGGCGACATGCTCTACATGGCGGGCGGCGGACGCATCAGCCGCGTGCATGGTCCATTCGTCTCGGACGAGGAAGTCGAAAAGGTCGTGCGCCACCTGAAAGCGCAAGGTACGCCGGAATACCTCGAAGCGGTCACGGCCGAAGAGGAAACCGACGAGGACGGCGCGGTGTTCGATTCGACCGGCATGGGCGGAGGCGGCGAAGCCGATCTGTTCACGCAGGCCGTGCAGATCATCAAGCGCGACCGCAAGGCATCGACCAGCTATATCCAGCGGCGGCTGCAGATCGGCTACAACAAGGCCGCCTCGCTGATGGAGCGCATGGAGGAGGAAGGCATCGTCGGACAGGCAAATCACGCGGGCAAGCGCGAAATCCTGATCGCGGAGGAAGAAGAAGGACGGTTCTGACGACACCGATCACGATCGTGAAATCGATCGTACCGGGGCCGCGAAATCGCCACAGCGCGTCGCTAGCGCGGACCAAAGAGATAACGGGACAACATCACGTTGAGAATGCGCTACCAGAGACAGCCGACCGGGTCGCGGCGCAAGCCGCGCCGAACGCTTGCGATCGCGATTCTGACCGCGTTCGGCGTGGCCGGCTCGCATGTGTTCGCAGAGACCGTTCCGATGCCGCGCCCCGCGCCCAAAGAGCGGGGCGGCGCAGCCAAACCCGCTCTCAGTGACATCACCGGAACGCCTCTGGTCGGCACGCCGCCACCCGCATTTCAGCCGCCGCCGACGCCGATTCTGCCGGACCCACGCATGCGTGCCACGACGGATGGCGCGTTCGACGCCAATCAGCGCGCGCTGGCCGGAAAGATCAGCAGTTACCTGTCATCGCTGCCGACCCTGGTCGGAAATTTCGTGCAGATCGCGCCGAACGGCAGCCGCGCCACCGGCGAATTCTACATGCAGAAGCCCGGCAAGGTCCGCTTTGCCTACGATGCGCCGAATCCGATCGACATTGTTTCCGACGGAAGCTCGATGGTGGTGCGCGATCGCAAGCTCGCCACCCAGGACATCTATCCGCTCTCGCAGACGCCATTGCGCTATCTTCTGTCGGATCGGATCGATCTCCTGAAAGACACCAATGTGGTGGGCATCTCCTCCGACGATGTCTTCATCACGGTGACGATCGAGGAGACGCACAAGTTGATCGGCACCCAGCGGCTGATGCTGATGATCGGCACCAAGGACAATCAGCTCAAGCAGTGGACCGTCACCGATCCGCAGGGCTACGACACCACGGTCGCGGTCTATAATCTCAACACGCAGAAAAAGCCCGATCCGGACCTGTTCAGGATCGATTTCACGAAATACGACGACGGTCGAGGCGGTTGACCGGCGGCGCCCCGTCAATTGATGGTGTCACCGCGCCTCACCGTCAACCGATCGATTGCATGCGCCTGACCGTCTCGACCTGGAACATCAATTCCGTTCGCTTCCGCATCGACATCGTTGCGAAGTTCATCAAGGCGGTTCGGCCGGATGTGCTCTGCCTGCAGGAAACGAAATGCCCCGATGACGCCTTTCCGCTGAAGCGCTTCAAGCGCCTCGGCTATGAGCATGTTGCACTCAATGGACAGAAGGGCCACCACGGCGTCGCGATCATCTCGCGGCTTGCCTTCGATCAGACCGACATTCGCGCGTTCTGCGGCAAGATCAATTCGCGGCATATTTCGGTTTCGCTCGGCGACAGGGCGGGTTTGCAGGCGCCGCTGACCGTGCACAATTTCTATGTGCCTTCAGGCGGCGATATTCCCGATCCGTCGCTCAATCCGAAATTCGAGCACAAGCTCTCCTTCCTCGATGAGATGGCCGCCTGCGACCCGCTGCATGCGACCGGCGACGACCGCCACATTCTCGTCGGCGATCTCAACGTCGCGCCGCACGAGCACGACGTCTGGTCGCACAGGCAGCTTCTCAACGTCGTTTCGCACACGCCGGTCGAATGCGAAAAGCTGCTGGCGGTGAAGGCGCGCGGCAACTGGATCGACGTTGCACGCGCACGTATCGCCGAACCCGAGAAGATCTACACGTGGTGGAGCTATCGCGCCGCCGACTGGACGCTGTCCGATCGCGGCCGCCGGCTCGATCACATCTGGGTTTCGCAAGGACTCGGCGACCGGGTCAGCGACTTCGCCATCGCGCGCGATGCGCGGGGATGGGAGCGGCCGTCCGATCATGTGCCGGTGACCGCAACGCTGGAGGTGTGAGATGGCGCCCTTTCATTGCGAGGCATCGTCGCTTGAAAAACGGGGTCGCTTCGCTCGCCTGTGACGACGAAGCAATCCAGCCTTCGCACGCAACTCCGGATTGCTTCGCTGCGCTCGCAATGACGTTCAGAGCGAAAGCTTGCCGCTTGCGATCATCATGTCGCTGGCCGCCTGGCTGGTCCGGCCGGCCAGATCGTCGCGCAGCCTGCGCGCGGCATCGGGATGACCTTCCAGCACGCGCTGAAACATGCTGCGCGAAATGCGAAGCACCGAGGAATCGGCAATTGCCACTGCGCTCGACGGACGCTGCATTTCCACCACCAGAGCGAGCTCGCCGATCAGCGTTCCGGGACCGGCGACAACGTCGCGATAGCCGCCTTCATCCTCGCTCGACACGCGGATCGCACCGGATTGAACCACGAAGCCGGCATCGGCGGTGTCGCCCGCATGGAACAACGCTTCATCGCGGCGGATGCGGCGCGCTTCCGAACCGATGGCGAGCACCCGCAACGCGTCGATGCCCAACAACTTCAATGTCGGCACGCTTGCGAGCAGGTTGACATCATCCTCAATCGACATTCGAAACCGCGACCGGATCAGCTATTACAAATCGATCCGCAAATCCTATCATGGCACCAGTTTGTAGCCGCCGGATTCCGTCACCAGAATCGACGGGGTGGCGGCATCAAGTTCGATTTTCTGGCGCAGCCGATAGATGTGCGTCTCAAGCGTGTGCGTCGTGACGCCGGAGTTATAGCCCCACACTTCCTGAAGCAGTGTCTCGCGCGACACCGGCGCCTGGCCCGCGCGATAGAGGAACCTCAGGATCGCCGTTTCCTTTTCGGTCAGTCGCACCTTCTTGGCGTTGGCGCCGATCAGCATCTTGGAGCCGGGACGAAAGCTGTAGGGGCCGACCGAAAACACCGCATCCTCGCTTGCCTCATGCTGGCGGAGCTGCGCGCGAATGCGGGCCAGCAGAACGGCGAAGCGAAACGGCTTGGTGACATAATCGTTGGCGCCCAACTCAAGCCCGAGGATCGTGTCGGAATCCGTATCGTGCCCCGTCAGCATGATGATCGGAGCCTTGAAGCCCGATTTGCGCAGGCTGCGGACGACTTCCCGGCCATCGGTATCCGGCAAACCGACGTCAATGATCATCAGGTCGGGCGAACTGGCCTTTGCGGCCTGCGCGCCCTTCGCACCCGTATCGACGGCGGAGGCTTCGAACTCCTCGTGCAGCGCAAGTTGCTCGACCAGCGTCTCACGCAAATCGTCGTCGTCGTCCACGATCAAAATCTTGCGGGCAGTAGCCATCAGTTATGATCCTTAAATCGCGGTCCGAGGGAGTAAACACCGGTCTGCGAGGAAAATGCAGCGATACAGCAGTTTGGCGGGCAGAAACGGCGCCGCCTGTGGACGGCGGAGGCAACGCGGAATAAAGCATTCTTGCAGCGCAGCGCAAGCACGAGTTCGGCATCTCGATGAGAAGTCTCAACTTTCCAATGACTTACGGGCGACGTCCGCCCGCCGGATCGCTGGCCGCGATCACCGTTCGCCGACGCGCCGGCGAGCCGACGCGTGGCATCCTCATGTTTGACGGCCATCCGATCCCGGTCGCACTCGGGCGCGGAGGACTAAAGGCGAACAAACGCGAAGGCGACGGCGGAACGCCGATCGGCACATTCAGACCACTCCGCCTCTGGTGGCGCAAGGACCGTTATGCGCGGCCAAGGACGTTGCTGCCGGTGCGGGCGATCCGGCCGGACGACGGCTGGTGCGAGGACGCCGCAAACCGCCATTACAACCAGCCTGTCGAGCTTGCCGCCGCGAGCAATGCCGATCGGTTGATGCGTGCCGATCATCTCTACGATTTCATCGTCGAAATCGACCACAACACCCGCCCGCGCGTGGCGGGACGCGGCAGCGCCGTCTTTCTGCATGTGGCGCGGCCGGGTTTTGCACCCACGGCGGGATGTATCGCGATGACACGCGGCTCGATGCTGCGCCTCCTGGCGCGGCTCAACCGGCGAACGCGCATCCATGTCGGCTAGGACGCGATCGTCGTGCGGTGTCCGAAAATCGCCGACCCCACGCGGATATGAGTCGCACCCATCTGAATGGCGGCGGGGAAATCGGCGCTCATTCCCATCGACAGCAATTTGAGACCGTTGCGCGCCGCGATCTTCGCCGTGAGCGCAAAATGCGGTGCAGGCGCGTCTTCGGCCGGCGGGATGCACATCAGACCTGCAATGGTCAAACCATAGTCCTTACCGCATCTGGCGATGAAGGCATCGGCGTCCGCGGGCGCGATGCCGGCCTTCTGCGGCTCCTCGCCGGTGTTGATCTGCACGAACAGGGTCGGTGAGCGCCCGTGCTTTTCGATCTCCTTGGCTAACGCTTCGCAAATGCTCGGACGATCGACCGAGTGGATGGCGTCGAACAAGCCGACAGCTTCCTTCGCCTTGTTGGATTGCAGCGGCCCGATCAAATGCAGCTCGACGCCTGCTGAGCCGGCGATGATGGCCGGCCATTTGGCTTTGGCCTCCTGCACGCGATTCTCGCCGAAAACGCGCTGTCCCGCCGCCAAAACAGGCATGATCGCTTCCGCGCCGAACGTTTTCGAAACCGCGATCAGTTGAACGGCGTTCCGGTCGCGCCCGGCATCCTTGCACGCGCGCGCGATCTCGCGTTCGACCGCGACCAGACCGGATGGTGAATCGGAGATGAACTCTGCGGCTGCCATGTCAGTTGCCATATGTCAGCGAGCAGGCGCTCCGAACAATTCAAATTTTACCAAAAGCAAGAAAACCTCCTTGAGGCGTCGTCACTAGGGTGATCGGCGGGGTAAGGGGATTTGCTATGTCAGTGCTCAGTTTCCGGCGCTACCTGCCAAAATTCAAGACTATTTTCGACGTGCGCGCGCGCCTTGTGGTGCTGGCGTTGATTCTCGTCGTCCCGCTGATGCTGGACAGGGTCCGCATCCTCGAAAGTTCGCGCGCAAACCAGATCAAGGCTGCATCGGCGGAACTCGCAGGCGTCGCACGGCGCGGGGCCCAGGCGCAGCGCGAAATGGTGAAGACCGTCGAAGGCGTGCTGAGGACCGCCGCGTCCATCTATGTTCACGCCAACAGTCTCGGCCGCCCGTGCGCGCTGATCAATTCGGGCTTCAAGGTGAACATGCGCGGCATCGGCAACCTGTCAATCGTCGGCAAGAATGGTCGCGTCGTGTGCTCGACCCTGCCGATCCTTGTCGGCGTCGACGTCAACGACCGGCACTATTTTCATGACGCGCTCGCCAGGCGCCAGCTGGTGCTGAGCGACTATGTGATCGGCAAGGCTTACGGCGATCCGTCCATCATGGCTGCGTACCCGACAACGCTCGTCAAGAGCGACGTCGAGGCGGTCATCGTCACCTCCATCGCACTGACCTGGCTGGAAGAGATCATCAGCGAGGCTCCGGCCGGCGCAGGCATGACCCTCACGCTGATCGACGGCGGCGGCGCCGTGCTCGCCTCCAAGCCTCCCGCGGCCGACAACTCTGCCGCCAGTCGCGCCGTGATCGAGCAGGTCATGATTGCAACGGGCCGGGAATCCGCCGGCTCCGTTCTGGCAGGAAAATCCGGGGACGGTCGCATGTTCGCGGCGGCACAGGTGCCGGACACCAACGCACGGCTGATCGTCAGCATCGATGAACGCGCCATGCTTGGATCGATCGACCGCGATATTCGCGCCGCCTATCTGCAGCTCGGCGTGGTCGGATTGATGGTGCTGGTCGGCGCGTGGTTCATGAGCGAGCGGCTGATCATCAGGCCGATCCGGCTTCTCACCAATGCAGCCACCCGATTTGGCGCGGGCGACCTTTCGGCGCGCAGCGTCCAGAGCGGACTGCCGCCGGAGTTCGCACCGCTTGCGCATGCCTTCAACGGCATGGCGATACGGCTGGCCGAACGCGAGCGCGAATTGGTGAGCGCGAACAACCAGCTCTCCGTGCTGGCCACCGTCGACACGTTGTCGGGGCTCGCCAACCGGCGCGCTTTCGACAGCCGGCTGAACTTCGAGTGGATGAAGGCCGAACACGAAAGTGGAAAGCTTGCCCTTGCGATGATCGACATCGATCACTTCAAGGCGTTCAACGACACCTACGGCCATCTCGACGGCGATGCCTGCCTGACCAGGGTCGGCGACGTCCTGACGAACATCGCCAGCGAGGTGAAGGGTTTCGGCGCACGCTACGGCGGCGAGGAGTTCTCGCTGATGCTGCCCGGCGCCGACGCCGCGCGCATGGCTGAAGTGGGCGAACTGATCCGCGCCAGCATCGAGGCCCTCGACCTGCCCCATGGCGGCGTTCCGCTGGGGCGCATCACGGTCAGCGTCGGTATTGCCGTGACGTCGCCGATTGCCGGCCAAAACCCGCTCGACCTGATCGAGGCGGCGGACGCCGGGCTCTACATGGCCAAGCGCAGAGGCCGGAATACGGTCGTCGAACACGGCGAAATCCGCTCGGTCGATCAGGTTATGGCGCAGGCAGTCTGAACCGCCGGGACGCTCGGCGATTCTTGCCTCCGGAATCGGCGCAAGACGTTGACCCTTTGAGCCATTTCGTGGCCTAGTCGGCGGCCTTTTGACCAGCCGACAGACCTTCAAAACGATGACCATCGAACGCTACAACGCCCGCGACGCCGAGCAGCGCTGGCAGACGATTTGGGACGAGCAGCAGACCTTCGCCGCGAAAAACGACGATCCGCGGCCGAAATACTATGTGCTGGAGATGTTCCCTTATCCGTCCGGCAAGCTGCATGTCGGGCATGTTCGCAACTACACGATCGGTGACGTTGTCGCCCGCTACAAGCGCGCGCGCGGCTTCAACGTGCTGCATCCGATGGGCTGGGACGCGTTCGGCCTGCCGGCCGAGAATGCCGCGCTGGAACGCAAGGTTCATCCCAAGCAATGGACTCTCGCCAATATCGAGACGATGAAGTCGCAGCTCAAGCTGATGGGCCTGTCGATCGATTGGGCGCGCGAGATCACGACCTGCGATCCTACCTATTACAAACATCAGCAGCGGCTGTTTCTCGATTTCCTGAAGGCTGGTCTGGCCGAGCGCGAAAAGCGCAAGGTCAACTGGGACCCGGTCGACATGACCGTGCTCGCCAACGAGCAGGTGATCGACGGCCACGGCTGGCGCTCGGGCGCTCCGGTCGAACAGCGCGAGATGAGCCAGTGGGTCTTCAAGATCACGAAGTACTCGCAGGAACTGCTGGACGCGCTCGACACGCTGGATCGCTGGCCCGACAAGGTACGGCTGATGCAGCGCAACTGGATCGGCCGCTCCGAAGGCATGCTGGTTCGCTTTGCGCTCGAACCCGCAACGGCGCCGAACGGCGAGACCGAGCTGAAGATATTCACGACGCGGCATGACACTTTGTTCGGCGCCAAGTTCATGGCGATCGCGCCCGACCATCCGCTGGCGCAGGCCGCGGCTGCGAAGAATCCGAAGCTCGCGGAGTTCATCGCCGAGACCAAGCGGCACGGCACCGCGCAGGCGATCATCGACACGCAGGAAAAGCTGGGGTTCGATACCGGCATCAAGGCCGTGCATCCGTTTGACGCGAACTGGAAGCTGCCGGTCTATGTCGCGAACTTCATCCTGATGGACTACGGCACCGGCGCGATCTTTGGCTGTCCGGCGCATGACCAGCGCGACCTCGACTTCGTCAACAAATACGGACTCGGCAACGTGCCCGTCGTTTGCCCCGAGGGTCAGGACCCGAAAACCTTCGTCGTCACCAACGTGGCGTATGACGGCGAAGGCCGCATGATCAATTCGCGCTTCCTCGACGGCATGACGATCGAGGAGGCGAAAGAGGAAGTCGCAAAGCGGCTGGAACGCGAGAGGCGAGGCAACGCACCGGTCGGCGAGCGGAAGGTGAATTTTCGTTTGCGGGACTGGGGCATTTCGCGCCAGCGCTATTGGGGTTGCCCGATCCCGGTGATCCACTGCCCGACATGCGATGTCGTGCCGGTGCCCTACAAGGATTTGCCGGTCGCGCTGCCCGAAGACGTGACGTTCGACAAACCCGGCAATGCGCTCGACCATCACCCGACGTGGAAGCATGTGACGTGTCCGCAGTGCGGCGGCAAGGCCCAGCGCGAGACCGATACGATGGACACGTTCGTTGACTCGTCGTGGTATTTTGCCAGGTACACCGATCCCTGGATCACGACCGCCCCCACCGATCGCCCGGCGTCCGATAGCTGGCTTCCTGTCGACCAGTACATTGGCGGCGTCGAGCATGCGGTTCTGCATCTGCTCTATTCGCGCTTCTTCATGCGGGCGATGAAAGCCACCGGCCATGTCGATGTCGAAGAGCCGTTCGCCGGCATGTTCACCCAGGGCATGGTAGTGCACGAAACCTATCGCAAGGCCGATGGCACTTATGTCGAGCCGGGTGATGTGACCATCGAAACGTCGACCAACGCACGTCGCGCGGTTTTCACCGCGACGAACGAGCCGATCGAGATCGGCGCGAACGAAAAGATGTCGAAGTCGAAGCGTAACACGGTCGGCCTCGACGAGATCGCCGGCACGGCCGGCGCGGACACCGCGCGCTGGTTCATGCTGTCGGACTCGCCGCCCGAGCGCGACGTGATCTGGACCGAGGAGGGCGCGCAGGGCGCGTGGCGGTTTGTCCAGCGGATCTGGCGGCTGGTCGGTGACGCCGCGACATGCGCCGCGCCGCCGGATGCGCCGAGGCCCAATCAGTTCGACGACAGCGCGGCCGCCTTGCGAAAAGCGGCGCATCGCGCACTGGCGCACGTGACCGACGACATCGAGCGCCTGCGCTTCAACGTCTGTGTGGCTCACATCTACGAGTTCGCAAACGCATTCGGTACCTCACTCAGCAGCGTCGAGACCGAACCGGCCGCCGACTATCGCTTCGCCGTCCGCGAGGCCGCCGAGATCCTGGTGCGGCTGATCGCGCCCATGATGCCGCATCTTGCCGAGGAGTGCTGGGTGGCGCTGGGGCACAAGGAGCTGGTTTCGCTCGCCGGCTGGCCTCAAATTGAACCCGATTTGCTGGTTGAAAACACCATAACCCTGCCCGTTCAGGTCAACGGCAAGAAAAAGGCCGAAGTAACCGTGGCCAGGGACGCCGGAAATCAGGAAATTGAGACTGCCGTTCTGGCGCTCGATGCGGTAAAATGGGCACTGGATGGCAAGTCGCCGCGGAAGATCATCGTGGTTCCGCAGAGGATCGTGAATGTCGTTGTTTAGCGCCCGTACCGCCGGAAGGCTGCTGGCAATTGTCGTTCTCGGCGCGCTGACGGCCGGTTGCTTTCAGCCGATGTATGCCGAGCGCACGGTGACCGGCGAACCCGCGTTGCGGGAAAAGCTGTCGGCGGTCGACGTCAGCGATATCTCCACCGCACAGGTGACGGACGCCCGGCTCGGGGTCGAGCTGCGCAACGGCCTGCTGTTCAGCTTTACCGGCGGGGGCGGCACGGCGCCGCCAACCCACAAGCTTGTCGTTCGCATGTCGACGACCAGGACCTCGGCGATCGTCGACCTCACGACGGCGCGTCCCGATATCGAGAACTACGGCATCGACGTTTCCTACGAATTGCGCGAGATCGCGACGAACAAATCCGTGCTGCGTGCGACCACCTTTGCCCGGGTGTCGTACGACATTCCCGGACAGGAGCAGCGGTTTGCCCGTATCCGCGGCCTGCGCGACGCCGAGAGCCGGGCGACGAAACAGATCGCGGAGAACATCAGCCAGCGGGTGTCGTCCTTCTTCGTCGCCGGCACCTGAGCGCTTTCATCGTGGTCGCGGTCAGCAATCGCGAAATCGAATCCTATCTCGCCAAACCCAACCCCGCGCATTCGATCATTTTGCTGTTCGGGGCAGATGTCGGTCTTGTTCGCGAACGCGCGGATGCGCTGATCTCTGCTGCCGTCGACGACGTCAACGATCCGTTTTCACTGGTGCGCCTTGAGGGCGACGACCTCGCCAACGAGCCGTCGCGTCTCGTCGATGAGGCGATGACCGTTCCCCTGTTCGGCGGACGCCGCGCCATCCGCGTCCGCGCCGGCGGTCGCAGCTTTGCAAGCGGTGTCGATGTCCTGCTGAAGGAGCCACCGAAGGATTGCCGCATCGTCATCGAGGCGGGCGAGCTGCGCCGCGATTCGCCGCTGCGCGTGATGTGCGAGAAGGCGAAGACCGCTGCGGCAATTCCCTGCTACGCCGATACGGCCAGGGATCTCGGACGGCTGATCGATGACGAGCTGCGCCTTGCCGATCTGCGCATCACACCGGACGCGCGCGCGGCGCTCACCGAATTGCTCGGCGGCGATCGCCTCGCGTCGCGCAACGAGATTCGCAAGCTGGCGCTGTACGCGCACGGCAAGGGCGAGATCAGTCTGGACGATGTCGCCGCGGTGGTGACGGACGCATCGAGCCTGGCGCTCGACCCGATCATCGACAGCGCCTTTGCCGGAAAGCCGGCCGAGCTCGAGACGGTCTTTGCCAGGGCGATCGCCGCCGGCATCAATCCGAACGCGATCATGTTCACAGCCCAGCGCCACGCGAGCCAGCTGCACAAGGCGCGCCTGGCGATGGATGAAGGACAGCCGCTCGACAGCGCCTTTCCGCGGATCCACTTCTCTCGCAAGGATGTCATTGCGCTGGCTCTGCGCAACCAGTCAGCGGAGCGGCTGTCGCAAATCATCATTCAACTGGGCGAGGCCACGCTCGACCTGCGGCGACGGGCGCAACTTGCCGAAGCCATCGCGCAGCGTGTGCTGATGTCGATCGCCGTGAATGCGCGGCGGCGAGGGTAGTTCAAGCGTCTTTGCGAGCGGCCTGTAGCGCGGATGCTGGCTTCGCTTCTCACAATGACGGACTGAGTTGACGATTTGGAATCGCCGCCTCAGCCCCGGCCCGCCTCCAGCCGCCGCAAGATATCATCGAGCTGTTCGAGATCGCGGTACCGAATCAAAACCGTGCCGCCGGGATCCCTGTGCTCGACGCTGACGTTGAGGCCGAGGACATCGCCGATGCGCTTTTCCAGCGCCAGCGTATCCGCGTCCTTGTTGGCCTTCTCCGCGCGCGGCTTGCGCGACGGCACGCCGGCTTCGTGTGCAAGCGCCTCGGTCTGGCGCACGCTCAAACCTTCCGCAATCACGCGCGCTGCGGCTTGCGCCGGATCGGCGATGCCGATCAGCGCACGCGCGTGTCCGGCCGACAGCTTGCCCGACGAGATGTGATCCTGAACGTCGTTCGGCAGTTTTGTCAGCCGCATCATGTTGGCGACATGGCTGCGGCTCTTGCCGACAACCTTCGCGACCTCTTCGGTCGAGTGCCGGAATTCGTCCACCAGCAGATGGTAGCCGCGCGCCTCTTCCATCGCGTTGAGGTCTTCACGCTGCACGTTCTCCACGATCATGATCTGCAGTGCGTCGTTATCGCTGACCTCCACCGGCACGATCGGGACGTCATGCAGCCCGGCGCGCTGCGCCGCGCGCCAGCGCCGTTCGCCGGCGATGATCTCGAAGTGGTCCGGCGCGCCGCGGACGGGACGCGCGACGATCGGCTGGATCACGCCATGCTGACGTATGGACTCCGCAAGCTCCTCGAGCTCGGCATCCAGAAAAGTCTTGCGCGGGTTGCGCGGATTTGGTTTCAGAAATTCAATCGGCACGCGGCGCTGCGACCGCGCACGCTCCGCCTTCGCTGACTTTCCGCCGACGTCGCCGATCAGACTTGCCAGTCCCCTGCCCAACCGCGATCGCGCTTCGTCCGCTGCCATCGCAGCCGCCTCCCTCGAACTCAAAGCATGCACTCCCGTACGCGAAATGATAACGGCCTTGCTCAGCTTGCGCGCAATTCGCGCTCCCGCTGGATCACCTCGGTCGCGAGCTTGAGATAGGCTTCGCTGCCGACGCACTTCAGGTCGTAGACCAGCACCGGCTTGCCATAAGACGGCGCTTCGGAGATGCGGACGTTGCGCGGGATCATGGTGTCGTAGACTTTCTTGCCCAGGAACTGCCGCACGTCGGCGACCACCTGGTTGGACAGGTTGTTGCGCGAATCGAACATCGTCAGCACGACGCCGTAAATCGTCAGGTCGGGATTGAGCGTCGAACGTACCTGCTCGACCGTCTGCAGAAGTTGCGACAGGCCTTCGAGCGCGAAGAACTCACACTGCAGCGGAACGAGGATCGCATCCGACGCTGCCATCGCGTTGACGGTGATAAGATTCAGCGACGGCGGACAGTCGATCAACACGTAGGTATAGGCCGGCTCGGCAGGATCGGTGCCGTTCAACACCGCCAGCGCATTGCGCAGACGGTACGCCCGGTCGCGTTCGTTTCCGAGTTCGAGTTCGAGTCCCGACAGATCCATCGTCGAGGCTGCGATGTGCAGGCGCGGCACCGCTGTGGGTAAAATCGATTCGCGCAGACGCGCCTCGCCGATCAGTACGTCATAAGTCGAGCATTCGCGGTTCTTGCGATCGATGCCGAGGCCGGTCGAAGCATTGCCTTGCGGATCGAGATCGACGATCAGCACCGACTCGCCGGTCGCGGCCAGCGCCGTGCCGAGGTTAATGGCCGTGGTCGTCTTGCCGACGCCACCCTTCTGGTTGGCGAGCGCGATGATGCGCGGACGGATCGGCCGCGGCTCCAGTTCGGAGCCGAGCTTCTCGGTTAATTTAAATATTTCTTCCATCATGATCGTTTGCCGCGGCGCTCCGCCGTCGGCGCCCCTTTGGAGGAAATCTGGTCGATCTCAACAACCCGGCTGTCCATGCTCGTTCGGCTCGGGTGGAGTTTCGATCGAATATTCCAATACTTTGTGGCTTCCGTCAATTCAGCCTCAACATCTTGTCCCTTGAGGAACAAAGCCCTGGCGCCTTGGCCGATCAGCGGTGCCACCAACCCCAACAAGACATTAAGCGGAGCAAGCGCTCTTGCAGTGATGTAATCCGCCGCGGGCGGATTGCTATCCACGAAATTCACAATGTCGCTCAGATGCACCGCTCCACGCCCGCCGGTGACACGCAATGCTTCGCGCAGAAACGCAGCCTTCTTCGCATTGCGTTCGACCAGGTGGACCATGGCATCCGGTCGATCGGCGAGGGCGCAGGCCAGGACAACACCGGGAAAGCCGCCGCCGCTGCCGAGATCGATCCAGGTTCTTCCCGTCGGTGTGAGGTCGAGGAGCTGAAGGGAGTCGGCGATGTGCCGGGTCCAGACCGACGTGAGCGTGGAGGCGGCCACGAGGTTTGTCTTGGCCTGCCACTCGCGCAACAACGCGACGTAGCGTTCCAGCCGCTCCTCTGTTTCACGTGAAACAGGACAAAGCTTGAGCGCCGCCCGCTTGTCGGCGGCGAGACCGGCCGGCGCCATCTGACCCGGGGCTTGACCTTCAACCGCCTTCGCCATCGTGGTGGCCGACCTTCGTTCGCCGGCTCAACCGGCAGCTTGCTTCTCGGTGCGGGGCTTGCGGCGCAGGTGCGCAGCCAACAAGGTCAGCGCCGCCGGGGTCATGCCGTCCATTCGTGAGGCCTGGCCGAGGGTCGCCGGACGTGCCGCCGCAAGGCGCTGGCGGGCTTCGTTCGAAAGGCCGGTCACCGCGGCATAGTCGATTGTCTCGCCGAGCTTCAGGTTTTCGTCCCGCCGCAGCGCTTCGATATCTTCGTTCTGCCGCGCGACATAGACATCGTACTTGGCCTCGATCTCCAGATGCGTCGCGATGACGGGATCGATCTCGCAGAGCTGCGGCCAGATCTTTGCGATGTCCGCGAGGGCGATGTCCGGGTAGGCCAGCAGCTCGAATGCCGTCCGCCGCTGGCCGTCCCGATTGAGCGCCAGGCCGTGTCGCCCCGCTTCATTCGGCGTCACTGACAGCCCTTGCGCAAGCGTCCTGGCCGCCTCCAGGGCCGCCATCTTCCGGGCGTGGAAGGCCGACCGGACCGGGCCGACACAGCCGAGTTCAATGCCGCGGCTGGTCAGCCGCTGGTCAGCATTGTCGGCACGGAGCGACAGCCGAAACTCGGCGCGCGAGGTGAACATGCGATACGGCTCGGCCACGCCACGTGAAACGAGATCGTCGATCATCACCCCGAGATAGCCGTGGGCGCGGTCGAAAACTGTGGTCTCGCCGCCGGAGGCCAGCCGGGCGGCATTGATCCCGGCAACGATCCCCTGCGCCGCCGCCTCCTCGTATCCCGTCGTGCCGTTGATCTGGCCCGCCAGGAAAAGGCCGCGCAGGCGCTTGGTCTCCAGCGCCGGCGTCAGTTCACGTGGATCGACGTGGTCGTATTCGATGGCGTAGCCGGGCCGGACCATGCAGGTTCTTGCCAGCCCGGGGATCGTCTTGAGGATCGCCAGCTGGACGTCCTCGGGCAACGAGGTCGAGATGCCATTGGGATAGACCGTCGTATCGTCGAGGCCTTCCGGCTCCAGGAATATCTGGTGGCCGTCGCGCTCTCCGAACCGGACGATCTTGTCCTCGATCGATGGACAGTAGCGCGGGCCCCTGCTCTGGATCTGTCCCGAATACATCGGCGAGCGATGCACGTTGGCGCGGATCACCTCATGGGTCGCGCCGGTCGTACGCGTAATCCCGCACTGGATTTGCGGGGTGGTAATCTTCGAAGTCAGCACCGAAAACGGCTCGGGCGGATCGTCGCCCGGCTGCATCTCGACGGCGGCCCAGTCGATGGTCGTGCCGTCCAGCCGCGGCGGCGTACCGGTCTTCAATCGTCCAAGCGTGAAGCCGAGCCGCTCGAATGTGTTCGACAGGCCGAGCGCCGGCGCCTCCCCGACCCTGCCCGCCGGCCAGTTCTTTTCACCGAGATGGATCAGGCCGCGGAGAAACGTCCCGGTCGTGATGACGACAGCACCGGCCTTGAGCCTCCGTCCATCGCCAAGCACGACACCTTCGACCCGGCCATTGCCGATGGTCAGATCGTCCGCCTCGCCTTCGATCACGACCAGGTTTGCAGTCTCGCTCAGCGCGGTCTGCATCGCGGCTGCGTAGAGCTTACGGTCGGCCTGCGCGCGCGGTCCGCGAACGGCCGGACCCTTGCGGCGATTGAGCAGGCGAAACTGGATCCCGGCTTGGTCGGCGACCTGGCCCATGAGTCCGTCGAGCGCGTCGACCTCGCGGACGAGGTGGCCCTTGCCAAGTCCGCCGATGGCCGGGTTGCAGGACATCGCGCCGATGGTCGCAACCCTGTGGGTCAGCAGCGCCGTGCGTGCGCCCATGCGGGCGGCCGCGGCCGCGGCTTCGCAGCCGGCGTGGCCGCCACCGATCACAATGACGTCGAACGATGTCTGGTCCATCTTGAGCACTTTTCGATTTCCGACCTTCTCTAATCGCGCCACAGTCGGCGGTCAAAGACGATCAGCGGCAGGGGTCGAATTCCGGTTGTTTCACGTGAAACAGTCGTAAAAATGAATTAAAGTTCATTTCTACATTCATTACTTGCCAACGCAGAAGTCCCTGAAGATCTTGTCCAGAATGTCCTCGACATCGACCCTGCCGACCAGCCGGCCCAAAGCATGGGCCGCAACGCGCAGCTCTTCGGCGACGATTTCCTCAGCGCCGCCCCTGATCTCGCCCGCCCGGTGCAATGCCGATGCGACCGCTTCAAGCAGCCGGCGTTGCCGCGCGCGCGTCACCAGCGCTGATTCGCCCGCGCCAAAATAATCCGCAGCGTATCTCCCAAGCTCCGCTGTCAGCTCGCCGACCCCCTGCCCGTGCTCCGCAGAAATCCGAAACGATCGTCCGTCGGCGAGCGTCGCCGGTCCCAGGCCTTTGCCGCCAACCAGATCGACCTTGTTCACCACCTGCCACACCGGACCGAGCGCGCCCGGCCGCGGCTCGGGCACACCAGGGTCGTCCATTGGCTCAGTCACCCAGAGGACGAGGTCGGCATCCGCCGCCCGGTCACGCGCGCGCCGCACGCCCTCCTCTTCGACCGGATCGCTGGTGTCCCGAATGCCGGCCGTGTCCAGCAGCACGACCGGATAGCCATCGATATCCAGGTGCACCTCGATCACATCGCGCGTCGTGCCCGCATGCGGCGAGACGATCGCAGCCTCGCGTCGCGCGAGCCGGTTGAGCAGCGTCGACTTGCCCGCGTTGGGTGGACCCGCGATCGCAACCACGAGCCCTTCCCGCAGCCGCTCGCTGCGCGCGGACGCCGCCAGCGTCTGCTCGATCTCGCTTCGCAGACGTCCGATCTTTTCCAGCGCCGGCGTGATCAGTTCGTCCGGCACATCGCCCTCGTCGGAAAAATCGATGCCCGCTTCAACCAGCGCCGAGGCATCGATGATCCGGCGACGCCAGTCCTCCGCGCGCTGTCCGAGCAGTCCCTTGAACTGCCGCAACGCCTGCCGCCGCTGCGCTTCGGTGTCCGCATGAATCAGATCGTCGAGGCCTTCCGCCTCGGTCAAATCGAGCTTGCCGTTCTCGAATGCGCGCCGGGTAAACTCGCCGGCGTCGGCGGCGCGCAACCCTTCAATCCTTCCAAGCTCCTCGAAGATCGCGGCCAGCACGGCGCGGCTGCCGTGAACCTGCAGCTCGGCGACGTCTTCGCCGGTCGCGCTGTTCGCTCCCGGAAACCAGAGCATCACCGCATCGTCGATGATCGATCCGGCTGTACTGCGCAGCGTTGCCAACGTCGCCACGCGCGGCGCAGGAATGCGTCCCGCGATTTTTTCAAGCGCGGCACCAGCCGCCGGGCCGGACATCCGCACGATGGCGATCGCAGCCGGCGGCCGTCCACTCGACAGCGCAAAGATCGTGTCGCGCGCCATCAATGCCTGCGCGCAATCAAACGAAACTCTTCACTTCGGTCCACCATCGCGCAGCGCTCATCCACCCGGTTGAAAAAGTTCGATCGGATTACCGGACGGATCCTCACAGAGAATCTGTCTGCCGCCGGGTCCGACCACAATGTCATTGCGAAATTTCACACCGACCAGTCGCAGTTCGGCGACCTTGGCATCCAGATCGTCGACCTCGATCACGAACCTGTTCCACCCGCCAGCTTCGGGTTTGCGTCCATCCGGCATCGGGCGCGACGCTGAAGCGCCCGGCCCCGCCAGCCACAACTTCAAATCCTCGTGCTCCATGATCGCCATCGCCGCACCGAACTGCTGCTCGAGCTTGAAGCCGAAGTGATCGCGGTAGAACGCGACGACACGGTCGACGTTGTGAACCAGATACCTCATCGCCACCATTGCTCCGCTCCCTTCGCAAGCGACATGCATTGCTCCAAGTATGGCGGCTTCGATCGGCGGCGTCAGCGGAAATATCAACGCACAAGCTGCGAGCCGCACGCGGCCAGCAATTGCTGCCACCATTGCGCATGCCTGTGCAGGAACAAACCGTCCGGGAAGGAATGGCGAGCCACATGGTACTGCGGAACGCTGTCCCAACCGGTGTGCGTGACGGTGATCCGGGTCTCGCTGCCGACGGCTTCAAACGTCACTTCGACCTGGGTCATCTGCTCCGGCGCAAATGTCGCCTGCCGCCAGGTCAAGGCAAGGCGAGCACCCGGCTCCCAGCCGGTCACGCGTCCGATTTCAAAGACCTTGCCGTTGGCAAGCGTCTCGGTGAAGCGGCCGCCCTCGCCCGGCTCCAGCGCGATCTCGCCCGGCGAGCGCGGCGTAAAGCGAAACAGCACGTTCGGTTGCCACCACACGCCGATGTCTTTCGTAAACGCCTCGAACGCGCGCATTGGTGTTGCAGCAACGCGCAGCGAGACAATCACACGTGATGTCACGCCTCCTCCACATGCGCCTTGAACGCCGCGAGTTGCCGCGTCCACAGCCGTTCAGTCTCATCCAGCCAGGTCTTCAGTTGCGCCATCGGCTCGCCCTTCAGCCGGTAGATGCGCACCCGCGCATCAAACTCCGGATGCGATTCCTCGACCAGCCCGGTCGCGCGCAATGCGCGCAGATGCCGGCTCATCGCCGGCGCACTGAGGCCGGTTGCACTTGCCAGTTCGCCGGCACGATGCGGCCGTTCACGCAACAGATCGACGACACGCCGGCGGGCGGGATCGGCGAGCGCGGCCAGCGTGCGGTCGATTGCAAGCGCCTGCGTCAATGCCATCCCTCGATCTTCAATCCGCTCGTCTTCTCCGCATCCTCGCGCGAGACCGTTTGTGTGGTCTGGCCGAAACTCCAGACATGGCCTTCGGGATCGCGCGCCGAATAGGTCCGATCACCGTAAAATTGATCCTCGAGTTCGCGGACGATCACCGCGCCGCCAGCCCTGGCGCGCTCGCAATGAGCCTCGATACCGTCGGTGAGATGGATGTGGATCGACTGCGTGTTGCGGCCGCCAGTGGACGCCGGGCTTGCGACATAATCGGTCCACTCGGAGCCGACCATGATCTGGCCGCCGCCGAATTTCATTTCCGAATGCGCCAGGTTTCCGTCCGTGTCAGTGATGACCATCGTCCGCTCGAACCCGAATGCTTTCTCCAGCCAATCGAGGGCGACCATCGGATTCCTGTAATAAATTGCGGGAATGAGGGTCGGGCGGCCGAATGGATCATCCATGAGTATCTCCTTTCGCTCTGTGATAATATTTAACACTATTGATAAGTATTTGGTCAAGCCGGGCCGTCCGTCCCTTGAATTGTCACTCGTCTCGAATCATGAACTCATCCGTTTCGGCACCAAATCAGCACCGTAGCCGTCAGAAGACAGGCCGTCTCGGATACCTTCATGACCAATGCTGCTTCGCACACAAACCGGCTCGCTGCGGAAACCAGCCCTTATCTGCTGCAGCATCAGGCCAATCCGGTGGACTGGTGGCCATGGGGACCGGCAGCTCTGGCTGAAGCGCAGCGGACCAACAAACCCATCCTGCTGTCGGTCGGCTATGCCGCCTGCCACTGGTGTCACGTCATGGCGCACGAAAGTTTCGAGGACGCGGCAACGGCCGCCGTCATGAACGAGCTGTTCGTGAACATAAAGGTCGACCGCGAGGAGCGGCCGGACATCGACCAGATCTACATGAGCGCGCTGCATCACCTGGGCGAGCAGGGCGGCTGGCCGCTGACGATGTTTCTCAATTCGGCCGGTGAGCCGTTCTGGGGCGGGACATATTTTCCGAAGACCGCGCAGTTTGGCCGGGCGGCCTTCGTCGATGTGTTGCGCGAGGTGAACCGCGTCTTTCGCGATGAGCCCGCACGGGTTGACCAGAACCGCCGCGCCCTTGTCGCCAGGCTCAAACAGCGCGGGGAAGCGAAAAGTGCCGTATCTATAGGCACCAACGAGCTCAACAACATTGCCGAATCGATCGCGCGCGCGACCGATCCCGTGCATGGGGGCTTACGCGGCGCGCCGAAATTTCCTCAATGCACGATGCTCGAGTTCATCTGGCGTGCCGGCGTTCGCTCTGGAGACGATCGCTTCACCAGAACCACGCAGCTTGCTCTGACCCGGATGAGCCAGGGTGGAATCTACGATCACCTCGGCGGCGGTTTTGCGCGCTATTCGGTCGATGAAAAATGGCTCGTGCCGCATTTCGAAAAGATGCTCTACGACAACGCCCAGATCCTCGATCTGCTCGCCGTCGACTATGCCCACAGCAAAAACCCGCTGTACCGCGAACGGGCGGTCGAAACCGTCGGCTGGCTCACGCGCGAAATGAAGATCTCCGAGGGCGGGTTTTCGTCCTCGCTCGACGCCGATTCGGAAGGCGAGGAGGGCAAGTTCTATGTCTGGTCCCTGGTCGAGATTGAGGAGACGCTGAACGCCAAGGACGCAGCCCTTTTTGCTGCAAGATACGACGTTTCCGCCGGCGGAAATTTCGAAGGACATAATATTCCTAATCGCCTCAATGGCTTAACTGATACGCCGACGGAGGCCGCTAAACTCGCCATGTTGCGGCAAACGCTGCAGCAAAAGCGCAGCAAAAGGGCGCGGCCCGGGCTCGACGACAAGATCCTGGCGGACTGGAACGGCCTGACGATCGCGGCCCTCGCCAATGCCGCGCTTGCATTCGAGCAACCGGACTGGCTGGCGCTCGCCAGGACGGCCTTCAACTTCGTCGCAAACGCCATGACCCGCGGCGGCCGTCTGGGGCATTCCTGGCGGGCAGGGGGCCTGTTGTTTCCAGGCCTGGCCTCCGATTACGCAGCCATGATTCGCGCCGCCATCGCCCTGCACGAGGCGACAGGCGAGGGCGCCTTCCTCGCTCAAGCCACCAACTGGCAGAGCGCGCTCGATGCACTTCACATTGACGCCGAGCATGGCGGCTATTTTCTCACCGCCTCGGACGCGGACAGCCTCATCGTCCGCCCGCATTCAACGGTCGATGACGCGATCCCGAATCACAACGGCCTGATCGCACAAAACCTCGTTCGTCTTGCCGTCCTGACCGGCAACGATCGCTTTCACGCGCAAGCCGATGCGATGTTCGACACGATCCTGCCGCGGACGACCGACAATCTGTTCGGTCATCTGTCGTTGCTGAACGCGCTCGACATGCGTTTGAACGCCGTGGAGATCGTCGTGGTAGGTGAGGGCGAAGCCGCCGGCGACCTGCTGCAGACGGCGCGAGCCTTGCCGCACGCGATTCGCATTGTCCTGCATGCGCCCGCAGCCGACGGACTTGCGAGCAATCATCCCGCGCGCGACAAACTAGCCTCGGTGGCAAGCGCCGCGGCCTTCGTCTGCCGCGGCCAGACCTGCTCGCTGCCGGTCACCACCCCGGACGCCTTGATTCAGGTGGTCAGTTTCCAGCCCAGCAACACGTCGGGCTCTTTCTCTTCGTTGTCATAGCCGTCGGTCGTTCGAAGCTCCGCCAGGCCGTGCTTGCGATAAAACTGCCGCGCCATCGCGTTGCGCTGGAAGGTCCACAGCTGAAAGCCCGCTGGCCGACACTCTTTCGCATGCTGCAACAGTGCGGAGCCAGCGCCCGTTCGCCACGACGCCGGATCGATGTAGAGCTGTTCGACCCAGCCGTCGGTCAACGCCATGAATCCAGCAACGGCATCGCCGGCGGCGGCAATCCAGACCTCTTGCTGCGCCAGGACGACGTTCGCCATCCAGGCCCGCGTCTCATCCGCTGTATGAAGAACAGTCAACCATGGCATCGCCGCGGCCCGCGCCTGGTGATGAATTCTCGCCAGAAGCGGCGCCTCGCTCAGCGTGGCCGCATGCAATCTGAATGGCCCGGCCTTGCTCACGACCGCCAGAGCAGGGGAACCCACGCGCCCACGAAACTGACGGCGTCCGCGCGCGACATTGCACCCCTGGCCGCCGTCATGCGGATCTTGACGAACTTGTCGTTCCAGGAAGTCAGGCAAAGGAAGCTGTCGACATCAATGTCGCGCTTCTCGCCACGCAGATAACCGAACGTCGAACAGATGAAGCGCGTCTTGCCGTCGCGGGCGACCACAAACTCGCCCTTCTCCTGAACGTTGGCGTAGCTGCCGCGCCGGCCAAGCTCGAAGATGTCCCCGCGCGCGCGTGCGAATTGATCCTTCACCGCGCCCGAACCGAGATCGGCCGGGATCGACCTCAGCTGAAAATCATAGATGTAGACATCGACCATCCAGCCGGGCCGGGAGGCGAACCGCAGCGAATAGCCGAGACCCGGCGATTTCGTTTCATAATCGACCGGTTGCCCATGCGTGAGGCCGCCGACCTGCGCCGGTATCGTCAGTCCGTAGATTGTTGCGGAGTCCTGTGCGAACGCCGGCAACACCCAAAACAGCAGCACCGCGGTCGCGAAAGTACCGCCGAAGAGGCGTTTCGCGATCCGCAGGCCGTGCATTTAGGTATTCATGGACTCGAAGAACTCACCGTTGGTCTTGGTGTTGCGCAGCTTGTCGAGCAGGAAGTCGATCGCATCCATCGTTCCCATCGGATTGAGGATACGGCGCAGCACGTACATCTTCTTGAGCTGCTGCGGATCGGTGAGCAACTCTTCCTTGCGGGTGCCGGATCGGGTGATGTCGATTGCCGGGAAGGTGCGCTTGTCGGCGACCTTGCGATCGAGAATCAGTTCCGAGTTGCCGGTGCCCTTGAACTCTTCGAAAATCACTTCGTCCATGCGGCTGCCGGTATCGATCAGCGCAGTCGCAATGATCGTCAGAGATCCACCTTCCTCGATATTGCGCGCCGCGCCGAAGAAGCGCTTCGGCCGCTGCAACGCATTCGCGTCGACGCCGCCAGTCAGCACCTTGCCCGATGACGGCACCACCGTGTTGTAGGCGCGGCCAAGACGCGTGATCGAATCGAGCAGGATCACCACGTCGCGTCCGTGCTCGACCAGGCGCTTGGCCTTCTCGATCACCATTTCCGCCACGGCCACGTGCCGCGTCGCGGGTTCATCGAAGGTCGAGGACACGACTTCGCCCTTCACCGAGCGCTGCATGTCGGTGACTTCTTCCGGCCGCTCGTCGATCAGGAGAACGATCAGATAGCATTCCGGATGATTGGCCGTGATTGCATGCGCGATGTTCTGCAGCAGCACGGTTTTGCCGGTGCGCGGCGGCGAGACGATCAGAGCGCGCTGACCCTTGCCGATCGGCGCAACGATATCGATGACGCGGGCCGAGAGATCCTTCTTGGTCGGATCCTCATGCTCCATCTTCAGCCGCTCATCGGGATAGAGCGGCGTGAGGTTGTCGAAATTGACCTTGTGTTTGGACTTCTCGGGGTCCTCGAAGTTGAGCGAGTTGACCTTCAGCAACGCGAAATAACGTTCGCCTTCCTTCGGCGAGCGAATTTGCCCATCCAGCGTGTCGCCGGTGCGCAAGCCGAACCGGCGAATCTGCGACGGCGAGACGTAGATGTCGTCCGGGCCAGGCAGGTAGTTCGCGTCCGGCGAACGAAGAAAGCCGAAGCCGTCCGGCAGGACCTCGACAACACCCTCGCCGATGATGTCGGTTTCCTGAATCGCGAGCTGTTTCAAAATCGCAAACATCAGCTCCTGTTTGCGCATCGTCGGTGCATTCTCCACGCCAGACTCTTCCGCGAACGAGACAAGTTCGGCGGCAGATTTGGCCTTGAGATCCTGAAGTTTCATTTCCGGCATTGGGGTAGTCCTGTGGAGAATTTTTCGGCGCCGCGCATTTGAGAATTGTCGATGCGGCGCGGGAAGTGAGGAGGGAGGGGTCGCAGATTCTGGATGCTGATCGTCGAGGGTCGGAAGTTCCAAGATCAGGTCTTGCGGTGATCAGTGCCGAAACGGCCTTGTACCTGATGCAACAGCAGGTCCGCCTAGAGGGACCGCGCCACATCCGCCTGCGTTCGGTGGGATACGCCGAAAATATATTAAATCAGTATGACTTACGCAAGATGGCGGAATCCGGCCCGTCCCCCGCTAAAATGGCTTCACAACCACCAAAATCACGATACCGACCATCAGGACAGCCGGTACCTCATTGATAATACGGTAGAATTTCTGACTTCTGGTATTCCGGTCGGCGTCAAAGTCGCGCCAGCATCGCACCAGCCAGCCATGCAGGCCTGACAAGACGATGACCAAAACGAATTTGGCATGCATCCAGCCGGCCATATGCCAGCCTCCAAGCCAGACCAGCGTCAAACCCAGCACCCAGGTCAGGATCATCGCCGGATTGATGATGACCCTCAGGAGCTTCCGCTCCATCACCTTGAAGGTCTCCGACTGTTTGGAGCCGACCTCCGCCTCACAGTGATAAACGAACAGCCGCGGCAGATAGAGCATTCCAGCCATCCATGAGATGACGGCGATGATGTGAAATGCCTTTATCCAGACGTACATCATCTCAGCCAAACCGCACGCGCTTCAGCATCTGCTCGACATGTGCAATCGGCGTCGCCGGCAAAATACCGTGACCGAGATTAAAGATGAACCGGCCATCCCTGAAATCGTGCAGGATCGCATCGATCGAACGATCCAGCGACTCGCCACCCGCAAGCAGTGCAAGCGGATCGAGATTTCCCTGGACCGCGACGCGGCTTTGCACGCGCTCGCGAATGAACTTGCGGTCCGCCATCCAGTCCACGCTGACGGCATTGACCGGAACGTGATCCACGTATTGCCCAAGCAGATGCCCGACGCCGCGAGGAAATCCAATCACCCGCGCATTCGGAATTTTGCGCCGAAGCTCGGTCACAATTCTCGCAGCCGGCTCGACGCACCAGCGCATGAATTCTTCCGGTGGCAATACGCCCGCCCAGGTATCGAACAGCTGCACCGCATCGACGCCCGCTTCAAACTGCTTCACCAGATAGGCCACCGAGTTGTCGACCAGCCGATCGACCAGCCTGGCAAAAGCCTGCGGATGCTCGTAGGCAAATATCCGCGCCGGCGCCTGATCGCTCGTGCCATGCCCGGCAATCATGTACGTCGCAACTGTCCAGGGCGCACCGCAAAAACCGAGGAAGCCTGTCTTGTCGTCAAGCAGGGGTTTGACCTGCTTCACGGTTTGATAGATCGGCGCGAGGATCGATTGATCCACGCTCTTGGGCAAGGCGTCGATCGCCTGCTCGTTCGCAACAGGATCAAGCCGCGGGCCTTCGCCTGCTTCGAACGTGACCGTCTGACCAAGCGCGTGCGGAATGACGAGGATGTCGGAGAACAGGATCGCCGCATCGAACCCAAACCTCCGGATCGGTTGCAGCGTGATCTCGGCTGCCAGGTCAGGCGTGAAGCAGAGCTTCATGAAGGAGCCGGCATTTTCGCGGAGCGCGCGATACTCCGGCAAATACCGGCCCGCTTGCCGCATCATCCAGATGGGCGGCGTGGCGGAACGTTGACCGTCCAGAACGTTCAGAAATGCACTGCTCACCAGGGTTTCCTCTAAGGCCTCTTCTCTTAAAACTATCTATTTCTAGATTTTAGTTAGTAGTTACTTGAGCGTGGATTAGACTCATGAATTGAAAGCTCCGACTTATCCCGCAGTCATCCACAGCCAGCCGGCGTTGTACCCATAGTCAACAAGCCGGCGCGCAGCCAAATAACATCGGCTTTATCAGCCCCGGCTTCTTTTCCGCCTCGAGTTATCAAGAGACAAGCCCACATAACCCCACTATCATGCCGATGAGGGTCCAGGATTATCCCGCGAGGCAGTCTGTGTGTGATATCGCCGCTTATCCCGTTCCGAAGTCCGGGCGAGCGGATATCCGTCGTTTTCTCAACAGCAACTCACAAGTTATACAGACGTCTGCCCCTGCCGGTCCGGTGTCTGCGGGTTTCTTGATTCCATGATCGTATCGTCCGGCAGCTATTTTCACCTGCACATGGTTTCCGATTCGACCGGCGAGACGCTGATTACCGTGGCGCGCGCGGTGGCTGCGCAATACGCGAATGTGACGCCGATCGAACACGTCTATCCGCTGGTACGCAGCCAGAAGCAGCTTGACCGTGTCCTGACCGAGATCGAGGAATTGCCAGGCATCGTGCTGTTTACATTGCTGGACGATGAACTGGTCGATCGGCTGCAAAAGAAATGCTCCGACATCAATATCCCGAGCCTTTCCATTATCGGACCGGTGCTGCAGCTGTTTCAGGCCTATCTCGGCGCGGAGACATCGCATCGCGTCGGCGCCCAGCACGTGCTGAACGCGGAGTACTTCAAGCGGATCGATGCCCTGAACTACACGATGATGCACGACGACGGTCAGCATACCGAAGGCCTGGAAGAGGCGGATGTGGTTCTGGTCGGCGTGTCGCGAACATCGAAAACGCCGACGTCGATATACCTCGCCAATCGCGGTGTTCGCACCGCGAACGTTCCGCTCGTTCCCGGCATTCCCCTCCCGCAAGAACTCGAATTGCTCAGCCGTCCGCTGATCGTCAGCCTGCATGCGACCCCTGAGCGCCTGATCCAGGTCCGGCAGAACAGGCTGCTCGGTCTCGGCGCTGAAATGGATGCCGATTCCGATATCGACAGGCGCTCGGTGACCGACGAGGTGATGTTCGCGCGCAAACTGAGCGCGAGGCATGGTTGGGCGCAGCTCGATGTGACACGCCGTTCCATCGAAGAGACCGCCGCGGCGATCATGAAGCTGCTGTCGGACCGGCAACGCCAGCGGAGTTCGCAATGACGCTGTGGGTCGGCGAAAAGCCGCTCATTCTTGCCTCACAAAGCAAATCCCGGCAGGCCCTGCTGAAGGCCGCCGGCATTCCGTTCGAGGCCATTCCGGCCGATATCGATGAGCGCGGAATTCAGGCGGGCTCGGGGCTGAAAGATCCCGCCGCGATAGCCGCCTTGCTCGCGAAATCGAAAGCCCTGCATGTCTCATCGGGCAAGCCGGCGCGTTTTGTGGTCGGCGCCGATCAAACGTTGGCATTGAAGGACAGGCTTTTCAGCAAACCGGCCGGGCGGGACCAGGCGGCACGCCAGCTTCAAGAGCTTGCAGGCGCGACGCACGAACTGCATTCTGCGATTGCGCTGGCGAGGGATGGCAAGGTCTTGTTCGAACATATCTCGGTGGCGCGGATGACGATGCGCAGCATGAGCGATGCGATGATCGATCAATATCTCGATGCGGCAGGCGAGGCGGTCACCACCAGCGTCGGGGCCTATCAACTCGAGGGTTTTGGCGTGCATCTCTTCGAGCGTATCGATGGCGACCACTTCACCATTCTCGGTTTGCCGCTGCTGCCTCTCCTGAAATGCCTGCGCGGTGTTGGTCTGGTTGCGGAATAACAAAGAACAAGAGAAACGAATGCTGATCATCGGACTGACCGGGTCGATCGGGATGGGCAAGTCGACCACCATGCAGCTGTTCGCAGAGCAGGGCGTTCCGGTCTATGATGCCGACGCAGCGGTTCACGCGGTCTATGCCGGAGAAGCGGTGCCCGTGGTGGAGGCGGCGTTTCCCGGCACGACGGCCGACGGCAAGGTCGATCGCCAGAAGCTTTCTGCCAAAGTGCTGGGCAATCCGGAGGCTTTGAAGAAACTTGAATCAATCGTGCACCCCATGCTGGGCGCCCATCGCCAGCAGTTTCTGAGCGACGCGGAAAAATCCGGTGCGGCCATCGCCGTGCTCGACGTGCCGCTGCTGTTTGAAACCGGCGGTGAGAAACGTGTCGATGCGGTCGTGGTCGTGTCTGCGCCGGCGGACCTTCAGCGGGCCCGGGTGCTGGCGCGCGAAAACATGACCCAGGACAAGCTCGATGCCATTCTGGCGCGGCAGACGCCCGATGCCGAGAAACGCAAGCGCGCGGATTTTGTCGTGGATACATCGTCCGGCCTCGACCCCGTACGGACGCGGATTCGCGACATTCTCGCCGAAGTCGCTAAGATGCCGCGCAGACGGCTGTGATTCGACATCGCGACAGCCGCGACCGGTTGACGAACGCAAATCATGCGCGAAATTGTTCTCGATACTGAAACGACCGGACTCGATCCGCTGCGCGGCGATCGGCTCGTCGAAATCGGCTGCGTCGAGATCTTCAACCGGATGCCGACCGGCCAGACCTTCCACCGCTACATCAACCCGCAGCGCGATATGCCGAAAGAGGCCTTCGACGTTCACGGGCTTTCAGCCGAGTTCCTCGCCGACAAGCCGCTGTTTGCCGCCGTCGCCGAAGAGTTCCTGGCGTTCGTCGGCGACGCGCCGCTGGTGATCCACAACGCGTCGTTCGACATCGGTTTCATCAATGCCGAACTTGAGAAAGTCACCCGCGCCCCGATCCCGCGCGAGCGGCTGGTCGATACGCTGCTGCTTGCGCGCCGCAAGCATCCGGGCGTTTCGAACCGGCTGGACGACCTTTGCTCGCGCTATGCGATCGACAATTCACACCGGACCAAGCATGGCGCGTTGCTGGACGCCGAACTGCTGGCCGAGGTGTACATTGATCTGATTGGCGCCCGTCAGTCGCAGCTCATTCTGGCGGAGAAGGTGCAGGCGCACGCCGGCGCTCAATCCGATGCGCCGCGGCGTCTGAGAGCAGAGCCGCTGGCGCCACGCCTCACGGCTGCCGAACTTGCGGCCCATCTCGCCTTTGTCGAAACGCTCGGCGAAAAACGTCTCTGGACCGAATTCAGCGGCGCTTGAACCGCCGATCCGCCGTCAGCTCGGCTGTTGCTGCTGCTGCGGCTGGTTTGCCAGGTTCTGCCGGTACAGGCCGACGAAATCGACCGGGTCGAGCAGCAGCGGCGGAAATCCGCCATCGCGCACGGCGGTCGCGATGATCTCGCGGGCGAACGGGAACAGCAGTCGCGGGCACTCGATCATGACCACCGGGTGCAGATTTTCCGCCGGAACATTCTGGATGCGGAACACACCGGCATAGGCCAGTTCGAAATTGAACATGATCATCTCGCCGATCTCGGCCTTGCCCTCGATCGACAGCGTGACTTCATAGTCCTGTTCGGCGACGGCGTTCGCGCCCACATTGATCTGGATGTTGATCGCAGGCTGCTGTTGCTGCGGACCCAGCGAGCGCGGTGCGTTCGGGTTCTCGAACGACAGGTCCTTGGTGTATTGCACCAGAACGTTAAGCTGGGGCTGCGGAGCCTCAGTCGGGGGCGAGCCGTTGCCATTGGTCATCAAATGCGTCTCCTGCGGGCCAGGGCCCCTGATTGCGGCGAGTGGCTAACATAGGCCTCGGGTCGGGGACAAGGATGCTGGTCGGGCCGCCAGCTCCAAAAGGTTGGCCGGCGCCGCCGGATCGTCTACAATTTGGCAGATTTGGCGCTCATGCCGCTCACGGAGAAAAATCAGCCAACGCCGGGACATGTCGAAAACGCGTCAATTTGCGCATCGGACATGAACCAATAGCCGGGCAGCGGGGTTGGCTCAGTCAGTGTTCAGGCTTACATGGGTGTGCTGCGGATGGCCTGAGGCGGATTGCATTGTCTGCGCAGGCTGGCCGCAACGCCGATCGGAAGGTGCACGCGACGTGGATATCTACACCATCATCTTTCTGGCGCTTGCCGTCTTCATCTTCCTGCGCTTGCGCAGCGTGCTGGGCCAGCGCACCGGGGGAGAGCGACCCCCCTATGACCGGGCCGCGCGCGATGTCGTGCAGGGACGAGGCGATGCCGGCCGCGGCGAGACTGTCGTGCCGATGCCAGGCACCATCATCGATCAGGCCCCGCTGGCGCCCGCCGATCCTGTGCCGACGCCCGAACGCTGGAAGGGAACCGCGGAGCCCGGCTCCGATCTCGCCCGCGGTCTCGACGACATCGCAAAGGAAGATTTGTCCTTCGACCCGAAGCATTTTGTCGCCGGTGGCAAGAGTGCCTACGAAATGATCGTGCTGGCGTTCGCGCAAGGCGACCGGCGCACGCTGAAGGAGCTGCTTTCGCCGGAGGTTTTCGAAAGCTTCGACGGTGCAATCCGCGAACGCGAGCAGCGCGGCGAACGCATCGAGCGCAAGTTCGTCGGCATCGACAAGGCCGAGATCGTCAGCGCCGAGATGCGCGGCCGTGTCGCGAGCCTCACCGTGCGCTTCGTCTCGCAGATGATTTCGGTGACGCGCGACAAGGCGGGCGCGATCGTCGATGGCAGCCCTGAATCGATCACCGATGTCACCGATGTCTGGACGTTCTCTCGCGATATGGCCTCGCGCGATCCGAACTGGAGGCTGGTTGGCACTGAAGGCGGGCAGTAGTCGCCGGCCGGCACGACCCTGGTGGTACGCCGGCGGCGCTCTCGGTCTGATCCTGTGTGTCCAGCTGTCGATCCCGCCCGCCGCTCTTGCCAAGCGCGGCGGCGCGCCGACACCGCTCGAAATCGCCAACAGCCAGTATGAGCCGATAAAATGGGCGGACATCCCCGGCTGGGCCGAGGATGATCAGCTGGCGGCATTTGCCGCATTTCTTGCAAGCTGCAAACCGATCGTCGCCCAGCGCGAGGCTCCGAAAGAGCCGAAGGCGCTCGGCGTGTCGCTGCGCGAACCATGCCGCGCTGCGCGCGCGGCCCATATCAAGGACAGCGCACAAGCCCGCGCGTTCTTTGTGCGCCACTTCACGGCGGTGCGCATCTCGCGTCTCGGCGAGGCCGAGGGTTTTGTCACCGGCTACTACGAGCCCGTGCTCGAGGGCTCGCGCACCTACAGCGAACAGTTTCCGGTGCCGGTCTATCGCAGGCCGTCGAACCTGTTCGTGCGCGGCGTGCGCTCGAGCACCGCAAGCCTGCCGAACAAGGGGGAGGTGTTTCGCAAGATCGGCCGACGCAAGCTTGTGCCGTATTACGACCGCGCGGAAATCGAGGACGGAATCCTGAGCGGCCGTGCCCTTGAGATTTGCTACGTCAGGAATTTCACCGAGCTGCTGTTCATGCAGATTCAGGGCTCGGCGCGCATCAAGCTGGAGGACGGATCGACGGTCCGCATCAACTACGATGCCCACAACGGCCAGGCCTACACACCGGTCGGCCGCATCCTGATCGAGCGAAACATCGTCGCGCGCGAAGAGATGTCGATGCAGCGAATCCGCGATTACATGGACAGCAGTTCCGATGCGGCAAAGGAGCTGCGGCGGCAGAACAAGTCTTATGTCTTCTTTCGCGAGGTTCAGCTGTCCGACAAGGACGAAGCCGTCGGCGCGCAAGGCATTCCGCTGACGGCCGGCCGCTCGATTGCCGTCGATCGCTTTCTGCATGTCTACGGCACGCCGTTCTTCATTGAGGGGCGGCTGCCGATCGAATCGGAACGGTCGCAAACGCCGTTTCGCCGGCTGATGGTGTCGCAGGACACCGGCTCGGCGATCGTCGGCCCCGCGCGCGCGGACATCTATTTCGGTGCAGGCTCCGATGCCGGCCGCGTATCGGGCCGGCTGAAGCACGGCGCGCGCTTCGTGATGCTGGTGCCGAAAAGTCTCGATCCGGTGGCAGCTGGCAGGCGGATGATTTTGCCGGCCGTTCGGCCGTCCGCGAAGATCGCCAGGCTGTTTCCTCCGGCCAGGCAGGCACCCGGGGAAACTGTCAAGGAGGCCGCGAAAGGTCCGCAGCCGAAGGGCGAGAGCAAACCAGCGCCGGCTGTCGACGCGTCGAAAGACAAGGCCGTCGCCGCGGCCTCGACACCGGCCGTCGTTCCAATGCCGCAGGCGCGCCCTGACGGTCCCGCTCCGCGGCGCAAGAAACTCCGGCGCTATCGCCGATGAAGAAGGCGTCACCGCCACATGTCCGCAAGCGGGCACTCAGCGAGGAAGAGAAGGCGCTTTGGCACGCGGTTGCGAAATCGGCCACACCCTTGCGTCGCCGCAAGCGGGTGGTTGCTGACGACGATCAAGACGGAGCGGTGGAATTGCCTCAACCCGCTTCTGCCAAAATCAAGCAGCCGCCCGTGCGGCAATCAAAAGCGCCTGTCGCAAAGCCGTCACCGCCGCCGCTTGCGCCGCTGGGACGCAGGGAGCGTTCGCGGCTGGCAAAGGGACGCAGCGAGATCGATGCCCGGCTCGACCTGCACGGCATGACGCAGGCGCGGGCGCACCGGGCGCTGACGGCCTTCCTGCAGCACGCGCATGGCGACGGCGCGACGTTCGTGCTCGTCATCACCGGCAAGGGCCGCGTATCTGCATCCGAAAGCGAACGCGGCGTGCTGCGGCGGCAAGTGCCGTTGTGGCTGGGCCTGCCGGAATTACGAAGCCTCGTCGTCGGCTTCGAGGAAGCGCATATCGGCCATGGCGGTGAGGGCGCGCTCTACATACGGCTGCGCCGCGCACGGTAGCCGATGCCGAGTTGGCGGCTGAGCTTCGCCCCTGGACAATGGCATCCGATCCCTCGATGCAGGGAAGGGGGACGAACCTGACGTCGATCGCTTCGTTGCGAGGAAGCGATCGCAGGACCTCAAAGAATAAACCGGCTCAGATCCGCATTCTTCGCCAGATCGCCGACGTGCTTGTCACATAGGCCGCATCGATATGGATCGTCTCTCCGTTGCGGTCGGGAGCGGCGAATGAAATCTCGTCGAGCACCCGTTCCATCACGGTCTGCAGCCGCCGCGCGCCGATGTTTTCTACCGTGCTGTTGACGCTGACGGCTACGTCGGCGATGGCGTCGATCGCGTCGGCGCCGAACACGAGCTTGACGCCTTCGGTCTGCATCAGCGCCACATATTGCTTGATCAGCGAGGCTTCGGGCTCGGTCAGGATGCGGCGAAAATCGTCGCGCGTCAGCGCCTGCAGTTCGACGCGGATCGGCAGCCGGCCCTGCAGTTCCGGCAAAAGGTCGGACGGTTTGGCGATGTGGAACGCGCCGGATGCGATGAACAGAATGTGGTCGGTCTTCACCGCGCCGTGCTTGGTCGAGACCGTGGTGCCTTCGATCAGCGGCAGCAAGTCGCGCTGCACGCCTTCCCGCGACACGTCGCCGCCGATGCGGCCGTCGCGCGCGCAGATCTTGTCGATCTCGTCGAGAAACACGATGCCATTGTTCTCGACCGCGTGAATCGCTTCCTGCACGAGTTGATCGGTGTCGAGCAGCTTGTCGGATTCCTCCGCCACCAGAATCTCGTGCGAATCCACAACGCTCATCCGCCGTGTCTTGGTGCGGCCGCCGAGCTTGCCGAAAATGTCGCCGATGGAAATCGCGCCCGATCTGCGCGCCGGGCATTCCCGGAATCTCGAACGCCGGCATGCCGCTGGACGCCTGCGTCTCGATCTCGATCTCCTTGTCGTTCATTTCGCCGTTGCGCAGCTTGCGGCGGAACGACTCGCGCGTCGCAGCGCTTGCGTTCGCGCCGACCAGCGCATCGAGCACGCGCTCTTCGGCGGCGACCTCTGCGCGCGCCTGTACGTCCTTGCGCTTGCGCTCGCGTGTCTGCCCGATCGCGACCTCGACCAGGTCGCGAACGATCTGTTCGACATCGCGGCCGACATAACCCACCTCGGTGAACTTGGTCGCCTCCACCTTGATGAAGGGCGCTCCCGCGAGCCTGGCAAGGCGGCGGGAAATTTCGGTCTTGCCGACGCCGGTCGGGCCGATCATCAGGATGTTCTTCGGCAGCACTTCCTCGCGCAGCGATCCCTCGAGCTGCAATCGCCGCCACCGGTTTCGCAGCGCGATCGAGACCGCGCGCTTGGCGTCGGCCTGTCCAACGATGAATCGGTCGAGTTCGGAGACGATTTCGCGGGGGGAAAAGTCGGTCATGTCAGCCTTAGTTATTGTCCGGCTGCGGCTTCCGCAAGCATTCAGTTCGGGTCGGGATCATGCCCTAGATGATCGGCGGTCCGCTCTGCCACTGGCGGATGGCGTCGTTCGGATGGATCAGCATGATGACGTTCAGCAGCAGGTTGTCGCGAATGTGCAGGCCGACGGCGATTTCGAAAATCAGCGCCAGAACCACGGTGACGGCGACCGGCAGCTTCATGGCGAGGACGAAGCCGACGATCATGAACACCATGTCGGCGACCGAATTGACGATGCTGTCGCCGTAATAGTCGAGCGATACCGTCGCTGCGCGGTAGCGATCGATGATGAAGCTTGAATTCTCGACCAGCTCCCAGCCGCCTTCGATCGTCATCGCAATCAACAGCCGCGTGGTCCAGGTCGATCGCGGCAGAACGAGGCGCGTTGCGGCATAGAACAGAAAGCCGTGAATGATGTGGGAGAAGGTATACCAGTCGGCAATGTGCTGCGAATTCTCCGAGCTTTGCACGACGCCGTGCCACAGCTTCACGGTGCCGCAGGCGCAGATCGGCAGCCGGCCCATCCAGTAGAGCAGCACCGCCTGCAGCGCGATCAGTGCCGCGACTGCGAAAACCGTGCGGGCCAGGCTCCATTCGCCGGTGGGCTGCATCGATCGCGGTTGTATTCGCAGCCATGCTCAAGCGGCCGACAGCGTTTCGATGGTCAGGTTCCGGTTGGTGTAGACGCAGATATCGGCGGCGATATCCAGCGCGCGGCGCACGATCGTTTCGGCATCCTTGTCGCTGTCGGCGAGCGCGCGGGCAGCCGCGAGCGCATAGTTGCCGCCCGAGCCGATCGCCATCACGCCGCCTTCCGGCTCGAGCACGTCGCCGGTGCCGGTCAGCACCAGCGACACGTCCTTGTCGGCGACGATCATCATCGCTTCCAGTCGCCGCAGGTAACGATCGGTGCGCCAGTCCTTGGCAAGTTCGACCGCCGCGCGCGTCAGTTGCCCGGGATACTGCTCGAGCTTGCTCTCCAGCCGCTCGAACAGCGTAAAGGCATCCGCCGTGGCGCCTGCAAATCCGCCGATCACGTCGCCCTTGCCGAGCTTGCGCACCTTCTTGGCGTTCGACTTGATGACGGTCTGGCCGATCGACACCTGTCCGTCGCCGCCGATCACGACCTTGCCCGCCTTGCGAACGGTCAGGATGGTCGTGCCGTGCCATATCAGCTCGGCGGCGGTCGATTGCGGTGCTTGCATGAAGGGGCCCTCTAGCTTCGGCCAATCTAGGCATTGTGCTTGCAGTTTCAATCGCAGCTCTGCACGGCGATCCGGTCACCATAGCGGCAAATCAGCCGCAAAAGCGGTTTAACGGCTGTGGCGAAAGCCGATTTCGCCTGTTAAAAGACCCCCGTTTTTCAAGCTCAGGAAGCGGGTTTTCATGCGCAAGGCTGCGATCAAGCGCAAGACCAAAGAGACGGATATCGAGGTCAGCGTCAACCTCGACGGCACCGGCGTGTCCAGTGCCGTGACTGGTATCGGATTCTTCGATCATATGCTCGATCTGCTCGCCCGCCATTCGCGCATCGATATCGCCGTCAAAGCCAACGGCGACCTGCATGTCGATCACCATCACACCACCGAAGACGTCGGCATCGCGCTCGGTCAGGCCGTGAAGCAGGCGCTTGGCGACATGAAGGGGATCACCCGCTACGCCAGCGTGCACATGCCGATGGACGAAACCCTGTCGCGCGTGGTGATCGACATTTCCGGGCGGCCGGTGCTGGTGTTCAAGGTTGGCTTCAGCCGCGACAAGATCGGTGAATTCGATACGGATCTGGTGCGCGAGTGGTTCCAGGCGTTTGCGATGAATGCCGGCCTCACGCTGCATGTCGAAACGCTGTATGGCGAGAACGGGCACCATATCGCCGAGTCGTGCTTCAAGGGGCTGGCGCGGGCACTGCGGATTGCGGTTGCAATCGATCCGAAGGCCGCCAACGAAGTGCCCTCGACCAAGGGCTCGCTCGGCAACTGATCGCCGCCTGGATACCAGATAGAAGGCGAGGCCCGACCGATCCTCGTCGGAACCTGTCAGGCTTTTTCGGAGACCAAACCGATGCCGGTCTACACAGTTCATGCACCGTCCGCCCCGGACTCTGCGCGAGGAGACGGACAAGTTCGTCTTCGTGCGCGATGGATTTCACTTCTGGGCGCTCCTGTTCGGCCCGTTCTGGCTGGTGTGGCACCGGTTGTGGCTCGTATTGGTCGGCTATCTCGCGGTCTGGTCTCGTGCTCGGCATGACCGTGTCGCTGCTGGGTGCGCGGGGGCAATGCGCGCGCTCTGGTGCTTTCTGTTGCTTGCGATCCTGATGGGCCTTGAAGCCGCCAGCTTGCGGCGCTGGACCTATTCGCGGCGAAAATGGCGGCAGATCGATTTCGTCGTCGCCGACGATGAGGAATCGGCCGAACGGCGTTTCTTCGATCGCTGGACGGAGAGCAACGGCACCAGCTCGTCGCCGTCCTACACGCCGCCGACGTCCCCCTGGCCGACGCGAGCAGCTCCAGCTGCGCCGCAGGGCATCATCGGTCTGTTTCCAGAACCCGGGGGGTCGCGATGACGGTCGCGATCGTCGACTATGGCTCGGGTAATCTGCACTCGGCGGCCAAGGCATTTGAGCGCGCCGCGCGCGGCATGGAGCAGCCCGAACCGATTCTGGTCACGCGCGATCCGGAACGTGTCTGGCGCGCCGACCGCGTCGTGCTGCCCGGCGTCGGCGCCTTTGCCGACTGCAAGAAGGGTCTCGATTCGCTCGACGGCATGGTGCAGGCGCTGAACGAGGTCGTGCGCGACAAGGCGCGACCGTTCTTCGGCATCTGCGTCGGCATGCAGCTGATGGCCGAGCGTGGCCGCGAATATGCCGTCACCGAAGGCCTCGGCTGGATTGCCGGCGACGTCGAGATGATCGCGCCGAACGAAGAGAATCTGAAGATCCCGCACATGGGCTGGAATACGCTCGATCCGGTGCGCGAGCACCCGGTGCTGGAGCGGCTGCCGCTCGGCGACAAGGGCCGTCACGCCTATTTCGTGCACTCCTACCACCTGAATGCCGCCAACGAGGCCGACGTGGTGGCGCGCACAAACTATGGCGGCCCGGTGACCGCGATCGTCGCGAGGGACACCGCGATCGGAACCCAGTTTCATCCGGAGAAGAGCCAGCGCTTCGGCCTCGCGCTGATCGCGAACTTTTTGAAGTGGAAGCCGTGATTCTCTTTCCTGCCATCGATCTGAAGAACGGCGAATGCGTCCGGCTTGAGCAGGGCGACATGGCGCGCGCGACTGTGTTCAACACCAATCCGGCAGCGCAGGCGCTCGCGTTTCAAAGTCAGGGCTTTGAGTATCTGCACGTTGTCGATCTCGACGGCGCCTTCGCCGGCAAGCCGGTGAACGCGCAGGCGGTCGAGGCGATGCTCAAGGTCGTGTCGATGCCGGTGCAGCTTGGCGGCGGCATCCGCGACATGACTACCGTCGAAGGCTGGCTCGCCAAGGGCATCGCCCGCGTCATCATCGGCACGGCCGCAGTGCGCGATCCCGCGCTCGTCAAGCAGGCCGCAAAGGCATTTCCCGGGCGTGTTGCGGTCGGGCTCGATGCACGCGACGGCAAGGTCGCGGTCGAGGGCTGGGCTGCGACCTCGCAGGTTACGGTGCTGGAGATCGCCAGGCGTTTCGAGGACGCAGGCGTTGCCGCGATCATCTTTACCGACATTGCGCGCGATGGACTGCTGAAGGGTCTCAATCTCGACGCGACGATTGCGCTCGCGGACGGCATCTCAATTCCCGTGATTGCATCGGGCGGGCTGGCGTCGCTCGACGATGTGCGGGATTTGCTCGCGCCCCGTGCGCAAAAACTTGCGGGTGCAATCTCCGGCCGCGCGCTCTACGACGGCCGCCTCGACCCGGCGCAAGCGATGGCGTTGATCAGGGCGTCGCGCGCGGGCGCGGGAGCATCGTGATGACGGAAAACCCGGCGAGATCGCAAAAGCAGCGCCTTGCGTTGAAGTTCCGTGAACTGCTGTTGCCGATTTTCGTGTTCGGACCTCTCATGGCGATCCTGTGCTGGGGTGCTGCGTGGTTCTTTTGGGAATGGCGCGATTTCGCCGGCGCGTTCCTGGGCCTTGGCGCCTTTGCGATCGTAATTCCGTTTTGCGCCTATCTGTTCGTTCTCGTCAACAGGGTCGACCATGAGCGCGGGGATTAGAGAGCGATGTTCAAGGTTCGTGTCGATTCCCTGTCTCGACGTGAAGGACGGCCGCGTCGTCAAGGGCGTCAACTTCGTCGACCTGCGCGACGCCGGCGATCCGGTCGAGGCGGCAATCGCCTATGATGCTGCCGGCGCGGATGAATTGACCTTCCTCGACATCACCGCTAGCCATGAAAATCGCGGCACGATGCTCGACGTGGTGCGGCGGACGGCGGAAGCCTGTTTCATGCCGCTGACGGTCGGCGGCGGCGTGCGCACCACCGAAGACATTCGCGTGCTGTTGCGTTCGGGCGCCGACAAGGTCTCGATCAACACCGCGGCCGTGCACCGGCGTGAATTCGTCAAGGAGGCCGCGGAAAAATTCGGCGGTCAATGCGTCGTCGTCGCCATCGACGCCAAGCGCGTGAAACGCGCCGGCGGGTCCGATCGCTGGGAAATCTTTACCCATGGGGGCCGAAACGCCACCGGCATCGATGCGATCGAGTTTGCGCAGGAGGTGGTCTCGCTCGGAGCCGGCGAAATCCTGCTGACATCGATGGATCGTGACGGCACCCGCCAGGGGTTCGACATTCCGTTGACGCGCCGCATCGCCGACAGTGTTTCCGTACCGGTGATCGCCTCGGGCGGCGTCGGTAATCTCGATCATCTGGTCGAGGGCATCCGCGACGGCCATGCCACGGCGGTGCTGGCCGCCTCGATCTTCCATTTCGGCGAATACACCATTCGCGCGGCCAAGGAACATATGGTCCGTGGCGGCTTGCCGATGCGGCTGGACCCGTAGGATGTGACCCGGCTTCGGCCGCCGGCAGTCTTCCAGTCTGGGGATGATCTAATCCCAAAGGCAGTATCTGCTTTGCGCCAGCGCAGCCGCGCCGGTCGGGGCCAGGCCCTATTTCTTTAATCTTGTCGGGAGTTTGCGCTCCCCGGCCTGCCTGCAAGATGATAGAAGACATCTCAATGACACGCTTTACGATCCACGATCTGGCCGCGACCATCGACGCACGCTCACACGCGAGCGGCGAGGCGTCCTATACGCGCAAGCTGCTCGACAAGGGCCCGGCGCATTGTGCGAAGAAGCTCGGCGAAGAGGCGGTCGAAACCGTCATCGCCGCGGTCGAGGGCGACAATGGCGCGCTCGCCGCCGAGAGCGCAGACCTGATCTATCACCTGCTCGTCCTGCTGAAGTCACGCGGCCTTGCGTTCTCCGATGTCGAAGCGGCGCTCGCGCAGCGAACTGGCATGTCGGGCATCGAAGAAAAAGCCGCGCGCAAGCGCCAGTGAAAGCGACGAACTCATGGACGTGAGAGCCGAACAGACTTTACGCCGTACCGCACCTTCACGCGGAAGGAGTGGGCGGCCAAGCGCGACGATACGCCGATGACGCTCGCCGCGAGCGAAGTCGCGGCGCTGCGCTCGATCCACGACCGGCTCGACATCCGCGAGGTCGAGGAGATCTACCTGCCGCTGTCGCGCCTGTTGTCGCTCTATGTCGAGGCGACACAGGGGCTGTTCGTGGCGCAGAAGCAGTTCCTGCATTCCGACGAACCGAAGGTGCCCTACATCATCGGCATCGCGGGCTCGCCTGCCGGAGGCAAGTCCACCACCGCGCGCGTGCTGCAGGCGTTGTTGAAGCGCTGGCTGCCGAGGCCGCAGGTCGACCTCGTGACCACCGACGGCTTCCTGTTTCCCACGGCCGTGCTCGAGCGCGAAGGTCTGATGCAGAAGAAGGGTTTCCCGGAAAGCTACGACCTGCCGGCACTGCTGTCGTTCCTGAGCGACATCAAGGCCGGGCGCCGTCCGGTCCGCGCGCCGATCTACTCGCACGTCACCTACGACATCGTGCCGAACGAATGGGTGGAGATCGACCGCCCCGACATTCTGATTCTCGAGGGCCTGAACGTGCTGCAGGCCGGCCGCCTGCCGCGCGACGGCAAGGCGATCCCTTACGTGTCCGACTTCTTCGACTTCTCGGTCTACATCGATGCCGACGAACCGCTGTTGCGCGAGTGGTACGTCAAGCGGTTCCTTGCCTTCCGCGACACCGCGTTCCTCGATCCCAATCCTACTTCCGCCGCTATGCGACGCTGTCGGATGAGGAGGCGACCAAAACCGCGCTGGGCATCTGGACGACGATCAACGGGAAGAATCTGCACGAGAACATCCTGCCGACCCGCCCACGTGCGACGCTGATCCTGAAGAAGGGCGCCGATCACGCCATCGAGTCGGTCTCGCTGCGAAGGTTATAGCAGCTCGTCATTCCGGGGCGCGAGCTCTCGCGAGCGAGCCCGGAATGACGACTAAGCCGCGTGCCGTGTGGCATCCGCCCCAAAATGCTCGATGTAACGCGCACTGATGGCCGATACCGGCATGATCATCAACACATCCGTCGTGCCGAACTGGTGATCGATCACGGCGCCGTCGCCGACGAATGCGCCGAGCCGCAGGTAGCCCTTGATCAGCGGCGGCAGCTCGCGCAGTGCGCGTTTCGGATCGATCGAGTCCCTGCGGCATCCGGTTGATGTCGATGCGACGGTGCGGCAGTGCGTTCGCGCGCCAGTCCTCCGGTGCTCGGGCAAAATGATGCAGGAACGACAGCGGCAACGCCAAACGATCCGGATCGGTGCCCTCGAGGCTTGCGCAACCGATCATCACGTCGAACTTGTTCTGCCGCACATAGCTCCACACGCCGTGCCACAGGAGTTCGACAGTGCGCTTGTTGCGATAGGCGGGGAGCACGCAGGAGCGGCCGAGCTCGAGAAAGCGCAGCGTGCTGTGGCGTTCGATCAGGCTGGCGATGTCGAATTCGCTCTCGGTGTAGAAGCCCCCATGCAGCAAAGCCGCCTCCTGCGAGAGCAACCGGTAGGTGCCGACGACGGGGGGCTTGCGCCGCAATCCGGCTTTCATCGGATGCGCGGCGGCGTGGTCGATCACCAGCACATGATCGCAAATCCTGTCGAACGAATCCTTGTCGCGCTGCGCCAGCATCGTGGCGGCGTCGGCGATCGCGTTGCCGTCGCGATAAAACACCTTGTAGCGCAGTTTCTGCGCGCGCCTGATCTCCTTCCGCGTACCGGCGAGCCGCGCCTCGAGCGCGCCGATGCGGCCAATCGCAGGTGCGGGACGCGCTTGCGGGAGCAGGATATTGCTGGCGGCCTGCCAGGTCGGCTTGAGCCAGCTCGCGGGTTCAGTGACGGCAAACGGCTTCAGCCGCTCCATCAAGCGGAGCGGTGCACCGACCAGATCGCGATTCTGCATTGAATTTTCCTGCGACGAAGCGGGGCATTAGCGAATCGTCTCCACCCTCGCAACCGAGCCAATAGGCATGGCCGCCTACGGAAATGTGACAGCTCATTTTCGAATTGATGACGGCGTGGATGTGGTTAACGCGCGCTCAGGCAGCGATGTGCGCCGCCGGCTTGATGCCTGCGAGAGCCTCCGCAAGCCGTTCGCGATCGAGCGGCTTGATCAGATAGCCGTCCATGCCGGCCTCAAAACACGCGTAGCGGTCTTCGACCAGCGTGTTCGCCGTCAGGGCAAGGACCGGCGTGCGCCGGCCGCAGCGTCCCGCCTCGCGCATGCGGATGCGCTTTGTCGCCTCGATCCCGTCGAGCTGCGGCATCTGCACGTCCATCAGGATGGCGTCGTAAGGCGTGCCGGCACTTTCCGCGGCGATCCATGACTCGACGGCCATCTCGCCATTGGTTGCGACGACGGGACGATGTCCGAGCCGAACGAGCAGCGACCGCGTCAGCAGTGCGTTGATCTCGTTGTCTTCGGCGACAAGCACGGACAACGATGTCGCCGTCTTCCTCTCCGCGGCGACCGGGGCGAAAGGAACCGCGTCGTCCGGCACGATCGAGAATCCGGATTGCTCCACCGTCAGTCGCGCCGCGAGCGAGGCCGCACGCAACGGCTTGACGAGGTAGTCGCTGTAGCCCTGCTGCTTCAGCGCTTCCAGCTCATGGCGCTGCGCCGGCGCGATCATGACGATGCTGCGGGATGCGTGTTTTCGTGCGGTCTCCGCTAGGTGCTGCATCTCGTCTGCTGCGAGGCGGTGGTCGACGATCACGCCATGCCACATCCGCTCCGGCAGCAGCGCCAGCGCTGCGTCGACGTCGGAGATCACGCAGGTCTGCGCGCCCCATTCGCCGAGCCTGCGCGCGATCAGCGAGGCCTCGATCGCCTGTGGCGATACCAGCATGATCGACCGGCCGCGCAGATCGGGCGCAGCGAATGGAGGCGCTGCGTCCGCGGCGGCTGCGAGCGCGACCGACACGGTGAAGGTCGATCCCGCGCCCGGTATGCTGTCCAGCGTGATCCGTCCGCCCATGCGGCGAACGATGCGCTCGCTGATGCTCAAGCCGAGCCCGGTGCCGCCAAAATTTCGCGCGGTGCGATCGTCCGCCTGCTCGAACTCGCCGAAGATGCGTTCCTGCGCGTCCGCGGCGATACCGATGCCGGTGTCGCGGATGACGAAGTCGATCTCGTCCGGCCAGATGCCGGGCTGCACGATCAGTGTGGCACCGCCGCTCGTTGTGAACTTGATGGCGTTGCCGGCCAGGTTCAACAGCACCTGCCGGAGCCGGGCAGCGTCGCCAGTGACCATCGTCGGCAGGCAATCGTCGACGTAGGCTGCGATCTCGAGCTGCTTCGTCTGCGCGCGCGGGGCGAGCAGCTCGACGATCTCCTCGATCAGCGGCCGCAGCAGGAACGGCCGGCTTTCCAGGTCGATGCGGCCGGCCTCGATCTTGGAAAAATCGAGAATCTCCTCGATCAGCCCCAGCAGTGCGTCGCCGGACGTCTTGACGGCGCGGGCATAGGTCGACTGCTCGGGCGAGAGCTGCGTATCGAGCAACAACCCGCTCATGCCGATGATGCCGTTCAGCGGCGTGCGGATTTCGTGCGACGCCATGGCGAGGAAACGAGATTTCGCGCGGTTCGCGGCGTTGGCCTGATCGCGCGCGTGCGCGAGCGCATGTTCGGTCTCGGCCCGGCCGGTCACATCGCGGCCGACGCATTGCAGCTCCGCCGGCTGAACTGCGCGTCGAGACGGATCATGCTCTCGCGCCATGCGATCCAGCGTGGGCCGAGGTTGCTCTCGATCCTCTGGTCGTGAACGCGCGTTCCGTCCGTCTCCATCGCCACGGATCCCTGCTCGACCGGGTCAAGCTGGAAGTCGCTGCCGAGCAGCTGTTCGCGCGGACGGCCGGCGAGCAGGCAGTAGGCATCGTTGGCGAACGAGATTGTGCCGTCGGCCGTGCGGCGGACGACGAAATCGCCCTGCGCCTCGAATAGATGCCGTGCGCGCTCCTCGGCGTCCTTCAACTCCCAGTTCCTGTCGGCCAGTGCCTCGTTGCTGCGCGGCGATCTTGCGAACCTGCCGGCGCAGCCAGCGGTAACGCATGCTCTGGATCGCGAGTGCTGTGCAGGCCACGGCGAACAGGAAGCTGATGCCGACAGCGAAGGTGTGCGGATTGTAATCGCCCGAGCGGGCGCCGGAGATGAAACCGAACGCTACGCCGAAGGCGATGGAAAAATAGAAGAACGCGCGAATGGCCGAATTCAGACGCGGATGGCGGCGGGCAAAGCGGCGCAGCAGTGATTTCGCGTGGTGGCCTGGCGTCATTGCGCTTGCTTTCCGGACCGGCACTGCCACCGACCAAACTCGTCTCGAAGATTGCGCACGGCTGTTGCGAAGTGCTTGAGGATTGCGCTCGCGTGGCCGCGCGCTGCAAACAGGGTTAAGAAAATCTTAACGGGAGATGGAGCCGGTCGGCTCGCGGTCGAACGGATGCGCCGCCAGCCGCGTGTGCCCACCGCGCGCTCCGACAATCATGGCGGCGGCTTGCCGGGCTGAAATCTTCGCGGAATCGATGTAGATCCGGTAATCCGCGTCCGCCTCGCGCGTCAGATAGGCGATGGGTTCGCCGGGGCGGGGATGCGCGCTGACCGTGAACAGCCGGGCCATGTCGTTGGTGCCGCAGTCTCTCGCATCGGTCACGTCGATATCATCGGCGATCGCGAGGTCGGCGAGTTCCGGCCGATCGACGATCTGGACCTTCACGGTGGCAGTTAAGGGATCGTCGGTGAAAGCGATGGCGCGGGGGGCCGGCGCTGTCATTGCCGCGGCAAAGCACTGCCGGGCCGAGGCCGGGTTCCACTCATGCGCGACGCCGCCGGCAAGGGCCAGCGGAATGACCGCGGACAGGATCGACAAACGCAACATGATACGCACCACGATACGCAAGCGGACCCACAACGGGCCGCACTTATGGTTCGCAAAATGTAAAGGAAAGTCGTTACCGGATGCTTTAGCCGTGCATCTCACGCCACCTGCAATCCACCGTCGGCCAGCGCGCGATAGGACAGCGCTTCGGCGAGATGCAGCCGGCCGACGTGCTCCGCCTCGTCGAGGTCGGCGAGCGTTCGCGCCACCCGCAGCACGCGGTGATAGCCACGCGCCGAGAGCTTCATGCTCTCGGCCGCGTCGCGCAGGAGTTTGAGGCCGGCGTTGTCGGGTTTTGCCACATCTTCGAGAATAGCGGCCGGTGCCTCCGAATTGGTGCGGACGTGCGGCAGGCCCAGGTCGGCAAAGCGTCGCAGCTGAATGGCGCGGGCGGCGGCGACGCGCGCGGCGACCTCGGCCGAGCCTTCCGCGGGCGGCGGCAGGATCAGGTCCGCCGCGGTGACCGCAGCAACTTCGATGCGCAGATCGATACGGTCGATCAGCGGACCCGAGATGCGCGACTGGTAGTCGGCGATGCAGCGATCGTTGCGGCCGCGTTTGCAGGCGTAGCCGGGATCGTAGGCGTGGCCGCAGCGGCAGGGGTTCATCGCCGCCACCAGCATGAAGCGCGCCGGATAGGTGACGCGGTGATTTGCGCGCGAGACCGAGACCTCGCCGTTCTCGAGCGGCTGGCGCAAGGCATCGATCACGCGCGGCTCGAACTCCGGCAGTTCGTCGAGAAACAGCACGCCATTATGCGCCAGCGATATTTCGCCGGGTTTTGCGCGGAGTCCGCCGCCGGTCAGCGCGGCCATGCTTGCTGAATGATGCGGGCTGCGGAACGGACGCTTGCTGGTCAGCGCGCCGCCGTCGAGTTCGCCGGCCACGGAAGCGATCATCGAGATTTCGAGCAGCTCCGCCGGTGACAGCGGCGGCAGGATCGAGGGCAGCCGTGCCGCCAGCATCGATTTGCCCGCGCCCGGTGCGCCGATCATCATCAGGTGATGTCCGCCGGTTGCTGCGATTTCCAGCGCGCGCTTGGCGCTTTCCTGGCCCTTGATGTCGCGCAGGTCGAGCAGTGATGCCTCGGCCTCGCGCACCTGTGGCTTCGGGCGCGACAGCACCTGCGTGCCTTTGAAGTGGTTGGCGAGCTGGATCAGCGATGAGGCGGCGATGATCGGAATGTCGGGACTTGCCCAGGCCGCTTCAGAGCCGCAGGCCGCAGGACAGATCAATCCCTCGTCGCGGCTGTTGGCGCCGATCGCCGCGGGCAGCACGCCCGCCACCCGCGCGATCGAACCGTCCAGACCGAGTTCGCCCAGAACGGTCAATCCGTTCAGCGCATCGGGCGGAATGGCGCCGATCGCAGCCATCAGGCCGAGCGCAATCGGCAGGTCGTAGTGGCTGCCTTCCTTCGGCAGGTCTGCCGGCGCGAGATTGACGGTGATGCGGCGCGCCGGAAGGGCTAGCCCTGAGGTGATCAGCGCCGAGCGCACCCGCTCGCGCGCCTCGGAGACCGCCTTGTCCGGCAGCCCGACGATGTTGAAGGCAGGCAGGCCCGGCGCGACCTGAACCTGAACATCGACGGCGCGCGCCTCGATGCCCTCGAATGCAACCGTAGAGACGCGCTGAACCATCCCGCCCTCATTCCGGGCGTAACGATAACGTGAACAGGTTCCGAGGCAAGAACATTAAGAGAACATGCGCGCCAAGGGAACTGGATCGGCGCTCAGGCCGGCGCCAATGCCGGCGCGTCGTGCCTCGGATCGCAGGCGTCAGAAGCCGTCCGGGCGCCCAGTCGCAGCGCGAACACATGGGCGAAGCGGATGATGTCGGCGCCGATGTGCTGTGCCGAGGCGGCGCGCGTCATGGTGCCGTCCGGCACCGGAGGATGCAGGCGGAACCGCAGATCGAGACCCTGCAGCGCCGCGAGATGCTTCAGGCGGAGATTGCTGATGCCGTCCCGGAAATCCAGCAGCTCCCGCGCGGCATCATTGATCATCACGACCCAGCCGTCGGTGACATCGCCAACCTCGTTGGCGATCGGCGAGGCAATGAGCATCGCATCGCGGGAACTGCGAAACAGATAGTCGCAGACTTCCGATTGATGGCTGACGAGTTCCGAATAGCAAACCAGCAGCACCGTGTTCGGCGCGAGCTTGATGGGCAGCACCAGCCCTTGCCAAAGCTGCCCGCCGTTCTTCAGGCCGGTGAAACGCGCGAACGATGGCGCAAGTGTTTTGGCGGCCTGCCGATAGACGGTGAGCAGATCGCGCGCAATCGGGCTGTCGGAGGCCGACAGCAGCTGGCCGGTCGCGATTGAATCCTGCCGCTGCCTGAATGGCGTCACCGATATACATGTAGACGAAGTCGTCGCCCGCGGAGAGCACGTAGGTCGCATTTGCGCGTAGCGGATGGCTCGACTCTTCGGTCAGCCGTTGCAGCGACAGGCTGTTGGTCGCGTTGAGTGTTTTCCACTTGGCCCAGAGGAATTCCATCGCGCCGCTGGACAGTTCGCGCGGGATCGATCCGCCCTGAAAAACCTCGATCGCCATCGCTCAGGCCTGGCCGAATTCTTCGTTCGGGCCAACTGGCCATGACAACATCCGGCCGCGCTGCCGGGCGCTAATCACACTATCGGCCTGTGGTAACCGAGGCGTTAATCGTCGGCCGATCACCGGTCAGTTGCGCTTGGCCTCGATGCAATCCCAGACCTTGGCCGCGATGTCAGGACCGCCGAGCCGCGCGATGGCGCGGATGCCGGTCGGCGAGGTGACATTGATCTCGGTCAGGTTGCCGTCGATGACGTCGATGCCGACCAGCAGCAGGCCGCGCTGACGCAATGTCGGGCCGAGCCGTTCGCAGATCTCGCGTTCGCGCGGCGTCAGTTCGGTGAATTGCGCCGCGCCGCCGCGCACCATGTTGGAGCGAAGGTCGTCCGCCGCCGGCACGCGATTGACGAGGCCGGCAAACTCGCCATCGACCAGCATGATGCGCTTGTCGCCGTGCTTCACCGCGGGCAGGAACTTCTGAATCACCCAGGGTTCGCGGAACGTGACGGAGAACATGTCGTAGAGCGAGCCGAAATTGATATCTTCGCGAGTGACGCGAAACACCGCGCCGCCGCCATGGCCGTACAGCGGCTTCATCACCACGTCGCCGTGCTCGGCGCGAAACGCCTTGATCTCCTCGAGGTCGCGCGAGATCAGCGTCGGCGGCATCAGGTCGGAGAACTCCATCACCAGCACCTTTTCCGGCGCGTTGCGCACATGGGCCGGATCGTTGACGACCAGCGTCTTCGGATGAATGCGCTCGAGCATGTGGGTCGTGGTGATGTAGGCCATGTCGAACGGCGGATCCTGCCGCAGCAGGATCACGTCGAACGACGCGAGGTTTTCGCGCTTTGCGTCGCCCAGCGTGAAGTGGTCGCCTTCCGTGTCGCGCACACTCAGCGGCTGCACCGTTGCGAACACGTCGCGTCCGCGCTGCGCCAGCTTGTCCGGCGTGTAGTAGCTGATGGCGTGTCCGCGCTTTTGTGCTTCCAGCAGCATCGCAAAGGTGGAATCGCCGCGGATGTTGATGCGGGCGATGGGGTCCATCTGGACGGCGATTTTCAGGCTCATCGGATTTCCAGGCTTTGAGAGAATTCAGGGGCGGGCGGCAATCTGTGCGATCCGGCGCAATCTTTCCAGTCCAATTATGGGTGGGCAGGCCCGCAGGCATCACGATTGCGTCGCGTCGAAGGCGGCTGTGAGATGCCGTGGCAGACGCCCGGCGCGATCAGCATCGCATCGAAACGCAGATCGCCGTTCGGCGTACTGCGGATGCGTGGCAAGCCACGCTTCGGCGGCGGCGATGATGCGCTGCTGCTGCCGCGGCGTGACCGCATAGGCGGCATCGTCGAGCGTCGCGCGCGCCTTGACCTCGATGAAGGCGGTGACGCCGCGCCGTCGCGCGATGATGTCGATCTCGCCCAGCGCTTGAACGAAAGCGCCGCGCCAGAATGCGATAGCCTTTGGCGATCAGCCACGCCGCGCAGCGGCTTTCGGCCGAGAGCCCGGTTCGGAACGCCGCGATCGCGTTCCGGCGCGGCCTCGCGATCGTCAGTCTTCGCCATCGGCCGTCCTGCGTCTGCTTCGCAAGCTCGAGCGCGCGCGCATAAACCTCGCGCTTCGGCCGGCCCGACAGTTCGACGGCGTGCGCGACCGCGTCCTTGAGGCTGTGCGTTTGCATCGCCGCGCTTCAGGACGTCGTCGAGCTCGCTCTGTGCTCATCCGCTGCGCGTCGGCGGGCGGCGGGCCGATGACGATGACGAATTCGCCGCGCGTCTCGAGGCCTCGGCGGCGTCGCGCGCAAGTCGGTTCAGCGGCGCGCGGCGAACATCCTCGTGCAGCTTGGTCAGTTCGCGGCAGACCGCGCCGTCGCGCTCGCCCATCGCGCCGGCGAGATCGCTCAGCGCTATCGGCGACGCGCGAGCCGCCCTCGAACAGGACGAGCGTCGCATCGATGCGCGCGAGTTCGGCGATGCGGGCGCGCCGCGCGCCTTGCTTCGGCGGCAGGAAGCCCTCGAAATAGAAACGGTCGGTCGGCAGACCCGCGGCGGTCAGCGCGGCGAGCACGGCCGAAGGCCCGGGGATCGGCGTGACCGCATGGCCCGCGGCGGTCACCTCGCGCACCAGCTTGAAGCCGGGATCGGAGATCAGCGGCGTGCCGGCGTCGGAGACCAGCGCGATCGCTGCCCCCTTGCGCCAGCCGCTGCATCAGCTTCGGCCGCGCGGCTTGCGGCATTGTGCTCGTGATACGGCGTCAGCGGCGTTGAAATCAGAAACCGGTCGAGCAGCCTGCGCGTAACTCGGGAGTCCTCGCAGGCGATCAGGTCGCAGCCGGCAAGCGTTTCGAGCGCACGCAAGGTGATGTCGCCAAGGTTCCCGATCGGCGTCGCCACCAGATAAAGCCCCGGCGGGGGGCGGGAAACGGTTACGATGCTTTTGGCGACTGTGAACGTCCGCAAGCGTTCGCTGGCTGAGGATGGAACAGGCTTTGCGGGGGTCGAGCGTGGCTCGCATTGGGTCAATCTAGCTGCCGCGAGAGCGAACGTCATGGCGTTGCGCCGCGAATTTCCGGCGGAAGGTTCCCACCGGCGGCGCCGCCTTAATGGTTCTGGCTTGGTTAACCATTGGACGACAATATGCCTGAATTGATATCCAGACGGTCCTGCTCGAGCATGACCGGGGGACGGAAGCGGGGCACTCAAGCGCCCGGTCCAGCGAAAGAGCTGTGATGGTCGGTCCGTTAGAGTTGTTACCCCAGCGTACCGGGGCCACCCGCCGCGCGGCCCTTGGGATGCTTCTTGCTGCGCCGGCGGTCGGCTGCGCCAGCGTGCAATCGACGCTTTCGAATTTCTCCACCTATCTGCCGGGCCAGGGCCCGGCCGAGCCGCAGGCGCCCGCCGGGCCGCCGCAGCAACCGACGGCAGTCGGCACCGGCTCGGTCCGCGTCGGCTTGATCCTGCCGCTGTCCGGCGCAGGCAATGCGGGCGTGGCCGCGCAGTCGATGCGCAACGCCGCCGAGCTTGCGCTGGTCGAATTTCAGAACCCACA
>CAVZHJ010000012.1:0-75452 GCA_963774995.1 uncultured Alphaproteobacteria bacterium
GGGTGTCGGCGGCTGAATACTTTCAACGGCCATTCGGACAATTGGCCGCTTATCTCGCTACAGAGACCAATCAGCTATTCGGCGCTCTCCGAATGGTGATGGCGGGCCACCTCCCCCAAATTCAACACCCTAAAACAGAAACCAGCGCTCGCCAAAGCACCAGGTTTCAAAACCTTAAAGCCTTCGATCCGCACCATGACAATTATCAAGTTTCATCCGAGCAAGCAACAAGCCGCAGAGACAAACCCACCAAGGAGGCCGCACAGAACTCGGTCTCGCCCATCCAATCCGCGACCTCCAGCCCATCCATTTCCATGACCGCGACTGTACCCCCGCCGCGCCAGTACGCCGTTACGGTCGTATCCCGTTGCGCCAGGTGACGTTGCTCAGCGGAGAAGGCGGCATTGGCAAGTCGCTTTTAATCTTGCAATTGCTCGCCTCACCGTGTTACGGCGCGGCTGGCTTGGCAGCCTGCCGAAACCGGACCTACAATTTATCTCGGCGCTGAAGACCAGCAGGACGAAATCCATCACCGCCTCGATGCTATCGGTGCGCATTACAATGAGCCTGCGACCGTCGCCGAGTTGATCGAAGGCGGTCTCTTTCGTCGAGCTACGCCGGTGAAGACATGTCGCTCGCCCGGTTTGGTCGCAAGACTGGCGTGATGAACCCACACCGCTTACGAGACGTTCTGGAACAGGCATGCGACCTTCGCCCAGTCACTATCGCGCTCGATACCTTCAACAACATTACGGCGGCGACGAGAACAACCCAAACCAAGTTGCCGCCTTTGTCGGGCTGCTGCGCAATTGGCCATCACGGCGAATTGCGCTGTGGTCGTCACGACATCCCAGCCAGTCAGGTACCAAGAGCGGCGACGGTACGGCGGCAGCACCGCGTGGCACGGCAAGGTTCGTCGTCGGATGTATATGCGCCCGGCCACTAAAGACGAAGGCGATCCAGATTTCTGTGTGCTGGAAGTCATAAAGCTCCAATACGGCGCACTCGCCCCTGACATGATGCTGAGGTTCGAGAACGGCGTATTTCACACCACTGGGCGGCGCCGGGTCAACCAATCCGCAGATTGTCGACGAGGTGTTCCTGATTTTCTCGACCTTTCGCTCGGGCAGGCCGCAACGTCCGCGACAAAAAAAGCCCGACGTTTGCCCCAGCACTGTCTCGCCAAGGAAAAGGAGACCACGTTCCTAAAGCTGGACAAGGCGCCCTGACTGACGCCATGAGCCGGCTATTCGCCAGCAAAATGCGCGTCGCGACCACGCCCTCCCCCTAAGGTAAGGTCGAAAATCGTGATTGCGTGATGAAGTACGGTCTTCCAACCGCCTACCAAAACGTCCTGTGCTTCCAACCCCCATACCCCCTATACAGTTGGAAGGAAGGGAGGCGGTGGGAAACCGCCGCCTTCCACCCATAAGGGGCTCCCCCCCGCAGGGAAAAATCTTTGCCCCCTCAAACCTCCCCTCCCGTCAACACCCTTCGTCGAAACATAAAACAATCGGCATGGCTACCTCAAACCACAAGCTCTACCCAGCGACACGGCATCCGTTTCGATTGCCGTGACCAAGACCGACGGCCCGCCCGCTCCGCCCAACCCGTTTTCAAATGGCGGCTCGCGCGAACCCGACATTCGCCTCAGTTGGGGGCGCTCGTTCGAAAGGAAGTTGGTGCTGGCATCCAACAGGGCGCCGACGGCGCAATATCGCTCCGTGCTGGCGATACCGACCTACCCGGCTCTTTTACCACAAGCCAAAGATTTCGGACGCTCGCACGTCATCACCGTCCTGACTGACACCGTCGTCGTCAACCTGCGCTGCGAATGGCGTAGGACCATTGCTCCCGCTGACGATCTCACCGCGGCCGTCGCCGTTTGGATCACCAAAGCCATTCAGCGCCTCAACAGCGAACTGTGCGGCGGACCGTCACAAGCCTGCGTGCCGGTTCCGTGCGCAGCCGGTGCCTGAGACGGGAGGACGACTCCACTCCAGATCCTCGTGTCGAGACTGCAACACAATGTCGACGCCGCGACTGATCACTGGCTCAACGCACAAGCCGGAAACCTCGGCAGCCTAAAATTTATTCCGCCGCCTGGCGTGCTCGAAACGGATTTCGCCTACCGCATCGAGCCAAGTGTCCACACAAGGCAATCACCAACCGCATTATCCTCGATGAGATCGACGAGTGGATCGCTCAAAAGATTGCCAGCGCGATGCGCGCGCCGCGGCACGCTTAGCGAAATTACCTGTCATCCACCGTGAGAAGTACGATGATGAATTACAAAGACATTGAACACGTCCTCCAAGAGGAAATTATGTGCCAGTTCGAGGCTCCTGATGAGATTACCAAAAGACGATGCTGTCTCTTGAATCAGCTGAAATCGGAGCAGACGCGCTCGCAATTCACAAATGCGCAGAAGACCTCCTTGATGCGCGCCGGTTCGAGATCGCCTTCCGGGATGGCGACATGGATGAAGTGGTTGAAAGACTGAATGCCATGTTGGAGGTCCTGATGGCCATGGCTCACGAGCAACGGCATGACCTACGCCATCGAACCAGGTCGCGCGTCGTGATCGCGCTTACCGAACTGGATGAGATTGACGCAAATCTGGCAATCGTTACTCGAAAAGCCTCCGTTTATAAATGGCAAATGTACCTCGAACTCGTCGAGAGCGAACGCAACATCAAGATGACGCCCACCGAAGGCAGGGCCCCTCGCTTGCGGGCCGATATCGCCGTCTGGCTCGCATTGAGAAGCGCCAGGTCGTGCCGTTGGTGCAGGCCAAGATTCACGCAGTTCAAGACCAAAAGATGTTTGCTCGGCGGCAAGGTGCGCAATGGATCGGCAAATGCGCTTGGTCTGAACAACGTGTGCAGTGACAAGTCGCAGTCGACACCATCAAGCTCGGCAAGGACATGTCGGTAAATCGCTCTGCAGCAGACAACCCATAAAGACTTCGGTCGCAGCACGCACCACATGCCGGCTGGCAGCCTTTAACACTACTAATCCCAGCGCTTAAATCACACACATGGCATATCGCTAAGGCGCGATTATCGAGGGCTAAACGCTGGCACGAAATGACGAAGCCGATCCGGCAGCCAGCCTGCTGGGTTCCGTTGGGTCTCGACGATTTGCCACGATCCTTGCCGACCCGCCGTGGCAGTTCACCAATAGGACCGGCAAGGTCGCGCCCGAGCACGGCGCCTGGCGCGGTACGACACCATGAAGCTGGCCGAGATCTGCGCCCTGCCGGTCGCGACATCGCCGCGCCGAACTAGCGCACCTCTATTTGTGGTCCCGAACGCGATGCTGCCCGAGGGCCTCGATGTGATGCAGGCCTGGGGGTTCCGTTACGAGTCCAATATGGTCTGGTAGAAACGACGAAAGGACGGCGGCCCCGATGGCCGGGGCGTGGGCTTCTATTTTCGCAACGTCACCGAGGCTGATCCTGTTCGGCGTACGCGGCACGAAGTCCGCACCCTCCGCCCGGGCCGCCGCCAGGTGAACTATGATGGAGACGCTCAAGCGGGAGCATTCGCGAAAGCCGGACGAGCCGTACAAGATCATCGAGGCGTGCTCACCCGGCCCATCTCCCGAATGTTCGCCCGCGGCACTCGCAAGAACTGGGGCGGCGTGGGGAGATCAAGCCAATGATCTCTTCGATCTTGACGTGGAAGACCGAGTGAACACCAGTCCGTCCGATCCCGAGGGGAAGACGGGCTGCCTGGGTCGATTACACTGTGCGGGAGCAACATGCGGTGTCGAAAGTCCCAGAGGCCCGGGGGGGGGGCATTCCGAAACATTGAGGGGTGGATCGACGGAGCCGCGGCTTGGGCCAAACACCCTAGCCGTCGAAACATCTTAGAGAGCGAGAAACAGCATGAGTTGAAAATCGGCCGCATCACTATCGATCATCCCGGCTCCAAGTCGATTGACCCGGCTGCGACCGCCAGCGCACCTGAGCGCACCTGAGCGCGCCGCGTTTTTGGACCTTGTGGCCGCCGGCCAGGCGAACCACTTCAAGCCCTCCGACCGAACGTTGCTTTGCCGATATGTTGAGGCGAGCTGTCTGGCCGAACTGGCGGAACTCCCGAACGAGAGATGCTCGACGGCACTGTCGTTAATGGCAAGCTGAGCGCATGGGTTACAGTTCAGGAAAAAGCTGTTCGCGCACTGGTCGCGCTGAGCATGCGGCTGCGGCTATCGCCACAAGCGAGACAAGCAAACAACCCCACCCGTCCGCCGTCGCCTGTTAGTCACTACGACCGAATGAGGCTAGAGAATGACAACGAAAGCTGATTTCGATGCGATGACATCGGCAATCGCTCGCGCCAGTCTTGAGCCTGATCGGGGAGAACAGCTTAACGCGATGCTGCGCGACGAGCCGTGGGAAGCGGTCGTCCAGTTTGCTGCCTATATCCTGCCAGACCCAGACTGCACCTGGCGCCGTGGGAGTATCCGCCGTGCTGGATTGACGACATTAATCCGCGCTGGCCAGCCCGGGGCCGCCACATCACAGGCGGCGCGAGGCCGCGCAATTGCTCCAACGCATGCTTGTGGCTGGCATTAGCCGATATCATCCCGACCCGCTCGCGGCGATCGAGGCCGTGACGAGGGCTAAGGCGCGATCGTGATCACCCCCCGCATCGGTCTAGATCTTGTTCTGGTCGGCCGGTTCTCCAGCAACCGAGAGGCTTATGCCTGGGCAACTCGAGCTGGACATGGTCCTACTGGGGGCAGCCGTGGTCTAGACCCGCTGGTTAAAAGTCACGCCTTCAAGAGCCTAGACCAACGGGTTGACTGTAAAATGCAGGCAAAACCGACGAATAGAATTCAAATGGTTACAGACGAATTGTAAAATGCAGTGCTGCCATCTGGTGACCCGTGAGCCCCTCGTCCCGAACGAACATAGCATGCACGAGGATTGAATGAAATCAATTACTTAGCGTACGTTCGATGACGTTTGCAGGCGTTCAAGACCGTCGCTTCATTGGCATATCATTGACAGTAAGTTCGCTCCCTACGCTGCGAGCGGACCGTTATGAGCGGCAGATCCAGCAAAGGCATTCGTTGATTTTTGGACGCGTTTGACCACGTTCGGATCAATCTTCAGCCGTCGTTTCCGGTGCGAAACTGGTGCGGCGGGATAAGTTGGGAGACGTATACTTGCAACGCTCCTATTCTGCCGCCGCCCCCCTTCGCGCTGCCTGCTTTTCAATTTCCGTCATGACGGCCGCGACCGCCTGCTTCGTAAACTCCTAGAAATGTACCGCAGCATGTGCGTACGCCTCGATGCGAGGAGCGCTGCTGCTCTGGAAATGCGGGTGCACGAAGCGCGCCATCAGTTCGTAGTGCCTGCGCGTCGCATCCCAGTCGGCCCAGTTGTGCGCCAGCTCCACATCACGCCAAAGCCTCCGGAACCTTTAACCAGCCGTTCGATATAGGCGATCGCATCGTCCGGCGTGCCAATACAGCCGGTGCCGGTCTCGATCAGCCAGTCGAATCGTCCGCACATCGGCCGGAATGATCGGAAATGTCGCGATGTCCCGGAAATAGTTGGCGAACGCCTGAACCGAAGCTGACGTTCTTTCGCGCCTGCTCGCGCGTTTCGGCGATATGGAAAAAGCCGACGATGCGCCAGTTTTGACGATCCGGAGTATGCCGTTGGCGCGCGCGTCTCCTCGTAGAGCCCCCAATTGGCGGCGTGGCGTTCCATCGAGGCCGGCGTCGCTGCCGCCGATCGACAGCATGCCGATGCCGTGACTTGCCGGCCAGCAGCGATCCGGAGGGTGAGCGCGCTGGCCGCCACCGCCAATTCCATCGTCGGGTGGGTGTAGGGGCGCAACTGCAGTTGCGCGTCGTCAAATTGAACCAGTCGGTCTTCTTGTTGACCATCTCGCCGCTCAACAGCGGAACGATGACCTCGAGAGCCTCGTTCATCATCTTGCGCTGGTCGGCGGGGTCGATGCCAATCTTCAGCGCGTCGTGGACCAGTGCGCCGGGGCCGACGCCAAACATCGCCCGGCCGCGCGTCATGTGGTCGAGCTGGACCATGCGGTCGGCCAGCATGAACGGGTTGTGATAGGGCAGCGAAACGACACCGGTGCCGAGGCGGATATGGCGGGTGCGCTGGGCCGCCGCGGCGATAAACATTTCGGGGCAGGCGATCAGCTCGAATCCGCCCGAATGATGCTCGCCGATCCAGGCCTCGTGGTAGTTCAGCCGATCGAGGTGTTCGAGCAGCTCGAGGTCGCGCTCGATCGACAGGGTCGGATTGCTGCGCGTTGCATGAAACGGTGCAAGAAAGACTCCGGAGCGCAAAAAGGACATGTTGATTCACTCCGCAAGGATGACGGCGCCTGGCTGAACGGATACATTATGCGGCAGAGCGCAGTGCGGTGAGCGCCTGAATGCATTGGTCCGTGGTCATCACGTCTGCGTACTTCTCCGACATGTCGAACAGATTGACACAATGCGAGACGTGGCTGCGGTCGTAGACCGCGTCGCTGACAGACCGCGACGCGGAAGTTGTAGGCGAATGCATCGACCACCGAGCCGCGAACGCATCCGCTGGTCGTGCATCCGGTAACGATGATCGAGTCGATGCCCTTGTCGATCAGATAGCTGGCAAGCGGCGTGCCGAAGAATGCGCTCGGATGCTTCTTGGGCACCAGCGTATCTTCCGGGCGCGGAGCGACCTCCGCGACAAACTCGTAGCCCTTCGCCGCAACGGTCATCAGCGCCGGAACCTTGTCGGCGAGACGGCCCATATCGAACTGCTCCTTCGGGCGCGACATAGGGATAGAGTACCGGCCAGCCCCTCGCGCGGAATGTCTTCAGCAGCTTCTCGATATTGGCGACGGCCTTCCAGCCCACCTCGCCGCAGGACGTCGGAAACTCCTTGATCGCGTCCCAAAACGGCATCGGCTTCGTGCCGACGGTGCGGTATTGCACGTCGATGATCAGCAAACCGGGCCGCTTGCCGAAGCCCGTCGGCTTGCCAAACCCGGCCGCGCGATAGGCTCGCTGTTCTTCGTCGGAAATGATTCCGTCCCAGGGTTTCACGGTCTTCTCCTTCAGTTGCACGTCTCGCGTCATCATTCGACTCCCGGCGCCGGCAGCAGATTGCCGGGATTGAACAGCCCTTTCGGGTCGACGAGCGTCTTGAATTGCTCAAGCAGAAAACGCGTGGCCGGTTCGCGGGTCTCGATATACGGATACTTCTTGCCGATCTGCAGATGGACTGCGCCGATTTCGGACCAGCGGCGGATGATGTCCTTCGTGATGTTTGCAACGGCCTGCCGCGCTTCGAGGTCGGCCGGCTTGGTCGCATAGGCGCCGGAAGCAGCCATATAGTGGCGATGAATTGGCAGCGGCGCGTCCGCCCAGTTGATCAGCGTCTCGATGCCGACGCCGCTTGGCCCGTTTGTGGTCAGGAAGTAACCCCAGTTGATCTCGAAGCGATCGATCTCGGCCTTGTGCCGGCGATACACGCGCCTCGGTTTCGTTGAAGCATTCGACGGCGCGCGAGTTGGGAACGACCGTGTGCAGCCAGTTGATGCGCTTTCCGGTGGGCGTCAGCAGCCCCGAGACTTCAGGAAACGGATTTGCGCGCATCACACGCGGGATCGAAGAGCGAGTTTCCGACTGCGCCTGCTTGGTCACAATCTCCCAAATGCGCGCCATCCGCGACGCCGCTTCCGGTTGCGTGCGGCCTTCGGTCACGCAATTGAGCAGGTATCCGACCTCTTCGGCAAAGCCGCGTCCGCCGATCGCGATCGACAGCAGCATCCTTCAGGCCCTTCAGCGGGGACGATGCTGCGGCCGCCACCGATTTCAGCGTCTGCAGATCCTTGCCCACGCCTCTGCTGACCAGCCGGCTGCGAACCGAATTCGGATCGAGCGCGAAGCTTTCGGAAGCGAGCGCTTCCGCACCGATCGTCCCCATGCTGCGCATCAAATCGTCGGCAACCGCAAAGGAGAACGATGCCACCTCGATCGCCTCCGCCGCGGGAATGAGTTGCAGCGTCGCCTCGACCTTGATGCCGAAGGCGCCCGAGTCGGCAAGAAACATGCCGGTCAGATCGGGACCGTAATTTCTGTAGAAAGGCGATGGCCGATGAATGCTGGCGGCCGAACCGGTCGTCACGAGGTCGCCCTCGCCGGTGACGACCTTAAGCCCGATCACCGATTCCGCCGACGTTCCGCGAAAGCCCGAGCCGTAGAATTTTGCGCCTTGCGACAAGCCCGCGCCGACCGTCGCGTTGCGACCCGAAAACGTCCCCCAGAATGGGGAAATGACGCCCGTGCCCTTCAGCGCCTCGTACAACGAAGCCCAGGTGACGCCCGCCTCAACCGTGACGTAGCGATCCTCGACGTTCAGCTCGACGATACGGTTCATGCCGCAGGTATCGACGATCAGCGTGCGCTCGTTGGTCGGAATATAGCCGGCACTGTAGGACAGCCCGGCGCCACGGCTCGACAGCGACAGTCCAAGCGCAAGCGCCGCCTTGACGATCCGCTGCACATCGGCCGCGCTTTGCGGCGAGACGACCGCAACCGGCAAATGCTCCAACTCATAGAATATATCGGTCTGATAAAGTTCAAGGCCGTCCGTCGAGACCGCAATGCCGGTCAGCTGTCTGCGCAGCCGATCGACAAGTGCATTGGTCCGGTTTCAGCGAGGGCAACCATTCGGTTCCGACCTAGTTCATTCGTGCGCCGAGCCGGCGATGCAGATATTTTCCGTGCCCGACCGCAGCATCGAGTAGCTTTCCGTTTTCCACAACCGAATGGCCGCGCACGATCGTGTGAACGACCTTGCCCTTGAGATTCCAGCCGTCATAGATCGAATATCCCGCGCTGGAGACAACGCTCGCATTGGAGACCGATGTCGTCGCGTTGAGGTCCGACAATCGCGAAGTCCGCGTCGAAACCCGGCGAGATCATGCCCTTGCGGTCGCCGAGCCCATGATTCTCGCGGGATTCTCGCTCAGGAGCGAAACCAGGTGACGGATCGGAATCCGGCGCTTGTGGAAACCTTCCGACAACATGATCGGCAGCAGTGTTTCCAGACCCGGGCAGCCCGGCGATGCGGCCCAGATGCCCCCCTCCTTCGATGTTACGTCACGATGCACGTGGTCGGTTGCAACCGTATCGATCAGACCCGCAGCAATGCCATGCCACAGCGCGGCGCGATCGCGACGCTTCGCGCAACGGCGGATTGATCTTGCCGATCTCGCCGACCGTCCAATCGATGTCGTGCGTCAGATAGTGAGGGCACGTCTCGATGTAGATCGGCGTGCCGAGCTCGCGCGCGACCCGCGCTGCTTCCAAGCGCCTGCGGCGGATGACGTGTGCACGATATAGAGCGGCGAGCCGGCGTTGCGCGGCAAACAGCGCCGGCCCGCTGCACGGCATCAGCTTCGACAAAGGGCGGCCGCGTCGCGTTCCAGCTCGCAAGGCCGCCCTCGCCCTTCGGGTCGGCATCCATCACGCTCTTGCGCATCAGCCAGGCGACTTCGATGTTCTCCGGATGCGGGCAAACCATGCCACCGTTCGCTGCCGAAAGCTGGCAAAGCCGAAACAGGAAGCCGTCATCGATATCCGGCAAGCCCAAGCCGTTTGCCTTCGCCGCCGCGATTGTTCATGAAGATCTTGAACGATGGCGCGCCGTATTTCGACGGCGTAGGCGGGGACACCGGCAAGCTGCTGCTCGGTCGAGATGATGAAGTGATAGCCGAAATCGATCCGCGCGCCGGCTTCCGTAACCGCTGCGCACATCGTCGAAAATATCTTCGAATGGCTCGTTACCTGGGCAAGCTTGCCTAGTATCCCCTGGGCCTCTGTTTCAGGGTGTAGGTCCGAACCAAACTACCCCGCCATTCACTCGTTACCCGCTGGCAGACCTCGCACACCGAATGATCGGTGACGGGTGAGTAAATTGGAAGAATGGTAACGGCGTAGATCGCTCCGCACTAAATAAAGCGAGATGCAGGGCAGCGAAGTCGCCAAGGTAGCGCGACACTACTCCCCCAACATCGTGCCCATCGTGGTGTTCGTAGAGATGCTCCGGCTTGCCTGACGGTGCGCCGTTCTGGCGGAAGCCTTGGACGACAATCGAAATGATGCTTGAGAATGAAACACCCCGTCATTGCTGACGGGGTGTGGGGCGCTAGGGTACATTACACGCAGAAGCGGTACGCAGAACAAATCCGCCTGACAGGAATTATCTCGCAGACGGATTAAGGAGACGTTGCCATTCTCCAATGTGCCGGAGCACGCCCGCAGGGATCGTAGACATAGGCGATGCGCATTCCCCACGGCTGCATTTCTGGAGTGCGGGCGCCCCAACCGCAGAATGGTGTTCAAGATTTAGGGATTCGATGTGCTGCGACCAACTGTCGAGGTCTTTGACCAGCGGATGCATCATCGGGTTTTCCGCGAATTCCTTCATGTAAAACTCCTGAAGTAGGAAGTCGAAATCTCCGAGACGGACATGAGCCAGCTTGTCTCCCAAGGGCACTATTGTGAACCCGAGACGCTCGTAGAATCGCAGCCTTCCCTGATGCCCATCGGTGGAACGAAAGCCCGCATCGCGGTGATTTGTGAAGCGTCCATCACTTTGTTCCCGTTCTCATTCCACTTCGTTCGCAAAGAACAAATCGTGCGAGCGCAAATCAGCGCGTCGCAGAGATTAAGAAAGCATGAGCCGCAAAATGTTGGTGACAAATCGCCGACAGCGCAATTGCAACGGCAACGTCCACGATCAGGGCGAACGCATATTTACGGACGCGCCCAACTGAGCTGCTGCCGGTTTGATGGACACCGAGATTGGGTGTTTCATGAAGCCGGAGGTGGGTCATGCAGAGACGAAGGTTCAGTCGAGAGTTCAAGATCGAGGCGGTCAAGCTTGTCAGGGAACGCGGGGTATCGGTGGCGCAAGCCGGCCGCGACCTGGGCGTTCACGAGAACGTGCTGCGCAAATGGGTGAAGGAGTTCGGCTCCGACCCGGTGCAGGCCTTCCCCGGCCACGGGCAGATGAAGCCTGAGCAGCTGGAGATCGAGCGGCTGCGGCGCGAGGTCACCAAGCTGAAGGCGGAGCGGGACATCCTAAAAAAGGCCGCAGCCTACTTCGCGAAGGAAGCGACATGAAGTTCGGCTTCATCGCGAAGCACCGGAACATCTGGCCGGTGGCATGGCTATGCGAAGCGATGGGCGTCTCGCGGTCGGGCTTCCATGCCTGGCTGAACCGATCGCCCAGCGCCAGATCCCGAAGCGACGAGACGGTCTAGGCCAGCAGGTCAAGGCGAGCTTCCTTGCCAGCGACCGGACCTACGGCGCACGGCGCGTCTGGCGAGACCTTTTGGCGGACGGCGTCGAATGCGGCCTGCACCGGATCGAGCGGCTGATGCGGCTGCAGGCCTTGCGGGCGCGGCCACGGCGCCGGCGCCTGCCGAAGGACGAAGGCGATCGCCAGGTCGCGACACGTGCCGGCGAACCTTCTGGACCGTCAGTTTGCGGCCGAGCGGCCGAACCAGAAGTGGATCGCCGACTTCACCTACATCTGGACCGCCGAGGGCTGGCTCTACGTGTCGGCCGTCATCGACCTGTTCTCGCGCCGGGTGGTCGGCTGGTCGATGAGCGCCAGCATGACGGCGCAATTGGTTGCGGACGCCCTGCTGATGGCCGTCTGGCGGCGCGGCAAGCCGGATGCCCTGATGCATCACTCCGATCGGGGCAGCCAAATACGCAGCGAGCAGTTCCAGCGCCTGATGGCCGACAGCGGCATCATCTGCAGCATGAGCCGATCCGGCAACGTCTGGGACAACGCGGCGATGGAGAGCTTCTTCTCGTCGCTGAAGACCGAACGCATCGAGCGCAAAATCTATCGCACCAGGAACGAGGCCAGAGGCAGATGTGTTCGACTACATCGAGCGGTTCTACAACGCGATCCGGCGTCATTCGACGATCGGATACCTCAGCCCGGTTGAGTTCGAGCGCAAGGTGGGATTAGCTTAACCGGGTGTCCATCAAACCGGCAGCAGCTCAGACCTCGGGTTCGCCAGTCTCCATGAAATAGCGGCGATTAGGCTATCCAGTTAGCGAAACGGTGTTTGCCAACCTTACCAGTTCGAACTCGAGCAGATTTCGAATATGAGGGGTGACGATAGGTCTATTCGCGTATTTGACGTGCTCCCTGTTTCCGAGACAGTTTGGCGGCAAGCCCAAGATGGATTTTGGGTTTGACTAGGCCGCCAGTTCTCCCCGGTATCCTGCCTGGAATAAACCTCGTCAGGCGTCCTGCCGCCGAAGGTCGGGTGTAGTCGGTTGGTGTTGGAGTAGGCGATCCAGCGTCCGATGCCGGTTCTTGCTTGACTGCCAGACTTGAAAGCGTTCAGGAACACGCATTCGTATTTGAGTGTCTCCACAGCCTTTCGATGAACACGTTGTCCATCCAGCGACCGTCTTCGCCGACGCCAATTCGGCCGACGCCTGGTTCAAGGTGCATGACCCTGAGGGGGTGGCATTTCAGTATCCCGTTGTCGAGAACCGGGCCGGGGCGGCCCCCTTGCAGCCGACCTAAGGGTCCGCCAACTGAGGCGACCTTACTTCAAATGCTCCGGCAGAACATCTTTGGCGAGGATCGTCATAAGCGTCTTGCCGTTTTCGTCAGTGATTATGACGGCCTTCAGGGGTGTAGCCGAAGCTGACTTGATGTTGTCGGCCAGCAGCTCGCGGACTGTAACAATTGCCATCGCATTGGCCTCTTCAAGGCTTGGCACATCGATACCTTCGTCGTCCTCGGCAATCACATCCCCGGTCCGCGTATGGATGAAAAACACGGGCATGTTCCTCTCCCTTCAGAACGTACAAGGCGGATTGAGCTGCACGTCCCACCGCTGGACCATTTTGGACATTGACCCTGAGCGCGTCTGTTCGCTGCCCGACACAGTGCGCGCATGTCGGCTACGACAAATTGCAAAGCCCATGTAGCCAAAGGGACCGGGCTTCTTTCGCGCTGGCGGATGGAAGAGGCCGGCGGTAGACCCGCGCCTTCGTCATCGTCGCTCGTCGCGTTCTGAACGCTTCAACGCGAAGATCGCCAGCGTGGCGGACAGTCGGATGCACCAGCGCACGAGGTAGAGGCGAAGCAGCCTCACACCATCCCCGCGTTTTGCCAATCGCGAAACGGCTCCTGCTCCTCCAGCCCGTCCTGATCGCCAGTGCCGGACTCGTCCGGCTCGCAGCCGTCGTGCTCGCGCTCAACGTCATTGCAGGCGCCGGAACTCCATCGGGTTTGGTTCGCGGCGCGGTCGAGCGACCCCAGGCGGGGCTCCCACTCCGAATCGTCGTTTTCGTCCTCGGGTCCTAGCTCCATAAGTCCCTCGGTCTCGTCGAGAAACGGACCAGCCGATTGATCTCGTCCCTGGCGTCGCTGCAGAATGCGAACGCCATGAAATACGTCTAAGTCTACGCCAACACATCCAAAGACGTTGGCAATCAGGATCACATCAAAATCTTCGCTGACGCCAATTCAGCCGACGCTTGGTTCAAGGTGCATGACCCAGAGGGCGTGGCGTTTGAGTATCCGTTATCGAAAGGCGGGACGGCATGGTTCCTCTGCAGCCAAACTCGCCGCCTTGAAACCGGCACTAATGGAACGTCAAAAAATGCCACACTGTTCAATAAACGCCAACTGAGGCGGCCTTACTTCGCCAGCCAATAGGCGAGGCCCAGAAGCACGCTCAGAGTTGCCACTGAAAGCAGGAGCGGCAACGCCGCCAGCCCAAGCCATTCCCGACCGTCACGCGCTCCCCTCAGCACGCCCAGCCATAGCCGCAAATTCGGAGAATGACGATCCGTTTATCGATCGTGTTCTAGTTGGATCCGCCCCTTGCTACAGTTTTTACAAACGGCGCCGCAAGTTGGCCGCCCAAAGAAAAAATTTCCGAAGGGGCCCTGCTCGATCGGAGCCAGGTTACGCCTTGTTCGGACGACGCCAAACGTTATCGCCTAGCTGAGAACCACCAGCGCCGCGGCGAACACAACGGTTGCGGCGTCAACGAACGCAAGCCCTGACAAGGTGGCACGAAGGTCCCACATAGCGCTTCTCCCAATGCACAACCGCTGCGCATGAGTCGCGACGGCAATGGGCGAAAGCGGTCCGGCGTCAGCCCAGGCCGATGATGCCTAAGTGCATAGGGGCGAGCGAGCCGATGACGATTCCGATCACAATAGCGGTTGCGAAAGCGATGAGGTGAGAGCGTTTCATTGTCGCGTTCCGTCTGTTTGGCGTTATCCTCCTGCCACTCGTGGATGTGACAATGTCGAGCTCCTAAGTCCCAGTAAGTGTGACACGTCACACAGGCCGTTCGACCTGTTACCCCGGGAACAGCGCGCGCCTGAATGAACAAGTAAGGTCACTATATCGACGGGCTGATGTCCCACAGTCCTTCGACGCTTCCCCTGAGCCGCCGGCGGTCCCCCGGCGGCTCCTTTCTTTTCGGAGAACAACAAAAACCCGCCGCGCGACCGGCACGGCGGGTTACTAAAACAGCAGAAAGGGCGGTGCTGGGGGCACCACGCCGAGAACCTAGCGCACAAAGGCTAAGGAACTGTTCGCGGTTTCAAAGAGGCCGGCGGTTGCCCGGCCTTTGTTCGTTTGGGCAGCGCCGCGATCGCAAGGACCGCGGCGCAGACGATCGTTAGGGCATTCGGTATCCGATCGGGGGAACTCCCCCAGTTGGGCGCGGCCACCATCACTTCGGGCAGCTGCCCCGAAGACTTAATTTATCATTGCGAATAACGATACATTTTACGGGAGAGTTGGTGACCGTGACGCCCCCCTGACCCTTGCTGGCAACCGGCGGCGCGGAGTTGCGGTGGTCGCGCACGTTACCGGCCTGCGATGATGTGGCGATGCTGGCGAAAGAAATCGCTGCCAGAGCGAAAATGATAGTTTTGCGCATGATGTATGTCCCGCTTTTTGTGGGTGGATCGTTGTGACCACCGATACACCAACGTAGTCGGACCTCCGCATGCGGTATGTGGGACGCATCACACAACGCACCGAGGCTGTTACTTGCGGGATAGCGCCGCGCTCACAAGGAGGCGGCGAAGATGGTTCGGACGCAAAAACGCCCCGCCAGGGCGGGTGCTACTGGCGGAGCCGAGGTGGTTCTGAAACGCGGTCAACCTAGAGGGGGAAACCGCGAAAGGATCATCCCTAGCGATTGCGAACCAATTGTGACGCTATGCTCAAGCGGCCGGCGCAGGCCAGTAATCAACCTCGCCCCCGTCGTGTTCGTCCTCTCGATCGTCGCGCCCACCCTCGCCCCAGTGCGTTTGATCGCCGGTAGAGTTACGCCCGTTCGGCATGTAGCTCGATGCCGCGCATGCGGGCGCCCCAAGGCTCGGCTCGTCGTCCGATCGATCCAGTTCCAAATCGATCAACCCCAAATACTGCCCGCGCATCGCAGCGCGATCAGTCCGGCCGAGCGATGGCTCGTCGTGTTCGGCGTCCTGCTCCCGATCGTCACCGCCTTGCTCTCCGGCGCCGGCAAGCCACGGCTCTAGGTCAGGGTCAGCGTCGGTCTCGTCGAGAAACTCCAGAAGGTCGGGAATCAGATCGCGGATCGCGGCCTGAAGGCGACCGTCCCCACCGGGCGTGGCGCACAACATTTCGAGCTTTGTCGCCAACCTTTCCGTAGCGCTGGCGAGTCTCAGGATTGCCTGATGCCATGCCGGGTGTACGGCAGCGGATAGCGACGCGAACGAATCCACGGCCTCGGCTGGCCGTTCTTGAGTCATTGTGTCGTGTGGGGGAATTTCGGGCGCAGTTGGCCCTTGCGTGCTATGCACGCCGTCAGCCTTGGTCATGACTAGTCCTCAGGATCAGGGTTAGGGCCGGACAGGAAGTTGCTGCTTCCTTCCGGCCTGCATTTACGTTATACGTAATTATGCCTAAGTCAATAACCGTTAAACGTAAATCCGCCGGTCGTCCGGCAACTGGTACTGAGCCGCTTTACGGAGTGCGAATCGCTGACCCGCTCATGAAGCAAATTATGGACTGGGCAAAGGGCCACGAAGCCACCCGCTCCGAAGCCATCCGCCGGCTTGTGGAACTGGGGCTGAAGGCGAAGGGGAAATGAACGAACGCGCACCACGACGGGTCAGCGGCCTCCCGCGGTACACGGAGCGACATGCACTGCAGGTACTTCTCTCAGGAGAGTGGATCGCTAGCAGAGCTCTCTACTCCACCAGTTCCAAGACTTTGACCTCGATGGTCGAGAAGGGCTGGATCGAAGTGCGTAGCGCGGTCGAGATTGAATACCGAATAACCACCGCCGGCCTCGAGGCCTTCCAGACGCCGTTGCCCATACGTTATTGAGCATCGGAGATGGGGGCTTAAGGCGAAGGGAAATTGACACGTGGATATGACCGACAATCAGCGCAAAGCCATCCAAGCATGGGCGCAACGCACATCGATCATTAAGTCCGTCGATTTGTTTGGAAGCAGAGCTAAAGGAACAGCTCGGCCAGGCAGCGATGTTGACCTTGCGGTAAAAATCACTTCGGAAAACCCTTCTGGCGACCTCATATGCGAGGTGGCAGGTTGGGAGCTAGAATTGAACAAAACCACCGGTCTAAAAGTGTGCATCGATTCGGTGACCGAACCAGTGATTGTGCTGCTGTAAACGACCACGGCGTCGCAATCTATCGACGGTAACCTCGAGCTCGTCGGCAGGGCTGAAGGCGAAGGGAAAGTGATGCGGCTATCCGACTTTTCGCATGATATCGTTATCTGGGGTGGAGTCTTCGTGTGCATTGGTATCGTGGGTTTTTTGATGGCGCGCCGCAACAGGATCAACGTCGAACATCGAGACGAATAGCACGCGCATCACCGCGGGCGTGGCCTGGACGAGCTGGGACTGAAGCGAAGGGGAAATAGTCGAAAAGCATGCCGCCCCGGAAAAGTAGTCTTCCTCACAACAAAGAACGTCATGCCTTGCAGGCCTTGCTCTCAGGAGATTGGAAGCCGGCCATGTCGCTCTATCCCACGGCGGCGCCGACTTTAGAAAAAATGGTGTCAAAAGGCTGGATCGAGCGTCGCGTTACCACGCGGTTCGAGTACAAAATAACCGACGCTGGTCGCGAGGCTTTCCGTCAGCGGCTGCCAATGGGGTCTTCCAAATGAACTGCATCAAGGCATCCGAACGCTTGTAGAGATGGGGCTGAAGGCGAAGTGATCCTGGGGCAAGCATGCGAATATTAATTAGTTCTATTGATTGTGTCAGCTATGCTGACCTCGTGCACCGAACCAATGAAGTTCGCCGACGGCCTTGTCGAGCTTGAGCTGAAGGCAAAGGGAAACTAACGAATGCCCCGAAGAGATTCATCTCTGCCGACCGTGAGCGAAAGACGGGTGCTTCAGATGCTGCTTACGGGCACCTGGCAAACGGCTGAGGAGCTTGGTCGACCTCGCGAAGTCATGATGGCCAATTTAGTTGAAAACGGTTGGCTTCAAAAGGAAGGCGAAGGCAGTCCCGAATACCGCATCACCGAAGCCGGCAGCAGCGCTTTCCGCGCTCCGTTGCCAGTCGGGATGCCCGCGCCGGCACCCGCCCGGAAAAATGATGCGGGTGCACGAGAAGGAAGAGTAATGACCCGGCTTACCAAGCTCGTCGAAACTTAGGCCAATGGCGAAAAGACTCGACGCATAGCGTATGTGCTGATGCCAAAAACGCTTCCTAAGCCGCACGACGGATTTGAATGGCGTGAGGAGATTTCATTTAGCCTCCACGTGATCGATCCATGAATCTTCCATAGCCGCGTCCACGACGGAGCGGGAGAACTCTCAGGTCGAGTAAGCGTTTCAGGAGAAAAAAATGGCTGATTGCAACCAACAAATCCGTCGAAGGCAGCAACACGTTCAGCCTCAAGTGCAGTTTCTATTAAGACATCGTAGTTCGTAGTAAAAATTTCTACCGGATGCGCACGCGGCATACGAGCGATCCACCTGACAAAGCTCTCGTGCGGAAGAGCGAGTGGAAAGCTTGACCGCACTGGATTGACCTGCGAAGCGATGGTTCCGCGAATAACTTTCTCAAATTCACCCAAATCGACTTTGGTAAGGCCTGAGAGTGTATCGCCTTCGCTGATGGCTTGGAGTTTCCGCCTGACGCACGAAAGTATATCTTCGATATTTGCGGTTCGGTTTGTCGGCTTCGCCTCGCGTTCGATTGCTTCATACGCCGGCCCGAAGCGCTTTGCTTCGCCCTCGGCGTCCAGCTTTCGAATCTCCTTCTCGCAAATTGCAGTTAGCTGGGCGACATCAGGAATTCAGCGAGCGAGTTTTTGGAGTATCGCCCTTCTCTCGGGCGTCCTGCTTGTCTTGCTCACCTGCTACGTTTTCGACCTGTACCGAACAAGAAGTGCCCGCACCGAACAGAAATGCAATATTTGCCTCTGGCTGAGTTAGGTGGTCTCGCAACCTCTCCAATACGCGCTGCGGATCATGTGTCAGCATGACTAATCCACTCGTTTCCAAACTGCTATGACTACAACTCTAGGTAACTGAGATTTGCCAATGGAGCCACCCGCCTGCGGGCCGCGGGTCAACGGACGGACGCCAAAGAGCCGCTCGATTTTAGCGTCGGTGCAGCGAGCGGGATTTCGAACTCCGGTAAAGTCCGCACCTGCTAAGCGCCTGCGTTCAAACAAGGAAAAATTCCGTACCTTCACGTCAAAGTACAGAGCTCCGGAGAAAATCGGCGTTCAGAGAACGAAAAGGACCGGCCGTCCGCGGAGCTAGTACGGGCCTGCAAAGCAAAACAACTGCAAAAACAGCGAGACTTGATCGCTGTCAGAACGCCCAGAGAACCGGTTCGCGAAACAGGCTGGCGGAGGGAATGGGACTCTGAACCACGTACGGTGGCGCAAAGGCCCGATACTGTCAGTGCCACTCGAGCGGCGCACTCGCCGGGCCTTTGGAGCGACTTGGACCAGAGCTTTGAGCTAGCTTGCTCAGGTGGGAATCAGTCCTGCAGCATTCGCTGTTGTTCGCCGAAGCTTATTCGACTGATATTCGACGGTTGCGGCCAAAATTATTTAAGTGGTTGATTTTACTGGCGCTCCCTGGGGGAATCGAACCCCCGTTTCAGCCTTGAGAGGGCCGCGTCCTAACCGCTAGACGAAGGGAGCAACACGAAAAATTCAATTACCCGCTCAAACGGCTGGCTGCAAGCGGGAATGCGGCTGCCGGGCAGGCTGCGAATGACGCCTTTTGCCGTCATGGCCGGCTGGTCCCGGCCATCCACGTTTTGCCGCGGAGTTGCTGTGGAGAGGTGGATGCCCGGAACACAAAGGCGAGCGAAGAGCCGCTCAGCCTATTCCGGGAAAACCGCTTCGATCTTGGTCTTCAGGGTGGCGGCGTTGAACGGCTTGACGATGTAGTTGTTCACACCGGCCTTCTTCGCGGCGATGACGTTTTCCGTCTTCGATTCCGCGGTCACCATGATGAAGGGCGTCATGGCCAGATTCGGATCGCCGCGAACTTCCTTCAGGAGATCGAAGCCGGTCATCGGCTCCATGTTCCAGTCGGAGATCACAAGGCCGTACTTCTTGCCGCGCATCTTGTTCAGCGCTGCCGAGCCGTCGCTGGCGTCGTCGATGTTTTCGAAGCCAAGCTGCTTGAGAAGGTTACGAATGATGCGGATCATGGTGTTGTAGTCGTCTACCACCAGAACCGACATCGAGAGATCAACGGCCATAGCTTCTGCTCCTTGACACGCAAGACTGCGAGCCCGCCTGTTTCATGGCGGGTTGAAAGGACCGCGGACAAAACCGTCCGGTCGACGAAGATGCGGCAGGCCCCCTGCAGGCAAGGACTTAGCATTCGTCCTTAAACGGCCCGTTAATCGACCGTTCCCCGGCGGTCCGAACAGCACATTTCGGCCATACCGCCGGCCACGCAGCCGCAGAATGGTTACCATTGGCTTGACTTCCCGGGCCTGCCAGCCGCACGGTCGCGGCCCATTCCAGTGCAGACGGCCCTCCAGAAGACGATGACCTCCCGCTTCCTTGTAATCCGCGACACAACACCGCCCAATGCCATTCCGAAGGGCGCGGTGATTGCGCTCGGCAATTTCGACGGGGTGCATCTCGGCCATCGCGCGGTGATCGGGGCGGCGCAGCGGATGGCGCGGGCGCGCGGCGGCCTCGCCTATGCCATGACCTTCGAGCCGCACCCGCGCGACTTCTTCAACCGCGGCGCGCCGCAGTTTCGCCTGACGGACGAGATCGACAAGCTGCGGCTGCTCGCCGGCACCGGGCTCGACGGCGCGGTGGTGATGACGTTCAACGCGGCGCGGGCTGCAACCTCGGCGCAGGATTTCATCAACCACGACCTGGTCGGCCGGCTCGGCATCAGCGGCCTCGCCGTCGGCTATGACTTTCATTTCGGCAAGGGCCGCGCGGGCTCGCCGACCCTGTTGCAGGCGGAAGCGCCGCGACTGAAGATCGATGTGCATGTCGAGCCGCACTTCGACATCAAGGCTCATGCGGTGTCGTCGACAGCGATCCGCGAGGCGCTATCCGAAGGGCGGCTGGATCACGCCTCGGCCATGCTCGGCTATCCCTGGTTCGTCACGGCCGAGGTGATCCATGGCGAGAAGCGCGGCCGCGATCTCGGCTATCCGACCGCCAACATGCGGCTCAACCCGGCCACAACACTGCGCCACGGCATCTACGCGGTCCGCGCCGGCTTCAATGGCGAGCGCTACAATGGCGTGGCGAGTTTTGGCCGCCGGCCGACTTTCGACAACGGCGCGCCGCTCCTGGAAACCTTCCTGTTCGACTTCAAGGGCGACCTCTACGGAAAGACCCTGGACATCGCCTTCATCGCCTTCATCCGGCCGGAGGCGAAATTCGACTCGATCGACGCGCTGATCCGCCAGATGGACGACGACAGCGCCAAGGCGAAAGCAGCCCTCGCTGCCCAGCCGGGGGCTTTTCCGGCGCTGGGCAAGGTTGGCTGAGGCTTTTGGCCTTTCGAACCCCGCCCGCCCCTGCTAAAAGCCGCGCATGTCCCGGCTCATTATTATAGGCATTAGCGGCCCGGCTTCCGCCTGAGCGTCAAGCTCGCGCGCAAGACCGGGATGTCTTTAATGTTTCCGCGCTAGGCATGCCCCGAAACGGGGCCGGTTTGTAAACCGTATCGTGCCTCCAGAGCCTTCGAGCCGACCAAGAGCCCCCATGACCGACAAGCCGCAAACGTCGCCGACCGGACAACCGGACGCCACCGACTATTCGAAGACGTTGTTCCTGCCGAAGACCGAATTCCCGATGCGCGCGGGCCTGCCGCAGCGCGAGCCGGAGATCCTGAAGCGCTGGAACGACACCAATCTGTACGAGAAGCTGCGCGCCAGCGCCAAGGGCCGCGCGAAATTCGTGCTGCATGACGGCCCGCCCTACGCCAACGGCAACATCCATATCGGCCACGCACTGAACAAGATCCTGAAGGACCTCGTCACGCGCAGCCAGCAGATGCTCGGCTACGATTCCAACTATATCCCGGGCTGGGACTGCCACGGCCTGCCGATCGAATGGAAGATCGAGGAAGAGAACTACCGCTCGAAGGGCAAGCAGAAGCCGGACCTGAAAAATCCCGAGGCGATGATCGCGTTCCGGCAGGAATGCCGCGCCTACGCCTTGCGCTGGCTCAACGTGCAGCGCGAGGAGTTCAAGCGGCTCGGCGTGGTCGGCGACTGGGATCATCCCTATTCGACCATGGCCTACCACGCGGAAGCGACCATCGCGCGCGAGATCATGAAGTTCGTGGCCAACGGCACACTCTATCGCGGCTCAAAGCCGGTGATGTGGAGCGTGGTGGAGAAGACCGCACTCGCCGAGGCCGAGGTCGAGTACGAGGATTATACGAGCGATACGGTCTGGGTGAAGTTTCCTCTCGCCGACTCTGCAGCCGTCATGCGCGGGCTGGACCAGGCGACCCGCGATCTGCTTGCAAAGGACGTGGACGGCCGGGGCGAGCCCGGCCAGGACGGACGCCGGGTTTCCATTGTCATCTGGACGACCACGCCCTGGACGTTGCCGGGCAACCGCGCAATCAGCTTTTCCTCGCGGATCGCCTACGGACTCTACCGGGTTACTGACGCTCCGGGTGACAACTGGGCCAAGGCCGGCGATCTGCTGGTTCTCGCCGACACGCTCGCCGCGGATGTTTTCAAGCAGGCGCGCGTCACGGCCTTCGAGCGCACCAGCGACGTGACCGCCGACATGCTCGGCGCGAGCGTATGCTCACATCCGCTGCGCGGGGTGGCGGACAGCTATACATTCAACGTCCCTCTCCTCGACGGTGACCACGTCTCCGACGACACCGGCACCGGCTTTGTGCACACGGCGCCCGGTCACGGCCGCGAGGACTTCGACATCTGGACGGCGAGTGCACGCGCGCTCGAGGCGCGCGGCATCAACACGGCGATCCCCTACACCGTCGACGAGAACGGCGCGTTCACCGAGCAGGCGCCGGGTTTCACCGGCAAGCGCGTCATCACCGACAAGGGCGAGAAGGGCGACGCCAACGAGGCCGTCATCAAGGCGCTGGTCGAGGCCGGCATGCTGCTCGCGCGCTCCCGGCTGAAGCATCAATATCCGCATTCATGGCGTTCGAAGAAGCCGGTGATCTTCCGCAACACGCCGCAATGGTTCATTGCGATGGACAAGCCGATCGCCGACGGCGCGGCGGCAAAGCCGGGCGACACGCTGCGCGCCCGCGCACTCAACGCAATCGCAGAGACCCGGTGGGTGCCGCCGGCCGGTCAAAACCGTCTCAATGGCATGATCGTCAATCGCCCCGACTGGGTGATCTCGCGCCAGCGCGCGTGGGGCGTGCCGATTGCCGTGTTCGTCAAGGAAAAGGGCGACGGCTCGGTCGATATCCTGCAGGACGAGAGTGTCAACCAGCGCATCGCCGAGACCTTCGCGAGCGAAGGCGCGGACGCCTGGTACGCTGGTGGCTCGCGCGAGCGCTTCCTCGGGCCGAAACTCGAGGCCGAAGGCTGGCAGAAAGTCGACGACATTCTCGACGTATGGTTCGACTCCGGCTCCACGCATGCGTTCGTGCTGGAGGATCGCCAGAATTTCCCGTCGCTCGGCAACATCGTCCGCAAGGTCGATGGTGGCGCCGACACGGTGATGTACCTGGAAGGGTCCGACCAGCACCGCGGCTGGTTCCATTCCTCGCTGCTGGAAAGCTGCGGCACGCGCGGCCGCGCGCCCTATGACGTGGTGCTGACGCACGGATTCACGCTCGACGAGCATGGCCGCAAGATGTCGAAGTCGCTCGGCAACACCGTTGAGCCACAGAAGGTGATCAAGGATTCCGGCGCGGACATCCTGCGCCTGTGGGTCGCGTCATCCGACTATGCCGACGACCAGCGGATCGGCCCGGAGATCCTGAAGAACACCATCGAGACCTATCGCAAGCTGCGCAACACCATCCGCTGGATGCTCGGCACGCTGGCGCACTTCAAGCCCGGCGACGTCGTCGATCAGGCCGACATGCCGGAGCTCGAACGGCTGATGCTGCACCGGCTCGCCGAGGTCGATGCCATCGTGCGTGAGGCTTACGCGAACTTCGACTACAAGACCGTGGTCGCGACGCTGTCGAACTTCATGAACACGGACCTCTCGGCGTTCTACTTCGACATCCGGAAAGACACGCTGTATTGCGAACCGCCATCATCGATCACCCGCAAGGCGGCGCTGACGACGGTCGATCATCTCTGCAGTGCGATCCTGAGATGGCTCGCGCCGGTCCTCTGCTTCACCGCCGACGAGGCCTGGATCAGCTATCGCCCCGAAGAAGACCAGTCGGTACATCTGCTGACGTTCCCGGAGCGTCTCGGCGATTATCGCGACGACGCGCTGGCGAAAAAGTGGGAGACGATCCGCGACGTGCGCCGCGTCGTCACCGGTGCGCTGGAACTGGCGCGCGCGGCAAAACGCATCGGCTCGTCGCTGGAAGCCTCGCCGTTGGTGTATGTGACCGACGTCAGCGTGTTCGGCACGGTGGCCGACATCGATCTCGCAGAGGTCTGCATCACCTCGAACGCGATGATCACCAATGCCGAGCCTCCGGTGAACGCGTTCAGTCTTGCGGACGTGCCGAACGTCGCCGTCGTGATCGAGCTTGCCCAGGGCAGAAAGTGCGCGCGCTCGTGGAAGATTCTCCCGACCGTCGGCGATGACAAGGATTTTCCCGACGTGTCGCCGCGCGATGCAAAAGCGCTACGCGAGTGGAAGGCGCTGGGATTGATGGGGTGATCTCCGCCGTCATGCCCGCGAAAGCGGGCATCCAGTACGCCGCAGCATCTGCGAGTAGACCTCAGGCGCTCTGGATACTGGGTCCCCACCTTCGCGGGGACGACGACTGAGTCTTGCGCGACCTATTCTACGCCAATCCTTTTCCAGTACGCATCCTTCAGCGCGATCCGTCCGTCGCGGAAAAGATAACGTTCCATCCCGTCGCGCATCGACGCCCGCGCCGCCGTCCTTGCGCGTGGCGGTGACGCGAAAGGTCATGAAGGTCGCTTCAGGCGCGTGATGATAGACGACGTCGCGAAAACGCATGCCCTGATACATCCGCTCGCGCTCGTCGAAATAGGCGGCCAACTGTTCGCGGCTTATGATCTCGCGCGCGACCGGGACATCGGGGCCGATCGGCAGCCGCCAGATGAAGTCCGGCGTCACGGTGCGATAGACCGCCTCGACATCGCGCGCGAACAGCGCCTTTGAGAAGGCGCTGAGCAGGGTGTCGCGTTCGGCGGGTGGTGGTGTGGTCATGGAGTTGGGTGTCGTCCCTGCGAAAGCAGGGACCCATACGCCGTGGCGCTCATGAAAGGCAAGGCGTTCATTGGCTGCTTGTTGATGTGTTGATCGCTGCGACAATCAACTGGCACAGGGGATATGGGTCCCCGCCTTCGCGGGGACGACGCAGAACCCGGAACTACTGCTGCCACGCGGCGAAGGCGTCGGCGAAGGCGCGTTCGCCGGGGGAGCCCTTCTCCAGCGCGACGATGGCGCGGCGCTGGTTGGTGTAGACCAGCGGAATATCGAACCACGAGCGTTCTTTCAGAAGCTGCAGGTTGCGACCGCGGTCGGCCTCCACATTCGACAGTCCGATCAGGAAGAAATTGTCGGTGACCTTCACCGCCAGACCCGCGAGCGGCGTACCGCGCGTCTGCTCGTTGGACTTCATCAGCACACCCGGCACGTTCGACACGCCGCCGCTGCCGAAATCCGGCGGCAGCTGGAACGTCATCTCCACCGTGTGCGAGGCCGGCAGCGAGGTGTCGTTGTTGCGGCGGATCGTCAGCGCGGCCTTGAACTTGCGGTCGGGGATGTCGATGTCGGCGCGGATCGCGATATCGGTGGTGCCGTTCGGCCCTGCGACATTCTCGGTGCGCCACACCACCTGCCCGACATACTGCCTGCCCTGCGGCTCGGCGGGGTCCTCGTCATAAAGCACGACGCGCTGGGCGACCGGCGCCACCGGCGAATTCGACGGCTGGCCGACGCGGTCGGTGATCTTCGGCCGGTCGGCCGGCGTATCCTTCTTCGGCACCTCGACCTGCTTGGCGCGGCCGGTGAGGTCGGTATAGAGGCCGCGCACCTGCGGCCAGTAGGCGACCACGGCGCCGATGATGATCAGCACGAGGCCGACCGCGGCGGCGCGCTTCACCGGGAAAATGCCGGATTTCAACGTCGGGCGCTTGCGCTCGCGCGGCGGCTCCGGCCGCGTCTGCGGGCGGCTTTGGTAGCGCTCGGCTTCCGCCGGCGACTCGTCGAAGGAATAGGACTGCGCCTCGGTCCGCGGCTGTCCCGTCTGCGCCGTATGCGCGGCATAGTCGTTTTCGCCGGAGCGGTCCTCCATGCTCGGCTCGAGCCGGTCGAACTCCGGCGTCGGCGACGGCACGTTGGCGTAGGTGCGGCGCGCGGAGCGATTGGCCTGCGCTGCAGCACTGCCAAGATCGTCGACGTCCGCCATCACATCGCGGAAGCCGCGCACGCCGTCATTATTGTTGCCCTGATGATTGTTGCCTTGCGGCGGACGCGGCCGGTCGCTGCCGCGATCACGCTCGGCGCGGTCACGCCGCTGGGCGAGACCCGGGCGATTCTGCTCGCGCTCGCGATCCCTGTCGCGGTTTTCGCGCGTCGGCGGGCGGGCATCCTGCGGGAGGACGCGAAGCCGGTGCACCATCGCGCTCGGTGCGCACGGCCTCGCGCGCGGCCTGGGAGCGCTCGGTACGCTCGTTGCGCCTGTCGCGCTCGGCCTGCGCGGGCGCGTCGGGATTGATCGACGCCTGCGTCGTGCGAAGCATGTCGCCCCGGGTGCTGCGCGATGCATCGCCGCGGGCAGCCGCGCGACCGCGCTGCGCCGCTTCCTGCTCCACTTTCCGGATCGCCTCTTCCAGCGTCAGCCGCTCGCGGGTGATATCGCTTTCGCTCAAAGGCGGTTGCACGCCGCGCAGCTGCGCGATCAGCGCAGAGCGCGCACGATCGTACAGCCCCCGGCGCTGCTCGCCGGTGGCGCTTGCGTCGAGCCCTGCAATCGCACGGGCAATCAGCGGGTAGTAATCAGCCATTCCGCTCCAGTGTAGCGAATTTCCTCACCTTATGCCTCAAACGGGATTTTGCACGAGAATAGTATCCTCGCGTTCCGGGCTGGTGGAAAGCAAGCGCAATCGGGCAACCGACCAATTCCTCCACTCTTCGGACATATTTGATCGCCTGTGCCGGCAAATCCGCCCAGGAGCGCGCGTTGGCGGTCGGCTCCTTCCAGCCCTCGATGGTCTCGTAGATCGGTTCCACCCGCGCCTGCGCGCCCTCGCCCGCCGGCAGATGATCGATCTCCTTGCCGTCGAGCTTGTAGCCGACGCAGACATCGATCTGAATCGAAGCCGTCGAGAATATCGAGCTTGGTCAGCGCCAGGCCGTTGATGCCGGAGGTTCGCGCGGTCTGCCGCACCAGCACGCTGTCGAACCAGCCGCAGCGGCGCTTGCGGCCGGTGTTGGTGCCGAATTCGCGGCCGCGCTCGCCGATCAGGTTGCCGATCGCGTTGTCCTGCTCGGTCGGGAAGGGACCGAGGCCGACGCGCGTGGTGTAGGCCTTGCAGATGCCGAGCACATAGCCGACCGAGCCCGGGCCGACGCCTGAGCCGGTCGCCGCCTGCGCCGCCACCGTGTTGGACGAGGTGACGTAGGGATAGGTGCCGTGATCCACATCCAGCAGTGCGCCCTGCGCACCCTCGAACAGGATGCGCTTGCCCTCGCGCCGCTTGGCGTCGAGCAGGCTCCACACCGTCTCGGCATAGGGCAGCACCTTCGGCGCGAGCGCCGCAAGGTCGTTGTAGATCGCCGTACCGTCGATCTCGGGAAGGTTCATGCCGCGGCGGAGCGCGTTGTGATGCGCCAGCAGCCGGTCGATCTTGCGCGGCAGGCTGTCGAGGTCGGCGAGGTCCATCAACCGGATCGCGCGGCGGCCGACCTTGTCCTCATAGGCCGGACCGATGCCGCGCCGCGTGGTGCCGATCGCGGTCCCCGTATTGGAAGATTCGCGCTGCGACATCGAGTTCGCGATGCAGCTTCAAGGATCAGCGTGACGTTTTCGGCGACGCGCAGATTATCCGGCGACACCGCAACGCCCTGCGACCTCAGCCGCGCCACCTCGTCGAGAAACGCCTGCGGATCGACCACGACGCCGTTGCCGATCACCGACAGCTTCGACGGGCGCAGCACGCCGGACGGCAGCAGCGCCAGCTTGTAGGTGTTGCCGTCGATGACGAGCGTATGGCCGGCGTTATGGCCGCCCTGGAAACGGACGACGATATCCGCCTGCTCCGACAGCCAATCGACAATCTTGCCTTTTCCCTCGTCGCCCCATTGGGCGCCGACGACCACCACGTTCGCCATGTTTTAAGACAGTCCCTCAAGGCCTGTAGTTCGCAGGAGTGACACCGCCCGGCGGCGGGAACTTCTCCCAGCAAGGCTTTGGCTTCCGGATAAAGGATGAAGCCTTCATGCGCAAGTTAAAGAGGGGTCATTTGCGCGCTTTTGAACGGCTCAAACCATTGATTCCGACGGCAAATCTTAACGCCGCCGGGCTGGCCGAGGGATCGCCACATACGACGGGAGGTTGTGCGCCTGTGGCCCGCGCCGACCCTACCAGGTCTCGCCGAACGGCCGGATCTCGACCAGGAACGACCATGCGGAGCGATCCTGGTGGGCGATATGGAAGCACTCGTCGGCGATCGCTGCGGGCTTGATGTAGAAATCGTCCGACCGGCCCGGAAAGCGCTCGCGCTGGCGCGGCGAATCGATCACCGCGTCGATCACCATGTAGGCGACATGCACGCCCTTCGGTCCGAGGTCGCGCGCCATTGCTTCGGCGAGAATGCGCTGCGCCGCCTTGGTCGGCGCAAAGCCCGCGAAGTTCGCGCGCCCGCGCAACGCCGAGGTGTTGCCGGTGACCACGATCGTGCCCTGCCCGCGCGCGGTCATGCCGGGCGCAAGCCGGCGCGCCAGATAGAGCAGCCCCATCGTGTTGACCTGAAAATTGCGGTTCAGCACCTCGGGATCGATCTCGAGGAAGCTGCCGAATGCCCCGCCGACCGCATTGTGAACCAGCACATCGGGGGCGCCGAGCTTCGTCTCGATCGCTGCGATCGACGCATCGACCTGTGCGGCGTCGGACACGTCGCAGGCAACGCTGTGCGCATCCGGCAGTTCTTTCGCCAACGCATCGAGCCGCGCCACATTGCGGGCCAGCATCGCCACGCGATAGCCGCCGGACACGAAGCGCCGCACAAGCGCGCTGCCGGTGCCCGGGCCAACGCCTGAAATCACGCAGACCGGTTTGGTCATGATGCCGCCTCTTGTTCGCGCTCAATACGCCTTCGCGACAATCGACGACGCGCGAAAGCCACCCTGGAAAGTATGATGGTTGTCATTCTTAATCTGTCAAGTGGAATGCGGAAACGCCACCCCGCCCTTCGTGTTGCGAGGGCAGCACGACAACCTGCCGGTCCGGTGGTAAAGCCAACCCCGCGCCGTTCGGATCAAGGCTATTCGACAGCATGACAACGCCCGATCAGACGCAGCGCAGCCGATCACTGCTCGGCTGGCTTGCGCACCAGCCCTATCTGCTGCTCAGCCTGACCTCGCTGTTCTGGGCGGGCAATGTCGTGCTCGGGCGCTATGTCGCCGGCCACGTGCCGCCGATCTCGCTCGCGTTCCTGCGCTGGACCGGAGCGTTCCTGCTGATCCTTCCCTTCGCGTGGCCGTATCTGAAACGCGACTGGCAGGTGATCCGCGCGAATCTGCCGATGCTGATCCTGCTCTCCGTCACCGGCATCGGCGCCTACAACACGATTGCCTATATCGGCCTGCAATACACCTCGGCGCTGAATGCGCTGCTGATCCAGTCGGCGGGCCCGCTGTTCGTCGCATTCTGGTCGCTGGTGCTGTTCCGCACGCGGCTGACATGGGCGCAGGCGCTCGGCATCGCAATCTCGCTCGCCGGTGTGCTGACGATTATCGCCCGCGGCGACATCGAGGCGCTGAGCGCCATCGACTTCAACAAGGGCGACCTGATTTTCACCGGCGCGCTGATGATCTTCTGCATCTACTCGGCGCTGATGCCCTACCGGCCGAACCTGCACCCGCTCGCGTTCCTCGGCTTCACCACCGGCGTCGGCGCGCTCGTCAATGTGCCGTTCGTGATCTGGGAGACGACGAGCGGCTATACCATGTCGTTCGACACCGAGACGCTGCTGACGCTCGCCTATGTGATCGTGTTTCCCTCGACACTCGCCTACCTCTGCTACAACCGCGGCGTCGAATTGATCGGCGCCAACCGCTCCGCGCCGTTCTATCATTTGATCCCGGTGTTCGGCTCGGTGCTCGCGATCGGCTTCCTCGGCGAGGAGCCGAAACTGTTTCACCTGGCAGGTTATGCCCTGGTGCTGCTTGGCGTGTTCATCGCGGCGAGAAGATAGGCAGCAGGCGGCATTTGCCTCAACTTTGACCGGACGGCCGGTGCTGAAAAACCATCGCTATGCAGCCGACCCCCGTTGGCTTTTGCCAAAAGACGCGCAATTCTCAGGCCTGATTTCCTGCATCACTGATTCATGGACGCCGTCATGCCGATCCCTGCCCTCCGCCATTTCCTGCTCTGCGCCACCGCGTTCGCCGGCGTGCTGTTCGGCCCCCAGCTCCTGTCGGCACAGGAGCAAATTACGCCGCCGTCGCAAGGCGCCTACGCACCGCTTCCCGCCCCTGTCGGTCACCGCCAGCCTCGCGCCGCTGACATCCCTGCGGCCAACAAGACCGCCGCCGAACTGCTCGAAGAGCGGCAGCAGGCCGACCTCAACCGCCGGCTGAGAATCTGCCGGGGCTGCTGAAGGCAACGCGGCGCACCTCGCGGCCGCCGCGACGACCTTCGGCGGACTCGCAACGCCCTGTGCAAGCGGATAACGTCGGTCGCATATATTTGCGCCGCCGACCAAAAGAGCGCGCGAAGCGGGAGAACATTCTGGAATGACATCGCTGGCCGACATCCGTTCATCATTTCCATGGCTTGCGGGAGCCGCGCTCGCCGCCGTTCTGCTCGTAAGCACGGCGCAGGCGCAAACCTATCCGACCCGCAACATCACGCTGGTGCTGCCGTTCGCGGCCGGCAGCGGCACCGACACAACGACCCGGCTGATCGCGGCGCAAGTGGGGACGGCGCTGGGCCAGGGCATTGTCATCGACAACAAGCCCGGCGCGAACGGCATGCTGGCTGCGACCTATGTCGCACGCGCAGCAGCGGACGGTTACACGCTGTTCGTGACGACCAACACCACGCATTCGGCCAATCCGAGCCTGATGAGGCAGCTCACCTACGATCCGGTGAAAGACTTCACGCCGATCGCGCGCACCGGCAACCTGCCCTTCATGCTCGTGATCAATCCGGACATTCCGGCAAAGAGCGTGCAGGAGCTTACCGCCTACGGCAAGGCCAATCCCGGCAAGCTCACCTATGCCAGCGGCTCATCGGCGTCGATCGTGATGGGCGCGACCTATGCGCGGCGCACGAGCCTCGACCTGCTGCATGTGCCCTACAAGAGTTCGCCGCCGGCGCTGACCGATGTGATCGGCGGCCGCGTCAGCATGATGTTCATCGATATTCCGACCGGGCTGCCGCTGGTTGCCGCCGGCAAGTTGCGCGGGCTTGCAGTGACGACAAAAGAGCGCTCGGCGCTGCTGCCGGACATGCCGTCGATGCAGGAAGCGGGCGTGCCGGACTTCGACATCACCTCATGGCAGGGCTGGTTCGGCCCGGCCAACATGCCGAAGGATGTGGTCGCGAAACTGAATGCCGAAGTGCGCAAGGTGATCGAGAATCCCGACACCAGGAAGCAAGCTCGGCGAGCGTGGCATGGATGCGTTCTCCGGCACGCCGGAGCAACTCGCAAAGTTCGTCGACGAACAACTCGTACTGTGGACGCGGCTGATCAAGGACGCCGGCATCGAGCCGGAGTGAGACGGCGATTTCTTTCGACAATGATTTGTGGTCGTCCCGGCGCAGGCAGGACCCATACGCCGTGACATCAATGAAGTCATGAGCGCAAGCTGCCTTAACGCCACAAGCTCGCGGCTTCAGGGACTATGGGTCCGCGGCTTCGCAGGGACGACCAATCCAGGCTTCGGCCGTGATACCTACATCAGCTTCTCGATCGCGGCCCGCTCCTCGCCGAACGGATCATTCTCCAGGGCCGAAGCCTTTGTCCCGAACATCATGGTCGGGCGCTTCTCGGCATCATATTGCGACCAGGGCGCGGCCTTCGCATGCGCCGGATCGCCGGTGTTCGCAAAGCCGAGCCAGGAGCCCATCATATCACGCGACAGCCGCTCCACATCCGGCCCGGTGCCGGCGAACTTGTCCTGGGTTGGCGCCCCCAGCGTGCCGAACACGAACGGCATTTCCAGCGCATGACACGAGCCGAGCGCACCGCGGCGCGCGGGCGAGGCATGGGTAAAGAGATAGAGCCACGCCTTCCCACCCGCTGCGCGCTGATTCACCGCCCAGCGGACCGAACCAACGCGGAAGCGCACGTCGCTGCCGATGGCGTCGAGAATGTCGAGATTATCGTCCGGCAGCAGTCTGACCTTGCGCGAGGCGCGATAAACCTCGATCAGATCCTTCGCCTCGCCCTCGACTGCTTTCGGCAATGCCGCTCGCACATCCTTCAGCAGCGTCGCGTCATCGATCGGCTCGCGGCGCATCGCGGCTGCGAACAGTTTGACTTCATCGCGGTTGGTGCCGATGACGATCTCAACATTTCTTGCAGCACCATCGGCGACGGCTTTCGACGGCATCGCCGGCAATGTGGCGGAATCGATGACGGGGCCGAAGCGCACGTCGGCCCCGAGCTTGCCGGCAATCGCGCCCTGAGCCTGTAGAATCCTCTCCGGCGCAATCGTCAGCAACTCTTGCGCGCGCGAACGGTCGAGCCCGAGCAACTCCAGCATCCCATCCGCGATCCGGTCGGCGACATCCGGCGTGGCAGCGCGGCCGATGCCGCTCTGCTGAATGGCGCGGCGGAACAGCCCGCGCGCGGCGGGCATCGTCACGAGACAGCCCACCGACGCCGAGCCGGCGCTCTCGCCGAAGATCGTCACCTGCGCTGGATCGCCGCCGAAGCGCCGCGATGTTGTCGCGCACCCAGGCGAGCGCCATCACCTGATCGAGCAGTCCCTGATTGCCGTGCGCGCCGATCTGCGGCAGCCGCAGACAGACCGAGCGCGCCGAGCCGGTAGTTGATCGTGACCACCACGACATCGCCACGCACGGCCAGCGGGCCGCCGTCGTAAAGCGCTTCGTAGCCCGCGCCGTGCGTGAACCCGCCGCCGTGAATCCAGAACATCACCGGACGCTTCCTGCCGTCGCAGGCCGGCGTGTAGACGTTGAGGTTCAGACAGTCCTCATCCTGCGGACCAGATGCGGCAAAACCCGCAATCACGTGCGCGGTCTGCGGCGCGGCAAAGCCGATTCTCGCAGCCTCCTTCACGCCGCTCCATGACGGGCGCGCGGTTCGGGGCCGCGAAACCGCTTCGGCGCTCGCATAGGGAATGCCCAGAAAGGCGATATGGCCCTGTCGTGCGATGCCGCTGATGCGGCCGCCGTTCGTTGCCACTGCTTCCAGCGTCGTTGCGCCTGCCATTGCCGATCCTCCCATGTTCCGTTTAAACTATCGTCGAACCGATTAACATCCGGTCAAGCCGATCAATCAACTCCACGTCTTCTTCAGCACCCGCAGCCAGTTGCGAAAGCAGATCTTTTCGATCAGCGCCTCGCCATACTGCGCGCGCGCGCATCTCCTCGACAAGGTTCGGCAGGCCCGCGGCGGTGCCGATGCCTTCGGGATCGTCGCGCCGTCGAAGTCGGAGCCGAGACCGACGCGATCCTCGCCGAGCTGGCGCGATCAGATAGTCGATGTGATCGACGACCTGCGACGAGCGGCGTGTCGGCGTCGCGCTTGCCGTCGGGCCGAAGGAAATTCACCGCGATAGTTCACGCCGACCATGCCGTCGCTGTCCTTGATCGCGGCGAGCTGCTTGTCGGTGAGATTGCGCGCATGCTCGCAAATCGCATGCGCATTGGAGTGCGTCGCGACCAGCGGCGCGTCGCTGATCGCGGCGACGTCCCAAAAACCCTGCTCGTTGAGATGCGACAGGTCGACCATGATCTTCAGCCGATTGCAGGCACGGATCAGCTCCTTGCCTGGATCGGTGAGGCCGGGCCCGATATCCGGCGACGACGGAAAGCTGAACGGCACGCCGTGCCCGAAGATGTTCGACCGGCTCCAGACCGGCCCAAGCGAGCGCAAGCCCGCCTGATGCAGCACCTCGAGCGTGTGAAAATTCTCGTCGATGGCCTCGGCGCCTTCAATGTGCAGCACCGGCGCAAGCACGCCGGTATCGATGCACTGTTCGATATCCTCGACACTCCGGCACACGCGCACCTTGCCGCCGGATTCGCTTTCGATGCGGAACAGCAGCGACGCCATCGCCAGCGTGGCCTGTTGCGCCGCCGCCAGATCGGGCGGCGGAGGCGTTTTGGACTGTTCGCCATTGCCGGCGGCGTCATCCGGCGCCGGCGCGGCTCGCTCGCTGCGTGCCGCTGCGGCGACGGCACGAAGATCGCGAACAACCCGCCGGCAAACCCGCCTTCCAGCGCGCGCGGAAGATCGAGTTGCCCCTTGCCGTCGCCCTCCAGGAACGCCTTCGCCGCATCGCTCCTTGCGGAAGAGCCGCAGCAGCACGTCGTTGTGGCCGTCGAAGATCGGAACGGGACGGGATGTCATTGAGATATTGCCTGTCATTTCTTCGCCGCCGCCACCTGTGCGGCGAGCAGTTGGGCGGTCGCCTGCGTATCGACCAATGGATAGGTGTCGAAATGCGCCGGGATGATGTCTGCCCACTCGTTCAGGATGCGGTGCAGGTCGTTGTTGCTTTCGACGTCGAACACGGCCACCGCGCCGCGCCCGACGCGTGGATAGATGTGGTGGCAGATTTTCTTCTCGCGATAGGCCGCGATCCACGGCCAGAACGACTGCCGCGCAGTCGCGACATCGGAAGGCCGTTCGGGACGCGGCGTGGAGATGACAAGAAACAGCATGGTTGCGTCCTTTAACGATAGTGCTTCTTCAAAAAGGAGCACAAGGCCGCGTTGACCTCTTCGGGGCGCTCCTGCTGGGTCCAGTGCCCGCAGCCGGGCAGGATGATCATATCCACGAGGTTCGGAATAGCGCGCTTCAGGTTGGGCAGGAGCTGGTCCATGCCGCGAAACGCAAGCACGAGGTCACGATCTCCCGCAACATAGAGCGCAGGGACATCGACTGTTGCTCCGGTCCAGGGTGCGAGCAGTTCCCAGTTCCGGTCGATGTTGCGATACCAGTTCAGACCGCCACGAAAGCCGCTCTTGCCGAATTCGGCGGCGTAAGCATCGATATCAGCTTCGGACAACCAGCCCGGCAGCACGTCCGGCACGGCAGCATGGCCCAATCCGCCGCCGCCACGCGGAACCATGCTGAGTGCAGCACCAGGCTTTGCGTCGCCCGACAGAGAAAAAAGGATTCCGCGGATCGAGGCTCGAATGTCCTTCTCGAAGTCGGCCTCGGCCACGCCCGGCGTTTGAAAATGAAGCTGATAGAAGACGGCGTCGTCCGTCCGGGGCATCACCGTGGTCGGGGCGGGCGGGCCCTCTCGGTCGAAGGGGACGCTGAGACCTGCGACCGCGGGAAACCTGTCGGGCCTGAACAGCGCGCTGTGCCAGGCGACCGGAGCGCCCCAATCATGCCCGACGATGGCAGCCTGCTTCAGCTCGAGCGCATCGAGCACGCCGACCATATCGCCGGTCAGATGAAACATCGTGTACTGGTCGATCGCCTCGGGCGTGTCCGTCAGCCCGTAGCCGCGCATGTGCGGCGCAATGGCACGATATCCTGCATTCGCCAACGCAATGAGCTGATGCCGCCATGAGTACCAGGATTCCGGAAAGCCATGACACAAGATGACGGCCGGGCCTTCACCCGCCTCGGCCACATGCATCTGGATGCCGTTCGCCTGTATCGATCGCTGCGTGATCCGCACCAAGGCAATCCTTGATCTCTCGACGAAACTACTTCTTGGTCCGGTAATCGCCAAACGCGGTGTCGCGCTTGTCGAGCTGATCGCGCACGCTGGAACCGTCACGCCGGAAGTTGTTCCGGTAGGCGAGCGAGGATTCGGTCGTGAATGCCAGCGCCTGAATCTCGGTGCCGGCGCGCATCGCTGCCCGCGCGCCCATGATCTCCATCGCGCGATGCACCGAGCGCTTGTTGAGCTGCTGCAGATCGGTTGGAATTTTCGCGGCGCGTTCGGCGAAGGCCAGCGTCCCCTGCTCGAGTTCGGCCAGAGGAAACGAGCGCGTCGCATAGCCCCATTCGGCCGCCTCGATGCCCGACATTGCATCGCCGGTCAGCATCAATTCCATCGCCCGGCGCATGCCCACCATCCATGGATGATACTGCATGTCCGGCGGACTCATCAGCCGCACCGGCGGATAGCCGATCTGCGCGTCCTCGGCGACGAACACCACATCGCATGCGGTCGCAAGCTCCGAGCCGCCGGCAAGGCAGTAGCCATGCACCTGTGCGATCACGGGTTTCGCGAGATCCCAGATCGTGAACCAGCCATCGACCACATGCCGCGACCACTGCCCCGCGCCACCAGCGGTGTGATACGGCTGGCCTTGCTTGTTGTCCGCGGACAGATCATAGCCCGCCGAGAAGCACGGCCCGGCGCCGCGCAAGATCATGACCGAAATGTCCGGATCGCGATCCGCCTCCTGCAGCGCTTCCAGGATTTCCTTGCGCAAAAGATTGCTCAGCGCATTGCGCTTCTCGGGGCGGTTGAGGGTAATTCGCCGCACGCGCGGCAGCGGATCGTCAATCAGGATATGGACCGGCATAGGCGCTCTCCCCTTTTGCCCGTCTCCTTGGAAAAACGCGCGGGCAATCGTCGTTCGCATCAAACTTGATGATGTTGCTGCCCGCAAGCATCGCGAAGATGCGGACAGCATTGTGAGGACTGACGTCGCCTCGCATGATTTTGCGCCGGAACATCTTAGTGTTCTGGTTGGCGCAACCGGTTCACATTAAAACCATGTAACCATTTGGCCAGATTGATGAAACCAGAAACAACGTGACCGCGCGCACAGTTGCGACGAAGAAAGCGGCGCATCCTCCCGGAACTCGCCAAACGATCGACGGCATCCCGCCTGCGACGTCGGCGAGAGAAGACCCAAGGAGGAAATCATGAAGACCATCGTTCTTGCGGCAGTCATCGCGTCGCTGACGACGGGTGCTGCATTCGCCGGAACTCCGTTCATCAACAAACGGCAGAACAACCAGGCGCACCGCATCGTCGACGGCTTCAACGCCGGTCAACTGACGCCCAACGAAACGGCGAAGCTGGTGGGCGGCCAGATTCGCGTTCAGAACCTGAAGACGCAGGCGCAGGCCGACGGCGTCGTCACGTTCCGGGAGCGCGCCCGCATCAACACCGTGCAGACCGTGCAGGGCGCCCGCATCTTCTGGAAGCGCCACAACTGATCCGCTTCGGCTGAAGCTTTGTTGCAGCCGATGCATGGGTTGACGCCGGCCGACGTCGCCGGCGTCAGCTTGTCAAGTTCGTCTTCCGTCGGCTCCCGCGCGCTGCACGCACAACTGGCGCAAATGCGAGCCATTTCCCTCGTTTCCGCTGACCCGGGCAACTGGACTTGCAGCGCGCTTTCGTATCAAAATCGGATGTCGAAAAACGACAAAGAACACGATTGGATAGGGAAGACGCCGATGAAGGCCGCCGTTTTGTATGAAGTCAACAAGCCGCTGGTGATCGAAGAGGTCAGCATCAACAAGCCGGGGCCGCGCGAGGTTTTGATCCGCACCAAGGTCGCCGGCCTCTGCCACTCCGATCTGCACTTCATGGAAGGCCTGTATCCCTGGCCGCTACCGACCATCCCGGGTCATGAATCGTCGGGCGTCGTCGAGCAGGTCGGCTCCGACGTCACCTATGTGAAGCCCGGCGACCACGTCGTCACCTGCCTCTCCGTGTTCTGCGGCACCTGCGACATGTGCACCACAGGCCGTCCCGTGCTCTGCACCGGCACCGACGTGAAGCTGATGCCCGGCGTCGCCAATCGTTTCAGCTGGGGCAAGCCGGAGAAGCTCAACCAGTTCATCAATCTCTCCTCGTTCGCCGAGCAGATGCTCGTGCACGAGAACGCGGTGGTGAAGATCCGCAAGGACATGCCGCTCGATCTCGCGGCACTGATCGGCTGCGGCGTCATCACCGGCTTCGGCGCCGTGGTAAACACGGCAAAAGTGCGCCCCGGCGAGACGGTGGCGGTGATCGGCTGCGGCGGCGTCGGCATGGCGGCGATCAACGGCGCGGCCATTGCGGGCGCGGGCCGCATCATTGCGATCGATACCAACCCGGTGAAGCTGCAGCTTGCAACCAAGCTCGGCGCCACCGACCTGGTCAACCCGAACGACGGTGATCCTGTCAAGCAGGTCAAGGAGAAGACCGGGGGTCTCGGCGTGGAGTATTCATTCGAAGTCCTGGGCGCGAAGGCCACCGCCGAGCAGGCTTTTGCCATGCTGGCGCCGGGCGGGACCGCGACCATCGTCGGCATGATTCCGGTCGGCACCAAGATCGAACTGCACGGTGCGGACTTCCTGCGCGAGAAGCGCATCCAAGGCTCCTCGATGGGCTCGAACCACTTCCGCCAGGATATGCCGCGCCTTGTCGAGTTCTACCTCAACGGCAAGCTGCATCTCGACGACTGGGTCTCCGCGCGCATCAAGCTGTCGGAGATCAACGACGGGTTTGCCAACATGAAGGCCGGCAAGACCGTGCGCAGCATCATCGAGTTCAATTGAACTCGACCTGATCGTCGATGGATGGCCGGATAACCGGCCATCCATGCGCGGCGCTAGATCTCAAGAAACACCATTGAACGTGCGGGAAGGAAGCCGATGAAAGCCGCGGTAATGTACGAGGCCAACAAGCCTCTGGTGATCGAGGACGTCAGCGTCAACAAGCCCGGGCCGCGCGAGGTTTTGATCCGCACCAAGGTCGCCGGGCTCTGCCACTCGGACCTGCACATGATGGAAGGGCTCTACCCGTATCCTGTGCCCGTCATTCTCGGTCATGAATTATCCGGCGTCGTCGAGCAGGTCGGCTCCGACGTCACCTATGTGAAGCCGGGCGACCACGTCGTCACCTGCCTTTCGGTGTTCTGCGGCACCTGCGACATGTGCACCACCGGCCGTCCCGTGCTCTGCACCGGCAACGACGTCAAGCTTCTGCCCGGCGTCGCCAACCGCTTCAGCTGGGGCCGTGCGGAAAAGCTCAATCAATTCGCAAACCTCTCGTCGTTCGCCGAGCAGATGCTGGTGCACGAGAACGCGGTCGTGAAGATCCGCAAGGACATGCCGCTCGATCTCGCGGCGCTGATCGGCTGCGGCGTCATTACCGGCTTCGGCGCCGTGGTGAACACGGCAAAGGTCCGCCCTGGCGAGACCGTGGCGGTGATCGGTTGTGGCGGCGTCGGCATGGCGGCGATCAACGGCGCGGCGATCGCGGGTGCCGGCCGCATCATCGCAGTCGATACCAACCCGGTGAAGCTGCAGCTTGCGGCAAAACTCGGCGCGACCGACCTGGTCAATCCGAACGACGGCGATCCGGTCAAGCAGGTCAAGGAGAAGACCGGCGGTCTCGGCGTGGAATATTCATTTGAAGTGCTGGGCGCGAAGATCACCGCCGAGCAGGCTTTTGCCATGCTGGCGCCGGGCGGCACGGCAACCATCGTCGGCATGATCCCGTTCGGCACCAAGATCGAACTGCACGGTGCGGACTTCCTGCGCGAGAAGCGCATTCAAGGCTCCTCGATGGGCTCTAACCACTTTCGCCAGGATATGCCGCGCCTCATCGAGTTCTACCTCAATGGCAAGCTGCATCTCGACGACTGGGTCTCCGCGCGCATCAAGCTGTCGGAGATCAACGACGGGTTTGCCAACATGAAGGCCGGCAAGACCGTGCGGAGTATCATCGAGTTCAATTGAGGCTTGCGCTGGCGCCACACACGATCGTCGCCCCCGCGAAGGCGGGGGCCCATACGCCGAAGCGCGCATGATGCAACGAGTGCCAATGGCCTTAAGGCCGTTAGCGCCGTCGTCAAACAACAGCCTCAGAGATTATGGGTCCCTGCCTTCGCAGGACGACAAAACTAATTCGGCACCAGGCCGTCGCGGCCGACGCCGACGCGGGCGGACTCCAGTGAACCGTCGGGTTTCGTCACCGCGGTGATCGCGACCGCCACGCCCGGCTTCACTTCCGCTTTCTCACCTGGGCCGAACAGTGCAATTGTCGCCGTCGGCGGCACGATGATCTTTTTCTCGCCGTCCTTGTACTTCAGCAGCAAGGCCTGACCATCCACGCTGCTTACAGCCTCGGCGACACTGGCATTGGTCATCGTGCCGTTCGGCGCCTGATCCCATGGGCGGAACCCTTCGCCGAGCCCGCGCGCGCTTTCGGGGAAGACGTTGATCGAGACTGCCTTCTGGCTGCCGTCCGGTTGCGGCGTGGCGCCGACGCCGATGAACGTACCGACCTTGATGTCGCTGATCTGCGCCTTGGTGTAGGCGGTCACCGCCCAGTTGTCGGCGAGGTTGATCTTCACGCTCGCACCGTCGCGCGCCTTCACCATCAAGACGTTGCCGTCGAGGCTTTCGATGACGCCGCGGATCCGGCGATTCTGCGCCGGCTGGGCGATCGCCTGCGAACAGATCAGCACAAGCGAAAGCAGCAGCAACGGGAATGAACGGACCAAGGCAATCATGGTGAACTCCGGTTCGCAGGTGACGGCTTATTCTCGTCAACCCCGTGCGGACGGCGGTATTCCATCCACTACTTTCTCAGATCGGCCTCAACCAGTGCCCGCAGTTCCGCCGTGACAGTGGGACGCTTGCCGAACCACAGTGAGAAGCCGCCCACCGCCTGATGCAACAGCATGCCGAGGCCGTCGGCAGTCTTCAGCCCCCGCGCGCGCGCGTCGGTCAGCAACGGCGTATCCAGCGGGACGTAGACGAGATCGGCCACGGTCGCACCCGTGGGCAGCATGGTCACATCGATGTGAAGCGGCGGCTGATCCTTCATGCCGAGCGAGGTCGTGTTCACAAGCAGCGTCACGCGCGGCAGCAGCGCCGCGATCCGGTCCCATGTCGCGGGCCTGACACTCGCGCCGAACTGGCGCGCCAGCGCTTCGGCGCGCGGCAGCGTGCGGTTGACGAGATGAATGGTCTTGATGCCGCGTTCGATCAATCCGAACACGACCGCCCGCGCTCCTCCGCCCGCGCCGAGCACCAGCGCCTCGCCCGTCGCCTTGTCCCAGCCGGGCGAGGACGCATCGAGGTTGCCGACGAAGCCCTCGACATCGGTGTTGGTCGCGCGCAACACGCCGCCATCGAGCCACAGCGTATTTGCAGCTCCGACCGCGCGCGCGCGATCGTCGGCGTTGCTCAGCGCCAGCGCCTGCTCCTTGTGCGGGATCGTGACGTTCGCGCCGGTGTAGCCGCGCTCGCCGAGGCCGGCGATGAAGGCCGCAAAATCCTCAGGCTTCACCGCCTCGATGCGATAGTCGCCATCGATACCGAACGACTTCAGCCAGTACTTGTGAATGACCGGCGAGCGCGAATGCGCCGCCGGCCAGCCGATCAGACATGCGGCGCGTGGCGTAGCCGTCATTGCAAAGGTTCGATCGGAAAGGCCTACGCACCGGTGTCCGCCTTCAAGCCCGCCGCCTCGATGCCCGCAACCGTGCAGAGTTCGTCATTGTCCGACGTATCGCCCGAGACGCCGACCGAGCCGATGATCTTGCCTGCCGCGTCGCGCACCAGCGCGCCGCCCGGCATCGGCGCGAACTTGCCGCCGCTGATCTCGATCAGCGCGGAGGCGAATTGCGGCATGTCGGAGGAACGCTGCGCGAGCGGCCGGCCGCCGAGATTCATGCCGAGGCAGCCATAGGCCTTGGCGCGGGCTATGTCCGGGCGAAACAGCCCGCCGCCGTCCTCGCCCGAATAAGCCACCAGCACACCGCGTGCATCGAGCACTGCAATACCGATCGGCTTGAGATTGAGCGCGCGGCCTTTCTTCAAGGCTGCGTCGATGATCGTCGCAGCCTGGGCAAGTGAGAGTGACATGAAAAACTCCATTGGCATAAGCGACAGCCGACTCATGCGTCAAATCACGAGCGACGGAGGGCTGTCAACGCCGTGGGGCCCCACTGCCACAAACTGGCACTGTTATCTGCCAGGAATCCGGCGCAGGATGCCGCAAACGGCGGGAAGACAAGCAATGGGAGGACCAGCAATGGCAACCGCAGCCGCGACCCTCGACAACGCCGCCTCCGATCTCGATGTGCTTCACCAACTCAACCATGATTATGTACGCTCGGTGCGGGAGTCCGACGTTGGCTGGTTTGATGCAAACCTGGCGGACGATTTCCTGAACAGCAACCCGGACGGCACACTGGTCGACCGCGCCGCCTTCCTCGCGCAGATCGCGAAGACGTCACCTGTGACAAATCTCCGCGAAGAGGATGTGCGGATCATCATCCGCGGCGAATTTGCCTTCATCCATGCGCGCACAAGCTACACCAGGCCTGACGGCCAGCAAGGCGGGGGCCGCTACACCGACATCTGGTGGAAGCGCAACGGCCGCTGGCTCTGCGTCACGGCGCATGTGACGCGGGCGTGACTTTTTGCAGCGGGCGGTCCGGCATGCTGCGCCTGCATCGCGGATGGCCTGCTCCCTTTCCCATGGATGCGCCGTCTCACCGCTGCTCAACCGATGCCAGTGCGTCTTCGACGGAATTCTTGAAGCGCGCATTCGGCGGATGCACGCCGTTGGCCCATAACACCTTGCGCACGGTATGCTTCGTTCCCGTCAGCAGCACGCGAACGCCGTTGCGCCGGGCCTTCGCGATCACCGCCTCAATGGCGCGCGCCGCGGTGGAATCCAGAAACGGTACGTCGGAAAAATCCAGCACCAGCGTCTTCGGCCGGTCGGCGATGCCTTCCAGAACGGCGCCGACTGTCGTGGCCGCGCCGAAGAAGAACGCGCCGGAGATGCGATAGACGACGACGTCGGGATTGGTCGCAAGCGCCGCCTCGTAAGGCATGCGCTGACCGTTCTCAGTATCAGCCTTGTCATCGCTCACCAGCGGTGCCCCGCCCTCCACCCGGATGGCTTCGGACATGCGATGCATGAACAATAGTGTGCCTAGCCCAAATCCGACCAGAATGCCTTCGGTGAGATCGCGAAAAATCGTCAGCAGCAGCGTGACGAGGAGAACGATCGCGTCGCCCCAGGATGAGCGGAGCAGCGAGACGACGGCATGCTTTTCCGCCATGTTCCACGCGACGACCAGCAGAATGCCGGCGAGCGACGCCAGCGGAATAAGGCTCGCGAGCGGCGCAGCCACGAGCAAGAGCAGGAACAGGAACAGCGCGTGCAGCATACCGGCAACAGGTCCGCGGGCGCCGGCGCGGACGTTGGTCGCAGTTCGCGCAATCGTGCCGGTGGCGCAGATGCCGCCGAACAGGCCGGAGGCGACATTGGCGACGCCCTGCGCGACCAGTTCGCAGTTCGACCGATGACGGCGTCCGCTCATCCCGTCGGCAACGACCGCGGACAAGAGCGACTCGATCGAGCCGAGCAGCGCGAATGCGAAAGCGTCGGGCAGCACCGCCTGAACCTTCGCGATACTGATTTCCGGCAGCGACGGCCAGGGCAGTGTGTGCGGCAGTTCGCCAAAGCGACTGCCGATGGTCTCGACCGGCAGGTTAAACGCCCAGGCTGCAACTGCTGTCACGACGACGGCGACCAGCAGGCCCGGCCACGCCGGCCGAAATCGTCGCAACACAAGAATGATCGCAATCGTCGTCACCGCAACTGCAACGGCCACCGGATTGATCGTATCGAGGGCGGCAGAGAGCGCCTTCAACTTCGGCACGAATTCGCTGGGCTCGCGTCCGGGCAAGCTGAGGCCGAGCAGATCCCTGATCTGGCTCGCGGCGATGATGACGGCAATGCCCGCGGTGAAGCCGACCGTGACGGGAAACGGGATGAACTTGATGTAAGTGCCGAGCCGTAGCAGGCCGCCGGCGATCATGAACAGGCCGGACAGGATCGTCGCGAGAAAAAGTCCATCCATGCCGTGCCGCTGCACTGTCGCGGCCACGAGCACGATGAACGCGCCGGCCGGCCCGCCGATCTGGAAACGGCTGCCGCCCAGGGCGGAAATCAGGAAGCCCGCGACAATGGCAGTGTAGACCCCCTGAACGGGCGTCGCGCCCGACGCGATCGCAATCGCCATCGACAATGGCAGAGCCACGATGGCGACGGTGAGACCGGCGAAGGCATCGGCCTTGAAATCGGCGAATCCGTAGCCTTCACGCAGGATGGTGACGAGCTTCGGCGTAAACAGTTCGCCGAAGGTGGCCCCATGCGCTGGCAGCGCAGCGGTTCTCTGACTGTCCATCAAGCGGCGGTCATGCAAAATCGATTCCGGCGGTCATTGCTGCAATGGACCACCGGAACCGGCTTGGCAAGTTGACCTATCACAATTCCAACGCCATCCCGGATGCCCCGAAGCGTCCATCCGGAGTGCTTCACGCCGCGACGCGATGGGCAGCGACGATCTGGTCCGCGGTCCGTCCTGTCACCTCCGCCATGTGATCGAACGTCGTGGTGAAGCCGCCCGCGCCGGCGGTCGCCGAACGGACCTCGATGATCAGGTCGCCGATCTCGCTTTCGGGAAGCATCGCGCGCACGACATCCCAGCCTGGCCAGCCATCGCGGGTGTCGAACGAGAGGATCTGTCCGCGCCGTCCGGACAGGATCGCATTGATCCGCGCTGTCGCGTCGGTCGGGCAGACGATCTCAACCGTGTGGATCGGCTCCAGCAACACCGGTTGGCATTCCGGCAGAGCATCGTGCACGCCGGTCCGCGCCGCCGTGCGGAAGGCGAGATCGGAAGAATCCACGGTGTGATAGGAGCCGTCCGTCAGCGTCACGGCGATGTCGACCACGGGGAAGCCGAGCGGCCCGTGCAGCAGTGCGTCGCGCACGCCTTCCTCGACCGCGGGGATGTAGTTGCGCGGCACCGCGCCACCGACCACGCGCTCCTGGAACTTGAAGCCCTCACCGCGTTGCAGCGCCTGGATTTCCAGCACCACATCGCCGAACTGGCCGTGCCCGCCCGACTGTTTCTTGTGCCGCCCGCGCTGGGTCGCGGACTTGCGAATGGTCTCGCGATAGCCGATGGCCGGCGTGCGCTGGTTGACGTTGACGCCGAAGCGGCCGCGCAGCCGTTCGAGCGCGACGCGCAGGTGCATCTCGCCCTGCCCCCACAGCACGACCTCGTGCGTATCGGGATGATGCACGATGGCCAGCGACGGATCTTCCTCGCTCAACCGCAGCAGCGACTGGCCGAGCTTCACGTCATCCTTGCGATCGGCCGCGGCGACCGCAACGGCGAGCACCGGCGCGTGCGCGGAGAGTTCGCACAACGCAGCATGCGCCGACTTTGCCGCCGTCAGCGTATCGCCCGTGCGCACATGATCGAGCTTGCCAAGCGCGACGACGTCGCCGGCCTTGGCGACGCCGCGCTTGTTGTCCTGTGCGACCATCAGCGCCGAGATGCTGGAGAAACGGTCCGCGTCGCCGCGCTGCGACAGCAGCGTCGCGCCATCCATCACCTGGCCGGACAGCACGCGCACGAACGACGTCTTGCCGCCGTGCTGCACATGCAGCGTCTTGAACACGTAAGCCAGCGTTCCCGCGCCGCTTTCCACTTTCAGCCGCGCGGCCGTTTCCGCAATTCCCGGAGCTTCGTGACGCAGCGCCTTCAGCAGCCGCAGCACGCCGTTGGTGCGCGTCGCCGAGCCGAGCAGCACCGGGCAGATCAGACCGTCGCGCAGTTCGCGCGCGAGATCGTCGAACACCGCGTCACGCGGCGGCTGGATGTCCTCCAGCAATTGCTCCATCAGCGCATCGTCGTGATCGGCAAGCTTTTCGAGCATCGAGAAGCGTGCTTCCTTCTCGCGGTCGAGATCGCTGCCGTCCAGGTCGACGACTTCGGACGGCATGTGCTCGCGATAAACGAAGGCGCGCTCGAGCGCGAGATCGACGAAACCCGCGATCAGATCGCCCTTCCAGATCGGAATCTGCCGCAATACCAGCGGCACGCGCGAGGCCGGCTGCAGCGTGGCGAGCGTCTCGCGCACGCGCTTCTCGGCCCGATCGATCTTGTTGAGAAACAGGAACCGCGGAATGCCGGCGTCTTCAAGCTCGCGCAGGATCAACTGCAGCTGCGGCAGCTTGCGCTCATCCGCCTCGCAGACGACGACCGCGGCATCCACCGCCGGAAGCGCCGCGCGCATGTCATGAATGAATTCAACCGAGCCGGGGCAGTCGACAAATGTGTAGCTGTCACCCATGAAACTGGTCGTCACCGCGGTGAGCCCGGTGCTCATGCGGTGGGCGCGCGCCTCGGCGTTGGAATCGCCGACCGTCGTGCCGCTTTCGACTGTGCCTTGTTTGGAGATTGCGCCTGTTCGCGCGAGGATGGCTTCGAGTAGTGTGGTCTTGCCGCTTTGAAATGGTCCAACCAGTGCAATGCACCGGGGACCGCGGGGACTTCTGACGTCATGTCCCATTTGCCGCCTCCTTGAATGGAGCTCGGCCCGCGCCTTCATCGATCGGAGCGCATGTCGCGACGTAAGAACCTCAGCGCATGATCCGATCCGGGATCATGCTCGAACCCACGTTTGCAAGATGCGCTCCTGCGGGTCGGCAAGACATCGTCTCAGCGTCATCGCGTTTTGGCAAGGAAGATCGTTTGCGCTTCGCAACAATCGCGCGGCGCGTGTGAATGGAAACGGAACATTCAGAAAATTGTCCAGACAAGCAAAAGGCCCGGCTCGGCGGAGTACGCCCGAACCGGGCCTTCGCAGAATTGATATCGAGCGGCGAGACGCTCAGTAGCGGCCGGGGCGAATTTCCATGCCTTCGAAGCCGAAGGCCAGGTTCATGCCCTGCTGACCATTCACTTCAAGCGGCACCAGCGACAGCGAGCCGCCCGGCCCGCCAATCATCTGATTTGACGCAGCACCGGCACCGACCGAAGCACTCGCACCGGCGCCGCCGTAGTCGCCGGCGATGCCGCCCGGCGGGATGCGCGGCGTGGGGCCATAAACGTCCCACGCCATCACCCAACGATCCGTGTAGCCGACGTCAAAACCGAAGCGCTTGATCTGCGCGACGTAGGGTTCGACCCTGCGGCCGTTGCGGGTCAGCATGCAGTTGAGATTGGTGACCGAGCCGATCAGATATCCGGCGCTCGGGCCACCCGTGCACTCGAGAACGCCGATGCGCGCCATTGGCTGCTGCGCGGCGGCGGAGACGACAGTCGCGGCAAGCATGGCCGCGGCTGCACCAAGAAGCGCTGTGAAATGACGCATGATGCTCTCCGGCTGAATTGCCCTTGGGGCGACCGGCACATCGGCCGGTTCCAAGCCGTTAAAATGCGGCCCACATTGTGGCAATCACGGGGCAACCAGGCCCGGCGAGGGACCGCAAACTCGTTGCGGTAACAGGGGAGTTAACGCTGCTCCCGGCGCAGTTCGAGCCCCTCGAAGCCGGCCTGGATGTTCAATCCCGTCTGCCCCTGCACGCTGAGCGGCTGCAGCGCGACCGTATTGTTGGATCCTCCCAGCAGAGCATTGGCCCCGAGGCCGACACCGACTGAAGCGCTACCCGAGACCCCTGAGTAGTTGCCCACCAGATCGCCCGGCCCGATACGGCCGGTGGGGGCGAACACGCCCCAGGCCAGGCTGACCTCCTGGGTGATGCCGAGGTCGAGGCCGACTTTGCGGACGATGCCGACATAGCGGTCCTCAAAACGATCATCGCCGCGGTAGACGCAGGTCAACATCGACGAGGACCCGACAATGAGACCGATGCTCGCCCCGCCCCGGCACTCCAGCACCCCCGTCTTCACCCGCGATTGGGCGGTAGCGAAAGAGGTTGCGGCAATCGCCGTCAAAGCGGCGACGGCAAGCGAGACGGTCAGGCGGCGCATACGATTGATCTCCGGAGGAGTGGTGATGCTGGCAAATATTTTACAGGCAGGCACGCGACGCGCGTGTCATCTATCGCATAGAAGTGACGGCGGCGCCAGATTGCGGGCAACGCCATTGAGCTGCGGGATTCCGGTTCCGGGTGCTTTGCACGCAGAACCGACTGACAAGCACCCTATTTCAGATTGCCGCAGAAGCGCTGGATGCGACGGCACGCATCCTCAAGTTCGCTGAGGCTTGCAGCATAGGAGATGCGGAACGCCGGCCCGAGGCCGAACGCCGACCCCTGCACCACCGCAACGCCTTCATTCTCCAGCAGCTCGGTGACGAAGTCCTCATCGGTCTCGAGCTTCTTTCCCGTCGGCGTCGTTTTGCCGATGGTGCCGGCGCAGGACGGGTAGACGTAGAACGCGCCCTCCGGCCGCGGGCAATTGATACCGCTGGCCTGATTGAGCATCGACACCACCAGATCACGCCGATCCTTGAACGTCTGCGCGTTCAGCGGAATGAACGTCTGCGGCCCGTTCAACGCTTCCACCGCCGCCCATTGCGAGATCGACGACGGAGCATGCGTCGCCTGCGACTGGATCGTCGTCATCGCCTTGATGAGTTCGGCAGGCCCGCCGGCGTAGCCGATGCGCCAGCCGGTCATCGAATAGGCCTTGGAAACACCGTTGACGGTCAGCGTGCGATCGAGAAGCTTCGGCTCGACCTGCGCCGGCGTCGCGAACTTGAAGCCATCATAGACGATATGCTCGTACATATCGTCGGTCATGATCCAGACATGCGGATGCTTCAACAACACATCGGTCAGCAGCTTGAGTTCAGCGGCGCTATAGGCTGCGCCGGTCGGATTCGACGGCGAGTTGAGAATGATCCACTTGGTCTTCGGCGTGATCGCCTTCTCCAGCGCGTCAGGCTTCAGCTTGAAACCCTGCTCCGCCGGACACACCACCGGCACCGGCTCGCCGCCGGCAAGCAACACCATCTCGGGATAGCTGACCCAGTATGGTGCCGGAATGATCACCTCATCGCCCGGATTGAGGGTCGCCATCAGTGCGTTGTAGAGCACCTGCTTGCCGCCGGTGGAGATGACGATGTTCTCGCGCTTGTAGGAGAGACCGTTCTCACGCTTGAACTTCGCGATGATCGCATCCTTCAGTTCCGGGAATGCCGCCGACATCGGTGTACTTGGTCTTGCCGGCTTCGATCGCATGGATCGCGGCAAGCTTGATGTTGGCCGGCGTGTCGAAATCCGGTTCGCCTGCGCCGAGGCCGATCACGTTGCGGCCCGCGGCTTTCAGCGCGCGCGCTTTGTCCGTGACCGCAACGGTGGCGGACGGCTTCACGCGGGCAAGCGAGGCGGAGAGAAACGGCATCATGGTCTCCTGAACGGGCTGATCTGGATTTGCTTCGAGCCCGGCGAAAATCTGCAATTCTGCTTACTTTCACGGGCGCGGCGCAGAGTAAGGGCGCTTCCGCTGCACTGCAAGAATTAAGGCTGGAAACCTCACTTTCGCCAACAGCCTGACGAAACATTAAAATCGTATCCATGGGGTGCGCGCAACAATCGCAAAATGGCGCGCGGCCCCGCGGCGGCCCGTGCGGGCACGGCGAGGCTTTGGTTCAACATTCCGGTCCTTTTTCGTGGGGTCTTCGTCCTGTCTTTCGCAGCGCAGCCCGCTACGCTTTCGCATCCGATCACCAGAGACTCTGCGCATGGCGCTCGAACTGCGACCGAACTGCGAATGCTGTGACCGCGATCTGCCGCCCGCCTCCACACTCGCGCGCATCTGTTCCTACGAGTGCACCTTCTGCGCCGACTGCGTCGAGACAACGCTGCAAAACGTTTGCCCGAATTGCGGCGGCGGATTTGTCCCGCGGCCGGTTCGCCCGGCGACGGAATGGCGGCCGGGCCTTTCAGTCGCAAAGCGACCGCCATCTTCGAAGCGCGTGCAGCTTTCCTTCAGTCTCGACGAGATCAGGGCACACGCGAATCGCATCAAGGACGTCGCACCGGAGCGGCGCTAGCGCTCTTCCGTGCTCGGTCTCCGACTCGCAAGCGCGTGATTTAAATCAAGCCTGCGTGAGAAACGTTTTTGCTGCGCAGCAGCGAAGGCCAGCTGTTTCAATCCATTCCAGTCATTCGCCCTTGCATCGTCATCACTGCGACACCATGCTTAGGAAGATATCCGCGGGAACCAATGTTAGCTCGATCCGACCGCGGAAGGGGCAGACTGAATGTACACGCTCTATTCGATGCAGCGCTCGGGCAACAGCTACAAGGCCCGGCTTGCATTGGCGATGCTTGGCGCCCCGTACCGGTTGGTCGAGGTCGACATTCTCCGCGGCGAAAGCCGCACGCCCGATTTCCTGAAGAAGAATCCAAGCGGCCAGGTGCCGCTGCTCGAGGTCGCGCCGGGCCGCTTCCTCGCCGAGTCGAATGCGATCCTCTGGTACGTCGCAGGCGGCACGTCGCTCGCGCCCGACGATCGCATCGACCGCGCCGAAACGCTGCAATGGATGTTCTTCGAGCAGCACGCACTGGAGCCGAACATCGGCTCCGCCTATTTCTGGCTGTCGCTGGTGCGCGGCGGGCGCGAGTTGCATGCCAACTCGATCGAGGACTGGATGGAGCGCGGCTATCGCTCGCTGCAGGTGATGGACAATCACCTCAAAACGCACGACTGGTTCGCCGCCGGCCATTTCACCGTCGCTGACATCGCGCTCTATGCCTACACCCACGTCGCCGAACAGTGCGACTTCGACCTCGGCGCATTCTCCTCGATCAGGCTGTGGCTCGACCGGGTGGCGCGGCAGCCGGGTTTCGTGGCGATGGACTGGCTGGCCGATGCCGCAGCCGAGGATCGCAAGGAAGCGGTAGCCGGATAGAGTCGCGCGACGTGCAGTCGCATTGCCGCGATTTTGCCACGGTTTCGACGCCGGGAACCGGCAATCCTGACAAGGCTGTGACAGGATTTTTTGCAAGATTTTGAGCCGGGGGGTGATTCGCCATGTGGCGATAACCTGAGGATTCTGAAGTGCATAAGGGATTTCAAACGAGCGCACGGCGGACGATCGCGGAGCGGCAAGCCAATGCCTGTGTCACGCTCTGGACGGCTTGCGCTTTGACGCTTGCCACATTGATCGCCGTGGCAACCGTCTCGATCGAGGTCGTGAAAGCCGCGGCGCTGCACTGATCCAGGATTTTCTGAAACCGCCGGGGACACGATGAAGAACTCCTCTGGTCATCGTCACTGCGACGCTTGCCGCAGCCATCACGCTGACGGCGTCGCTGCTGATTGTCACGACGACCCGCGGCGCCAACACCTCGTTCAACTCCTCGGCCGGTCCGCTCGAAATCGAGACCGTGGCGGGCGGGCTGGCAAACCCCTGGAGCCTCGCCTTTCTGCCCGACGGGCGGATGCTGGTGACGGAGCGGCCGGGACGGCTACGCGTCGTCACGCGCGACGGCAAGCTGTCGCCGCCGGTGAACGGCGTGCCCGAGGTGTGGGCGTCAGGCCAGGGCGGCCTGCTCGATGTCGCGCTCGACCGGGACTATGCGAACAATGCGACGCTCTATCTCTGCTATGCCGAGCGCGTGAGCGGCGGTGGCCGCACCGCTGTCGCGCGCGGAAAATTCAACAACGGCGCGCAGCCGCGCCTGAGCGACGTCAAGGTCATCCTGCGTCAGGAGGGGCCGCCGTCGTCGGGCAATCATTATGGCTGCCGGATCGCGCAAGGCGCGGACGGCAATCTGTTCGTATCGCTCGGCGATCATTACGGCCCGCGCGACGAGGCCGCAGAATCTCGCCAACCATCTCGGCAAGATCGTCCGCATCACGCCGGACGGCAGCGCTCCGCGCGACAATCCGTTCATCGGCCGCGACGGCGCGAAACCGGAAATCTGGAGCTACGGCCACCGCAACCCGCAATCGCTTGCAATGCATCCGACGACCGGCAAGCTGTGGGAAATCGAGCACGGCCCGCGCGGCGGCGACGAAGTGAACATCCCGGAAAAGGGCAAGAACTACGGCTGGCCGGTGATCGGCTACGGCATCGATTATTCCGGCGCGAAGATCCACGAAGGCACGCACAAGGACGGCATGGAGCAACCGGTCAAGTACTGGGTGCCCTCGATCGCGCCCAGCGGCATGGCGTTCTACACCGGCGACCAGTTTCCGAAGTGGCGCGGCAGCCTGTTCACGGGTTCGATCAACAGCGCAAAAATCCTGGTGCGGCTGACGCTCGACGGCGAAAAGGTAACGGGCGAGGAACGCCTGCTGCAGAACCTGAACGAGCAGATCCGCGACGTGCGGCAGGGGCCGGACGGCGCGATCTGGCTGCTCACCGACAGCCCGGCGGGCCGCATCCTGCGCATCGACTCCGGCGAAGTGATCCGTTTGTGGCCGGATGGCGGGCAGCGCAATCCGGCTACGATCGTCACGTCGCCCAGGCGCGCTGCATGGCCGGACGCTCGTTCAGCCGCTCGACATAGGCCTTCACGTTCGGCTTGTCGGAGAGGTCGGCGCCGAGACGCGAGGCGACCGTGCAGGCGTGACCGGTCATGATGTCCGCGCCGCTGAACGATCCCGCGAGATACTCGCGGCCCTCGAGGCCTTCGTTCACCGCGCCCAGCATGCGCGAGAGCAGCTTGACCGCGCGATCCACGTTGCCCTGATTGCGCCGCTCCGGCGGCAGCAGGATGGTTTCGACCACGATGCTGTTGACCGGCGGCATGATCATGCCCTCGGCGTAATGCAGCCATTGCAGATAGGCGGGAAACTCCGGCGACGACGTCGCAGGGAGGAGCCGGCCTTCGCCATACTTCGCCAGCACGTACTGCACGATGGCTCCGGATTCGAAGATCGTCGTCGCGCCGTCCTGCAGCGTCGGCACGCGGCCCATCGGATGCACCTTCAGATAATCCGGCGAGCGCATGCTCGCATCGCCGAGCTTGAAGCGCTCGATGTCGTAAGGCAGACCCAGTTCCTCGAACAGCCAGACGATGCGAACCGCACGCGTGTTGGGTGCGTAATAGATCTTCATGGCATTTCCCCTGCTTCTTCTTGCTTCGCGGTTTGCATCAAAGCTCCTTGAACTCGCCGTTCTTCCACTGCTCGCGCAGCTTGAACTTCTGGATCTTGCCGGAGCCGGTCAGCGGCATGGCATCGACCGCGAACCAGTGCCGCGGCGTCTTGTGCGGAGCCAGATGCTCGCGCATGTAGTCGAACAGCTCTTCGCGATTGACCTTGTGTCCTGCCGCCGGACGGATGAACGCCGACACCACCTCGCCCCACTTCTCGTCAGGCAGGCCGACCACGGCGACGTCGCCGACCGCAGGATGGCGAAACAGCAGTTCCTCGAGTTCGCGCGGATAGATGTTCTCGCCGCCGCGGATGATCATGTCCTTGATGCGGCCCTCGATCGTGCAATAGCCGCGCGCATCCATGGCGCCGAGATCGCCGGTGTGCAGCCAGCCGTCGGCGTCGATCGCCGCTTTCGTCGCCGCCTCGTTCTCGAAGTAGCCCTTCATGACGTGATAGCCGCGCGTACAGATCTCGCCGATCTGCGCCGATCGGCACGACCTCGCCGCGTGTCCGGATCGACGATCTTCACTTCCGTGTGCGGCATCGCCGTGCCGAGCGTTTCCGCCTTGTCGCGAATGGTGTCGGTGGTCCATGTCATCAGGCAGACCGGCGAACACTCGGTCTGGCCGAACACGATCGAGAACAGCACGCCGAGCTTCTGTTCCAGCGCGGTGACAACCGCGGCCGGCACCGTCGAGCCGCCGGAGTAGATCACCTTCAGCGACGACAGATCGGCCGTCTGGAACGACGGATGCTCCATGATCGCGATCAGCATGGTCGGCACGGCAAGCAATCGCGTCGATCCGGTAGGTTTCGCGCCAGTTCGATGACGATGCCGGGTTCGAAAGCCTCGACCAGCACCTGCGTCATGCGCTTCGACACTGCGCCGAGCACGCAGCAGACGCAGCCGCCGGTGTGGAACAGCGGCATCGTCGTCACCTGCACCGCGCCGTCGGCGATGCCGCAACGGTCATCCGTGTGTGCGCCGTTGTTGACGAGGCCGAGATGATGCAGCAGCGCGCCTTTCGGAAAACCGGTGGTGCCGGAGGTGTACTGGATCATCACCGGATCAGTCGGCTTGACCTCCGGCAGCTGCGGGTTGGCCTTGTCGCCCGAGGCGAGAAAAGCCTCCCAGTCGTCGAAGCAGATGACCTCACGCAGTTCCTTGCATTTCGGCGCGAGGTCGAGAGCGATGTCCCGCATCGCCGTGCCGCGGAATTCGCGCACCACCAGAATGCCGGCCGAGCGCGACTGGTTCAGGATGTATTCGACCTCCGACGGCCGCAGACCGGGATTGACCGTCACCAGGATGACGCCGGCCATCGCCGCGCCGAACTCCACCATGATCCATTCGGGAATGTTGTACGCCCAGATCGCGACCCGCTCGCCCGGTTCAAAGCGGGCCCGCAGCGCGCGCGCCGTTCGCTGCGCCTGCGCATAGAGCTCCGCGTAAGTCCATTGCCGTCGCTTGTCCCTGTCCGGCACGCCGGCGATCAGCGCGATCCGGTCCGGCGTTGTCGCAGCCGCCCATTCGAGCAGGCCGCCGAGCGTGATGTCCCGCACCTCGGGCTCGATCGGCCCGCGCGCATGCGACTGTGTGAGCATCGCCAACTCCTCCGCAACAAACGTTTCTTGATCTATTGATACCCCGGTCACCGCCGCGCGGCATCACGCAAAAACGCAATCAGCAGTTCGCTCACACGCTCGGGTTGCTCCTGCTGGACCCAGTGTCCCGCGCCGTCGATCAGATGATAGCCGATCACCTGCGTGCAGGCGCGGCGCTGCATGCGCCTCCAGCGCGCCGGGCCGCTGATGGATGCCCCAGTCGCTTGCGCCGGAAATGAACGCGAACGGCACGTCGATGGTGCGGCCGGAAAACACCTCGAGCTCGGAAATGAACCGCCCGCTGGTGCCGCAGCGATACCATTGCAGGCCGCCCTGAAATCCGGTGCGCGCATACTCGCCGCCGTAGAAGCCCAGTTCGCGCTCGGTCAGCCATCTGCACGCGGCGATCGCCTCCGGCGTCGGCATGTGCTGCGCCACGGTCTCCGCCATGCCTTTGTCGAGATCCATGACGTAGTATGTCGGCAGTTTTGCGAGTTCGTCCGCGCTCCAGGCAGTCAGCGGAAACGGCTTGTTGTCCGGCCAGTCGGCGCTCTTGTGATGATAGTAGGCGCGCAGGAAAGCGTGCACGCCCTGCGGGCAGTTCTGCATGTCGTCATTGGCTTCGCGGGTCGAATAGAACCACTGATAGTGCTTGCGCGGCCGCGCCAGCGCCGCGAGGTCGGCATGGACGCGATCCGCCGTCTTCGCGGCGGCGGGCGCGTTGACGGTCTCGAACGGAATCGCGGGCGGACCGGCGAACGGCGCGCTCATCAAGGTGACGGCGCGAAACACGTCCGGCCGCACCAGCGCGCACCAGGCGGCGACCGACGCGCCGAAATCGTGGCCGACGACGGCTGCGACCGAGCGGATGCCGAACGCCGACACCAGTCCCAGCGCGTCGCGCACCAGATTGAGCAGGCTGAACGGGCGAAGGTCGCCGTCGTAGTCCGCGGCCCATCCCGTCGTGCGGCCATAGCCGCGCTGGTCCGGCGCGATCACATGAAACCCGGCCTCCGCAAGCGGGACCATGATCTTGCGCCAGCTGAAGGCCAGTTCGGGAAAGCCGTGCAGCAGCAGCACGGCCGGGCGCCCCGGTGTCTCGAAGCCGGCCTCGAGCACATGCATGGTCAGGCCGTTGATGCCCGAAACCATCCGCGAACGGATGCCGGCCGGAAGCGGAACGGGTGACAGCGCTTGATCATTGTCAGTAGTTGTCATCGACAATTCATACCCTGTTCTTGCGGCCGCGCGAACTCGCATCGAACCACCCGGCCTCCTCTGGCGACCAACCAGACGGCTTGCAATCGGCATGGATCATCCGTGAAAGGCGTCCGATGAACCGGCGCGACCTGGTGTTCGCAGTGATTACGGCGGCAGTATCGGCCGGTATTGCCGTGCGCACCGTTGCGAGCAACGCCGACTCGGCTGCGGTCTTCCTGCACGACGTCTACACACGCGAGACCGAACGGCACAACAAGCGCCTGTCTCCGGACAACGACGCCTTCCACGCGTTGTTCTCGCGCGAGATGCGCGAACTGATGCAGGCGCCACGCCTGCCGAACCCGCGCGAACCGGTCGGTCCGATCCTGCACGCATTGTTCGGCCGCGGCGTATTGCCGGGCACCGAGGTGATCTTCGGCGGCGTGCGGACGACGCGCAGCGACGACGGAATCGCGATGCTGGACGTCACCCTGACCGTGCGCGGCGACGTCCGCGAGCTCACCGTCATGCTGCTTCGGCAGGAGGGTGCGTGGCGCATCCATCAGATCGGTTACGGCGGGCCCGATACACTTGCCGGCCACTACAATCGCATCACCGGCCGGTAGCTTTCACCACTTGTGGAAAATGAAGAACGCGCCCGCAGCGATCAGCGCGAAGCCGAGGCCGTGATTCCACCCCAGCGGCTCCTTCAGGTAAAAAAACGAGAAGGCGGCGAACACGATCAGTGTCACGACCTCCTGGATGGTCTTGAGCTGGGCCGCCGAATACACCTCGCTGCCCCAGCGGTTCGCGGGCACGGCCAGGCAATACTCGATGAAGGCGATGCCCCAGCTCACAAGAATGACAAGCGGCAGCCACGACTGCTTGAATTTCAGATGACCGTACCAGGCGAAGGTCATGAACACGTTTGAGGCGAACAGCATGAGAACCGGCAGAGCGAGCGGCGAAATCAGGTTTGGCATGTGGCTTCCAGGGCAAGACGTTTTCGGAATTCGAACGGCGGGGCTGCATCTGTGGATAACCTGCCCCGTCATCCGCCTGTAACACGCTGCAACTAACCAGTGCATGCGCAGATCGATCCCCGTCCAGATCTCCGCACCCCAAGGCGGTCCCCGTCAGTCGCCGCGTCTGACCGGGACCGCATTTTTTTGCGGGCTCCTTTTGGGCCTGGCGTTCGCAAGGCCTGTGGGATCCAAAGCCGGTTGCCCGCTCGGGATCATGCCTTTGGCGAGCTTCCGGTCTGGCCCGGATCGTGCAAGGAACAGAGCGCGCCGATCCGGGCGCCGCCAACCGCCTGCCTGCCGATGATCCGCGTCTTCTTCGTTGTCCTCGCCTTTGTAACCATGACGCTGGTGCTGCTGCCATTCCAGCTGATCGGCATTGCTTTGCGCCTGCCGATGCAGCGGGGCATCCCCTACCTCTACCATCGCATCCTCCGTGCGCTGATCGGCGTTCGCATCCACGAAATCGGCAAGCGGTCGACCGACTCTCCGCTGCTCATCCTCGCCAACCACGCATCGTGGCTGGACATCGTCGTCATCACGTCGCTGACGCCCGCGGTGTTCGTCGCAAAGAAGGAGGTCGCCGGCTGGCCGATCTTCGGATGGCTGGCAAAACTCGCAGCGCACGGTCTTCATCGACCGCCAGCGCCGCCATCGCACCGGAGCCGCGACGCAGGAGATCGCCGAACGGCTGATCGGCGGCGACGCCGTGGTGCTGTTCGCCGAAGGCACGTCGAGCGACGGCAATCGCATTCTGCCGTTCCGCTCGGCGTTGATCGGCGCGGTGCATCACGCCATTGGCAGCTCCACGCATCACGAGCGCGTAACGGTGCAGCCGCTGTCGCTCGCCTACGTCAATCTCAACGGACTGCCGCTCGGCCGCGCGTTCCGCAGCCGCGTCGCATGGTATGGCGACGCCGATCTCATTCCGCATCTCGTCGGCGTGTGTTCGGCGGGCGCCGTCGATGTCACGGTGAGCTGGGGTGAGCCGGTGTCCTACGACATGAGCGCCGACCGCAAGGATATCGCCCGCGTCGCGGAACAAGCGGTGCGAACGATGACCGCCCGGGGCCGCAGAATGGCGAAACCGTCGCAAGAGAGCGGCGAGACAATCGCAACCGCTCCGCCCGCGACGGCATCGGCCTGAAGCTGCCGGCCTGAAGCATCGGGGCGCGCGGCTCCAATTCATGTCGTGGATGACTGATATCCGCGCCGTTCGATTGAATTTCCCGAACGGGCAAGGCACGATGGCCGCGTCCCATCGCATTTTTCACGCATCCAACGAACGGGTCTTGTCATGGAAATTCGCAATCTCGGCGGCTCCGGCCTGCGCGTGTCCGCAGTCGGCCTCGGCTGCAACAATTTCGGCCAGCGCCTCGATGTCGAAGGCACCCGCAAGGTGATCCACAAGGCCATCGACGTCGGCATCACCCTGTTCGACACCGCCGACGTCTATGGCAACCGCGGCGGCTCCGAGACGGCGATGGGCCAGGTGCTCGGCGACAAGCGCAAGGACATCGTGCTTGCGACCAAGTTCGCGATGCAGATGGACGATGAAGGCGTGAAGAAAGGCGCATCGCGCCGCTACATCATGAAGGCGGTCGAGGACAGCCTGAAGCGGCTGCAGACCGATTACATCGATCTCTACCAGCAGCACGCCTACGATCCGCTGACGCCGATCGAGGAGACGCTGCGCGCGCTGCAGGATCTCGTGACGCAGGGCAAGGTCCGCTACATCGGCTGTTCGAACCTGCCCGCCTGGCGGGTGGCGGAAGCCGCGATGACGGCGAAGGCGATCAACGTCACGCCGTTCTCCTCGATCCAGGACGAGTACAGCCTGGTCGTGCGCGACATCGAGAAGGAATTGCAGCCGGCGGCGAAAGCCTACAACCTCGGCATCCTGCCCTATTTCCCGCTCGCAAGCGGCCTGCTCACCGGCAAGTACGCGGCGCGGCTCCGCAGCGCCGGCCGATACGCGCTTCGCACTGGTGCCGCGCCTGCGCGACCGCTACGTCAACGAGAAGAATGTCGGCATCGTCGAGAAGCTGAAGGCGTTCGCAACCGAGCGCGGCCACTCGATGCTGGAGCTGGCGTTCTCCTGGCTCGCCTCGCGCCCGCAAGTGTCGAGCGTGATCGCCGGCGCGACAAAACCCGAGCAGGTCGAGCAGAACGCGAAAGCGGTGGCGTGGAAGCTCACGCCGGACGAAATCGCCGAGGTCGACCGGATCACGCTGGGCAACAAGTGAGGGCGCAAGCCGTCGCTGGGTCGAAGTTTCCTGATTCAATTTGTCAAACAGCCCCCCGGCATCGCTCGATAAGCGGAGTTTCCCGTCGGGTCGGACCCGTTGGCCGGGCACACGCATCTGAACTCCAGACGCGCGTTATCGCCCCGTGTTTTGTCCGGCTTCAGGGCGCGCCGGTCTTGAAACTCGCTTGTCTTCCTCATCTCCCCAAAGGGGCGTGCGGAACACAGGGCGTTTCACCGCGCCCGCGGCGCCACGTGGGTGAACCACGTGGCCCGTGTGCCGAAGCACACGGATAACATCGTAGCCTCGGACGCAGCGCATACGCCCTGCGTTCCGCACGCGAATGGATTTCGCGGCTTGCTCCACGTCCCAGGAGGCATCGCTTCCGCCTTAGCCTTCCCGTTCGTGCGAGCTGTCGCCCGGACATGCACTTGGGCCGTCCGCCGTGTTACCGGCGTCTGTCCCCTACCCGCTCCAAGGATCAGTGATGATCCCGAAAACGGCTCGGGGTCCGGCATCGTGGCGGCCACCGCATCCCGCTATCCACGCGCGGAGACGACCGCGACGCGCCCGTAAAGGAGCGGGATGGCCAATTATTAATTTCACCCGAAGAACAAATCAAGAACTAATTTTCTGGAAACCAGAAATAAATGCCAGCAGGCTTTCGCCGCGCGGCGCGTTTGCGCGCGCCGAGGGATCTACCCCACCAGCCCCTGCATCGGCTTGATCGCGCCGGAGTCCGGGAACACGGCGTTCGCCAGCACGCGGTCGCTGAGGCCGAGGTGGTCCTTCATCACGCCTTTCACCACGGCGCGAAGGTCGGTGGTCGGCTTCAGGTCGCGGCCGTCATGCAGGTTCGCGTCCTTCAGGCCGGGCCAGTCGGCGATCACGCGGCCGCCTGCGATGGCGCCGCCGGCCAGCAGCGCGACGGTGCCGGTGCCATGGTCGGTGCCTTCGGTGCCGTTGATGCGCGCGGTGCGGCCGAACTCGGTGACGACGACAACGGCGGTGTTGCCCCAGCGCGCACCGAGCCCCTGCTCGAATTCGGCGAACGCGCCGTCGAGCCCGCCGAGCAGTTGCGCCAGCCGGCCGACCGGTCCGCCCTCGTTGGCGTGCGTGTCCCAGCCATCGAAGGCGAGCGCTGAAATGCGCGGACCGTCATCCGCCGCCATCAGCTTGGCGACGCCGCGCGCGGCGACCCGCATATAGCCGCGCGCCGGACCCGGCCGCATGCTGTCGTCACGCGCGGCCGTGCGGTCGAGCTGCAGGCCCTGCGTCAGCGCCTTCGACAGCGCCGGATCGCGCTGCGCATAAAGATCGAGCAGGCGGTTGGCGGTATCTTCCGCCGCCTGCGGCACGGCGACCGGCGCCCAGCCGACCGTCGGCGCGCCGCCGCGCAGGATCAGCGGCGCGGTCGGCCCGACCGCAAGCGCGCCGGTGACGCGATCGCCGCGCGGCAATTCCTCCAGCGCGCGATTGAGCCAGCCGGACTGCACGCGGCCCGGGCCTGAATAGCCGCTCTCCAGCACGTCCTGCCCGTCGAAATGCGAGCGATCGCGGTAGCCGGTCGCGGTCGCATGCACCACCGCGGCGTTCTTCTCGCGATAGAGCCGCGCGAAGGTCGGCATCGCCGGATGCAGGAAGAAGAACGAGTTGAGCGGCAGCGCGGCATTCGCACCGGTCGGACGACAGCGCGATCGAACCGTGCAGCTTCGCATAGTCCGGATCGCCAAGCGGCGCGACGGTCGCGAGCCCGTCGAGCGCGCCGCGCAGGATGACGATGATCAGCCGCGGATCCCGCCCGCTCATGCGCGCAAACGCGAACTTCGGCATGTAGGCCCACGCCGCGAACGAGGCGCCGCCGATCAGGAGCGCGCGGCGCGTGGATATGAGCGTGCGGTTCTCGCGGCAATCCATCGTCTATCTCCGCTGGAATTCGGGCGACATCAGCAGCAGCGCCATCGCCTGCTGCCGCGATTCGGCGCGCTCGATGGTCAGCCGCGTTTCCTTCGATGCGGCGCCGCCGGCGATCACCTCGATCAGTTCGCGCGGCTCGAACGCATCGCCGACGCGCGCGGCGATCTGGGCTGCGAGATCGAGCCGCAGCTTCAGCCCTTCGGGCGACGCCCAGACGTCGTTGGTGTCGGCGAAACCGTTCGGACCGGCCGGCGACCACAGCGGCTGCCCGAGCACATTGAGGTTGCCGAGATAGCGCAACGGCTGTTCCGGCACGCGCGCAAGCATGCGGCCGGTCGCGATCACCGCCTCATAGGGCGAGCGGATTTTCGTCAACGGCGCCTTCCACGCCTCGTCGGCATCGAGCAGTTCGAGCGCCAGCGGCCTTCAGATCGCCGTCGGTCTTGGTGAAGCGCTGCGCCAGCCGCGCCACCAGCGCCGGCGGCGGAACGTCCGCCACGAAATGCCGCGCGAGTTTGGTCGCGATGAATTTTGCCGTCGACGGATGCCGCGCGAGATCCTTCAGCGCGTCGTGCCCCTGCGCCAGACCCGTATCGGGATAACTCTTGCCGAGCAGCGTGTGCGAGCCCGGCTCATGCGCGTTGACGTTGAAGGCGAAGTTGCCCGGGTCGCCGAGACGTCCGTCCGGGCCGACAAACGTCCAGCCGGTGATGATGCGCGCAAGCGACGTCACATCCTGCTGCGTATAGCCGCCGCCGACGCCGAGCGTGTGCAATTCCAGAATTTCACGCGCGAGATTTTCGTTCAGCCCGCGCTTGCGGTTGATGCCCGCGCGCGAGCTCGGCCCGAGCGACTGCTGGTTGTCGAGAAACAGCAGCATCGCCGGGTGTTGCTCCACCGCGAGCAGCATGTCGGAAAACCTGCCGAGCACATGGGGACGGATCGCCTCGCGCTCGAACGCGCCGGCAAGGATTCGCACCGGGCCGCCCTTGCTCGCCGAGATGCAGAAGTGATTGGACCAGAACGTCACCAGCCGTTCGACAAACCCGGCCTCGCTGAGCGTCGCACGCTGGAACCGCGCAAGCGCCTCTGCGCGATAGGTTTTGACGATGATGTCCACCGGCTGCGGCGTTTCCCGCACTGCCGGTTCCGGCGGCCGGACGGTGTTGGGTTGCTGCGGCTCCGGCTGTTCGCCTGGTGGCACAGGCTGAGCCGATGCAACGGGCCGGTCCGCCATCTGCGCCTGCAACTCGGCCGGCGGCGTCTGTGCTGACTTCGCAGCGGCCGCACGTTGTTTGCGCACCTCGGCGGCAAACGCGAAGAACGCCTTGCTGAGCTCCGCTGACGGCCGCAACGACGGCTGCTCGAGCAACGCCGCGTTCGGCCTGGCCAATTCCGCCTTGAGGAAGCCGCGCGGGTCGGTCGCAGCGCTGGCGAAATCGCCGGATGCTCCGCCACGCGCTCCGAAGCCGAAGCGGTTCAGGGCAACCAGTGCACCTTGCGGATCCCGCGCCAATTGCGTTTCCTGTTTCCGCCGGATTCGGCCAATACAAGAGGCGAGTTGACGGACTCGTGATTTGTCCCCGCAAGTATGGCCGGGTTCGAGCCAAGATCAAATGAAAGATCGGACAGAAAGTTGACGGAAACAGGTCTCGGCCCGCTCAAAACCGGCGCGCGGCAATTGTCCTGCGCGCGCTGCGGCGCGGAATTCAGCTGCAACCTGCACGGGCCATGCTGGTGCGGCGAGGAAACGGTCAGGCTGCCGCTGCCGAAGCCCGGCGCGATGAGCGTGACCGGCTTTGACGACTGCCTGTGCCGGGATTGCCTGCGCGCCGTGGCGAAGGACATCGGGGCGTCAACCGGCCAAGCCTAGCCGTATCGCAGCTTCATGGTCAGGATGACGGCCGTGAACATGATCGAGATCGTATTCGAGCCGATCAGCGGCCAGTCGTTCAGCGCAAGGCCATAGATCAGCCAGCAAATCTGTCCGGCGAACAATGCGAGATTCGTCAGCAGCGAAATCGCATGCGTGTTGCGATAACGGATCACCCGCCAGGCTTGCGGAGCCCAGCAGATCGTCGTCAGCACCGCGCCGACCGTGCCGATCAGTTTGACGTTGAAAAACTCCGCCCCCATGGCGCGCTATGTAGCGAAGATTCGCCGCGTGTGAATGACAAAGATTGCTCCGCGACAGCATCAATTTTGTCGTCCCTGCGAAAGCAGGGACGACATCCTAAACCGCAAACCCCGGCGACTTGCGCGCGACGCCGCCGTGCGCGTCGAGCATCCGATCGCGCCAGGCGTGGACCGGATCGTCGTCCGCCAGCAGCCGGAACGGACTGACCGCCCGCGCCCATTGAAAGCCGCCGAACACGATGTAGTCGCCGTAGTTCGGCGAACCGCCGCCGATGAACGGCTGCGTGCGCAGCATCAGACGGAAGGGATCGAGGGTTTTGCGAAAGCCTTCGACCCTGCTGTCGCGATCCGCCGACACGTCCTCCAGCTTCTTGTTGAAACGCGCCTCGCGCGACTTGCGGAAGTAGTCGTGATCCTCAGGTCCGAGCTGCTGCACGATATCGGCGACGATCATCGGAAACATGCCGCCGATCACCACCATGTCGCCCCAGCCGTTGAGAAAGCGCGCCGTCGCCCGCCCGCCCTCGCCGCCGAACAGCGACGGCCGGTCGGGATAGGCGTCCTCGAGGTAGTTGGCAATGTTCCAGGAATCGACGATGGACTTTTCGCCGTCGAGCAGCACCGGCACTTTCTCGGACTTGTAGGGCGCGATTGCGCCCTTCTCGGTGAAACGCCACGGAATGGTTTCCGACTCGAGTCCCTTGTGCGCCAGCGCCATGCGCGTACGCCAGCAGAACGGACTGAACGGCCGCGACGCATCCGTGCCGACGAGTTCGAAGAGTTTGAGAGTCATGTGCCGCGTCTCATTCCTGCCGGCACAAAGCTCAGCACAATTGATCTCAGCGCGTCAAATCAGCACCGGGGGCATGGATTCCGGGCCGGCGCTTCGCGCCCCCCGGAATGACGACCGGACAAACGCCTGGCGGCGCCGCGCTGGAGGACGCGGCGCCGCCGGCAGGTAAACGCGAGGATCGCTTACATGCCTGGCAGGATCGCGATGTCACGGACGGTGCCGCTGACGCCCGCGATCTTTGCGGCTTCGGTCGCCTTGCCGGTGGCGAGATCGATGCTGTAGAGCGTGTCGCCGGCCATCAGCCAGGCATCGTTCTTGCCGTTGCCGTCGGACCAGATGTCGAACGCGACCTTGTCGGCCTTGATGCCGAGCTTGCCGACCGCGGCGAGGATGCCGTCATTCGGCGGCGCCTGCTTCAGCAAGCCGCCGATGGTGCCGTCGATGTCATAGAGCGCGGTTTCCTTGGCGCCCTTGACCGAGTTGATGTAGGCGCCGGCGACGACGTTCGGCTTCTCGCCCTTGTGCATGTCGGTTTCGGCAAACTTCAGGTCGCCGTCCTTCGTCACCTTGCCGTCATCGACATTGGCGCGCAGGTTCATGCCGTCGGTGCCGATCACGCGCAGGCGGTCGGCAACCGGGTTGAAGTCGACGGTGACGGTCGACGCCCTTGGCAACCATCGTGTCCAGCTTCGATTTCATCGTCGCCTTGCCGTCCTTGGCGATGGTGACGACGGTGCCGTCGTCGACGAGGCCGTACAGCATGCCGTCGGCGGGACGCACGTCGATGCCGACCAGCGCGCCGGAGATGCCGGTGACCTTGGTGGTCCCGGTGGCCTTCTTCTGCACGGTATCGACCCACGCGATGGTGTCGTTGCCGACCAGGGCTGCGACCTGCGCGGCGTTGGCGGCGGCGGATGTCATGAGAACGGCGGCCATGGCGGCCAGAATGGTACGGGCTTTCATTGGAGTGTTCCTCGTTTTGCGTGACGCGCGATCGGCCAGTGACGGCCATGCGCTGAGCTACGCGGGCGCTTGCGATCGGGTTTCAGAAAAAACCGGCGGTCGCGCGGAACATGGAACTTTTCAATCAAATCAGACGCTTGTGCAGGCCGCAATGATCAGCCGCCGCCCTGTCATCAGCCTGTCATGGCGCTGACGCATTGCCTGCGTCGCAGCGGAAACAATTGCACAGATGGATCAAAGCCCGTCCGATATCGAACTCATTTCGGCCTATCGCTTTGCCGATGACGGCGCCGCGACGAAGCTCGATATCGCCAGTCTCGACGCAGAGCTGGCCGACGCGCGCGGCTGGTTGTGGCTGCATTTCAGCCTGTCCAACCGCCGCTGCCACGACTGGCTCGCCAACAGGGCGCCGCTATCCGGAATCGCCCGCGAAACGCTGCTCGATCCGGACGAACATGTCCGCCTCGATATCTTCGGCGACGAGATTGCCGGCGTGCTGCCGGATCTGCATCAGGAATTCATGCAGGAGGGTGACGATCTCGTGCGCATGCATTTTGCGATCTCGTCGCGACTGATGATCACCGCCCGGCGCAAGCCGTTGCGCGCGATCGAACTGACGCGGCGGGCGATCGAGATGGGGCGCAGGTTTCCGACGCCGGTGTCGCTGTTCGACGCGATCGCGGACCAGTTCGCCGACGTGATCGGCCGGTATTCGGAAGGCCTTGGCGACGAACTCGACATTGTCGAGAACCACGTTCTGCACGACGAGATCGACGATCAGCGGATGCGGCTCGGGCGCGTGCGCCTGCAGGCGATCCGCACACGGCGGCAGCTCTCGCAGATCCGCGCGCTGTTTCATCGCGTCGAGATGCGCGAAGATGTCGAATCCGAAGCGCTGCTGACGGCGATGCGCAAGCTGGCGCAGAAGTTCGATGCGCTCGACTACGAATTCAGCGCGCTCTACGAGCGGGCGCGGCTCCTGCAGGACGAGATCGCCGGCCGCATGACGGAGATCACCAACCGGCGGCTGTTCACCCTGTCGATCCTGACCGCATGCCTGTTGCCCTCGACGCTGGTCACCGGCTTCTTCGGCATGAACACCAAGGACATGCCGTTCCAGACGGGTGACGGCGGCACCTGGTACGCCCTGCTGGTGGTGATCGCCGCAGGCGCACTGACATGGTGGTTGCTGCGGCGAACGAAGGCGTTGTAGGCAACAGCCGGGCGAAACATCCTGGCGACGCGGATCGGCCCTGTTCGCAGGCAGACATCACTCTCGGGGAACACCAGATGACCTACCTGCCTCTCGCGGCCGCCTTCATCTTCGCCCTGCTGGCGACCCTCCACCTGATCTACACGCTGCGCGACATGTTCGTCCGGCCGCGCTATTTCACGCCGCGGGATCGCACTTTGCTGGACGCCATGCGGGCCACGACAATGTCGCTCGCGCCGAACGGCCGCGACTACTGGTCGGCCATGCTTGGATTCCACCTCACCCACAGCGTCGGCCTGCTACTGTACGCACTGCTGATCGTACTGACCGTCACGACGCCGCTGCCGGCGCTGAAGCCGCTGATGATCGGGCTCGGCCTGCTGCTGACCCTGATCGCCTGGCGCTGCTGGTTTCACATCCCGCTGACCGGCTGCGCGGTCGCCACGGTGCTGATGATCGTGGGATGGGCGCTGTAGCAGGGTCAGAGAACGCCGCCGTGGCGATTATTCCCCAAAAGCCGCTGCGGCAATTATTCCACGCCCTGTGGAAGACTTTCCCGTTGAGCTTCGCGCCGTTCTCAACGAGCATCCGCCCGTCAAATCGCGCCGCAAAACGCCGCGATGAAAATTGGGGAGGCTTTTCGATGAAATTGCAGATTGCTCTTGCCGCAACGCTATCGCTTGCGCTGGCCGGACCGGCGCTCGCCGCAGGCGACGACGCAGCCGACCTTCGCGACACGCAAGGTCGAGGGCACCGAGAACGTCTACATCTTTCGCTACATGGGCCATCAGTCGATGTTCATCGTCACGCCCAAGGGCGTGATCGCCACCGACCCGATCGCCCGCTACCGGCCCCAGGCGGCCACGGCCTACCTCGACGAAATCAAGAAGGTCACCAACCAGCCGGTGAAGTACCTGATCTACAGCCACGCCCACTGGGATCACATCGCCGGCGGCAAGCCGTTCAAGGATGCGGGCGCGCGCATCGTCGCGCACAAGAACGTCAAGACGCGCTTCGAGATGCTGAAGAAGCAGGGCAACCTGCTCGACTCCGTCGTCATGCCGGACGAGACGGTGGACCAGAAGAAGACGATCTCGCTCGGCGGCACCACGCTGGAGCTGAACTATGTCGGCCGCAACCACTCCGACAGTTCGCTGGTGATGCGGCTGCCGAAGGAGAAGCTGATCTTCCTCGTCGACTTCATCCCGATCGAGGGCGTGCAGTTCCGCAACATGCCCGACAACGCCTCGCCGGTCGAATACGAGGAACTCGATCAAGAAGGTGGTCGCGATGGACTGGGAGCGCATGATCCCCGGCCATCCGTATGCCGGCGGCCGCCTCGGCACCAAGAAGGACGCGCAGGATCACCTCGCCTACATGCAGGACCTGTCCGCCGCGGTGAAGAAGGCCGCGCCGGAAGGCAAGTGCATCGACACGGCGATGAAGGAGATCAAGCTGCCGAAGTACGAGAAGTGGGCGCAACTACGAGCAACGCCCTGCCGATGAACATCGAGCGCTACTGCTACTGGTGGAGCAACGGGTATTGAGGTTCTCGTCATTCCGGGGCGCGCGTGCAAGCGCGCGAAGCCCGGAATCCATGCGCCGGCACGGCGGTGAAACTGGATTCACTGGGTCTGTCGCTCGCTTCGCAGCGCGCATGGACCCGGACATGCCGCGGCGCTAAATGACGAAGCTCCTGCCATAAATTGTCAGATGCGGTGGTTACAGGTGAGGCCCTGTTCCACCGCATTTGCATGTCGCGGGGCTTCCGTCTGCGCAATCGCGAGGCCATATTCCGTGACCATGGCCAAAACCCCCGACAAGACCAGATCGCAGAAGAATCCCGCGAAACCGACACGCTCGAAGGCGCATCGGCCGGACGTGCAGCCGATCGGGCCTGCGCTCGCGGAACTGTTGAACCCGGCGATCAATGCCGGCGAGGCCGGCATCGGCTCCGGCACGGGTTTGAGGCCGCCGCCGGACAACTCAAAAGAGCGCCGCGCCGGTGGCGAGGCAGCAGCCCATCGCGCCCGCGCCTCGACGCAGACGAACGACACGCTGCCGCGCGAGCCGTCCGCCGACCGCAATCTGACGCGCAACACGATCGTGCGGCGGGACAGTCCGGAACGCTCGTCCTCCCGTCCTCCTGCCGGTGGCGATGGAGAATTGGGAGGCGCTGCGAAACGCGGCGGCACGCGCGCCGATCCGCGCGCGGGCTTCAACGAAGCACCGGCCGCGTTCCAGGCCAACTACGGCACCAGCGCCACGGTGCCGACGCTCGATCCTGAACTGGCAAAACAGCTCGGCCTCGACGTCGAGGACGACGACACCCTCGCCCGCCCCGCGCGCAACAAGATGGAAGCGTTCGGCGTCAAGGCCACGGCCGACGCGCTGGAGAACCTGATCCGCGACGGCCGTCCCGAATTCAAGGGCGAAGGCGGCGGCACGAAAGTATGGACGCCGCATCGCCCGCCGCGGCCGGAAAAATCCGAAGGCGGCGTGCGCTTCGAGATCAAGTCGGAGTACGAGCCGAAAGGCGACCAGCCGGTCGCGATCAGGGAACTGGTCGAGGGCATCAACCGCAACGACCGCACGCAGGTGCTGCTCGGCGTCACCGGCTCCGGCAAGACCTACACCATGGCGAAGGTGATCGAGGCGACGCAGCGCCCGGCGCTGATCCTCGCGCCGAACAAGACGCTGGCGGCCCAGCTCTACGGCGAGTTCAAGAGCTTCTTCCCCGACAACGCGGTGGAGTACTTCGTCTCCTACTACGACTACTACCAGCCGGAAGCCTACGTCCCGCGCACCGACACCTACATCGAGAAGGATTCCTCGATCAACGAGCAGATCGACCGCATGCGCCACTCGGCGACGCGCTCGCTGCTGGAGCGCGACGACGTCATCATCGTCGCCTCGGTGTCGTGCATCTACGGTATCGGCTCGGTCGAGACCTACACGGCGATGACGTTCGCGCTGAAGCGGAACGAGCGCATCGACCAGCGCCAGATCATCGCCGACCTGGTCGCCCTGCAATACAAGCGCACCTCGGCGATTTCGCCCGCGGCACGTTTCGGGTGCGCGGCGACGTCATCGACATCTTCCCGGCGCACTATGAAGACCGCGCCTGGCGCGTGAACCTGTTCGGCGACACGATCGAGACGATCGAGGAGTTCGATCCGCTCACCGGACAGAAGAGCGACGAGCTCGAGTTCATCAAGATCTATTCCAACTCGCACTATGTCACGCCGCGGCCGACGCTGATCCAGGCGATCAAGAGCATCAAGATCGAACTGAAGCAGCGGCTCGACCAGCTGAACGCGCAAGGGCGCCTGCTGGAAGCGCAGCGGCTCGAGCAGCGCACCATGTTCGACATCGAGATGATCGAGGCCACGGGGAGCTGCGCCGGCATCGAGAACTATTCGCGCTATCTCACCGGCCGCCTGCCCGGCGAGCCGCCGCCGACGCTGTTCGAATACGTGCCCGACAACGCGCTGGTGTTCGCCGACGAAAGCCATGTCACCGTGCCGCAGATCGGCGGCATGTTCCGCGGCGATTTTCGCCGCAAGGCGACGCTTGCGGAATATGGCTTCCGCCTGCCGTCCTGCATGGACAACCGCCCGCTGCGGTTCGAGGAATGGGACGCGATGCGGCCGCAGTCGGTGGCCGTCTCCGCCACCCCCAGCCACTGGGAGCTGAACGAGAGCGGCGGCGTGTTCGTCGAGCAGGTGATTCGCCCGACCGGCCTGATCGATCCGCCGGTGAACATCCGCCCCGCGCGCACGCAGGTGGACGATCTCGTCGGCGAGGTGCGCGCCACCGCCGCGGCCGGCTATCGCTCGCTGGTCACCGTGCTGACAAAGCGCATGGCCGAGGACCTCACCGAATACCTGCACGAGCAGGGCATCCGCGTGCGCTACATGCATTCGGACATCGACACCATCGAGCGCATCGAGATCATCCGCGACCTCAGGCTCGGCGCGTTCGACGCGCTCGTCGGCATCAACCTGTTGCGCGAGGGCCTCGACATTCCCGAATGCGCGCTGGTGGCGATCCTCGACGCCGACAAGGAAGGCTTTCTGCGCAGCGAAACAAGCCTGGTCCAGACCATCGGCCGCGCCGCGCGCAACGTCGACGGCAAGGTGATCCTTTACGCCGACCAGATGACCGGCTCGATGGAGCGGGCCATCGCCGAGACCAACCGCCGCCGCGAAAAGCAGGTCGAGTACAACACCGAACACGGCATCACGCCGGAGAGCATCAAGAAGAACATCGGCGACATTCTCGGCAGCGTCTACGAGCGCGACCATGTGCTGGTGGAGATCGGCGACGGCGGCATGGCCGACGACGCGATCGCCATCGGCCACAATTTCGAGGCGGTGCTGTCCGACCTCGAAGTCACGGATGCGCGAAGCCGCCGCCGACCTGAATTTCGAGGAAGCCGCGCGATTGCGCGATGAGGTGAAACGCCTGCGCAAGACCGAGCTCGCCGTGGTGGACGATCCGACCATCAAGCAGCGCCACGTCGAGTACAAGGCGGGCAGCTACGCCGGCGCGAAGAAGTACGGGGATGCGGCGAATTTGCCGGCGAAGGCGTCGAAGACCAAGCGGGGCGCCTCGTCAGGATCGAAGGTGCACAAGCCGGAGCTGGACGAGATGCACGGCCCGGAGAGTGCGCCCTATCGCCCCGGCATGAGCGGGCGGTCGCTGGCGGGGCGGCCGGGGTCAAGGGGCGGGTGGAAAAAGGGAAGGTAGCGACCAGGCTTCATCGCCCACACCTATCCGTTCAGTGTCGTTGCGCGGCGGACCGGTAAGCCACGCGGGCATGACCCGCGCAATACGGTAGCCCTTCGACCGGCGCGCTTCCGCAGAAGCCGAAATTATCCGCGCCCGGGCTGCCGATCGGCCAACGGCAGTTCTCCGCACCGAGTTCGTGGAGCGAGCATCGTGGCTGATCAGTGATCTCATCGATGACGACGGGGGCGGCCGGCGCGGCCATCGCCGCATGCAGCGACCTGAGGATCCGGACCTGGCTCTGCCGCGTTGCAGGGCGAGGACTCCCCGTGCGGGGACGTGGCTCGCGGCGGATCAACACGTCCCTCGGACGCGACAGGCCGAGGCGCGACAGCTTGCCGATCACCGCGTTACGGGTGGCGTCGATCTCGCGCGCGATCTGGCTGCAGGTCAGCCCGGCCTCAAAAAGCTTCCTGAGTTCCTCGATGCGGTCCGGGGTCCAGCTCGGCGGGCTTGCAGACATGTGTTGCCTCTTGTGCGGCAGTGAAGCGCCCGCCCCCGCGACGTTGTCGGGGAGCGCTACGAATGCCCGTTGGTGTTCGGCCCTTTGGAATTGTCGCGGATCGACAGCAGACCGTCCTTGATCGCCAGCCGAATTCCCTCCTCGATGAGGGTCTTCGCCACGCCGGGAACGCTGGTGCCGTGGGTGCCCTGCCGGACCAGCTTTTCGAGATAGCCAATCGTGGACAGCGCCAGGGTGACGGGAATTCTGTCCGTTTCGGCTCGTTCAGTCGCCATGATGAAAAACGCTACGCCAACAAATGTGTACGTAAAAGTATCTCTTTAGAGTCTGTTAAGAGTCAAGCACTGACCGTAATATCCGGCTTGACGTACCATTATACCTACGGCGGTGCGCGGCCGTCTCACCGCTCACGCACACCAGCGGTGACACGAGAGTCTCACCCGATTTGGGACCGGCAGACGATGGGGCTTCCTTCGCCGGCCGCATGCGATTTCAGCGTGGAGCCGTCGCGGATCGTGAAGATGGATCAAGCGGATCGAATTTCACTCCGCCGCAATCAACCCCGACCTCGAATGATTTGAATAGGTCTTCCACGTCGGCTTGTAATCGTCGTCGGCCTGGTTGCCCCACGTCGTCCAGTTCTTGCGCGTGCCGCGGCCGAACAGTTCGACGAACGGTCCGTGCGAACACGCTTCGATAATGTCGTACTGCTCATCCGGCTTGCGCGAGTGTTCGCGCTTGCGCGTGCCAAGCAAATTCACCTGCCGGCGACCGGGGGCGAGCGTGCGCGCATTCTTGCCGCGCACGCCGAACAGAATGAGTTCAGTGACATTGCGGAAATAGAATCCGACGCCGCGACCGTCCGAGCCGCCGTCCTTGCGGATCTTGTGCCAGACGATGTTGGATTTGTAGGTGAAGCCCCACGCCTTCATCACCGCGAGACCGTCGGGCAGCATCGCATTCGGACACCAGAGATAAAGATGCGAGGTCGGCGCGGCGATGTCGGCGACCGGCAACGCCATGATCTCATCGAGCTTCATGGTGCCGTAGCGCGCCAGGCGCTTGTGCTCCGGCGCCACCTTCCCGGTCTTGTTGGTGAATTGCCAAGGCGGATCGGCGAGGATGGTCCCGAACCTTCGCTTGTCGGCAAAGCGGAGCAAATCCTCACTGGCCGACAACATTGACGACTCCGCGCGTTTGGGCATGACTCGCGTATACGCGATAATTCAGCGCCTACGATATCATGTTCCCGTTATGTTCTCAAGATAGCTGGTGATAAATCTTTGATGTCACACCGGAAGCGGCAGACGGCCGATGTTTGACCGGCTGCGGGACAAAGGCTTCGAGATCGAGTTTCGGTCGCATGCCGAAGCCATTCTCGGCGTCGATTTCCCCGAAGTTGCGGCGCAACTCGAAAGCGTCCTGCTCGCCTCCACCATCCCTGTCGAGGAAATCATCGGCTCGGGTGGCGGCGAGACCAAAGGCACCCAGCGGCTGCGCAACGCGCTGGCCGCGCACGACTGGCGCAAGCACAATTTCATCGTGGAGCGGATCATCGATGGCGTACGGAAGGAAGCGCAGTCGCACGAGATCGACCACGTCAAGGCATTCAAGTCCGGGACGATCGCGATGGAGATCGAATGGAACAACAAGGACCCATTCTTCGATCGCGACCTCGAGAACTTCAAGCGGCTGCATGCCGACGGTGGAATTTCACTCGGCATGATCGTCACCCGCGGCGCAACGCTTCAGGATTCGATGTGGGACCTCGTCCGCCGCTTCGCTGACGAGAACACACTCGAACTCCCACGACGACATGCAGCGGATTGGCCTCAACCCGACACGGCGGCAGATCCGGGACGTCATGAAGCGCGTGACCCGAATGAGAAATCCAGTGTCATTCCGTGACGCGTGGACCAGTCAATTCGTCTCGGACAAGTTCGGGATGGCCACGACGCACTGGAGCAAGTTGCAGGAACGCGTCCAGCGCGGCGTCGGCAACCCCTGCCCCCTGGTGTTGATTGGCCTGCCGGCCTCGATCGTGACGTTCGGCGAAAGCAAGGCCGCAGTGATGATGCTGTTGGGCGAGGAACCTGACCTGTTCAGGGACGAGTAAACGTCACCTCACTCCCGCTTCAAACTCAGAATGAACGCGACGATGTCGTCGAGGTCCTTTCGCTGGAGGACGATGTTCGGCATGTCGCGGTGACTCGATTGCAGAAACACGCGCAGCGACAGTTCCGTGGTCGCGTGCATGCTGGCGATGGCCGCAAAATCCAGATCACGGCCGCCGCTTCCGCCGCGCGGGCCGACACGGTGACAGGCCATGCACCAGGCGTCCGCGAGAGCTTCGCCGCGCAACACGGGATCGTCGCCCTGCGGCAGCGTTGCCGCGCCGGAGGCGCGGTGAAGCGAGAGAAGCAGCAGCGCCAGCAGGCAGAGCCCCGCCACCGCGAAGATATGCCGCCAGGTGCGTTTCGACATGATCCCGTCCCTTGAAGCCGCGGGTCAACGCCCGCAGCCTCACCCTGGACGAAACCGCGCCGCCGTCGTTGCGGTGGATCAATGAGGGAGAGCCCGACGGAGCGGGTCGGGGTATCCTGAAGCTATGGTGTCAGGCATCGAGGTCTTTGGTGCCGAAAAGGGAAAACGTGGATGGCCGGGCAAAGGCGAGCGAAGCGACGCCGTTCTTCAAACGGCTATGCCCGGCCATGACGACGTTTGATTCGGCACATGTGGGCGCTAGTTCTTCCTGTACACCGCCAGCGTCTTGAATTCGCCGACATACGTGACCGGCGCTTCCTTGACCCACGTCTCGACGATGGGTTTTGCCTTATCGAAGCCGATCGACTTTGTGTAGAACAGGATGTGCCCGCCGGGCTTCGTCTTCGCGGTGAACAGGTCGAGCACGCCGCGGTCGTCGACGCCGCCATATTCCGCGCTGGTGGTGTTCTGGTAGAAGAACTCGCACAGGTGCACCATCGTCACCACGTCGAAGTCCGGCAACAGTTTCGGATTGGTCAGATAGATGTCGCCGAAATAGCGCGACGTAGTTCTTCGCCACGCGCGAGTTGGCGGCGACCAGCTTGACATAAGCCTCGTACTCCTCGATCGACGCGGTGATGCCGAACACCATATTGCCGGAGCCGTTCTCGGCCTGCTCCTTGCCGACCACGTGATGCGTGCCGGTGCCGAAGTGGTAGACCAGCTTGCCCTTCGCCTTCTGGTCCGCGAGCCAGTCGTTGACGTGCACGTCGCACGGGCAGATGTCGACATGCAGGTCCCACTTGTCGGTCCAGTAGTTCAGCTTGGCCATCATTGCTCTCCTTGAAAGATGGTTTTGAATGGATCAGGCACGCGCGGCGGTCGACGGCGGCATGAACGGGACGGCCGATGCGGCGACGCCACGCTCGAGATGGATCGCCTCGCCGTGCAGGTGGCCGAGCAGCGCGGCGCGGCCGATGGTGATGACGATGGCGCGCGGCAGCCGTTCGGCCAGCAGGCGATAGAGCGCGTCGGCATCGGCTTCCTCCAGCGCGGAGACCGGCTCGTCGAGCAACAGGATGTCGGGCTTTGCGAGCAGCGCGCGGGCAAAGGCGGCGCGCTGCTGTTCGCCGCCGGCCAGCACGGTCGGCCAGTCGGCTTCCTCATCGAGCCGGCCGGTGAGATGCGCGAGGCCAACGGCGCAGAGCGCCTCGCGGATCGCATCATCGTCGGCGTGCTCGACCAGCGTCGGATAGGCGATCGCCTGGCGCAGCGAACCGAGCGGAAAGTAGGAGCGCTGCGGCAGGGTGAACACCCTGGCATTCTCGGGAAAATGGATCGCGCCCTCGACCGAGCGGCCACAGGCCGGACAGCGCGCGAAAGAAGCTCGACTTGCCGGAGCCGGACGCGCCGCTGACCAGCAGGCGATCGCCCGGCGACAAGTCGAGCCTTGCCGAACGACGCCATCGCCTCGCCGTTCGGCAGCCGCAGCACGAGATCGTCGACCTGCAGCCGGCCGTCGCCGGGGAGCAGGTCATGTCGATCTTCGCATCCTTGCTCGTGATGATCGTCGACCGCATGCATCGCCGCCTCGAACTGCGCGAGGCGGTCCATCACCGCCTTCCATTCGGCGATCTTGCTGTAGGCGCTGATGACATAGGCCAGCGCGCCCTCGACCTGCTGGAACGCCTGCGCGGTCTG
>CAVZHJ010000013.1:0-274049 GCA_963774995.1 uncultured Alphaproteobacteria bacterium
TCAATGGGCCATTGGTTTGGGCGATCGACGAGCCCCACAGCATGCTCTATCTTTTTCCACGCGAATGTCCGCGGATCGTCATTTGGTCGACGCCACGAACGACGGCCGAGGATCGGTTGAAGTGGATCGGGCAATCCTCCGCGCATGCGGTCGCCTATATCGAGGCCTCCTGGCTGGAACGCCTTCAGGCCGGCACGCTCTGTCGCTATGAGATGCCGGCCGAGACTTTCGAGGATACGCATGACGCCGGGATGTGGGTCTCTCGAACAGCAGTGCGCCCGGCGCAAATGCGGACGTTGATCGCGCTGGATCGATGCCTTGCGGCATCGGGCGTCGAGTTGCGGGTGATGGATCAATTGACGGCACTGAAGCCGGTATGGGACTCGACGCTTCATGCGAGCGGAATCCGGCTGAGGAATGCGATGAACTGGACACCGGTCATGCCATCCGCCTCGAGCACTCAGCCGCCATGACGCTGTCCCGCATCCGCATCACGATCGAACCGCTGCTCCGGCGCGGCTTTCATCTCTACTGGCGGTTTGCCCGCGGCATGACGTTCGGCGTGCGCGCGCTTGTGTTCGATGCGGAAGGTCGCGTCTTTCTGGTGAAGCACAGCTATGTCGACGGCTGGCATCTGCCCGGCGGCGGCGTCGAAGTCGGCGAGACGGCGTTCGAGGCGATGCGCCGCGAGTTGCAGGAAGAGGGCAACATCACGTTCGAAGGGCAACCCGATCTGCACGGCATCTTCTTCAACCGCCACGTCTCACGGCGCGATCACGTGGTCGTCTACATCGTGCGAGACTTTCATCAGCCGGCCAAGCCGCCGCCCAACCACGAGATCGTCGATTGCGGCTTCTTCGATGTGAAATCGTTGCCCGAGGGCACGACCAGAGGAACAAGGCGGCGAATCGAGGAGGCGGCCAACGGCCGGCCCGTCTCTCTCGACTGGCTGGAGGAGCCATAGTTCGCCGCCGGGGTCTGTCCGAAACCGTGGACCTCGCACCCGCCAAATGCTATTCCGCGAAAGCGATGCCTGAACTTTCCATCACGATCCTTCCCGAGACACCCGCCGACGCACAGCCGATCGAACGGCTGCACGAGCGGACTTTCGGCCCCGGCCGCTTCGTGCTCAGCGCCTATCGCCTGCGTGAACATGTTGACCACCGGCTCGACCTGTCGTTCACGGCGCGCATCGGCACGCTTCTCGTCGGTTCGGTGCGTCAGTTGCCGATCTGCATCGGCGACGCCAAGGCGCTGATGCTGGGGCCGCTGACCGTGGAGCCGCCGTTTCGCAGCCACGGCATCGGGCGCATGTTGCTGGAGCGGTGTTTGTCGGGGGCGAAAGCAAAGGGTCAGCGCCTTGTGCTGCTGGTCGGCGACGAGCCCTACTACAGCCGCGTCGGCTTCAAACGTGTGCCGCACGGCCATGCTATCATGCCCGGCCCCGTCGATCATGCGCGCGTGCTGATCGCCGAACTGCAAGAGGGCGCGTTCGAGGGCGTGTCCGGGCGCATCCGCCCGGACTGGGATTTCGCGCGCGCCACCGCCTAGCCGCGCTTAAAAAGTCGCGCTGGCGAAGAAGCGCACAGATCGCCCCGGCAACAGCACTTCATCCTTGCGGAACGAGACGTGATTGCGCACGTCGTCGTCGAGCAGGTTTGTGCCGACGACGCCGAAGCGTGCTTCCCTGACGCCGAACAGGTTCGGCGACGTTTTCAGTGTGTAGGTCAACTCGGCCTTGATCAGGCTGTAGCCCGCGCTCGGCGTCTCGTTAAGCGCGAGTTTGTTCTGCGCAAAAGCGTGCAGCACGCCGACGCGGGCGAACCAGGCAGCGTTTCGCAAATACACGCCGCCGCCGAGCCGGTGCGGCGGAATGCGTGGCACGTAGCTCCCGCCGGTGAAGCTTGCATCGACAAAATCATATTGTCCGTCGATGCCAAAAGTGAGTTCGCCGATCTGCGTGAGGTCGGCCTGCGTCGCAAGCTCGGCGCCCCAAAACCGCGCATCGCGCTGAGCGAATACCACCTGTCGCAGCTCCGTGCCGCCGCCAAGACCGCACGATTCGAAGTCGTCGTCGCAGCGAAGACCGGTCTCCTGCCTGAAGACGAAGTTGTGGTAGCGCGTGTGGAAGACGGTCGCATCGAAGCGCCAGCTACCTTGCGGTTTGCGCAAACTTGCTTCGACGCCGGTAGCCGCCTCCTTCTTGAGATTGGGATCGCCGATCTCGAAGGTGCCCGATGCGTCGTGCGGCCCCTTCGCGAACAGTTCAAGCGCACGCGGTGCGCGCTCGACATATTGCGCCGAGACGCCGGCAACAAGCCCAAAGGGCAGCGCCTGCAGCGCGCCAAAACTGGTGCTGAGCGGCATAAAATCGCGCCTGGCGCCGAACTCGGACGGCGCGCCGCTCAAGCCGTCGAAGTCTGCGGGGAAGGTTGCCGCCGTCCCGTCGACGTGTGTTCGATCGATGCGGCCCGCGGCCTGCAGCTTGAGCGTTGGCGAGAGGCGCAACTCATTGAACAGATAGAACGCGGCGGCAGTGGTTTCGCTCGGCGCAAGCAGGGAGCCTGCTTCGCCGTCGGTGCCGAGGTTCTGGTGATTGAACTGGACGCCTGGTGCTGCTGTCCAGACGCCGAGCGGTGTTTCGACGCCCTGCAACTGCGTCTCAATGCGTGCCTCCTGCTCGCGATTGCGGAACGTCGCCTGCACGCCGTCGAGGCCGTTTTCGCCGATGCTCTTTTCGAAATGACGATATTCGGTCGCGCCGAACCACAGGCGCACGGCGTCGACGACGCCGGAGTCCGGGAGAAACTCGCCCTTGCCGAGCAGTTTGGTCTGTTCGAGGTCGATCCGCGTGTTGCTCGCCGCCGACTCGATGCCGGGGATATGATAGAGCGAGCGCGTGTTGGTCAGTGCGACGCCGAAGAAGCCGCCGTTGAAGAAGGCGCTGCCGCCGATCGCGCCGCCCTCGGCGCTTGCGCTTGAGTTGGCCTGCACACCGCCCGGAATACGATAGTCGCCCGATCGCCTGGTAAAGGCATCGAGGTGCATCGCCACATCCTTGCCGCGGCCGACGAACGCAACGGAGCCTTCGCTGCCGCGATCGACCGATGTGAACGCGCCGCCGACGCGCCCCGAGAATCCAAACGGCGTGGTCGGCATCGGGATGCGGTTGTTGTCGATACTCACCACGCCGCCGATGGCCTGCGAGCCGTAGCGCAGCGTTGCCGGACCGCGTACGACTTCGACGCGGTCGGCGGACAGCGTATCGACCGGCACCGCGTGATCCTCGCCGATCTCCGATACGTCGAGCGTCGATGTACCGTTCTCCTGCACGCGAACGCGGAAATTATCGAGGCCGCGAATGACCGGACGGCTTGCGCCGGGCGCGAAGGTCGATCCGGTGATGCCGGGCCTGTCGAACAGCAGATTGCCGAGCGAGCCGCCGTTGGCGAGCGCGCCGCCATTTTCGCGTTCGATCTGCGCTGTGGTCATCGTCGTGACGGCCGAGAACGACTCGTCGAGCAGGTCCGACAGATTGTCCGGCTGTCCCGCAGCAGCGGAAGCGGCGGGTGTCCTGCGCGTCACGATGGGGCTGGCGGTGATAGTGATCTCGGGAAGCGTGGTGCTGTCCGTATCTTGTGCGGCTGCATTCTCGCAAAGGCCGGTGGTGAGAACGAGCGTGGAACTGCATGCGAACAATGCGCGCTTGAGTGACGAGGGCATTTCGGTTTGTCCTGATCGAGCCGGCATGCATCGCAAGGTGCGCACGCGCCATCGGCTCCGCCTGTCGACGGATGTCGGGATCGGTGCATCGCTCCGCGCGGCCGAAGGCAGTGCGAAGTTTTGCGGCGTGGAGGCTAAGGGGTCAGGACTGCGGCGGCGCGCGGGCTTCGAAGGCTGCGCGGTCACTTGCCCGCGATTTCAAACGAAGCGATCGCTGCAATCTCGATGCTCTGCCCCCTTGCTGGCGCAGACAGGGCAGGCGGGCTTGTGGCGACGGCCGCAGCCGTCACAACGATGCAGATAAAGCAAGGATGAGCGCCAGCAGGGCCCTGGTGGTCTTGCTCCTCCCCGCCGGCGTGTCCGGCGTTGGGTGAGCTTTCGGCTGCCGCCAAATGATGACCCGCCGCCTCGCCGAAATGATGGTGGCCAAGCGACAATGCTAGGTTCAGCGCCAGTGCGATCAGCGCAAGGCACGCTCCAGGCCTCAATCTCGGTCGAAACCATCCCATCCCGCCCGTCGCTCCTGCCGACGACTACCAGCACACCCGTAATGTTATAATATAACATCTCAGGAGCAAGGCTTGGAGTCAATGGGTCGGTCGGTTGCATCAGATGTCGATGCAGCGGGGCCCGCGGCGTTACCGGCCTTCGCGTAGCCAGGTTGCCGCAAACGCGCCGAGCAGCAGCAACAGGCCAATCACGCCAGCGAAGATCGGCAGCACGCCGATGCCCTTGATGACGCTCGCCTCCCGCATCTTCAGGCCCAGCCAGCTGTCGCCGCGGAATACGCTGGAGGCGCGCACAGGCAGGATGCGCGGCAGCTCGAACGACGAGCCGTTCATCACCCGCCGCGTGTCGCCGCCGGTCGCCTGCGTCAACGGCATCAGCAGGTCAGTGGTCGAGGTGACTTCCGAAAATTCCTTGCGGGTTGGTCGGGCCGACATTGATCAGCGCGGTGAGCTTGCCGTCCGTCGCCTGCCAGAGGCCGAGTTCGTCGGCGTTAAGCGTTGCGCGCCACACGCCGGGTTCATTGGTCGCAAGATTTAGCTCGCGCTTGGCGCCCGACGGCGAGGTCACCGTCACCGGTGGAATTTCGTCGGTCATCGTCTGACGGGTGACGACGAGATCGCGATTCTGCACAGACAGCCGCAAGGCCTCTTCTTCCAGATCCGGCTGCTTCATCAGCCAGTGCGACAGCCGTCGCAGCAGATCGAGATGCGGCCCGCCGCCTTCATAGGCGCGTGCCCAAAGCCAGATGTGGTCGGAGAGCAGGAGCGCGACGCGCCCTTCGGCCTGCCGCGACAGCACCAGCAGCGGCTTGCCGTCGGCGCCCTCCATGACCGACTGTCCGGTGATATTGCGGGTGTCGATCTGGCGGAAGAAGCGGCTCCATTTCGGCGGATCGCTGCTCGCGCCTTCCAGCCCGCGCGTCACCGGATGACGCTTGCCGGCGTCGTTGACGCGTGCGTGGAAGCCGCGTCTCGGTGACGCCGACGCGGTTCGGCCGGCAGCACGCTGTCGAGCGGCGTGCGCCAGATGCTGGTGTTGCTGGCATAGTCGGGACCGGCCGCGACCAGCACCGCGCCGCCGTTGCGCACATAGCGGGCGATGTTCTCGAAATAGCCGATCGGCAGCACGCCCTGCCGCGCGTAGCGGTCGAAAATGATCAGCTGGAATTCGTTGATCTTCTGCAGGAACAGTTCGCGCGTCGGAAACGCGATCAGCGACAGCTCGTTGATCGGCGTGCCGTCCTGCTTTTCCGGCGGGCGCAGGATCGTGAAATGCACCAGATCGACGCTGGCATCGGACTTCAACAGATTGCGCCAGGTGCGCTCGCCGGAATGCGGCTCGCCGGAGACCAGCAGCACGCGCAGCTTGTCGCGCACGCCGTCGATGGAGACGACCGCGCGATTGTTCACGGGCGTCAGTTCGTTCTCGAGCGGCGAGGCTTCGATCTCGACGATATTCGGTCCCGCATGCGGCACATCGACGTCGACCGTCACGGTCTGGCCGGAGAGCACGGTGCGCTGGTTGATCGTCTGCCCGTCGCGGCGGACAACGACCTGCGCGCGCTCGCCGCTGGTTCCCTGATCGTCGAGCCGGTAGGTGATCTTCTGCGGTTGCCCGACGATGCCGAAGCGGGGCGCGGCGACGATGGCGACGCGGCGATCGCGTTCGTCCTTGCGGCCGGTGATCAGCGCATGCACCGGCGCGCTGAAGCCGAGCGCCGACGCATTGGCGGGGATATCGTGCACACGCCCGTCGGTGATCAGGAAGGCTCCGGCGACGCGATCGGTCGGTACATCCGACAGCGCCGTGCTGAGCGCCGTGAACAGCCGCGTGCCGTCGGTTTCGCCGTCGGCCTGGCCGGCTTCGACCACGCGAACCTCGAGCCCCTTGATCTGCTTCAGCCGGTCGATCAGCGCCTCGCGCGCCTGTTCGGTTTCCTTCGCACGATTGCCGAAATTCTGGCTCGGGCTCTTGTCGACCACGACCGCCGCCACCGACGACAGGGGTTCGCGATCTTCACGCGTGAATGAAGGGTTGGCGAGCGCCAGCAGGATCAGCGCCAGTGCGGCGACGCGGACCGCGGCACCGCGCGCTATGCGCGAACGCGAGGATCGCCGCGATGACGACGATCGCACCCAGTGCGATCCAGAGCACCAGCGCGGGAACGAGTGGTGCGAAGGCGAGGCCGTATTGCATGGCGTCTCTACTGTCCCAGCCGTTCGATCAGCGCCGGCACATGAACCTGATCGGCCTTGTAGTTGCCGGTCAGCAGATACATCACGATGTTGACGCCGGCGCGGAACGCGAATTCGCGCTGGCGCGGTTCGCCGGGCGAGAGCGGCAGCATCGGCTGGCCGTCGGGGCGCAACGCCCATGCGCCCGCGAGGTCGTTCGAGGTGATGATGATCGGCGAGACGCCGTCGCCGCCGCGCGCGGGCCGCGAAGCCGTTTCGTCGTCCTCGCTTTCGCGCGGCAGGGTTTCGACCCAGGTCTGTCCGCTGGTGAAGCGGCCGGGGAAGTCGCGCAGCAAATAGAATGTCTTGGTCAGCACATGCTCGCGCGGCACCGGCTCAAGCTCGGGGATATCGAGAGATCCCAGAATATTGCGCAGCGTCAGCATGCCGGGCGTCTCGGACTCGCCGCCGGGCGTCGCGGGCGCTTCGACCGCATCGCGCGTATCGAACAGCACGGTGCCGCCCTGCTTCATGTAGGCGTCGAGCTTGTTCAGCGTGTCCTGCGGCGGGCGCGGTGCGCCCGGGATCACCGGCCAGTAGATCAGCGGATAGAACGACAGCTCGTCGCGTCCGGGATCGACGCCGACCGGATCGCCGCCCTCGAACGCGGTACGTTGCGCAAGGAACAGTGTCAGCCCCGCGAGGCCCGCCTGGACGATCGAGTCCACATCGGCATTGCCGGTGACCACATAGGCGAGCCGGGTTTGCGATACCGCCTTGATCCTCGCTTCGTCGCTTTGCGCCGAGGCGGGCGGGCTCGAAAGCAGGGTTACGGCGACGAACATCAGCGCGACGGCTGCGGCGGTGGCACGCCGCCGTAGCAGGCTCGCCATGCCTGCACCCATGAAGGCGACGACGAGCGCGTCGAGCAGGAACAGCCCGAGTGCACCCGACAGCAGCATGCCGCGCAGATCGCGCGGCTCTGCGCTGCGATAAGCTGCGTGCCGCGCACGCAGCGCAGAGGTATCGAGTGCTGCGATACGGTCGGCCGTTGCAAGTGTGTTGACGGCGAGTGGTCCGTCCACCGGTCCGTAGAAGCCCGGCGGATGATCCAGGGTCGCCCGGTCGCGGAAGTCGGCCTTGAGCGGCTTTGCGGTGGAGGGTGGCGGCCCGAACGCACCAAAACCATCGAGAATGCGCGTCGGCGCTACCGTCTCGGTGGTCGCTTCGCCTGCGGGACCGGGACCCGCATTCTGGGTGTAGCCCGATATATCGACGATGCGTCTCAGCATTTCCACAAATGTACCCGAAAGCGGCAAGTCCGACCAGCGTGTGTCGGCGCTGACATGGAAAAGTACGACCAAACCCTTGCCGCGCTGCTCGCCCGTCACCAGCGGCGTACCGTCCGCCAGTGTCGCCCAGCTCTTGGCGGTCAGCGAAGCGTCGGGTTCCGCCAGCACCTGGCGCGTGACAGTGACGTCCTTGGCCACGGTCAGGCCCCCGAACGGGCCATCGGCGGCAAAGGCCGCGAGCGTTTGCGGCTTCTCCCAGGTCAGCGCTCCGCCGAGGCTGCGTCCGCCCCGCCGCAGCCGCACAGGAACCAGATCGTCGTCGGCTGCAGCCAGCCGCGGGCCCGCGAAGCGGAGAAGCACGCCCCCCTGTGCGATCCAGCTGTTCAGCCGTTCGCGAATCTCCGGACCGAGCGTGCCGACATCTGCAAGCACGATCATCGGCAGTTTCTGATCGAGAAAACGCGCAATTGCCGTCCCGGGCGCGCCGCGTTCGCCGAGCCGCACATCGGCAAAGGGCCCGAGCGCGCGCGACAGATAGAAGGTCGAAGCCAGCAGCGGCTGCGCGGTGTCGGCCGTTGCGCCCGTGACGACGCCGACAGCGCGGCGGCGCCAACGCTTGTCGAGCAGTTGCACCGCGCCCGCCGAGCGTTCGCCCGCGACTTCAAGCCGTGTGATGTCGTTGCGCAGTTCCACCGGCAGGTCGAACGTGGCTTCGGTTTCCGTTTCCTGCACGTTGAAGATGAAGCGTGCATCGCCGATCGGCGATCCCTTCGCATCCAGCGCGCGCACGAGGCCGGCCTCGGGCGCGCCGGTGTTCGCGCGTAACACCTTCACCACCATGCGCGCGGCGGCGTTTTCCGCCGCCGTCAGCGCATGTGCCGGCGCGAGGCCGCCGTCATAGATCGTCAACTGACGATCGCCGATCGCGCCCGGAAGGCCTGCGACAAACTCGGTGCCGCGGCCGGTGTCGACGCCGTCGGAAATCCATACGATCTCGGCATCGCCCGTGGCATTCAGGAAACGCCCGATCGCGGGCAGCATGTCGACGCGTTCGACTGCAAAGGGTTTCGGCGACAATTGACGCAGCGCTATCCGCGCATTGCCGGCCGGCATCAGCGTCATGTCGCGCGCGGGTTCCGACAGCGGGATCAGCGCCACGCCGCGGCTGTCGGATTCCGCGGCGGCGATCAGCTCATCCGCCGACTTGATGCGGGAATCCCAGCTTGCCGCAGCACTCCAGCCGTCGTCGATCAGCATGACGAGCGGCGCGGTCGAGCGCACGGCGCCCGCGATCGGATTGTAGATCGGGCCGGCGGCGGCGAAGATCACCAGCGCGGCGGCGAGCAAGCGTATCAGCGTCAGCCACCACGGCGTACGCGCCGGTGTTTCTTCCTTCGGCGCGATGTCGAACAACAGCCGCGTCGGCGGAAAGTCGATGCGGCGCGGGCGCGGCGGCATCAGCCGCAGCAGCCACCACAGCACCGGCAGGCTGAGCAATCCGATCAGCATCAGCGGTTGCGCGAAGGCAATGGGAAGACCGCCGATCATGCGCGGCGTCCGATCTGACCGCCTTTGTTGACCGTCATGCCGCTATGCAGGAACAGCAGCAGCTCCGCCGCCGAGCGGTCCGTGTTGTGCACCGAGAACAGCCAGCCGAGGCGGCGGGTCTCGCTGCGGATCTCCTCGCGATGCCGCGCTACGCGGGCGAGATAGTCCGCCGCCCACATCTCGGCACGGCCCGCGGTAATGGTGCCCGCGCCTTCCGGTTCGACGAAGTCGATGCGGCCGGCATAGGGGAAAGTCTCCTCGGCAGGATCGACCACCTGCACCAGCGTGCCGTGCGCTCCGGTCGCGGACAGGCCCGCGAGCGTCGCATGCACTTCGCCGATCGGCGACCAGAAGTCCGACAGCACGACGATTTCAGAGAGCGACGACGGCACGAAGGCGGGTGGCAGGCTCGCGCGCGACGCGGTGTCATGCAGCATCGCCTGAGCCATCTTGTCGATCACGTTGCGGCTGCCGGTCGGGTTCATGATGCCCGGGACGCCGACACGTTCGCCGCCTTCGACGAGAAGCTCGGCCAGTGCGAAGGTGACGATCAGCGCCCGCTCGAGCTTGCTGTCGCGGGATTTCTGCGACGCGAACGCCATCGAAGCCGATCGGTCGGGCCACAGCCACACCGTGTGCGCGGCCTCCCATTCCTGCTCGCGGACATAGAGATGATCGTCGCGCCCCGAGCGCCGCCAGTCGACCTTCTGCGCCGGCTCGCCAGAGGTGAAGCGGCGATACTGCCAGAAGCTTTCGCCTGCGCCGGCGCGGCGGCGGCCGTGCAGTCCGTGAATCACGTTGTTGGCGATGCGGCGTGCTTCAAGCACAAGGCGCGGCAGTGACCCGGCAAGCGACCGGCTTTCGCCGTCGGCCCGTCTGACTGCTTCGATCTCCCCTGCTGTATGAACCGCCGCCTCTGCCATCAACCGATCCGCGACCTGAGCTGGCCGATCACGTCAGTGATCGTGCGCCCTTCCGCGCGCGCCGAGAACGTCAGCGCCATGCGGTGCTTGAGAACCGGTTCCGCAAGATCGAGCACGTCGTCGATCGACGGCGCAAGGCGCCCGTCGAGCAGCGCGCGAGCGCGCACGGCGAGCATCAGCGCCTGGCTGGCGCGCGGGCCGGGGCCCCAGGCGATGTACTTCGCGCTTTCGCCGCCATCCGGTCCTGGACGCGCCGAGCGCACCAGCGACAGGATCGCTTCGACCACCGAGTCGCCGACCGGCAGGCGCCGCACCAGCCGCTGCGCCGTCATGAGCGCTTCGGGCGTCATCGCAGCCTTGGCGTGCGTCGTTTCCGAACCTGTGGTCTCGAACAGGATGCGCCGCTCGGCGTCGCGATCCGGGTAGTCGACATCGATCTCCATCAGGAAGCGGTCGAGCTGGGCTTCGGGCAGCGGGTAGGTGCCTTCCTGCTCGAGCGGATTCTGCGTCGCCAGGACGTGGAATGGTCGCGGCAGATCGTGACGCGCACCCGCGACCGTCACATGCTGCTCCTGCATCGCCTGCAAAAGCGCGGACTGGGTGCGCGGGCTGGCGCGGTTGATCTCGTCGGCCATCAGCAACTGGGCGAACACCGGGCCGGTGATGAAACGGAACGAACGCTTGCCGGTGGCGCTCTCGTCCAGCACCTCGGCGCCGAGAATGTCGGACGGCATCAGGTCCGGCGTGAACTGGATGCGCTTGGCGTCGAGCCCGAGCGTAATGCCGAGCGTTTCGACCAGCTTGGTCTTGGCGAGGCCCGGAACGCCGATCAGCAGCGCATGGCCGCCAGACAGGATCGTCACCAGTGCGTTCTCGACAACTCGATCCTGGCCGAAGATGATCGTGCCGATGGCTTCCTTGACGGTCTTGATGCTGTCGGCGACCTGCTCAGCGGACCGTACGATCACGTCTTCCAGTTTTTCGACACCTTCCGCAGCCATTCCGATCTCCTGTTTCGGGCTCCTCAACCGGAACCGGCGCCTGTAAATAAGTTGCGCTGCAAGCTTCGTGCCTGAACTCGCGCAACCCTTTTGGAGCTATGCTAGACTGAACCTAAACTGATGTATTCCCTTGAATTCCGATATTCCCGCATTATCGAGGCGGGGGGTGCGGCAGCCAATCACGATCCGGCGAGTGACCGCCGAAGCATGAGCGTCGGGACAAACCATGGCGAACGAAGGGCAAATTTCCTCGCAGATTCAGGAAGGACTTGGGCTGGACGGGCTTACGTCCGCAGCGCGTACCGCTGCGAGCAAGGGCTTGCCGCCGGTGCATCTGTGGAACCCGGATTTCTGCGGCGATATCGACATGCGAATCGCTTCCGACGGAATGTGGTTCTACATGGGCACGCCGATCGGCCGGCCGGCGCTGGTCCGCCTGTTCTCGACGATCCTGAAACATGAAGGCGGCAAGCACTTTCTCGTGACCCCGGTCGAGAAGGTCGGCATCCGCGTCGACGACGCGCCGTTCATGGCCGTCGAGATGCAGAAAGACGGTGCGGGTGACGATCAGCGCTTGCACTTTCGCACCAATGTCGATGACTGGGTGGAATGTGACGGCGGGCATGAATTGCGATTCAAGGAAGCGAAGGACGGCGGGCTGACGCCATACCTGCATGTGCGACGCGATCTTTGGGCGAAGGTGACACGGCCGATCTATTACGATCTGGTTGAACTCGGCGAGGAGCGCATGGTGAACGGGCGCGACATGTTCGGCGTCAGTTCGGGCGGGGTGTTCTTCGCGATGGCCGGCGCCGAACAGGTAAGGGAAAACGTTTGAGCGATCAGGCCACCACCACCGGCGGCAAGCCGCGCGACGATGCTGCAAAGAAGAGCGGTCTGGAGCGCGTAACAATAAGCTCGGACGAATTCTTCAAGCGTGCACGCGAGCTTTTCACCTTCGATGTGCCGCCGGGCCTGACCGACCCCACCATCATTCCGCCGACCGACGATGAGGGCATGCGAAACGTGCTGGAGATCATCGCGCAGGAGAAGCCGATCCGGCCCGCCGCCGTCCTCATACCGGTTATCGAGCGCGACGAGCCGATGGTGTTGTTGACGCAACGCGCGGCGCACCTGAACGACCATGCAGGCCAGGTCGCATTTCCGGGCGGCAAGATCGATGCGACGGACCCCTCGCCGATGTACGCCGCGCTGCGCGAGGCGGAGGAAGAGATCGGTCTCGATGCCGAATTCGTCGAGCCGATCGGTTACATGGATTTGTACGGAACGCCGTTCGGCTACCGCATCCTGCCGATGGTCGCCCGTGTCAGTCCCGGCTTCGAGTTGCGCGTCAACAAGTCCGAAGTCGATGACGTGTTCGAGGTGCCGCTCGCATTCTTGATGAACCCTGCGAATCATTTTCTGAAGACGCGCGAGTTTCGCGACATCACCCGCAGCTATTATGAGATGCCGTATGGCGATCGCTACGTGTGGGGCGTGACCGCCGGCATCCTGCGTGTGCTCTATCAGCGAATGTTCACCACATGATCCGTCCGGTTCTCACCGAAGTCGCGATCTTCCTCATTCCATTCGTGGCCTATGCGGTGTTTTTGATCGCGACGCGTTCGCACCTTTTCGACAAGACTTCGTGGCCGCTGCCGGTGATCGGCTGGCTGTCTGCAGCCGCATTGCTCTTGATCATCGCAAGCTTCGCGGTCCTTGCCCAGTTCTCCGGAGCGCCGCCGGGATCGACCTATGTCCCGGCGCATATCGAGAACGGCAGACTGGTGCCCGGGGTCGAGAAATGAGCAGTGCGCCTTCGGTGCGCACGGTGGAACGGCTGCGCGGTGCTGCCTTTCTTGTGACCGGGGGAGCCGCGAAAGTTCTCGCGCTCCTCAACGGCAGCGGCGAGGAAGCGCGCGTCGTTGGCGGCGCGGTGCGCAACGCGCTGATGGGTTTTGCGGTTGGCGAGGTCGATATCGCAACCACGGCCGTTCCCGATGAGGTCATCCTCCGCGCGAAGGCGGCTGGTATCAAGTTCGTTCCTACCGGCGTCGAGCACGGCACCGTGACGCTGATTGTCGACGGGCACCCCTATGAGGTAACGACATTGCGCGAGGACGTCGAAACGTTCGGGCGCAAGGCAAAGGTGGTGTTTGGGCGTGACTGGGTGCACGACGCCGAGCGACGTGACTTCACCATCAACGCATTGTCGGCGTCCATGGACGGAACGGTGTACGACTATACCGGGGGCCTTGACGATCTTGCGCAACGCCGGGTGCGCTTCATCGGCGAGCCCGCGCGGCGCATTGCTGAAGATTACCTGCGCATCCTGCGCTTCTTTCGCATCCATGCGGCTTACGGCGAAGGCCTCATCGACCGCGATGGTCTCAATGCGTGCATCGCCGGGCGGGCGGGCCTTGCAAATCTGTCCGCCGAGCGCATTCGTGCCGAGATGCTGAAGCTGCTTGTCGCGCCGGGCTCATCGCCGGCGCTGCGCGAGATGAGCGATGCCGGATTGCTGCTGGCCCTGCTTGGTGGCGTCACCTATTCCGCGGCGCTCGATGCCATGATCGCTGCCGAGACGCGTCTTGCGCTGGAGGCTGACCCGATCCGCCGTCTCGCGGCGCTCTCCGTCGCGATCGTTGAAGACGCGGCGCGATTGACGCAGCGCCTGCGGCTGTCGAACGTCGAAAGCGCGCGGCTGGATTCGATGGGATATCGCTGGTGGCGGCTGGCCTCGATCGACGAAGTGCGCGCGCGTATTCGCCTCTACAAGCTTGGGCCGGATCGTTATCGCGATCGTGTGATGCTCGGCTGGGCGCGAACGGGCGGTGACGCCCGCCACTGGCAGACACTTGCAACGCTCCCCGCGCGCTGGACCGCGCCGGTGTTTCCCTTGAAGGCTGCCGAGTTCATGGCGAAGGGCTTGCAGCCGGGACCGGCGCTGGGTGCCGCGCTCGCACGCGCCGAACAGTTCTGGATCGATGCAGAATTTCCATCCGGCGACGCTGAGCTGACGGCGATTGCCGATCGCGCGATGACGGCGAACTAGTCGCCCTTTGTTTTTCAAGTTCGTGTAAGCGTTTGCCGGGCTGAATTCACGACTCTCGGGTGCGGGGCACTGGTGCCGATCCTCACTGACATCCTTTCCGGTTTCGCAAACATTTCCCTGGCACAGCTTGCGCTTGTCGCATGCGTAACGCTCGTTGCGTCGGTCATCGGCGGCGTCGCGGGCTACGGCACCGGCGCGCTGATGCCGCTGGTGCTTGTGCCGATGGTCGGGCCGGAGCCGGTGGTGCCCATCATCGCGATCTCGGCGCTGTTCACCAACACCGGGCGTGTGGCCGCATTCTTCAGGTTCGTCGATGGCCGCAAAGCTGCGATCGTCATCGCCGCCGCCGCGTTGACCTGCGTGCTTGGCGCGTACGGCTATACGCGGCTGACAGGTCTCGGTGCCGCGCTGGTGATCGGCTCGATGCTGATCCTGAGCGTGCCGCTGCGCTGGCTGGCACGGCGTCGTGCGCTGACGCTCGGTGACGGCGGTCTGGCGATTGGCGCCGCCGGTTTCGGGCTGGTCGTCGGCGGCACGACCGGTTCGGGCGCGATCCTGCTGTCGTTGTTGCTGGCGGCCGGTCTCGAGGGTGCTGCCGTCGTTGCAACCGACGCCGTCGTCACCATTGCTGTCGGCATCGTCAAGGTCGCCGTGTTTGGCATCGCAGGCGTGGTGACGGCGCAGGTGATCGCGTTCGGCCTGTTGATCGGAGTGATCGCGTTTCCCGGGGGCTTTCTCGCAAAGATGCTGATGGAGCGCATGCCGATCCGCGTTCACACCGCGATGCTGGACGCCGTCATCATCCTCGGCGGTCTGGTGATGATTGCCACGGCACTGCGATGAAGCGGCGGCCATTTGCCATCATCACGCCTGGAAGCTGACCGGCAGGAGCAGCGTCACCACATTTCGGCGCCTCAGTCGTCATCCTGTGCAAAGCTTCCGCCGAGCTTCAATCCCTCGAGCCAGGTCTCGCCGCTTTTCTTGATGACCGTGCGTGGCGTGACGCCGCCGACGGATTTGAACGCCTCAGCCAGGCGTTCGGAATGCGTGACGACCCACACCTGCGTGCGTTCCGCGGCGCGAACGATCAGCCGCGCCAGCGGTTCGAGAAGATCCGGGTGCAGGCTCGCTTCGGGTTCGTTCAGGGCGATGAAGCCGGGCAGGCGATAGCCGAGCAATGCACCACACAGCGCCAGATAACGCAGCGTGCCGTCCGACAACTCGTTCGCCTCGAACACGCGTTTGGGATATTCGGCCTGGATCAGGCCGAATGAGGCCATGCGGTTCACCGTCGTATCGAGCCGGGCACCCGGAAAAGCGTCGTCAATGGCCTCATAGAGCTCGGTCGCATCTTGCCGGACCTGGATCAGCGTCGCGAAGACGGCCGCGAGGTCGCTGCCGTCCGACGCGAGCGTCGGCGTGGTCACTGCGAGGCATGGCTGACGCAGCGGCGAATCCCGGTCGCTGCGAAACTCATGATAGAAGCGCCAGTCCTGCAGGGACCGGCGCACAAGATCGATGTCGCCGAAGCGTACAGGATCGCGCAGTGCGCCCAGCGCGGTTTCCGTCGCGAGCAGACCCGTGCTGAGCGTGTGCTTGCCGCCCTTGTCGTCAATCGCCGTTGCGCGCGGGCCCTTGCGATCAAGAACCGTAAGCGTCCGTTCCGCGCCGCGATAAACGAGCGTCTCCTCCTTGACCTGAGGTTCAAGGCCCAGCGCTGCCGCGCCAGGCGCCGGAAGGCCGACCTCGATTGCGTAGGAATACGCGACGTCGGCCTCGAGGTCGTGGTCGAAGCTCGACTGTCCGGTTCTGTCGGTATCCGGTCCCAAACCGACATCCAGCTTGATTCGCACAGGTTTGTTGACCTGCCGCTTGCCCGCCCATACGGCGGAATCCATCCCGCCTTCGAACGCGAGCTCGCGCGCAAGCGTGCCCGCGGCCGAAGCCTGCAAGAGCTGCAATGCACGATAGAGGTTGGTCTTGCCGACGCCGTTGGCGCCGACGAAGACGGTGAGCTGGCCGACAGGAAAGCGGATCGCGCGCAGCGAGCGATATCCGGAAATGCCCACCTCGCGGATTTTCATGGGCTCGTCCGCTATTTCAATCCGGCAGCAGTTCAGACAGAGAGCGGATGATCCGGTCCGGCTTGATGGCCGAGCCATCCGGCAACCCGTCGCCATGCGCGTCCATCCAGATCGCGTAGATGCCGAGCCGCTGCGGCGTGACGACCTCCCATTCGAGATTGTCGCCGATCATCCAGGTGTCGATTGCCGTGACGCCGAGTGTCTCCATGGCGTGATGGTAGGCGCGCTCTTCGGGTTTGCCGAAACCGTGCTCGCCTTCGATCTGGATGTGGTCGAACCGGTTCGCCAGCGCGAAGCGCTCGATCTTGGCGCGCTGGGTTTCGGCGGCGCCGTTGGTCACCAGCGCGAGCTTCACGCCATGGCGTTTAAGCGCGTCGATGGCCTCATGCACACCCGGAAACAGCTGCATCTGTTCTTCACGATAGACGCTGTAGCGGTCGGCCAAGCGGATGCAGAAGTCGCCCGGCATTGCCGTCTTGCCTGTGGCGGCAAGAGTTGCGAAGCCGTCGGCCACGACGACATGCCGCGCCTCGTTCAGCTTCAGGCGCCAGTGCGCTTCGGCGTTCTCCCAGAAGCGTTTTCCAGCCGCGGCAATTGCGGCGGCGGCCTCAACCGGTGACAGCGGCGCAAGCTCCGCCGCGAATTCCTGTGCGACCGCCAGCCAGGCTGCATCGGGTCTGTTGTAGGCCGACAGGATGGTGTCATCCATGTCGATCAGCATGGCGCGGGGCAGGGGACGTGTCAGGGCCATTTCACCTCCGGCGGCAGCGACGACAGAATAGAGTTCACGTTTCCGCCCGTCTTCAGGCCGAACACCGTGCCGCGGTCGTGCAGCAGGTTGAACTCGACATAGCGCCCGCGCCGGATCAATTGCTCCTCGCGTTCGGCCGGCGTCCACGGCGTCGCGAAATTCCGCCGCACCAGTTCCGGATAGACCTTTGCGAACGCGCGGCCGACGTCCTGCGTGAAGGCGAAGTCGGCGTTCCAGTCGCCTGAATTGTGGTGATCGTAGAAGATGCCGCCGATTCCGCGCGCTTCCTTCCGGTGCGGCAGATAAAAATACTCGTCGCACCAGGCCTTGTATTTTTCATAGTCGGCGGTGGTGTTGTGCCCGCCACAGGCCACCTTCATCGCGGCATGAAATGCGATTGCGTCGGGATCGTCCTGCGTCCGGCGGCGGTCCAGCACCGGCGTCAGATCCGCGCCGCCGCCGAACCACGATTTCGTCGTAACGACGAAGCGCGTGTTCATATGCACGGCCGGCACATGCGGATTGCGCATATGAGCAATGATCGAGATCCCGGACGCCCAGAAGCGCGGGTCCTCGGATGCGCCCGGCATCTGGGTGCGAAATTCCGGCGCAAACTCGCCGTGCACGGACGAGCAGTGCACGCCGACCTTCTCGAACAGCTTTCCGCGCATCATCGACATCACGCCGCCACCGCCCTTCGTGCCGGTATGATCCGTCCGCTCCCAGGGAGTGCGCTCGAAGCGGCTCGCCTCGCCGGAATAAAGTACAGCGGGTGCGTCGCGCTCGAGCGTTTCGAACGACGCGCAAATCTGGTCGCGCAGGGTTTCGAACCATGCGCGGGCGCGGGATTTCTGGTCCTCGATATCGGCAGGCAGCGTCATGAACGAAACGTCCGTATCTCGTTTGCGGCCCCAATTTGCCTCAATGCTTCTCCGAGCGCCATTGCCGCCGCCATCGCCACATTGAGCGAGCGCATGCCCGGCTGCATCGGGATCGCCAGCCGTTCGTCGGCAGCCGCAGACACCTCATCGGGCACACCGGCCGACTTCCGCCCGAGCAAGAGAATGTCGGACGGGCCGTAGCGGCAGTCCAGATAGGACTTGCCGCCCTTCGTGGTCAGCAACAGGAGCCGGATGCCTGCCCCGTGCCGCCAGTCTTCAAACTCGTTCCAGGAAACATGACGCACGATTCGCACCTGATCGAGGTAGTCCATTCCGGAGCGGCGGAAGTGCCGGTCGGAGACCGGGAAGCCGGCGGGTTCGATAATATGAGCCTCGACGTTCAGGCAGGCGCAGAGGCGGAGAATCGTCCCCGTGTTCTGCGGAATGTCTGGCTGGAACAGGGCTATGCGCATGGCAGTTGCAAGGGTGTTTTCCGGCTGCATTTTTTGGGGAAAAGTCGCACACCGGTGCGCTGGATTTGACATTCTTATCAGCGCCGCGGCAACGCCTCTACGCGAACGCCAAATCCAACAAAAGCGCTGGCATCATAGGCTTTTCCGGCTGTCCCTTCGATTCTCACGTTGATACAAGCGACCGCCGCAAGCGGAGATGGACGCGAGAATCGGAACACCAGATTAAGGATTTGCAAGCCCCTGTCGCGGCAGTGCGAAGGCGGGCTTGCGCTACCGCGGCAAGGGTGTCAATAGAACCGTTCTGAATGGCCCTGTTTCGCCTGATTTGGCAGGGCCGTTCGTGTTCGACCTACCGCCGCGGGGGCGCGGCGCTGGCAGCCATTCCCGGCTGGCGCATCACATGCATGCGGGCGTCATCGGGGCGGTTCAGCCGGTCATGATCGGAAAGGGTTTGGAATCGTGACGACGATGGCTTCGGCGCACGCGACGCGCCGCGATTTTCTCTACATCGGCACCGGGGTGGTTGCAGCAATGGGTGGCGCAGCTACGCTCTGGCCGCTCATCTCATCGATGAATCCGGATGCGTCGACCATCGCAGCAGGCGCACCCATCGAAGTCGATCTCGCACCGATCGCCGACGGGCAGCTGATCAAGGTTTTCTGGCGCGGCAAGCCGATCTTCGTCCGTCACCGGACGCAAAAGGAAATCAAGGAAGCAGAGGACGTCCAGGTCTCCAGCCTGCGCGATCCGCAAGCCGACTCGGCCCGCGTCAAGGAAGGCCACGCCCAGTGGCTCATCGTTTACGGCAACTGCACGCATCTCGGCTGCATCCCGCTCGGCAACCAGGGCCCCTACGGCGGCTGGTTCTGCCCGTGCCACGGTTCGGTGTTCGACACCTCGGGCCGCATTCGGCAGGGACCCGCTCCGACCAACCTTCCGATTCCCCCTTACGCATTCGTCTCCGACACCAAGATCAAGATCGGCTGATCGTCAGCCGCACTCGATGAACGTCGCGCGAAATTTCTATCTTTAAGGTTGCATCATGAGCGGACCGTCCACCTTCCAGCCGCAAAATCCCGTCTTGCAGTGGTTCGAGCGGCGTCTGCCCATTATGGGCCTCGTGCATTCCTCGTTTGTCGCCTACCCGACACCGCGCAATCTGAACTACTGGTGGACGTTCGGCGGCATCCTCACCTTCATGCTGGCGGCGCAAATCGTGACCGGCGTCATTCTGGTGATGCATTACACGCCGCATGCGACGATGGCGTTCGCATCGATCGAGCACATCATGCGCGATGTGAACTATGGCTGGCTGATCCGCTACCTGCATTCCAACGGCGCGTCGATGTTCTTCATCGCCGTCTACATCCACATGTTCCGCGGCATGTATTACGGCTCCTACAAGGAGCCGCGCGAGGTGCTCTGGATCCTCGGCGTGATCATCTATCCTGTTGATGATGGCGACCGGCTTCATGGGCTACGTGCTGCCGTGGGGCCAGATGAGCTTCTGGGGCGCTACCGTCATCACCAACCTGTTCTCGGCCTTCCCGTTCGTCGGCGAGCCGATCGTGACGTTCCTGTGGGGCGGCTACTCGGTCGACAACCCGACGCTGAACCGCTTCTTCTCGCTGCATTACCTGCTGCCGTTCATGATCCTTGGCGTCGTGATCCTGCACGTCTGGGCGCTGCATGTGGCGGGCCAGGGCAATCCGGCCGGCGTCGAGCCGAAGACCGACAAGGACACGGTGCCGTTCACGCCATACGCGACCATCAAGGACGCGTTCGGCATGTCGTGTTTCATGCTGATCTACATGTGGTTCGTGTTCTATACGCCGAACTATCTCGGCCATGCGGACAACTACATCCCCGCCAATCCGGGCGTGACGCCGTCGCATATCGTGCCGGAGTGGTACTATCTGCCATTCTACGCGATCCTGCGCGCGATCCCGAACAAGCTCGGCGGCGTGCTGGCGATGTTCGGCGCGATCGTCGTTCTGGCATTCCTGCCGTGGCTCGACACCGCCAAAACACGCTCGGCGCGCTATCGGCCGCTGTTCAAGCAGTTCTTCTGGATATTCGTCGTCGTCTGCGTGGTGCTTGGCTGGCTGGGCTCGAAGCCCGCCGAAGGCGCCTACGTGATCGTCGCACGCATTCTCACGATCTATTACTTCGCGCACTTCATCATCGTCCTGCCGCTGCTCAGCCGGATCGAAACGCCGCGGGCGACGCCGAACTCGATCGCCGACGACGTGCTCGGCAAGAAGGCGGTTGCGTCGGTGGCCGTCGCGATGATCGCAGGCGCGCTGCTGTTCGTCAGCGCGGGCAGTGCGAGCGCCGAGGGCGACCATGGCGCGCCGCAACCGCCGCGCGAGAAGTGGTCGTTCGCCGGCCCGTTCGGCAAACAGGACCGCGGCCAGATGCAGCGCGGCTTCAAGGTCTACAAGGAAGTTTGCGCGACCTGCCACGGCCTGTCCTACGTGGCATTCCGCAATCTCGCCGAGCCGGGCGGCCCCGGCTATTCGACGGCGCAGGCCGATGCGGTCGCAGCCGAATACAAGATCAAGGACGGGCCGAACGATCAGGGCGAGATGTTCGAGCGCCCCGGCCGTGCCGCCGACCGCTTCCCGTCGCCATTCCCGAACGATCAGGCGGCGCGGCTCGCCAATGGCGGCGCTCTGCCGCCCGACCTGTCGCTGATGGCGAAGGCGCGCACCTATGAGCGCGGCTTTCCGTGGTTCGTCTTCGACATCTTCACCCAGTATCAGGAGCAGGGGCCGGACTATCTCGTGGCGCTGATGACCGGCTACGAGGACGCGCCGCAGGGCTTCACGCTGCCGGCCGGCACCAGCTACAATAAGTATTTTCCCGGCCACGCCATCGGTATGCCGAAGCCGCTGAACGACGGTCAGGTCACCTACGAGGACGGCTCGCCGCAGACGGTGATGCAGTATTCCAAGGACGTGACCGCGTTCCTGGCGTGGACTGCCGAGCCGCATATGGAAGCCCGCAAGCGCATCGGCTGGCAGGTGTTCGCCTTTCTGATCCTGCTGTGCGGCCTGCTCTACTTCACGAAGAAGAAGGTCTGGGCTGGAGCGCACTGAGCCCGGTTCCAGGTTACGGGCAAGCCAGTTCAACCAAAACGAAAGGCCCGGCGAACGGGCCTTTTTGTTGCGCGGATGGCATGGAAAGGGCGTTCACCCGGCATTGCGGATCGCCCGGGCTGCCTCCACAATGGTCCCCAAAAGACCAAGAGCGTGAGTGGAGGATCGAATGGGCACCAGCATCAGCTTCAAGCGTCCTGACGGCAAGGAAACCGGCGGCTACCTCGCGCTTGCCGCACGTGCGGACGCGCCGGGCGTCGTCGTCATACAGGAATGGTGGGGTTTGCAGGAGCAGATCAAGGGCATCTGTGACCGCTTCGCGCTCGCCGGCTTCGATGCGCTTGCGCCCGATCTCTACAACGGCGTGGTGGTGCCCTATCACGACAGCGACGCGGCCGGAAAAGAGATGGGCTCGCTGAATTTTACGGATGCGACCGAGCAGAATGTGCGCGGCGCGGTGCAATTCCTCAAGCGCAACGGCGCCAAGGCCGGCATCACCGGCTTCTGTCTCGGCGGCGTTGTGTCGATCATCGCCGCAGCAAAAATCCCGGAGCTGTCCGCCGCGGTACCGTTCTATGGCATCCCGCCGGAGAACGTCGTCAGGCCCGCCGACGTAAAAGTGCCGCTGCAAGGCCACTTCGCACTGAAGGACACCTGGATCACTGTGCCGATGGTCGATACCTTCGAGGCAGGCCTGAAAGCCGCCGGCAAGACCTTCGAGATTCACCGCTACGACGCCGACCATGCCTTCGTGAACGAGCAGCGCGCGCCGGTACATGATCGTCAGGCCGCGGAACTCGCCTGGGATCGGGCGGTGGCGTTCCTGAAAAAGCATCTTGCTTGACGGTTCGGATTTCCGATCTGCGGCTCGAGCCGGCATTTTTCGACACTGTCGCAGATCGTGTCTGGCGTGCGTGGTGGAAGCCGAACGGCCATCCGCTTGAGCGGATCTCGGCCGGCCTCACCGCGATGATGAAGGGTGAGGCGATCCCGTTCGCGCTGGTCGCCCATGACGGCGACGAATTTCTTGGATCGACCCTCGGCATCGAATCCGATCTTGCCGACCGGCCGCAATATTCGCCGTGGGTCGCGGCCGTCTGGGTCGAGCCGCAGCATCGGCTGAAGCGGGTCGGCCGGGCGCTGGTCGGCCATGCGGCGCAAACCTGCTTCGCGCGTGGCTTCGATCGCATTTACCTTTGCTCCGCAGCCGCGCGGCGGAATTTCTACACCCGCCAGGGCTGGGTGCCGATCGAGGAGAATGTCGGCGAGCATTTGCAGACGGTGTACATCATGGAATCCGTGACAGCGCGCGCGTGATCATCGCTCATCTGCGCTGCATGACCTCGGTGGACCGATCAATCGGGTAGCAGGTGCCGCCAAACGTGACCGCTCCATGGTGACCCCTCGATCGTCGCGGGTTCCGTCGCCGTCGGACTTGCTGACTCGAGGGGGGTGCTCTGATAAAGTCCCGCGCATAAGAAGACCGGCAGGGGTGAAGCGGCATGCGCTGTCTTGTGGTCGAAGATGAGCCACATTGGCAGACGACGATCGAGCAAATCATCGCCGACAACGAAACGCTCGACCTGGTCAGGATTTGCACAAATCTTTCGGATGCATTGTCGCAAATTCGAAGCGCCGATTATGACATGCTGATCGTCGATCTTGGCCTTCCCGACGGCAGTGGTATCGACGCCATCCGCGCCTCGCGCCGGCTTCGGCCCAAAGCCGATATCCTTGTAGCGACGGTTTTCGACGACGAGCGAAGCGTCGTCGCCGCGATTTGCGCCGGCGCGACCGGATATCTCGTCAAGGACAGCACGCCGCAGGAATGGATCGCGGCGATCAAACAGCTTCGCGAGGGTCATTCGCCGCTGAGCCCAAAGGTCGCCCGGCATATCCTGCGGAGGCTGCAGGAACCCTCCCGCGCCAAGCGGATGGGTTTGTCGGACTCACCCACCGAGACGTTAGCAGCGAAGGCCGTTACGCCGGATGAGAATGTCTCGCTGACGTCACGAGAGACCGAGGTAATTCAACTCGTCGCAAAGGGATTTTCGCTGGTCGAAGTCGCGCAGCTCCTTCATGTGTCGCACACGACCACGCGCAGCCATGCGAAGAACATCTACCAGAAACTGGAAGTCAACTCACGCGGCGAAGCCGTGTTCGAGGCCACAAGGCTCGGATTGTTGTGATGGCGTTGGCTGACACGCAATCATGGCAGGGTGGCCGAAACCTTCGAAAGCCGCTGCTCGCCGTCCTTCTCCTGCTGGTCGCAGTGTCACCCATCATCCTGTCGTTCTTCGCGCCCATAGCTCCCGAACAAACCGAACGCAGGGTCGCGAGCGCCGAGATCGTCACATCGGATGACGCCGTACCACAGGCACAATACGGCTCTCAGGACACGTCGTTGCCGGATGCCTGGGATCGAAGCCGGCGAGGATTTGGCGGCACGATTGACTATCGGTTCGTCATCCCGGGATCGCTTGAAAGCGCAGTGCGGCTCGCAATCTACATTCCCCGCGTAAAAACCTATTGTGACGTTCTGGTTGACGGACAGCTGATCTATTCTGAAAGCGGCATCTCGCAGGGGCGCGGCTCGAACCGTGTCGTATTTGCCGAACTCCCGCCTGGCGGAGCAGCGTCCAAACGGCTGTTGACTGTCCGCGTGCGCGGCTACGCAAACGATGGCTCCGGCCTGTCGGAAGTCTATATCGGTCCGAGTTCGGAGTTGCGCCCGACTTATGTGAAGCGGTGGCTGGTCCAGGAAGAGCTGTTGAAGCTCGCGAACTGGCTCGTGATCGCGATGTCAGTGCCGTTTGCCTTGCTCTGGATTCGCGATCGCAAGAACTCGCAGCTCTATGGGCTCTTCGCCTTTGGCGCAATCATGTTCGCATTGAGAAATTTTCAACGGCAATTCGATCTCCAGTTCCTTCCACTGGGGCTGACCACGTCGCTGATTTCCGTCACCCTCGGTTGGGCCGCGTTGCCGCTCTGGGTGTTCTTCACTCGCTATGTGGGGCGTAGGATCGCACCCTTCGAGAGGTTCATTTTCATCTTCACCGTTGCCGGATCGGTCATCCTCTTCTTTGTCCCGGCAAAATATTTCGTGCTGATCGAAGCGCTTGCCTGGCGGACGCCAATCCTGCTTTCGGGAATTTTCTGCGTCGCGGTTCTGGTGACTGAAACAATCAGAAATCCGACGCGGTCGCGACAGTTGATGGCTTGCGCGCTGGTCGCGCAAGTGGCGCCGGCCGTGCACGATCTGCTCTGGACCTTCGGCGTCTTCGGCTTCTCATCGACGCAATGGTTTCCCTTGAGTTTCCCGGTTCTGTTGGTCGTCATGGCGCTGCTGCTGGCGGACGATCTCGCGGCCACGAAGTTCGCGCTGTTGAATGCGAACGCCGATCTGGAAATCAAGATTGCTGCGGCCCGGCGGGAACTTGACGTGCTGTACGAGAAGAAGCGGCAGACCGATGCGGAGGCTGCAACCGTAGAGGAGCGCCATCGGCTCATGCGGGACATGCATGATGGTGTCGGCACACATCTGTCGCTGTTGCTGAGCAGCCTGAAGGGCGGCAATCTATCGCACAGCGACGTGACGGACGGCGTTCAGTCCTCGCTCGATGAATTGCGGCTGCTGATCGATGCCCGCAGCTCGTCCACCCAGACGATCGCCGACGCTCTTGCCAATCTCCGGCATCGGCTGGAGCCGCGCCTGGCGCCGCTTGGCATCACGACCCGATGGGAGGTCGCGGACGGCGCCGATGAACTCACGCTCAACGCCGAGTCCACGTTGCATGTGCTCCGCATCGTCCAGGAATGCATCAACAATGCGGTCCGGCATGGCAAGGCCAACGAGATAACCCTGCAGGTCGGCAGGCAAGCCGCCCCGACCGGCGAACGTTCGCGAACGCGGAACGCGGGCTTCGTCGCGGTCAAGGACAACGGCTGCGGTCCGGACAAGGCGCTGGCGGAATCGCGCGGAAACGGACAGGGCCTGAAAAGCATTCATTCGAGGGCCAGATCGATCGGCGGCAGCTTCACGCTTGCGCGGCAGAACGATCAGACGGTAGCGACGGTTTCCTTTCTCGGCGAATGAATCCCAAGCCAGATATCGACAACGGCAGGCTCTGGGCGTCCCGAGCGCACCATTGCCGGCCGATGGCCTGGCTGGTCTGGGTCGTTCGGCGGGCGGGGCCGGGCGCCCTTGACAGAAGCCGCCGCGAATGATGTTTTGCCCGCCATGCGCACCGCGAGCAGCCAGACCCGTCTTTGGTGGCCCACCTTCTAACAGGTGGCCGGCGCGATTTTCTCAACCACAATCGTCGAATAGGCCGCCAACGCAGCGCGGCGGCCTTCTGTTCGTCTGCCCTGCGTGATAGCGAGGACACATGAACCGGACCGTTTTTTCACTGCCTCCCGTCAAGGATTACGATACCGCCAGCGGCCTTGCCGTCACGCGCGCGACTGCAAGCTTTGCCGGCGGCGCGGCGCTCGACGCGTTGATCGAGTTGCTCGATCGCCGGCGCGGCATCGTGCTGTCGTCGGGCACGACCGTGCCGGGACGCTACGAAAGCTTCGATATGGGTTTTGCCGATCCGCCGCTGCGGCTGGAGGCGACCGGTGTCAATTTCTTCATCGAGGCGCTGAACGAGCGCGGGCGTGTGCTGATCGCATTTCTCAACGACGTGCTGCGCGATCCGTTCGTAATCGTGACGGAAAGAACACTCACGCGCATCGCCGGCCACATCATGCGCGGCGAGGCTCCCGCGGACGAGGAGCAGCGCACCCGCCGCGCCTCGATCATGTCGCTGGTTCGCGCGATCGTCGCGGCACTGGGTTATGGCGATGAGCCGCTGCTCGGGCTCTACGGCGCGTTCGGCTACGACCTTGTGTTTCAGGTCGAGGACCTGGTGCAGAAGCGTGCGCGCGAAGCCGACCAGCGCGACGTCGTGCTTTACATTCCGGATCGCCTGCTGGCCTACGACCGCGCGACCGGGCGCGGCGTGACGATCAGCTACGATTTCGCCTGGAAGGGACAATCGACCAACGGTCTTCCGCACGAGACGCCGGACAGCCTCTATGTGCACACCGGCCGCCAGGGTTTTGCCGATCATGCGCCGGGCGTCTATCAGGCGACCGTGCAGAAGGCGCGGGAAGCGTTTGCGCGCGGCGATCTGTTCGAGGCGGTGCCGGGGCAGCTGTTTGGCGAGGCGTGCGAGCGCTCGCCCGCGGAAGTGTTCCAACGGCTCTGCAAGATCAATCCGTCGCCCTATGGCGGTCTCGTCAATCTCGGCGACGGCGAATTCCTCGTCTCTGCGTCGCCGGAAATGTTCGTCCGTTCGGATGGCCGCCGGGTCGAGACCTGTCCGATCTCCGGGACGATCGCGCGCGGCGCGGACGCCATCGGCGATGCCGAGCAGATCCGCGAACTCCTGAATTCGGAGAAGGACGAGTTCGAACTCAACATGTGCACCGACGTCGACCGCAACGACAAGGCGCGCATCTGCGTGCCGGGCTCGATCAAGGTGCTGGCGCGACGGCAGATCGAGACGTATTCGAAGCTGTTTCACACGGTCGATCATGTCGAAGGCATGCTCCGGCCAGGCTTCGACTCGCTGGATGCCTTCCTGACCCATGCGTGGGCCGTGACGGTGACCGGTGCGCCGAAGCTCTGGGCGATGCAGTTCGTCGAGGACAACGAGCGCTCCTCGCGCCGCTGGTACGCCGGCGCGTTCGGTTTCGTCGGCTTCGACGGCAGCATGAACACCGGGCTGACGATCCGCACCATCCGCATGAAGGACGGGCTGGCCGAAGTGCGCGTCGGTGCGACTTGTCTGTTCGAACTCGGATCCCGTCCTTGAAGACAAGGAGTGTCAGATCAAGGCGGCGGCGCTGTTCCAGGCGTTGCGCGGCGATCCGCCAAAGCCGCTCTCGGACTTCCAGCCGGATGCGTCCGGCTCCGGCAAGAAGGTGCTGTTGATCGATCACGAAGACAGTTTCGTGCACATGCTGGCGGATTACTTCCGGCAGGTCGGCGCGAGTGTCAGCGTCACGCGGCACAACCATGCGCTGGAAATGCTAGCGAAGGACACGTACGACCTTTTGGTGCTGTCGCCAGGGCCGGGGCGGCCTGAGGATTTCAAGATCGGCAAGACCATCGAAGCCGCGCTTGCGAAGAAGATGCCGGTGTTCGGCGTCTGTCTCGGCGTGCAGGCGATCGGTGAGTATTTCGGCGGCACGCTCGACCAGTTGGCGCTCCCCGCGCATGGCAGGCCTTCGCGCGTACAGGTGCGCGGCGGGTGTCTGTTGAACAACCTGCCGAACGAGATCGTCATCGGCCGCTATCATTCGCTGCATGTGGCGAAGGACTCGATGCCCGAGGTGCTGCGCGTGACGGCGACGACCGAGGACGGCGTGGTGATGGCACTGGAGCACAAGTCGCTGCCGATCGGCGGGGTGCAGTTTCACCCCGAGTCGCTGATGTCGCTCGGCGGCGAGGTCGGCCTGCGCATCGTCGAGAATGCGTTCCGGCTCGGCCAACAGGCGGCGCAGGTAAAGGAGCCCGCATGAGCGACATCAAGCCGATCGGCTTCGTGCGCGGCGGACGGAAGGAACCGGTCGACGACGACTGGGGTAACGTTGAGGCCGACATCGAGCTCGATGCAAGGCAGTTCGGTGCGGAATTCGACGGCAGGGCTTGGCGACTTCAGCCATCTCACGGTGATCTATCAATTCCACCTCGTGCCGGACGCGGAAATCCGGAGCGGCTCGCGGCATCCGCGCGGCCGCGCCGATTGGCCGAAGGTCGGCATCTTTGCCCAGCGCGGCAAGGGCAGGCCGAACCGGATCGGCGTGACCACCTGCGATATCGTCGCCGTCAACGCGCTGACCGTGCGTGTGCGCGGCCTCGATGCCATCGACGGCACGCCGGTGCTCGACATCAAGCCGCACATGACCGGTTTCGAGGCGCGCGGGCAGGTGCGCGAGCCGGCGTGGGTGAGAGAGATCATGAAAGAGTACTGGTAGGATTTGAGAGCATCACAGATGAGTCTTGAAGGCGATCTTCGTTCAACAATCCGCAACATCCCCGACTATCCGAAGAAGGGGATCATGTTCCGTGACATTACCACGCTGCTCGGCGACGCGCGGGCGTTCCGCCGCGCCGTCGACGAACTCGTGCAGCCATGGGCAGGCTCGAAGATCGACAAGGTCGCGGGAATAGAGGCGCGCGGCTTCATCCTCGGCGGCGCAGTCGCCCATCAGGTGTCCGCCGGCTTCGTGCCGATCCGCAAGAAGGGCAAGCTGCCGCATACGACGGTGCGCATCGCCTATTCGCTGGAATACGGCATCGACGAAATGGAGATGCACGAGGACGCGGTCAAGAAGGGCGAGCGCGTGATCCTGATCGACGACCTGATCGCGACCGGCGGCACCGCCGAAGGCGCGGTGAAACTGTTGCGCCAGATGGGGGCCGAGGTGCTGGCGGCCTGTTTCGTGATCGACCTGCCGGAGCTTGGCGGCGCCGACAAGCTGCGCAAGATGGATGTGCCGGTGCGGACGCTGATTTCTTTTGAAGGGCATTGACGCGGCGTAGTGAGTTGCGGCGCGTGCGTTAGCAACCGGCGTCATTGCCGAGGCTCGGCGACGTAGCCGGGATGGAGTCCGGCGCAATCCGGGCTGACTCCGCGGTAAAGATCCCGGACCGGAAAATGGATGGCTTCGCCTCGCTCGCAATGCCCTAAAGCTGGTGCAGCATCAGCTTCAGGCCGAGCTCGCGGAAGCGGACAAAGCAGTTGAGGATCCATTGATAGAGCTCGGACGATGAATCGCCCATGTCCGCAAGAACCCGGTGAACGAGAAGTTGTTGCGTTCGATATAGGTCTTCAGGAAACCGGGCAGGATTGCGATATCGAGCGGTTCCACCCGGCCGATCCAGGGCGGGATTTCGCCCAGCAGAACCTGTTCGTTGTTGATCGGCACGATCGCGGCGTTCTTGAAATCATCCTGCAGCATCGCCCAGGCGCGCTGCGAGGTGCGGTCGCGATCCGGAATGAACATGATCACCAGCTGCACGCCGCGCCGTTCCGCTTCCTTGGCGAAGCCGATTTCCGTGGCCATCTTGAAGAAGCCGTCGAAGGCGTGGAAACCGAGGTCGATCACCTTCGGCGCGCCGTCATTGACGATCAATCGGTCCATCAGCTGCATCTGGCCGAATGTGTCCTCGACATTGGCGGTCTCGGTCAATTTCGGCAGGAAATCCAGCAGCGACGGGTCGTTGAGGTTGATGTCAAACGCCGTCGCATACCGGTTTTCCAGCGCGAGATACTCGACGAGAAGCCGCGACACCAGCGTCTTGCCGACGCGCGGGCGGGGCGAACAGACGATGTAGACAGGTGTGCGGTCCATCGGGCGGGTCGGAGGCGGCGGTTGCGCCGCTGCATATCACGCCGGCGATCATATCGCCGCAGAAATCAATCCGCCTTGTCTGTCTTGGTCGCCACGCCGCCCTTGTCCTTGCCGACGATGTCAGTGAGCTTGATACGGTCGAATTCGCCCCAGACATTGCCCAGCCAGTGGCGGACATAGCCGCGCAGCACGAACGAATAGTTCGCGGCCTCGTCGCGGACACCCTTGTTGGCGACGAACTTCAGGAACGGTACCGAAGCGACCTCGACCTGCTCATAGGCCATTTCGTTCAGCTTCGGGATGGTGATCTCGGTCGCGTCCTTGATCTTGTGGAAATACGAATTGTAGGTCGCCTGATCCCATTCGAAGAAGCTCGTATTGTTGATGAAGTTCTTCACCAGGAAATACTTTGCGCCGGTCATGAAGTTGGCGGTCTCGGCGATCTCGTCGAGCGAGGCGATCGAGGGCCCGAGGATGTGGAACACGGCGAAGGTGATTTGCCCGGAGCGCGCCGCATCGAGGAAGCCGATATCGCGCAGTGAGGCCAGCGTCGGCGACAGCAGCCCGGCGCGCACGTCGATCACGGTCACGCTGGGGTTGGCCGAGTTCAGCGTATCGAAGATCTTCATCTGATCGGCTGTGGAGGTCACATCGACGATCTCGGTGATGCCGGGGTGAAAACGCTTCAGCGTGCCGCGCGGGAATTCGGTATCGAAGGCACGGGTGGGGATGTTGTTGGCACTGAAATAGTCGAGGACAGTGCGCGAGACCGTCGTTTTGCCGACGCCGCCCTTGTCCGCCCCGACAACAATGACTGCTGGTTTCGCCATGACGCCCCTTTAATCCGGTCCGGTACTTTGGTGATGGATATGCCGGATTTCTTCCGCAAAGTCTGCATTTGCGCATGGACTGGAGAATGTTGCCCGGACCTTGGCAGAAAATGGCGGGAATTCAAGGCGTTACGTGGAGGTGCGGCGGCGGTTCCGCGCCATCATGGTAAACGCCAGCCAGTGCGCCCGGGCCGCTACCGGCCCCTGCGGCCGAACGGAATTGCCGGCTTCAACGCGCCCCATGGGCCGGTGCGCTTCGGTTGCGGCTGCCCTGACGGCGGCGGCAGTGTGGGGGTGTCCGGGCGCTGATCGGATAAATCGGTTTCCATGTCGTCGGCCCGGGCGAGGCGGCCTGAATCGTGGCCGCCGGCGAACTTCACCAGTGCGCGGATACGGGCATCGACCGAGGGGTGAGTCGCAAACAGGTCGGCAAAACCTTCGCGCGGATTGTCGATGCACATTTCCATCACGGCCGAGGTCGCGCCATCCAGTTCTCCGCGGTTTTCGATCTTGCGCAGGGCAGAGATCATCGCATCCGGATTCTTGGTGAGTTCGACCGAGCCCGCGTCCGCCAGGAACTCGCGCGAGCGCGACAGTGCAAAGCGCACCACCAGCGAGAGGAACCAGGCCAGCGCAATCAGCGCCACCGCGATCAGGATCGCCATGATCGCGCCGCCGCCACCCTTCTTGTCGCCGTCCGATGACGACGACGAGCGGGATGAGGACGATCGTCCGCTGCCGAAGCTCCAGTTCGAACTGGAGTTGAAGAACATCCGGAAGAAGATCTCGGCGGCGAATCCGACCACGCCGGCGATGATGACGGCAATCACCATCAACTGCACGTCGCCGTTGCGGATATGGGTCAGTTCATGACCCAGCACCGCTTCCAGCTCTTCGTCGTTGAGTTCCTTCAGCAATCCGGACGTGACCGTCACGGAATACTGGCGCCGGTTGAGGCCGCTTGCGAACGCATTCAGCGCCTCGGTCTCCATCACCTTCAGCTTGGGCATCGGGATGCCGCGCGAGATGCAAAGGTTCTCAAGCAGATTGTAAAGTCGCGGCTGTTCCTTCCGCGTCACCTCGCTGCTGCCGGTCACAGCATCGATGATCGACTGGTTGAAGAAATAGGCGATGACGATCCAGACCAGCGACGCGGCGGTCGCGTAGGGGAAGGCGTTGTAGAGATCGGCCCACGCCGCGCGCAGGTAGTAATCCACCGAGCGACCCTGGTTGAGGAACACCTCCGCGAAGATCGCGCCCGCGAACACGACCACGTAGATCAGCAGGAACAGCCCGAACAGCAGCAGGATCGAACGCGTCTTGTTCGATGCGATGTGGGTGTAGAGACCGTAAGCGGCCATGGTCGCAAGGCTCCGCCTGGCTGTTCCTGCAGAGTTCCGTCAGAACTTCACGGTGGGCGTCTGCTCGAGCTGGCCACGCGTCTCGCCGAGGTCGAAGAATTCCTTGCGGCGGAAGCCGAGCGAGCCCGCGAAAAGGGCAGCGGGGAGCTGCTCGATGCCGGTGTTGTATTCCTGCACGGAGTTGTTGAAGAAGCGGCGCGCAGCGGCGAGCTTGTTCTCGATGTCGGACAGCTCGGTCTGCAACTGCTGGAAGTTCGTGTTGGCCTTGAGGTCCGGATAGGCCTCCGACAGGGCGAGCAGGCCGCGCAGGGCACTGGTCAACTGGCCTTCGGCGGCGGCGACCTGTGCCGGACCCTGCGCGGTGAGCGCCGCGTTGCGCGCCTTCACCACCTCTTCCAGCGTGCCTCGCTCATGCCCGGCATACCCCTTCACCGTCTCGACAAGGTTCGGGATCAGGTCGTGCCGCAGCTTGAGCTGCACATCGATGTCGGCAAAGGACTGGTCGACCCGTTGCCGCATGGCGACCAGGCCGTTGTAGACGCTGAAAATCCAGAACGCGAGAACGACGAGGACACCGAGGACGATCCAGCCGGTCGACATGAATAAAGGCTCCTGATGAAACAACGAGGGCGGCACCGTAGACGAGAATCGGACCGCGCGGCAGGGGTGGGCGTTGAGGATCTGCCCGTGTTGGTCATGACCAGGGCAGGTCTGGTTCAAAGTGCAGACCCGTCAGCGCCGGACGGTACGGCTGCCTGTCGAAAGACCTGGGACCTGTGGCGCTCGCCTGACTTTCAAGGCTGTTTCCGTCCGTGTTTTGGCGTAAATTGGGGGCATGAGCGAAACCGAAGCCCTGTTCGACGTCCTGCGGCACGCGGCCGATCCCAATGCGGCCAACGCCATCGAACGGCTGGTGGCCGACGGCAGCGACCGTGCGCTTTGCCGGCTCAACGTGCTCGATTTTGCCAGAACCAACGGGCTCGATGAGGAGGCCGCGATCACGGCGTTTCTGCATGCGGCGCGGCTCGGCATCTTCGACATGTCGTGGAGCATGCTGTGTCCCGGCTGCGGCGGCGTGCTGGAAGCGGGCGCGACGCTGAAGACGTTCGAGCGCGACAAATACGATTGCTCATTGTGCGCGGTCGGTTACGAGCCAACTCTCGACGAGATGGTTGAAGTGACCTTCACCGTCAGCCAGCGTGTCCGCAAGATCGCCGGCCACGATCCGGACGCGCTGCCGTTTGTGGAATATTGCCGGCAGTTCTTCTGGGGAACAGGCATCGACCTGCCGGAAGAGCTGGAGGGACGCATCGACGAATTCTCCATCGAGGCGCTGGAGCTGGCGCCTGGAGAAAAGGCCATCGTCTCGATCCAGTTGCCCGAGCAGTTCATCATCGTGTTCGATCCGGTGACGCACACCACGCAGTTCATCGACGTGAAGGGCGAGCCGACAAAGGAACGGCAGGCACTGACGATCGTCTTCGACAAGGCGAAAGCCCAGACCGGAACGATCGAAATGCGTCCGGGACCGTTGCGTCTCTCGCTCGAAAACCAGTGGGAGCGGCGGGTGCTGCCCGCGATCTGGATCGCCAATCACGCGCTGCACGAAATGCTGGGCAAGCGGAAGCCGTTCCTCACCGCGAAGCGGCTTCTGACCAACCAGACCTTCCGCGACATCTATCGCACCGACACGATGGACGTCGATCAGCGGCTGAAGATCACGAGCCTGACCTTCCTGTTCACGGACCTCAAGGGCTCGACCCAACTCTATGAACGCGTTGGCGATCTCGCCGCCTACGATCTGGTGCGGCATCATTTCCGCGTCTTGAACGAGATCGTTGCGTCGGAAGCGGGAGCAGTGGTCAAGACCATTGGCGACGCGGTAATGGCGACATTCCAGACGCCGGACCACGGGCTTGCGGCCGCGCTGCGCATGCGCGACGCGATGCAGAAGATCAACACCGAGCGCGGCAACGAGGATCTGCTGCTGAAGATCGGGATTCACGAGGGTCCGTGCCTGGCCGTGACGCTGAACGACCGGCAGGATTACTTCGGCCATACGGTGAACACCGCGGCGCGGATACAATCGCTGGCGTCGTCGCGGGCGATTTTCGCCACCTCATCGATCGTCGAGGACGCGCAGTCGTCGAAGCTGCTTGCGTCGTCAGGGCTGCAACCGGTCCAGCAGCGCGCGGCACTGCGCGGCATTGCCGAAGAGATGCTGGTGTACGAGATCCCTTGAGGCCAGGCTCATCGTCGTGAGGAGCGCTTCGCAGAAGCGCGTCGCGAGGGCTTTCCCCGGCGAAGTCCGCGGGCCGCATGGTTCGAGACGCCGCTGCGCGGCTCCTCACCATGAGGGTCACCTGGTGTGAGCCGCGTCACCCCAGCGCCAGCGGCGCGCGCTCGCATAAGCCACCTTGTCGCGGCGCGGGATGCTGGCCTGCGTCACTCCGTCGGCCGTGCAGAGCTTGGCGTCGACGGCCACCTTGCCGACATGCGGTGACGCAATCACACGCGCGGTGGGCGTCTTGGCGGGTGTGCGCGCGAGCGCAACGTAAGAAAACTTCTCGTCCTCGAACGGCACATCCGCCTTCTTGAGGATCATGTGGTCGCGCGAGCGCGGCAGCCGTTGCGCGAAGTGGCACCAGTCGGGCGCGATCAGGGGGCAGGCATTGTCATGCGGGCAGGGGGCGAGGACATGCGCGCCCTTTGCAATCAGCTGCGCACGCAGTTCGATGATGCGCGCGTACCCCGCGGGCGTGCCGGGTTCGACCACCAGCAGCATGTCGCCGGTCCGCTCCCACATCAAATCCACCAGCGCTGCGCGCTCGTGCCCGGCGACCTCGCCGACGACGTAGCTCGCGACCACGAGATCCGAAGCCGGAGCGTTGGCGAGCAATTGCGCGACGTCGCCCTGTAGATATCCGGCATGGGATAGCGCCACGTGATCCGCCACAAGCGTCTTCGCAAGGGCGGCCAGCGCTGCGTTCCGGTCCAGCAGGACAAAGTCCGAGAGCGAGGCAAAAGCGTTCGACGTGGCCCAGGCGGCGGTTCCGGGTCCCGCGCCGACGTCGAGCAGGGAGGCGGGTGCGAAATCCGGCCGCGCTTCGTGCAGCGCCGCGAGGCACGCCGAGACCGCTGCATAGGTCGCAGGCATCCGGACCAGCGCATAGGCGAGCGCATCCCGCTGATCGGTGATCGGCTTGGAGCTGCCGCCGCCGCGGTAGGTGTCCGAGATGGTTCTGGCGCGCTCCGCCAGTTCGCGCCGCGACAGTCCGTCGGACAGGCGCGCCAGCGCGTTGCGAAGATCGTCGGGCAGGCCATTCATCGGTGAATGACGACCTTCTGCGAACAGGACTTTCTGCGATTGAGCTGTCGTTCAGCCGCTCAGGCGACCGCCGAATCCCTGATTTGCACCGCGCCTTCGAGGTCGACCGAGACAAGCTGCGACACGCCGCGCTCGGCCATGGTCACGCCGTACAGCCTGCTCATCCGCGCCATGGTGATCGGATTATGCGTGATGATGATGAAGCGCGTTTCCGTCGAGCGGGTCATCTCGTCGAGCAGGTTGCAGAACCGCTCCACATTGTGGTCGTCGAGCGGCGCGTCCACTTCGTCCAGCACGCAGATCGGCGACGGGTTGGTGAGGAACACCGCGAAGATCAACGCCAGCGCCGTCAGCGCCTGCTCGCCGCCGGAGAGCAGCGACAGCGTTTGCGGCTTCTTGCCCGGCGGCTTGGCGACGATTTCGAGGCCGGCCTCCAACGGGTCATCGCTCTCGATCAGGTGGAGTTCCGCCTGTCCGCCGCCGAACAGTTCGCTGAACAGCCGCTTGAAGTGGCCGTTGACGACTTCGAATGAGGTCAGGAGCCGCTCGCGCGCTTCCTTGTTGAGGCTGCCGATGCCCTGGCGCAGGCGCTTGATGGCTTCGACGAGGTCGTCGCGTTCGGTGGTCAGCGACAAATGCTGGGTCTCGACCTCACGCAACTCTTCCTCGGCGCGCAGGTTCACCGCGCCGAGCCGCTCGCGGTCGCGGCGCAATTTCTCAAGGTCGGCCTCGACGTCCTCGACCGGCGGCAACTCCTTGCCTGGTTGAATTTCGGCAAGCGGGGCCACGGCCGCAGGCTCGACCTCCAGCATGTCGTGAATTTCGCGCTCGATATCCTGCAGGCGTCGCTTGGTGCCTTCCATCCGCTCTTCGGCGCGGGCGGTTGCCTCGCGCGCCGACGACAGGGCGTCGAGCGAGGCGCGGGAGGCGCGATCCGCCTCCGCCATCTGGTTCTCGGCCTCGGCAAGCTTGTCGGCGGCCTCGCGACGTGCGGCCTCCGCGGTCTCAATCTCCGAAATCAGCGCGCGGCGCTTCTCGGCGAAGGCGGCCGGAGCTGCGTCGAGTTCGGCGCGCTCGGACCTGGCCTCGCTGACGCGGGCGTCGATGGTTGCGATCTGTGACGAGGCGCCGTCCTTGCGCGCCTGCCACTCGCTGCGTTCGGCGGCGATCGATTGCAGGCGTCGGTCGGCAAGTTCCGCTTCGCGCGCCAGCGCCTGTGCCTCGGCGCGGACTTGCGCCGCCCTTGTGCGATGACCGGCGATGTCCTCACGCACGCTGGCAAGACGCGTCTCGTTGTCCTGGCTTGCCGGCAATTGTGCCAGCGATTCCGCCGCCGTTTCATGTGCCGCATGGGCTTCGCTGCGGTCGGTCGTCAGCCGGGTGCGAGCTTCCACGAGCGCGGAATTGCGCGCCGCGTGCCGGTTGATCGCGCGTTCCGCATCGGCGTGCCGCTCGCGTGCGGCATCCGCTTCGCGCTGCGCATTGCGCCAGCTTTCGCGCGCGGTCACTTCAGTCGCTGCCGCCGACTTCAGTTCAATTTCTGCGGTCTCGAGGTCTTGCCGCCGCGCCACGGCGTCCAGCCTCGCGTTTTCCAGTTCGGCTTCGATATCGACCAGGCGCGCGCGTTCGGCGAGCCGGCGCGCCGCACCGGTCGGCGCGTGAGCCGCAGTGACGAAGCCGTCCCAGCGCCACAGATCGCCTTCCGGCGATACCAGCCGTTGGCCGGTCTTCAGATGTGCCGCGAGGCTGGCCCCTTGCTCGCGGCTGACCACGCCGATCTGGCGCAGACGGCGCTGCAACTCGGCAGGGGCCTCGACGTGATTGGCAAGCGACTCCACGCCTTCGGGCAAAGCGGGGTCGCCGGCGCCCGATCCGCCTTGCGACCAATGCATCGGTGCGGATGGATCGACCGGAGCGTCAAGATCGTCGCCGAGCGCCGCGCCCAAAGCCTTCTCGTAGCCCTTGGCGACGTGCACGCCGTCGATGATCGGCGGCCACAGGTTCTTGGTCTCGCCATTGACGATCTTCGAGATCGTGCGCGCTTCGGTCTCCAGCCGCTGCACGCGGCGGTCCGCGTCGCTGAGCGGGCCGCGCGAGGCTTCGAGTTTCGCCCGCGCGGTGACATGCGCGGCTTCGCTCAAATGGGCCGCACTTTCCGTCTCCGCCAGCGATTGCTGCGCGACTTCCCGCGCACCGGACAGCGAGGTCAGGTCGCCGAAGGCGTGCGTCATCTGCGCGAGCTTTGCGACCTCCGCCTCGACGCCGGAGATCTCCTGGTCCAGCCGGGACACCCGGTCGCGATGAGTGCGGACAGCTGCTTCCAGCGAGTTGCGCTGGGCGGTGAGGGCGGCCAGCGCCGTGGTCAGTTCGGAAAATACCTTTTCCGCATCGGCAAGCGTCGCTTCAGCTTCCGCCACGCGCGTGTCGACGCCGCTGCGCTGTTCGACCTTCGCCTTGATTTCGTCCCTCAGCGCCGAGTCCTCGGCGTCGAGGCGCGTCAGCGCGACGTCGGCGTCCGACGACAGGCGCTGCTCGCGCTCGACGTCGGCTGCGAACTGCGACAGGCGGCGATCGAGTTCGCCCATGCGCTCGCGCGCGCGGGCTTCCTCGCGGTCGAGCGTCTCGCGTGCGTTGGTCAGGCGCTGCAGGCCCGCGGCCGCGCGCGCCTCGTTGTCGCGCAGGCCCGGAAGATCGGCCGCCCGCAAAGCCTGGATGCGCGCCGTCTCGGCCTGTTCGCGCGTGCGCTCGGCGAGTTCGCGCACCGAGAGATCATGCGTACGGCCCGCGTCGGCGACGTCCGCGTTGGCGGCGAGCCAGCGCAGATGGAATAGCATGGCCTCGGCCTTGCGGACCTTGGCTGCCACCTCGCGATAGCGGATCGCTTGCCGCGCCTGCCGCTTCAATCCGTCTATCTGGCCGGCCAGTTGGCCGATCACGTCCTCGACCCGCGTCAGGTTGGTTTCCGCGGCCCGCAGACGAAGCTCCGCTTCGTGCCGCCTTGCATGCAAACCGGCAACGCCCGCGGCATCTTCCAGCACGCGACGGCGCTGCTCGGGTTTTGCCTGGATGATTTCGCCGATGCGGCCCTGATGCACCAGCGCCGGCGAGCGCGCACCGGTCGCTGCGTCAGCGAACAGGATCTGCACGTCGCGTGCGCGCACTTCGCGGCCGTTGATGCGGTAGGCGGAACCCGCCTCGCGCTCGATCCGCCGGGAGATTTCCAGATAGTCCTCGTCGTTGACCGCCGACGGCGCGGTGCGCTCGCGGTTGTCGATGGTCATCGCCACTTCCGCGTGGTTGCGCGAGGGCCGATTGCCGGAGCCCGCGAAGATCACCGAATCCATGTCGGCGGCACGCAGCGATTTGTGCGACGTCTCGCCCATCACCCAGCGCAGCGCTTCCACGAGGTTGGACTTGCCGCAGCCGTTCGGTCCGACGACGCCGGTCAGTCCGGGCTCGATATGGAAATCGGTCGGCTCAACGAAGGACTTGAAGCCGTGCAGGCGGAGGCGCGTCAGTTTCATGGAAGACTGGTTCTTTCGGCAGGCAAACGAAGCTCGTCCGCCACAATCGTGGGCACTGAATCTTATACTCAACGCTTTGAGTCGCATACGGCACTGAGCGGGCCGGACAATGACCAGACGGCCCTCCGGTCGCAACCGTCTTTTGCAGCTTTTCCAGATATTTAGCTGCCCCCGGGCGGCTCAAAATAGCTGTTAATCGCAGGCCTTTCCGCTTCCAAAGGCTCAGCTTTTCAGGTTCGCCTCGATCACCTTGCGGAACTCTTCCAGCGGGTAGGCGCCCTTTATCCGGGTGCCGTTGATGAAGAAGGTCGGGGTCGAGTCGACCTTGAGTTTGATGCTGGCGTAATTCGCGCCGAGCTGCAGTGCGTCCACCGTGTCCTGGCTCCCAAGACAGACGGTGAATGCGCCTTCGTCCATGCCCGCCTGTTCGGCAATCCGCCGCAGTTGCTCGCGGACGTCCTTGAAAGCCCATTCCTGCTGCCTGGCGAACAGGGTGGCTGCCATCGCGTGATACTTGACCGGATCGCCGTTGCCCACGCAACGCGCCAGCATCGCAGCGCCGGCAGCCGGGAAGTCGAGCGGAAATTCGCGGAAGATGAAGCGGACCTTGTTGGTGTCGATGTATTCAGCCTTGATCTTTGGCAGCGTATCGCCGTGAAACGCCGCGCAATGGCCGCAGCTCATCGAGGCGTACTCGATCATCGTGACCGGCGCGTTCGCCGATCCCAGCACGATATCGCCAAGCGGGGCCGGTTTCGCAAGATCGGCCAGGTTGACGTCCTGCGCCGCGACGCTGTCGATCAGGCCGAGCGGTGACAATCCGGCGGCTGCGCCAAGCGCGGTGGTGGAGAGAGCGGCGGAAAACTTGCGGCGCGTGAGCGGCAACTTCTAACCCTTAGCTCTTGAGACTCGCCTCGATCACTTTCCTGAATTCTTCGAACGGGTGGGCGCCCTTCAGCCGGGTGCCGTTGATGAAGAAGGTCGGAGTGAAGTCGATCTTGAGTTTGACGCTGGCCTGCTCCATGCCGAGTTGCAGTCGCGTCGACCATGCTCTGGTTGGCGAGACAGGCGTTGAACGCGTCGTCGTCCATGCCGGCGTCTTTCGCGATGCGCCGCAGCTGCGCTGCCGTATCGCGCGTAACCCAGTCATCCTGGGCGGCGAACAGGATGCCCGCGACCTCGTGATACTTGTTCGGGTCGTCCTTGCCGAGGCAGCGCGCCAGCATTGAGCGCTGCGGCAGCCTGAAGGTTGAGCGGATATTCGCGGAAGATGAAGCGCACCTTGCTGGTGTCGATGTATTCCGATTTGATTTTCGGAAAGGTGACCTTGTGGAACTCTGCGCAATGGCCGCAGCTCATCGAAGCGTATTCGACAATGGTCACCGGCGCGTTCGCCGATCCCAGCACGACATCGCCGAGCGGGACCGGCTTCGCAAGATCGGCCGTGCTGACGTCCTGCGCCACGGCGCTGCGGATGAATCCGAGCGGCGACAATCCGGCGGCTGCGGCAAGCGCGGTCGTGGAAAGTGCAGCAGTGAGATCGCGTCGCGTGACGGACAACTTACGCAGCCTCAGCTTTTGAGGTTCGGGTCGATCAGCTTCTTGAAGTCTTCGAGCGTGGCACCGCCCTTGAGCTTGGTGCCGTTGACGAAGAAGGTCGGTGTCGAATCGACCTTGAACTTCTCATAAGCCTCGTCCTGGCCCTTCTTGAGCGCGTCGAGCATGCTCTGATTGGAAAGGCAGGCGTTGAATGTTTCGTCGCTCATTCCCGTTTGCTTGGCGACGCGCAGCAGTTCCTTCGACGTATCCTTCAGCACCCAGTCGTTCTGGGTGGCGAACAGGATGTCGACGATGGCGTGATACTTCTTCGGGTCATCCTTGCCGACGCAGCGCGCCAGCATCGCGCCCGCAGCGGCTTTGATGTCGAGCGGGAATTCCCGGAAGATGTAGCGCACCTTGTTGGTGTCGATGTAGTCCGCCTTGAGCTTCGGATAGATCGTCTTGTGGAACTCGGCGCAATGGCCGCAGCTCATCGAAGCATACTCGATGATCGTCACCGGTGAATTCGCGGCTCCGAGCACGACATCGCCGAGTGGAACCGGCTTCACGAGTTCGGCCGGATTGGCGTCCTGCGCCGCGGCGCCGCGGATCAGGCCGAGCGGCTTAAAGCCCGCGGCGGCGACCAGCGCGGTGGCGGACAGGGCGATGGTAAACTCGCGGCGGGTAAGGGTCACAGGGTGCTCCCGAAATGGCTTTTAAGCGCCAAGTATTGGCTAGCTTGAAACCATGATTGTGGCAATGGCAGGCCAGGCGGGCTAAGTCGTGGGGAAACTCAATTTCGCTTGATGGGTTTTGCGACGGAGGCGCCGAGCCGCGCCAGCGCGCTTTTCAGCCCTTCGTCCTGAACCGCATCGAGGGTCGCAGCGATTTCCGCCACCTTCGCGGGATCGGGCCCTGGCGGCGCGATGCGCTGTTCGGGGCGGGTCAGCGGCGCCTGCCGCAAGGCCAGCCGCCCGACGGCCTGCCAGCCGAGGAAGCGGTTGACGCGTTCGAGGATGACGCCGGATTGATGCTGGATTTCCAGCGCCATCGGCCCTTCGACCCGCAGCACGAGGGTTGCAGGTTCAGGCGGCGTGTCACCGACGGGACGCGGCCACTGAACCTTGATCGGCTGCGAGTGCGCCGCGATCTCGGTGCCGGCAATCTCCGTCCAGCGCGTCACCAGTTCGCGCGATGCAAACCCCTGCCGCGCGAAAACCTCGTCGATGGTCTTGCCGAGGATCGCGGCGAGCGGCTTTGCGAATAACGGGCCGGGTCTGGACACAGGCGCCTTGTCTACTCTGACGGTCTTTGCGACATCTGAACCATGACTTTATCAGGCGCGGCCGTGCGGCGAAAGAAAGTGGCGGAGGCGGATGCGGGCGTTATGCCCGCTAATCGTGCCATTCTGCTGCTTGCCTGGTATGACCTCCATCGCCGCGTGCTGCCGTGGCGGGCGCGGGCCGGTGAGCGCAGCGATCCCTATCGGGTCTGGCTGTCGGAAATCATGCTGCAGCAGACGACGGTGAAGGCGGTCGGGCCGTATTTCGGGAAGTTCGTCGCGCGCTGGCCGACGGTGGAAGCGTTGGGTGCGGCATCGCTCGACGATGTTCTGCGGATGTGGGCCGGGCTCGGCTACTACTCGCGCGCGCGCAACCTGCATGCCTGTGCCGTCGTCGTGATGCGCGAACACGGTGGAAAATTTCCCGAGACCGAAGCAGGTCTGCGCCAGCTTCCCGGCGTCGGCCCCTACACGGCGGCGGCGATCGCGGCGATCGCCTTCGATCGCGCGACAATGCCGGTGGACGGCAACATCGAGCGCGTGGTGTCGCGGCTGTTTGCGGTCGAGGACGAACTGCCGAAGGCCAAGCCGCGAATCCAGGCGCTGGCGCAGACGCTGTTGCCTGAGCGCCGGCCGGGCGATGCAGCGCAGGCGCTGATGGATCTCGGCGCCACGATCTGCACGCCGAAGAAGCCGGCCTGCGTGCTGTGTCCGCTGAATGACGGTTGCGCGTCGCGGGCGCGCGGCGATCAGGAGGCGTTTCCGCGCAAGGCGCCGAAGAAAGCCGGGGCGCTCCGGCGCGGCGCGGCCTTTGTCGTCACGCGCGGCGGCGATGTGCTTGTTCGCACGCGGCCCGAAAAGGGGCTGCTGGGCGGAATGACGGAAGTTCCGAGTTCCGATTGGCTCGCGGCACAGGACGACAGGCTGGCCGAAATGCATGCGCCGAAGCTTGCAGGCGCGGGACGCTGGCATCGTGTGCCCGGACGTCGTCACCCACGTGTTCACGCATTTTCCGCTGGAGCTTGTCGTCTATACGTTGCGCGTCCCCGAAAGAACGCACGCGCCGGACGGCATGCGCTGGGTTTCGATCGCAACGCTGCAGGATGAAGCTTTGCCGAACGTCATGCGCAAGGTGCTGGCGCATGGATTGGAAGCCTAGACCCTGCTGTCAAAATCTTGCAGGAGTTGGGTTATAGACCGCTCCTCAAATCCGGACATTTCGAATGACCAAACCAATGCTCAAAAGCGTTTTCGACGATCTCAACATGCCGCCGATTTCGAAGCTTCTCGGCTGGCGGCTGATTGAGTTGAGTCCCGCGGAGGGCGTCATCAAGGTCGGCTTCGAAGGCAAACCGGAGTTCTGCAATCCGTCGGGCTTCATCCAGGGCGGCATGCTGGCCGCCATGCTCGACGACACGATGGGGCCTGCTGCCTTCATCATGTCGGAGGGAAAGCTGTTCACGCCAACCATCACCATGACGGTCAATTTCCTTTCGCCGGGCAAGGTTGGCCCGTTCGTCTGTGAGGCAAAGGTCGTGCAGATGGGCAAAACCGTGGTGTTCGTCGAGGCAAGACTGATGGATACAGCCGGCACGCTGATCGCAACCGCGTCGTCGACCTCGCGCCTGGTCGAGACGGCGAAGGCGGTCAAGTAGCCGCATCTCGCGGCGCTCTGTAGCGACAGGGTGGCGGGGCCGAGGGGGCTGCGTGAACGTGATGGTTGGGGTCGGTCCCGGCCAGCTCGCCGGCAATAGCGGCTTAACCCGCGTGCTGCTGCCGTGTCTGCACGATCGGCGGCTTCGCGTTCAGCGCATCGACCTGAAAGCCTGCGACGCGTTTGTATGTGTTGGCGACGTCTTCCAGTTCCTGCTGCGACAGCACGTCGGTGACGACATTGAAGCCGTCCGGCGCGCGCTCTTCGACCAGCTGCATCACTTGCTCGGGGCCGTTGCGGCGGTTGAGCATCACGAGATCGGATGTGGCGGGCCGCCGCTCGGCCTCGTAGGCATCGAGCGCCGCTATGGTCAAACCCTTGTCCAGAAATTCGCGCGCGATCGTGCGTGCATCGAGGATTGCCTGCGACGCGCCGTTCGAGCCGATCGGATACATCGGGTGTGCCGCATCGCCCATCAGCGTAACGGGACCGAAGGTCCAGCGCGCGACCGGATCGCGATCGACCAGCGGATACTCATAAGCGTGCGGGCAGTTGCGGATCAGGCTCGGCACGTCGAGCCAGTCGAACCGCCAGTCTTCGAACCAGGGAAGGAACTCGTCCAGCCTGGCCGCGCGGTTATAATCCTCGCGGCGCCATTGATAGTTCGGATCGAGTGTGCGTTCGGCGATCCAGTTGATCTGCGGGTGGCCGCTCTCGGTCGCGCTACGCGAGATCGGGTAGCAGACGAACTTCACATGCTGATGGCCGGCCATGATCATGGTGCGGCCGGAGAGGAAAGCGTTGCCCTCGCTGATGCCACGCCAGAGAATGCGGCCGTTCCAGATCGGCGGGCCTTCGTCCGGGTAAAACTTCTCGCGCACAGCCGAATGGATGCCGTCGGCGGCAATCAGAATTTTGCCGTCGTAGATGCCGGCGTTCTTGCCCGTCGCCTTGTCGAGGAAGCTGGCGCGGACGCCTGACTCCGTTTCCTTGAAGTGCGACAGATGATGGCTGGTCAGGATACTGTCGCGGCCAAGGCGCTCGAGCACGGCGTCGAACAGGATCTGCTGCAGGATGCCACGATGGATCGAGAACTGCGGCCACTTGTAGCCGGCGTCGAGTCCGCGCGGCTCCGACCAGATCGGCTTGCCGTGTTTCGAGAAGTAGGCGAGCTCCTTGGTCCGGACGCCTGAGGCGTCGAGCTTGTCGAGCAGGCCGAGTTCGATCAGTTCGCGGCAGGCATGCGGCAGCACGTTGATGCCGACGCCGAGCGGCTTCAATTCGGGCACGCTCTCGAAGATGCGGCACGGCACGCCAATCTGGTGCAGGCTGAGCGCCAGCGTCAACCCGCCGATACCGCCGCCAACGATGAGAACCGTCATGACACGCCTCTGAATTTGATTTGGTCATGACATGGGAGGGCCGCCGCAGGCAACCGCCAAACAGCCCCGACAGCGGCTCACCCCTCCCAAAGGGAGAGGTCGGATCGCGCAGCTATCCGGGTGAGGGGGGCGCGGCACCTGCGAGAATCCGAGTGCCCTCACCCCACCCCTTTCCCCAACGGGGAGAAGGCGCGCGCCACCCGCTCTGCGAGCGCAGTACTCGGTATCCCGTCAGGCCGCCTTCCGCTTCGCCTTGTCCAGGCCTCGACCTGTGTCGAGGACCAGATTGCGCAGCCAGATCGATCCGGCATCCACCTGCGCGCGGGTTGGATAGAACATGAACTGCTTGTCCATGCCGGGATCGATCGGTGGCGTTACCGCCATCAGGGAGAGTTGGCTCGACAGCGCGGCGATCAGACGGCGCGGCACGAAGGCGACGAGGTCGGTCTGCGAGACCACATGCAGCGCCTGAATGTAGCCGGGAACGGTCAGCGCCACCTGCCGCGCGAGATTCTTGCTGCGCAGCCAGAGATCGATCAGGTCCTCACTGTCGCCTCGCCCGACGACCGCGATGTGGCGCGCCTTGAAGAAGGTGTCGGCGTCTTTCAGCCTTTTGCCGGCCGGATGATCCTTGCGCACGGCGAGCGCATCGCTGTCGTCGTAGAGATGCATCCGGTGAAAGCCGGGATAGGCGTCGCCAAGGCATGAAATGATCAGATCGAGCGAGCGCGCGAACTCGTTGGTCATTGTGGCGGGCGCGCGCCAGGGCACCACTTCGAGCCGGACGCCCGGCGCTTGTTCGCCCACCCGTGTCGCGAGCAGTGGCAGGAACAGTTCGGCGATGATGTCCGGCATCATCAGCCGGAAGCGGCGCTGGCTGCGTGCCGCATCGAAACTCTCGGTGGTGAGCAGTTCGCGCACCTGATCGAGCGTCTGTGCCAGCGGTGCCCGCAGCGATTGGGCACGCGGCGTCAGCTCCATGCGCGCACCGACGCGCACCAGCAGCGGATCGTCGAGCATCGTTCGCAGCCGCTGCAGCGCATGGCTGGTGGCCGGCTGCGACAGGCCGATGCGCATCGCCGCGCGGCTGACATTGGCCTCCATCAGCAGCGCATCGAGAGCGACCAGGAGGTTGAGGTCGAGCGAGGTCAAATTCATAAGCCGAATACATATCATATTCTCCATCGATTGGAAGAATAGCCGCGCCTGAGCGATAGTCCTGCAATCACGGACCAAACGGAGAAGCCGTCATGAGCGCCGCCGCCAACAGAACATTGATTCAGCAGGTCTACACCGACGCCGCGAACCGCAGCGGCACCACGTTTATCGATCATCTGGCCGACGACGTCCGCTGGATCGTGACGGGCCAGTACTCCTGGTCGCGCACCTTCGAGGGCAGAGATGCGGTCCTCAATGGTCTTCAGGGCCATTTCCGCTCGTTGCTGGCGGAACGTCCGCGCACGGTGGCACACAATATCATCGCCGAGGGCGACACCGTCGTGGTCGAGGCCAAGGGCGACAATATCACCAAGACCGGTGTTCGCTACGACAACGAGTACTGCATGGTTTGGCGGGTGGAGAACGGCAGGATCAAGGAAATCAGGGAGTACTGCGACTCGGCGCTGGTCGAGAAGGTGCTGGGCCCGTTCCCCGCACCGAAGCGGGCGAAGGCGGTGTGAGCCTTGAGCAGCACTTACACGGATGCGGCCTGCGCGACGCAACGTCGCGAGCAGCAGTCGGGCATCGTGGCGACGCTCAGCGTCCTTGCTCGAAATTCGCGCGCGAGGATTTCACTCTGGCGCAGCCGCGTGCGCTATCGCCGGGCGCTCGCGCAGATGAGCGAGCGCGACTGGCCGACATCGGCGTGAACTGGTCACAGGTTACCGAGGACGTCAGCAGACCGTTCTGGCGCGCGTAAGCCCTGGTGACGGTTCGACGACCGCGCTCCGACGTGGAAGGGAGCGCGGGCGTTCGCGCGATCAGGCGACCTTGGTCGCGAGATGCCTGAACATGTTGCTGCGCGCTTCGTCGTCCCATTCAGTCTTGAACTTGAAGCTGTCCTTCAGCGCGATGGCTTTTGCCGCGGCCGGACGCGCGGAGATCTCGTCGGTCATCCGCTTCAGGTGGGGAAACTTCGCAAGGGCTCCCTCGCCGAGGATGAGCGGCACCAGGCGGGCCCAACCCCAGACATCCATGTCGATGATGGTGTAGGTGTCTCCGAGCATGTAGCGGCCCTTGGCGAGCCGGTCGTTGAGGATTGCGGAATGACGTTGTGTTTCGAACTGGTAGCGGTTGTTGGCGTAGTCGATCTTTTCCGGTGCGTAGTTCTTGAAATGAACCGCCTGGCCGAAGAAAGGACCGACGCCGCTCGCCACGAACATCAGCCATGATAACAACTCGCCGCGGCTCTTCGGCGTGTTGGGGGGCAGGAATTTTCCGGTCTTCTCGGCGAGGTAGAGCAGAATGGCATTGCTGTCGAAAACAATGACGCCATCGTCGTCGATCGCAGGAACCTTGCCGTTGGGGTTGATCGCCAGATAGTCCGGCTTGAACTGGTCGCCGGCGCGGGCGTCGATCGGCACCGCTTCGTAGGGAACGCCGGCTTCTTCCAGGAAGAGCCCGACCTTGGTCGGGTTCGGCGATCCGTTGAAATAGAATTTCAGCATGGGAAGCTCCGTTCGTCATGCGGTGATTGAGTGCGGCCCGCTGCCGCGAAAAATCAGGGAAGCGGGCGCTCAATGCGTCAAAACGGATAAGGGCACAAGATAACACTTCGTGAGCAGCTTCTGGCTGGCGCACGGCGGACACGTTGCATGTTTGGAGATTGGCCGGCGCGTATCGCGGCGCGACGGCAGGGCGAATTCAGACCGCCGCCATCTCGGCACGGATTTCGGCGCGCAGTTCGTCGATCAGCTTGAGGCCCTTTTTGGTCTCGATATGCCAGTAGGTCCAGCCGTTGCAGGCTTCCGAGCCCTGCGCGACGGCGCCCATGCGGTGGATCGAGCCGACCTTGTCGCCGAGCATGATCGCGCCGTCGGCGCGCACCAATGCGCCGTGCTTCTTCTTGGCGTCGACCAGTCTGGTGCCCGGCAAAATCATGCCACGTTCGATCAATTCGGAAAACGCCACGCGCGGTGCGTCGCGCGCGGTCATGAACGGCGCAAGCGTCGCCTCAGGCAGCGGCTCGATGACGGCAATCCGGGATTCGGCGGCCGTCGCGTAACCCCGGTCGCGCTCGAAGCCGATATAGCGGCGGCCGAGCCGCTTGGCGACCGCGCCTGTCGTGCCGGTGCCGTTGAACGGATCGATGACGAGATCGCCGGGCTTCGACGAGGACAGCAGCACGCGCGCAAGCAGGCCTTCCGGTTTCTGCGTCGGGTGAACCTTCTTGCCGTCCTTGCCTTTCAGGCGCTCCTCGCCGGTGCACAACGGGATCAGCCAGTCGGAGCGCGCCTGTACGTCTTCGTTGGCGGCCTTCAGTGCCTCGTAGTTGAACGTATAGCCCTTGGCATTCTCGTCGCGCGCGGCCCAGATCATGGTCTCGTGCGCGTTGGTGAAGCGGCGGCCGCGGAAATTCGGCATCGGATTGGATTTCCGCCAGACAATGTCGTTCAGCACCCAGAATCCGAGATCCTGCATGATCGCGCCGACGCGGAAGATGTTGTGATAGGAGCCGATCACCCAGATCGTCGCCGAAGGCTTCATGACGCGGCGGCAGGCCAGCAGCCAGGCGCGGGTGAAATCGTCATAGGCGGCGAATGACGAGAACTTGTCCCAGTCGTTGTTGACCGCATCGACGTGAGATTCGTCGGGGCGCTTGAGGTCGCCCTTGAGCTGCAGGTTGTACGGCGGATCGGCGAAGACGAGATCGACGGAACCGGCCGGCAATTTCGACATTTCGGCGACGCAATCGCCGACGACGATGCGCGTGTCCGGTACGGACTCTAAAAAGAAGCGGGGCGTCTTTAGAGACGCCCCGCGACGCGACACACCCATGACTCAAACTCTGACTCAGGCGACGCAGCCGGCGACGCGGGACTAACTAAAACCGACTAGGCACACCTTGGCGTAGCGAGGTAAACGTGCGGTTATCGGCAACCGCGGCGGGCGTCTTTATCGCTAGGCAATTTTTGCCTAGCGCGGTATTGATTGATTGCTGACAATCGCCAGATGTTGCTGCGCAAAAATGCGTCGAGATTCGCTGGTTGAAGTGAAATGAAGGAGAGCCGCCATGCGCTACGATGACTTTCGTCGCAGCGACAACATCGACGACCGGCGCGACGACGATGGCGGCGGATTTGGCGGCGGCGGCGGCGGTTTCGGCATGCCGATCGGCGGAGGCGGACTTGGCATCGGCACCATCCTCGTGCTTGGCCTGGTTGGCTGGGCCGTCGGCATCGATCCACGCATTCTGATCAGCGGCGCGGAGATTCTTTCGGGCGCTGGCGGCGGTGCACCGTCGGTTCAGATGGACCGTCCGTCATCGACCAACGCAAAACGTACTGCGCCGCAGGACGAAATGGGCAGCATGATCGCCGGCGTGCTCGGCGAGATCGACGACCGCTGGTCGGAAATCTTCAAGGCGTCCGGCCAGCAATATGTTGGTCCGAAGGTCGTGTTGTTCCGTAACGCCACCAATGGCGGGCGCTGTGGCCAGGCGCAGAGCGCCATGGGTCCGTTCTACTGTCCGCCGGATCGGCAGATTTTCCTCGACACGGGATTTTTCCGCGAGATCGAGACGCGCTTCGGTGGCTGCTCCGGCAGAGCCTGCAAGTTTACCGCTGCCTACATCATCGCGCATGAGGCGGGACACCATATTCAGAACGTGCTCGGCATTCTCGCGCGCGTGCAACGCGAGCAGCAACAGGCGGGAAGCCGCGCCGAGGCCAACTTGCTTCAGGTCAAGGTGGAGCTGCAGGCCGACTGCCTCTCCGGCGTCTGGGTCAACAAGGAGAAGCAGAAGCGGCCGAACTTCCTTGAAGAGGGCGATATCGAAGGTGCGCTGAAGACAGCGTCCGCGATCGGCGACGACACCCTGCAGCGCAAGGCGCAGGGCCGCGTGGTGCCGGATTCGTTCACGCATGGTTCGGCCGAACAGCGGCAGCGCTGGTTCATGACAGGCTATCAGCAGGGCTCGGTTCAGGCCTGCAACACGTTTGCGCCGGGCGTACGGCTATAAACCGATGGCTGATCAGCCGAGACAATTCGTTCCGCTCAACATCGCGGTGCTGACCGTCTCGGATACGCGTGCGCTGGATGACGACAAGTCCGGCACGACGCTCGCCGAGCGCCTGACGGCGGCGGGTCACAGGCTTGCGACCCGCAACATCGTGCCCGACGATGTCGAGCGCATTCAGGCACAGGTGAAGATCTGGATCGCCGATCCGAACATCGACGTGGTGATCACCACCGGCGGCACCGGCTTCACCGGCCGCGACGTGACGCCTGAAGCACTCGAGCCGCTGTTCGAGAAGCGAATGGACGGCTTCTCGATTGCCTTCCACATGCTGAGCCACGCCAAGATCGGCACCTCGACGATCCAGAGCCGCGCGACGGCGGGCGTTGCCGGCGCAACCTATATCTTCTGTCTGCCCGGATCGCCCGGCGCCTGCCGCGACGGCTGGGACGGCATCCTCGCAGCCCAACTCGACTACCGTACAAAACCCTGCAACTTCGTCGAGATCATGCCGCGGCTCGACGAGCATTTACGCCGTGACAAGGCAAAAGGCGCAACGGTGTGACGGCGTCAGCTTCGGATTATTCGGGCGACGATTTCTATTGCGACGTTGCGTTGAAAGGCCTCGTGCCGCTCGCGAAGGAATACGAGAGCGACGCGGTTTTGGCTTATCACCACACGCGCCCGTTCTGGCCGGTGCACATCGTCGTCATTCCGAAGAAGCATATCGCCTCGTTCGTCACGCTGTCGACGAACGACATGCCGGTCTTTCTGGAGATTGTCGAGGTGCTGAAGACGCTATCGACCAGGGTGACGGCGGAGCATGGCGCGGCGCGTATTCTCACCAATCTCGGCCGTTACCAGGATTCGAAGCATCTGCATTTTCACATCAGCAGCGGCGAGCCGTTGCGTTGAAGTGTCAACAATCGCTGCACCATCGCCGAGCCGGGATCCGCCAGCGGTTCAATCACCGTAAAGTGGTTTGCGCCAGCAACTGCCTCATGGCGTGTCACGACGCCGCCATTGCCCCAGCGATCGACGATCGTGCGGCTCTGGCGCAGGTATTCGTTCGCCTCCGCCGCGCCGACGACAGCGTCGAACATGCGTCCGGCCGGCGCCGGCCAAAAGAGCGGCGACAGCCGCCGCGCCTCGGCTTCGTCGAGCTTGAAGTCCGCATTCATCGATGTGGCGATCATCGGCGCAAGGTCGAACAGGCCCGAGATCGCCATGGCGGTCGGCACGAGGCCTTCCGGCGCGCCGTGTTTCCGCCAGTCGGTTGCGAGCATTGCCGCTGCGAGGTGTCCGCCGGCGGAGTGGCCGTGCACGAGGATCGGCTTGCGGAAGCGATCCCACAAAAAGAGACAGGCCTGCTGCATCTGTTCGATGATCTGGCCGATGCCGACGGCGGGGCATAGGTCGTAGCCTGCGATCGCGACCGTGACGCCGTGCGCGTTCAGCCCGCGGGCGAGCGAGCTGAACGCCGAGGGTTCCAGTGAACGCCAATAGCCGCCATGAATGAACATCGCCAGCGGCGCCCCGCTGCCTGCGCCGGAGAAGAAAAGATCGACGAACTGACGTTGGCCATGACCATAACCGGCGTTGAGCTCCGCGCGCCCTTCCGCGACAGCCTGCGTGCGATAGGCGCTCGCAGCAACAGCCATCCGCGCAAGAATACCCGGATGCTCCTTCACCCGTGCGCGATTGTCGTATTCCGCCTCGTAGTCGATCGTCATGCGTTCCCCCCATTTGATCATTCAGGGCACGCGAATGGAGGTCAAGCATTCAGCGCCGCGATCTCCTTATCCTTCCCTTGGAATGGTCGCATGGGCGACCGTCTCGAAGGATGAAGGCCGGGGAGTGAGCCGGTCTTTATCCTTCGGGACGCGCTTCCTTGAGGCGTTGCTCAGAATGCAGGGGAAGTTGGAATGCGCTGGCTGCTTGACAATTGAACGATGGGTCGAGCGAGCCTCATCCTAGAGGTCGAGCTCCCAGGTTTCTCCGACCAGGTCGTGACCAAAACTGTGATGTGGCTTTTCGTCGACCAGCCGAAAGCCCGCGTGCTTGTAGATGCCGCGCGCCGCGAGCAGGATGCTCTGCGTCCAGAGCGTCATCGATGTGTAGCCCGCTTCGCGCGCAAAGCGGATGCATTCGCCGACCAGCATTCTGCCGACACCGAGCCCGCGCGCATGCGGCTCGACCAGCAGCAGCCGAAGCTTGGCGACTTTGCCGCCGCCGTTCACCAGCGTGACGGTGCCGGCGGCTCTGCCGTCCACCTCGGCGATCCAGCATCGCTCGCGTGCGGGATCGAAGTTGTTGATGAACTGGCTGGCGATCTCCGCGGCCAGTGCCTCGAACGCGATGGTCCACTTGTACTCCTGCGCATAAAGCGCGCCGTGCCGCGACACGATCCAGCCGATGTCGCCCGGCCGATGCGCGCGCAGGACGACAGCTGAGCGGGGAGCGTCGCCCGCCGAGAGCGCCCGCTCGATCTGTCCCAGCGCGTCGACCAGGCTTGCGCGCCGGTCCGCCGGCAACTGTGCGAGAATGTCGGTGGCGAACTCTTGCGAGCGCTTGTCGAGTTCGGCGAAGGCTGCGCGCCCTTTCGCACTCAGCGCGATTTCAGCCTGTCGTCTGTCGGTCCTGGAGGTTTTGCGCGACAGCAGCTGCCGGCGCTGCAACGCCTGCAACGTCCGGCTGAGCTGGCCGGGATCGATACCGAGGTCGCGGATCAGGTCGGTCGGCGACAAATGCTCGTGCTGCGCCAGTTCGTAGAGGATGCGCGCCTCTGGCAGTGAGACGTCCGTGTGCAGGTGCTTCGGCTCGATCAGCCCCGCCTGACGCGTGTAGAAGCGGTTGAAGCGCCGCACCACGGCAACATCCGCCAGCAGATTCCCGGAAACCTGTTTAGCAGCCATCGGCGGCCTCAATCGATCAGGTAATTGACTTTATCAATTAATTGATTGACTGAGTTAATGATGTCGTGGGGCGCGGCTAACTGCCGACGACAATCCGGCTGCGCAGGATGATGCGGTCCTTGCGGCGCAGTTTCGCGAGCAGTTTGGTTTCCGCGCGCTCGGAGGAGGCGGTGTGTCCGCCCAGCGCATCATAGTGGCCGCGGGAAATCAGCAGACCCTGATCGGCGGAGGGGCCAAGCAGAAAACGTCGCGCCGTCTTGAATGCGTCGCGCATGCGCAAGTCCGCATGCGGCGAACGCGCATAGCGGAACACGGCCGCGCGCGCCTTCGGCGCAAGCGCAGCACTTTCCATGAATTGCGCGGTCTCGTCGATCCAGCCGCCTTCGAGGATCGCGCCGGCGCGCAGGAAGAGAAGCCAGTTCGAACGTGCGGCCTTCGCGCCTTCGGTCAGGAGCGTGCCGTCGGGGCCCTGGCGGATGAGGAAATGGCAGCCGGCGACATCGGCCACGCGGGCCATCGCGTCGTCGCCTTTGCGATCGACCAGAAGCACATCGCGCACGAGGCCTGCGGCTGCGCCCGGCACGAGGGCTGCCAGCGTCGCAACAACGCCGCGCTCATCCCCCTTGGTCAACACAATAACACTCAGCATCTGCGGTCCGCGTCGTCATCAAACTGTCAACGCCCGCACTGTTAGCACCGGATTGGGTTTGAAACAGCCTCGATTGCGGGATTCAGCCGGGTTGGTTAGCGGCGCTTCCGCGGGGCAGTTGTGGTGTTTGGCGTGTAGCGCGGATTGCTGACGCAGGTCCCGCCTGCGCCGCCGATGAAGGCGCGGCACTGCTCGAGCGTGGCATAGCTGCAGCCGCCTGAACCCCACGTGCCCGAGGCGCAGTAGGGATATTCCTGTGCGTGTGCCGCGGTTGTCGTTACGAGCGGTGAGGCGATGCCGGCGAGAGCGAGAACTGCCGCGCCGAGAGCGAAGTTGCGCATTGTGAAAATCCTTGTTGGTTTGCAGTTCAACCATGCCGATTTTGTCCCCGCGTCAGCGGATGCACGCCGACGTGATGCTTCAGCGCCTGCTGGTGGGACCCGCATCCTGCACGCGCGCGGCGCCTCGTCCGGCTCGGGGATTTGCGATGCAGCCTCCGCCGCTGCCGGACGTCGTCGCCTGGCATTGCGCGAGCGTCGCGAAATCGCAACTCATGCCTTCCGACGTCTTTCCGCCATGGGCACAGAACGGATAATCGCGCGCCTGCGCGAATGCGTTCAAAGGCGCCAGCCAGACTGTGCTGATGATAATTGCGAGCATTGATTGCGTGCGCATACCGGTCTCCCGCGATCCTTGAAGTCACACCCGACATACGCTCGCGCGGCGCGTTTGTTACGCGCAGGCCGGCGGCTAGCGGCGCCGCCGCATCGATCCTGGAGCGGCTTGCGACGCAGCGCGCGGGTTCGGCACGCACGACCCGCCGACGCCCTGCACGAAGGTCATGCACTGTTCAAACGTGTAAAACTGGCAGCTGTTGTCCGTCGACCAGCCGCCGCTGGTGCAATACGGATACTCAAAGCCCTGCGCCTTTGCAGGCGCCCCGGCAGTGCCGGCCAGACTTGTACCGGCCGCCAGCGCTGCGGCGGCGAGAGTAAGTGCGCGCATTTTTTTCTCCTTTGATTGTTGCCGCGGGTGCGACCCGAACGCTGAATTGGCCATTCACGGCCGTTGAATAAAGCGCTGCCGCGCGCTGTCCCATCACAACGCCGCGAGTGGGCCGTCCACAGGCTCCCTTGCATGCGCGAGCTGGCATCCTATTTGTGTTCTTGTTATGTTCCTGCTTTCTGCTATGGTTTGAGTCACTGGCAAGGTCGACACCAGCGCCGCTGAAGCAGCATCCCCCGGAGGCCGACGGGCCTTTTGCGGCGATCGAGGCTGCGGTCGAACGCGAGCGAAGACGGGGGCGGGGCGCGCAATCGAATGCGAGCGGCCGGTTTGAGGCCGAGGCGCGGGTCGCCTTCGACGATGGCTGGCAGAGCGTCGAGGACCTTCCTCCCTTCAAGACGACCGTGAGCGCGGACAGCGCGCGAAAAGTCATCACCCGCAACGATTTGCCCGACATCGGCTTCGACCGCTCAATCAATCCCTATCGCGGCTGCGAACACGGCTGCGTCTACTGTTTTGCGCGGCCGACCCATGCCTATCTCGGCCTGTCGCCGGGGCTCGATTTCGAATCAAAGCTGTTTGCAAAGCACGATGCTCCGGCGCTGCTCGAGAGGGAACTGTCGCACGCGGACTACGAGCCGCGCATGATTGCGATCGGCACCAACACCGATCCCTATCAGCCGATCGAGCGCGACCTGAAAATCATGCGGGGCATTCTTGAAGTGCTGGACCGCGTGTCGCATCCGGTCGGCATCGTCACCAAGTCGGCGCTGGTCGTGCGCGATCTCGACATCCTGTCGCGGATGGCGAAGCGCAATCTGGTGAAAGTCGGCATCTCGGTCACGACGCTGGATTCGAAGCTGGCGCGCACCATGGAGCCGCGCGCGTCGACGCCGACCAAGCGGCTGGAGGCCTTGCGATTGCTGGCGGCCGAGGGCGTGCCGACCAAGGTGATGGTGTCGCCGATCATACCCGCGCTGAACGATGCCGAGATGGAACGCATCCTGGATTCGGCGGCGCATATCGGCGTGCAGGAGGCGAGCTACATCCTGCTGCGGCTGCCGCTTGAAGTGCGCGACCTGTTCCGCGAATGGCTGGTCGCAAACTACCCGGACAAGTACCGGCACGTGTTCACGATGATCCGTGACGTTCGCGGCGGCAAGGACTACGATTCGCAATGGGGCGTGCGGATGAAGGGAACCGGGCCGATGGCCTGGATGATCGGTCGCAGGTTCGAGATCGCCTGCGCAAAGCTCGGGCTGAACAAGAAGCGCGTCAGACTGACCACGGAACATTTTGCAAGACCGAAGGATGGCGGAGCCCAGTTGAGCCTGTTCTGAGCGCATATGTTCCAGGCTCTGCCTCGTCCTGGGGAGCCATAGCCGTTCGAAGAACGGCGTTGCTTCGCTCGCCTATCGACGCTCGCAGAGTGAAGCCGGGCGTCTCGAAGCCATACGTCTCGAAGCCATGCGTCTCGAAGCGATGCGTTGTTGGCGTGGATTGCGGCGATAAGCGAATGACACTCCATTGCAGCACACGGCTGGTTTCGCCACCATCTCCCGATGATTTGGGCGAATGCGGTCGCGGCGCGAGAAGCGCGCAACGGGACAAAGACAGGTGCGCGGACCGGCAATGCCCGCGCTCCGACGTTTCGCCGTGAGCGGGCGATTTTGCAGAAGGGCTTTCGCCTCGTCGCCGGCTGCGATGAGGCCGGGCGGGGTCCGCTCGCGGGACCTGTGGTCGCAGCCGCGGTCGTGCTCGATCCTCGCCGCATCCCGAAGGGGCTCGACGATTCCAAGAAACTGACGCGCGAGCGCCGCGAAGAGCTGTTCGACGAAATCTGCGGGACGGCGGCGGTTGCCGTGACCATCGCGTCGGTCGCGCGGATCGAGCGCGACAATATCCTGCGCGCCTCGCTCTGGGCGCTCGCGCAATCCGTGCATGCGCTGCCGGACCGGCCCGAGCATGTTTTCGTCGACGGTCGCGACAAGCTTGACGTCAGTTGCGGATGCGACGCCGTGATCGGCGGCGATGCGCTCGTGCTGTCGATCGCGGCCGCCTCGATCGTCGCAAAGGTGTCGCGCGACCGGTTGATGTGCCGCCTCGCGCTCGATCATCCGGGCTACGGCTTCGAGAGCCACATGGGCTATGGCGTGCCGGCGCATCTCGATGCATTGCGCCGCCTCGGTCCGACCGTGCATCATCGCCGGCTGTTCGCACCGGTAGCGGCGCTGATTCAGGCGGCGCTCATTCGGGATGGTGCGACAGCCGCAGCCTGAACACGCTGCCCGGTTGCCCGAAGGCGGCTGGCGCTTTACAGACAGGCAGCAGGTCCATCGCCGTCCGGTTCGCCTTCGCATGCGTTTCACGTCCCTGATCGTCGAACTGATCCGCGCGCGGCCGGTGCTGGTGTTCTGGCTGGTCGCGCTCGCGCAGGCTGCGTTGTGGTTCGGTCTGCCCACGCTGCTCTATTCCAGCCCGCCGGGCGAACTGGCGCTCAATCTCGCCTACGGCCGGGAGTATCTGCTCGGCAGCGTACAAGGCCCGCCGCTGGCGTTCTGGCTGGCCGACATCGCATTCCGTGCCGCCGGCAACAACGTGTTCGGCGTCTACCTGCTGTCGCAGATATGCTTCGTCGTCTCGTTCTGGGCGATCTTCCGGCTTGGATGTGCGATCGTCGGTGCGCAGCACGCCGTCCTTGGCGTACTACTGACGATCACCATCACCGCCTTTGCGTTTTCCTCCGTCGAGTTCGGCCCGCATATCCTGGCGCAACCGCTATGGGCGCTGACGCTGCTGAGCGGCTGGCGCATTGTCGGTGAAGGCCGGCGCAATGCCTGGTTTGCTCTCTCGATCCATGCAGGCCTCTTGCTGCTGACGACCCATGCCGCGCCGCTGCTGCTGGCGATGCTCGGCGTGTTCGCCCTCGCGACCGCACGCGGCCGCCGCATGCTCACCTTGTTCGATCCGCTGTTCGCGCTCATCGTCGTCGGCGTGCTGGTGCTGCCCTATGCCGTATTCGCGATGCGCACCGGCATCGGCTGGCAGTTGCCGCTGCCGGAGGGCCTGGTCGTGGAGGACGGGTTGTGGCGCTGGCTGGATATCATCGGCGGGATTGCGCTCGCGCTTGCCGGCGTCGTGCTGCTGGTTATCGTCAATTCCCGTCTGCTCAGCGGCGAGCCGGAGCGGGCGCCGGTGATCTACCGGCCAGCGGTCGATCCGCTCGGGCGCAACTTCGTCTACTGTTTTGCGCTTCTGCCACCGGCGCTGTTCAGCATTCTCGCCGCGCTGTTCAATGCGCCGGTGCTCGTCGCCGGGACCGGCACGGTACTGCTGATGACCGGCCTCGGCGTGGTGGTGGCGGCGGGCGATCTGATCTATCTGCGGCGTCAGCGATTTCTTCGCCTGGTCTGGGCCTGGATCATTGCAACTCCGGCGCTGTTCGTCATCGCGATCACGCTGGCGCAGCCGTGGATCCTCGGCACCGAGGTGCGGACGATGCTGCCCGCGCACGACATCGGCGCCTTCTTCGCCGACAGTTTTCAGCGCCGCACCGGCCAGCCGCTCGCCGCCGTCGCCGGCGATCCACAGCTTGCGGCCGTGATCGGCTATGCCGCTCCCCGCCGGCCGCATCTGCTGCTCGACGCCGCCCCCGAAAAAACGCCGTGGCTGACATTCGAGAAGTTCAATCAGACCGGCGGCGTGGTGGTCTGGCGCGCCGCCGACACGGCGGGGACGCCGCCGGACGATATCGCCCGGCGCTTTCCGGGGCTGGTGCCCGAAGTGCCGCGCGCTTTCCAGCGCTATCTGACCGGGCGTCAGCCCTTGCTCAGGGTTGGCTGGGCGATCGTGCGTCCGCAGGCGGCGGCCTCGCGCTAGGGTCCGGACTCAATTGATCCACCAAGTGATGGCTGCGGCCAATAGTATTGCGGACAGGAAGGTGTCCGCGCGCTTGTCATATCGAGTTGCGAGCCGCCGGAAGTCTTTGAGCCGACAGAACATCCGCTCGATGACGTTGCGTCCTTTGTAGGCGATTTTGTCATAGCGATGTGGATGCTTGCGGGTCGGATTTGGCGGGATCACGGCTTTGATGCGGCGTGCGGCGAGTTCGTCGCGCAAGCTCTTGGCGTCATAGGCTCGATCGGCCAGCAAGCGGCGTGGACTGCGGACCATGCCGATCAGATCGCGTGCACCGACCAGGTCGTGGGTGTTGCCCGGGGTAATCAGGAAGGCCAGGGGGCGGCCGATATCATCGGTCAGCGCGTGGATTTTGGTCGTTTGCCCGCCGCGCGAGCGTCCGATTGCATTGTTGAAGGCCCCCCTTTTGCGCCGGTGGCGGAGCGGTGGGCTTTGACGTAGGTGGAGTCCACCGAGATTGATCCGTACATGCCGGTCGATCCGGTCAGCGCGTAAAAGATGCCCGTCCAGATTCCCTGCCGGCTCCAGCGGTTAAAGCGGTTGTAGACCGTTGTGTAAGGTCCATAGATTTCGGGGCAATCGCGCCAGCGCGAACCGGATCTGAGCATGTGCATGATGCCGCTGATCACGCGACGATCGTCGACCCGGTGCGCTCCCTTGCGCCCTCGCGGCAGCAACGGCTCAATCCGCTTCCATTCCGCATCCGAAAGCCAATAAACTTGTTTTGCCATTCAAGCCTCCAAATCGCTTCGGAGAACTTGAATCACAAACAACTGGCCTTTTGAATCCTATTGAGTACAGACCCTAGACCTCTTCGGTGGAAAACTGCCTTTGATCCGCTGCGGACAGCGCCCGCAGCCTTATGCTTGCCAGCAGCACAGCAGCAGCGGCGCGCGGGTGGGGGAGAACAAATGGCGGAGCAGCAGACCGGTTTTCTCGAGCGTCAGTTCGGCTTGAGCGCGCACGGAACGACCGTGCGCACCGAATTCATTGCCGGACTGACCACATTCCTGACGATGGTCTACATCGTCTTCGTCAATCCCGCGATCCTTGGCGCGGCCGGCATGGACAAGGGCGCGGTGTTCGTCGCCACCTGTCTCGCGGCTGCCGTGTCGACGCTGGTGATGGCGCTCTACGCCAATTACCCGATCGCGCTGGCGCCCGGCATGGGGCTGAACGCGTTCTTCGCCTTCACCGTGGTGCTCGGCTACAAATACACTTGGCAGCAGGCGCTCGCCGCCGTGTTCCTGTCCGGCGTGCTGTTCTTCTTCATCTCGGTGTTCCGGATCCGCGAATACGTCATCAATGCGATCCCGCGCAATCTGAAATTCGCGATCTCGGCTGGCGTCGGCCTGTTTCTCGGCATCATCGCGCTGGAGCAGGCGAAGATCGTCGTCGCGCATCCGGTCACGCTGGTGACGCTCGGGCCGCTCACCGGCCTCGCGGCGCTCCGGCAATTCTCTGCCTGCTCGGATTTGTGCTGATCGTCGCCCTGAATGCGCGCAGCATCATCGGCGGCACGCTGATCGGCATCCTCGTCGTCGCGCTGATCGGCCTGCCGTTCGGGCTCGCGACCTTCGGCGGCATCGTCGCATTGCCGCCCTCGCTCGCGCCGACGCTGTTGCAACTGGATTTCTCACGCACGTTCGAACTGACTTTCATCATCGTCGTGTTCAGCTTCCTGTTCATCGACGTGTTCGACAATGCCGGCACCCTGATCGGGGTCACCCATCGCGCCGGGCTGACCGACAAGGACGGCAACCTGCCGCGTATGAAACAGGCGCTGATCTCCGACAGTTTCGCGGCGATGTTCGGCGCGGCGATCGGCACCTCGACGACCACGAGCTACATCGAGAGCGCCTCGGGCGTGGCCGCCGGCGGACGTACCGGATTGACCGCGGTGTTCGTCGCGCTGTTCTTCCTGCTGGCCCTGTTCTTCGCGCCGCTCGCCGGCATGATCCCCGCCTATGCCTCGTCCGCCGCACTTCTTTTCGTCGCCTGCGTGATGGCGCGCGGGCTTGCCGAGATGAACTGGGACGACGTGACCGAATATGCGCCGGCGGTGGTCGCCGCCATCGCCATGCCGCTGACGTATTCGATCGCAACCGGCATCGGCCTCGGCTTCATCACCTACGCGCTGGTGAAGATCATCGCCGGCAAGATCGCCGAGGCAAAGCCCGCGGTGCTGGTTCTGGCCGTGCTGTTCGCGATCAAGTTCGCGGTGGGGTAGGGTTATGTGAACCGTCATTCCAGGATGCACCGCAGGTGCGGACCCGGAATCCAGTCTCTCTGCCTTGTCGCCGAATTCCGGGTTCGCGCTTTGCGCGCCCCGGAATGACGCCGCGCCCTACCGCCACCTGAGCAGCCGGTTCTCCAGCGCGGTCATGCCCCAGCTGATGCCGACGCCGATCATCGACAGCAGGAAGATGATGGCGAACACGCCGTTGGTCTTGAAGCTCGCTGCGAGCACCGAGAGCGTCTGGCCGAGGCCGTTCTCGGAGGCGAGAATCTCCGCGCCGATCACGCCGAGCAGCGCGAACACGAGGCCGAGCCGCAGTCCGTTGAAGATCACCGGCACCGCGCTCGGCAGCACGAACTTGCGGAAGATCTGGCTCTCGCTTGCGCCGAGCGTGCGCGCCAGCGTGATGTGATCCGGATTGACGCCGCGTCCGCCCGCCACCGTTGAGGTCAGCACGATGAAGAAGGTGAGGCTGAAGCCGACCGCGACCTTCGATCCGAGCCCGAGCCCGAACCAGATGATGAACAGCGGCGCGAGTGCGATGCGCGGCATGGCGTTGAGCGCGGTGAAGATCGGATTGAACACGGCCTCGGTCGTGGGGCTGGTGACGAACAGCATGCCGACCAGGATGCCGGCGACGCTTCCCATCAGGAATGCGAGCACGGTGCCGGCCATCGACCAGTAGAAGTCCTTCAGCAGGCTCTGGGTGACGAACACCTCATTCCAGAGAAACTGCGCGATGCCGGTCGGCTTGCCGATCAGGATCGGGTCGATCAGCCGTGCGTCGGAGACCTTCTCCCAGAGCACGAAGAAGATGGCGAGGAACACCAGCCGCGCCGCCCATATCTTCGCCGGGCCCCACATCCGCTCGTCATTCATTGGCTCAATCCCTCTTCGAGCTTGGTCCAGACGTAGGAATAGAGCTCGTGATAGTGCGCATCCTTCTGCAGCGCGCGCACCGAGCGTGGCCGGCCGAGCGTGATCGGTACGTCGGCGATGATGCGGCCAGGCCGCGAGCTCATGACGATGACGCGGTCCGACATCGACACGGCTTCAGAAAGGTCGTGGGTGATGAAGATAACGGTGCGGCGTTCTCGCTGCCAGAGCGAGAGCAGCACGTCTTCCAGCTGCAGTTTCGTCTGCGCATCGAGCGCGCCGAACGGCTCGTCCATCAACAGGATCGGTGCGTCCAGCGAAAACGTGCGTGCGAGCGCGACGCGCTGGCGCATGCCTTGCGACAGCGCCTTCGGATAGGCGTCCTCAAAACCTTTCAGGCCGACCTTCTCCAGAAGATCGAGGGCGCGGGCGCGGCGCTTCTCCGCGGGCACGCCGCGCACCTCGGCGCCGAGCTCGGCGTTGCCGAGCGCCGTTCGCCAGGGCGCGAGTGCGTCGCGCGCGAGCATGTAGGCAAGATCGTGCGTGCCGGTGACGGGAGGCTTGCCATTCACCAGCAGCCTGCCGCGGCCCGCGCCCGACGGCAGCAAGCCGGCGGCGAAGTTCAGCAGGGTGGTCTTGCCGCAGCCCGAGGGGCCGACGATCGAGACGAATTCGCCCGGTGCGATGTCGAGTGAAAACTCAGAGACCGCGACCAGCTTGGCTGGCTCGAAGACCACCGATACCTTGTCGAAGATCACGGAGCCCGGCGCGGGCTTTGCGAGTGAGCCGGCGCCGGCTTTCGCCTGCGCCGGTTGCATGGCCATATTCATTGTACGCTCTTCCACTTCGCCGGCTTCAAGGGGTTTGTGGCGCCTTGTCCCACAGCACCTTCCTGGCTTCAACCTTCACATCGATGATCTTGTTCTCGAGGCTGAAGTCCATGATTTCCTGCAACGCGGAAACCTTGACCTTGAGGTCCTTGCTGTAGGCGGGGATCACGCTTCTGATCCAGCTCTTGCGCATCTCGTCGGCGCCGGCCATGTCGCCGAAGGAGATCAGCGGCGTAAAGATCTTGACCAGTTCGTCGAAGTTCTTCTCGTCGTTGAACCAGGTGGCGGCGTCCGTCATCGCCGCGTAGAACGCCTCCATCAGCTTCGGATTGCTCTCGACCATTTCCCTGCGGGCAGCGAAGATGACGTTGGCGCCGATCGTTGCTTCGAGCGACTTCGGTCCTTCGCCGACGGTCATGTCGATCACCATCTCGCAGGTCTTGTTGAATGAGCAGAGCTGCGGCAGCGGCTGGTACATGATGACGGCGTCGATCTGCTTGCCGATGGCGAGCGCGGTATAGGCCGTGTTCGGCGCGCCGACAGCGACATAGGTGACGTCCTCCGGCTTCAGTCCGCCGTCCTTGAGCATGGCGTTGAAGTATTTCTCGCTCGACGTCCCGCGCGCGGCAACGCCGATCTTCTTGCCCTTGAAGTCGTTCATGATCGCCGGATAGCCCTTGTCGCGGCTGGGCATCGCCACGTCGTTGCGCACGCTGATCGACAGCACGTTGGCCGGCAGGCTGGTGCCGACGATGACGACCTCTGCGCCTGCGACCACCGCCGCGCCGACGAGGTCAGCGCCGCCTTGCGTGAAGTCGATGGTCTTGCCGACCAGCGCCTGCAGGCCGAGCGAGGTCGAGTTGATGGTCTTGATCTCGCACTTGAAGTTGTACTTCTCGCAGAAGCCTTTTTCCCGGGCGATGATCGCGTGCATGTTGCCGGTGGTGCTGGCGTAGTTCTGGATGCCGACGGTCTCGCCGTTGGCGCGTGGCGTTTGTGCCGCCGCGTGGCCCGACATGGCTGCCAGCGCGAACGCCAACGCCGCCAAAAGGCTGAATGTGAATGTCACGGTTTTCATGGTTTTTCCTCCCAATGTTTCGACACCGTTGTCGTTTGCGTCAATACTGGACTCGGTTCCAACTCAGCGCAACGGGAACGCAGGCGATACCTCGTCGCTTGCTGGCTGTGTGACCTTTGCGCCGCATCAAATGCGAGTATCCGGCCTGTGCCGGATGGCGTAAACTGCCAATAGATTCATCACATTTGTGAGACGCGCATGAACGAAGCAATTCGCGACACCGCCGCTCAACCCTTGTTCAATCCGATGTCGCCGGATTTCATCCGCGATCCGTATCCGGCCTACGCGCGCCTGCGCGAGACCGACCCGATGCTTCTGACTCCGCTCAAGGCGTATCTCGCGAGCCGCAATGCAGACGTCAGCCACGGTCCTGCGTGACCGGCGCTTCGGCAAGGATTTCGCGGGCCGCACCATCGCCCGTCATGGTCCCGGCATCCTGGAAGAGCCGGTGTTCCGCAGCATGAGCCGCTGGATGCTGACCGCAGGACCCGCCGGATCACACGCGGCTGCGCGGCCTCGTGGTCAAGGCGTTCACGGCGCGGCGGGTCGACGACATGCGCGCGCGCATTCAGTCGATCGTCGACGACTCGATCGATCGCGTCGAGAAGAACGGCCGCATGGACCTGATTGCCGACTTCGCATTCCGCCTGCCGGTGATCGTGATCTGCGACATGCTGGGCATTCCGGAGTACTGATCGCGAGATATTCTTCCAGCGCGAGCGCACCGGCGGACGCCTGCTCGATCCGGTGCCGCTGTCGCGCGCCGAGATCGATGAGGCCAATGCCGGTCACGCCAACTCCGTTGCGTATTTCGAGCGGCTGTTCGAATTGCGCCGGCGCGAGCCTGGCGACGACCTGACCACGCAACTGGTGCAGGCGGAGGAAGACGGCAACAAGCTCACCAACGAGGAACTTGTCGGCAACATCATCCTTCTGTTCGGCGCGGGCCATGAGACGACCGTCAACCTGATCGGCAACGGCCTGCTGGCGCTGCATCGAAATCCGGACCAGCTTGAATTGCTCAAGCGCAGGCCGGAGCTGATGCAGAACGCGATCGAGGAGTTCCTGCGCTACGACTCGTCGGTGCAGACCACCGGCCGCGTCGCGCTCGAGGACATCGGCGAGATCGGCGGCAAGGAGATCAAGAAGGGCGACGCTGTGCTGTGCCTGCTCGGCTCGGCCAACCGTGATCCGGCCGCGTATCCCGACAATCCGGACAAGCTCGACATCACCCGGCAGAACATCCGTATTCACTCGTTCGGCGGCGGCATCCACTTCTGCCTCGGCGCGCAGCTCGCGCGCATCGAAGCCGAGGTTGCGATCTCGACCCTGATGCGGCGGCTGCCGAACCTGAAGATCGACGACGTCGTGAATCCGGAATGGCGCCCGACTTTTGTGCTGCGCGGCCTGAAGAGCCTTCCGGCGAGCTGGTAGCAAACATTTGTGGTCGTCTCTGCGCATAGCCGTTCGAAGAACGGCGTCGCCTCGCTCGCCTATGGCAGGGACCCATAGTCTCAGAATTATTGGTCTCGGAGATTATTGGCTGCCGCCGGCGCTTACGGCCTTGAGGTCATTTGCGCGCGTCGTACACGGCCGTCACCGCGTATGGGGCCGGCTCGCGTTTCGCCTGGCCGGGACGACAGCTGGAAGCGAAATCACGCCATCGCTGCCCGCCGCCGTGTCGTAAGCCGGTCGGCGGTGAGGAACATCAGCGCGAGAGCAACGAGCGGCAGCACCACGAGGTTGACCGACGTCCAGCCATAGCTCGCGAGCAACTGCCCCGATGACAGCGAACCCAGCGCCATCATCCCGAACACCAGGAAATCGTTGAACGCCTGCGTCTTGTTGCGTTCCTCGGGGCGGTGGGTCTCGACCACCATCGCGGTCGCAGCGACGAAGGCGAAATTCCAGCCGAGCCCGAGCACGATCAGGCAGGCCCAGAAGTGCATCGCGGTGATGCCGGCAAGGCCGATGCCGGCGGCTGCAGCCTCCAGCAGCAGTCCGGTCGCAACCATCGTCGGCGCACCGAAGCGGGCGATCAAGAGGCCCGTAAAGAAGCTCGGCCCGAACATCGCGACGATGTGCCATTGCAGGCCGAAATTGGAATCGCTCAGCGTCAGCCCGCACATCTTCATGGCGAGCGGCGCTGAGGTCATCACCAGATTCATCATGGTGTAGGAGACGACGCCACATAGCGCCGCGGCGATGAAGCGCGGCTGGCGGATGATCTCGAGCAGCGGCCTTCCTGCAGCGACTTCCGCGGGCGGTGGCGGTGGCGCATCGACGCTTGACAGAACCGCCATCGCAATCAGTGCGATCACGGTCTGCGCGCCGAAAACTTGCCGCGAACAGGTATTGCGGCCAGTAGCCCATGGTCCATTCGACGAGCTGCGGCCCGAGCACGCCGGCGAACACGCCGCCTGCCATCACCCAGGAAATCGCCTTCGGGCGATAGGCGGGGCTCGCGCCGTCCGACGCAGCAAAGCGATAGGAATGCGAGACCGCGCCATAGAGACCGCCAAGGAAGGTCGCCAGGCAAAACAGCAGGAACGAGCCCGTGACGATGGCAAAGGCCGCGACCAGCCCGCACAGCATGCCGCAGCTGGAGCCGGCGATGAACGCGACGCGGCGGCCATATCGGCGCGAAATCGCGCCGGTCGGCAACGTGCCCGCGGCGAGCCCGATCACGAACATCGACAACGGCAGTGTCGCCAGTGCCGGACTCGGCGCCAGCGTGACGCCGACGATCGAGCCGGTTGCGAAGATGACGGCGGCATTAGCGCCTGCCAGCGCCTGCGCGATCGCAAGGCGCAGCACGTTGCCGCGGGCGCGCGCGTCGCCCGCGACGTGATCGGCGTTGGTTGCTGTCATTTTCGCAGGCGTCCGTTTGTTGCTTGTTCTGTCGTTTTCGCCTTGTCCCCAAGACCTTGGCCTTAAGACTCGGTCCAGACTTGTCTGGACGAGCAGCCAGCATACAGTGCTAAACTGTCACTTCAACTGATGTGTGTTCACTCCTTCGGACAAAACCTTCGGACAAAAAATGCCGGTCATCGAGCGGATCAACCAGTATCAGAACGAACTCGTCGCCATTCGCCACGATCTTCACGCCCATCCCGAAATCGGTTTTGAGGAGGTTCGTACCTCCGGCATCGTCGCCGATCTTCTCGAGGGATGGGGCATCACCGTTCACCGCGGCATCGGCGGCACCGGCGTGGTCGGCGAACTGAAGGGCAAGCATGACAGCAATCGCCGCATCGGTTTGCGCGCGGACATGGATGCGCTGCCGATCCAGGAAGAAACCGGATTGCCGTATGCCTCCACCGTGCCCGGCAAGATGCATGCCTGCGGCCATGACGGCCACACCACGATCCTGCTTGGCGCCGCGCGCTATCTCGCAGAGACGCGCGATTTCGCGGGCACTGCGGTGTTCGTGTTTCAGCCGGCTGAGGAAGGTCTCGGCGGCGCGCGCGCGATGCTGAAGGACGGGCTGTTCCAGAAATTCCCGTGTGACGAGATCTACGGGCTGCACAATTCGCCGAACCGCAAGCCTGGGCGCGTGTCCGTGTTTCCGGGTGCGGCGATGGCCGGCGCGGATTTCTTCGACTTTCGCATCAAGGGACGCGGCAGCCACGGCGCGCGGCCGAACGAGGCGCGCGATCCGATCATCGCCGCCGTCGCCGTTGCGCAGGCCTTGCAGACCATCGTCAGCCGCAACAATCATCCGCGCACGCCTCTGGTCGTCTCGGTGACGCAGATTCATTCAGGCTCGGCCTACAACGTGATCCCGGCGGACGCGACGGTTTCGGGCACCGTGCGCGCCTTCTCCGACGATGCGCGCGCGCTGGTGCGCAAGCGCATGAAGGAGATCGCCGCCGGTGTCGCCGCAACCTACAGCGTCGAGGTCCAGTTCGACTCGCGCGACATCTTCACCGTGCTGGAAAACCATGCCGAGCAGACCGAGGCCTATGCCGACGTCGCGCGCGAGATCGTCGGCGAAGAGAACCTGTCGACGGCGATCGAGCCAGTGATGGGCAGCGAAGATTTCGCGGACATGCTGCGCGCAACGCCCGGCGCCTATTGCTGGGTCGGTCATTCCTGCGACAAGCCGGTGCACAATCCCGAATACACCTTCGATGATGCGATCATTCCCGTTGGCGCGAGCCTGATGGCACGCCTCATCGAGCGCCGGCTTAGTCCGAACCGGTAACCTAATTCAAGGCACGCGAAGCCGGCCAGCGTTCACAAGGCCGGATCAAAGAGAGACTGGGAGAGACGATATGGGTCAGGTTGAGGGCAAGGTCGCGCTGGTGACCGGCGGTGCGTCAGGCATTGGTGCTGCGTGTGCGACCACGCTGGCGCGCGAAGGCGCGAAGGTGGTCGTCACCGATATCGACGATCGCGGCGGCGCCGACGTCGTGAAGAGCATCGCGGCTGCGGGCGGCGAGGCGATCTATCTGCGGCAGGACGTGACGGATGAGGCGCGCTGGATCGAAATCGTCGCCGAGATCGAGAAGCGCTTCAAGCGTCTCGATGTGCTGGTGTCGAATGCCGGCATCGGCGTCGGCGCGCCGACCATCGTCGAGATGTCGCTCGCCGACTGGCGGCGGCAGACCGCGATCAATCTCGACGGCGTGTTCCTGTCGGTGAAGCACTGCATTCCGGCGATGCGCCGCTCCGGCGGCGGCTCGATCGTGATGATGTCGTCGGTCGCGGGCCTGCGCGGTTCGCCGACGCTTGCCGGCTATTGCGCGACCAAGGGCGGCGTGCGGCTGTTTGCGAAGTCCATTGCGATGGAGTGCGCCGGCGCGAACGACGGCATCCGCGTCAACTCGGTGCATCCGGGCATCATCGACACGCCGATCTGGGGCAAGATTCCGCGCGAGGCGACCGGCATGGGCCATAACGCACCGATGCGTCCCGATGAAATCGCCAAGGCCGGCGTGCCGCTCGGCTTCGCGGGCGAAGCGCAGGACATCGCCAACGGTGTGCTGTTCCTGGCGTCCGATGCCGCGCGCTATGTGACCGGCGCGGAACTCGTGATCGACGGCGGCATCACGGCGGGTGGCGTACGCCGCGCGCAGCCGCAACTCACTCAATAGCAAGAACAAGGGAGAACCCATCGTGAAAATCGGATTCATCGGCGTCGGTGCCATGGGCGGCCCGATGTCGCGCAATATCGTCGGCAAGACCAACCATGAGGTCACGGTGTTCGACCTCAATCCGGCGGTGATGGAGGAGTGCATCAAGGCCGGCGCGAAACGCGGCGCAAGTGTCGCCGACATAGCATCGTCCTGCGAAGTCGTGATGATGTCGCTGCCGACGCCGAAGCATGTCGAGGCGGTGATCGCCGGTCCCGGCGGCGTTGCCGAGAACGCGAAAGCCGGCACCGTCGTGATTGATCTGTCGACCAATTCGCCGGCAGTCATCAAAAAGCTGGCCGAAGTGTTGGCTGCGAAGGGTATCACGCTGATCGAGGCGCCGGTCACCGGCGGCGTCATCAAGGCGACCGACGGCACGCTGACAATCATCGTCGGCGGCGACGAAGCGGCGATCGACAGGCAGCGCCCGCTGCTGTCGTCGATCGGCGCGCTCGTTGTGCACACCGGACCGCACGGCTCGGCGTCGGTGGGCAAGCTGGTCAACAACATGCTGGGGCTTTGCAACGCGGCGGTGGCGGCCGAAGGCATGATGATTGCCACCATGGCCGGCGTCGACCTCAACAAGATCGTCGAGGTGGTTTCCAACGGCTCCGGCAACAGCAACGCGTTCCGCAACATCCTGGGGCGTTCGTTGAGCGGAAAGTTCGAAGCAAGCTTCGCGCTCGATCTCGCCTACAAGGATCTCGGCCTCGCGGTCGATCTCGCAGCCGAGCACGGCGTGCCCGGCATGGTCGCGCCGCAGGTGCTGAACCTGATGCGCATGGCCCGCGGCATGGGGCTGGGGCAGGGCGACTCGACCTCGGTGATCAAGGTGTATGAGAGCGTGCTGGGGAAGCAGGCGAGGTTGAAGTAGGGGGAAACCGTGGCCTTGTGGTTCGAGACGCGTCGCCATGCGACGCTCTTCGCCATGAGGGTCTAGCTCTTGCCTGTCTCCGCCAGCGCCGCCTTGATCGCGCGGAAATCCTGCCACGCGAGTTTCTTGTAGACCGGCGAGCGCAGCAGATACGCCGGATGGAATGTCGGCACCGCCTGGATGGTGCGGGTGCCGGTGTCGTAGTCGCGCCAGCGGCCGCGCGTGCGCATGATTCCTTCCTTGGTCTCGAGAATGCCCTGGCTCGACGGGTTGCCGAGGCAGACGAGCACGTCCGGGTTCACCAGTTCGATCTGGCGGCGGATGAACGGCAGGCAGATTTGCGTTTCCTGTGGCGTCGGCGTGCGGTTGCCCGGCGGCCGCCACGGAATGATGTTGGCGATGTAGACGCTCGCCCGATCGAGCCCGATCGCGCCGATCATCCGGTCGAGCAGTTGGCCAGAGCGGCCGACGAATGGCAGGCCGGCGATGTCCTCGTCGCGGCCCGGCGCTTCGCCGACGAACATCAGCCGCGCTTGCGGGTTGCCGTCGGCGAACACGAGGCGGGAGGCGGTGAATTTCAGCGCGCAGCCGTCGAAGCCTTCGAGCAGTGCCCGCAGTTCATCCAGCGAGCGTGCGGTGCTGGCCGCCTCGCGTGCAGACATCATCGCAGCTTCTGGCGGCGGCGCGACTGTGGGAGCGGGCGCAGGACGGAGGGCGGGCGGCGGCAACGTCCGCTCCACGCGTGGTGCCTCAGTCGCGAGTTCCGTCGGCGCAGGCGCGTCGTCCGCGAGCCTGTTGACCGGTTCTTCGCCGATCGCGCAGTCGAACTCCGGCCTCCACGTAGAAGGTCAGCAACTCCTGTGGGCTCAGCATGCGCTCGGGCGTCATGCCGGGACCCTATCGCTCGGCACCGGACCGCAGCAAGCAGCCAAATTGTGGAAACGGTGCACTTTCGCTCGTAACGTGGCATGGCAGCTCCGTCCATGAAGGAATGGCGGGGCTGAAGGCTGCGGCTAGAGTCACGAATCGAACGGGGCAGGAAACGGCGTGGCGCTTTCGGGGAAATCTCTCATCGTTGCGATGTGCATCGGCCAGGTCGGCAACCTGCTGCCGCATGTGGTCGTGCCGGCGATCATGGCGCAGCACCTGATGCCGCTATGGAAGCTCTCCGGCGGCGAAGCCGGACTGATGGCGAGCGGCTACGCGTTCGGCTACATGCTCGCCGTGCCGGTGTTGACGACGCTGACCGACCGCATCGATGCGCGGCTGATCCTGCTCTGTGGCTCGGGCTTAAGCGCGCTGGCGACGATTGCGTTCGGCCTGTTCGCCGACGGCCTTTTGTCGGCAACCCTGGTGTGGTGCCTTGCCGGCATCGGTTTTGCCGGCGCCTACATGCCGGGCCTGAAGGCGCTGACGGACCGGCTGCCGCCGGGCGATAGTTCCCGCGCGGTGACGTTCTACACGTCGAGCTTCTCGTTCGGCGTCGGCCTCTCGTTCCTCGTATCGCAGCTTGCCGCCGACGGATTTGGCTGGCGCAACGCGTTCTTTGTGACCGGTGCAGGCCCGCTTGCGATGATCGCCGCGTGCATCCTGATGCCATCGCACAAACCCGCGCCCGTGAGCGCGAAACTTCTGGACTTCGGTCCGGTGTTTCGCAATCGCCCGGCGCTCGGCTACATCTTCGGCTACGGTGCGCACTGTTTCGAGCTGTACGGCATTCGCACCTGGATCGTCGGCTTCTGGACGTTCGTCGTGGCGCAAAATGCAGGACAGTCGTTGCCCGGCGCGGTCGCGGTCAGCGTGGTGTTCACGATCCTTGCGATGCCTGCGAGCATCCTTGGCAATGAAGCCGCGATCCGCTTCGGCCGGCACCGCGCGATTACCGCGGTTATGGTCGCCTCGGCGCTGGTCGCCATCGCCATCGGTCTGCTAGCAGGCGCCTCGCCGTGGTTGCTGCTGGTGGCGATCCTTCTTTATGCGGTCACGGTGAATGCGGACTCCGGCGCGCTGACCTCGGGCATGACCGGTGCGGCCAACCCCGCCTTTCGCGGGGCGACCATGGCGTTGCATTCGACGGTCGGCTTCGGGCTTTCGGCTGTGGGTGCATGGGGCATCGGCGTGACGCTCGATGCCGCCGGCGGGCCGATGAGCACGTCGGGTTGGCTCGCGGCGTTTTGCGTGCTGGCGATCGGCATCGCGTTTGGGCCGCTGGCACTGTTCTTGTCGCGGCCCCGCGCATCCTGATTTTAGCACCCTGGTTTTACTTGGCGGAATGTTGCCGCAACGCGGAATGGCCGCCCCCCATTTCCGCGGTTGTGATTGCAGCAAAAATCGTCAAGAACGGAGGACGCTTTAGAAACGTTCGAGGAAACGATGAGCACCGACGATCTGCCGCCCCGGGAATCCATGGAATTCGACGTGGTGATCGTCGGCGCGGGCCCCTCCGGTCTCGCCGCCGCCATCCGGCTGAAGCAGATCAACCCGGACCTTACGATCGTGATCGTGGAGAAGGGGTCCGAGGTCGGTGCGCATATCCTGTCCGGCGCGGTGATCGATCCGGTGTCGCTCGACAAATTGATCCCTGACTGGCGCCAGGATGCGGACTGCCCGCTGAAGACCCAAGCCAACGACGACCACTTTTACTTGATGACGGCCGGCAGCGCGATCCGCGTGCCGAACTTCATCATGCCGCCGCTGATGAGCAACCATCACTGCTTCATCGGTTCGCTCGGCATGGTGTGCCGTTGGCTCGCGACCAAGGCCGAGGCGCTTGGCGTTGAGATTTATCCGGGGTTCGCCGCGACCGAAGTCGTGTACGGCGCGGACGGCGAAGTGCGCGGCATCGCCACTGGCGACATGGGCATCGGCCGTAACGGCGAGCCCAAGGACTCCTTCACCCGCGGCATGGAGTTGCTCGGCAAGTACACGTTGTTTGCCGAAGGCGCACGCGGCAGCCTGACCAAACAGCTGATCAAGAAGTTCAGTCTCGACGCCAACAGCGAGCCGGGCAAGTTCGGTATCGGCCTGAAAGAGGTCTGGCAGATCGATCCGGCCAGGCACAGGAAGGGGCTGATCCAGCATTCGTTCGGCTGGCCGCTCGGCCTGTCCACCGGCGGCGGATCGTTCCTCTATCACTACGACGACGATCTGATCGCCGTCGGTTTCGTCGTGCACCTGAACTATACCGACCCGTATCTGTCGCCGTTCGAGGAATTCCAGCGCTTCAAGACGCATCCGAAGGTTGCGCCGATCTTCGAGGGCGCCAAGCGGCTTGCCTACGGCTCGCGGGCGATCACCGAAGGCGGCTATCAGTCGGTGCCGCGGCTTACCTTCAAGGGCGGCGCGCTGATCGGCTGTGCGGGCGGTTTCGTCAACCTGCCGCGCATCAAGGGCGTGCACAATGCGATGGGCACCGGCATGCAGGCCGCCGAGCAGGTCGCAGCGGCGCTCGCTGCGGGCCGCGCCCATGACGAAGTGGTCGAGTACGAAAACGGCTGGCGCGGCTCGGCGGTCGGCAAGGACCTGTTCAAGGTCCGCAACATGAAACCGCTTTGGTCGAAGCTGGGTCTGGTCCTCGGCGTTGGCCTCGGCGGCTTCGACATGTGGACGAATACGCTGTTCGGCTTCTCGCTGTTCGGTACGCTCAGTCACGGCAAGCTCGATCGCGAGACGCTGGTCGAAGCAAAAGCCTCAAAGCCGATCCCTGCGCCGAAGTTCGACGGCAAGACGACCTTCGATCGCCTCTCGTCAGTATTCCTGTCCAATACCAACCACGAGGAGGATCAGCCTATTCACCTCAAGGTTGCCGACCTCGATCTTCAGAAGCGATCCGAGCTTGAGGTCTTTGCCGGTCCGTCGAACCGGTATTGCCCGGCCGGCGTCTATGAATGGGTTGAAGAGGGCGGCAAGCCGAAGTTCGTGATCAATGCCCAAAATTGCGTCCACTGCAAAACCTGCGACATCAAGGACCCGAACGGCAATATTACGTGGGTTCCGCCGGAGGGTGGGGGCGGGCCCAATTACCAGGCGATGTAGGGGCCGGGCCCCGCCTGGCGCACAATTGCGTGGGGGCAGGTCCGCGGCCACGATGACGCCACACAAAATCGGCGTCAGGTGCTATAAGTGCGCCGGGGCAGCGCGTCGAATCCTTGCGAGCGGGTGGCGAAAAGGTCATTGTCGCCGCTTAAACCGGGGCATTTGGACTGTTTTCGGCAAGTTTGCCGGATCGCTGGAATCAAGCCGCTACAACGCAAGCCACTGCAACTCCGCAACCAAGGCGAATCGTAATGTCATTTCTTTCCCGCCGCGCTGCTCTTTGCGCTTCGCTGGCCGTTGGACTGAGCCTGCCGGGCGCGGCCTTCGCGCAGCAGAAGTCGGAGCAGAAGAAGGTCGAAACCATCCGCTCCGGTGCTGTGGAATACAGCCCTGTCGATCGCAAGAAGGGGCCGACGACTGCCGGCAATTATCTGGCCGCGCGCCATGCGAGCGTGGAGCGCGACGCGGGTGCTGCCGCCACATTCTATCGTTCGGCCCTGCGCGCCGATCCCAAGAACACCGAACTGCTCGACCGTGCGTTCATCTCGACGCTTGCCGATGGCGATATCGAGGAGGCGGTGAAGCTCGCCGACAAGATTTTGCAGAACGACAAGGCCAATCGCATTGCCCGTCTCGTCGTCGGCGTGCGCTTGCTGAAACAGAAGCAGTATCCGGCTGCCCAGCAGAACATCAATCAGTCCGTGCGCGGGCCGATCACCGATCTTGTCGCGGCGTTGCTGTCCGGCTGGGCAGCGACGGGCGCAGGCGACGTGAAGGCCGCCGCGGCCAGCGTCGACAAGCTGGCCGGTCCCGAGTGGTACCCGATCTTCAAGGATCTGCATGTCGGCTTGATGTACGACCTCGCCAACAAGCCGAAGGAAGCGGGCGCGCGGCTCGAGCGCGCCTACAAGCTCGACGATTCCGCGCTGCGGGTCGTGGATTCCTATGGCCGCTGGCTGTCGCGCAACCAGACCGGCGAAGCGGCCGCAGCCGTTTATGAAGCGTTCGACAAGAAGCTTGCCCGCCATCCGTTGGTGCTTGAGGGCCTGCGCGAGGCCAAGGCCGGCAAGAAGATGCCGCCGCTCGTCAATTCGCCGCAGGCGGGAGCCGCCGAAGCGCTCTACGGCATCGGCGCTTCGCTGACCCGGCGCGGCGCGGAAGATCTGGCGCTCGTTTATCTGCAGCTCGCGCTCTACCTCGAGCCGACGCATGCACTGGCGCTGCTCTCGCTTGGCGATCTCTACGAAACGGTCAAGCGCCCGCAACTCGCCATCAAGGCCTACGAGCGGGTACCGGCGAATTCGCAGCTCAAACGCAATGCGCAAATTCAGCTCGCGACCAATCTGGAAGCGGTTGAACGCAGCGAGGACGGCATCAAGATTCTCAAGGGCCTGACGGAAGAGAACCCGAAGGATATCGAAGTCGATCATGGCGCTCGGCAATATCGAGCGCGGCAAGAAGAAGTTCGCCGAATGCGGAGACACCTATACGCTCGGCATCGATGCGCTGCCGGTGATCAACGAGCAGAGCTGGGTGTTCTATTACTTCCGCGGCATCTGCTACGAGCGCTCCAAGCAGTGGCCGAAGTCCGAGGCCGACCTGAAGAAGGCGCTCGAACTGAAGCCTGAGCAGCCGCATGTGCTGAACTATCTCGGCTATTCGTGGATTGATCAGGGTATCAATCTCGACGAAGGCATGAAGATGATCCGCCGCGCCGTCGAGCAGCGGCCTGACGACGGCTACATCGTCGACTCGCTCGGCTGGGCCTACTACCGCATCGGCAACTATGAGGAAGCCACCAAGCATCTTGAGCGCGCGATCGATCTGCGCCCGGAAGATCCGACCATCAACGATCATCTCGGCGATGCCTACTGGCGGGTCGGCCGCAAGCTGGAAGCGAAATTCCAGTGGGCGCATGCGCGCGACCTGAAGCCCGAGCCGGAGGAGCTGCCGAAGATCGATGCCAAGATCAAGGACGGTCTGCCGGACGACAAGGAGCCGACCGCGGCTGCCAACGACGTCAAGAAAGACGACAAGGGCGGTTGAACCGGGGGGAGCATGATCCGGAAAAGTGGGCACCGGTTTTCCGATAAGATCATGCTCGAACCAAGAGCCTCGAACAAGAGCCCTGGGCTGAGACCTAATCTCCATGGCAGTGCTGAACGAACGTGCGCGCGCGAAGGTCAACCTGACGCTTCATGTGCTGGGCCGCCGTGCCGACGGCTATCACGATCTTGAAAGTCTCGTCGCGTTCGCCGACTGCGCGGACGGGCTGACATTGTCGCCAGGCCCCGACTTCTCGCTCGACATCACCGGGCCGCGCGCCGCCGACTGCGGCGATCTCTCCGACAATCTGGTCGCGAAAGCCGCGCGGCTGTTGGGTGAGCGCGTGCCGCAGCTCAAGTCCGGCGCCTTCGTGCTCGACAAGCATTTGCCGGCGGCGGCCGGCATCGGCGGTGGCTCGGCGGATGCGGCCGCGACATTGCGGCTGCTTGCAGGCGCCAACGATGTTGCGCCCGACGATCAACGCCTGATCGCCGCAGCGCAGGCTGCAGGCGCCGACGTGCCGGTGTGCCTCCTGTCGTCGGGCTGCATGATGCGCGGCGCCGGCGAGCGGGTGACGCCGTTGCCGCTGCCGCGGCTGCCGTGCGTGCTGATCAACCCCGGCGTTCCTGTTCCGACCAAGGACGTGTTCGCGGCGATCGGCCTCAAGGCTGGAGATACATTCACGCCGCCGTCGGGCATCGCGGCGGATGTCGTGTGGCCGGGCGCGTCGGCATCATCGGCGCAATGGCTCGCGGCGATCGAGAGCGGTCGCAACGATCTCGAGCCCGTTGCCGTGAAAATTCAGCCGATCATCGCCGAGGTGCTGTCGTTGTTGCGTTCGGCGCAGGGCAGCACGCTGTCACGCATGTCGGGGTCCGGTGCGACCTGCTTCGGTTTGTTCGACAGCGATGCGTCGGCTGCGAGCGCTGCGGCGTCGCTTAAGGTTGCGCATCCGACATGGTGGGTTGAGGCGAGCGGGTTGAGTTAGCATCCGCCATCGCTCCGTCCGGGCTACGTTCCGTCGCCCTCTAATGCGACCTTGCCAGGCAGAACGCGACCACCTGTTCCAGCGCGGTTTTCATCGGCGACGACGGGAATAGTGCCAGCGCATCCACCGCCATCGCGCCATAGTGCTGGGCACGGCTGACCGTATCCTCCAGCGTGCGGTGCTTGGTCATCAACCCGATCGCCTGATCCAGGTCGCCGTCCCCGATCTCGCCCTGCTCGAGCGTTCGCACCCAGAATGCGCGCTCCGCGTCGTTGCCGCGGCGGAACGCCAGTACGACGGGCAGCGTGATCTTGCCCTCGCGGAAATCGTCACCGACATTCTTGCCGAGCTTTGCGGCCTTGCCGCCATAGTCGAGCGCGTCGTCGACCAGCTGGAAGGCGATGCCGAGATTCATGCCGACCGAACGGCACGCGGCCTGCTCCGCTTTCGGGCGGTTGGCGAGCACCGGGCCGACCTCGCAGGCGGCTGCAAACAGCTCCGCCGTCTTGCCGCGGATCACGGCCAGATATTCGTCCTCGGTGGTCGCAGTGTTCTTGGCTGCCGCAAGCTGCATCACTTCGCCTTCGGCGATCGTTGCTGCCGCCGCCGACAGGATGTCCAGCGCGCGCAGCGAGCCGACCTCGACCATCATGCGGAACGCCTGCCCGAGCAGGAAGTCGCCGACCAGCACGCTTGCCTCGTTGCCCCAGAGCATGCGCGCCGACAGCCTGCCGCGGCGCATTTCGCTCTCATCGACCACGTCATCATGCAGAAGCGTGGCCGTGTGCATGAACTCGACCGACGCGGCGAGCTTGATGTGGCCGTCGCCGGCGTAGCCGGAGAGATGCGCCATCGCCAAAGTCAGCATCGGCCGCAACCGTTTGCCGCCCGACGAAATCAGGTGATTGGCGACCTCGGGAATCATCGTCACTTCCGAGCCGGTGCGCGACAGAATCGTGCCGTTGACGCGTTCCATGTCGGAGGCGACCAGCGTCACAAGCTGGTCGATGGATGCGTCGGAACGGCTTTCGAAGGGAACGATAACGGCCACGCGGGTCTCCATTCTGCACCGCAAACATAGAAACTGCAGGGCCGGGCGGCAAGGCGGAAAGCCCACCCCTGACAATTGGCCGCCGAACCGCTATTTCAGGATGCGGTCCTTATCTTTCCTTCGAAAAGGGCCTGCCTCGAGGCCGATTCACGGCAGCGGGTCGACAGTCAGGGAGCGATATTTTGCGTGAATTGATCCGTGCCAATGATCTGGTGCTGGTGTCGGCCGTCGGCGCGCTGCTGGACGGCGCCGGTATCCGCTACATGACGCTCGACCAGAACATGAGCGTGATCGAAGGGTCGCTCGGTATTCTGCCACGCCGGATCATGGTGGATGACGACGATGTGACCGCCGCGCGGCGTGTTATGACCGACGCGGGACTTGGCCACGAACTGCGCCCTGAATGAGCGGTCGAGGCGATATTACCGAGGACGCCTTTCTCGGGGGGCGTTTGCGGTTGCGCCAGCCGCGCAAAGGTCATCGGGCGGGTCACGATGCAATGCTGCTTGCCGCTGCAACGGATGCGCGGCCGGGTGAGTTGGTCGTTGAGTTCGGTGCGGGTGTCGGCGCGGCGGGGCTTGCGCTGGCAAGCCGCATCAAGGGTATCGATCTGACGCTTGTCGACGTGGACGAGCGCTTCGTCGCACTGGCGCAGGAGAACGCCGCGCTGAACGGGATCGAATGCCGCGCGGTCGTACTCGATGTTGCTGCGAAGGCGGACGCATTCTCAGGCGCCGGCCTTGCGCCGGACAGCGCCGACCGCGTGCTGATGAATCCGCCGTTCAACGATGCAGGCCGGCACCAGCCGTCGCCGGACCTTGGTCGACGCGCGGCGCATGAAGCAGGTCCGTCGACGCTGGAGAGCTGGATTCACGCTGCGCGGCGGCTGCTCAGGCCCGGCGGCAGATTGACGCTGATCTGGCGCGCGGACGGCGTTGGCGACATTCTTGCGGCGTTGGACCGCGGCTTTGCGGGCATCGCGGTTCTGCCGGTGCATCCGAAACCGGGTGCGGCGGCCATTCGCGTGCTGGTGCAGGCGGAGAAGGGATCGGGCGCACCGCTGACGCTGCTGCCGGGTTTGGTGCTCAACGGCGAGGCAGGCAAACCTGCGGCGCGGACGGAAGCGGTGCTGAGAGGCGAGGAAACTTTGCGGCTCGCCGGGGATTGAGGCCGCTCGCTACCTGAAATCGAGTCTATTGCTGGACGGCTTTGCGTCGGCTGTCCGAGGGAGCGGTGAAGTGAATGGCGGTCAAGAGCGCGCCGATCAGCAGCATCAAAAGATAGATTTTCATTGCACTTCCAACTTCAGGATTGCGCCGTTGCATCCATAAAATGCTGGAAAGCAAGACCCGTTCCAGATACGCGAGGAATGGTTACCGATGTGTTGAGATACGGGATTCAGCCATGAGCATGACCGGGCCACAAACAAACGGGCGCGAAGGCGGCCTGGGCGCAACCCTGCGCGGCCTGCGGCGCTTGCTGCCGCCGCGTTTTCGCGGCGACACGCCCGTCGTGCCGGTGGTGCGGCTGTCCGGGGTGATCGGCGCAGTGACGCCGCTGCGCCAGGGGATGACCCTTGCGGGCGTCGCGAGGATCCTGGAGCGCGCCTTCGCCGTGCGTGGCGCGAAAGCGGTGGCGATTGTCGTCAACTCGCCGGGCGGCTCGCCGGTGCAGTCGCACCAGATTCACAATCGCATCCGCCAGCTCGCGACCGAAAAGAAACTCCCTGTGCTGATGTTCGTGGAAGATGTGGCAGCGTCCGGCGGCTACATGATCGCCTGCGCGGGCGATGAAATCTTCTGCGATCCCTCGTCGATCGTCGGTTCGATCGGCGTGGTCGGCGGTTCGTTCGGCTTTCAGGGGCTGATTGAAAAAATCGGTGTCGAGCGCCGCCTCTACACGTCGGGCAAGAACAAGGCGATGCTCGATCCATTCCTCCCCGAGAAGGCGGACGATGTAGAGCGGCTGAAAGCAATCCAGAACGAGATCCATGTGATGTTCATCGATCTCGTCAAGCGCAGCCGCGCAGGCAAGATCAAGGGCGACGAGGACGAGCTGTTTTCCGGCGCCTACTGGACCGGGCAGAGGTCGATCGATCTCGGCTTGAGCGACGCCATCGGCGATCTGCGCAGCGTGCTGCGCACGCGCTATGGCGAAAAGGTGAAGATGCCGATGATCGCGCCCGCAAGCGGGCTGCTGTCCGGGTTGCTCGGCCGCCGCTCGGCCGGCATGGAGGTGTCGAGCCTGCTCGATCTTCCGTCAACGATGCCGGACGACCTGATTTCGGCGCTGGAGACCCGTGCGATCTGGGCGAGGTACGGGTTTTAGCTCCGCTTGGACGCAACGCCGCAGCTGTCGGGAGCAGTTTCGCCACAATTGGCCATCAGTTTCACCGGGTTCGACGTCGCCGGAGAAAGGGCTCGCCATGCCGCCGCTGATTGTCTGGGGAGTGGGAGTGCTGGGAGGCGCGGCCTTGGTTCGCTGGGCGATCAAGGAAGGCAAGCGCATCAATCGTGAGCTCGAGGACGCACGTCTCGCCCGCATGGCCGAGACCATGCAGACCGAACGAATTCCAAAGCTCCGCCGTGACCCGGTGACGGGTGCTTACAGGCCTGAATAGCCCTCTGTCATTCCGGGGCGCGCGAAGCGCGAACCCGGATCCCGACGCGATTGCGTCTGAGTTCACCAAGCACTGGATTCCGGGTCTGCAGCTACGGTGCATCCGGAATGACGGACTTGGCCTCACATGTTTCGCAGTTCGTCCCAGTGCGACAGGCGGATGCGCTTGTCGCGGGTGTCGGCGTCGATCAGGATGCCGAGCGCAATCGTAATCAGCGCCGCTGCGGCGCACTCGATAATGAACATCTTAGCCCCCCGTTATCTCTCAGTCCTTGAAGGTCGCGGGTGAGAGTGTGTTGGCCGGTTTCACCGGTCTTTGCGCTTTCGCGCGGGGGTTCCATAGCGTTCCAATTGCTAACAAATCGCCGGATTTGGCTCCAATCCCGCCGCAGGGGTTAGCGGGCGCGCAACCGGATACGTTGCATTTTAACGAAATGGAGCTGCCGTCGGCGCTGGGCCCGGTGGACCAGCAACCAGGGGCTGCCGGCGAGCACAGCCAGAACCACCGCCAATAGGCCTGCAAACAACATCATTTTCGTCGAGACTTCTCCTCAAAGGAAAGTCGTCCTGCCAAACCAGCCGGTTGCATCAACCCCGCGTGACCAAGCCCGGGCTGGCGATATGGTTTCCGCATCGCTTGCGCTTGCGCCGGGGGGTGGCCGCCGATAGTTTCCGCGCTCTTAACGGCGTGATCCCGAACGGTTTTCGGACGGGAGCATGCCCAACCCGAAATGACCGTCGAATTCCCGAAATGGACTCCCTGCCGTCCCATATGCGCCCGGAAAAGTCGTTCCAGGGCTTCATCCTTGCCCTGCAGCGGTTCTGGGCAGACCAGGGCTGCGTGATCCTGCAGCCTTACGACATGGAGATGGGGGCGGGGACGTTTCACCCGGCGACGACCCTGCGCGCGCTGGGCCCGAAGCCATGGAAGGCCGCTTATGTGCAGCCCTCGCGCCGGCCGAAGGACGGCCGCTACGGCGAGAACCCGAACCGGTTACAGCACTACTACCAGTTTCAGGTGATCCTCAAGCCGTCGCCGCCGAACCTGCAGGAGCTCTATCTCGCCTCGCTCGCCGCCATCGGCATTGACGCCGCCGTGCACGACGTCCGCTTCGTCGAGGACGACTGGGAGAGCCCGACGCTCGGCGCGTGGGGGCTCGGGTGGGAGTGCTGGTGTGACGGCATGGAGGTTTCGCAGTTCACCTACTTCCAGCAGGTCGCCGGCGTCGAATGCGCGCCGGTCGCGGGCGAACTCACCTACGGGCTCGAGCGCCTTGCGATGTACGTGCAGGGCGTCGACCGCGTCTACGATCTCAACTTCAACGGCCGCGAGGGCGCGGAGAAGGTGACCTACGGCGACGTGTTCCTGCAGGCCGAGCAGGAATACTCGCGGCACAATTTCGAAGTGGCCGACACGACGATGCTGTTCGAGCAGTTCAAGATGGCGGAAGCTGCGTGCCGGAAGTATCTCGACGCCGGCTGGCGCGAGGCGGGCAATCGCAGGCAGCACCAGCTCGCGCTGCCGGCCTACGACCAGTGCATCAAGGCGAGCCACGCGTTCAACCTGCTCGACGCGCGCGGCGTCATTTCCGTCACCGAGCGGCAGAGCTACATTCTGCGCGTGCGCGAACTGGCGAAGGCGTGCGGCGACGCATGGATTCATACCGAAGCGGGGAGGGCGGAATGAGCGAAAAGCCGATGGTTGCGGGTAAAGCGCCGATACCGATCGAGGTCGAGGCGGGCAAGGATTACTGGTGGTGCGTCTGCGGCAAGTCGTCAAAACAGCCGTTTTGCGACGGCAGCCACAAGGGCTCGAGTTTCTCGCCCATGAAGTACACGGCGCCGGAGACGAAGAAGGCGTTCTTCTGCACCTGCAAGCAGACGGCCAATGCTCCGCTTTGCAACGGCGCCCACAAAGCGCTGGTGTAAGGTCAGCAACACCGATGCCACATTCTCAGCGTCGTCCCCGCGAAAGCGGGGACCCAGTATTCCAGAGCGCTGGCGGCTGGGATTGCAAACGCTGCGGAGTACCGGATGCCCGCCTTCGCGGGCATGACGATCGCGCGCTCTAGCTTGCGATATCCTCTAACGTCTCGAACAATTCAATGCCAGATCTTCTGCTCGAACTGTTTTCCGAAGAAATTCCCGCGCGCATGCAGGCGAAGGCGGCGGACGACCTGCGCCGTCTCGTCACCGACAAGCTGGTCGCCGAAGGCCTCGTCTATGAAGGCGCGAAGGCGTTCGTTACGCCGCGCCGCCTTGCGCTGACCGTACACGGCATCCCCGCGCGCCAGCCCGATCTGAAAGAGGAGCGCAAGGGTCCGCGCGTCGGCGCGCCGGAGGCGGCCATTCAGGGCTTTCTCAAAGGCGCGGGACTGTCGTCGCTCAGCGAAGCGAAGATCGAGAAGGATGCGAAGAAGGGCGAATTCTACGTCGCGCTGATCGAGAAGCCCGGCCGCGCCGCGCTCGACGTGATCGCAGAAATTCTCCCTGTCATCGTCCGCACGTTCCCGTGGCCGAAGTCGATGCGCTGGGGCGCGCGCTCGGCCAGGCCGGGCTCGCTGTCGTGGGTGCGGCCGCTGCATTCGATCGTCGCGACCTTCGGTCCCGAGACCGAGGATCCGGAGATCGTGCGCTTCGAGATCGACGGTATCGCGACGGGACAAACCACGCGCGGGCACCGCTTCATGGCGCCTGCCGGGATCAGCGTGCGCCGCTTCGACGATTATGTGTCGAAGCTCGAGGCGGCGAAGGTTGTGCTCGATCCCGATCGGCGCAGGGACATGATCCTTGCTGACGCAAAATCGCTCGCCTTCGCGCAAGGGTTTGAACTGGTCGAGGATCAGGCGCTGCTCGAAGAGGTCGCGGGTCTGGTCGAATGGCCGGTGGTGCTGATGGGTTCTTTCGATGCGAGCTTCCTGAACATTCCGGGCGAAGTGATCCGCGCGACCATCCGCAACAACCAGAAGTGTTTTGTGGTGCGCGATCCCGGGACCGGTCGCCTCGCGCCGAAATTCATTCTCACCGCCAACATCGAGGCGTCCGACGGCGGCAAGACGATCATTGCCGGCAACGAGCGCGTGATCCGCGCGCGACTGTCCGATGCGAAGTTTTTCTATGAGACTGATTTGAAGACGAAGCTGGAAGAGCGCCTGCCGAAGTTCGAGCAGATCGTGTTTCACGAGAAGCTCGGAACGCAGGCAGAGCGCATTGAACGCATTGTGCGCCTTGCCGTTGAGATAGCGCCGCTGGTTGGCGCGGGTGTAGAGAAGGTCAGGCGCGCCGCAAAACTCTGCAAGGCCGACTTGCTGACCGAAGTGGTCGGCGAGTTTCCGGAAACGCAAGGATTGATGGGCAAATACTACGCGCTGGCACAGGGCGAGGACGCGGCTGTCGCCGCGGCCTGTGAGGACCACTACAAGCCGCAGGGACCGAACGATCGCGTACCTACCGATTCGGTATCAGTCGCGGTCGCGCTTGCCGACAAGATCGACACCCTGGTTGGATTCTGGGTCGATTGATGAGAAGCCGACAGGATCGAAAGATCCCTACGCGCTGCGCCGGGCAGCGCTTGGTGTTATCAGATTGATCCTGGACAACGATCTGAGATTCCAGCTGTCCAATTCGGTACGCCTCGCCTGCAACGGGTACGCGGGGAGCGAAGCTGGCTCGACGGTCGTGTCCCCCAATTGCAAGCCGCCTTGGCGCAAGACCTCCTCGCGTTCTTCGCCGACCGGCTGAAAGTCCAGCTTCGCGACCAAGGCGCGCAGCACGACCTTGTCGATGCCGTGTTCGCGCTGGGAGGGCAGGACGATCTTTTGATGATTGTCCGCCGCGTCGAAGCGCTGGGAAAATTCCTCGATACCGACGACGGCAAGAACCTGCTTGCCGGCACCAAGCGCGCGGCGAATATTCTTCGCATCGAAGAGAAGAAGGACAGCAAGATTTTTGACGGCACTGTCGATGCGTCGTTGTTGACGTTGCCTGAGGAAAAGGCGTTGGCGAAAGCTATCGCCGAGGTGACGAAGGACGCGAGCACTGCCGTCGAGAGGGAAGACTTCGCCGCCGCCATGACTGCGATGGCAAAATTGCGCCCGGCGGTCGATGCGTTCTTCGACAAGGTAAAGGTCAACGACGACGACAAGTCCGTGCGCGAAAACCGGCTGAAGCTGCTGAACGAAATCCGCGCCACCACGCGCGCGGTCGCGGATTTTTCGAAGATCCAGGATTGATTCAGGCGTCATTGCGAGCGACGAAGCAATCCAGTTCAGCAGTTATGGTGATTGCTGCACCGGATTGCTTCGTCGCTCCCGCTCCTCACAATGACGGCAATGTCGCGTTTGGTGCATCCACAAAGAAATAAGCCCCGCGCGGCCTGAACCTGCGCGGGGCCCTGTCATCCAGGCAATTGCGGGGAGGGGATACCCACTCTCGCGCTGGATGATGTTCTTCTTTCTGTCATTTCCGGGGCGCGCACAGCGCGAAATCCGGGAATGACGAGGGCTAGTCGAGCACCTGCATGATCCGCCGCGAGCGCGGGTCGACCAGGACAGTGCGGTCGTTCACCACCGTGTAGCGAAAAGTGGTCGCGCCATAGCGCTCCGGGACGTCGTAATAGACAACGCCGGCCTCGGGCAGCGTGCTGCCGACCACGACGCGATCCGGGATCGCATACGACGGCACGCGCTCCTCGACCACGTAGCGGCGGAAAACCGGAACCTGCTCATCGGCAATGATGCCGACCACAGGCCCGCCGACGCCGACCGTGCCGCCGGACTGCGCGGCTGCGGGAAGCGAGAACGCTGTTCCCGCGATCAGGGCTGCGGCAAAAATGTGATTGCGCATGATGCACTCCTCGACTTGACTGACGATCGCTGCGAAACCCCAGCCCGACCCGTCTCGCGCTATGAAGCCGGTTAATGCATCGCACGCGGCATCGTTCCGGAATCGATGCGTGTTCCGGCGCTGAAATTTGTGGCGTGCGGAACATTCGCGTCGTGAAACCGTCTGAAATCCCGGTTCCAAAACGATAAACTAAGCGGCGATTCGGATTTCACCGCCGTCAACCAATGGAGACAGTCCGTGACCATCAGCATTGCCAATCTTCAGCCTGTCGTCGCGCTCGCCGCAGGCGTTCTTATTCTCATCATGCCGCGGCTGTTGAATTACATCGTCGCGCTGTATCTGATTATTGTCGGCATTCTCGGCCTCGGCATCCTGAAGTAGGCGCCGACATCCGCGAGGCGGGCCGAATGTTGCGGTGAAAGGCGGTTCACGCCGCTTGCACTGCAGCATGAAAGCGTGTTGTAAGCGGCTACTCCCAACGCTCAACCGTCACGGACACCATGGCCAAAGCCTCGTCGAAATCCGTTTCCCGGTCCCGTTCCAAACCCGCTGCTGCAAAGACTTCGGCGAAAAAGGCCCCCGCGGCCCGCAAGCCGTTGCCGAAGGCGACCGTCAAGGCGATCGCGAAATCGCGGCTGCCTGCGCCGGCCAGGAAGCCCGCCGCGCGCGCCGCTTCGGTGCAGTCGGGCAAGTGGGTGTTCACCTTCGGTGACGGCCGCGCCGAGGGCAAAAGCGCGATGCGCGAATTGCTCGGCGGCAAGGGCGCGAACCTGGCCGAGATGGCCAATCTCGGTTTGCCGGTCCCGCCGGGCTTCACGCTGCCGACGTCGGTCTGCAATTACTTCTACGACAACAAGAAGACCTATCCGAAAGAGCTGAAGGCGCAGGTCGAGAAGGCGCTGGATTATATCGGCAAGCTGACCGGCAAGACGTTCGGCGATGCGGGCAATCCGCTTCTGGTCTCGGTGCGCTCCGGCGCGCGGGCCTCGATGCCCGGCATGATGGATACAGTGCTCAATCTCGGCCTCAACGACGGCACGGTCGAGGCGCTGGCCGCTCTCTCGGGCGATCGCCGTTTCGCCTATGACAGCTATCGCCGCTTCATTACCATGTATTCGGACGTGGTGATCGGTTTCGAGCATCATCATTTCGAGGAAATCCTCGACACCTACAAGGACTTCAAGGGGCTACACGCTCGACACCGACCTCGAAGCCGAGGATTGGGTCGCGATCGTCGCCAGGTACAAGGACGCGGTGCGCAAGGAGACCGGCGAGGAATTCCCGCAGGACCCGCACGCGCAGTTGTGGGGGGCGATCGGCGCGGTGTTCGGTTCGTGGATGAATGCGCGCGCGGTGACGTATCGCACGCTGCACAACATTCCGGAATCCTGGGGCACCGCCTTGAACGTGCAGGCGATGGTGTTCGGCAACATGGGCGAGACGTCGGCGACCGGCGTCGCGTTCACGCGCAATCCGTCGACCGGCGAAAAGCAGCTTTACGGCGAATTCCTGATCAACGCGCAGGGCGAGGATGTCGTTGCGGGCATTCGCACGCCGCAGGAGATCACCGAGGCCGCACGCAAGGAGTCCGGCTCCGACAAGCCGTCGATGGAAGCGGCGATGCCGGACGCGTTCAGGGAACTGACGCGTATCTACACGCAGCTCGAAAAGCACTACCGCGACATGCAGGATCTCGAATTCACTGTGGAGCAGGGCAAGTTGTGGATGTTGCAGACGCGTGGCGGCAAGCGCACGGCGAAAGCCGCTTTGCGCATCGCGGTCGAACTCGCCAACGAAGGGGTGATCTCGCGGAAGGACGCGATCGCGCGTGTCGACCCCGCCTCGCTGGACCAGTTGCTGCATCCGACCATCGATCCGGCCGCGAAGCGCGACGTGATCGCGACCGGCCTGCCCGCATCGCCCGGTGCCGCTTCCGGCGAAATCGTGTTCTCGTCCGACGAGGCGGCGAAGCTGGTGGCCGACGGGCGCAAGGTCATTCTCGTGCGCATCGAGACTTCTCCTGAGGACATTCACGGCATGCACGCCGCCGAAGGCATCCTCACGGCCCGTGGCGGCATGACCTCGCACGCCGCCGTGGTCGCGCGCGGCATGGGCAAGCCCTGCGTGTCGGGCGCCGGCACCATCCGCATCGACTACGGCCGCGGGTTGATGACTGTCGGCGGGCGCTCGTTCAAGGCCGGCGACATCATCACCATCGACGGCGCGCTGGGACAGGTGCTGGCCGGCCGCATGCCGATGCAGGAGCCGGAGCTTTCCGCGCGAATTCGGCACGCTGATGGGATGGGCCGACCAGGTGCGCAAGCTGAAGGTGCGCGCCAACGCCGATACCCCGGAGGATGCGCGGGTCGCCATCAAGTTCGGCGGCGAAGGCATCGGTCTTTGCCGCACCGAGCACATGTTCTTCGAGGAGACGCGTATCCGCACGGTGCGCGAGATGATCCTCGCCGACGACGAGCAGAAGCGCCGCGCGGCGCTGGCAAAACTGTTGCCGATGCAGCGCGCCGATTTCGTCGAACTGTTCGAGATCATGCAGGGCCTGCCGGTGACGATCCGCCTGCTCGATCCGCCGCTGCACGAATTCCTGCCGCACACGCAGGCCGAGATCGAGGAAGTCGCGCGCGCGATGGATACCGATCCGCGCAGAAGCTCGCCGATCGCGCCCGCGATCTTTCCGAATTCAATCCGATGCTCGGCTTCCGCGGCTGCCGCCTCGCGATCGTCTATCCCGAGATCGCCGAGATGCAGGCGCGTGCGATCTTCGAGGCCGCGATCGTCGTCAGCAAGCGCACCGGCAAGCCGGTCGCGCCCGAGGTGATGGTGCCGCTGGTCGCGACCAAGGCCGAGTTCGACATGATCAAGGCGCGGATCGATGCCACGGCGCAGGCGGTGATGAAGGAGACAGGGCGGCAAGGTCGACATACGAGGTCGGCACCATGATCGAACTGCCGCGCGCCGCGCTGATGGCCGGCGAGATCGCCAGGACCGCCGAATTCTTCTCGTTCGGCACCAACGATCTGACGCAGACCACCTATGGCATCAGCCGCGACGACGCCGGCAGCTTCCTCGGCACCTACATGTCGCGCGGCATCTTCGAGGTCGATCCGTTCGTTTCGCTCGACCGCGAAGGCGTCGGCGAACTGGTGAAGATCGGCGTCGCACGCGGACGCAAGACGCAGGCCGGGACTGAAGGTCGGCATCTGCGGCGAACACGGCGGCGATCCGGCGTCGGTGGCGTTCTGCCACGAGATCGGTCTCGACTACGTGTCATGCTCGCCGTACCGCGTTCCAATCGCCCGCCTCGCGGCCGCGCAGGCCGCACTCGGCAAGACGGCGGCGAGCCAGGCGTGACTTCCGTCACTTCCGGTCATCGCGCGTTTCACGCACGCCCCGGAATGACGTGCTCGTCTTCGAAATAGAAACGCCGGACATGCCATGCGATCGGAACCGACGCCATATGCACACGCGGCGTTTGTTGACCCTATCTTTACCAAGTTATTTTGTGCGCCATTCACCAGCGTTTTCGAAGTGACTGCGCGAAAGTACGCAGATGTCTTGCGTGTGTCCCTCGCGCATCGGCGATTAACGCCCTCGCAACCTAATTCGATACCAACGAAATCGATCGAATTGCGCGCAAATGCGCACCCGATTGTGTGTAGTAGCGTAAGCGTTGCGTAGGCGTATCGATGTCTGTTTTGCAGAACAGGCCGAAGGGCGCGCGATGGGCGTCCTTCGGCTTTGCAGTCACGGTCTTCGGGTTGCTGCCGAGCGAGATCGGCTATCAGGACATCGCAGCGCTGCTGGCGCGCCAGCCCGGTGTCGCCGCAACGCTGGCAGAAGCACGCGCTGGCTTCGCCGTTCGGCACCATCCACGCAGCGACATTCAGCTTTCCCCGGCCGATCGGCTCCTCGATTCCGCGCGCGCCGGGCGTGCGGCTCGCGAGCCTGCGCGGCGAGGGCGGCGATGTCACCGGCTCGATCTCGCGCAATCCGCTTGGGCACGTCATCCGCCCGCCGCAGGCCGCATGAGTTCCCGTCGGTCGATCGCACGGCGAAGGGCGACCGGCTGTCGTCGAAGGGCGACCGTCTTCAGCGCGAAACCTTTCGAGGCCGAGGTCGCGATCATTCCGCAGCCAGATGCTACCGGAGGACGAAGCCGCCGTCCAATCCCGCGGCTCCGGCGTCACGAGCCTGTCGAGGGCCTGAATATCAAGCCGGGACCGCGAGCGCTTCTGCCGCTCGATCCGGAACTCGAGGCCGCGCTGAAGTCCGAGCCGCTGCCGCAATACCATGCGTCGAAGGGCATCGGCTCCGATGCCGACGCCGGCAAGGGCGAACAGGAGCGCGATGCGCTGCCGCCGAAGGATCAGTTCTCGATCCAGACCCGCATCTTTATTTCGGCCATTCGTCGCTCGGCAATCTCGCGCGGTTCGCTGGAGCGCTGGCGGCCTGGCGAGGAGCCGCGGCTTGTGATGCCGGGCGAGTGCCGATACCGACCTGAAGCAGTCGGCGGCGCTGCCGAGCGCAGCCGGCGAAGGCTCGACCGTCGCGCCGAAGGGCGAGGTGACGGCGACACGCAGCGGCCGCAGAGCCCGGCCGAGCGGCTCGGCCTTGATCGACGAAGAAGCTGCGCGCCAAGGCCGAGAAGTGCCTCGCCGAGGCCGTCTATTTCGAAGCGCGCGGCGAGCCGGTGCGCGGCCAGATCGCGGTGGCGCAGGTGGTGATGAACCGCGCCTTCTCCGGCTATCTACCCGAACACGGTGTGCGGCGTCGTCTACCAGAACACGCACCGCTATCTCGCCTGCCAGTTCACCTTCGCCTGCGACAGCGTGCGCGACGTGGTGACCGAGCCCGAGCAGTGGGATCGCGCCAAGAAGATCGCCAAGGAGATGCTCGACGGCCGGCTGTGGCTGCCGGAGGTCGACAAGTCGACGCACTACCACGCCTATTGTGTGCGTCCGTCCTGGGTGCGCGAAATGAAGAAGATGTACAAGATCGGCGTGCACACCTTCTATCGCCCGCGCCGATGGGGCGACGGCAGCGAGGCGCCGAGCTGGGGCACCGCGGACGAGACGGCGGAGATCGCGCGAAGCTAGCTAGCCGCTGCCGTCGTCCCGCGAAGGCGTGGACCCGGTAATCACAGCGTTGAGCTGGAACCGACGAACTGCGGCGTACTGGATGCCCGCACAGGCGAGTGGCGCGCCGTTCTGCGAACGGCTATGGCGCATGACAGCTACATTCGATATCCAGCGCGACGTCGAAATTCGGCGCCGAGTGCGTGAGCGCGCCGGACGAGAGCATAGTCCACGCCGGTTGCGGCGATCGCCGCGATCGAGCTTTCGGTGACGCCGCCGGAGGCCTCCAGCACCACGCGGCCGGCCGCGAGCTCCACCGCCTCGCGTCAGCGTCGGCGATGTCCATGTTGTCGAGCAGCACCACGTCGGCGAGGCCGGTGTCGAGCACCTCGCGCAACTGATCGAGCGTATCGACCTCGATCTCGATCTTGACGAGATGGCCGGCGTGGCCGCGCGCGCGCTCCAGCACCGGCGCGACGCCGCCGGCGACCGCGATGTGGTTGTCCTTGATCAGGATCGCGTCGTCGAGCCCGAAGCGGTGATTGAAGCCGCCGCCGCAGCGCACGGCGTATTTCTCCAGCGCGCGCAGGCCCGGCGTGGTCTTGCGCGTGCAGCAGATGCGCGACTTGGTGCCGCGCCGCCTGGCGCACATAGTCGGCGGTGAGCGTGGCGATGCCGGACAGCCGGCCGACGAAATTCAGCGCCGTGCGCTCGCCGGCCAGCACCGCGCGCGCCGGGCCGGAGATCGTCAGCACCTGCACGCCTTGGCGCGACCTCGTCGCCGTCGCGCGCATTGCGCCTCGATGCTGACATCGGGCGACAGTTGCTGGAACGTCTCGACCGCCAGCGGCAGGCCCGCGATCACGCCGGCCTGCCGCGCGACCACGATGGCGCGCGCCTGCGTGGCCTCCGGGATGGTGGCGATCGAGGTGATGTCGCCGGCGCGGCCGAGATCCTCGTCGAGCGCGCGCCGCACGGCCTCGTCGATCGCCGAGCGGCGACAGGAAGGCTTCGGGATGCAGCAGCGAGGCGGGCGTTGCACCATGCGCGTCTCGCTCAGGCGCGTCGCTGCGAGGCGCGCGCGAGGCCGCGCTCGGCGAGCGATGCCGCGATCTCGCGCGCCGTCGGCGAGCGTCGTCATGGTGCGATGCGCCAGCGCCGGTTCTCCGCCGGATAATCCGAGCGGTAATGCGCGCCGCGGCTTTCGCGCCGCGACCATGCGGCGGCCGCGACGATCAGCGCCGTGGTCGCCATGTTGCGCAGCGCGATGTTGCCGACGGATCCGCTCGATCGCCGCGAGCGTGCCGCAGCGCTTCCGCGAGGCCGTCGCCGTCGCGGATCACGCCGACATGCGACGTCATCAGCGCGCGAAGATTGGCTTCGGCCGAGCGGCGGGCATGGCGCAATTGCGCGGCACCGTCGACGCCGGCGGCAGCGCGCGGGCGCGGCGAATGCGCGTGCCGTCGATGTCCTCGGCGATGCGCGCGGCAAAGACCACGGCTTCGAGCAGCGAGTTCGAGGCCAGGCGGTTGGCGCCATGCGCGCCGGTGCGAGGAGACTTCGCCGCCGGCCCACAGGCCCGTCGAGCGAGGTGCGGCCGCGCGCGTCGACGGCGATGCCGCCCATGTGATAGTGCGCGGCCGGCGCGACCGGGATCGGCTGCGTCGCCGGATCGATGCCGGCGGCGATGCAGCTTGCATAGACCGTCGGGAAATTGCTCGGCGAAATTGCGCGCCGAGCGCCTCGCGCGCGTCGAGGAACGCGCCGCGGCCGGCGGCGATCTCGGCGAACACGCCGCGCGCGACGATGTCGCGCGGCGCGAGTTCGGCCGAGCGGATGCTGCGCCAGCATGAAGCGCTCGCCCTTGGCGTTGATCAGCGTCGCGCCTTCGCCGCGCAGCGCTTCGGTCGCGAGCGGCGCCGGATCGCGGCCGACCATGATCGCGGTCGGGTGGAACTGCACGAATTCCGGATCGGCGATGACGGCGCCGGCGCGCGCGGCGATCGCCAGCCCGAGCCCGCTGGCCTCCGCCGGATTGGTCGTCACGGCATAGAGATGCCCGATGCCGCCGGTCGCCAGCACCACCGCGCGCGCGGCGATGTTCACGGGCTGTGCCGCGGCGTCGCCGGCCTTGCGCAACTGCAGCCCGGTGACGCGCGCCGTCCGTCGGTCAGCAGCGCTTCGGCGACGTAGCCTTCGATCACGCGGATCGACGGCGTGTTGCGCACGGCTTCGATCAGCGCCGCCATGATCGCCTTGCCGGCCATGTCGCCGCGCACATGCACGATGCGCCGCGCGGAATGCGCGGCCTCGCGGCCGACCGCGAGCTTGCCTTCGAGGTCGCGGTCGAACGGCACGCCGTAGCGCAGCAGGTCGTGGATGCGCGCGCCGGCCTCGCGCGCCAGGCCGAGCGCGACGGCCTCGTCGACGAGGCCGGCGCCGGCGGCGATCGTGTCGGCGGCGTGCGCCTCCGCGCTGTCGCCTTCGGCGACGGCCGCCGCGATGCCGCCCTGCGCCCAGGCGCGTCGAGGCGCCCTCGCCGAGCGGCGCGGCGGAGATCACGGTGACCGGACGCGGCGCGAGCTTCAGCGCGCAGAACAGGCCGGCGAGGCCGCCGCCGACGATGACGACGTCGTCGATGCTGCGAGTGAGGTCATGACGTGGCTGGTCATGTTCGCTCCGCACTCTTGGTCGTCCCCGCGAAAGCTGGACCCATACGCCGTGCTCGGTGCGTTGATGGTAGTGCGCTGTCGTCACTGGCACGGTGGCTATGGGTCCCGGCTCGCGCTTCGCCTGGCCGGGACGACGCTGCGTCAGCTCTTCAGATTGATCATCCGCTCGACCGAGCGCCGCGCCTTGTCGGCGATCAGCGGATCGATCGGTGACTTCCTCGCGCAGGTAGACGAGGCTGTCGAGAATCTTCGGCAGCGTGATGCGCTTCATGTGCGGGCAGAGGTTGCACGGCCGCACGAACTCGACGTCCGGCAGTTCGGCCTGCACGTTGTCGGCCATCGAGCATTCGGTGACCATCACCACGCGCTTCGGGCTGCTTGTTGCGCACCCAGTCGATCATGTGCGCGGTCGAGCCGGTGAAGTCGGCTTCCGCGAGCACGTCGGGCGGGCATTCCGGATGCGCGATGATCTGCACCGACGGATCGGCCTCGCGATAGCGCGCAGCTCGTCGCCGGTGAAGCGCTCGTGCACCTCGCAGGCGCCCTTCCAGGCGATGATCTTCACCTTGGTCTGCGAGGCGACGTATTTCGCCAGATACTGGTCCGGCAGGAAGATCACGCGTCGGCGCTGAGGCTCTCGACCACCTGGACCGCGTTGGACGAGGTGCAGCAGATGTCGACCTCCGCCTTCACGTCGGCCGAGGTGTTGACATAGGCGACCACCGGCACGCCGGGGAAGCGCTCGCGCAGCAGCCGCACGTCCGCGCCGGTGATCGACGAGGCGAGCGAGCAGCCGGCGCGCGAATCCGGGATCAGCACGGTCTTGTCCGGGTTCAGGATCTTCGAGGTCTCGGCCATGAAGTGCACGCCGCACTGGACGATGATGTCGGCTTCGACCTTGGTCGCCTCGATGCGCGAGCTGCAGCGAGTCGCCGACGATGTCGGCGACGCAGTGGAAGATCTCCGGCGTCTGGTAATTGTGCGCCAGGATGACCGCGTTGCGCTCTTTCTTCAGGTCGTTGATCGCCTTGACGTAGGGCGCCATGAACGGCCACTCGACCGGCGGGATCACGGCCTTGACGCGCTCGTAGAGATGCGCGGTCGCGCGCTCGACCTCGGGCGTCCATTCCAGCGACGGCATCGGCAGCGCGCGCGCAGGCGCGCGCGACACGCGGCTATGCGTCCGGCGTCGGATGCCGCGGATGTGTGCGAGGTCTTCCGGACCGAAGATTCCAGCGATCGGCATGGCGAGACCTCCCTTGCTTCCAGAACCCGGACCTTATAATGCTCAATATGAGCATATATAGGTCCTGAGAAATCCGGCCAAACGGGCCGGCATCCAATTCCCGATACTGCGTCTTTGCCCGGACTATCCAGAACGCCAGCGAGCCGCTCGGGTCCGCTCAGATGCTGTCTTGACTTATCCTCACAACGAGCAAATCAAATATAGCACGCGTCCCGATCGTCTTCGCTAGAGGCGCGTCCAGCGGATAAATCGCAGAGCTGCCGCCCGATTTGCAACGCTGCATTGCGATCGGTGCCGTGCAGCCAAAGTCCGGCCGGGATTTTCATGCAGATGCATTAACTCCAGTGACTTGACCGATCCGCATATCGCTCAGCATTCGCCGGTTCGAACGAGGTCCCTTGACATGTCTGCAGCCGAAGATCCGACTGCGCCCGTCTGCCGCTGCTCAACTGGCGGACGCCGCTCGTCATCATCGTCTGCGGCTGCGCGATCGCGCATGCTGACCTTCGGGCCGCGCTCGACCTTCGGCTTTTTCATGCAGCCGATGAGCCGCGAGTTCTCCTGGGGCCGCGACGTCTTCGGCCTCGCGCTTGCGCTTCAGAATCTGTTGTGGGGCCTGGGCCAGCCGGTTGCCGGCGCGATCGCCGACCGGTTCGGCATCGTGCGCGTGATGTGCGTCGGCGCGCTGCTCTACGCCGGCGGCCTCGCGCATGATGCGCTATGCCGACGACGCCGCTGTCGCTGAATGTCGGCGCCGGCGTGCTGATCGGCTTCGGCCTGTCCGGCTGCTCGTTCAATCTGGTGTTGTCGGCGTTCGGCAAGCATTGCTGCCGGAGCACTGGCGCGGCGTAGCGCTCGGCGCCGGAACCGCCGCCGGATCGTTCGGGCAATTCCTGTTCGCGCCGTTCGGCGTGGCGATGATCGACAATTTCGGCTGGCAGACGGCGCTGACGGTCTTCGCAGGCCTGATGCTGCTGATCGTGCCGCTGTCGCTCGCGCTCGCGACGCCCGCCGGCAACCTCAGCCGGCGTGCCGGTGCGCGGACCAGCAGTCGTTCAAGACAGGCGCTGGCGGAAGCGTTCGGCCATCGCTCCTATGTGCTGCTGGTGCTCGGCTTCTTCACCTGCGGCTTTCAGCTGGCCTTCATCACCGTGCATCTGCCGGCCTATCTGGTCGATCGCGGCATCTCGCGCACAGACCGGCGGCTGGGTGATCGCCGCGATCGGCCTGTTCAACATCATCGGCTCGCTCGGCGTCGGCTGGCTCGCAAAACAGCATGCCGAAGCGCTACATCCTGTCGGCGATCTATTTCGTGCCGCGCGCTGTCGATCGTCGCCTTCATCTCGTTCCCGATCACGCCGTCGTCGGCGATCATGTTCGGCGCTGATCACCGGCGCTGACCTGGCTCTCGACCGTGCCGCCGACATCGGCGCTGGTGGCGCTGATGTTCGGCACGCGCTGGTTTGCGACGCTGTACGGCTTTGCTTTCTTCAGCCATCAGGTCGGCGGCTTCCTCGGCGTCTGCTCGGCGGTATCGTGTTCGAGCAATCGGATCCTACACGCCGATCTGGTGGCTTTCGGTCCTGTTCGGCGTGCTGTCGGCGCTGATCAACCTGCCGATCGTCGAGAGCGCCGGTGGCGCGCCCGGTTGCGCATGGCCGGCCTGATCCGTTCAATCGTCGGACCGATGTCCGAAACCAGTAAACGGCGGCGGAGTCTAGCGTTGGGAACGTTCAAGGCGATCAGGATCGACAAGGCCGAAAAAGGCACCACCGCCGCGCTCACGCAGTTCGACGAAGCCGAACTGATGGATGGCGACGTCACCGTGGCCGGGTCGAGTGGTCGACGCTGAACTACAAGGACGGTCTCGCCCTCACCGGCAAGGCGCCGGTGGTGCGCCGCTTTCCGATGATCGCCGGCATCGACTTCGCCGGCACCGTCGAACAGTCGTCGCATCCGAACTGGAAGGCCGGCGACAAGGTCATCTGCAACGGCTGGGGCATGGGCGAAACCCATCTCGGCGCCTATGCCGAGAAGGCGCGCGTCAAGGGCGACTGGCTGGTGCGGCTGCCCGAGGGACATGTCGACGCGCGATGCGATGGCGATCGGCACCGCCGGCTACACCGCGATGCTCGCGGTGCTGGCGCTTGAAGAGCACGGCCTCACGCCTGCATCGGGGCCGATGGTCGTCACGGGCGCTGCGGGCGGCGTCGGCTCGGTCGCAATCGCGGTCCTGTCCAAGCTCGGCTATCACGTCATCGCATCGACCGGCCGCGCTGGCGGAAGCCGACTATCTGAAGCATCTCGGTGCTGCCGAGATGATCGACCGCGCCGAACTGGCAGCCGCGCCGAGCCGCTCGCCAAGGAGCGCTGGGCCGGCGGCGTCGACAGCGTCGGCTCGACCACGCTCGCCAACCTGCTGTCGATGACCAAATATGGCGGTGCGATCTCCGCCTGCGGCCTGGCCGCCGGCATGGATTTGCCGTCCTCGGTTGCGCCATTTATTTTGCGCGGGGTGTGCCTTTTGGGCATCGATTCCGTGATGTGCCCGATCGAGCGCCGGCGCAACGCGCCTGGGAGCGGCTTGCACGCGACCTGGATCAATCAAAACTCGTTGAAATAACTACGAAATTCGCGCTCGACCAGGTCGTGGACGCGGGTGCGAAAATTCTCGCCGGCCAGGTCCGCGGAAGAATCGTGGTAAAAATTGTCTGAGGATGTTCAGACTTTGTCAACGAAGCTGCGCCAATGTTGCCATGGTTCGTATGGTAAGCAGCGGGTTAAGCGGGGCCCGGGCGCAGTTTTTTGTGAGTCGGAGTAACAGCATGCTTTCGCGTTTGGTGTGGGGGGCGCTGGTCGCAGGCGCAGTTGCAGGGCCTGTCGCGGCCCAGATCGATGAATGCGGAACAGGCCCGCCAGTTCATCGCCGGCAAGGTTTTCGCCTTCACCTGCGTGGACGGCACGCGCGGTTCCGGCCGTATCCACAGTGACGGCTCCGTCGCGGGCTCGGTCCAGTTCTCGGGCGCTGGCCCGGTGCGCTACGCCCGGCTTCCGGTGAATACGGTACAGGTGGGCACGACGCAGGTGTGCGCCTAGCTGAAAGGCTTGCCCTTCACGCCGTGCTTCAACCTCGACAGGACCAGCGACGCGACCTTCCGCGGCGCGGTGTCGGGCATGAGCTTCGCCTATTGCGATTTCCGCAAGCACGGCAATTCGCTGCTGATGGCGCGCGCCGAGCGCGGCCCCATGTCGCTGCGCGCACGCGGCGTTCGCTCCGCCGATGCCTCGAGGCCGGAGACGGTGGCGAAGGTCGAGACGCCGAAGGTCGAATCCGCCAGGATCGATCCGCCCAAGGCTGAGTCGGCAAAGACTGAGCCGGCCGCGCTGGAGTTGCGTCGCTCGACGGAGTGAACTGTGGCGCTCTGCCCGATGACTTGAACCTTCGCCTTGCATTGCGCGGCAAACGAAAGCCAATTGGTTTCCGTTTGCCGGTTCGTGACATGAAGTATGCCCTCGCTATCGCGCTGACGCTGCTTTCCGCCACCGCGCAGGCCGCATCCCCGGAAGAAAACTACATCGCTGCGCGCGATGCCGTCATCGCAAAGCTCAATCCGCCGGGTGATCCCGTCGCACCGAGCGAGGCCGCCTCCAGGGACGAGGAGCGTGCGCGCACCGAACTGGGCAGGCAGATGCGCGGCCTGATCGGCCCGCTGAACGTGAAGGGATTTGCGGGCGAGGGGACCTACAACGTCGGCAGCCTGTTCAAGGGCGACATGGAGTCCGGCATCCTTGACGGCCTTTCGTTTACCCGAGGCAAGGACGTGCGGCTTGTGGTGACGACCACCGGTCTGGCGGATCGCTGGATAAAGTCGCCGGAAGGTCTTGCGGCCGACGAGGGCAGCGTACCACCGGATTTGCGGTCCGCGCTGACGCGTGACCTGTTCTATACCCGCGCCACGAGCGCCGACGCCGCCGCGGGGAACTACGGCGAACTCCCGGTCACGAAGCCCGCCGGCGTCGAGTTTGCTTTCGCGATGCTTGCCGCCCGGCGGCAGGACTTCGGCGTCGTCGCGCCGGGCGAAATTCTATTGGGCGTGATCGCACCCCCGCGCGTCTATGTCGTCAGCGCTCTGCCGGCTGCGAAGATCAAGATGATGGGCGCTTGCGAGAAGCTGTTCAAGGATGCCGATGCGAAGGCCAACAGGATGTTCGGGCTGAATGAAAAGTCGGCGACCAGGAATGAAAACGTCGTCGAGGAGACCGAGCGCGTGCGCGAGCAAGGCGATGAAGCCATGCGCAAGTGTTTCGCCACACGCGCGAAGAGCGATCCGGCATTTGCGCGGCTCACCAGGCAGGCGCAGGAGATCGTCGACGGGCTGGCGGGGGCGCGGTGAAACGCCCTGTCGTTCCACACGCCCGTGTCTGGAATTCGGCGCGCGGGCTGTTTGACAATTGAGAATGTGGGGAAAGAAGGGGCGGGATTTCGCGCGGCGTTGCCTCGTTGCTTCGCTGCGCTCGCAATGACTGGGACAAACGCGGGATTTCCTCTACTCCGCCGCGGCCTCCTGCGGCGGCGCCTGCCGCTTGAACAGGATGCGCTGGTAGAGCCAGCCGATCGCGACGAGGACGAGGCCGAGCCCCATGAACGACAGGGCGCGGTACACGCCGGTCAGGTTCGACATGTCGAACAGGAAGGCCTTCAGCACCGTGAGCCCGATGACGACGGCGGACGCAAGCCGCGCGCGCTGTGAGGCGAGCGCGAGGCCTGCGACCAGCAACACCACGCCGAAGCCAAGCCACGCCAGCGAATAGGCATACTGCTCGGCATCGGTGGTCACGCCACCATGCAGTACCGGCCCATGGAAGAAGCGCCGGATCTGCAGCGTCACGTAAGTCATCGCGAGCACGAGCGCGAGCCCCGCGAGCGTGTTGGCGTAGCCCACGGGCCGTTTGCCTGCGACGGTGTAGGAGAGCGTCAGCAGCAGCACCGCCGGCAGCGCGTAGCCGAGCAGCAGGCGGTTCCACAACAGGCCACCAACGTCGTCCGGCCAGAACACCGGCATTTCGAACAGGAACAGTCCGAACACGATGATGAAGCCCGCGATGCCAGCGACGACGAGCGCACCGATATTGTGCACGATGCTGCCGGTGCGCATGTGCAGGCGTTCGAGGCCGATCGCCAACGCCAGCATGGTGCAGACCTGCAGCGCGGCTTCGACCAGACCGGACGTGTTGCTGTAGACGTCGCCGCCATTGGCGAGGTGGCGGATTTCCATGAACGCCAGCAGCACGGTGAACAGGATCGCGGCGGCTTCGACCATCCGCAGCGGGGCGTCGTCGCCGCGCTTGCGCAGGTAGTAGCTGCCCGCCCAGAACGACAGCGCAGGGATGCCGTAGCCGTACAGCAGCCAGTTGAAGATCGGGATCGTGCCGACATCGTCGCCGGCGATGCGCGGCTCGTAGCCGATGCGCGCGGTGACGATGACGGCGAGAATCGCCGCGAGCCAGCGCAGGAACGGCACCGGACGTTGCAGCGAGATCCATGCGGTGCCGAGCGACATCAGCGCCAGCGCGATCGTCAGCCAGCCCTTGTCGAGCGCCAAGGTGAAGCCGAGCGCCAGCGCACCGAGCGTGCCGGTCGCAAACAGCGCGGCGGCAATCGCCTGGCCCGGGCGCGGCTCGCGTTTCGACAGTTGCTCCGTCGCGAAAGCAAACGCGGCGGCGAGCACGATGGCCACGATCGCGAACGGGATCGAGCGGTCGAGATGGGCGATATGCGCGTAGGTCGCGATCAGCAGCGCGAGCGGCGTCGCGACCGCGACGGCAGACCAGATCACCGGCACCGTGGCGTTCAGCGAACGGCCTTGCGCGAGGAAGCCGGCAATGCCGAAACCGCCGGCGAATGCCAACGCAGCGATGAGATGTGTTGCGACCGAGCCTTCGAGCGCTTCCGGGCCGACGCCCTGTCATCGCGCCGCCCGGCGTGACCAGCCATTCGGGATTGCCGCGCACGGCCCATGACAGGAACACGACGCCGACGGCGATTGCCGCGGCCGGCAATGCGCCCGCGACGGCTTCGCTGCGCCAGGCAATCAGGATCGTTGCCGCGACCAGGATGGCGAACACGATCATGCTCGCGTCGGCGTGGCGGTAGAGACACAACGAGGGTCATCGCGGCGAACAGATACGCGCCGAGCGCCACCGACGAGATCGGCTCGACCTTGCCGGGGTCGGCCTCGGGGCCGAACAGGAAGCCGGAGACGACCAGCGTGGCGGCCAGCCCGAAGCCGGCGACTACGCTGAACGCATGCGGCGAAAGCAGGCCGGGCGTACCCATCGCCACCAGCGTCCACAGCACGCCGAAGACGATGGTGGTGATCGCGAGCCAGCGCCACATGCGGATGCGCGCGAGACCGAACGAGGCGGCGGTGACGATGGCGATGTAGATGTACAGCGCCCAGAAGTCGGGTTTGTCGGAGGCGACCAGCGCCGGCGTCACGAACGCGCCGACAAGCCCCAGCCCGGCCAGTGCAGGCCCGTGCAGCAGCGCGGCTGCGAGCGTTGCGACCGCGACCAGGCCGAGGGCGACGAACGCCGTGGCGGGCGCGAGGAAATCATAGAGCGCATAGCTCGCGTACACGGTGCCGAATGCGACGGCGGTGCCAGCGGCGGTGAGGATCGCCGGGATATTGGCAATCGGATTCTGCGCGATGGAGGAGATCGATTCCTTGCGCCGGGTCCATTCGCCGGCCATCAGCAGGCCGACGGCGAACAGCCCGCCGAAGAACACGCGGGCGGCGGGACCGAGCAGCCCCGCTTCGATGGAATACTTCACAAGGAACAGTCCGCCGAGCGCGAGCGTCAGTCCGCCGACCCAGACCACCCAGCGCGTGCCGAGGCGCTCCTCGAAGCCGGGCGATGCGGCTGGCGGTGTCGTAGCTTCAGGCGGGGCAGGCGGAGCCTCGGGCGGCAGCGGCGGCAGTTCGGCGGGCGTTTGAATCCAGGTCTGCCCAGTCAGTTCGCCCTGCGGCGCTTCCGGTGCGATCGTCGGTGCGAGTGGCGCTTCGGTCGGCGAAGGGGCGGAAACGACGGTGGTTCGCGGCGGCGCGGCGCCTGCCTCGAGTGTTGCGATCCGCACCTCGGCTGCGCGGAGCCTGCTCAGCGCCTGGCGCGAAAAGACAAGAGCGGCAATCGCGATACCTGCAATCAGGATTTCGAACATCTGTTCTCCAAATGCGAAGAGTAGCTCTACGGCGAGGCCGAGCATCGAACATTCCTGGAATAAAGCTAGCGGCCGCGCACGCGAAGTCCCGGTGCCGGACGCTCCTGCAACACGCTGCGGCGGAAGCGAAACAGCGCCGCCGGACGTCCGCCGGTTTGTGTCGACGTCTCGCCGGTGGGTTCGACCAGCGCGCCGGCCTCGACCAGCCGGCGGAAATTCTGCTTGTGCAGGTGACGCCCCGAAATGGCTTCGACGGTCCGCTGCAAGTCTGTGAGTGTGAATTCGCCGGGCAAAAGTTCAAATACCACCGGCCGGTATTTCAGTTTTGCCCGCAGCCGCGCGATCGCGGTTGCGAGAATGCGCCGGTGATCGAACCGCATCGGCTCGCCAAGCGCAGGCGACTTCTTGCGCGCAAGCGCCGCCGGCCGTCCGTCGCGCCGTGCTTCCTCGACAAGCCCTGCCTCGTAGAGCAGTTCGTAGCGATCGAGCACGCGCTCTTCGTCCCAGTGGCCGTCCTCGCCGCCGAAATAGAGCCGCACGCGCTCGCGCCGGCCAAGCGCGCGGGTGATGCTCGGCACCTCCGCCTGCTTCGACCATTCGCTCAGCGCCGGAATGATTTGTGCGTCGAGAATCTCCGGTCGCTCCTTGCGCCAGTCTTCCCACGGAAAATAGCGATACCACGGCTCGAACGCAGCGCTCGCGGCCCGCTGTTCGTCCGAGCCGTCGGGGCGGGTCAGTGCGAGATAGCCGACCGAGACCACATGTCCGGTATCGCCCGGATGGGCGTGACGGCCGCGATCGCCGAACGAATAAAGCTGCTCGATATAACCAAGCGACAGACCGGTTTGTTCTTCCACCCACTCGCGCAAGCCGATTTCCAGCGTGCGGTGCGCGACCGGATCGAACGGGCCGAACGGAAGACCGGCGCGTGGTTCGCTGCCCGCGCTCGCCGTAGCGACAAGAATGCGCGGCTCATTCGCCTCGATCGCAACGATCGCCGCCGTGAGACCGATCTCGATGGGCGTCAGCGGCTTCTCGCTCATCGCAGCCAGATGCCGGATCAATCGAGGTCGATGCGGAAGGGCCGGCCTTCGACCGTGAGATTGCCGGGGCCCATGTCGTCGAGCGCACGCAGCATGCGGCCTTCGCGGCCGAGCAGCCGGTCGGCATGGCTGACGATCAGCCGGTTCGGATGCGCGAAAGCCGAGGCGCTGCGGATCTGCCGGGCGATCTGCAATTCGCTGCGGTTGGGGTTGAGCGCGCAGACGACCGCAAACGCGCTTGCCGTCGAACGGCTGATGCCGGCATAGCAATGGATCACCATCGGCGCGGCCCTGTTCCAGCTTCGGCCGAAACTCAACACCCGTTCGACGTGGTCGACGGCGGGCGCGGTGAACCCTCGGCTTCCTCGATGATGTCGTCCATCGAGATCACGAGATGGTTGTCCTGAAGGATCGACGACGGGCGCTTCACCTGGGCCACATCCGCCATCACCGTGATGACGTGGCTGGCGCCGGTCGCCTGCACCGTGCCGGGCAGATGAGCGAGCGAGCAGACGTGAATCATGGGCGTTTCCTGAAGCTAGAATCCCTTTGCCAACTATAGAACCCGTCGACAGATGGTGAAAGCACCTCGTCGTCATGGCCGGGCTTGTCCCGGCCTCCATGTCTTCTCGTGATGAACCGCCGCAAGACGTGGATGCCCGGCACAAGGCCGGGCATGACGGGTCTCTACTCAGGCGGGCGTCAGCACCTTGAAACGGGCCAGAAAGCGTTTTTCCGCCTTGCCGGCGGGCCAGGGGGTGAGGAAATCGGCTTCCGCGGACGCGGGCAAGTCCGGCGGCCGTCCGAACAATTTGCGCGCCTCGGCATCCTTGAATCCGGCCAGGTGCGTGGCCTCGAGATAGGCCGCGCCGGCATCGGCCGCCTTGATCCGCGCGGTGAATTCGTCCGGCAGCGCCGCCGGCAGGCCGAAGCGGATGTGGATCGCGGTGAGCAGGCGTTTCTCGACGGCCTTGTACGATCCGCCGATCACCGCCTTGAACGGCGAGATCATGTCGCCGATCACATATTCCGGCGCGTCGTGCAGCAGCACGGCGAGCCGGATGCGATGGTCGACGCGCGGCATCTGCGCGCGCAGCACGGCTTCCACCAGCAGCGTGTGCTGGGCGACCGAGAAGATATGCGCGCCGATGGTCTGTCCGTTCCAGCGCGCGACGCGGGCGAGCCCGTGCGCGATATCCTCGATCTCGATATCGAGCGGCGAGGGATCGAGCAGATCAAGTCTGCGCCCCGACAGCATGCGTTGCCACGCGCGCCTGGCGATGTCGCGCTCCGCGGCGAGTGCTGCGGCCTTCGTTGTCGTCATGTCGCGCGTGGCTTGCGTTTCAGTTTGCTGCAGGTCTCGTGGCAGTGACAGCTAACGAGATGATCGTTGACCATGCCGGTCGCCTGCATGAAGGCGTAGACGATGGTCGGGCCGACGAACTTGAAGCCGCGCGACGACAGGTCCTTCGAGATGGCGATCGAGACCGGCGTGGACGCGGGCACGCTTTTGGTGGTCTTGAACTTGTTCACCTTCGGCTTGCCGTCGACGAAATCCCACAGCAGCTTCGAAAAGCCTGGGCCGTCCTCCATGATCTTCAGATAGGCCCTGGCGCCTGCGACCGTGCCCTCGATCTTGGCGCGGTTGCGGACGATGCCGGCATCGTTCATCAGCGCATGGACCTTCTTCGCGTCGTACTTCGCGATCTTTTTCGGCTCGAAGTCGTCGAAGGCTTTGCGGAAGTTCTCGCGCTTGCGCAGGATCGTGATCCACGACAGCCCGGCCTGAAAGCCGTCGAGGATCAGCTTCTCGAACAGCGCGCGGTCATCGTATTCCGGCACGCCCCATTCGTCGTCGTGATAGGCCATGTAGAAGGGGTCTTCGCCCGGCCACGGGCAGCGCTTCCTGCCGTCGGCGTGCAGCCGCGCGGATGTCATAGGTTCACCTGCTTCCCGGGCAATTTTGCATCGGCGGGGTCGACCAGCATCACGGCGATGCCGCCGGCCGACAAGGATGCGCCCCTTGCCAGCGCATCGGATACCTTGTCGAGCCGCAGCAGCCCGAGCCCGCGCCCCGAGCGCGACGAGCCCATGGTGCCGACAGTCTTGCCGTCGGCGACCACATCGCTTCCGCACTTCCGGCGACGGGCCATCGACGATGAGCCGCACCGTGCGCGTGCGCGCCGTGCCGCGATGCTGCATGCGCGATACGACCTCCTGGCCGACATAGCAGCCCTTGTCGAAGTTCACGCCATGCAGGCGGTCCATATTGGTCTCATGCGGAAAAGCATCGCCGTACATGAAATCGCTTCCGCCGTTCGGCACCCCGCAGCACGATACGGTGCGCTTCATAACTGTCAGCAGCGACGAGTTCGGCGCCGAGCACGCCGGCGAGCTTTTCCGACAGCTCCTCGGGAATGAGAACCCGGAAGCCCAGTTCGCTGTCGCGTGGATCGGCAAAGGAGAGATCGGGCAGCATCGCCGGCGCGCCGCCCCATGCCGCGAGCACACCGAGCTGGCCGGTCAGGTTTTCCACCGTCACTTTTGCCCGCAGTTTGTAGAAGTCGAGCTTGGTTGCAAGCGGGCCGGCGAGCGCTTTCGGACAGTCGATCAACAGGCCGCCGCCGTGACCAGCGGGCGCTTCGGTCACCAGAAAATCCGCGACGATTTTGCCCTGCGGCGTGAGCAGGGCCGCGAATCGCGCGGTTCCGGGCTTCACCTCGTCAAGCTCGGCGGTCACAAGATTGTTGAGAAAGTGCCGTGCATCATCACCATTGAGCTTGACGACGCCACGGTCGGGGAGAAACGCTGCTTTCATGGATGAAATGCCTTGATACCTGTCGCAGCGGAACGTAAGGCGCACGGGCGAGTGGCACAAGTCCCGCTGGTAGAGTGGATTTGACATTCAGAGTCGGACCACTGGAGCGGTGCCAAACAGCATTCGAGGAAGCATGAGTGCAAGCTACGATGTGATCCTGAAATCCGGCACTGTCGTCAATCAGGACGGTGAGGGGCTGCGCGACCTTGCGATCAAGGACGGCCGGATCGCCGCCATCGGCGCGCTGGGCGCAGCGTCGGCGGCCGAGATCGTCGATTGCAGGGGCCTGCACATCCTGCCCGGCGTGATCGACACGCAGGTGCATTTTCGCGAACCGGGCCAGACGCACAAGGAAGACCTCGAGACCGGCTCGCGCGCGGCAGCCATGGGCGGCGTCACGGCGGTGTTCGAGATGCCGAACACCGATCCGCTGACCATCTCCGAGGCGACGTTTTCCGACAAGATCAGGCGCGGCACGCATCGCATGCATTGCGACTTCGCCTTTTACGTCGGCGGCACGCGCGAGAATTTCGAGCAGTTGCCGGTGCTGGAACGCGCCGAGGCTGCGCCGGGGTGAAGGTGTTCATCGGCTCCTCGACCGGAAGCCTTTTGGTGGAAGACGACGAGAGCCTGCGCAAGATCATCGGCGTGATCCGCCGCCGCGCAGCGTTTCACGCGGAGGACGAATACCGGCTGAACGAGCGCAAGGGCCTGCGCATCGAGGGCGATCCGCGCTCGCATCCGGTGTGGCGCGACGAGGTCGCGGCGCTGACCGCGACGCAGCGGCTGGTGCGAATCGCGCGCGAGTTCGGCAAGCGCATCCATGTGCTGCACATCTCCACGAAGGAGGAGATGGAGTTCCTGAAGGACCATCGCGATGTGGCTTCCGTCGAGGTGACGCCGCACCACCTTACGCTGACGGCGCCCGAATGTTACGAACGGCTCGGTACCCGCGCGCAGATGAATCCGCCGGTGCGCGACGCATCGCATCAGGCCGGCATCTGGAAAGGGATCGAGCAGGGCATCGTCGACGTGCTCGGTTCCGATCACGCGCCGCATACGCTGGAGGAAAAGGCGAAGACCTATCCCGCCTCGCCCTCCGGCATGACCGGCGTGCAGACGCTGGTGCCGATCATGCTCGACCATGTGAATGCAGGGCGGCTGTCGCTCGCGCGCTTCGTCGATCTGACCAGCGCCGGCCCGCAGCGTTTGTTCAACATCGCCGGAAAAGGGCGGATCATGACCGGCTACGACGCCGACCTGACGATCGTCGATCTGAAGCGCGAAGAGACGATCACCAACAAATGGATCGCCTCGCGTGCGGCGTGGACGCCCTACGACGGTGTGAAGGTGAAGGGCTGGCCGGTCGGTACGTTCGTGCGCGGAAAACGTGTGATGTGGCAGGGCGAACTGACCGCGCCGTCCACCGGAGAGCCGATCCGCTTTATGGAAACGCTGGTGCCTTGACGAATTGCGCGGGCATGACCCGCGCCGTCTACTGCCTTGCGCTCATCACCGAGAATTCGCCGCTTTTCACGCGCTTCGACAGGCCTTCGACGAATTTCGCGACAGCGTCTTCGCCATAGGTTGTGACAAGTTCGGCGAAGGCCGTGAACAGGCTTGCCTGCGCAAGGCAATCGCCGTCGATCCCCTCGAGGCGCGCTTCGGCCCAGGCTTCACTGACATAAGACAACGCGGCCCGCTTTTGCGCATCGTCGGCGAGAAGATCGTGGGCGGCTGAAGCGGACATCAATCTCACAGAAAAAGGCGGGCGCCGGTTCGGCCGGCACCTGCTCAGCGAAGGTGACGGCATGTCTAGCATGCGCGGCGGTTCCGCCTAGTCCGGATCTTTAGGAAAGGTTAATCGGCATTTTCGCCAACCAGGTAAGGTCCGGGAACGCCCGCCGCGATCGGGCTGAATCCCAGATCGTCAGTTCGCGTAGCGCGCCGTCAGGTCGCGGGAAATCTTCGAGCCTTCCGTCAGATAGCGTTTGATCGCGACGTTCGCGGCCGGTGTGCAGGTGCGATAGGTCTGCTGGAAACCGTGATAGCCGCGGTTGAAGCTTGCGATCAGCCGCGCGCGGCGCTCGCCGCTCGGCGTCTCGGCATCGGCCAGCGCCTGCATTTCATTGCGCCACTTCTGGCCTTCGTTGGCGCCGCAGATCGCCCGCAGGTAATGCAGCGAGCCGAGGATCTCGGCGAAGCGCTGCAGGTCCGCATCGAACGGCGCGGCCGCGTCCTGCGCTTTTGCGGGCGCGACGGCCAAGGCAGGCGGCGATCATAAGCGAGGCGGAAAAGCTTCGGCATCGGGAGGTCCGTTTCACCGGTCATATGACCGGTCGCGGCGGCGTAAGCAAGGCGCGCTTTACCGGGAGAGCGCTGTTCCGCCTGCCGCAGAATCTCCAGAAGGCCCTCGGTGGTTGGCAGATGCCGCGACCGCCTCGACGGCCATCCAGCGCCCGTCGCTCAACTCATCGTTCAGTGCGATCTCGCCGGAGATCCAGCGCGCCGCGAAGGGCAGGATCACGAAATGCCGTCCGCGTTCGCCGACCGCTTGCGGCAGAATGATTTCGCGGTAGCCCGCAAGGCCGACCACATCGATGATCAGCGCGGTCTCTTCGATCACCTCGCGCCGGACGGCGTCGACCAGCGTTTCCCCGACTTCGACCCGGCCGCCGGGCAGGGTCCATAGCCCCTTGGCCGGCGCGCCGGCGCGGCGAACCACCAGCACGTCGCCGTTTCGAAAAATGGCGGCGCTGACAGCGAGTTCGGGCATGGGGCGAGGGGGCATGCGGCTCAGGCCGACATGATCATGTCGGCGTCGCTCTGCGGCTGGGCTTCCTCAGCCTGTGCGTCGCTCGCGCCGTTGATGACGCCGCCGGCCTGGATCACCAGCGGTTTCAGCCAGCCGGTCGCCTGCTCGGCAAGGCGGACCCGGGTCGCGGGCTGGGTCGCCGCTGTCAGGGCGTCGCGAATGGCGGTCAGGATCGAGGTCAGCGTATCGCACAGCCCATCGAAGCGGGCGCGAATCTCCGGATCGGCCGAATCATAGGCGGCGATCGCGAGGTCACGGCCCTTGAAATTCGACTGCCGGAAGTGCTCGGGATAGGTCAGCGGCTCCCAGACGAGAAAATCGTCCGTGCACTCGGGCATCGCCGGTATCATTTCCAGGAGCATGATCGCTTCATTGAAGTGATTCATGTAATCGGTGGCAAGGCGCGTGGTTGGATTGATGTTGGCGGCGGCAAGCGCGTCCGCGCTGAGCGCGTCCGGCGATGAGGATGCAGGGGAGAGTTGTCTTGCGGCGGACGTCATCTTCCCCATTGTTTAGGTGTGCGGTTAATTCCTGCTGAAATTTGCGGCGGATGGAACTTTTTTTGGAACTTGCCGATGTGCGGACGCTTCGTCATCACTTCATCGCCCGAAGCGCTGCGGCGTTTATTCGGTTATGGCGACCAGCCGAACCTGCCTGCGCGCTACAACATCGCGCCGACGCAACCCGTCCCGGTTGTACTGGCCGAGCGCGGCGCGCGCAGGTTCCAATTGATGCGTTGGGGCTTTCTGCCGGCCTGGGCAAAGGATCCGAAGAAGTTCGGGCTCGTCATCAACGCGCGCTGCGAAACGGTGGTCGAGAAGCCGGCGTTTCGCAACGCGATCCGGCGGCGGCGCTGCCTGATCCCGGCCGACGGCTACTACGAGTGGCACGACCTGGGGACGCGCAAGCGGCCGCTGTTCATTTATCCTGCAAACCGGGAGCCGATCGCGTTCGCAGCACTTTGGGAAACCTGGATCGGGCCGAACGGCGAAGAAGTCGATACGGTCGCCATCGTCACGACGGCGGCGAGCGCCGATCTCGTCGGCTTTCATCCGCGCATGCCGGTGACGATCGCGCCTGACGCATTCGATCTCTGGCTCGATTGCGCCAGTGTCGAAGCCGCTGTTGCGACCTCGCTGCTGATCGCGCCCCCGGTCGGCACGTTCGCCTGGCATGAGGTTTCGATGGCGGTGAATCGCGTGGCTAACGACGATGCGCGATTGATCGAACCGGTGTCGGAAGAAGAAGCGATGCAGGCGACTGCGGAAGCGCAGGCCGCAAAGGTGCGTGCGAAACCTCGCAGGACGCAATCGAACGATCAGGGATCGCTGTTTTAATGAAGGAGAAGCCGATGCTGGCCGGAAGCTGTCTGTGCGGGAGCGTTGCGTATGAGGTGGACGCGCCCCCCGGTCCGATCATCCATTGCCACTGCCAGACCTGCCGCAAGACGCACGGCTCGGCGTTCTCGAGCCTTGCGAACGTTCCCCGCGAGCGCTTTCGCTTCGTCAGGGGCGAGGAGCTTTTGAATGCATTCGAGTCCTCGCCGGGAAAGATCCGGAAATTCTGTTCGCGCTGTGGCTCGCACATCGTCGCCGAGCGCACCGGCCGGCCGACCGTGCTGTTGCGGCTCGGTTGTCTCGACACGCCGATCGAAGACACGCCGCGCTGCCACATCTGGCGTTCGGACTCTGCCTCCTGGTACGATCCGAAACTCGAACTGCCGGAGTTTCCACAAAGCCCGCCGCGGCCGTGACGGTTGTCGTCATTGCGGGGCGACACCGTTCTTCGAACGGCTATGGATCGCAATGACGCCGGACGCGCGGCTAAACCACTTTCCCCGGATTCAAAATACCGTTCGGATCGAGCGTCGCCTTGAGCGAGCGCATCACCTGCATCGCGACCGGGTCCTTCACATGCGCGAGCTCGTCGCGCTTCATGACGCCGATGCCGTGCTCGGCCGAGATCGAGCCGCCATATTCGGCGACGACCGCGTGCACCACGTCGTTCATGTCGCGCCAGCTCCCGAGGAATGCCTGTTTGTCGCCACCGATCGGCTGGGTGACGTTGAAATGGATGTTGCCGTCGCCGAGATGGCCGAAGGCGACCACCCGGGCGCCCGGCATGAAGTTGACGACGGCGGCGCTTGCCTTGTCGAGGAACTCCGGCACGGAGGCAACTGGCACCGAGACGTCGTGCTTGATCGAGCCGCCCTCCGGCTTCTGCGAGTGGGTGACGAAGTCGCGCAGGTCCCAGAACGAACGCCGGTGCTGCAGGCTGGTCGCGATCACTGCGTCCTCGACAAGCCCTTCCTCCATGCCGCGCGACAGGACCGTCTCCATCGTCTCGCTCAATGATGCCGCGGGCGAGGTGAGTTCCATCAGCACGTACCACGGATAACGCTTCGACATCGGATCACGGATGCCGCTGCCGTGCCTCACGCAGAACTCGATGACGATCTCCGGCACGAGTTCAAAGCTGGTAACGCTGCCGCTCGCTTCCGCTCGCGCGACGCCGAGCAGGGCGAGCGCGTCCTTTGGCGACTTCAGTCCGATGAAAGCGGTTTCGACCGAGCGCGGCTTCGGGAACAGTTTCAGCACCGCAGCGGTGATGATGCCGAGCGTGCCTTCCGCGCCGATGAACATGTTGTGCAGGTTGTAGCCGGTGTTGTCCTTTTTCAGCTTCGACAGCGTGTTCAGAACGCGCCCGTCGGCGAGAACCACTTCGAGCCCGATCACCAGATCGCGCGCGACGCCATAGGCGAGCGCGGTGTTGCCGCCGGCGTTGGTGGAGAGGTTGCCGCCGATGGTGCAGCTTCCTTCCGCGCCGAGCGAAAGGGGAAACAGGCGGTCGGCCTCGCTCGCATGTTTCTGGGCGTTCAGCAGCACCACGCCCGACTCGCAGGTCATCGTGTTGGACTGCGGATCCAGGTCGCGCACGCGGTCGAGCCGGCGGAGCGAAACCACGACCTCGCCGTGATGCGGGGTCTGTCCGCCGACGAGACCGGTGTTGCCGCCTTGCGGGACGAGCGCGGTGCGCGTCTCGTTCGCAAGCTTGCAGATGGCCGAGACTTCCGCGGTTGATCCAGGGCGCAGCACCAGTTGCGTATGCCCCTGGTACAGCATGCGCTCTTCGGTGACGTACTGTGCGATGTCGTGCTGATCCGTCACGGCGTATTTTTCGCCGACGATCGCCTTGAAGCGTTCGATCAGGTCAGGCGCGAGATGCGGCGGCGCCGGCTCGATCTTGTTCATCGTGTTTCCTCACACGGCTGCGCGGCGCAGCCGGTCGTTGATCGCCTCGCCGAGGCCCTGGTTCGGGATCGGCATCACTGCAATTTGCAGCGCGCCCCTGGCGTCGAGCTCGCGCAGATGGCGGAACAGATTGGCCGCCGCCTCGACGAGATCGCCGCGCCTTGAGAGATTCAACACCGCAGCCGCCTTGTCCACTCCCGCGACGGCAGACGAGCCAAACGCCAGCAGGGCTTCGCCGGGTTCGATCGTCGTCGCGTTCAGCCGCACCGGCGAGCGCGGCGCATAATGCGAGGCCAGCATGCCGGGCGCGAGCGGCTGGGCTGTCGCGTCATCGCGCGGCAGCTCCGCAAGCCTGCCGCCGAGCACGGCTTCGATCTCGGTGCGCGCGAGCCCGCCTGGCCGCAGCAGCAAGGGCGTCTCGAAGCAGCCGACGATGGTCGACTCGAGACCGACATTCGCCGGACCGCCGTCGACGATCAGATCGATCCTGCCGCCGAGATCGGCCTCCACATGCTGCGCCGTGGTCGGTGAGACGTGGCCCGATATATTGGCGGACGGTGCGACGACGGGTTTGCCGAACGCAGAGAGAATATCGCGCGCCACGGGATGTGCGGGAACGCGTACCGCAATGGTTTCAAGCCCCGCGGTGGCAAGCTCGGCGACGGGGCAATCCGCGGTTCGCGGCAACACCAGCGTCAACGGCCCGGGCCAGAATTTTGCGGCGAGTTTCTCGGCGTTCGCGTCGAACCATGCGATGCGGTGCGCGGCAGCAAGATCCCCGACATGGGCGATCAGCGGATTGAACGACGGCCGCCCCTTGGCCAGATAGAGCCGGGCAATGGCCTCGGCATTGGTGGCGTCGGCGCCGAGCCCGTAGACGGTCTCGGTCGGGAACGCGACGAGTCCGCCGTCGCCAAGGCAGCGCGCGGCGGCCGCGGCCGCGGCAGCGTCGGCGCCGGCCAAAATCGTTCGGGTTTTCGTTCGGACCGTCATTTTCAGGGCGTTTCTAGCACAGGTTTTGACGCCGCCCGGACGCCTTGCGGCCGGACGATGCGAAGGCTATAAGCCGCCCTCTAAATCGGAGTGTGGCTCAGTCTGGTAGAGCACCTCGTTCGGGACGAGGGGGTCGCAGGTTCAAATCCTGCCACTCCGACCAGATATATCAATAGCTTACGCTGTCTTGAAGCCTGCTTTTCCAGGCACGGCCAACGTTGCCGTCACCGATTGAGTACGCCTTTCGTGTCCGATAGCGACCGCAGCTGGCCTGGATGACGACGGCCGTAGAAGCGGTTCCGCATCGCGAGAGTCATCCTTGGAACGCCAGCCGCTTTCCACTTGTCGACACCTGCCCGACTAGCGCCGCGCAGAGCATCCGCATGTTTCGTCCGGTCGCGTCCATGAAACAAACCAGTCCGGTTCGCGAAGTCATTTCTGCATCACACCGACATTGTCCTGAAGCGGAGCGTCGGCACGATCTCCACGCGTACCGCAAACGACCGAGAGGCTCCAATGACCATGGCCTTGATACTCACCGTGCTGAGCATCGGTATCTTTGTCGCCCTGGATTTCCTTCTTGAAGGCTTGAAGCGAAAATAGGCGTTTCAAGACGGCGGTGGCCTCCGTGCGAAGCCGGCGAGCAAACCCGCCGGGCCGTTACGTGTTGAAGTTACACGAACACGAAGTCGCTTGCGTCGATCGTCGGCCCGCCGAGAGCGTGATGATGTCGTGTGTCGGTTCATCACCGGTGTGTCCATAGAGCACATCGGCGCCGCCGAAGCCCTTCAGCGTGTCGTTGCCGTCTCTGCCGTCGAGAACGTTGGCACCGTCGTTGCCCCAGAGATCATCATGACAGGCGGAGCCAGTGACGTTTTCGATCGAGTCGATGTAGAGCGCCGTGGCCGCCCGCACGGTTTGAATTCAGCGCTCGTCGCGCCGGTCCCCGGACGCGCGAAGAAACCGGTTGCCAGTTACTCTTTCCCGGCCATCTTTGCCACGACATCGGCCAGCGCCTGGTCGAGCACGTCGATGAGCGTGTCGCATTCCGAGCGCGTGATGATGAGCGGCGGCGAGAGGGTGATCGTGTTGGAATGGCGCGCGCCGCCGCCGGAGCGGCCGACGATGACGCCGTTCTTGCGGCAGAACGCCACGCACGCCGGCAACGAGCTTGCCGTCGAGCTGGACCTTGCTGGCGCGGTCGGTGACCAGTTCGATGCCGATCAACAGGCCCTTGCCGCGAACGTCGCCGCAGATGCCGTGCTTCATCAAGCGATCCTTCAGCCCGTCCATCAGATAGGCGCCGATCTCGGCGGCGCGCTGCGGCAAGCTTCTCCTCGAGCAGGATCTCGATGTTGCGCACCGCGACCGCCGCGGCCACCGGATGCCCGCCATAGGTATTGACCTGCGTGACCTGGCGGTTCTCCGCGGCCTCGCCGAGGAAGCTGTCGAACACCCTGTTCTTCACGATGGTCGCAGCGATCGGCAGGTAGGCCGGGACGATGCCCTTGGCGACCGCGATGATGTCCGGGCTGACGCCGTAGTGCTGGTGGCCGAACATCTTGCCGGTGCGGCCGAAGCCGTTGATCACCTCGTCGACGTGCAGCAGGATGCCGTACTTGCGGCAGAGTCTCTTCGACCTCGGGCAGGTATTCGTCGGGCGGCACGGCAACGCCGACGCCGCACATGATCGGCTCGACGATGACCTCGGCGACCGTCTCGGGGCCCTCGCCCAGGATCGTGGTCTCGATGTTCTTGACGCAGGCGAGCCCGCAGCGATCGGGTACTCAGCCCGAACGGGCAGCGGTAGCAGGTCGGCGCGGGCACATGCACGAAGTCGCCCGGATACGGCTCGAACTTGCCTTGCGATCGCCCATGCCGCCGGCGGCCAGCGTGGCCAGCGTCGTGCCGTGATAGGCGTAGTAGCGGCTGATGGTCTTGAAGCGGAATTCGCCGGGGAATTCGTGCTTGGCGTACTGCCGAGCGAACTTGAAGCCGGCCTCGTTCGCCTCAGAGCCCGAGTTGACGAAATAGGTGTGGTAGCCGCCGCCCATGAGACTGTTGATCTGCTCGCCGAGCTGCGGCGGCCGGCAGGTTGATCGCGGTGTGCGGATAGTAGGCGATCCGCTCCATCTGCTCGGCCGCGATCTGCGCGAGCTCGGTGCGGCCGTAGCCGATGTTGACGCACCAGAGGCCGGCCATGCGCGTCCAGATACGCGGTGCCGTCATGGTCCATGATGGTGGAGCCCTGTGCCCCTGTCACCACCATCTGGTTCTGCTCGAGCACGCGGTGCTGAACGAGCGGGTGCAGGACGGTGTCGAGGTCCTGCTTGACGACCTGCTTGCGGATCTCGGGATCTGGTGTGTTGGCTAGAGACATGTTCGGATTCCTGATCTCATGGCTGATCGATGTCGCGAAGCGTTCCTCGGGCGTCGAGTTCGAAGGTAGAGCGTCCGCGTCTGACGGGGAAGTGGCGAAACGCACGGCGAAGCGAAATATGGCGTTGTCGCGATGTGTATCCGGGCGGAACGGCGTGGCCGGGTTGTTCGAAACTGTTCACTAAGCGAAGCGGATGGGCGATAGTGGCTTGAGCAACGCCGGCGCAGGAGAGCGGTATGAAGACACGCATCACCGAAATGTTCGGCATCGAGCACCCGATCATCCAGGGCGGCATGCACTACGTCGGCTTCGCGGAGCTGGCGGCGGCCGTCTCGAACGCCGGCGGCCTCGGCATCATCACCGGCCTGACGCAGCGGACGCCGGAGGTGCTGGCGAAGGAGATCGCGCGCTGCCGCGACATGACCGACAAGCCGTTCGGCGTGAACCTCACCTTCCTGCCGGCGTTCACCGCGCCGCCCTATCCGGAATACATCGCGCGCCATCATCGAGGGCGGCGTCAAGATCGTCGAGACCGCCGGCCGCAATCCCGAGCAGTACATGCCGGCGCTGAAGGCGGCGGGCATCAAGGTCATCCACAAATGCACCTCGGTGCGCCATTCGCTGAAGGCCGAGAAGATCGGCTGCGACGCGGTCAGCGTCGACGGCTTCGAGTGCGGCGGCCATCCCGGCGAGGACGACGTCCCGAACTTGATCCTGCTGCCGCGCGCGGCCGAGGAGCTGAAGATTCCGTTCGTCGCGTCCGGCGGCATGGCCGACGCGCGCAGCCTGGTCGCGGCGCTGGCGCTGGGCGCCGACGGCATGAACATGGGCACGCGCTTCATCGCGACCAAGGAGGCGCCGGTGCACGAGAACGTGAAGCAGGCGCTCGTCGCGGCCACCGAGCTCGACACGCGGCTCGATCATGCGCCCGCTGCGCAACACCGAGCGCGTGCTGAACAACGCCGCCGTCGAGCGCCTGCTCGAGATCGAGCGCGAGAAGGGCGGCGCAGCTCAAGATCGAGGACATCATGACCGAGGTCGCCGGCGTCTATCCGAAGGTCATGATCGACGGCGACATGGATGCCGGCGCCTGGAGCTGCGGCATGGTGGCCGGCCTGATCCACGACATCCCGACGTGCAAGGAACTGATCGACCGCATCATGGCCGATGCGGAACGGCTGATCCGCGGGCGCCTCGAGGGTTTGCTCGGCGGCTCAATTCAGGCAAACCCGCCGAAGCTCGCCGCGGCGCGCTGAGGGGGCGCTCACAAGGGGAAAAAGGCGCAATGACATGGGCCGCGTGACGAGCCCGCGGGCTCTCCCATTTTTCTGGTTTCCAGAAAAAATAGTTCTTGATTTGTTCTGCGGCCGGGAATATTTTTTTCCCGTCCCGCTCCGGCCAAAGAGGTGCGCCGGCTTCGTCACCGGCGCAGGAGCGGGATGCGACGGACCCGTCGCGTCTGTGGGCCTTTCGTGCGACGGCGCGCCGTGAGGTGCGCTAGCTGCAAGGTAGTGAAAGGACGACGACCCGCAGACGAGGTGGGCGGCCCAAGGACCCAGCAATGCGGCGATGCCCAGCATTCAGTCAAGGCACCAGGCGGCGTGGTGCCGCTGGGAGTTGCAAGCCGATCAAAACCGTCGCGTGCGGAACGCAGGCGTTTCCTGCGTCCGAGGCTGCTGTTTGCCGTGTGCTGTTCCACCAGTACACGGTGTCATGTGCCTGGAAAGCACATGATGCCACGTGGTCACCCACGTGGCGCCGCGGGCGCGGTGAAACGCCCTGTGTTCCGCACGCCCCTTCGGGGAGATGAGGAAGACAATTGAGTTTCAAGACCGGCATGCCCTGGGGCCGGACTAAACACGGGGCGATGACGCGCGTCTGGGCCTTGCCCGCTTCGCCACGAGGTGCCGTGCGGGCTTGCCACCGTAGCTCGCGAAGCGAGCGAAGGCTGGCTGTTTGACAATTAAATTTGAAAGCCGGGACGGGCCTCAGCGCACCGTGCCGAGCGTAAAGCCGCCGTCGACCGGCAGGTCGATGCCGGTGATGAACGCGCCCGCGTCGGAGACGAGGAAGAGAACCGCATTGGCGATGTCGTTGGCGGTTGCGATACGCCCGAGCGGCGTCACCGCCGCGGTGGTTTGCAGGTAGGGCTGGCCGACATTGATGTCGGTCGGCACGACGCCGGGGCCGACCGAATTCACGCGGATGTTCCTTGGCGCAAATTCCAGTGCGGCGGTCTTGCTCAAGCCCCGCAGGCCCCATTTGCTTGCGGCATAGGCTGCCGCTTTGCTTGGAATCAGCGAGATGTTGGAGGTGATGTTGACGATTGCACCGCCTCCGGCGCGCGCAATCGCAGGCGCCGCGTGCTTCATGCCGAGCATCGGCCCGCTGAGATTGACAGCCAGAACCTTGTTCCAGTCGTCGAAATCGATGCTGCCGATCGGTTTGCGGACGTTGATGCCGGCGTTGTTGACGAGAATGTCGAGCCGGCCGCGCGAGGCCTCGATCGCGGCGATGGTCTCGATCCAGGCCGTCTCCGAGGTCACGTCGAGATGGCGATAAATCGCAGCGCCACCGGCCTCCGTGATCTCTCGCTCGAATTTGCGGCCCAGCTCATCGCGGACATCGGCGATCACGACCGCCGCGCCGTGCTGCGCCAGCACGCGGGCGATTGCGGAGCCCATCCCGCCGGCAGCGCCGGTGACGAGGGCGACCTTGCCGCTCAGGCTTGTCATCATTTGAACCAGTCCCATTGCCAGGCGTGATTGCGCGCATCGGCGTCGTCAGCAGCACGTCTTCGATATCGGATGTGTCGCGCAGACGACCGGCTTTCCGCAAAGCGGCGTCGCGCGCATGAATATCGCTCATCACCTGCAGCGGGTCTTCGTCGAGATAGAGGATTTGCATGCGCCGCGCCTGCGGGTTCGCGGCGCGGCTGTTCTTGTCGGCGAAGCTCCAGTTGGTGCGGCCGTTGTTCCAGGGCGGCGTGAAGAACTCGTCCGCTGCGAAGGTCCAGGCGCCGGCAACGCCCCTGCATGACAACAGATCGGGGATGCGTATCTCGTCCTGCCAGCGCAGCAGTTCGGTCTTCTGTGCGTCGCTGCCGCGCAACTCGGATAACGTGATCAGCACGCCTTTGACCGGTCGATAGGGCAGCGCCTCGGTGCGCACGCGCACGCGCGGGTTCGACATAACCCTTCACGGGAGCGAAGAATCCGCGCATCGGGCGGTTGGTCCATCCGACCTGCGGCGAGCGGCCCCACTGGAACGAGCGCTCCGACAGTTCGAAGAAATCATCGAGCGTCTCGGCCATCGGTTCGCGGAACCAGTACATCAGGCCGTAGTGCGACTTCATATAGGTCGTCGCCGAGCCCGAGCTGACGGCGGCGCAATCGGGTGAGCGCACCCAGCGGCTGCCCAGCGCGACACCGGGCAGCAGCAGATTTTCCGGTTGGTGATCGAGCTGATGCCATTCGTTGTGGTCGCGATGCCTGTCCGGATCGGTGATCTCGGACAGCGAGAAATAGGTGCGGGTCGCGAACATGCTCAGGCTGCCCCACGCGCGTCGAACCAGTCCCACTGCCATGGCACGATGGCGCGCAGCGGCCCGGCGAACAGGATCCTCTCGACCGGCGTCGTGTCGCGCAGCTCCTTGCTGCGGGCTGCGACGTCGACGCGCGAAGGCGAGCGGATCGCCCTGGAGATAGACGATCGTCAGACGCTGGGTCGGCTTCGTCAGGTCGCGGGTCGGCGTATAGAATTCGCGCGCGCCAAAAGTCCACGCGCCCGCGGCGCCGGCGCAGTCCAGCAATGTCGGGGATACGCGTCTGGTCGTACCAGCGAAACACGTCTTCCGCCTCGACGTCGTGATGGCGGAAGAATTCCGACAGCATCGAGATAGGCGCCGGTGTTGGGCCGGAACGGCAGCGCGTCTGCGGAGAGCAGGGCGTCCTTGCGGACGTACCCTTTCAGCGGCACGAAGAACTCTTCGACAACGGGCTTCGCCCAGGCGCGCGAATGCAGTCCGAGTTGCGTTGGCGCGTTCGAAATGCTCGGTCAGCGCGCGCGCGCTCTGCATGGGCTTCCGGCCGCAGCCAGGAGATCGCCGCGTAGTCGAGCGCGTGAGCCGCGTCATGCGTCGCGTGCCCGGCGCAATCGGGCGCGTTGACGAAGCGGTCGACCCAGGCGATTTCCGGCAGGCTGCGCAACTCGGGCTGGTGGTAGAGCTGGAAGAGCTCGTTCTCGGCGCGGTGCTTCGCCTGATCGGTCATCCGGCTCAGCAGGATATGGATCATCGGTGAGAACATGGTTTCCCTGAAGCTGCCCGCATAGCGGCCTGGAAGCCTTGTCATCTTAACCTTGCGCTTCAAATGCGCCATCCCGGTTTCGCGCGGCTGGCTGCGCGCGAGGTGGCTGGCGATGGCCGCCGATCAGGAAATCTACGTACTGGCGCTTGAATGCAGATGGGGTAAATGAGAATGCAGTGCACCCACAGGATACGCAGCATGAGCGAGACCACCCTCCGCACCGCGCCCAAGACCGCACCCAAGACCGCATCCAAGGCCCGGACTGTCGAGCATTTCGATGTGCTGATCGTCGGCGCGGGCATCTCCGGCGTCGGCAGCGCCTATCAACTGACCAAGCAGCTTCCGGGCACGAGCTTATGTCGTGCTCGAAACACAGGAGAGCTTCGGCGGCACCTGGTTGACCCATCGCTATCCCGGCATCCGCTCCGACAGCGATCTGCACACCTTCGGCTACAGCTTCAAGCCCTGGGTCGGCCCGCCGATCGCGAGCGCCGCCGAGATTCAAGTCCTACATGGGCGAGGTCATCGCCGAGAACGGTCTCGACAAGCATATCCGCTACAAGCACCAGATTCCTGTCGGCCAACTGGTCGAGCGCAGAGAAGCTCTGGACCGTCGAGGCGACGCGCACCGACACCGGCGAGGCGCTGCTCTTCACCTGCAACTTCCTCTGGATGTGCCAGGGCTATTATCGCCATTCGGAAGGCTACACGCCCGAATGGAAGGATATGGACAAGTACAAGGGCCGCATCGTCCACCCGCAGACCTGGCCGGAGGACCTCGAGACCAAGGGCAAGAACATCGTGGTGATCGGCTCCGGCGCCACCGCCGCGACGCTGTTGCCGGCGATCGCCGACGACTGCGGTCACATCGTCATGCTGCAGCGCTCGCCGACCTATTTCCGCACCGGCCGCAACGCGATCGAACTCGCCGAGGAACTGCGCAAGCTGCAGGTCAGCGAGGAATGGATCCACGAGATCGTGCGGCGAAAGATCCTGTTCGAGCAGGATGCGTTCACCCGCGCCTCGTTCGAGAAGCCGGAGAAGGTGAAGCAGGAACTGATCGGCAACATCCGCAGCCTGCTCGGCCCCGACTACGACGTCGACACGCATTTCACGCCGAAGTATCGGCCGTGGCGGCAACGCATCGCCTTCGTGCCCGATGCCGACCTGTTCCAGTGCAGTCAAGAGCGGCAAGGCCTCGGTCGTCACCGACGAGATCGACCGCTTCACGGAGACCGGCATTCTGCTGAAGTCCGGCAAGCTGCTTGAAGCCGACATCATCATCACCGCCACCGGCTTCAATCTCTGCGTGATGGGCGATATCGCCTTCTCGATCGACAACAAGCCGCTCGATTTCGCCGAGACGGTCACCTATCGCGGCATGATGTTCACCGGCGTGCCGAACCTCGTCTGGGTGTTCGGCTATTTCCGCGCCAGCTGGACGCTGCGCACCGATCTGGTCGCCGATTTCGTCTGCCGCCTGCTGCCGCACATGAAGAAGAAGGGCGCAAAGTCCGTCACGGTGGCGTTGCGGCCGCAGGACAAGGACATGCCGATATCGTCATGGATCGATCCGGAGAACTTCAATCCCGGCTATCTGATGCGCGACATGCATCTGTTGCCGAAGCGCGGCGACAAGCCGGAATGGCAGCACACCCAGGATTACTGGGCCGAGAAGGACGATTTCCCGGCCATCGATCTGGACGACGCCACTTTCCGATACGGCAGCTAGGCTTTTGAAGCTGCTATTGTTTGCCTGCCGGCAGCAGGTCCGGCCGGTCGGCCCAGGGGTAGAGCCTGTAGCCAACGAAGGTGGATTGATCGGAAATCCTGTTTCCGAAGTGGCCTGCCAGTCTCGTCCCGATGTCCGAAATGTTCGGCTTGTCCGCCCACTCCGACATCACGATGTAGGGCGGCCGATGCGAGACGTGCTTCGGCCCCGCCTTGGTCCGCATCGCAAGCCGGACGCGCTTTGCGCCCGCAAGCAGAATTCGTTCTGCCTCGCCGGCGTCGAGATAATCGGACAAAGCCTCGGAGGTCACGTCGGCGGCATTGAAGCGATCGACGCGAATCCAGTCGCAATTGAGCAACGGCCGCGTGTCTTCCGGCTCCGGCGCGACATACAGCTGCGCATATATGGAGTGTGCCTTGGCTTTGCGATTTGCGAGCAGGGCGCCGGAATAAGGATCGTTGGCCGATACCGCGCGATACTTCGCGGTGTCGAAGACATCGACGGTGTTGATCTCGTAGAGATCGAAAATCGCCATGTCGCCTTCGATCGGCCCGATAGGACGTGCAGACCTCAAAGCCGATCTGGTAGATGTCGGGCGCGTGCCGATAGGCGATACCAGTCGAAGAACGGCTTGATGTGTTCCTCGGGAAGGTCCAGTTCGGAGGTGTAAAGCTTCCGGGTCGGATGATTTTTCGAGGTTTTCACGTCTTCTTTTCCTCGTTCATGCGGCCTGAGACCAGCTCCGCATTGCTATTTTTCAACGGCCGATGGAACATACGCCAGCATAAGCGCTCGGCCTTCAAGAGGCGATATCCATGGACCAGGTCACCGACAAATCCACGGTCACGGGCGATTTCACCGCCGAGTCCTTTCTCGGCTCGGCTCGGCGAACGCGGCATAGAGTATGTCTTCGCCAATGCCGGAACCGATTTCGCGCCGATCATCGAAGCGGTGTCGCGCAACAGCGGCGGGCGCAATTTTCCGCGATTTGTGACCGCGCCGCATGAGAATCTGGCGATGGCGATGGCGAACGGCTACTACCGCGTCAGCGGAAAGCCGGCGGCCGTGATGCTGCACGTCACGGTCGGAACCGCCAACGCCGTGTGTCAGGCTCATGAACATGGCGCGCGACAATGTGCCGGTCATGCTCTGCGCCGGCCGGACGCCGCGTAACCGAGACCGGTCATATCGCTTCGCGCAACGGCGCCATTCATTGGGGCCAGGAGTTCGTTCGACCAGGGCGGCATGCTGCGCGAGTTCGTCAAATGGGATTATGAACTGCGGGCGGGCCAGCCGGTCGGCGCGCTGGTCGACCGCGCGCTCGATATCGCCATGAGCGAGCCGCGCGGCCCGGTCTATATGTGTCTGCCGCGCGAAGTGCTGGCCGACGACGCCGTGCCGATGCGGCGCGACAATGTGCGGCCGCTCGGGGTCGTGCCGCGCAGCGCCCTCGGCCGCGGTGATCGAGCAGGCTGCGCGCATCTGATCGCCAAGGCGGAGTATCCGCTGATCATCACGTCGGCGCTCGGCCGTTCCGCCGAAGCGGTGGCGGCGCTGGCAGCACTTTGCAGCGCGCAGCGATCCCGGTGCTGCAGATCAACGCCACGGACATGAACCTGCCGAGCAACCACGAGATGAACCTCGGCTATGCGCAGGATCCCGAATCCGCATCTGCAGCAGGCCGATCTGGTGATCGTCATCAATAGCGGCGTTCCCTGGATGCCGCGCATCTCGAAGCCGAAGGCGAGCAGCAAGGTTATCCATATGGGCATCGATCCGCTGGTGAGCCGTCATCCGTTCCGCGAATACGAAGCCGACCTGCTGGTGGCGGGCGATCCGGTCGCCGGTCTGGTGATGCTCAACGAGGCGCTGGGCAAGCGGCAACAGCGGCGCCCTCGACGCCCGCCGCAGGATCGTCGCTGCGGCGCGCGAGGAGATGAAGGCCGCGCACGACAAGCTTGTTCAACAGGGCAGGAACGAGCGTGCCGATTCATCCGGCGTGGCTCGCCCACTGCATCAACGAGGCGAAGTCGGAGGACGCGATCATCGTCAACGAGCTCGGCCTCGCGCCGGGGCGTCTCGACCTCGATCAAGCCGCTGCAGCTTCATCGGCACGTCGCTCGCCGGCGGGCTCGGCGCAGGACTCGGCACGGCGTTGGGCGCAAAGCTCGCCGCGCGCGACCGCGAAGTCATCGCCGTCGTCGGCGACGGGTCCTACATGTTCGGCAATCCGGTGCCGTTTCATTTCGTGCAGCGGTCGGAGAAATTGCCGACGCTCACGATCGTCGCGAACAACCACCAATGGCTCGCCGTGAAGCAATCGACGCTTGCCGTCTATCCTGACGGCGCGGCGTCGAAGGCGAACGTGATGCCGATCCAGGACCTCAATCCGTCGCCGGCCTTCGAAAAGGTGGCGGAATCCTGCGACGGCTGGGGTGAATCGGTCGAGGATCCGGCGAAGCTGCCCGGACGCCATGCGGCGCGCGCTGGAGAAGGTGCGCTCGGGCACGCCGGCGCTGTTGAACGTCCACACGCAAGGGCGGCGATAGGTGCAAGTGATCCAGAACCCGTTGCGTGCGTTGCGGCGCAACACCTGCGCCGTTTTCTTGTCAGGCATTCAGATTCGTATTGGACAGAAATCTCCGCCGGGCACATTCTAGTCCAAAGCCAACTCACGCCCCGGGGTCGACCGGGCGCTTGATGACGCAGAGACCGCACCTGAGCGGACGTCCATGCCGGGAGAATCGAAGATGCTCGAACGTGTCGTTCCGCAGGCGCGCGAACTTGCCGAAATCACCACCCGCACCGATACCCGCGACTACCTCGCGCATGCGACCAAGCAGGCGCGCTCCTATGACGACTATGAAGTGATCGTCGATATCGACGCGCACGTCAGCGAGAGTCGCTTCTGGGGCGAAATCTGCGGCTATATCGAGAACGACATGCTGAAGCAGATGGCCGACGGCATGATGCAGGGCGCGAAGAACGGCAACGCGCTGCTGAATGTCGGATCCGGCATCTCGTTTCAGGCGGTGAGCGGCCGCATTCCGCATCAGCAGGCCAACCTGAGGAGGTCGACGCCGGTGCCGGGCATACGTTCGCGCAGAACATGCGCCGCTCGATGGACGCCATGGGCATCGACTACCAGGTCGTGTTCCCGAGCGGGATGCTGCTGCTCGGCATGCACCCGCATGGCACGACGTCGAGTGCCACGCTCGAACGCGCCTACAACCGCTGGCTGGTCGAACGCATCATGCCCAGGACGAGCCGCGGCTGCAAGTGCCTGCTCTATCTGCCGTTCAACACGCCGGAGGCGTGCGTCGAGCTGGTGGAGAAGTATGCGCACATTCCGCGGCGTGATCGGCTTCACCGTCAGCTGCGTCCGCAACAAGCCGGTCTACCATCCGTCACTACATGAAGCTCTATCGCGGTGATCGAGGCGACGGGAAAGCCGCTGGTCTTCCACTCCGGCTACAACTGGAGCGATCCGTCGTTCGCGCAGCTCAACCGTTTCATCTCCATGCATGCGCTGTCGTTCGTCGCACTACAACCTGATCCACCTGACCAACTGGATGATCAACGGCATGCCGGAGCGCTTTCCGAAGCTGAAGGTGATGTGGATCGAGAGCGGGCTTGCCTGGATTCCGTTTCTCATGCAGCGGCTCGACCACGAGATCCTGATGCGGCCGTGCGAGGCGCCGGTGCTGAAGCGGCTGCCGAGCGAGTACATCCGCGAGATGTACTTCACCAGCCAGCCGCTGGAGCGGTCCAACATGAAGCTGCTGCAGGCGACGATGGAAGCCATCAACGCCGAGACGCAGCTGCTGTTCGCCTCCGACTGGCCGCACTGGGACTTCGACCCGCCGAGCGCGATCACCACGCTGCCGTTCCTGAGCGACAAGGCCAAGCGCAACATTCTCGGCCTCAACGCCGCGAAGCTGTTCAATCTGCCGGTGAAGCGGGTGCGGCCGCGTGCGGAGGACATGCTGGCGTCCCGCGGCAACCTCGCGGTCTGATGATGAGCCAGCGCAACCAGAACGAAAGCCGGCTGTCGCCGGCAATGTCGTTCGCCGAGGCCGCGCGAACGGCATTGGCCGATGGCGAGCACGAGTCGATTTCGGATGCGGAACTTGAAGCGGTGCTGACGGCGGCGGTGAAGCTGTATGCGGCGCGAGCCGAGCTGCGGCAGGAGTTGCCGCCGCCGCTCAGCGAGAAAGACGTTACGCCGACCGAAGTGGTTGTCGTCGGCGAGTGAAATGATCCGGGTCGTCGACCTCAATCCGTTCGACCTTTCGATGTGGTATCGGCGCGCGCGCTGATCTTTGGAGGAATTTCGGCGATGACCGAAGTCAGCGTGGGCCGCGAGGACGCGTTTGCCGATCCCGGCCGCAAGGTTATCGAGGTCGGCGGCATCGAGATCGGTGTTTTCAGGTTCAAGGGCGCCTTCACCGCGTTCGAGAACCTGTGTCCGCATCTTGGTGGTCCCGTTTGTCAGGGGCTGATGCTGCCGCGCACGGTCGATGACGTTGCGCAGGACAACGTCAATCTTGCGCGGAGCTTTTCCAAGACCCAGCACAATGTGATCTGTCCATGGCACGGCATGGAGTTTGACGTCTCGACCGGCGAGCATGTCACCACCAAGACGCTGCGGCTGCGCAAAGTCGCGGTGCGTGTCGAGGACGGCGAAGTGTTCGTCACCGTGCCGGACCGCAAGCATCAGCACATCAACGCCTCTTTCACCGGCGAACGTCAGCGCCCCGCGCGCGATCGAAGCGAGGGCGCGCGCACCGAATAGGCGACGGTCGGCTGGGCCGCGGCGGCCGGTGCTTCCGGCACGAGAGGAAAGCCGCCCGCTTTCGCGGACGGCAGGTGGTGGCTGGGCCGACGCGCCCCACCCGATCGTTAACGCGCTGATCGAGTGCTGGTTGGCCTGCGGACGCGATCAGTCCACCGTCGCCCCGGAACGCTCGACCAGCACCTTCATTTGTGCCAGCTCGGCGGCGAGGAACTCCGGAAACCTGTCGTGGCCGATGTCGAGCAGGAGAGAAGTCGCCGCGACGCTGTAGTATTCCGTCATTGTCGGCGTCTTCAGCACTTCGGAGAGTGATGCATCGAGCCTCGCGACGATGGCCGCCGGCGTTCCGGTGGGCACCAGGAAAACGCCCCACGCTGCGATCTTCATGTCCGGATAGCCAAGCTCCGCGAAGGTCGGCACGCTCGGGAAATTCTTCATCCGTGCGGTGCTCGCCAGCGCTATCGGGATCACCTTGCCCGCTTCGATATTGGCTTTCATGCTGCTGGGGAACTCGAAACCGATATCAAGCACGCCCGACAGCAAGTCGGCGTAGAGGGAAGGGCTGAGCTTGTAGGGCACGTGCGTCATCTTGATCCCGGTCAGCTGCTGCAGCAGTTCGCCGGCCAGATGCCCGGCCGAACCGGTGCCCACGGATCCATAGTTGATCGAATTTGGATGCGCCTTCGCGTACGCGAGGAACTCCGGCAGCGTCTTGTACGGTTTCGACGGATTAAACAGCATGAGATACGGGTTCGAGGCGCCCGTGCGAACGGCTGTGAACGACTTCACAGGATCGAAGGAGAGCTTCTTGTAGAGCCAGGGATACGTTGCCATCGGCCCGTTCGAGCTGAAGATCAAGGTGTAGCCGTCCGGTTTGGCGGCTGCTCCGACTTCCATGCCAAGGATGCCGCCGGCGCCCGGCTTGTTGTCGACCACGACCGTCTGACCGAGCTTCTCCGACAGCAGGCGCGCGATCAGCCGCGAACTGGTGTCGGCGTTGCCGCCCGCTGAAAACGGTACGATCAACGTGATGGGGCGGCTGGGGTAATCGGCTTGGGCGGACGCGTATGTTGCCGAAGCCAGGACCGCAAGCGTTGCGGCAACGACGGTGTTCCAGATTTTCATTCGGTCTCTCCCGGAATTCTGCGCGACGGGGTCGGATAGGCAAACAAGCGCTCTCTGCTCATCAGTCAGCCGTCGCTCCCGAGCGCTCCACCAGCGCCTTCAGCCGCGCGGTTTCCTCGGCGAGGAATGCCGGAAACCTCTTGTGATCCACGTCGAGCACGACTGAGTCACCGATACTGTAGTATTCGGTCATGACCGGATCCTTCAGCGTCGCGGCGATCGCAGCGTCGAGTTTCTCGACGATCGGCTGCGGTGTTCCCGCCGGCACCACGAACGACGACCACGCGGCGATCTTCATGTCCGGATAGCCGAGCTCGGCAAAGGTCGGGACTGTGGGAAAATTCTTCATGCGCGCTTCGCTGGCCATGGCCACCGGGACCAGCTTGCCGGCCTCGACGTTCGCCCGGACGCCACTCGGGAATTCGAAGCCGACATCCAGCACGCCCGACAGCAGGTCGGACATCAGCGCTGCGCTCACCTTGTAGGGCACATGCGTCATCTTGATGCCGGTCAGCTGTTGCAGCAGCTCCCCGCCGAGATGTCCGCTCGTGCCGGCGCCGACCGATCCGTAGTTGATCTTGTCCGGGTTCTTCCGGGCGAACTCGAGGAATTCCGGCAGCGTCTTGTAGGGCTTGGACGGGTTGAAGACCATCAGGTACGGATTTAGCGCCCCGGCGCGGATTGCCGTGAACGATTTCGCCGGATCGTAGGACAGCTTCTTGTAGAGCGACGAGAACGTCGCCATCGGTCCGGATGATCCGAAGATCAGCGTATAGCCGTCCGGTTTTGCGGCGGCGCCGATCTCCATGCCGAGGATTCCGCCGGCGCCGGGCTTGTTGTCGATCACCACCGTCTGTCCGATCTTCTGCGACAGCACGCGCGTGAACGGGCGCATGCTGTTGTCGGCGGCGCTGCCGGGCGAGAACGGAACGATCATGGTGATCGTGCGATTGGGATAGTCTTGTGCGACTGCCTGCGTCGCGGCGATCGCGAAAAGTGCGCCGATGAGAAGGGTCCGGACGTTCATTGGTATTCTCCCCAGTGTCAGGTTGTTGTTTGTTGTTTCAGCCGGCCGATGCGGACGCAGCGAAGAACGCGTCGAGGAAGTCGAGCTGCGGCTTGCGCCAGCCTTCGCCGACGCGGACCACATCGTTCAGTTCGAGGTACTTGCTGTCGCTTGCCGGCCAATGCGGCAGGTCGCCGCCGTTCGGATCGCCGGTCGCCGCAAATCTCACCCAGGCGTTCTGGATCGCTTCAGCGAGCCTTTCATCGGCCGCGTCATAGGGCTGAGGATCGAGCTTCGCTGCGGCGGCGAGCGAGTTGAACACGTAGGGAACGTCCTCGCCGTGGTTGGGCGGGCCGCAATCCGGACGCTGGCGGAGCAGCAGGTAACGATAGACCGGCACGCCTTTGGCGGTCAGGCCGCGTGCGACGCCGCGCGCACCATCATTGAACTGTGTATCGGCGAACATCGTGGCGACAATCGCACGCGGGCCTTGCGCGCCATCGTCGGCGTAGAGGTCGCGCGCCGCCTTTGCGGAGCGCCCGAAGCTTTCCTCGATCAGCTTGTCGAGCGCTTCGTTGGTCGTGATCTGCCAGGCCGCCGTGAGCTTGCTGCCCTCGTCGGCGTTGCCGCCGACAATCGAGGCGACGGGAAGAATATCGCCCGTCGCATAGGCCTCGCGCTCGTCACTGCGGATTACCCAGCCGTCACGGATCGGACGCAGCACGCGCGGTGTCGTCAGGCCGCGCTGTTTCGGCACCAGCAGCGGCGTCTTGCCCAGGATATCCTCGCTGGACAGGCGGCGGAGCGCGGCGATGTCCGTTCCGAGCCGAAGGCCGGCAGCTTCGGCCTCGGCGAGACTGGACAGCGGCCGAAATGCGCCGGGACTTTGCTGAATGGTCTGCTGCAGCAACCCGCGTGCGAGCGGCGAGGTGAGCAGAAGCGAAATCGAAGCCGCGCCTGCGGAGACGCCGAACAGGGTGACACGGCTCGGGTCGCCGCCAAAGGCGGCAATATTTCGTTGCACCCATGCCAGCGCGGCGAGCGTGTCCAGCAGGCCGTAGTTGCCGGAACTGCCGTGTTCGGACTCGGCGGTGAGGCCGGGATGCGCCAGGAAGCCGAGCACCCCGACGCGATAGTTGATGCTGACGAGCACGACGTCCTTGCGCGCAAAGCTCGCGCCGTCGCTGCGCGGATCAGACGCGCTTCCCGCGACATAGCTGCCGCCGTAGAGCCAGACCATCACCGGGAGTTTCTTGCCGTGCGCGCGCGCGGGCGTCCAGATGTTCAGCGTCAGGCAATCCTCATCCATGCCGCCGGCGCGCGTGCGCGCGGTCGGCGCCTGTGGGGCGTCCGCGCCGAACTCGTGCGCGGCGCGCACGCCGCTCCATGGCTTCGGCGGCTGCGGCGGTCGCCAGCGCAGATCGCCGACCGGTGGGGCTGCGTATGGAATGCCCTTGAACGAGATCACGTCGTCGCCCGTGCCGGATACGAGTCCGTTTTCAACTGCAACGATTCTAGTGTCGTGCTTGTCGGGAAGTTGGCCGGGGACTGGCTTGTTCATGGTGTTGACCGTATAAGAATCGCCGAAACGGACAGGCGCATTTGCGTCGCGTTCGAACCTCGTCGAGGAGCTTGATTTTGGCTGGACGACCCCGGCAAACGACGCTGTCGAGCACGCTGTCGCGGCGGCCGGGAACTCGAGGCACAGCGGCAGGAAGTTCATCAGGAATCGGCGCTCGGGCGCGGCCTGCTGATCCTTCGCGCCTTCGATATCGGCGATCCGCCGCTCGGCAACGCCACCCTCGCGGAACGCACCGGCCTTGCCAAGGCGACCGTCTCGCGCCTCACGCAGACGTTGAAAGAGCTGGGGTATCTGCAGTACCGCAGCGAACTCGGAAAATACGAGCTGGCGCCGAGCGTGCTCGGGCTTTGCCATTCGTACCTTGGCAACATGCCGGTTCCGGCCGTCGCGCGGCCGGCGATGCTCGAGCTTGCGCGCGAAGGCCAGGTCAATGTCGGTCTTGCCATCCAGGACGGATTGCGGATGGTCTATGTCGAGTTGGCGCTCGGCGAGCCGATGAGCGGTCGTCAGAGGGTTGGCCTCAGTGTGCCGATTTATGTCAGCGCGATCGGCCTTGCCTGTATCGGTGGCATGACAGCCGAGCAGCGGGACGAGTTGTCGAAGCAAATCTCCGAGGCGTCGTCGCCCGCCGAATGGCGCGCGACCAGGGCCAAGATCGACGAGGCCACGGCGCAGGTTCACACGCGCGGTTTCTATCTTGGTGTCGGCACGCTCAGCCCGAACACGAATATGCTGGGCGTTCCTTTTTCCTACGAGCCCTCGGGAGCAATGATGGCTTTCAACTGCGGCGGCTCCTCCCCGGTGCAGACCGTTGAAAAGCTCACGAGCCTCGGCCCCAAACTGATCGATCTTGCGGTTCGCGTTCGCAGTGAACTCGGCACGATGTCCGCGCCCTACAGCGTGCGCCGCTGATCGCAAGACCCGCCTCATAGATCCAGCACCAGCGTCGGGCTGAGGCTTCCCCCGCAGCACACCATCATCGTTTCGTTCGCTGCCTTCTCCTCGTCCGACAGGATCATGTCGCGGTGATCCGGAATGCCGGCGAGCACGCGCGTTTCGCAGGTCCCGCAAATGCCTTGCTCGCACGAGAGCTTCACCTTCAGGCCCGCGGTCTGCAACGCCTGCAGCAATGTCTGGCCCGATTGCACGGTGATGCTGCGCTTTGATTTGCGAAGCTCTACCGTGTAGGCGCCGCCTGTGACCGCGACATTGTCAGGGGCGCTGAAGCGCTCCAGATGCACACGTGCCGGCGGGCGGCTCGCACACGCGGCTTCAAAGGCCGACAGCATCGGCGCAGGACCGCAACAATAGAACTCGGCGTCGGCCGGAGCGGCTGCGACGATGGCGCCGATGTCCATCAGCCGTCCGTTCTGTTCGCAGTCGACATGAAGGTGAACGCGGTCGCCGGCTTCGTGCAAATGCGCAGGCAGCAGGACTTCTTCGCGCACGCGCACGGCGTAGTGCAGTCGAAAATCCCGGCCGAGCGTTTGCAGCCGGTCGACCATGCACAGGATCGGCGTGACGCCGATGCCGCCGGCGATCAAGACCGACGATGCTGCAGTCTCGTTCAGCGGGAAATGATTGCGCGGCGGGCCGAGCTTGAGCACGCTGCCGACGCGAACCTCTTCATGCAGGAAGCGCGACCCGCCGCGCCCGTTCGCCTCAAGCTTGACGCCGAGGAGATAGCGGGTCCGGTCGGATTGGGGACTGAGAATCGAATACTGGCGGATGACGCCGTTCGGCAGGTTCACGTCGACATGGGCGCCGGCGCTGAACGGCGGCGCCTCGGTTCCATCCACGTTGCGGAATTCGAACAGGTTGGTGCCCTCGGCGCCGTAAAGGATGGCCGTCAGCCGCATGTCGATCGCGGCGTCGGCATGCGCGGGCTCGGGCGCGTCAGAGAGCGAAGGGGAGAGAGGCAAGTTCAACACCGTCGTCTTCCCCGTGAAAGCCGGGACCGATAGTCTCCGATGTCATTGCAAGGGGCGTAGCGACGAAGCAATCCAGTCTGCCGGCTGAAGCTGGATCGCTTCGCTTCGCTCGCGATGACGGTGGGTCCCGGCTCGCGCTTCGCCTGGCTGGAACGACGGCGGATGGTGGGCATGAGGGCAATCACGCGCGCGCCATCAGGACACGATCGATCTGTCCTGCGGCGCCGAGGCCGGCGTAGCCTTCGACGCGATCGAGATCGATGATGACGGCGACGCCAAGCTTCGCGAAATCATGCGCCTGCTCGACTTCGGCCGATGCGTCATAGATGCGTTGCCGCTCAGTCTCGTCGGTCGTGATCCGCGCGCGTCCCTGGAACTGGTAGGTCGCCTTGGAGTCTTCGTCGCGATACATCAAGGCGACTTTTGGATTGCGCTGGAGCGCGCGCAGCATCCCCCCGTTTGCGTTGCGCACCCACAGCGCCAGTTGATCGTCACTGAAGGCCTGCACGGAGCCGCGGAACGAAAGCACCGGCTGACCGCTTTCGTCGCTGTAGGCGATCAGCATCGGATGCCGGCTTGCCAGCGCATGATCGATCAACTGCTTCAGCATCGGTGAGAGGCGCAACGCAGTCGCTGGGGCAGGGCGGGGCGGAAGGTTCTGGTGCTGCATCGTGCCGACGCGATCGCCGTCGAAATGGAACGACAACACGCAGCCTGCGCGCGGTGCACCGGTCGGCATATGCCCCGTTGCGCGCGTTCCCTCGCTCGTGATCTGGGGCGCCGACCAGACGACTTGCCGGTACATCTCCCGCGTCGGCTGGCGGGCTATACGCTCCAGCACCTTGTCCAGGCCTGCGAGATTGACGTTGAGCGCCACAAACGCCGGCGATTCAGTCAGCACGGCGCGCATGGCGCTTTCATCGCTGCGCGACAGCGCTTCGAGCATCTTCTGCGTCTGATCGAGCTTCGCACTCATCCGGTTCGCGCCATCCACCAGCAAAATTGACAGAGCTGATAAAATGGAATTATATTCCATTTTATGGCGCGCTGTCGAGGCGGGCTCACGAATTCGATCTTCAAATTGAAAGAGGGCGGAGCCCCTCTTGACTGTGTGGGAGCGCGCAAATGGCCTCAGCGATCGAGAGCGACGAACTGACACGGGTTGGCCCGGGCACCGCGATGGGCGACCTGATGCGCGAGTACTGGATCCCCGCGGCCAAATCGAGCGAGGTGACGGCCGGTGGTGAGCCGCTAAAGCTGATGCTGCTCGGCGAGAAGCTGATTGCCTTCCGCGACGAAACCTCCGGTCGCGTCGGTGTGATGGATCAGCGTTGTCCTCACCGTTGCGCGTCGCTGTTCCTCGGCCGCAACGAGCCAGGCGGGCTGCGCTGCATCTATCATGGCTGGAAGTTCGACGTGGACGGCAACTGCCTCGAGATGCCGAACGTCGCGCCGTCGCAGCGCTTCGAAGACAAGGTCAAGGCGAAGGCCTACAAGGTCAACGAACGCGGCGGTCTGATCTGGGTCTATATGGGCGCGCGCGCGGAAGCGCCGCCGATGCCGATGATCGAAGCGACGATGCTGCAGGAAGCGGAAGTCAACGCCACGTTCGTGCTGCGGGAATGCAACTGGATGCAGGCGCTGGAAGGCGACATCGACACCTCGCACTTCGGCTTCCTGCATATCGGCAGCGTCACGCCCGACATGGTGCAGGCAGACAATCTGTTGAAGTATCAGGTCGCCAACCGCGCGCCGGAGTATCACGTCGCCGACACCGAGTGGGGCACCATGTACGCTGCCTACCGGCCGACCGACGACAACCGCATCTACTGGCGTTTTGCGCAGTTCGGCTTCCCGTTCTGGGCGCAGGTGCCGCAGGGCAGCATCATCGATCGCGTCTCGGCGCGCGCCTGGGTGCCGATGGACGACAATCACACCATGTCGGTGACGCTGAACTGGACCAAGATGTCGCGCACAACGCCGCCGTTGAAGGATGGCAAGCCGATTCCCGGCCAGACGCCGCAGCTCGAAATGCTGCCGAATGAAAATGAATGGTATGGCCGCTTCCGCGCCAAGGCGAACGACCGGAACAACTACCTGATTGACCGTGAAGCCCAGCGCAACGGCACGATCTTCTCAGGCATCACCCACATCCACATGCAGGATCAGGCGGTGACCGAGAGCATGGGACCGATCACCGACCATGAGTTCGAGCATCTCGCGCCAAGCGACCAGATGATTGCCCGCACACGCCGTCGCCTCGTGCATGCCGCACGCGCACTGCGCGAGAAGGGCACAGTGCCGCCGGCCGTTGACAATCCGGAGGTCTTCCTGCGCGCCCGCAGCGGTGAATGCGTGGTCGATACGTCCGACTGGCGCGAGGCCTATGCGGCGAAGCTGCAGGAGGTTGTTCGCCCGGTCTACGCGGTCGCAGCGGAATAGGATCCAGGGAACCTGCGCAGCGGCAAGGAACAGCCCTCGCCCCGCTTGCGGGGAGAGGGTTGGGGTGAGAGGGTCGAAGAGTCGAACGGCCGCGACCCTCTCACCCCGATGACTGCCGCGATACCGTCGGTGCAGGCATCCATGTGGCAAACCTTCGATTTTGAGGAAAGAATAACAATGGCGAAGATCGTGTTGGGCATGGCCACGTCGCATGGCCCGCTTCTGTCAACTGCGCCGGAACAGTGGGGTGAACGCGCGAAGGCCGATCGCGCCAATCCGGCGCTCTGGTTTCGCGGCCAGCCTTACAAATACGATGCGCTTGAGTCCCTGCGCGCCGGGGAGAAGCTCGACGCGAAGTGGGAGCTTGCCGAGCGCCAGTCGCGCCATGCCCGCTGCCGCAAAGCGCTTGAATCGATGGCCGCGACCTTCGAGAAGGTCAACCCCGACGTGGTAGTGATCGTCGGCAACGATCAGCAGGAGGTATTCTGCGACAAGAACATGCCGGCGTTCTCGGTCTACTGGGGCGATGGCGTCGTCAACCGTCCGCCGACCGTGGAGCAGATCGCGAAGATGCCGCCGGGCTCTTCGCTCGCGACATTCGCGCACCGGCCGGAGAAGGAAACGCACTATCCCTGCTCGGCCGCACTCGGCAAGCACATCATTACGCAGATGATCGAAAAGGAATTCGACGTCGGCACCAGCAAAACATTGCCGAGCGACGGGCAGGAGTCGGCGCGTGATGCGCTGCCGCATGCGTTTGGCTTTGTGCTGCGGCAGATCATGAAGGATCGGCCGGTGCCGCATGTGCCGATCATGATCAACACCTTCTATCCGCCGAACCAGCCGACCGCGCAGCGCTGCCATCGGTTTGGCCAGGCGCTCAAGGAAGCGATCGAGAGCTGGCCGGAAAACCTGCGGGTCGCCGTGATCGCCTCGGGCGGTCTGTCGCACTTCGTCATCGACGAGGACCTCGACCTGAAGTTCCTGGACTTCATGAAGAAGGGCGACGTCAAGGGAATGACCTCGATGCCGGAGCCGTTGCTGCAATCGGGAACGTCCGAATACAAGAACTGGATTCCGGTCGGCGCCATCATGCACAGCGCCGGGTTGCCGATGGATGTCGTCGACTACGTCCCGTGTTATCGTTCGTCGGCCGGCACCGGCAATGCCATGGGGTTCGTCCGTTGGATGTAAGACGCGCCGCTGGCGGCGTGCGTGCCGTCAGCCCTGAGGAACCGATGTCGGACGCGTTCAAATCCGAGGACTTCAGGCAGTCGGTGCGCGCGGTCGCCCATGCGCGGGCGCAACGCGATCGCGAAGCCGGAATCAGCCCGCCCGACAATCTGCTGCCGCGCCAGCGCCGCTGGCAGGAATTGCACCGGCTTTCACGCAAGTTCGACAGCGAGACGCGCGAACTGATCGAGCACGTCGTCGCAGCCGCCAACATCGAATTAGGCCCGCACGGTTTTCGCATTCAGCCGACACGCATCCTGCGCCGGCTGCCCGGCGAGATGAACGGCGTCGCCTATCTGGTCGCCTCGGAAACGGGCATCGAGCCGAATGGAACGCTGACGTTCAAGTTGCGCGACACCGGCCGTCTGCGGATCGAAGCCGAAGGCCTGCCGCTGTTGCTCCGCTTCGAGGACGCCGATCACGAGCGGCTGGAGATGCCCCTCGACGATCTCACCCGTCTCCATGTCGAATCCGCTTTCCTGAGCTTCATTTGCGAAGTGCTGGACGGCGCGCAGCACGCCTTTTCGGACGATTAGGCCGAGGCATCGTCAGAACCGGTCCGCTCTGTAGGGCACAGGATCGACGGCTGGACTTTCGCCTGCGACCATTTCGGCGATCAGCCGGCCGGTCATCGGGCCGAGCGTCAGGCCGTGGTGCGCATGGCCGAAAGCGAACCAGAGATTTCGGTGCTTCGGCGCCGGGCCGATGACCGGCATCATGTCCGGCGTGCACGGTCGCGCGCCCATCCATGCCTCGGTGTCGAGACGCTCCGCCAGCGGGAAGAGGTTACGCGCGATCGGCTCCGCGCGGCCGAGTTGCACCGGCGTCCGGATCGCGTCGCGCAGCGCGAACTCCGCGCCGGTGGTCAGGCGGATGCCGCGCTCCATCGGCGCGAGGAGGTAGCCGCGCTCGTAGTCGAGCACTGGATGGTTGAGTTTCGCCACGCCGGCGGCGCGATAGTGCATGTGGTAGCCGCGCTTGACGGCGAGCGGCAGGTCGTAGCCGAGGGCGCGCGTGACCACGTCGGACCACGGACCGAGTGCGATGACCGCGGCGCCGGCTCGGAGCGAGCCCTCGACGGCGCGCACCGACCAGCCCGAACCATCGGCCTGAAGGCTCCGGGCATTCCCCTTGCACGTAGCGGCCGCCGAGCTGTTCGAACAACGTCGCGTAAGCTGCGACCAGGCCGTGCGGACTGCTGCGTCGAGATCGGCTGCGTCCAATGCAATCCGCCAACAAGACCGGGTGCCAGGAACGGCTCTTCGCGTTCGAGGTCGCGCGCGCCGAGCGCGCGGTGCGTGACGCCGAATTCCCGCTTCCAGCGCTCCGCTTCCGCGAAGTTCTTGTCGCGCATCTTTGCCGTGCGGAAGACCTTGATCCAGCCGTTGCGGCGAACGAGATGGTCTGCGCCGGCCTCGGCGATCAGGACATCGTGCTCGTCAACGCAGCGTTCGATCAGCTTCGCGTAGAGGCGCGCGATCGCATCGTGCCGGGCAACGCCGCGAATTCTTCCAGTATCTCCACAGGAACGGCGCGATGCGTCGGCAGCGCCAACGGATGGTAATGCGCATCGATGGTGTGATTCAATCCGTAACGAAGCAGCGCGCCAAAATCTTGCGGAAAGCCGTAAGGGTAGACGGCTTCGCGCTGGATCAGCCCGGCGTTGCCGAACGATGTCTCCGAGCCGGGCTCCGCGGCGATCGACGAGCAGCGACCGAGCGGCCGCTTTTCTGCAGATGGACCGCGACGCAGACGCCGACGATGCCGGCCCCCAGAACGACAACGTCAAAGTTCATGAACCTGACCTTCATGGAAACATGCCGTCCCGTCGCTAGCACGATACTCGCCGGCAGAAAACTGCCGCGACCGCATCAGACACGAAGGACAATGGGGTACTCCCGCGCAGTCGGTGGTCGCCCAGGCACTTGTCACCATGCGCAGTGATTATGCAGCCACCAGGTCGCCGCTGGTGTTGAAACTGATGAAGCGCACGATCAACAACGGTTCCGACATGACGCGTGTTGCCGGGCTCGCTTATGAAGCCAGCATGATAAGCTTGGCTCTGGACAGCGAGGACGCGCATGAGGGATTGGGCGCGTTCATCGCGAAGCGGCCAGCTGTGTTCAAGGGCCGATGGGGCGACTGTGCAAAAGCCCGGGGCGATCGGCAAGGCAGGCGGCAAATGTCAGGTTGGTTTAAAAGCATAGCATGAGCGAATTGGTCGAACGCCGTCAGGTTTTCAGGTTGCCTCGGGAGCGTCGCGTTTCCGATCTGATGGCTGCTGCGCGCGCCGTGTTCTCGGAAAAGGGCTATCAGGACACTTCCACCGCCGAGATCGCCGAGCGTGCCGGCGTGGTGGAAGGCACCATCTATCGCTACTTCTCGAGCAAACGCGATCTTCTCATCAAGGTGGTGGAAGCCTGGTACGATGAGATGATCTCCGACTATGACGAGCAGCTGAGCCAGATCAGCGGAACATGGAATCGCTTGCGGTTTCTGATCTGGAAGCATCTGTCGGTGATCCACAAGGAGCCGGCGTTGTGCCGCTTCATGTTCACCGAGCTGCGCGCCGATCCGGACTATCGCTCCACCACGGTGTTCCAGTTGAACAGAGCCTACACGCGCCGCATGATCGAAATCATCGACGCCGCCATGAAGACCGGCGAGTTCAGGTCGGATATTCCGACCCGGATGGTTCGCGATCTGGTGTTCGGCGGCGTCGAGCATCACACCTGGAGCTATCTGCGCGGCGAGGGAGATTTCTCCGTCGACGGCGCCGCCAACAGCATCACCGACATGGTCTATCGAGGGATGGCCGTGCAGGCGGGGACAGCGCGCGATCAGCTCGAGCACGTCGTGCAGCGGCTTGAGGCTGCTGCCGGTATTCTCAATCCGGCAAAGCCCGCGAAGCCGGTGAGACGATCAACGCCCGGCAAGAAGAAGCGTTGATCGAGTTCCTGGCCTCGAACGGCTCCGCAGGCTGAGTGCAGCCTGGCCGATGGTCGCACCTCGCAACTTGCTCCGGCGGACCCTTGCATCCGAAGGTTTCACGAATCGCGCGGCGCGATCACTGCGAGTCCCGGGCTCGCGTGGATCATTTCGCAGTCCAGAATTTACTACCTGTGATGGGTCGCGGGAGGGGTATTGCAACCTGTGCTCGCTGCGATGTCGCAACGAAACAGCCGAAGAAGAGATTTGCGCAATCAAATCTAAATCTTGTTGCGCTCAAATCATCATCAGAACACTTGAGAGCAACAACACTGCATTGATTAGCTTGTTTCGAGTCAGGGGAGCGTCCGCATCCACGTACCGTTTGAACGGATTGGGCTGGGGACCATGCAGATCGACACTCAGGAAAGTTCGCGTAATTCCATCTGGACGATTCGAAACGTACTGGTGACAGCGGTCGCGCTGTTGTCGGTCTTTTGCTTCTGCGTGTCGGGGTATGTGTTGTACCGCGCTGCGGCAGAGCGGGCGACTGCGCATTCGGCGGCATCGACGAACGATACCGCCGACCTGTTGCTGACGGCGGCCGGCCACTGGGCGCGCGAGCGGGGAGCAACGAACCTCGCGCTGAATTCGGCGAACGCACCATCGTCGGCGCAGGTCGCGACGATTTCATCGTCACGCAGCCTTGGCGATCAGGGTTTCAATGACGCGCTGGCGCGTATCTCGGAGCAGACGTTTGCGGGAAAAGATCAGCAACTTGCCACAGCACGGCAAGCCTTCGAGCGCGTAACGGCGTTGCGGGGCAAGGCGGATCAGGAACTCAATCGGGCGGCGAAGGAGCGCGACCCGGCGGTCGCCACGAACTGGGCCCCGACCATCACGGCGTTGATTGTCGCCAGTCAAAACCTGCGCGTCGCCGCCTCGATGCAGGACGACGATGTTCAGACCCGGCTTTCGAGCCTGCAGAACTACAAGCATTTCGTCTGGGTGATCAGCGAGTATCTCGGCCGCGAACGCGCCGCTATTTCCGCATTGGTGGCGGCCAACAGACCGATGACCACCCAGGACATCAATACGCTCGCGCTGTTTCGCGGACGGGTCGAGGCCGCATGGGACTACGTCCAGGCCTATGCCGAGAAATCGTCGGCGCCGGAGGATCTTAGCAAGGGCACCATGGCCCTGCGCGCGAGCGTGTTCACGCGCTTCGAGGAGACGCGCAAGCAGGTTTATGCGGCCGGCATGGCGGGCAAGCCGTACCCGATGCCGTCGTCGGACTGGTTCGCGCAATCGACCTCTGCGATCGATGAGGTGCTGGCCTTGAGCGCGGCGGCAAGCCGGGAGGCAACCAGCCTTGCGAATCTGGCCGAGTCCCGCAGCACGCGCATCCTGTCCATCAATGCCGTGCTGATGGCTGCACTTCTTGCGCTGGCGCTCGTTACGCTCTGGATCGTGCTGCGGCGCGTGACCGGGTCTTTGCAGCAGATGACGGACGCGATGGTGAGGCTGGCGGGAGGCGAGCTGTCGACCGATATCCCTGCCGCGCTCGTCGCGATGAACTGGGATCGATGGCCCGCGCAATGGGCGTGTTCAAGGACAACGCGATCAAGGTTAGCGCAATGCAGAGCGAGCGTGAGACGCTCGAGCAGGCGGCGCGCGACGAGAAGGCGGCCACCATGAACGGGCTTGCCGACGAACTGGAAGCGAGCGTTTCGAGCGTGGTGCAAACCGTCGAGTCCGCCAGCGCGGAATTGAACGTCTCGGCCACGACGATGTCGGATGCGGCGTCGCAAACGGCGCGTCAATCCGGCGCCGTCGCGGTGACGCACGGCGCAGGCGTCCGTCAATATCCAGACGGTCGCTGCGGCAGCCGAAGAGCTTTCAGCCTCGGTCAACGAAATCGGGCGGCAGGTGGCCGATACGACGCGCATCGCGGCTGAAGCCGTCGAACAGACGCATCGGACCGACGAGCTCGTTGATGGTCTTTCCAGGGCGGCCGACAAGATCGGTGAAGTGGTCAAGCTGATCAGTGCGGTTGCGAGCCAGACAAATCTTCTGGCGCTGAATGCCACGATCGAAGCGGCGCGCGCCGGCGAGGCGGGCCGCGGCTTCGCCGTCGTTGCATCCGAAGTGAAGGCGCTGGCGGCGCAGACATCGCACGCCACCGGCGAGATCGCGTCGCAGGTCGGTGCGATTCAATCGGCCACCGGCGAGGCGGTCGGCGCTATCCGGCGGATCGGAGCCACGATCGAGAAGCTGAACGGCACCACCAATGCGATCGCGGCAGCGATCGAGGAACAGGGCTCGGCCACCCAGGAGATTGCGCGCAACGTGCAGCAGGTCGCGGCAGGGACCAGCGAGATTTCCTCGAACATATCCGGCGTGACCGCGTCGGCGAACGAGACCGGAACGGTTGCGACTTCCGTGCTCAAGGCGGCGGGCGAACTTTCAACGCAGGCTTCCGCACTGCAGAACCACATGGTCGGAATCGTCAGGAATATCCGGGCGGGCTGACGCCGCGTAGCTGCCAAAATCACGGCGCCGGAAAATATTGCCGGCCGGCGCCGGTCGTCGCCCGGTTCCGCACCGCACGCGATGCTAGAAAAATCTGGACGCGTCCGCTGATGCTCAGCACAATACCCGCGCATATCCAAGCATCGCGGGTCGAATGCGAGAATGCCGGGCGGGAACATGAGATACGACGCCGCGGCAAGGGCGGAGATGCCGGTCTATGGCTTCGACGACGCCCCTGCGATTCCTGCAACTGAACTGCGTCAGTTGCTCGGCGGCAAGGCGGCCGGCCTTGTCGAGATGCGTCGGCTTGGCATTCCGGTGCCTGCAGGCTTTGTACTCGGCACCGGGCTCTGCGGTCGCTTCCTTGGCCAGGGCTGGCCGGCCGGACTGGACCAAGCCATCGATACGCAACTCGATGCGCTCGAAAGGGCGGTCGGGCAACGCCTTGGCGATGGCGAGGCGCCGTTGCTGGTTTCGGTGAGATCCGGCGCGCCGGTGTCGATGCCCGGCATGATGGACACGATCCTCAATCTCGGAGCAAACCGCCGGACCATCGCAGCTCTCGCGGCGCGAACGCAGGACGAGCGTTTCGCGCTCGATAGCTGGTCCCGCTTCAGCCGCATGTATGCCTCGATCGTGCTCGGAATTTCTGCCGAGGCGCTGGGCGGCGCGCCGGCAGGCGATGCTTCGACAGCGATGCTGCGCGCCGATGTCGAAGCTGTACACGGCCTCTGCGCTCGCCTGAAAATTCCGATCCCTGACGATCCGCGACAGCAATTGCGCGGCGCCATCGAAGCCGTCTTCCGCTCAAGCGGCTCGGAGCGGGCGCGGGTGTACCGCGAGCGCGAGGGAATTGCTCAGGATATCCCGACCGCCGTCGTTGTGCAGGCCATGGTGTTCGGCAACATGAGGCCGTCATCCGGCACCGGCGTGGCCTTCTCGCGCAACCCATCGACCGGCGCTAACGAGGTTTTCGGCGATTTCCTGATCAACGCCCAGGGCGAAGACGTCGTATCCGGTCTGCGCGCAAGCGAACCGCTCGCGGCCATGACGACGTATATTCCCGATGCCTTTGACGCGCTTTGCCGGATCGTGCGGCGGCTGGAGCAGCACTACCGCGACCTTTGCGACATCGAGTTCACGGTGCAGGAAGGCCGGCTGCACATCTTGCAGGTGCGCATCGGCAAACGTTCGGCCATCGCAGCAGCGCGAATGGCGGTGGAAATGGCGAGCGAGCCGGAGCGCTTGATTGCGCGCGAAGAAGCAGTGCGACGTCTCACAGGCGAACAGCTGCGCCAGCTTCAGTCCATCGGCAAGGTGCGCGCCGGGGCTGTCCCCATCGCATCCGGCGTCGCGGCGTCCCCCGGTGTCGCAAGCGGCGTGATCTGCCTGCATCCGGACCGGGTCGCGGCGCTGGCCGCCACTGCGCAGAACGTGATTCTGGTCCGGCCGACGACCTCGCCGGAAGATGTGCATGGCATGGTAAAGGCGATCGGCATCCTCACCTCCACCGGCGGTATGGTGAGCCATGCCGCCCTGGTCGCCCGCGGGTGGGGGATCGCCGCCGTCTGTGGTGTAGGAGAGCTGGCCTTCGAGCCGTGCTTGCGCATCGGTGACCTCGGCCTGCGGGAAGGCGACTGCCTGACGATCGATGGCGGAAGCGGCGCCGTCTATCTCGGCAATTGTGTCGAGGCCGGCTGCGAAGAGCCGCCGGAGTTGCAGACGCTGAGGCACTGGGCGTCGGAACTCGGAACCGACCTCGGCTGCGACGATGCGCAAGTCGGCGACGGTTCTGTCGGCGCCGCAACTGAGGCCGCCGGCGTCCGCAGCACAGACGCCTTCGCCGTCGTGCGCGCGCTCGCGCTGCTTGGCTTCGCCAGCGACGACCGGATCGCTGCTTCGCTGATGACGTCAGCCGAAGTCGTCCGATGCACGATCGATGTGCTGCCGGCGGGCCATGTCAACCGGACGCCGCGCGGCCTGCAGATCGCGCCGGACGGACGCGCCTGGCTGCAGGCGCAGCTCGAAGTGGAGCGCGAGTGTGCCGATCAGGCTGCGGCAGATCGCCTGTACCGGAATTTCATGCTGCTCGACGATCGCTTCAAGCGGCTGGTCGCCGATTGGCAGATCAGGAGTGTCGATGGTCGCGAGGTCCTCAACGATCATGCCGACGCGGCCTACGACGCCGCAGTTCGCGCAAGGCTTGCGGCGTTCCACAACGAGTCGATGCCGCTGATTGATGAGGTCTGCGTCGTTGCATCGCGCCTGCAACCGTATCGCGCGCGCTTTGCCCGCGCATCGGCCGCAGTCGCTGCCGGCGACGGCTCGATGATCGCGAGCCCCCTGAAAGACAGCTACCACACCATCTGGTTCGAATTGCATGAGGAGCTGATTCACCTGTCGGGCAGGAATCGCGCGGCGGTGGAGGCGGCAGCAAGCGTGTGAGGGGTCGCATAGCCGCGGCTACGAGCCGCTTCGAGAAACAACGAGAACGCAAAAAAGCGTCGGAACACGAGAGTGATCAGGGAGAACATCACGTGGCAGGTACGCATTGGATTGTTGAAGGCAGGATCGACCCGCGCTGGCCGATCAACACGCGCGGTAACATCGGCGAAGTGTTTCCGGAAGTTCTGACGCCGCTCTCGTATCAACTGGGCGTGGTCGCAGCGGAGGCAGGCTGGCGCGACGCCTATCGGAAGATCGGGGTGCTCAGGAAAAGCGACTTCAAGACCGACGATCCCGTCATCATCGGATTGTATGCCGGGTACGGCTACCTCAATGTGTCCTACTTGCGCATGATCGGTGTGCGGGCGCCGGGATCGTCGCCCGAAGCCATCGACGCGACATTGTTCGGTGAAGGCAATCCGCCGCCCTATCAGCCGCAAAAAGGTGACAAGAGCCTGCTGGCGTCGCTGAAGATCCTGCTCACGGTGCTGAAGGCGCTGGGTACCAAGGCGCCGCCGCCGATTGTCGAAGAGACCTACAAGATCGTCGCCGCGTGGGAGGCAAGGTGTCCGCCGCTCGACGCCAGCGACGATACGTTGCTTGCGTACATGCAAGCGTTCCCGCCGGTGTTCAGGCAGGTGTTCTGCAATCACATCATCACGAGTTCGATCGCCGCCGTCGTCAGCGGCATTCTCGCCGACAACGCCAAGGCCGCTGGCGCGCCGGGATTGGCGAGCCATCTGATCGGCGCCGCGGGCGACGTGCTCTCGGCATCCTATTCGCAGGAACTGTATGGCCTCGCCAAGCTTGTGCGCGGCAACAACGCGATGTCGGCGGCATTCGACGCCGGTACGCCCGGCCTTCCAGCGCGCTTGAAGGCGATGCCGGAGGCCAGGGAGTTCAACAAGGTGTTCGCGGACTTCATCGCCCGACACGGTCATCGCGGACCCAACGACTGGGAGTTGTCGTCGCGTACGTGGGAAAACACGCCGGAACTGGCCTTGGTCGCGGTCGACCGCATGCGGTTCGCCGCGCACGATCTTTCGCCGGCAACGCGGCTGCAGGACATGGCCGCGCGCCAGCAGGCCGCGGTCGAAAAAGTCCTTCCGCATGTGAGGCTGCTCGACAAGGGCAACTTCAGGAAAGCCGTCAAGGCGCTGCCGCACTGGACGCGCGCACGCGAGGCGACACGCGACCGCGCGGTGCGGACCGGCGCGACTTTGAAGGGCGTGTTCCGCGAACTGGTGCGGCGCGCCGCGGTCAAGAGCGGTATCGAGGACCCGCGCATGGTGGCGATGCTGCGGTTTCACGACGAACTGCCGCAATACCTGCGCGATCCGGCAAGCCTCGTTCCGGTCATTCGCGAGCGGTGGGCGCAGCGCGAGCGCTTTGCCGCCGTGGCGCCGCCGTTCTTCATCACGTCGCAGGACGAGGTGCCAAGCATCGAGCAGATGGAAGCAGGCCAGGCGGTCAAGCCGAAGGGAGCAGTTCTTGGGGATATCCTCAAGGGCGATGGCGGTTCGCCCGGCATCGTGCGCGGCCGCGCCCGGATTGTGCTCGACCCAAGCGACGCGCGCGGGCTCAATCCCGGAGACATCCTCGTCGCGCCGCTCACCGATCCGGCCTGGACGCCGCTGTTTCTGCCGGCTGGTGCTGTGGTGGTCAATGTCGGCGCGCTGATGAGCCACGCCGTGATTGTCTCGCGCGAACTCGGCATTCCGTGTGTCGTCGCGGTGCCCAATGCCACGGAGAGGATTGTCGATGGATCCATGCTCGAGGTGGATGGGACGGCAGGGACAGTGACGGTGCTGGCCGCCTGAAGCCAAAGCATTGCGGCGAATTGATCGCCGCAAGCCGGGATAGTCGTGTTCAGTCGATTGGCGAGATGATACTTTCCGAGGCTTGCGAAGGCGTGCCGCGCAGTCTAACGCGGGCTTGAGAATTATCGCTGCCCGACCGCCGATGGCGCGCCTTTGCGGTGCAAAAGCGCATCGGTCGAACGAGGTGCGAGCAGCCACTGGTGAAGGAGGCTCTCATGTATGCCGCCATCCGTCAGGGCAAGGCAAAAGCCGGCGCGGCCGAAGAACTGGCGCGCCGGATCAAGGAGGGGGCGATCCCGATCATCAGCGATGTCGAGGGTTTCATGGCCTACTACGTGGTCTATGCCCCGGACGACACCGTTACCGCGATCAGCATCTTCAACAATTTTGCCGGCGCTGAGGAGTTCGAACAAGCGCGGGCTCGCATGGATCGAGGAAAATCTCGCGCCCCTGCTCATCGGGCCCGCGACGGCGGTGGCCGGGCCGGTGATTGTTCATACGCTGGCGTAGCGAACGCACGCAGCCCCGGTCACGCGCGAGCGCCGCCGCCGCCGTCCGCGTGCCTGGAGCATCACGCTCCAGCCAGCCCCGCACGAAGCTCCGCGATCATTTTCGCGCAGGTCGGCAGATGCGGCTCCTCCACCTCGAGAATCCTGAGGAAGCCCTTCTTCTTGAGCGCCGCCACGGAACCCTGCGCCTGAAATGCCGCGCCGGCGGCATCGGCAACGATATCGATCAGCCGATCGATCGCGTGCAGTCGCCCGAGCAGGTAGTCGTTCTCGCGATAGGCGCGCGACAGAAAGGCGGCCGCCTGGTTGAACGCGGTGCCCTTCAGCGGGAACGCTCCCAGTCTGTTGATCGCCCGGGCATCCTGCGCGCTGATACGATCGATCCGGACCTCGTTGAATTCCCTCGCCTCCCGCCACGGTATCACGGGAAATGTCATGACGTCCCAGAACGAAAAGCCGAGATAATTCACGAGCACCTCGTCCGTTGCGCGGCGAGGCCACTCGCTTGTCTCGGCCAGCAGGATGTCGATGTCGCTTGTGCTTGCCTTGAGGTCGATGTCCGAACCGAGGCGTTCGATCAGCAGATCGATCTGCTTTTTGTGCCGCAAGGCAAACGATCGGGCATATTCGCCGATGTCCCTGGTCTGGACGGATGAGGGCCCCGCCCGGAAAATGTCCTCGATGAGATCGCGCGTCGCCGGATCGAGGAACGTTGCCGTCTCTCTCCGTTCCAGCGCCTCGTAACATTCGTAGAACCTGCGCTTGAGGCGATCGACGGCGACTGGATCGAGAGTCTCGAGCCCCTCCGTGCCGAGCATCTGCGACAGGCGGTTTTGACCTTCGATCAGGAAGCGCAGCCGGCGTTTTCGATAGTCGACATCGAACGTGAGCAGGAACTTAACCCAGTTCGGGACACCGTCCGAACCCGTTGCGGTTTCCGCGTGCAGCGACACGGTGCCGGCCGGTTCGTAAATCGCGCCGGCCGGAATTGCCCAAGCATCGATTATCGACGCGATCGCGCGTGCGAACGATGAATTCGGACGCGCGCCGCGGATGTCGGCGATCAGCCGGCTGACGAAGTCGCGCGCCGAGGCGAGCTTGAGCCGCACATAAGCCTCGTAGGCGAAGCCCGCATCGCGGGTGGCCTTGATGTTGGCCTGTTCGCGCCAGGTGCGGATCTGGGCTTCGCTGATCGGCGCTTCGCGCGCCGTGTTGATGATTTCCGCGACGAACTGGCTGACGCGCGGCCGGGCGCCATCGATAATGTCCCGCAGCCGGCGTGTCTGTTCGTTGTAACGGGCAATCCAGATCAGTTCGTCCGTGACGGGTTCGGCCAGCGGAATTTCCGAGAGCGCTCCCTTCAGCGTCGGAAAGAATCCCGGCACGCCATGATGCGCGGCAATGCCGGCGCTGGCCGGATTGGGATCGACGTAGACCAGACGGCGATCGACCTGGCGATAGGCGGCGCGGCCCCGGATGGCGCCAATGGCCTCGCGAAACGGACGGCTGTTCAGCACGCTGCCGTCGATGAACGGAATGGACGCAGCGTCGACATTCATTTGCGCATACTGTTCGAAATTCGATGCGATGAACTTCGCGCGGCGCGGCCAACTGACCGATCGTTGCCTGACGAGTTGGTCCATCTCCAGAATACGCGCTGGCGGAAAGGCTCCCGGTAGCGATGATGTCGCGCGTGCGGCAAACGCCAGCGCGGGTGCATTTGCCATGTCGAAATCGCTCTCGACGGCGCCGCTTGCGCGGCGCCGATACTTGAAATGCAGCACATGACGGTGCTCGCGCTCGTGTACGATCGGCGGGTCGTGGATCTGCATATTGAGCTGGCAACCGTAGAAATCCGTCACGGTCACGAACAGGTCGAGGCCCTGGCCCGACGGAAGCAGGGACGCCATCGGCTCGCGGGGCTTACCCAGGGCAGTCACTGCGTCGTACATCAGGCCGGCCATCTTCAGGCCGTCAAATGGCGGCTCGAACCAGCGCGACCGCATGAACAGCGACAGTTTTGTGCGCACCTCCGGGTCGCTGATGAGCCGCAGTCCCGCCACGCCCGCAACCCAGAAGAACGGCCGGAGAATCCACTTGCTCCAGATGCGGGCCCTGGCTTCCGGCGCCAGCAGTTCGGAGACGTCTGCGTTCTCGAGCCAGAGGTCGCGCAGCCGGCCCATGGGCAGGTCATGACTTAGCGCCCGCGCCAGCATGACGCTGTTGATGCCGCCTGCGGACGCCCCGGCGACGATGTCGACGATGACGCGAAGGTCGACCGTTTGGCCGATCTCGCGCAGCAGATCGAAATAGATCGGCTCGGTGTCATATTCCGGATCGGACACATCGCGAACGTCGAAGAACGTCGCGGTCGAACGCGTGGTCCGGCTGGTGATGGAGTGGAGGGTGCTGGACGCGCGCACCAGCTTCAGGATCTCCTTGGTGACCCCGTGCATATAGACGGCGAGCGATACGCCGCCGAAGCACACAAGCGCTATCCGGAGCTCTTTTTCGCGCAAGAGGATCCCGCCCCTGAAACAGTCTCAATGGCACGCCACAATAGCAGCAGAGTGCCGGAATTTGCGAGCAGGCAGGGTGAGCGTAGCCGGCCTATGCATTGGATGCGGCGGGGATGATCCGCGTCACCGCGCGTAGCGAATTTTTCCGGCTGGTGTCACGTCGTAGCCGGTGAGATCACCGGCGCGCTGCTTCAGGCGGCGGTCGCCGGTGAAGCCGAACAAGGCCTGCATCGGCGGCTGAAAGTACGAGCGCTGCCGCATCAGGAGATCGAAGTTCTCGAACAGCAGCGGCTCGAAATCGAGGCCTGCGGATCTTGCCGCGGCACGCGTCGCGATCCCGCAATCGGCCTGGCCCGAACGGACCGCGGCCGCGAGGTCCGGCCCCGTCAAACACGGCGGATCGAGCCGGCTCAGATCGCGCGGCTTGATGTCGGCACGCTTCAACAGCACGTCGAACAGCATCTGCGCGCCGGCGCCCGGTTGGCGGACCGCCATCGTCGCACCCTTTGCCAGAACATCAGTGACGCTGTGCATGTTTTTCGGATTGCCCGGCGGCAGCAACAGCCCCTGTTCACGCCGTGCAAAGCCGACCAGGACCGCGTCATGCAGCGCAGCATTCGCCTGCACTGCGGCGATGTTCGCATCGCCGGTGGTATCGTCGATTGCTGAGTGAAAGTGAATTGCTGCGGCGAGCACCTCGCCGCGCAGCAGCCGTCGCACGCCGCTCTCGGTGCCTTCGGTGAGCGATGCGAGTCCCGATCCGGATTCGCGCAGCGCCCATTCCAGCAGCGATGTCCTGGCTGCCGCCGACGATCAGCGGCGGGTCGGTTTCCGACCATCCCTGCCGGCCGGGTCAGGCCCGAGAGAAGCCAGCGATCGAGTTCCTCGCGAGGAAACAGCCATTTGCCCGTCACCTTGCTGCACGGGATCGCCCCGTCGGCCACGAGTTCATAGAGCTTCCGCTCGCCGAGCCGGATGTAGCCGGCAGCCTCACTGGTGTTGAGAAGCTCCATCGTCCTGCATTGTTATGCATATTCCTGCATAATTTCAATCGAATTGACAAATGGAAACGCAGCGCAGGAAGATGCAGCAAGAGGAAGCCAATGCGGGACGGGCTCAACGCGTGGCAACTGATCGCTCAGCGGCGACGCGACGCTGTTTGCGATCGTGCAGCTGTCGCTGGCCGTCAGCCTGTCCGCGGTCGCAATCGCCGCGCTGGTCGGCCTGCCGCTCGGCGCGCTGCTGGCGCTGACGCGCTTTCCGGGTCGTGGGGTCGCTGGTCGTCATCCTCAACGCGTTCATGGGGTTGCCGCCGGTCGTGGTCGGCCTGGCCGTCTATCTTTTGCTGTCGCGCTCCGGGCCGCTCGGCAGTTTCGGCATCCTGTTCACGCCGCTCGCCATGGTGATCGCGCAGGCGATCCTGATCGTGCCGATCATCGCCGCGCTGTCGCGCCAGACCATCGAAGACCTCTGGGCTCGAATATCGCGACGAACTGACGGCGATGGATGTCGGTCCGGCCGGCCGCGTCGCGACGCTGTTGTGGGATGCGCGGCTCAGCCTGCTGACGGCCTTGCTCGCGGGCTTCGGGCGCGCCGCCGCCGAAGTCGGCGCGGTGATGATCGTCGGCGGCAACATCGAGGGCTTTACGCGCACCATGACGACGACGATCGCGCTCGAGACCTCGAAGGGCAATCTGCCGCTGGCGCTGGGGCTCGGCCTGGTTCTCATCGCACATCGTGCTTGCGATCAACGCCGCGGCCTGGGACCGTGCGCGCCTGGTCCGAACGGCAGGCGGGCTGACGATGCGCGCGCCGGTCAGCGATCTTCCCCTTGTCTTCGATCGCGTCTCGCTGCGCGCCGGGCGGCATGACCATTCTCGACCGCGTCAGCGCCAGCATCGAGCCGGGCGCGCCGACACTGGTGGTCGGGCCGAACGGTGCGGGCAAGAGCACCTTGCTGCGGATCTGCATGGGACTGGCGGCGCCGACCGAGGGCCGCGTCACCTGGGGCGGCCGCGCGGATGCGAAGCCGACGCGCCGCGCCTTCGTGTTCCAGCGCCCGGTGATGCTGCGGCGGACGGCGGCTGCGAACCTCGCCTACAGTCTCGCGCAGGCCGGCGTGCCGCGTGACGAACGTGCTGCGCGCGTGGCGCGGCTGCTCGCACAGGTCGGCCTGTCGGAACTGGCGATGCGTTCCGCGCGGCGGCTGTCGGGCGGCGAGCAGCAGCGGCTGGCGCTGGCCCGCGCGCTGGCGCGCGATCCCGATCTGCTGCTGCTCGATGAGCCGACCGCAAGTCTCGATCCCGCGGCCACACGCAGCGTCGAGGAGATCGTTCGTGCCGCAGCGCTGTCCGGCATCAAGGTCGTGATGGCCTCGCACGATCTCGGCCAGGTGCGCCGGCTTGCAGGCAAGGTGATTTTCCTCGTCCGCGGCGCGCTGCGCGAGCACGTCGCGGCGGAAGCATTCTCTCAACACGCCCGTCCACGCCGGAGGCGGCGGCCTTCGTGCGCGGCGACCTCGTCGTCTGATTTTTTTGAACAGGAGCCTGCCATGCCGAACCGCTCACCTTACGTTCGTGCTCTGCGTTCTCCGCCGCGGTCGCCGTTTGCGCATGCCGGCGCAAGCGCAGGACAAGTCCATCGTCGTCGCATCGACGACATCGACGCAGGACTCCGGCCTGTTCGGCTATCTGCTGCCGCTGTTCAAGGCCAAAAGCGGCATCGATGTGAAGGTGATCGCGCAAGGCACCGGGCAGGCGCTCGATACCGCGCGGCGCGGCGATGCCGACGTGGTGCTCGTCCATGCCAAGGCGCAGGAAGAAAAATTCGTCGCCGACGGATTTGGCGTGAAGCGCTTCGATCTCATGTACAACGATTTCGTGCTGATCGGACCTGGTGAGCGATCCCGCAGGCATCAAGGGATCGAAGGACATCGTCGCGGCGCTGCAGGCGATCCAGACGAAAGGCCGCGCCATTCGTCTCGCGCGGCGACAAGTCGGGCACGCATGCGGCGGAGCTCGCGCTCTGGAAACAGGCCGGCATCGAAATCGAGACAGCGAAGGGCCCCTGGTATCGCGAGATCGGGCAGGGCATGGGGGCTGCGCTCAACATGGCGGGCGCGAGCAACGGCTATGTGCTCTCCGACCGCGGCACCTGGCTGTCGTTCAAGAATCCCGGCGATCTCGTCATCGCCGTCGAGGGCGACCGGCGGCTGTTCAACCAATACGGCGTGATCCTCGTCGAATCCGGCGAAGCATCCGTCCGTCAAGAAGGATCTCGGTCAAGCCTTCATCGACTGGCTGTTGTCCGACGAAGGCCAGGCGGCGATCGCCGGCTACAAGATCAACGGCAAGCAGCTGTTCTTCCCCAACGCCGACCGCAAGGCATCGTGACAGCGGATTGCCCAACGGTGAATTACTTTGCCTTGGTCTGATCCGGCGGACAGTCGGGCCGCACCTCCATCGGCTTGCCGTCGCTCTGCACCGTTGGTGCGGCCGAGTTCGCATGTCCGCCCGCGGAGGGAAGGATGGCGCTCTTCTCGATCGCGGCTGAGTTTGCGGTACTGCCCGTGGTCTGACCGGTGCCGGAGGGCATGCCTGACGCCGAGCTTGACGGCGTGCAGTTTGTTTCCGGCTTCTCGCTCGCGGACGGCGAGGTCTGCGCCAGCGCGGGCGCTACAGCAAGCAACGCAGCCAGGGCTGCGACAACGAAGCGCGCGTACATTTCTCTACTCCTGTGCGGGACGCACGAATCCACCTCTGCAAACGTCCGTGCTCGGATGATAGTTCCTTCGGCGCGGTTGCTAACGCCCGACGCGATAGGCCACCATCGGCCATGACCGGGACCCAGCGGCTGAGCGCCGCGCTGACTTCGCTTGACGCGGCTCTGGCAGAACTCCTCGACGGCGTGCAGGCGGTCGAGGCCGTCGAGATTCCGCTGGACGACGCGATCGGTTGCGTGGCAGCGGAAACGGCGCCGCTGCGCGCGCCGCTGCCGCCGTTCAACACTGCGATCGCCGACGGCTGGGCGATGCGTGCGCGCGATCTCGCCGGCGCGTCGTCCTATGCGCCGCTGCCACTGACGGCAGCGCCGGTCTGGGTCGAAGCGGGGGAGCGGCTGCCGGAGGGCTGCGACTGCGTGGTCGATGAGGGCTCAGTCGATCGAAGCGGGCCGATATTTCAGGTTGTTACCGAAGCGATACCGGGCGAGGGGGTGCGCCGTGCGGGCGAGGATATTGCTGCTGGCGACAAGCTGATCGCGTGTCGGCCGGCGTATCGAAGCGAGCGAGCTGATGTCCGCGCGCGCCGCGGGGCGCGCCGCGCTTGCTATTCGCCGTCCGCATGTGCAGGTGGTCGAGGTGCCGGCAAGTGATGGAAATTCCGCGTCCGCCGAATTCATTGCGATGTCGGCGCGCGCGGCCGGCGCACGGGTGATGCTGAAAAAGGCTGTCGCCCGCGATGCGAAGTCAATCGTGTCCGCCATCGGCGATGATGCGCGTGACCTGCTGCTGATTGTCGGCGGCAGCGGCGTCGGGCGCAGCGACGCGTCCGTGGCGGCGCTGGCAGCGTGTGGCGACGTTGCCGCGCATGGACTGGCCCTGCATCCCGGCACGCACGGCGGCCGTCGGGAAAATCGGCGCGACGCCGGTGATTGTCGTTCCTGGTGCGCCGTCGCAGGCGCTGGCAGCCTGGCTTGCCTTGGTGCAGCCGGCGCTCGACCGGCTGACGCTGCGTGCGCCGCGAACTGAAACCTTTCGTCCGCTTGCACGGAAAATTGCGTCCGCGATCGGTTTTGCCGAACTTGTCCTGCTCAAGTCTGTTGATGGAAACTGGATGCTGCTTGCCGCAGGCGACCTTCCGCTCGCGCAAATCTCTGCTGCCGACGCGTGGCTGATCGTGCCGGGATCGAGCGAGGGATACGCGGCGGGGACGCAAATCGGCGCGCTGCCGCTTCGGGATTTTGCATGAGTGCCGAGATGACGAAACCGTCTGCTGCCTCCGGCCACGCCGCCGCGCAGGAGCAGTTCCTGACCGTCCTGTCGCGCGAGGAGGCGCTGGCGCGTTTCGACGGCCGCGCTGTTTCCGCGCAGCAAGGCGGGCGAACAGCGCGCGCTCGGCGACGCGCTTGGGCTGGCGCTGGCGCATGATGTGGTCGCCGCGGTCGATGTGCCGCCGTTCGACCGCTCCAACGTCGACGGCTTCGCCGTGCGCTCGGCCGATCTTGCATCCGCAGGCGAAGCAGCGGCGGTACGGCTGTCGCTGAACGGCGAGACGATTGCCTGCGGCACCGCGCCAAAACTCGCGGTCAGCGCATGGGACGGCAACGCCGATCGCCACCGGCGGCCCGTTGCCGCGCGGCGCCGACGCCGTCGTCATGGTCGAGCACAGTGAACCTGCGGGTGATGGTGCGGTCGACATCCGCCGCGCGGCCGCACCCGGCCAGTTCGTGTCCTATGCGGGGTCGGACATCGCCCGCGGCGAGGTGCTGCTGCGCGCGGGCACCGTGATCGGTTCGCGCGAGATCGGCATGCTGGCGGCATCCGGCATCGCGCGGGTGAACATCGTGCGCCGGCCGCGCGTTGCGATCATCTCCACCGGCGATGAACTCGTGCAGCCAGGCGAACCGTTGCGGCCCGCGGCGATCTACGACACCAACGGCGCGATCGTCACCGCAGCCGTTGCCGAGAACGGCGGCGATGCCGCGTTTCTCGGCGCATTTCCCGACGACGAGACGGTGCTCGAGCAAGATCATCCGCAGGGCGTTGCGAGAGTTCGACATGGTCGTGATGTCCGGCGGCACCTCGAAGGGTGAGGGCGATGTCTGCCATCGCATCGTCGCGCGGTTGGGCTCGCCCGGCATCGTCGCACATGGCATCGCGCTGAAGCCCGGCAAGCCGCTCTGTCTTGCGGTGTGCGACGGCAAGCCGGTCATCATCCTGCCGGGATTTCCGACCTCGGCGATGTTCACCTTCCACGACATGATCGTGCCGGTGCTGCGGCGTCTCGCCGGCCTGCCGCCGCGCGCCGATGCGCAGGTTGCAGCGAAGGTGCCGGTGCGTATCGCCTCGGAAGCCGGCCGCGCCGAATTCGTCATGGTGTCGCTGGTCGAGGGCGACGACGGGCTGATCGCCTATCCTTCGGCTAAAGGATCGGGCGCGATCACGTCATTCGCCCAGGCCGACGGTTTCCTGCGGATCGATGCGCTCGCCGATCATATGCCGGCGGGCACGCAAACTCAGGTCACGCTTTTCACGCCGCATGTGCGCGCGCCCGATCTGGTGATCGTCGGCAGCCATTGCACCGGGCTCGATATCGTCAGTGGCGAACTCGTGCGCGCCGGGCTGTCGGTTCGGTCGATCGCGGTCGGCAGCCTCGGCGGACTTGCGGCGGCGCGCCGCGGCGAGTGCGATCTCGCGCCGATCCATCTGCTCGACGAGGCAACCGGAACCTACAACACGCCGTATCTCGCCGAGGGGCTCGAACTCGTGCCGGGCTGGCGGCGCATGCAGGGCATCGTCTTTCGTAAAGGAGACGCGCGCTTCGAAGGTCTCGGCGCCGAGCAAGCCGTACAGGCGGCGCTGAAGATCCCGTCGTGCCTGATGGTCAACCGCAACCAGGGTGCCGGAACGCGCATCCTGATCGATCGCCTGCTCTGCTGGAGCGCGACCCGACGGCTACTGGAACCAGCCGCGGTCGCACAATGCGGTGGCCGCCGCCGTCGCGCAGCATCGCGCCGACTGGGGCATGACGATCGAACCGGTCGCGCATGCGAACGATCTCGGCTTCATTCCGTTCGCAGAAGAACACTACGATTTTGCAATGGTGAGCGCGCGCCGTACGCGCCCCGCGGTTGAAGCGTTCCTCGCTGCGTTGCGCTCGGAGGAGAGCCGCAGGGCGTTGGAGACCGCGGGTTTTCGGCCGGCGTAGCTGCGCCGGGCTGGAATACCGCAATGAACTGACGGCGAGGGACGGCGGTCCCGTGCGGCGTTCTGCTGTTACGTCTCTTTGTCGCGTGCGATGCCGGCGCCGCCCCGTTTACTTGCCCCATGACTCTTCGTTACTGTGATCGCAAAGGCGGGAGGATGCCCGCCAGCAAGCAAAGAACCAATCACGTGATTGTCAGGGGAGACGCACATGACGGAGGTCGTGTTTACGGTCAACGGGAAAGCTGCGCGCGTTGACGCCGAGCCGGATACGCCGCTGCTCTGGATCATCCGCGAACATCTGAAGCTCAGTGGGACCAAATACGGGTGTGGGGTCGCCGCGTGCGGCGCATGTACCGTACATGTCGACGGCAAGGCGGTTCGTTCCTGTCAGACCCGCATTTCGGAGATAGCGGGGCGCAAGGTCACGACCATCGAGGGTCTGTCGGAGAATGGTGATCACCCGTTGCAGAAGGCCTGGATCACCGAGCAGGTGCCGCAATGCGGCTACTGCCAGTCAGGCCAGATCATGCAGGCGGCCGAGCTTCTGGCAACGACCAAAAATCCGTCTCGCGAGCGCATCATCGAGCACATGGACGGCAATCTGTGCCGCTGCGGCACTTACCCGCGCATCGTGCGCGCCATCGAACGTGCCGCAAAGGAGGCCTGATCATGACCAGCGCAGGACATCGCCCCGCGTCGCAGGGGTTGAGCCGCCGTCAAATTCTTGCCGGCGGTGCCGGCCTGTCATTTGCTTTCGTGCTTGGGCCGTCCCTGATGGAAGGCGCACAGGCGCAGGCTGCGACATCCGGCAAGCTCAACGCCTATGTCAGCATCGCGACTGACGGGACAATTACGATCATGGCGCCGGCGCCGGAGATGGGGCAGGGCGTCAACACATCACTTCCAGTGATTATCGCCGAGGAGCTCGACGCCGACTGGTCGAAGGTCAAGATCGTGCAGTCGCCGATCGCGCCGGCGTATGATCACCCGATCTTCAGGTCGCAGTTCGTGGTCGCCAGCATCACGGTGCGCGGCTATTTTGGGCCCTGCCGCAACGCCGGCGCGCAGGCGCGGCGAGTGCTGATCGATGCTGCGGCCGAGAACCTCGGTGTTCCGGCCGTCGAACTGACGACCGAGCCGAGTGTGGTCGTCCATGCCGCGTCCGGCCGCAGGTTGACGTACGGCGAGATCGCAGGGTTCGCCAAGGTCCCGGAGAAGCTGCCGGAGATCAAGCCCGAGGAGCTCAAGTCGGTCGCCCAGTTCCGGCTGATCGGCAAGGATGTTCCCCGGCACGACTTGGCCGACAAGGTGACGGGGAAGCCGATTTACGCCATCGACGCGCAGGTCGAAGGTATGTTGTACGGCACCATCGTGCGGCCACCGTACAAAGGATCGGGTCCGAAATCGTTCAACCGCGATGAGGTCAAGAAGCAGCCCGGCATCGTCGAGGCTGTCGCCTTCGACCATGCGATCGGCATCATAGGCGAAAGCGTGACGGCCGTGTTCAACGCGCGCCAGAAGGTGAAGGCCGAATGGCGCGAGGCAGCTGGCGCCAGGGTGAACTCGGACTCCGATCTGCAGGAGTATCTCGCCGACGTGCGCGATCCTGCCAGGAAAGGCGTGGTCGCGCGCAACGTCGGTGACGTCAATGCGGCGTTTGCCGGCGCAGCGCGCGTTCACGCGAGCGATTTCACCAGCGACTACGTTTACCACGCGCAACTGGAGCCGCATTCCTGCACCGCCTGGGTGAAACCGGACGGCGTCGAGGTCTGGACCGGAACACAATGGCCGACGAAAGCGGTGGCGTTCGCCGCAAAGGCCGCCGGCGTGGCGCCCGAGAAGGTGAAGTTGCATCCATTGCAGATGGGCGGCAGCTTCGGACGCAACGCCTTCGTTGAGTATGTGACGGATGCCGTGCTGCTGTCGAAGGCGGTGCAGAAGCCGGTGAAGATGATCCAGAGCCGGGAGGACGACATCCACGCCGGGCGCTTCCGGCCGATGGTCGCGCAACGCATCGAGATCGGTCTCGACAAGGACGGCAAGGTCCTCGGCTGTCGCCATCGCATCGCCGCGGAGACGATCGTTCCCTATGTTTATGACCAGGCGCGCATGGACGCGCAGAAAGGCGTCGATCACATCCTCACTACGGGCGCCGATATGGCATTCTATGACGTGCCGTCGCAGATGACTGAGCACATCTACGAAGAACGCGGCGTACGCACCGCCGCCTGGCGCGGCATCGGCGCCGGCCACAACAACTTTGCCATCGAGGTGGTGATCGACGAACTCGCCCGCCAGGCGAAGAAGGATCCGATGGAATACCGCGTGGCGCTGCTGAAAGACCCGCGTGCGAAGAGGGTGGTCGAGACGGCGGCGAAGATGGCCGACTGGAGCCGCAAGCGCGACGGCCGCGCGCTCGGCATCGCCTATGGCAAGCTCGGGATTCCCCCGGTCGGCTTCTCGATGTCGGGAACGGTCGCCGAAATCTCCATCGACCGACGCAATGCGCTGATTAAGGTGCATAACATCTGGTGCGCCGTCGATGTCGGCCTGCCCGTCCAGCCCGGCAACATCACGGCCCAGCTCGAAGGCTCGCTGCTGTTTGCGCTTGGCTCCGCGCTGAAGGAACGGGTAACGATCAAGGACGGACAGGTCGAGCAGACCAACCTGCACGACTATCAGATCCTGCGCATGTCGGAGATCCCACAGATCCATGTGGAGATCATCCGCAGTGGCGAGATTCCGTTGCCGGTCGGCGAACTCGGCATTGCCGGCACCGCGCCCGCGGTCGCCAACGCATTCATGGCGATCACCGGACAGACGCTGCGTGCAATGCCGTTCACGCCGCAACGCGTGCGCAACGCGCTGGCGCGGTCCTGATTATTCCTTCGGAGCCCTGCCGCAGCGATGCTGCGGGGCTTCTAGTTCGCCAGCGCCGCGAGCCGCTCGGCTTCGGCGATATCCTCCACCGTGTTGGCGTTGAAAAACGGGTCGACTGGCTGCGCAGGCCAGGTGACGGTTGCGAGCGGATAGCGCGCGGTCCAGCGGTCGATCTTGCGGATGTCTTCGACCACCAGCGCGTGGCGAAGCTCCTCGCGCAACGCGACGTTCCACAGTCCGATGACCGGATGAGTTTGTCCGTCTGATGCGGCGACGGCTAACCGCGCCCTTTCGTCTTGCCGGGCGCGATGCAATCGCGCAACGAGATCGCGCGGCAGGAACGGGCAATCGGTTGCTGCGCTCAAGACCCATTCGATCTTCGGATGCTGCGCGGCGGTCCAGTCGAGCGCCGCGAGCACGCCGGCGAGCGGGCCTGCGAAACCTTCCACCGTGTCGGCAACGACCGGCAGGCCAAACGATGCAAAGCGCGCCGGGTCGCCATTGGCGTTGAGAATCAGTTCGTCGCATTGCGGTTTTAGCCGCGCGATCACGTGATCCAGGATCGTTCGCCCGCCGATTGTCCGCAGCGGCTTGTCGCCGCCGCCCATCCGCCTCGCGAGCCCGCCGGCGAGCAAAACCCCGACGGTTGCAGGGCGGGCCTCAGTCATCATGGCTGCCCTTGCGCCTGCTGCGCGCGGATTCCTCTTCGACATAGGCGAGGTTCTGGTCGAACACGATGCGCTCTTCGCCGGACAGCGCGATAAACCGCTTGCCGCGCGCGCGGCCGATCAACGTCAGCCCGACCTGACGCGCAAGCTCGACACCCCAGGCAGTGAAGCCGGAGCGCGAGACGAGGATCGGGATTCCCATCCGCACCGTCTTGATCACCATTTCCGAAGTGAGCCGCCCGGTCGTGTACATGATCTTGTCGGCGACGTTGACGTTGTGCCGCTAGGCCCAGCCCGCGATCTTGTCGACCGCATTGTGCCGGCCGACATCTTCCATGTAGCAGACAGGCTCGCCCTTCTCGCACAGCACGCAGCCGTGGATCGCGCCGGCCTCGAGATAGAGCGACGGTGCGGTGTTGACCGCCTGTGTCATCTGATAGAGCCACGATGTGCGCAGCTCGGCCTGCGGCAGCTTTGCGCCTTCGATCGCCTCCATCAGGTCGCCGAAGGCGGTGCCCTGCGCGCAGCCGGAGGTGAGCGTCTTCTTCTTCAGCTTCTCTTCGAAGTTCGTGCCGTGCTCGGTGTAGACCACCACCACCTGCAGGTCGTCGTCGTACTTCACTTCGGTGACGACGTCGCCGGCGCGCAGCATGTTCTGATTGAGCAGGTAGCCGAGCGCCAGATACTCCGGATAGTCGTTGATCGTCATCATCGTGACGATCTCCTGCGAGTTCAGGTAAAGCGTCAGCGCGCGCTCGACCGGCACGCGGATCGCGACCGGCTCGCCGGCCTGATCGATTCCGGTCACGGCTTCGGTCAGCCGAGGGTCGGCGGGATCGGGCATCACGCGCGGAAACCTGGCCGGCGTTGCAATCGGTGTCGGTACTGGTTTGTCCATGCCGGTTGTTCTTGACCTACTCGATGACGATGCGCGGCGCCGGCCGGCCGGCGGCGCCGATGCCGGACCAGACGTTGCGAGCGATCTCTATATAATGTCTCGCATGCACCCCGTCAGGCTCGGTCGCGACCACCGGGCGTCCGTCATCGGAGGTTTCGCGAAGCTGCATGGCGAGCGGAATTTCGCCGAGGAAGGGAATACCGGCCTTTTCCGCCTCCGCTCGCGCGCCGCCATGGCCGAAGATCGGCGTCATGCGGTTGCAGGTCGGGCAGCAGAAGTTCGACATGTTCTCGATCAGGCCGAGCAGCGGCACGTTGACCTTGCGGAACATGGCGACGCCTCGCCGCGCATCGAGCAGCGCGATGTCTTGCGGCGTGGAGACGATCACCGCGCCGGTGAGCGGCGTCTGCTGTGCGATGGTGAGTTGCGCATCGCCGGTGCCGGGCGGCAGGTCGACCACCAGCACATCGAGCTCGCCCCAAATCACCTCGCGCAGCATCTGCGTGATCGCCGACATCACCATCGGCCCGCGCCAGATCATCGCCGAATCCTCAGGCACGAGGAAGCCGATCGACATCACCTTGACGCCGAAGCGTTCCATCGGCTCGAGCTTGCTGTCGGCATTCATCCGTGGCTTGCCGCGCAGGCCGAACAGTGTCGGTTGCGAGGGGCCGTAGACGTCGGCGTCCAGAATACCGGTCCGGTGTCCCAGCGCAGCGAAGGCGAGGGCAAGGTTGCAGGCCGTCGTCGATTTGCCGACGCCACCCTTGCCGGACGCCACCGCGATCACGTGCTTGATGCCGGGAATGCCGGCCGCACGCGAGGTCGCCTGCGGCTTCGGGTGGGAATGAGTGACGGACAACGACGGTCTCCAGGATGATTTAACGCGCGGCGTTACGATCCGATCGGATCGCCTTTTTTGTTCTCGCGCGCCCGCAGGTAATCTTCCGTGGTCATCACCGGAGGGCGCTGAGGCGCGGCATGCGGATCGAAACTTTCGTTCATCACGGCCTCGACCCGGCAATCTGCGCACATCTTGATGACGTCGAGCCGGCGTGCATTCGCGCCCTGGAACATCCAGTGCCGCTCACCGAGCTTGCCGAGCACGCGCTCGATCGAGCTTTTTGTGCCGAACGGCTTGCCGCAGGCGATGCAGTCGAACGGCTCTTCTTCCTTCAGGACGCGCGGAGGCGCGCTCCATGCCTTGAAGTCGAGGCGCGGCTCCAGCGTGATGACATCCTCAGGGCAGGTCTGTTCGCACAGTCCGCACTGCACGCAAAGGCTCTCGGTAAAGCGCAGCATCGCGCGGTCGGGATTATCGCCGAGCGCGCCCGTCGGGCAGGCGGTGACGCAGGCGTGGCAGAGCGTGCAGCCCTCGACATTGAGTTTTACGCCGCCGAACGGCGCGCTCGCCGCAAGCGGAACGAGGTCGACGGGCGCATGGCGCTGCCAGATGCAGTTCGCGGAACGTGGTTTCGAGCACGCCGCGTTTGGCGCCGCGCGGAATGAAGCTCGCGGGCTTCTGCAGTCGCGATGCCGGCAGGGGCTGCGTCTAGTGCTGTGCGCAATTGATCCGGATCGTCGGTCTCGATGATGCGTACGACGCCCGCGCCATAGCCGAGCGACGATACGATGGTCTCCGACAGCTCGGTCACGCGCCTGAGCCCGGCAATATCGTGCTTCGGCTTTCCGCGCGTCAGCAGGGCGGCGCCCGTGCCGCCATAGGCGAACACCGCCGCGATCGCTTCGGGTCCGAGCTGCGTCACCTCATTGACCAGAAGCGGAAGCACATTGGCAGGCAGGCCATCGCCGAAACGCGCCAGCGCGTCGATCAGGGGTTCGCCGTGCTCGCCATCGTGAAACAGCACCACGGCATTCGCTGCCGCCGGCCGCGCGAAAGGTTTGCAGCAGCGTCCGCAAGCGCCGCATCAGCGCGTCCGCTGCCGGCAGCGCATAGGCCGCGGCGCCGGTCGGGCAGGCCGAGGCGCAGGCGCCGCAGCCGGCGCAGATATGCGCATCGATGCGGACGCTGTCGCCGTTCGGCGTGATGGCGCCGGTCGGACACAGGTCGAGGCAGCGGGTGCAGCCGGTGATGCTCGAGCGCGAATGCGCGCAGAGCGACTCTTCGAAATGGATGAAGCGCGGCTTGTCGAAGGTGCCGACCAGATTGGCCGCATCGGCAATCGCCCGCTCGACGGCGGCGCGGTCGGCCGGATCGGCGCGCAGATAGCCCGGCCGCAGATCGTGCGCCGGGAACAGCGGCTGGCCGCCGCTCAGATCGAGGATCAGGTCGCAGGTCGATGCCGCACCATCGCGCGGCGGGCCGAACGCAAGTTTCGCGCGCGAGGATGGTTGCGGCAGGGCATAGTCGTCGATCGCAAGCTCGAACTTGCCGAGGAAACCGCGTGCATTGCGCACGGTGCCCTTCAGCACCGGAAACTTGTTGACGCGGCGCGGCGCCACATCGCCCGGCTTCGTCAGCAACACGGTGATGTCGAGCCGCTCGGCGAGACGCTCGGCCGCTTCGATCGCAACTTCGTCGCAGCCATAGATCAGGACGACGCCATTGCTTTCCAGCGTGACGAGCGCGACCGGCGGCATCTCTTCGCCGCTGGCTGCGATCAACGCCGCCATCTTCGGCCCCGCGACTGCTGCATCCTTCGACCATCCCGCGGTCTCGCGGATATTGACGAAGGTCGGCTCGGCCTGCTCAAGCTCTTCGGCGACTTCCCGGAACAGCGGCGCTTCCTGGGTACACGCGATCGTGATCTGCGCGCCTTCCGCAAGCGCCGCCTTGAACTGCGCGAGATCGGTGCCGCACAACTGGTTGGCCTGCGTGAGGTGTGCGGAGCACGCGCGGCCGATCGCCTGCGCATCGAGCGGCATGCTCTTCTCGCAGCTGCAGATCAGCAGCCGTGGTTTCGCTCCGCTCATTCATCTCCCTCAGTCGGCCAAGCAACTGGCCAAGTCTGCATCCAGGTCTGTACGTTGTGATCGCTTCGCTTTTCGCGGGTGCGAAGGCTGCAGTTGCCGGCCGCCGTCTTGACCGGGATAGCATAGACCGCCCAAATACAAAGGGCTTAGGGAAAATTTCTCGAATGATGGTTTCACGCGCTGCGTTTGCGGATCAGCCGCTCGATCTGCCCCCGGGCTATACTTTGGTCGCACTGCGCGAGCACGGCGACGCCTTTGCGCATGCCTGCGTGATTGCGGCCGACGCCGGCGCCGGCACGCTGGTCTGGGTGCGCCGCTATGATCTCGTCGAATTCGCGGTGGTGCTGGAACCGGACGAGCCGCTGCGATCGGCGCGCCGCGCGCTGTTCGCCGGAATGAACGCGACTGGGGACGCGATCGCCGCCCATTGTCCGCCCGAGCGTGAGGTGAGTTTTGCCTGGCCGGACACGATCATGTTCGACGGCGGACTGCTCGGCGGCGCCCGGCTCGGTTGGCCGCCGGATTGCGCGGAGAGCGACGTGCCGGGATGGCTTGCGTTCGGCGTCATGCTGCGCGCAGCCGACATGGCGCATATCGATGAGGTGCAATCCGCCGCGGGCGTGTCGCTGATGGGCGAAGGCTTTGAGATGGTGGAGGTCGATGCGATCGTCGAAAGCTTCGCCCGCCATCTCATGACGGCGTTCGACAAGTGGAAAGAGCGCGGCTTTGAGCCGGTGGCGCGCGACTATCTGGAGCGGTTGCCGAAGGGCAAGGCCGGCGAGCGGCGCGGCATCGATTTGACCGGTGATCTGCTCACGAGCCTCCCCGCAGCCAGGGAACCGCCGCAACGCACGGTCCTCGTCGATGCGCTGAAGAGCGTGGCGTGGTATGATACCGGGCATCGCGGCCCGAAATTCGGATGACGCGGACATGCTGAAATTGCCGCGCACGATCAGACTGGATCCCTCCGACACGTTCGTGTTCGAACGCGCCGCCGAGCCGGGGGACTGGGCTGTCTCGGCCGCATTCGCGTTCTTCGATCGCGATCCGGCGGCGCTGGCGCAAAAGCAGCGCGTCGCGTTTCGCTCCGGGTTTCTCGGCATCGACAGCCTTGGTTGGTCGACGCTTGCCATCGTCACCGAAGCGACGCAGACGGAGAGGGACGCAGCCGTCGCGCGGCTTGCAGCACAGTTGCTGACATGGTTCGGCGCGCCCGACGCGGATGCGGCGCGGCTTGCCGCGGAAGCGGAGGTCGCGTTCGCTGCGTCGCTGTGCGATCACGCGCCGCAGACCCTGCTCGCCGTGCAGCGAACGGTGGAGGACGGCGAAATCCGCGAGCGATTTCGCACGCTGCGGCCGCGGGAGCTCGCTTCGGGCGCCGATCCGCTGCATGCGCAAGCCCGTGCGTTTACGTTTCACGAGGTCGAGGGCGGCGACCAGGCGGCCGAAGAACATGTCGATCTGCGCGGACTGATCGAGGCGGACCGCAAATGAGAGAATTCTGGGTCGCCTCCGGCCATCACCTCACGCGGCGCGCCGATCACGGCGGTCTGGTCGTCACGCCGGAACTGGTCATGGCCTATCTGGCGCGGCCCGAATTGCTGCCGCCGGACGACGCCTGCGCGGCCGAGCGGGCGCTGCATGCCAGCCTGATGGCCGATCCGCTGCGCACTGTTGCACCGCGCGAGATCGCCGCGCTCGCCGATCCGGATGCGCGCGAAAACTGGACGTTCATGATCGCATTCCGCGACAGGCTCGTCGCCGCGCCCTCGCTGGAGGCGGTGTATGTGGCGCTGGCGCGCAAGGGCGCCGGCGATCTGCCGCCGATCTTCCTGTCGCAGCTGGTGCCACCTGATCCTGCGCAACGCGCTCGAAGGTTGCGATGATCCCTATGTATTACGCGCCGCCGAGCTTTTCTATCGCAGCCAGAAGGTGGCTCTCCATGAAGGCGCACTGCTGCTCGCCGACGCCGAGATGGTCGAAGGGCAACAGCACGCGCAGCACGACCTGCATGCCTCGCCGCTCTCCGCGATGCTGCAGCCGCCAGACGTTCGGCGAAATGGATGTGATGGACGACGACAACGCCTGGACCTACTGGTCGCGCTCGGACGCCCATGCGATGGCCATGAATCTCGGCGGCAATGCGAAGGCGCGCGCCGGCCTGTGCCGCGCGATCGAGCGATGGATTTCCCATCTGACTGGCGTGACCACGTCCGTGGAGACCGTTGCCTCGATCGAGGACCGCGACTGGCGCTGGTTCATTGGATTGGACAGCGAAGGCACGCGGATCGGCAACGCGCTATGGGACGGCGCGTCGCCCGGTGCAAATGCGACGGAGCGGATCGTCGCGTTGATGCGGCTCAGCATTGCCGACGCGGCGCTGGTCGACAAGCGTGTTGGCGAGAAGCCCGTCTATCTCATTCTGGCGATGGACGCGGACAAGATCGTGCGTCTCAAGCCGCAGAACCTGATTGCGGGCTTGCCGCTAGCGGCGGGGCAGGCGGCGTGATCGAAGGGGACGGATAGACTAATGACCCAGTCATCCCGCGAAGTCGGTGTTGTGGTGCGCCGCCGCGCCATCGACAATCCGTGGATCGACCACGTGTGGTCGCCTGTGATGCTGCTCGACGAGGTGCCGGCAACACCGGCGTGGAGCACGCTCTCCAGCGAAGGCGGCACGACGCTGTACTACGCGGGTTCCGCGGTCATCGACCTGTTCAGTTCGGACACGGCGAATTATCGCGACAACCTCGCCGACGGCGAGCCGCGAGTGTGGGTCGCGCTGCGGCAGCAGGGCGGCGGCGCGGAACTCGAGCTCACCAGGATTACCGCCGATCCGACCGAAGGCGAGGCGTTGTTCGAAAGCGGCTGCGATGTGATCGGCACTGTGCCGATGCCGCAGGATATCGCGGCATGGATCGCCGCCTTCGTCGACGAGTTTCATGTCGAACAGGTATTCCAGAAGCGCAAGCGTGACCGCGCCAACGTCGATCGCAAGCGCGGACCGGACAACGCATGATCCCGAAAAGTGTGAAACGGTTTTCGGACGGGATCATGCGCAAACCGAAGCGCATGATTCCGAAAAGTGTGCAGCGGTTTTCGGACCGGATCATGCGCAAACCAAAGAGGGACAGCAGCGGATGAGCGAGGGCGAGAGGGGTTTTCTCGCGCGCTGGTCGCAGCGCAAGCGCGAGGCCGGCAAGGATGAACCGAAGCAGGTCTCTCCGGATGTGTCCGCGCAGCCGGAAGAACCATCGCCGGAGACCGTCGCCAGCGAAGTCGAACCGCCGTTCGATCTGGAAAGCTTGCCGAAGCTCGAAGATCTGACGGCCAACACCGACATGACGGTGTTCTTCAAGAAGGGCGTGCCGGAAAGCATCCGCAATGCCGCGTTGCGGAAGTCCTGGGCGCTCGATCCGGCCATTCGCAACTATGTAAATCCCGCACTCGACTATGCCTATGACTGGAACGCGCCGGGCGGCGTGCCGGGCTCCGGCGAGCTTGCGCCCGGCACCGACATTGCGCGGATGGTTTTGCAGGTCATGGGTGGCGGTGAACAGCAGACGCCGCAGGCGTCTGTGGACAGAACCGGGCGTGCGGCGATGACCGCTCCCGACGAGCCGCTGACTGATGTCGCGGAGCAGTTGCGTCAACCTGACGCGGCGTCGCAATCCGTCAGGCTGTCCGATGCTGCGTCGCAAAAGTCTCTGGACGTTGAACAAATTGCCGCTGCCTCAAACGATGCACCGGCAGCGGAGTCAGACCGCACGCAGGGTGAAGCGTATGGTGAGAGGCGCACTTTTGCGTCGCAACAAGATGAGCGCCGACACGGCACCGCGCGACCGAAGTAACGGACACGTGTGTGACATAGCTAAGACCTATTGATAGTAGCTTTGGAACTGGACGAGTTCTAATTTCTCAAAAAAGACGCCGTTCAACAGGCGCTTGGTTTCAGCTTCTCAACAAAGATGTCCGATTTCCAAGGACACGCTTGCGGGGGATACGGCCAATACGATGCGGGACAGTGGGTTAGAGCAAGCCATCAAGGCTGCCGGCGGAGTGGCATCTCTTGCGCGCGCAATCGGCATAGCCCAACCCTCTGTGTCCAACTGGTCGCGCATCCCCGCTGAGCGTGTGCTCGCTGTTGAAGCGCTGACCAAGGTTCCCCGAATTCATCCTCCGCCCGGACATCTACGGAGCTGCGAAGGATGCTGCGCCTGTGAATTCGCAATCGACCGAGGTCGACGAGATCGACCGGCAGCGTGCCGCCGAATACGGACTGCTCGCGCTTGTGCTGGGCAAGGCGCCCAACGCCGATACCCTGGCGCGGATTGCGATGCTGAAGGGCGATGCTTCCGATTTGGGCCTGGCGCACATCGAGCTTGCAACGGCTGCGAGCGACGTTGGCGAGCGGGCGATCAACAGTGAGTTCTTCAACCTCTTCATCGGCGTCGGCCGCGGTGAAGTCGTGCCATTTGCCTCATACTATCTCACCGGCTTCCTGCACGAGCGGCCGCTGGCGCGTGTGCGCGAGGACCTCGAGCGGCTCGGCATCGAACGCACCGATCAGGTGGGCGAGCCCGAAGATCACATTGCGATCCTTTGCGAGGTGATGGCGGGGCTGGCCGCCGGTTCGTTCGAATCCGATTTCGCCGAGCAGGCGAAATTCTTCGAGCGGCATCTGAAACCCTGGGCGGGGCGGATGTTCGCCGATCTCGAACTGTCGAAGTCGGCGGCGTTCTACCGGACGGTCGGCCGTGTCGGCCGCATCTTCATGGAACTGGAATCCGAGGCTTTCGCGCTATCCGATTGAGGCGCGGGGCGAACATGTTTGAGGCAAGGAGTCCGCGATGAGCAGGCGAACGGGAACAAAGCCCTCTGAGGGCAAGTCTTCAGAGGGCAAGACGGCAGAGCGTGCGAGCCTCGACCGCCGCCGCTTCTTCATGCTGGGCGGATCGGCCGCGGCAGCAGTCGCGGTGCCGCTCGCGACCGAAGCCCGGGCCGCAGAAACGGACGCAGACAAGAAGAAGGCCCGCTACCGCGAGACCGATCACGTCAAGACGTTCTATCGCGTCAACCGCTATTGATGGATACACGCCCATGTTGATGAAGCGAAGAGAAGGATCCGCGGGCCGGACGCGACTGCAGGGCATCGCCGCAAGCCTCGCATCGGGCGTTCTTGATCGCCGCACGTTCCTGCGCCGCTCCGGCCTCACCGCCGGCGGCACCGTCGCGCTCGGATTGCTGCCGCTTGGCGCAGTGCGCAAGGCCGAAGCCGGTCCGCAGGTCATTGGCGCTGCGACCGAGCTCAAGAAGAACATCTGCACGCACTGCTCGGTCGGCTGCACGGTGATCGCCGAAGTGCAGAACGGCGTGTGGGTCGGCCAGGAATCGGGCTGGGAGAGCCCGATCAATCGCGGCTCGCATTGCGCCAAGGGCGCTGCGGTGCGCGAACTGGTGCATGGCGATCGCCGCCTGAAGTCTCCATTGAAGCTCGTCAACGGCGAGTGGCAGAAGGTTTCGTGGGATCAGGCGATCAACGAGATCGGCGACAAGATGCTCGAGATTCGCGCCAGGTCCGGCGCGAACTCGGTCTATCTGCTCGGCTCGGCGAAATTCTCCAACGAAGGCGGCTATCTGTTCCGAAAGTTCGCGGCGTTCTGGGGCACCAACTCGATCGACCACCAGGCGCGCATCTGTCATTCCACCACCGTCGCAGGTGTCGCGAACACCTGGGGCTATGGTGCGATGACGAATTCCTACAACGACATGCGCAACTCGAAGACGATCGTCTTCATGGGATCGAACGCCGCCGAGGCGCATCCGGTGTCGCTGCAGCACATTCTGGCCGGCAAGGAGATCAATCGCGCGAATGTGTTCGTGCTTGATCCGCGCTTCACCCGCACCGCCGCGCACGCGACCGAATATGTGCGCTTCCGCTCCGGCACCGACATCGCGGTGATCTGGGGCATGCTGCACCATATCTTCGCCAACGGCTGGGAGGACAAGCAATACATCGCCCAGCGCGTCTACGGCATGGACCAGATCCGTGCCGAGGTGGCCAAGTGGACTCCGGACGAGGTCGAGCGCGTCACCGGCATCCCCGGCGAGCAGCTCAAGAAGGTTGCGGAGACTTTCGCCAGGGAGAGGCCGGCGGCATTTGTGTGGTGCATGGGTGGCACCCAGCACACCGTGGGGACCGCCAACGTGCGCGCCTACTGCAACCTGTTGCTCGCGACCGGCAACGTCGGCGTGTTCGGCGGCGGCGCCAACATCTTCCGAGGCCACTGCAACGTACAGGGCGCGACCGATATCGGTCTCGATATCACCTCGCTGCCGCTCTACTACGGTCTCGTCGAGGGCGCCTGGCGGCATTGGGGTCGCGTCTGGGATGTCAGCTACGATTATCTGCAGTCGCGCTTCGACGAAGTTCCGGCGAAATCCGGCCGTCCGGCGCGCACCAGGAAGCAGAACATGGAGCTGCCGGGTATTCCCTGGACCCGCTGGTTCGATGCGACGCTGGCCAATCCGGACGAGGTCGATCAGCGCGACAGCATCAAGGGCGTTGTCGTGATGGGACACGGCGGCAACACCATCCCGCGCATGGCGGAGATGGTGAAGGGGCTGGAGGCGCTTGAGTTGCTGGTGGTCGCCGATCCGCATCCGACCACGTTCGCCGCGGTTTCCAACCGCAAGAACGGCACTTACCTGCTGCCGGCCTGCACCCAGTTCGAAACGGCGGGTTCGCGCACCGCGTCAAACCGTTCGCTGCAGTGGGGCGAGCAGATCGTCAAGCCGATCTTCGAATCGAAGGATGATTACGAGATCATCTACCGCCTGTCGGAGAAGCTCGGCTTCGCCAGCCAGATGTTCAAGAACATCAAGGTAGAGAACAAGCGGCCCGAGCCCGAGGACGTGCTGCGCGAGATCAACCGTGGCGGCTTCTCCACCGGCTATTCCGGCCAGTCGCCGGAGCGGCTGAAGGCGCACATGAAAAACCAGGACAAGTTCGACCTGGTGACGCTGCGCGCAAAGGCAGACGAGCCCGAAATCGGCGGCGACTATTACGGCCTGCCGTGGCCGTGCTGGGGCACGCCGCAGATCAAGCATCCGGGCACGCACACCCTCTATAATACCAACCTGCATGTGAAGGACGGCGGCGGCACGTTCCGCGCGAGGTTCGGTGTGGTGTACGAGGAGAAGCAGCCGGACGGTTCGGTGAAGAACGTGAACCTGTTGTCGGAAGGCTCCTACAGCCTCGGCTCGGAAATCACCGACGGCTACCCTGAGTTCACCTATGGCCTGCTGAAGAAGCTCGGCTGGGACAGGGATCTCACCGAAGCTGAGCTTGCAACCATCAACCGGATCGGCGGCAACAATCCGGACGGCGTGGGCTGGGCGGTCGATCTGTCCGGTGGCATCATCCGCGTCACGATCGCGCATGGTGTGATGGCCTATGGCAACGGCAAGGCGCGGGCGGTCGCATGGAATCTGCCCGATCCGGTGCCGGTGCATCGCGAGCCGATCTACACGGCGAGGCCCGAGCTCGTTGCAAAATATCCGACGCGGCCGGACGGGCGGCAGTTCCGCATGGCCAATATCGGCTTCGCGATCCAGAAGGCGGCGGTGGAGAAGGGGCTCGCAAAACAGTTCCCGATCATTCTCACCTCCGGCCGGCTGGTCGAATACGAAGGCGGCGGCGAGGAAACCCGCTCGAACAAGTGGCTGGCTGAATTGCAGCAGGACATGTTCGTCGAGATCAATCCGGGTGACGCCACCGAGCGCGGCATCAAGGACGGCGGCTGGGTCTGGGTCACCGGTCCGGAAAGCGGCTCGAAGGCTAAGGTCAAGGCGCTCGTCACCGAACGCGTCGGCAGGGGCGTGGCGTTCATGCCGTTCCACTTCGGCGGCTGGTTCCAGGGCGTCGATCAGCGCGGCAACTATCCGAAGGGCAGCGACCCGATCGTGCTCGGCGAAAGCGTCAACACGATCACATCCTACGGCTACGATCCGGTGACCGGCATGCACGAAGGCAAAGTCACGCTTTGCCAGATCGCAACGGCGTGAGGGGAGACTAGACAATGGCCCGCGTCAAATTCCTGTGTGATGCCGACCGTTGCATCGAATGCAACGCCTGCGTCACGGCCTGCAAGAACGAGCACGACGTGCCGTGGGGTATCAACCGCCGCCGCGTCGTCACCATCAATGACGGCAAGCCCGGAGAGCGCTCGGTATCGATGGCCTGCATGCATTGCACGGATGCGCCGTGCGCCGCGGTCTGTCCGGTGTCGTGCTTCTACACGACGGCAGACGGCGTGGTGCTGCACTCGAAGGATCTCTGCATCGGCTGCGGCTACTGCTTCTATGCATGTCCGTTCGGTGCGCCGCAGTATCCGAAGGTCGGCAACTTCGGTTCGCGCGGCAAGATGGACAAGTGCACTTACTGCGCGGGCGGCCCGGAGGCAGATTCGACGCCGGCGGAATACGCCAAGTACGGCCAGAACCGCCTCGCCGAGGGCAAGCTGCCGATCTGCGCGGAGATGTGCTCGACAAAATCGCTGCTCGCCGGCGACGGCGCGATCATCGCCGAGATCTACAAGGAGCGCGTCATGAAACGCGGCTACGGCACCGGCATGTGGGGCTGGAAGACCGCCTACAGTGATTCGCCGACCGGCTAACGAGATCGCGCTGTCGCGGCCAGCCGCGGCGGCGCTCATGCACCCAACCGGACAGTCCGGAAACTGGAAGGTCATTGCGCCGATGACGAGCCTCCCCGCAATCCTCAGGTCAATCCTCGCGCCGTTGTGTCTGGCGTTCGCATTGTTGTTTGCGGCGAGCCCGCCGGCGACAGCTCAACTGTCGTTCAAACCGACCGAGCAGGCGGTGCAGGAAGACAAGCTCTTGGACGCGCTGAAGGCCGGGGACAAGGTCACGGGCCGGATCACGATCCCCGATCAGACCGCCGCGAACCTGATCCAGCCCGCCGGGGTCGGCTGGCGCGACTTCCAGCGCAACACGCTTCCCATCATCGGCGGCATCGCCATCATCGGCATGGCGGTGCTGCTGGCGGTGTTCCTGATGGTGCGCGGCCGCATTCGCGTCGAGAAGGGATTTTCGGGAGCAACACTGGTTCGGTTTCCCAGCCTGGAACGTTTCACGCACTGGCTGACGGCAAGCTGCTTCATCATTCTCGGCCTGTCGGGCCTCAACATCAGCTTCGGCAAGTCGCTGCTCCTGCCGTTGTTCGGCCCGGAAGCGTTTTCCGCGCTCTCACACTGCGGGCAAGCTCGCTCACAATTATCTGGCGTTCCCGTTCATGCTCGGAATCTGCGATCATGCTCGTGGTCTGGGTGAAGGATAACATCCCATCGCGGATCGACTGGGAATGGATCAAGGCCGGCGGGGGTTTGCTGAAGAACGGCAAGCATCCGCCTGCGAAGCGCTTCAATGCCGGCCAGAAGGGAATTTTCTGGATGGTCATCGTCGGCGGCGCGCTGATGTCGCTCTCCGGCTGGTACCTGTTGTTCCCTTATCAGGCAGGCGACGTAACCAGCCTGCAGGTCTGGACGCGTCGTCCACGCGGTCGTCGCAATGCTGTTCATCGCCGGCATCATGGCCCACATCTATATCGGCTCAATCGGCATGGAGGGCGCGTTCGACGCCATGGGCACCGGCGAGGTCGATGTCAACTGGGCCAGGGAGCACCACTCGATCTGGGCCGAGGAGGAGCAGGCCAGGAGCCGGGCGCCTGCGGGTGCGCCGCCCCGGGGCATGCCAGCCGAGTAGCCGCTCATCGTTACAATCTTGTATGCTTCAGCCGTCCGGCTTTACCGGGCGGGTGCTTTGCGTTCGTTGTCGGAGTTGAGGAATGAAGGTGATTGGCCTCGCGGGCTGGAGCGGCGCCGGCAAGACGACGCTGCTGTCGCAGGTCGTGCCGCACCTCGTGGCCGAGGGTCTGCGGGTGTCGACCATCAAGCACGCGCACCACAGTTTCGACCTGGACACGCCCGGCAAGGATTCCTGCGACGCACCGGCAGGCAGGTGCGACCGAGGTGTTGATTTCCTCGGAGCGGCGTTTTGCGCTGATGCATGAGCTGCGTGGTGACGCCCGAGTTGACCTTGCGCGAACTGCTGCCGAAACTGACCCCGGTCGATCTGGTGATCGTCGAGGGCTACAAGACCACCACGCCGCGCAAGATCGAGGTGCATCGCGTCGGCAACGGCAAGCCGCTGCTCTATCCGGGCGATCCGGCGATCGTCGGCATCGCTACCGATTCCCGCCGTGGAAAGCGGATTGCCGTCGGTGCATCTCGACGACATCGCAGGCGTCGCCGCGATGGTTCGCAAATATGCGATTCCGCTCGCCGATGCGCTCGCCCGCGAACCGCTGGGAACCTGACCGGCCATGGCGCAACTCTCCGATGATTGCTTTGCGTTCGGCGGCCCGTTGATGCCGGTCGACGAAGCTCGTTGCGATCATCGCCGCGCGCCTTAGCGCCGTGGACGACGTCGAGAGGTCGTCGATCTGTTGTCCGCCGACGGGCGGTTCCTGGCGGCGCCGATCGTGGCTTCGATGCCGCTGCCGCCGTTCATGAATTCCGCCGTCGATGGCTATGCCGTGCGCAGCGCCGATCTGCCGAAGGATGCCGAGCGCACGCTTTGCCGTGAGCGGGCGCGTGCAGGCAGGCGCTGCGGCGCCGGCCGCGATCGCTCCGGGCGAGGCGGTGCGCATCTTCACCGGCGCGCCGATGCCAGGCGGGGCCGACACCGTCTTCATGCAGGAAGACGTGCGGATCGACGAGGCGGGACGGGTGGTCCTGCCTGCCGGCCTGAAGCCGGGCGCCAATGTCCGTCCCGCGGGCGAAGATATCCCGGCCGGGCGCATCGCCTTGCCGGCGGGCCGCCGTCTGCGGCCGCAGGATATTGCGCTCGCGGCGGCCCTCGGCCTGACGCGGCTCGAGGTGCGGCGGCGCCTGCGCATCGCCGTGTTCTCGACCGGCAACGAAGTCGTCTCGCCCGGCGCAGTGCGCGCGGACGTGCAGCTGTTCGATTCCAACCGCTTCATGCTGATGGCGATGCTGAAGCGGCTCGGCTGCGAGGTCAGCGATCTCGGCATCCTGCGCGACGACCGCGATCTGCTTGCGGCCTCGCTGAAGGACGCAGCCCTCCGCCACGATCTGATCCTGACCTCGGGCGGGGTCTCCACCGGCGAGGAGGATCACGTCAAGGCGAGCGTCGAGAGCGTCGGCAAGCTGGTGCTCTGGCGCATGGCGATCAAGCCCGGCCGGCCGGTGGCGATGGGCGTGATCGACGGCACGCCGTTCATCGGCCTGCCCGGCAATCCGGTGGCAAGCTTCGTGACGTTCACCTATGTCGTTCGGCCCGCGGTGCTGGCGCTGTCCGGCGCATCGCAGGGCGATGTCGCGCCGGTCCTTTTGCGCGCGGCGTTCGCCTATCGGAAGAAGGCCGGCCGGCGGGAATATGTCCGGGCCAATCTGCGCAAAGCCGATGACGGCGTGCTGGAGGCGATGAAATTTCCGCGCGAAGGCGCGGGCCTGATCTCGTCGCTGGTCGACAGCGACGGGCTCATCGAACTTGGCGAAGACGTGCTCGACGTCGCGCCGGGCCAGACGGTGCGCTTCTTTGCCTGGCCGGTGCTGGGCTGAGAGCGATCACGAAGCCGTTATCAGCCCGGGCCGATGAGATTGTGGCCCGGATCGCTGACCCTGGCGCCGCTGGTCGTGAACGCTGTGTCGCTGGTGCGCTGATAGGTATTGAGCACGAACGACATGCCCACGGCGGCGACGGTGGCGAACAGCACGGCCGCAATGAAGACCTTCATGGTGTCCCTCCGTAATGATCCTTGTCCAGGTTATGGGCAATCGCCCCGGCAACGCAAGGGAGGCGCACTCGCGCTTTCGTCGACCGGGCAGATCCGAAAAGTGGGTACCGGCTTTCGGATCAGATCATGCCCGCAAAAAGGGCTTCCCGGTTGACCGGAGTGACGTCCTGCCGCATCAAAGGCGCATGACCATGACGAAGCTCGACCTGACCGGACTTCGCTGCCCGCTGCCGGTGCTGAAGACGCGCAAGGCGCTGAAGTCGCTTCATGCCGGCGACCGGCTGGAGGTGCACTGCACCGATCCGCTGTCGGTGATCGACATTCCGAACCTGATCCGCGAGACCGGCGACAGAGTCGAGGTCAGCCGAGCAGGCCGAGAAGCGGATCGTCTTCATGATCGAGAAGACGGGCGGGGCCGCCGCGTGAGCGCCACTGACGCAGCGTCGCCGTGGCCGGTCGAAATCCGCCTGCTGAAAGACAAGCAGTCGCTGGAGATCGCCTTCGACGACGGCTCGCGCTTCACGCTCCCGGCCGAATTGCTGCGGGTGACGAGCCCGTCAGCCGAGGTGCAGGGTCACTCCGAATCCCAGCGCAAGACCGTCGGCGGCAAACGCAACGTGCAGATCATCGCGGTCGATCCGGTCGGCAACTACGCCGTGCGGATCGGCTTCGACGACATGCACGATACCGGCATCTATTCGTGGACGTTTTTGCGCGAACTCGGTTTGAATGCGGAGGCGCGGTTGCAGAGTTATCTCGATGATCTTGCCGCCAAAGGCCTCGACCGCGACAAGCCGGGGGTGAGGTGACAACCTCAGCCGTCATTGCGAGCGCGCGAAGCAATCCAGTCTGAGCGCGGGGACGACGCCTGGATTGCTTCGTGTGCGCTCGCAATGACGCTGACTACACCCGCTCGATAATGATCGCCGGCGCCATGCCGCCGGCGGCGCACATCGTGACGAGGCCGCGCTTCAGGTCGCGCCGCTCGAGTTCGTCGAGCAGCGTGCCGATCAGGATCGAGCCGGTCGCGCCGATCGGGTGGCCGAGCGCGATCGAGCCGCCGTTGACGTTCACCTTGTTGCGATCGAGCTTCAGGTCGCGGATGAATTTTTCCGCCACCACCGCGAACGCCTCGTTGATCTCCCACAGATCGATGTCGCTCGCGTCGAGGCCGGCCTTCGCCAGCACCTTGCGCGCCGCGGGCACCGGCGCATTCAGCATCAGCGTCGGCGAGTCGCCCATGTTCGCCATCGCGACGACGCGCGCGCGCGGCTTCAGCCCATGCGACTTCGCGTAAGCCGGCGACGCGAGCAAAATCGCGCCGGAGCCGTCGACGACGCCGGACGAGTTGCCGGCATGGTGGATGTGGTTGATCTCGAGGTCGGGATATTTGTCGAGGATCAGCTTGCGATAGGTCGTGCCCTTGTCGTCGAGCGCGAAGTCGGCGATCGCCGGGAAGGCAGGCTTTCAGGCTTGCGAGCCCTTCCAGCGTCGTCTGCGGCCGCGGATACTCCTCCTTGTCGAGGGCGAGGCTGCCGTCCTCGCGATAGACCGGCACGAGGCTCTTGTTGAAGTGGCCGTTCTGAATCGCGTTCGCCGCACGCTGCTGGCTCGTCAGCGCGAGCTTGTCGGTGTCTTCCCGTGAAATGCCTTCAAGCGTTGCGACCGCATCGGCGCAAACGCCCTGATGCGACTGCGGGTGCCGGGCGCGCAGGCGAAGGTTGCCGGAATCCATCATCATCGGCCCGTCGCCACGGCGCGTCTGCATCGACATCTTCTCGGTGCCGCCGGCGATGACCAGATCTTCCTGGCCCGACATGATCGAGGCTGCGGCCATGTTCACCGTGGTGATGCCCGAGCCGCAGAAGCGATCGAGCGTCACGCCTGAGGCGCGCACGTCATAGCCTGCGTCCAGTGCCGACATGCGTCCCATGTCGCCGCTCTGCGGGCCGACCTGGGCGCTGGTGCCCCAGATGATGTCATCGACATCGGCGGTGTTGATGCCGGTGCGCTCGGCAAGCGCGCGCAACACGGTCGCGCCGAGCTGCTGCGGATGAATATCGGACAGCGCGCCCTTGCCGGCCTTGCCGATGCCGCGGGGAGTCCTGCATGCGTCGATGATCAGTGCTTCCGTCATGGTCCGTTCTCCGGAGTTTTGGTCTGATGGTGTTTAGCGCGGCGCCATGCGGATGGCGCCGTCGAGGCGCACGTCCTCGCCGTTGAAGTAGCCGTTGGTGATCATGGTGTGCGCGAGCTGCGCGTATTCCTCCGGCTGGCCGAGCCGGCGCGGGAACGGCACCTGGGCTGCCAGCGATGCCTTCACCGTTTCGGACGCGCGCTGCAACAGCGGCGTATCGAAGATGCCGGGCAGGATGGTGTTGACGCGAATGCCTTCGTTGGAAAGGTCGCGCGCCACCGTCAGCGTCATGCCGACGATGCCGGCCTTCGAGGCGGTGTAGGCCGCCTGGCCGACCTGGCCGTCTTCGGCGGCGACGGAGGCGGTGTTGACGATCGCGCCGCGGTCGCCGTCGGGCAGGGGATCGAGCGTCAGCATGCCGGCCGCGCTTTTGGTGATGCAGCGGAACGTGCCGATCAGGTTGACCTGGATGATCCGCTCGAAATTATCCAGCGGATACTGCTTGATCTCGCGGGTTTGCCGGTCGCGCGAGACTGTCTTCACCGAGCCGCCGACGCCGGCGCAATTGACCAGGATGCGTTCCTGGCCGATCGCTGCGCGGGATTTCGCGAAGGCCGCGTCGACCTCCGGCGTCGAGGTGACGTTGACCTTGCAGAACACGCCGCCGAGCTCTTTGGCGACCTTTTCGCCGAGTTCCTCGTTCAGGTCGAAGATGCCGACCTTGACGCCGTGTGACGCCAACAGGCGCGCGGTTGCCGCACCGAGGCCCGAGGCGCCACCGGTGATCACAGCAGAAATCGACGAATTCAGTTTCATAAGCCCGTTTCCTTGCCCAAATTCTTTCTTCCGGCTGGTACCGCAGCGCAACCGCGCGCGATCCGTCAAGCTCGTATGCAGGCGGCGCAAGCGGCCATTCGGATAATCTCGCTCCGAACGGCGCGTATCACCCTGCACAATTTGCTATAGGCAACCAAGCATAAAAATTCTTCGCCAAAAAGGGATGCAAATGGAAGCGCTTGGGACGTTGCAGGTCGTCGACTTGACGGATGGTATCGCGGGACCGATCACCGGCATGTTCATGGCCGATTTCGGCGCCGAGGTGGTCAAGATCGAACCGCCGCGCGGCGATCCCGGCCGCGAGCAGCCCGGGCTTCTCCATGTGGAACCGCGGCAAGAAGAGTGTGGTCGTCGATGCCGGCCAATGCCGACCAATGCCGCTGGCTCGGCGATCTGATTGCCGGTGCCGATGTCTGCATCGTCAAGGATGAGGCAGACGCTGCGAGCGTTTCGGTCTGTCGGCCGACGAGCTGTGTGCACGTAATGCGCGGCTGCTCCTGCTCGAGATGCCGCCCTATGCGCAGACGCGCCGTGGCTCGGCGGGCATGAATCGCAGGCGCTGCTGGCGGCGGCCGGCGGCGTCGCCTGGCGCCAGTCATCGACCGACGGCGGCCCGATCGATTCGGTGTTTCCGCATCTGCTTTATGTGCAGGGCTTGTGGGCGACGGTCTGCACGGTCGCAGCGCTGGTCGAGCGCGAAAGATCCGGCTCGGGCCAGACGGTCTCGGTCACCGGCATCAACGCGGTGATGGAGGCCGCGGTCGGCGCGTTCACGGTCAATCCGGACAATCCCGATCCCGGCACCGCGGTCGGCACCGGCGGCCGGCATCCGACCTACACCCGCTACGCCACCAAGGACGGTCAGTGGATTTCCTGCGGCGCGCTCGGCGGCAAGTTCGAGACCTGGCTGATCAATGCGCTGGGCCTCGGCGACATGCTGAAGGAAGAGCGGATGGGCGGCAACATCGGCAATCTGGTGCTCGCCACCAACGTCGACTGGGCCAAGGAGAAAATCCAGAAGGAGTTCCTCAAGCACAACCTCGATGATCTCATCAAGATGATCACCGATCTCGGCATTCCCTGCGGCAAGATCGGCCCGACCGAGAAGTGGCTCGATCATGCGCAGGTGAAGGCGATCGGCATGCGCGCCGAGGTGCAGGATCCGAAGCGCGGCGCGACCGCGATGCCGGGCATTCCGATCAATCTCACCGGGACGCCCGGCAAGGTGCACGGACCGGCGCCGGAGGTGGGCGCTCACACCGGCAAGATCACGGTGCGGCCTTCGCCTGCGCGGCCCGACAAGACGCCGCTGCTGCGTCCGGGTCCGCTGGCGGGCTACCGCATCCTCGACATGGGCACGTTCGTCGCCGGACCCTACTGCGGCTCGCTGCTGTCGGAACTCGGCGCCGACGTGATCAAGGTCGAGCCTTTGACCGGCGATCCGTTCCGCGCCACCGGCTTCACCTACAATCGCGGCATGCGCAGCGTCGGCGATGGACCTGCAGAACACCGACGCGCGCGCGAGCCTTCTACGAAATGGTCAAGATCAGCGACGTCGTGATCGACTCGCTGCGGCCCGGCGTCACCAAAAAACTCGGCATCGACTTATGAAAAGCTGAACTCGCTCGAAGCCGGCGTCATCACCGTGTCGCTGTCGGCCTATGGCGAGGGCGGGCCGCTGTCGCAGTTGCCCGGCGTCGACATGGTGCTGCAGGCGATGAGCGGCATGATGACGACGCAGGCCGGCGACGACGAACCGGTCGCCAACACCATCGCCATCATCGACGTGACGACGGCGGCGATGTGCGTGCTTGCCAGCGTGCTCGGCATCTATCACCGCGAGAAGACCGGCGAGGGCCAGCGCATCTGGAATTCGCTGGCCGCGACCGCGACCTATCTGCAGGCGGAGGAGCTCGTGCGCTACCAGGGCCGTCCGGCACTGGTGAAGGGCAGCGAAAATCATCGCGGGCCCGGCTGGCTCGACCGCTTCTACAAGACCAGCGACGGCTGGGTCAGGGTGCAGGCGGCATCGCCCGACCAGGTGTCGAAGGAGACGCTGGCGAAGGCCGGCATCAAGCTCAACGGCGCCAACGACAAGGTCGAGGCGTTGGCCGAAGTGCTCGCGCCGCTGCCGGGCGATGAAGCGGTCCGCCGTCTCGCGGGTGCCGGCGTCGCCGCCACGCGTGCGCGGCGCGTGTCGGAAGTTCTGCGCGATCCCGCAACTTGCGCAGGATGAGTTCGTGCATACGCGGGCTGCGTCGGACGGCACGTATTTCACGACGCCGGGCCGGTTCGCGACCTTCAGCCGGACGCAGCGGTCAGGTCCGATGCGTGTCTCCGGCATCGGCGAACATGCGGTCGAGGTGCTCACCAGCGCCGGACTTGCGCCGGCGAAGATCGATGCGCTTGCCGAGGCAGGCGTGATCACGGTCGGCAAGCCGATGCCGCAGCAGTTGATGCCGTCGTATCGGTAAGAGTTGTCGTTCCGGGTTCGCGCTTCGCGCGCCCCGGAACGACGACCTACGCCCGTCCAGCGGCCGGTGCGCCGTAGATCTTGTCGCGCAGGCGGCGCATGCCGGTAATCCAGCGGTCGCGGTTGGAGATCTTGCGCTGCTCGTATTCGTGCACGGTGTCGTGTGACAGGATCATGAAGCGCTCGGCGTCCATCGCCTGGAGCACGATCTTCGCGACTTCATCCGCCTGCATGACGCCATCGACGCTCGCAGCACCCGGGCGGCCGCTCGACATGCCGGTCTTCACCGCCTGCGGGCACAGCACGGAGACGCGAATGCCGCGGTCGCCGTACTGGATCGACAGATGCTCGGCGAGCGACACGGCGGCCGACTTGGTGACGCCGTAGGCAAAGGAGTTCATCGAGGTGAGCAGGCCTGCGGCGGATGCGGTATTAATGAGATAACCGGAACCTCGCGCCAGCATGTTCGGCACCAGCGCCCGGGCCGCCCACACGTGGCTCATCACATGCACACGCCAGTTGATGTCCCAGTCGGCATCCGAGGTCTCCGCATGACCGGATCGCGAGAGGCCTGCGTTCGAATAGAAGATATCGATCGGGCCGAACTTCGCCTCGGCGGCTGCAATCAGCGCCCTGATGTCGGATTCCTTGGACACATCCGTCGGGACCGCGAGGCCGTTGATGTCGTCTGCCACCTTCTTGAGCTTGTCGGCGGCAAGATCGGCAACCACCACGCCCTTTGCGCCGGCTGCCGCAAAGGCGCGGGCGACGGCTTCGCCGATCCCGCTCGCAGCTCCGGTCACAACGCAGACTTTACCCCTCGGATGCATTCGTCAGCCCTCCCGTTATCTCAAGGCGTTATTCAGTTCGCGCGCATTGTTGCCGCCGCGCCATCGGCTGACAATTGCGTATTTGGATTGGGGTCGGCCGTTCCGCGCGCCCGGAGGTTTGGGTTCATCCTACGTTCCGCCCCGAGGACTGAACCTTGCCCAAGCATCAGGTTTTGCGCGTAAATCCTCACCACAGCGTGCAAAAATGCCATCGCAGCCAGCCGTCAACGTCACTTCTCCCGGTGGGATTTTTCTGGCACCGATATCCGAAATTCGCATGGCTCACCGCCAAGAGTCGGTTGAGAACGAAGGCCGCAGGTGAACAGTGGCCGCACAAGAGGGTGACGATGAAAATTGGTGTGTTTCTTTTTCCCGAGGCGCGCGATCCCGCAAAGGACCATCAGATCATCAATGAGACCATCCGCGAGGCCCAAATGGCCGAGCAACTGGGCGCGGATGCGGTCTTTCTCGCCGAACATCACTTCGACGGCAATTGCGTCTATGTCGATCCGCCGACCTTTGCCTCTGCGCTCTCGATGGCGACGACCCGCATCAAGATCGGCTTCGCTGTGTTGCAGACCTCGCTCTACCATCCGCTGCGCATGGCCGAGCAGATTTCGCTGATCGACAATCTGAGCAAGGGCCGCCTGATCGTCGGCCTCGGGCGCGGCAGCCTCGTCAACACCCACGAATATGCCGGCTACCAGATCGATCCCGACAGTGCGCAGGAACGCTTCGAGGAAATCGAGGAGATCCTGTTCAAGTGCTGGAAGGGCGAGCGCGTCGTGCACGCCGGCAAGTACTGGAATTTCGAGATCGGCATGCTGCGGCCGCGCCCTTACAGCAAGCCGTATCCGCCGGTTCTGCGCAGCATCGCCTCGCCGGGCTCGTTGATCGCGCAGGCTAAACAGGGACGGCCGGTGATCATGGCGGCTGCAACCGCGGCGTCGGCCCAGAAGAACGTCGACCTTTACCGGACGACGGCGAAGGAAGCGGGCCTGAGCACGGACGCGATCGACCGCGCGATCTCGCAGTGCTGGGTCGCCCGCACCGTGATCCTCGCGCCGACCGACAAGGAAGCGACCGAAGTCGGACTGCCGTATTTCAAGCTGATGCAGTCCTATCGCGCCGCGCAGAGCGAAAAGTTCGACGCGAAGGTCGCCAAAGCCAACGCAAACATGGCGCCGCAGATCCTGTGCGGCGCGCCTGAGACCATGATGGAGGAGTTCACCCAGCTGCAGCGGACCGGGATCGGCGGTTGCATCGTGCGCTTCCGCACCGGTCCGATGCCGGCCGAATTCGCCAATCGCGGCCTTCAGCTGTTCATGAAAGACATCGCGCCGATGATCGGCGAACGGACGCTGGCGACGGTTTAGGTTTCTTTGTGTCGTCCCGCGCATAGCCGTTCTTCGAACGGCTATGCGGACGACGACAATGACGCACTTTCACGCTGCGCAAGTCCTGGCGTTCCGCCGTGTGGACCGCATCGGCTCATCCGGATAACCTGATCGACCAATGGCCCAAATCGCCCGATTGATCGGGCGGGCGATCTTTGTCAAAGATCATCAAAACACAAACGGGAGGTCGATTATGAAGCTTGGCGCAGCGATCGCGGAGATCATGAAGCGCGAGGGAATCGAGATCCTTTGCGGCTACCCCGTCAACCACCTCATTGAATTCGCTGCCGCGGCCGACATCCGTCCCGTCATGGTGCGCCAGGAGCGCATCGGCGTGCACATGGCCGACGCGATTTCGCGGCTGACGTCCGGGCAGACGATCGGCGCGTTCTGCATGCAGCACGGTCCCGGCGCAGAGAACGCCATGGGCGGCGTCGCGCAATGTTACGGCGAGTCGGTCCCGGTCCTGGTGCTGCCGATGGGCTATGCGCGGCGGATCGCGCAGATCGACCCCAACTTCAATTCGACCCATGCGATGCGGATGTTCGCCAAATCGTCGGAGGCGATCAATCTCGCGTCCGAAGTCTGCAATATTTTCCGCCGCGCATTCACCAGGCTGAAGAACGGCCGTGGCGGACCGGTGATCGTCGAGATCCCTGCGGACATGTGGAACGAGGAGGTCGCCGAACCCCTGAACTACACCCCGGTGCTGCGCACGCGCTACGGCGCCGACCCGGCGGACGTGAAGAAGGCGGCCGAACTGCTCGTCAATGCGAAGCGGCCGGTGATGTATGCCGGGCAGGGCGTGCACTACGCCAAGGCGTGGCCGCAGCTGAAGAAGCTCGCCGAGTTGCTGGCGATGCCTGTGACCACCAGCCTCGGCGGCAAGTCGCGTTCCCGGAAACCCATCCGCTGTCGCTCGGCTCCGGCGGTCTCGCACTGCCGCGTGCGGTGACGAAGTTCCTCGCCGATGCCGACGTGATCTTCGGCATCGGCTGCTCGTTCACCGAAACGAACTTCGGCGTCGCCATGCCGAAGGGCAAGACGATCATCCATTCGACGCTCGATCCCGGCGCACCTCAACAAGGACGTCGAGGCGAAGATCGGCCTGGTCGGCGATGCGGGGCTGGTGCTCGACGCGCTGCTCGAAGAGGTCGGCAAGACCGGTGAAGGCCAATCGCGACGCCAAGGCGGTCGCCGCTGAAATCGACGAAATTAAACGACGAATGGCTGGCGCAGTGGATGCCGAAGCTCACCAGCAACGACGCGCCGCTGAATCCCTACCGCGTGCTGTGGGATCTGCAGAAGACGGTGGACGTCAAGAACACCATCATCACCCATGATGCCGGCAGTCCGCGCGACCAGCTGTCGCCGTTCTGGAAGCCGGTCGAGCCGCTCACCTACATCGGCTGGGGCAAGACCACGCAGCTTGGCTACGGCCTCGGCCTCGCGATGGGCGCGAAGCTGGCGAATCCCGACAAGCTCTGCATCAATGTCTGGGGCGATGCGGCGATCGGCTTCACCGGCATGGATTTCGAGACCTGCGGTGCGCGAGCGCATCCCGATCATGTCGATCCTGCTGAACAACTTCCGCATGGCGATCGAACTGAAGGTCATGCCGATCTCGACGGAGAAATACCGCTCGACCGACATCTCCGGCGATTACGCCGCGATGGCGCGCGCCTTCGGCGGCTACGGCGAGCGCGTCACCAAGCCGGAAGACATCATCCCGGCGATCAAGCGCGGCATCGAGAAGACGAAGGAAGGCATGCCGGTGCTGCTGGAGTTCATCACCAGCAAGGAGACGGAAGTCGCGCGGCCGGGAACTTAAGGCGACGCGCTTCTCTTCCTCTCTTCCCATGGGGAGAGGGGAAGTGCTGCCAGCACCGCCGGTGCTGAATGCGACTGATACGCGGCACAAGAACCGCGGCGTCCAATACGGAGAATGCTGCTCGAGTCACGGGAGGAACGTCATGACGAAGTTCGCAACTGTCCTGCTTGCTTTGGTTCTCGCATCGACCGCCGTGCTCGCGCAGGACTACCCCTCACGGATTGTCAAATTCATCGTTCCGTTTGGCCCCGGCGGGCCTGCCGACGTGGCGGCGCGGCTGATCGGCAAGGATCTGCAGGAGAGCCTCAAGCAGTCGTTCGTCGTCGAAAACAGGACCGGCGCCGGCGCGGTGATCGGCACCGCTGAAGCCGCCAAGGCCACACCCGACGGCTATACGCTGCTGGTCATCTCGAACACGCAGACAGCCAACGAGTCGCTGATTCCGCAGCGCAATTACGAGCTGATGCGCGACTTCGTCGCGATTGCGCCGATCAACGAGTCGGATCTGGTGATCGTCGTGCATCCGTCGGTCAACGTGAAGACCGTGCCGAATTGATTGCGCTGGCAAAATCACAGCCGGGCAAGCTGAACTACGCATCATCCGGGCAGGGCACGCCCTATCACATGGCGGGTGAGCTGTTCAAAGCCATGACCGGCACCAGCATCGTGCATGTGCCTCACCGCAACAGCGGCGAGGCGCGCGCCAGCGTGCTCGGCGGCCAGGTGGAGATCATGATCGACGCGGTGCCGGCGATGGCGCAGAACATCGCCGCCGGACAGGTGCGGGCGCTGGCGACCACGGGCAAGAAGCGTTCGAATATTCTGCCGGATGTGCCGACGGTGCATGAGCCGGGCGTGCCCGGCTACGAGGCGACGATCTGGCTTGGGTTGGTGGCGCCCACCGGCACGCCAAAGGCCGTGGTCGACAAGATGAGCGCGGAGATGAAAGGCGTCGTCAGCAAGCCGGACAACGTAAAAATGTGGGCGAGCCAGGGCGCGCAGCCGGTGTCGATGACGCCGACCGAGTTCGACAGGTTCCTGCGCGACGACATCGTCAAGTGGTCCGGCGTCGTCAAGTTGATCAACGCCAACACCAAGTAAGAACGCTTGAACAGCTTGAAACTCCTCAGCGGCGGCGCCGCGCACGGCCTTGTCGCGGCGGTGACGCCGCAATTCACAGCGAAGACGGGCTGGGGCATCGAAGGAGATTTCGGCGCGGTCGGAGGCATGGCCGCAAGACTTCGCGACGGCGCGGCGGTGGACGTAATGATCCTGACCGCCGCATTGATCGAAGAGCTGCGGCGCGAGGGCCTGCTTCGGGCCGGCTCAGCGGCGGCGATCGGTGTGGTCGAGACGGCAATCGCCGTGCGCGCCGGCGACGAACCGCCTGCGATCGGGGACGAGAATGCGTTACGCGCGACATTGCTCGCGGCGGACGCGATCTTTGTGCCCGACATTGTGTCATCCACCGCAGGCATTCATGTCGCGAAGGTTCTCGGGCAGTTGGGAATCCTTGATCGGGTGCAGGGGCGGCTGAAGATCTTTCCAAACGGCGCGACCGCGATGCGCGAGCTTGCCGCCTCGAAGGCGCAACGCTCCATCGGCTGCACGCAATCGACCGAGATCATCGTCACGCCGGGATTGACGCTGGTTGGCGCTCTACCGCCCGCCTGCGCGCTGGCCACGGTTTATTCGGCGGCAGCTACGATACGTGCGGCGGATAGCTCGGTTGCCAAGGTCTTGATCGACATCCTCGTGAGCCATGATCAGCGCGCGGCGCGGCAACGGGCCGGATTTCTGGAGATCGACGGCTGAGCGGTAGCGCTTCCGCATTCTCAACGTCATGCCAAGTCATGACGGCTGCTATTTGGAAACGCTCCAGCTCACGTCTTCACGTCGACGCTTTCCCTCAGCTTGCTGAACGCGTGCCGGGCGCTTTCCGTCATCTTGTTCCAGTTCGCCGCCGCGACATCCCAGTTGACGATCTGCCGGCTCTCGACGCCGGTCGTGTTGCTGGCGACGGTGGAGCTTGCCCGCACGTCATGGATGTAGACGAATCCGATGGTGAGCAGGCAGCCCAGGATCATTCCGAGGAACAGGCGCATATTGCTCTCCATGACGAATTGTTCGGGCTTCTCGGAAGCCGTGTCGCAACGACAACGCATGGATGCGATCGTGGTTCCCGGCGGGAGCGGCGCTGGTTGCGCGGCTCACTCGATTACTCCGGCTGGATTCCCGCCTCGGTGATCATGGCGTTCCAGCGCTTGGCGTCCTCGGCGAGTTTCGTCTCCAGCTCTTGCGGGCCCATCCACGTCAACTGGCTGCCGATGCGCGCCGCATGCGCCTTCACGTCCGGTTGATCCAGCGCCTTGCGAAGAGCCTCTGCGACGACGCGGATGACGTCCTTGGGCGTGTTTTTCGGCGCGATGACGCCGGACCAGGTCGAAAGGTCGACGCCAGGCGCCGTCGTTTCATGGAACGTCGCGACCTGCGGGTAAGCCGGATTGCGGTCCTTTGAGAAGAACGCTACCGGCTTCAGCTTTCCGGATTCAATCAGCTGACCCGCGCTGGCGATGTCCGCCGACGATGAGCTGCACGTTGCCTCCGAGCAGGTCGGCAATCGCCTGCGGCGTTCCGCGATAGGGCACGCCGATCACGTCGATCGACGCGCGCTTCTTCAACAGCTCGACCGCGATCTGTCCGCTCGCATTCGCGGTGCCGATGTTGATCTTGCCCGGATTGGCTTTCGCGTACGCGATCAGCTGCGGGAGCGTTTCGATCCCAAGCTCGGCACGCGCCACGAACATCGGCGCCCCGCTATAGAGAACCGCGACCGGCTCGAAATCCTTGACCGGATCGTAGGGCACTTTCTTGTACAGAAACTGAACGGTCGTATGCGGGGAGTTCGTTGTGAACAGCAGCGTGTAGCCGTCGGCCCTTGGCGCGCGTGACGGTTTCCGTCCCGTTCATTCCGTTTGCGCCGGGACGATTCTCGACCAGAAATTTCTGGCCGAGCTGGCTTTCAAGGTGCCTTGCAAAAATCCGGCCGAAGGCATCGGTGGAGGTCCCCGCGGGATAGGGCACGACCAGGGTGACGACCGTGGTCGGATAGGCCGTCGCCACTGCAACACCCGCCAGCGGAATGGCCGCCACCAGGGCAGGCAGGCCCATCGTCGACGTTCAATCGCATGGTCTGGTCCTTCTCCGCCGTGACAGCTAGTCGTCGATGATCGCCACCGCGCGGCACCAGCCGGCGGAGGCGCGCTCGATCTTGACAGGGAAACACGACACCGAGAAGCCGGTGGAGGGGAGTTGTTCCAGATTGTGCAGCTTTTCGATGTGCGAATAGCCGATGTGGCGGCCGGCCTTGTGGCCCTCCCAGATGATGCTGGCATCCTTCGTCTTCGCATACTTCTTCGCGGTGAACACGAACGGCGCATCCCAGCTCCAGCCGTCGATGCCGGTGACGCGCACGCCGCGTTCGAGCAGATACATGGTCGCCTCATAGCCCATGCCGCAGCCGGAATTGACGTATTCCTGGCGGCCGAATTTCGCGCCGGCGGACGTGTTGACGACGACGATGTTGAGCGGCTTCAACTCATGGCCGATGCGTTTCAGTTCTTTCTCGACGTCGCCGGCGGTCGCGACATAGCCGTCCGGGAAATGCCGGAAGTCGAGTTTCACTGCCGGCTGATAGCACCACTCCAGCGGCACCTCGTCGATGGTCCACGCCTTCTGGCCGTGGTTCATCGTCGGGTGGTAGTGCCACGGTGCATCGATGTGCGTGCCGTTGTGCGTCGACAGATTGACGCGCTCGACCGCCCACGCCGCGCCGTCGGGCAACTGCTCCGGCTTCAGGCCGGGAAAGAAGCGCAGCATGCCGTCCATGCTCTGCTTGTGATCGATGTATTCGATGGTCGGATGTCCGCCCGGCGGATCGGCCGGCACGTCGTTTTGCAGCGGGATCGAGATGTCGATCAGTTTGCGCGCCATGGTGGTTCTCCCTTGCCTGATTTTTGGTTGCATCATTGCGAGGAGCAAAGCGACGAAGCAATCCAGTCTTTCTTTTCGTGGCGATCCGGATTGCTTCGCTTCGCTCGCAATGACGATCTAGCTCTGCCGCTCGACCCTGTTCTTCAAAATCCCGATCTTCTCGACCTCGAGCTCGATCGTGTCGCCGTGTTCGAGATAGTGGCCGATCTCCAGGCCGCAACCACCGCCGACGGTGCCCGAGCCGATAAACTCGCCCGGCATCAGCGTCTCGTCCTTGGTGACGTGGGCGATGATCTCCTCGAACGGAAACAGCATGCCCTGGCTGATGCTCGAGCAGCGGACCTCGCCGTTCACCCGCGCTTCCATCTTCAGCTTGTAGGGATCGCCGATCTCGTCCGGCGTGACGATCCATGGGCCCAGCACGTTGCCGCCGTCGAAGCTCTTGCCCTTCGGCGGGCCGAGCCGGCCTTCCATCTCGATGCGTCTGCGCGTCGCGTGCGGAAAAATCGTTGAAGATAGTGTAGCCGAAGATGTGGTCCTTCGCCTTCGCGGCGGGAATATTCGCGCCCTTGTTCTTGGTGATGATGCCGAATTCCAGTTCGTAGTCCATCACCTGGCTGTAGCGCGGCCACTTCACCGTGGTGTTGGTGCCGCGCACGCTGAAGCGGTTGGTGATGTAATAGATCGGCACCTTGCGGAAGACCTCGGGCAATTCGCCGAGCGGTTGCGCGTCGATCCGCGCCAGCTCCGCCATGTCGCCCTTCGCTCGCGCGGCCAGCCGCAACTGCCCCTTCGGCGCCTGCTGGATGTGCAGGGGGAAGGACATTCCGTCGCGCATCTGCCGCGGCTCCGGGATCGGCGCCAGGATTTCAGTCGCCGATACGCTCGCCGACAGGCTGGCGTCGCCGCCGGATTTCGCGAACACGCTGCGCGCGGCATCGAGCGCCTTCTCGCCGCCGTCGATCAGCGAAAGCATTGACGCAAATGCCGGATTCGCGCCGCCGCCGCGCTCGGCGGCAGTTGCGAGATCGAACACTTTCGCGTCGTTCGTGTGCACGATGCCGACACGCTCGGCGCCGTTTGTCCTGAATGTGGCGAGCTTCATCGACGCTTCTCCCGTTGTTGTTCGGTCGCTCGTCCGTCTTGCGCGGAACGAAAATATATGAAAAATAGAAATATCGATATATTGAAAAGCGGTGTCAAGCCGCATCAAGCCGGGAGGATCGTATGAAGATACAGGAACAATCGTTGCATCGATGTTTGCGCTGCTGCTTTCGAGCACCGCGCACGCGCAGCAGAAATTGCAGATCGGCTGCACCGCGACAGGCGACTGCGCCTCGGCGATGGTCGCGATCGACGAAGGCATTTTCAAGCGCCTCGGCCTCGATGCGCAAATGGTGCTGGTCGGCATCAACTCCAATATTCCGGCAGCACTGCTGTCGAACTCGATCCAGATCGGCGGGCCGACCTCCTCGGTATTCCTGCAGGCGGTGGACGGCGGACTCGATCTCGTTGCCGTCACCGGCGCCTCGTCCATGAACGAGCGTACCGCGAACCTGGTCGCCGTGGTGGGCCGCACCGGCGTCAGCCTCAAGGAGCCGAAAGACTTCGTCGGCAAGAAGGTGGGCGCACCCGGCCTCGGCGCCTTCCTGCATGTGCTGTTCGTCAAGTGGCTGATGGACAAGGGCGTTGATCCGAAGAGCGTGAACTTCGTCGAGGTCTCCTTTCCCACCATGAATGACATTCTGAAATCAGGCGCCATCGATGCGGTGCTGGCCGGCGAACCATTCATCACGCGCTTCAGCCAGGCGGGCACAGGCACCCCGGCTTTCCGCTACCTGCAGGATCTCAATCGCTCGGAACCGGTCATTTTCTATGCAGCTTCGCGCGACTGGGCGCAGAAGAACCCGGAAGCGATCAGGAAATTCCGCGAAGGCATTGCCGAAGCTGCGAAGATCGTGAACTCCGACCGTGACAGGGCTGCGGCGTCAGTCTCGAAATTCTCCAAGCAGCCGCTGGAACTCCTCAAGAGTTTTCCGCTGTCCTATTCCAATCCGGAGCTGAAGACGAGCGATCTCGCCTGGTGGGTCGATGTGATGAAGCAGCAGAAGCTGATGCAGAACAACGTCGATCTGGCAAAGCTGATCCTGAAGTAGGCTGCCATGCCGGCACGCGCGCTTGCGAGGTCCGTGGAGGTTCAGTCCGCCGATACGCTGAGCGAGCGCGCGGCGGCGCTGATCCAGCGCGACATCCTGACCGGGCGGCTGCCGCCCGGTTCGCGGCTCGGCATCATGGATCTGGCGCAAGGCTACGGCATGGGTGCGACGCCGGTGCGGGAAGGGCTGTCGCGGCTGGCCGCGCGACAGCTTGTGATCGCGCTCGGCCAGCGCGGCTTTCGCGTCGCACCCGTCAGCGAAGCCGATCTGCGCGACATCACCCGTATGCGCGTCGTCGTCGAGCAGGAGGCGCTGTGCCTGTCGATGAAGCTCGGCAGGGACGACTGGGAGGCCGGAATTATCACAGCCTTGCATCGCATGCAGCGCTATGTCGAGCGCACCGGCTCGCGCTTTTCCGAAGGCGCCGAAGAGTTCGATACGCTGCACAAGCACTTTCACACCTCGCTGCTGGAGGCCTGCGGCTCGCCGCGGCTGCTGGCCGCGCATTCCGATCTCTACGATCAGGCCTATCGCTATCGCCGGGTGATGATGCGCAAGTTCGAGAGCGGCAAAACCTTCGTTCAGGCGCATCGCGTTCTCGCCGACTGCGTACTGGCGCGCGATCAGCGCCGCGCGCCGCCGATGCTGGAGGGGCATCTGAAGAGCACGATCGAATACGTCTATCCCGGGAAGAAAGGCCGCAAGTCGTGACCATGGCTCACAGCGTGCGGGCGGCAACCGCGGCACCCACGAGGCCCGCGATGATCACGTTCACGCAGACGACGATCGAACTCGGCGGCAAGGTGATCGTCGAGGATCTGAATTTCACCGTCGGGCGGGGCGAATTCGTCTGCCTGATCGGCGCGTCCGGTTGCGGCAAGACCACGGCGCTGCGGCTCGCGGCGGGCCTGTATCAACCCTCGAGCGGTGCGGTGACGTTCGACGGCAGGAAGATGACCGCGCCGCGCCGCGACATCGCGATCATTTTCCAGGATTACGGCAAGGCGCTGCTGCCATGGCGAACCGCGGCGGGCAATGTTTCGCTGGCACTCGAAGCCGCAGGCGTGCCGCAGGCCAGGCGCGCGCCGCGCATCGCCGAACTGCTGGAAAAGGTCGGGCTGCCGGATCATGCGGGAAAATATCCGGCGGAAATGTCCGGCGGCATGCAGCAACGCCTGCAGATCGCACGCTGTCTTGCGCAGGATCCGGTGGCGCTGCTGATGGACGAGCCGTTCGGCGCGCTCGATGCGATGACGCGGCAGGGATTGCAGGACGAGGTGTTGTCGCTGGTTGCCGCCAGCGGCGCGACGGTGCTGTTCGTGACGCACGATCTGGAGGAAGCGATTTATCTCGGCGACCGCGTGATCGGCCTGTCGTCGCATCCGGGCCGGATCGGCATCGAGGTGAAGGTCGATCTGCCGCGTCCGCGCGATCAACTGACGACGCGGGAGCATCCGGAATTCCTGCGGCTGCGCCGCGAACTGTTCGACTTCATCAAGGCGGCCGAGGCCAGGGCGTGATCTCGTCCGACACATGGAAGGGCCTTGCCCTGCCGGTGGCGTTGATCGTCATCGGTGAAATCACGGGCCGCATGGCCAATCTCACGGACATCGACTCGCTTGCCCCGCCGAGCGCCATCCTCATGGCTTTCTTCGAGGCAGTCGCCGACGGATCGGTCCTGACCACCACGCGCGACACGCTTGTCACGGCGTTCACCGGCCTCGCCCTCGGCGGCTCGATCGGCCTGTTGATCGGCATCGTGCTCGGCGTGTTGCCGACCGCCGACCGGCTGATGGAGGTGACGATCGAGTCGATCCGGCCGATCCCCTCGATTGCCATCCTGCCGATCGCGCTGATCGCACTCGGCTTCGGCTACCGGCTCGAAATCGCCATCATCTCCTTCGCCTGCATGTGGCCGCTCCTGATCCTGACGCGCGCGGCGGTGCGCGGCGTCGAGCCGCGGCTGATGGAGGTCTCGCGCGCGCTGCGTCTGACGCCGGGCGCGCGCATCACCAAGATCGTGATTCCGGCGGCGCTGCCGCGCATCTTCGTTGCCTTCCGCCTCGCCGCCGGCATCGCGCTGATCGTCTCGGTGACGGTCGAAATCGCGATCAATCCGCTCGGGCTTGGTCACGCGATCATGACTGCGCAGCAGGCCCTGCGGCCTGAACTGATGCTCGCCTATCTCGTCTGGCTCGGCATCGTCGGCTGGAGCTTGAATGCTGCGCTCTGTTCGCGCAGCAGCGGCTGTTCGGCCGCGCCGCGCTGGTGGAGGAGACGCGATGAACGCCTCCATCGCACCGGCTCGGCGATCCTCTGGCGCATTGCGAGCTTCGGCATCGCTGCGGCGTTCCCTGTGGCAGATGATCGCGAACGCGCGGCTGGTTTCGCCGGTCTTCCTGCCCGGTCCCGATCGGGCATGGGCTGCGCTGGTGCGCGGCCTGACGGAGGGCGATCTTGGCGCCAAGGTCATCGGCACGCTGGAACAAATGGTGTTCGGCTGGCTCAGCTGCTTCGCTCGTCGGCATCGCGCTCGGCGCCCTGATCGGCTCGTCGCCGCGCATCCGCGCGCCTACATCACGCCGACGCTCGAATTCCTGCGGCCTTTGCCGGTCTCGGCCCTGATTCCCGTGGCGATCGCATTCTTCGGCCTCTCGCAGACCATGGCGCTGTCGGTGATCGGCTTCGGTGCGATGTGGCCGATGCTGCTGGCGACAGTGCATGGCTTCGCCGCCGTCGAGCCGCGTCTCTACGAGGTTGCGCGCTCGCTGCACCTCTCGCGTGCGGCGGTCATCTTCAAGATCGGCCTGCCGTCGGCGAGTCCCGACATTCTCGCGGGCATGCGCCTCAGCGTGACGGTGGCGCTGATCCTGTCGGTGGTCTGCGAAATCCTCGCCGGCCTCGACGGGCTTGGCCACTGGATCCTGCTCTCGGCCCGCGCCTTCCGTTCCGCGGATTTGTTCGCGGGCGTCATTTTGCTCGGCGTGATCGGCTACATGACGGCGCTCATCGTCGCCTATGCGGAGCGCAGGCTGCTGGTCTGGCGCGACGTCAGGGCATTAGCGGTCATTGCGAGAGAAGCGAAGCAATCCAGAGCCAGGCATTCAGCATTCGCAGCCCGGGATTGCTTCGTCGCCCCAGGCGGGCGAAGCGACGCCGTTCTTCGAACGGCCATGCCTCGCAAGGACGGCTTGCCACATACGGCCTCAATGGCCGTAGGCCCGTCTCCTGAACGCCACCAGTTCAGACGTGCAGAGCGCCTCACCGGCAGCGGTTATTCCATCGCGATTGACGAGTTCCCGGCGTGCCAGTGGAACGACGACCTCGGAGTCCAACCGAAGCAACGACCCACCGCCGTACAGTCTCGCCATGGCCTTCTGTTGGGCTCGGTCAAGGTCGTCCCATGTCGCGGTGTTTCGCATATCGCTGCCCTCGAATCGGTCGGGCAATTCGAACGCGCCATGGTTAATGAACCGCTAACCATGTCCGTCTGCCGGAGAGGGATGTTCGGCTTCTCGGGTGATGGCTTCGATGCCTGATTCCCGGGCCGGTGCCGGTATCGGAAGCCGCCGCGTCTTTCAGGCTGCGCTGACAACTCGAATAGCGCCTGAAGCGCTGCGAGGGCCTTTCAGGAAGTTCTGATTGAACTCTGTGGCTGGCATGGGCCGGCCAAAATAGTAACCTTGTCCTTCCTGGCACCCCATGCGCATGAGCATATCGGCGCTGGCCCGGCTTTCGACCCCTTCGGCGATTGTCGTGAGACCCATTTGCTTGCCGAGATTGATGATCGCGCCAACGATCGCCGTGTCATCGGCATTGGACAGAAGCTCCAGTACGAACGATCGATCGATCTTCAGTCCGTCGAGTAAAAGTTCTTGAGGTCGCTAAGGTTGCTCGTAACCGGTGCCGAAGTCATCGAATACGACGTGAACGCCCAGGCGTCTGAATTGCGTGGAACGTGGCGAGCGCACTGTCTGTATCCGCCAACAGGATATCCTCGGTGACTTCCAGTTCGAGCAGCGATGGTGTCAGCTCCTGTCTGGGCGAGCACTGTCGCCACGTCATCGACCAGATGTCCCGAATGAAGCTGCGAAGGCGCAAGATTGACGCCCACGCGAATACGGTGACCCATTTGCTCCCAAATGCGGGCCTGGGTGCACGCGGTCCGCAAGAATCCAGCCCGCTACCTTGTCGGAAATGGGTGAGTTGTTGATGACCGGGATGAAGTCGCCAGGGGAGACGAGGCCGCGATCGGGGTGCCGCCAGCGAATAAGCGCCTCTGCGCCCACGACCTCACCATCCAGAAGCCGGACCTGTGGCTGATAGTACAGCTCAAACTCGTTTTGCTCGGCCGCACGCATCAACTCGGCCTCAAGCTTCAATCGTGCTTCGGGCGTCCTCGCGCAGAGCGCGATTGAACAGCACGAACGTGCCGTTCTTTCCCGCACTGGCACGGTCCAGTGCGAGATGGCTGTTGCCGAGGAGTTCGTCCGCCGATCGTCCGTCGCCTGCATATTCGCGGCTCCCATGCTGATCCGTGATCTCGGTGGCTGACGCGTTCCGGCGACAAGCGGGGCCTGGGAGTGCACTTCGATATTCGGTGGCGAAAGCCTCTTCGACCCTCGGCCTGCTTCCTTTCCAGTGACCAGGAAACACGATTCGTCGCCGTTCACCCGCGCCAGAATCATGTCGCGGCCAACTTCAGCAGAAACAACAGCGGATACTGAGCAGTAGCGCAAGATCGCCGGCGGCATGTCCGAGCATATCGTGGATTTGCTTGAAGATTGTCGATCGTGAGTGGCGAGTACCGCCAACTTCGGAGTGCTCGGCTTCGTCGGCGTGGATCGCAGCGTTCAGGCTACCGGCGTGGAAGCGTGTTGCGATTGGGGAAGTCCCGTCAGAGTATCGTGTTCGGCCAGAAAGCGAATTTGTTCGACCTCGCGCTTTCTGAACCGAGATGTCGCGCAGGATCGCCCCATATTGAACGCCATCGGAGCCCTCCCAACTGGAGAAGCAGGCTTCCAGCGGAAACTCCTCGCCGTTCTGCCTCCGACCCTTTATTTCCACGACGTGACCGCCCGGCGCACGCAGGAGATCCCGTGCGAGCATGCGGATCGAGAACGCCTTGCCTTCAGCCGGATCACCAGGTCCCGCGCAGATTGCGTCGAATGACCGGCCCATCATTTCTTCCGGCTGGTAGCCGAAAATTGCCGCGGCCCCAGGATTCCATACCGTAATCTGGAAGTTCTGGTCGGCGCACACCAACCCGTCGCCGAGCGACATCGCGATACGCTGGAAGCGCCGCTCCGCAATTCGGCTCAGAAGACCACGCTGATCGATTTCATCAAGTGCTATCGCTGCGAGGTAGCAGACGATCGCGACGTGAAACCACGATGTGTCAATTATCAGCGGGTAACTCGCCTGCACCAGAAACCCTGTTCCCTCGACGGCGAAGGCCATGCCGACCAGCGTCGCAACGCGCCTGCCCGCAGTCATGCGACGCCACAGGAGCATCATGGTCAGCGCGATGATCCCGAGATTCGGCCACCGACACGAGATTGGAACTGGACGCATTGCGCGCTGTTGAAGTATCGACTCCGCTGCGAGAGCCTGCAGCACCGGACCCGCGAGAACCCCACCGTTTGGGGTGCTGAACTGATCGCCGAGTTCGAGCGCGGTGCCGCCGACGATCACCTTTCGAGCCTTGATCTTCTGCAACGCGTCGGCGTCGCCTCGCAGGACGTCGATGTAGGAGACCCTCGGTATCGAAGCGGCGCGGATACCGAAATCGATCAAAAACGACGTTGCGGCCATTTCGCTTCGGCCTGCAAGCACCGCTCCCATCGACGGCATGAACTGTCCATCCACATTCTCGCCAAATGGATAGCGACGAACGAGCCCATCGCCTTCGACTTCGACATTCACGAACGTGGACCACGCGTTGTCGGCGAATGGTGCAAAGGGACGGTTCCAATGGATCGCCGCTCCCTTCCGGTTGTCACGTATCGATTGGCGGAAGGATGGCAGGACCACCGATCCGCCGGCATCCTTCAGGGCTTTGACAAAGGCTGCATCCGAACCTGGATTGGACGGCGAGCTGAAATCTATGTCGAAAACAGTGTCGCGCACGTCGATGCTTTCGAATTTCTTGATCAGCTCGGCGTGGATTTGCCGCGGCCAGGGCCATACACCGATTGCCTCGATCGAGGATGGGTCGATCGCGACGACGACAATATCGCCGGTGGCCTCACGCGGGGTCCAACGGAACCTGAAATCGCTCAAGGCATTTTGCAGGCCGTGGTGCAGCCCGCTTAACAGCGCAATTGCCAGAGCGCACGCAACGAGGATATGCGGTCGATACTGCTTCACCTAAGGCCCCCGTTTTCGCGCCGTCCCACAACTGCGCTCCCCAGCACTGCACTCCGCGACTAGGATTTGTGACCCTTCGCGTTGCCGTTGCCGTTGCCGTTGCCGTTCCGTTCGCGTTCGCGTTCCCGCTGCCGTTCCCGCTGCCGTTTCCGTTGCCGTTGGCGTTGCCGTTGGCGTTGCCGTTGCCGTTGCCGTTGGCGTTGGCGTTTCCGTTGCCGTTGCCGTTTGCGTTTGTGTTTCCGTTGGCGTTGCCGGTCCCGTTACCGCCCGCGGTGCCGTTACCGTTGTTACCGCGCGCGTTGTTGTTGCTGATCGGTGCAGTAGCGACTGAACCGGCCGGTGCACCCGTTCCGCTGGCGACGCCATTTTGATTGCCGTTGCCGACGTTGGCAGGACCACCCGATCCGCGCGGATTTCAGATCGTAGCGGCTTCTCCTGCGGCAGCAGATGACCCCGCCGCGTGCGCAAGCCCGTTGCTGCTCCTGTGAACGTTCAGCCGGACCTCTCCGATGGGCGACGATATCCGCATTGCCCCGTGAGCAGGCCGAGATCCGCCGGCGCCGATCGAGGTGCTCGCTCCGCGGACCTGCGCTGCCCGTGCATTTTGCGGTGGAGGCAGCCCTGCTCTTGGAACGCTGATGCGCTCGATCGTCGGTGCCCTCGGCGTGCCGTTCTCGATCGGGCTGAGAGTGCCGGCGCCGGTCAGAGAGAGACCGGGCCTGCCGTTGGCCGAAGACGCTCCCGTCTGCCCCCGCATGACTTGCGCGATCTGACCTGATCGGAAATCGGCGACCTCGACCTGACCTCTGATCACGTTGACGCTGGTGCCGGCTGCGCTGACCGAGACGCGAAACTGCGTGCCCTTCACCACCGCGGCCAGATACGGCGTCTCGACCTGGAAGTGCTTTACGTTGCGCTTTTCGACGTCGAGAAGAATTGAACCCGCCTGCTGAACGATCGTCGTTGACAGTTCGTCCTTCTTTTCCGCGGGAAGGCCGATGACCGAGTTCGGCGAAACCAGAATTGTTTCCTCGCCGCGGACGAGCAGCACGCGGCCGTTGCGTCCCGTGCGAATGCTGTCGCCTGCCTTCAGGCTTGCTTCCTGCGACAGCGAGACCCGCTGCACCGCGTCGGAGGCCGTCACCCAAACCTCGCCCGAAGACTTGCGGACTTGCCAGCTTGTCGGGTCGGCAAAGGCATTGGAGCTGAAGAGAGTTAGAGCCGGTATCAAAAAGCGCGCGAGACGCAGGATTCCAGACATCGAAGCCACCTTTTCCCTACTCAATTACCGAATGCGGTCTGCCTCCTTTCTATTTGAAATGCTTCAAGATTTCATTAGCGCGACCACTTGGCCGGCACCCGTGAATTAATGGTTCATTGACCATAAATGCCTAAGCAGGGGCATGCGAATTGCCAGGGTTCCGGCGCCCAGGATGGGAATTGAGAGCACGCGCATCGACATCTCGGTTGTCGTCGCAACGATGCACTCTGTGCTCTTCAACCCGTTGTTTACGATCGTCGTAATTTTGTTCGCCGGGCTCGCTTCAACCCCCGGCGTCGCGCAGCATGGGGCGTCTCAACCGGGCTTCTATCCGCGGCAGACCGAGCGGCTCTTCGGTCCTTCGCAGACACAGCAGCGCCCCGAGTTGCGCCGGCAGCTGGTCACGCCGGGCTTCAGCCCTCCGCAACCGGCGGCTGACGCCAGGCCGCTGTTCAATCTGACTGCTGTCTCGGTAACGGGCGCAACCGCCGTGCCTGGCGCCGCCATCGCTACCGTTTATGAGCCCTACCTTGGCAAACGCGTCTCCCAGGCGGATCTCGCTGCCATCGCTGCGGCCATCACTGACCTTTATCGCGCCGCCGGTTATTTTCTCAGTCGGGCGATCGTCCCGCCCCAGGACATTCGGGCTGGCCGGCTTCGTGTGGAGATCATCGAGGGAAGCATCGCAGAGGTGAAGCTGAAAGGCGAAGGTGCGGAACAGTTCGGTATCGGGCCACTGCTCCAGGTGGTTCAGGCCGAACGTCCCGCGCGACTGGCGACGCTCGAACATCAGATGCTTCTGATCAACGATCGACCCGGCGTCCGTGTTGTCGATACCGCTCTCGAAGAACTCGGCGGCGCTACTGGGCGTTTCCGCCTTGTTGTTCAACTGCGAACCTGGCGGATCTACTCCGCCTCCGGGGTGGACAATCTGGGTTCGTCCGCCGTCGGGCCCTGGCAAACCTACGCCACGGGCGCGTTCAATTCTTATCTCTCGCCCGGCGATAGCCTGGCGCTCAACCTCTCGACGATCGCGACGGATCCGCGCGAACTTGCGTTCGGCCGGCTGTCCTACGACGCGCCCGTCGGCACGGACGGAATCCGGATCGGCGCATCGGGGTTGTACAGCGAGGTGCGGCCCGGCGATTTCAGACGGCAAAACGACAACCGGACGCGGACGGAAACGTTCGAGGTGAGAAGCAGCCTCGCGCCCCTGCAGTCGCAAGCGTCGTCGCTCATGGTGACCGCGGCTTTCGGCTTCAGCGACGTATCGCAAAGCGACGTCTACGGTCCGATCTACAACGATCACATTCGCGCGCTGACCTTGACGGGTGACTACAGGTTTCGGGACGATTTCAAGGGCGTCAACTACCTGACCGTGATCGGCAGACAGGGGCTCGATATTTTCGGAGCCTCGCAGAGCGGCGATCCGTTGCTGTCCAGCCCGGGAGGAGCCGGCGACTTCTCGGTGTTTGGGCTTTTTTTCACGCGCTACCAGACGCTGTCGGACGAATGGTCGGTCAAGATATCGGCATCCAGCCAGCTTGCGTCGACGCCGCTCCTGCTCTCGCAGCAGTTCTATCTCGGCGGTGCGGCCTTCGGGCGTGGATACGGCAGTGCCGAAATCAGCGGCGACAACGGCATGGCAGGCTCGCTCGAGTTGCGTCTCGATCAAACCCTCAATACGTCCTATCTGAAGGGCTTTCAGGTCTATGGTTTTGTCGACAGCGGGGTCGCCTGGAACGTCGGCTACCGCTATACGGACGGGCTGTCACTCACGTCGATCGGCGTCGGCGCGCGCTTCTTTCTCGCCGATGATCTGCAAGCTGGCATCGGGTTAGCGTTCCCGCTCACCTATCGTGCATCCGACAATTTTAATCACGGTGCACGCCTTCTGTTTTCGCTCTCAAGTGCCTTGAGGCTCTGCCCTGAAAGGGCTCGGCTTTCCTGTTAACGAGCCGGTCAAGCCTGCTCTTCCTTGAATGACAGGCCTCTCACTGCGCCGCGGAGTTGAGCCTGGACCCTGAAATTCCATCGCTCACCGCGGCGAACTGCGAGCGGAGCGTCGGCTTGTGCACCTTGCCCGTTGCATTGCGCGGCAGTGCATCGACGACGTGGATGTCACGCGGACACTTGAAGCGGGCGAGGTTGGCGCGGCAGTGCTGGTGAATCGCCATCTCGTCAAGGCTTTGTCCCGGCTTCAGCGCGATGATCGCCATACCGGTTTCGCCCCACCGCTCGTCGGCAACGCCGATCACGGCCGCTTCGGCAATCGCCGGCATCCGGTACAGCACGTCTTCCACTTCCGCCGGATACACATTTTCTCCGCCCGAGATGTACATGTCCTTCCAGCGGTCGACGATATAGTAGAAGCCTTCCGCGTCGATGCGCGCAGCGTCGCCGGTGTGCAGCCAGCCGTCGGTGAAGGATGAGGCATTGGCGTCCGGCCTGTTCCAGTAACCCGGTGTCACATTCGGTCCCTTGACCCAGAGTTCGCCCATTTCGCCGGGGGGAGCATCGGTGCCGTCGGGAAGAACGATACGCACTTCGGTGTGCACCACGGGCTTGCCGGCCGAGCCTGCCTTGCGGGTGGCGTCTTCACGATCCAGCACAAGCACAGCCGGGCTCGTCTCGGTCATTCCAAAAGCCTGCTGCAAGGCAAGGCCGCGGCTTTCCCATTGCTGCAGCATGGCGACCGGCGTCGGCGATCCGCCGATTCCGGACGAGATGATGTTGCTGAAGTCGGCCTCGGCAAACAGCGGATGCTGCGCCATGAACTGGTAGTTCGCCGGCACGCCCAGGAACAGGTTCACGCCGGATTTTGGATCGCCGATCAGCTTCAGCGCGAGGCCGGGGTCGAAGGTGCGCATCAAGAGAACGGTACCGCCAGCGTGCAGGACCGGGTTGCTGTAGCAGTTGAGTCCACCGGTGTGAAACAACGGCAACACCGTCAACGTCACCGCGTCGTGGGTGATGCCCATTGACGGTCCGAGATTGACGGCGTTCCAGAATGTCATGCCATGGGTGATCATGGCGCCCTTCGGCCGTCCCGTCGTGCCGGACGTGTACATGATGGTGGACAGGTCGTCGTGCGTGACGACTTCCGGCTGCGTCATGGGTGGTGCGGTCTTGATCGCGGCTTCGTAGCTTCCGCCCGGGCCGTACAGCAACGTCGAGGATATCCGGCAAAGCTCGACCAGCTTGAGCGCCGTCTCGGACAGTTCATCGTCGTAGGCGAGCACAGTGGGCGCCGCGTCGCGGATGATGAATTCCAGTTCCGGGACAGTCAGGCGGGTGTTGAGCGGAACCAGCACCGCGCCGAGTCGCCCGCAGGCAAACTGGACTTCAAGCGTATCGGTCGTGTTCGGTGCGAGCACCGCGACGCGGTCACCGCGCGCGACCTTGAGTGCCGTGCGAAGATGCTGCGCCAATCTGGCGATACGGTCGTCGAACCGGGCGTAGGAAAACGAGCGCTCACTCGCAAGATCGATGACGGCGATCTTCGCCGGCGTGCGCATGGCGTGACGGGAAATCCAGTCGTAATGGCGAACCGCCATGGTGTCTTCCTCCGTTAGTAGCCGGTCTCGGGGCCGGCTTTAGGCCGATGCTACAGCGAAGGAGGGCGTCTTTAAAGCTGCGGAGAGGGCTGGTCCTCCCCCGGCGCGCGGCGGTCTTGCAGAAAGATCGGCAAAGCGCCAGCATTCACCCAAATTGAAGGGCCATCGGGGGACCAGGGAGAACCAGTCTTGAAGATCGTCGATCTCAGTCGCGAGCTCTACCATCGTACTCCGAGCTATCCGGGTCACCCTCCCGTGATCCACGGCATCTGGAAAAGCCACGAGGAATTGTTCGCCGAATCCGGCAACGTGCACGGCCTGCAGTCGATGTTTATCTCGATGCCGGATCACGCCGGCACTCATATCGATGCGCCGCGGCATTTCGGCAAGACCGGCCTGCCGATGAATGAATATCCGCTGGAGAGGTGCATCGTACCGGGGATTTGCATCGATCTGCGCTACGTCGCGCCGCGCGCCGAGATCGCGCCTGCCGACCTTGAACGGGCCGTGGAGAAAGCCGGCGTGTCCGTGCCGAAGGGCGGCACCGTTTTGCTCTGCACCGGACACCACGAACGCACTTTCCCGCGCAAGGAATATGCGACCGACAATTCCGGCGTGAATGTCGCGGCCACCGAATGGCTGGCCGGGCAGGGCGTTGTGCACTTCGGCATCAACTCGATGCGACCCGGACCCGAGGGCAGAGTGAACGCGCTCGTTCACAAGGCGTGTCTCGACCTCGACATCACCCACATCGAGAGCCTGTGCAATCTGGAAGCGTTGCTGGGCCAGGGCCAGTTCACTTTCATCGGCCTGCCGATGAAGTGGCGTGACGGCACCGGCTCGCCAATCCGCGCCGTCGCCGTGTTCGATATGTGAGTTCCGGTTTTCGCCGGGAGCGTTTTCCACAAGCGATGAACTCGGTGAAGTCGTCGTGGCCAGGCGTGACCCGGCCATGATCTTCGCGAATTGACCGCCTTGCCACCGCTCCGCACTTGACGCAGAAAGGGCACGTCGAAATTGACAAGGGCGCAGAGCCGCCCGGATCCGAGAGAACACGTCCGAGGGAAAATGACGCAGATTCGCGCCGTGCTGATGATCGTCGCGCTCGCCACGCCCGGCCTGGCTTTCGCCGCCGAGCCCAACCCGAACGCCACCCTCACCTGCGAGCTCATTGACGAAGGCCGGCGCACCAAACTCCCGGCCAGGCGTGTCCGCCTCGAGTCCCCGTCGAGTGCAAGCTCTCCATCGCCGGCGCGGCGCGCCCCGAGCCCTTCGCGGCGCGCCTCGTCACCACCTGGACCGACTACGAGGGCGCCAAACGGGTGCCGAAAAAATCCGACCGCCTCACCGGGAAAGTGAACGGCGGCGCGCCGTGGACGGCGACGCTTGCGCCCGACAAGGATTTCGTCGGCTGCATCGACTTCGTTATCGAGGCGGTGCTCACCGCGCCCGGCGCTGACGCCAAGCCGGCATGGTCGAAAAAAATGAAGGTCAGCCAGTACTGCCCCGATTGATCGCAGCTTTGAGGTTGGAAAAATCGCTGCAGCACTCAGCGTCGTCCCCGCAAAAGCGGGACCCATATGCCCTGTCTCAAAGAGACGGGAAGGAGATGGCTGCCTTTTCGGTCATTGATGCCGCCTCCATCAGATCATTCGATCCTGAGATTGGCGTCACGCACCACCTTGCCCCACTTCTCCATCTCCACCTTGATGCGCGCCGTGAACTCGTCGGGCGTGTTGGCGACCGGCGTGAAGCCGAGCGCCGCGAGCCGCTGCCTGACGTCGGGCTGTGCGGCGGCCCTGGCGATCTCGCGCGAAAGCAGTTCGACGATCTCTTTGGGCGTGCCGGCGGGCGCAACGATGCCGGTCAGCGTATCGGCATCCTGGTCCTTCACGCCCTGTTCGGTGAAGGTCGCCACGTCGGGCAGTCCCGGCGCACGCTTCGCTGCTGCGAGGGCGATCGCACGTACCTGGCCGCTCTGGATTGCCGCAAAGGAGGAGGGCAACGCGGTGAAGGCGATCGGCGTGTGGCCACCGACGGTCGACTGGACGGCCGGCGCTGCACCGGTGAAGGGGACGTGTACGAGGTCCAGCTTGTAGGTCAGGCGAAACAGCTCGCCGCCGAGATGCGGTGTCGAACCGACGCCCGGGCCCGCATAGCTGTATTTGCCGGGATTGTCCCGGATCAGCTGCACGAGCTCCGGCAGCGTCCTGGCCGGGACCTGCGGATTGACCACCACGACGTTTGGCGAAACCGCAACCAGACTCACGGCGGAGAAATCCTTGACCGGATCGTACGGTACCTTGGTGTAGAGGCTGGGGTTCACCATGAAGCCCGTGCTGATCGCCATGATGGTGTAGCCGTCGGGAGTGACGCGCGCGACATGACCGGCCGCGGTGTTGCCGCCGGCGCCACCCATGTTCTCGACGACGAACTGCTGGCCGAGACTGTCGGAAAGCTTCTGCGCCACGAGGCGCGCAATCACGTCGGTCGGGCCGCCGGGTGGAAACCCGACGACCACGCGCACCTGCCGGTTCGGATACGCTTGCGCCCATGACGGTGCCGCGCCGGTCAGCAGCAACACGGCAGCGAGAATCCAATGCAAAACGGGCATCGCGGCGCTCTCCCTGGACGAAATCTTGTTGGAGCCATCATCGGCGAGGACGCCCTTCAGAACAAGGGCAAAGCGATCCGGCCTGCAGACGTCGCCCGGCACTGAGGGCTTTGAGAAGTCGCGGCAGCGCACCGTCGTGCGGCTGGCTCCGGTCTAGTGAATCACTGGCAGAGTGCGGAGTGACTTTGTTGCATGATCCACGAATGCACGGACCGCCGGTGCCATGAGTTGTGAACTCGGCACGACGACCTGAACCGGAACCGCGGGAGGTTCGAACGCCGGCAGCAGGCGCATGAATTTTCCCGACGCGACTTCGGCTGCGACCTGATACGAGAATGCCCGCCCAATGCCTCGGCCGGCACCGACCATGGACAGCATGGCATCCACATCCGTCACCATGATCCGGGGCGTCAACCGGATGGCTTGGCGACGGCCCCGTGCCTGGAATTGCCATTCGGTCGGAGAGCCGAATCCCGAGTAAAAGACGATGTCGTGCTTTGCCAGATCGCGCGGGCTACGAAGCTCAGGGCGAGTGCGCACGTACGCCGGGCTGGCGATGAGTGTGCGGCGGATTTCGCCAACCCGACGGGCGACGAGACGCGAGTCGGCAAGCTGACCGATACGGATCGCCAGATCGAGCCCCTCGTCGATGAGGTCGAGGTTACGCTCGCCCATGACGAGTTCAATCCGTACACCCGGATGTGCGTCGAGGAAGCTCGTGACGAGTGGTGCCACATGCCGACGTCCGAACACCGTTGGTGCGGTGATACGCAGGAGCCCGCGCAAAGGGGCTCCCTGCTCACTACCGATTGCGCCCAGCGCGTCCGAATAGTCGTTCAGCAGCGTTCTCGCGCGTTCAGCGAAGCGTCGACCAGCTTGGGTTGGGCCAAGTCGCCGGGTTGTTCGCTCGATAAGCCGCGTGCCTACGCGCTGCTCGATAGCCGTCAGCGCGCGCGTTACCGCTGGTGGTGAGTGCCTAAGCCGCTTCGCGGCGCCAGCGAGGCTTCCTGTGTCGACAATGGCGACGAAGATTGCGAGTTCCTCGATCCGGTCCATGGCGTCCTTCCAGAAAATGGCATTATTCCAATAAATGGAATTCTGACTTACAGAATGAAATGTACATCGCCCGGTGCGTCGGGGCTAGAGTAGCCGCCTGCCGAAAGCGCGACCGCGAGCGCAGACAGGGTCGCCAGTCGCCTCGGAATCGTAACGCAATGGAGGCGAGGACCATGCTTGCAGACGCTTCGGGGACAAACCGCACTGCGAGTGAAGGGAACACAGTCAACCAGTGCGGGTGCGGTGTCCGCGGGCGTCCTGGCGTTGCGTAGGTCGGAGAGTATCATGAATCGGAACTATGCACTTCCGAACGTCGAGACATTTCGCGAACTCCGTCCGCATGTCCGTCCCGTCATGGCCATCGCCGAATTGCTCGAGCAGCGCACGGTGGAGCGGGATTCGCTTGCGGAGGTGCTCGACCGCCTCGCCGTGGCGGTGATCCTGGTCGACCCGAAACAGCGTATCGTGCATACGAACACCGCGGCCGACGAAGTGCTGGCCAACGGCGGTCCGCTGAGCGCGACGCATGGCGTGCTGACGGTTGAGGACCCCAGGAACAGGCAAACTCTGCGCCGCGCCTCGCAGGCGCCGGATCGCGATCTCAAGTCGATTCCGCTGCAAGCGCGTGACGGGCAGTTCACGGTCGCCACGGTGCTGCCGTTAACCAGCGGCTTGCGGCAAACCTGCGCGCAGCGGCTCACTGCAAGCGCCGCCGTCGTCGTTCATCACCAGCCGACCTTCGACGAGGGCCTGGTGACAACGCTCACCACCGCCTTCCGCCTGACCGGCGCGGAAGCCCGTGTGCTCGCAGGGCTCCTGGAAGGCCTGCATGTTTCCGAAGTCGCACGGCGCTACAACATCTCCAGCAACACGGTGCGGTCCCACCTGCAGCGGCTGTTTGCGAAGACCAACACCAAGAGGCAGTCCGACCTGGTGCGCGTCGTCGCGAACGCGCTGCCGCCGGTCCGGCTGGAGCTGTCGGCCACCGGGCATCGGCGATGACGGCCATAGCGTGACTCTTTGCGCGCCGATTGCCTGGCTGCATTGAACGGTTCGTCGCCGAAAAGAGATGCCGCCGCTTCAGGCGCGTTGCATGCCATGAGGGCGGCTTGTGACCCGCAGCGGAGGCACCTGAATTCCTTATCGCGACGATCGGCGGCCAGACAGGTTCGCGTACTTGAAGCACATGCTGCGGCTCAGCCGGGTTTCGCGTTGCCGCCGGTCAGACCGGAAACGAATAACGCGTGTCGTACGGTCCTCCGCTATTGCGGCTTGATCTCCAGCACTTCGCCTTCCGTCGCCGGGAACGGAATCTTGTTGCCGTCGACCTCGACGATATAATCGCCCGGCGGCAGCGCCGCCCGCCATCGCATCGCGTTGAAATCGGCGACCTCCCTGCCGTCCTGCGTCGTCACCCGCGCCTTGCTCCACTTCAGGCCCTCCGCCAGGATGACCGCGGCCAGCCGCAGCGTGGTTGTCTTGCCGCCGTCAACCTTGATGAAGCGCCACTCGGTCTTGGCCAGGCGCAGGTCATAGACGCCGGGCATCAGTGTCACCGACGACGACATCGGGGTAAAACCTCCGTGTTTCTCGCCGGTTTCGGAATCGACCACGGCCGCGTTGACATGCACGCCCGGATTGGCGACTTCGATCTTGAGAATTCCCGGGTCGATCGTGGTGGTCTCGCCCGGGCGGACCTCGATGCCCTTCCAGCTCGCCGGCCCGAACTTCACCTCGTAGATGCCTGCGGGAAGAGCGATCTCCCGCTTCGAGCTGTTGAAGTCGCCGACCTTCTCGCCGGTCTCGGCGTTGAGCACGGCATGCGACGCAAGCCAGGTCGCCGACGTGGTGCGTAGTTTCCCCGGTTGCGGCTTCGGCGGCAGGGTGACGACACGCGCTTTGCAGGCGTTCAGCGCCTGTTTCAGCGTGTCGGGCAATTCCGGCCCGACCGGCGCGTCGAAATAAGTCCCGCCGGTTGCGCGCGCGATCGCCTGGAGCTGGCCGCGTGCGGCGGTGTCGACGATGAAGCCAACGGTATGAACGGTGATGTTCTTGAGCGCCCTCGCCGCCAGCACCGGATCGCCCGCGCAAGTCTCCTTGCCGTCACTCACCAGCACGATGACGCGCTCCCTGGCGTCGGCCGGGAAGTCGTTGGCGGCCTGTCCGAGCGAATAGGCGATCGGCGTGTAGCCTTGCGCTTTTGTGCCGTCCACCGTCGTGGCGATGGCGCCGCCGCTCGCACCTGCCGGACCAAAGGGCACGGCGAGATTGGTGTCCTGGCAGTTCTTCTCGCGCGCCGCCGATTGCGCGCCGTACATCCGCAGCGACAGTTGCGCCTGCGCAGGAATGAATCCGGCGACGCCCTTGATCGCGCGCTGCGCCACCGCAATGCGGGTTTCGCCGTTCGGCAATTTTGCATTCATGCTGCCGGAGGCGTCGAGGATCAGCAGTACGGAACGCTCGGCGGTGTTGCAGGACTGTGCAACCGCACCCTGCGGCAGCAGTCCAGCAACAAGCACGAGACCTGCAAAAACCGGAACTTTCACGATTCACCCCCTGCGCCAGATCCGACTAGGGATTGCGTGTCATCCTACACGAACGAAGGGCTGCTCGATAGCGTTTGCGGGACCGTGCACGGCTGGACCACTCAAGTCCAAAGGTCGGCTTCCGGCCCAAAGGCATCCCCCGGGCCGGGCGATCCTGTGCCGCCAGTTGCCAGGTTCTTGAAGGGTGTTCAAATTACCGCGCCGCGTCTGTGCGGAGGGGGACTGCCCGCATTTGACCCCCAGTGCCCCGTTGGGCTCGAGCGTGTCCTGGTATCAGAATTCCCATGGCGAAGTACTCTGGCGATGTTTTCAATCGGGGAACTGCAGGAATGAAGGCTTTTGTGGTCGGCTGGATTCTGGTTTGCGGCCTGCCCGGTCTTGCCCACGCGATCGACTTTAACAGAACGGCTTCCTCGGGGCGGACGGCACGCATGCATGCCTATCACTCGTGGGGTAGCGGCTGCGTCGCGAGAACCGGTGTCGTGAAAGTGTTGACCAAACCGCAGCACGGAAAACTGACAACGCGGATTGTCGATTCGAAAGTCCCCCGACACCGGACGCGTGGCGCCACCGCCTGCTTTGGCAAGCCGATCAAGGCGTTTCAAGTCGACTACACGTCCCGGCGTGGCTTTCGCGGAACAGACAGCTTCAAGCTGGAGGCGACGTTCGGAAGCGGACTGCGCGAAATCGATACTTATACGATCACTGTAAAATAGGTCGCCCAAGGCGGAAGGCTGTTGCGTGTCAAACCAGGTGTGCGGTGTCGACTGCTGGTACGAACCGGACTGACTTGGCGCATTTCGCCGGGGTCCGCTGTTGAGGCCAGGACCCGGAAGACTTGAAACCAGCATTCGGCCCGGCCAGCGCCTGAAGCCATTGCAAGCCTGTCACTCGCCGACCGGACTTATCCTGCTATAGTTGCCCTCCATCGAGAGCAGGCTCGGGCGCCACGTCTTTTTGGCTTCTCCGCTGAACACAACGAGCTTTGCGCGGGCGAATAAAATGACCAAGTCGCAGATCAGGTTCAACGATGGCGCTGCCTATGAAAGGATGATGGGCACCTGGAGCCGTCTCGCCGGAGAGGTTTTTATTGATTGGATCAAGCCCCGTTCCGGAATGCATTGGGTAGATGTCGGTTGCGGCAATGGCGCATTTACCGAACTGCTTGTCGATCGATGTGCTCCTTCGAAAGTTGACGGTGTCGATCCCTCGGAAGCGCAGATAAATTTTGCCCGCTCGCGGCGTGGGGGTACCAACGTCGCGATTTTTCAACTTGCCGACGCGCAATCTCTTCCGTTTCCGCACAATAGCTTCGATGCGGCGGTGATGGCGCTGGTTATCTTCTTTCTGTCATCACCGGCGAAGGGCGTGGCGGAGATGGTACGCACGGTAAAGAGTGGCGGTCTGGTTTCAGCATACGCCTGGGACGCGGTCGGCCTCGGGATGCCGCACGCGCCGATCGGAAAGGAACTCCGCGCGATGGGTTTGCAACCCGGTCTGCCGCCCAGTGCGGACGCTTCGCGAATGGATGTGATGTATGATCTATGGAAAGATGCGGGACTTCGCGAGATTGAAACGCGGGTCATTAACGTTCAACGTACGTTTGCCGATTTTGAGGATTATTGGGCTACCAATTTGCTTGCGGCGACGATCGGCTCCGTTGTTGCAGCGATGCCTCCTGAACAAGCGGACGAACTTAAAAGCCGTGTCAGAACGCGCTTAACTCCTGACGGGTCCGGCCGCATCACATATGAAACGCGAGCAAACGCCGTGAAAGGCATCGTGCCGTAAAGGCGAGGGGCAACAGGTATCCTGCTTTACGGTCGAGCAGATGCGCGTTACGGACGTGCCATCCGGTTCGACATCCTGGCCGCTTCAGGAATTGGCCCTGGCCGTGCCGTGCCGACCAGTCCTTTGGCCGAACTCTTGCGCGATTCCGGCTGAAGACCGCGCATTCAAGCCTTGCTCCAGCCGGGCCCTTTTCCCATCATCGTTCGATTGACAGAATGGTACCCAACCGGCAAGCGAATGCGGGAACGGGGAAAAACGCGGCATGACCTACAGGCTTCTGAGCGGCGTTCGTGTCATCGAAAGTTCGGCGTTCATTGCTGCGCCATTGGGTGGCCTGACCCTCGCGCAATATGGCGCCGACGTGATCCGCGTCGAGATGGTCGGCGGCGGCATCGACTATCTGCGCTGGCCGATGGCGCCGAGCGGGCGCAGTCTCTACTGGACCGGACTGAACAAGGGCAAGCGGTCGATCGCCATCGACCTGCGCAGGCCGCAGGGACGCGAACTCGTCGCGGCACTCGCGACATCGCCGCAATCCGGAATTCTCCTCACCAATGTCGCGGCTCCCTGGCTCACCCATGCGAGCCTTGCGGCCAGGCGCGCCGATATGATCAGCTGCACCATTGAAGGAAATCCCGACGGGACGACGGCGGTCGACTACACGGTCAATTGCGCGACCGGCTATCCGTTCGTCACGGGAGACGCCGGCGCGGACGCGCCCGTCAATCACGTGTTGCCGGCGTGGGATCTCACCTGCGCCATGCAGGGCGCCTTCGCGGTGCTTGCCGCGTACATGCGCCGCATGGCGACGGGCGAGGGGGCGGAGATCCGCATTTCACTGGCTGACATCGCCTTCTCGACGCTCTCGCATCTCGGCGTGCTGGCCGATGCCGAACTGTTCGGCGCGGAGCGCCCGGCGATCGGTAACTACATCTATGGTTCTTTCGGCCGCGACTTTGCCTGCGCCGACGGCGAGCGCGTCATGGTCGCCGCCATCTCGGCGCGCCAGTGGCAGTCGCTGGTCGAAGCCTGCGATTGTGCCGAAGCCTTGACTGCGATCGAACAGAAAATGGGCCTGACCCTTTCGGTTGAAGCGGATCGCTATGAGGCCCGCGAAGAGATTGCCGAGGTTGTCGACGCCTGGACCGGCGCCCGCACGCTTGCCGAGGTTGCCGCGCGGTTCGATGCGACCGGCGTGTGCTGGGGGCGCTATCGCACGGCGCGCGGACTGGTCGCCGAGGATCCGCGGGTCTCAACCAAAAATCCGATCTTCAGCCGGATCGAGACGGCCGGGATCGGTCAACATCTTGCGGCCGGGCCGACCGCACGCTTTGCCGGGCTCGCACGCGAGCCGATTGCGCCGGCGCCGCTTGCTCGGCGAAGACACGGACGCGGTGCTGTCGGAACTGCTTGGCCTTTCGGGCGAGGCGATCGGCAAGCTGCACAATTCAGGTGTCGTCGCAGGGCCCGAGCGCGATCCGACTTTTTCCAGGAGAGCCTCGTGACGTCCAACTCTTCCAAATTGTCGTCCCAAAAGCCGACCGCGGCCACAAGCGATGTCGTGGCGCAAGCCTCGCGCGCACTCGATGTAGCGACCGCTTTCTTCAATCAGGTCGGTGACAAGGTCGCAGCCCTCTGCACCGATCCGGCCGCGCTCGACCGGCATCAGGTCGAGGCGCACGGTCTCGCCTGGATGGCGTCCTATATCGAGATCCTGAAAGCCACACGGGACTGGGCGCGTGATCTGGACGGCGCCGGCAAGCTCGGCCAACTCCCCACGCTGCTGCTGCAGATCGGCTTCGGCGAGTATCTCGCGCAGATCGGCCACGGCATCGCCATGTCGCAGGATGAGATCGTGCGGCCCGCCCGCTACGGTCTCGATGATGCGGCGCGTTCGTTTCTCGGCAATGCGGATGTGGAACGGCTGTGCGCGATCAGCGCCAGCGCGCGGCCTGAATTGATTGCGCTGCTGCGGCAGGCCGGACCGGAAGCGGTGGTCGATGCCAGCGACAGCAACGACGAGACCGCGGCCCTCATCCGCGGACAGTTCAGGGCCTTCGCCGACGAGAAGATCGCACCCTTCGCGCCGGCCTGGCACGACGACAACCAGCTGATTCCGATCGATACCATCGCCGAGCTCGGCCGCCTCGGCGTGTTCGGCCTCACCACGCCCCAGGCCTTCGGTGGCTCGGAGATGGGCGCGGAGGCGATGTGCGTCGTCACCGAAGAGTTGTCGCGTGGCTATATCGGCGTCGGTTCGCTCGGCACGCGCTCGGAAATCGCCTGCGAACTGATCAAGCTGGCCGGCACGTCCGAACAGAAGCAGCGCCTGCTGCCGCGGCTTGCGTCCGGGGAAATCCTGCCGACCGCCGTCTTCACCGAGCCGAACAACGGGTCGGATCTGGCCAACCTGACGACGCGGGCGGAGCGGGTTGGCGACGTCTATCGCATCTACGGCGCAAAGACCTGGATTACGCACGCGTCGCGCACCGACATGATGATCCTGCTCGCGCGCACCGGTGCACCCGACAGCGGCCATCGCGGGCTGACGATGTTTCTGGCCGAGAAGCCGCGCGGAACCGAGGACGACCCGTTCCCCGGCAAGGGCATGACCGGCAGCGAGATCGAGGTGCTTGGCTATCGCGGCATGCGCGAATACGAGCTCAGCTTCGACGGGTTCGAGGTGCCGGCGGCCAATGCGCTCGGCGGCGAGGAAGGGCAGGGCTTTCGCCAGCTCATGACCACCTTCGAACTCGCCCGCATCCAGACCGCGGCGCGCGCGCTGGGTGTGGCGCAGAACGCCTACGAGCTGGGTTTCTCGTACGCGTGTGAACGCATACAGTTCGCAAAACCGCTGATCGAATTTCCGCGCGTCTATGGCAAGCTCGCCTGGATGGCGGTCGAGCAGAACATGGTGCGCCAGCTGGTCAAGAGCGTCGCCCGGCTCAAGGAAACCGGCGTGCGCTGCGACGTCGAGGCCGGCATGGCCAAGCTCGTCGCCGCGCGCCTCGCCTGGTCATGCGCCGACAACGCCCTGCAGATCCACGGCGGCAACGGCTACGCCATCGAGTTTCCGATCTCGCGCGTGCTCTGCGATGCGCGTATCCTCAACATTTTCGAAGGCGCTGCAGAGATCCAGGCGCATATCATTGCGCGCGGGCTTTTGGGGCGGGGCAAGTAGAGGGTAATGAGGTTCGTGGCGTCGTCCCCGCGAAGGCGGGGACCCAGTAAACGCAGACGCTTGAGATAGAGCCGAAGCCTCACGGCGTACTGGATGCCCGCCATAGGCGAGCGAAGCGACGCCGTTCTTCGAACGGCTATGCGCGGGCATGACGGCAGAGTTTGACGGACTGTGGGAGGCTGATTTTGAACACGCGCAAGAACGACCGGAAATTCCGGATCGCGGTTATCCCCGGCGACGGGATCGGCAAGGAAGTTGTCCCTGAGGGCCTGCGTGCGCTCGAGGCGGTCTCGTCGAAATTCGGCGTGACCTTCTCGTTCGACGAGTTCGACTTCGCCTCCTGCGATTACTACGCGCGTCACGGCAAGATGATGCCGGACAACTGGAAGGAATTGATCGGCTCGCACGACGCGATCTTCTTCGGCGCCGTCGGCTGGCCGGCCACCGTGCCGGATCACATCTCGCTGTGGGGATCGCTGCTGCAGTTCCGGCGCGAGTTCGACCAGTACGTCAATCTTCGTCCCGTGCGGCTGATGCCGGGCGTGCCGAGCCCGCTCGCCGGCCGCAAGCCCGGCGACATCGATTTCTATGTGGTGCGGGAGAACACCGAGGGCGAATACTCCTCGATCGGCGGCAAGATGTTTCCGGGCACCGAGCGTGAAGTGGTTGTCCAGGAAACGGTGATGACCCGCATCGGCGTCGATCGTATTCTGAAATACGCGTTCGATCTCGCACAGAGCCGGCCGAAAAAGCATCTGACCTCGGCCACCAAGTCGAACGGTATCTCCATCACCATGCCGTACTGGGACGAGCGCGTCGAGGAGATGGCGAAGAATTTCCCCGGCGTGACGTGGGACAAGTACCACATCGACATCCTGACTGCGCACTTCGTCCAGCACCCGGACTGGTTCGATGTGGTCGTCGCCTCGAACCTGTTCGGCGACATTCTGTCCGACCTCGGTCCTGCCTGCACCGGCACCATCGCCATCGCGCCGTCGGGCAACATCAATCCGGAAGGAAAATTCCCGTCGCTGTTCGAGCCCGTGCATGGCTCCGCACCCGACATCGCCGGCAGAGGCATCGCCAACCCGATCGGACAGATCTGGTCCGCCGGCCTCATGCTCGACCACCTCGGCGAGAAGGCGGCTGCGGCTGCTGTTCTGACGGCGATCGAAACTGTTTTGTCCGAGCCCAAGCTCAGGACTGGCGATCTCGGCGGCAAGGCCGGCACGGTTGAGTGCGGCAAGGCGGTTGCGCAGGCGCTGGGGTAGGCTGAATTCTCGGCGTCGTCCCCGCGAAGGCGGGGACCCAGTATTCCAGAGTGTCAGCGGCTAGATTCTCAGGAGCTGCGGCGTACTGGATGCCCGCCTTCGCGGGCATGACGGCAGCATGAGTTTATCATCAACCCGCTTTCGTGCGCCGCCTCGCACCCGTGCTCCCCGCCCCCTTCACCAAATGCCCGAGCGGGAGCCGGCTCGTCTGCTTCATGCGTTCCAACACGATCGATGATCGAACATGCGCGACGCTTTGGTGCGGCAGCAGCACGTCATTCAGAATCCGCGACAGTGCCTGCAGGTCTTCGACCGCGAGCTTGAGCAGGTAGTCGGCGGCGCCGGTCAACGAGTAGGCTTCCTGCACCTCGTCCAGCGTGCTGATCAATTTTGCGAAGCGTTTCGAGTTGTCCGGTGAATGCGTGGCCAGTGTCACCTGGACGAAGACCATGACTTTCAGCCCGAGCTTCTCGGCGGAGAGTTTGGCGTGATAGCCCTCGATAAGCTTGCTCTCTTCCATTGCCGCCCGGCGGCGCGAACACTGCGAGGGGGACAGACCCGCCAGCTCAGCAAGGTCGTAGTTGGTCGTCTGGCCATCGCGCTGCAGCGCGTCGAGGATCTTGACGTCGAAATCGTCCATGCACAAATCTCGCAGAGAAGTGGTCGAAAGTGACCATTTGATGCGCAGTTTCCCTGCAAGGGGCCGCCTTTGCAAGGATATTGCGCCGAACGTGTCGTAGTCTTCGAGGAACGAATCCTTGCACGGGAGAGAGCCATGGGACCGTTTCCGCACGACGCTCCGCCGCCGAAAATCTCCGACACCAATCCAATGGGCACCGACGGATTCGAATTCGTCGAATTCTGTCACCCCCAGCCGGAACAGCTCGATTCACTGTTCAAGACGATGGGGTTTTCCGCGGTGGCGAAACACCGCGCGAAGAAGGTGACGCTCTATCGTCAGGGCGACATCAATTTCGTGTTGAACGCGGAGCCGAATTCCTTCGCGGCAAAATTTGCGCAAGCGCATGGACCGTCGGCGCCCGCCATGGCGTTCCGGGTGGTCGATGCGCGTCGTGCCTATCACCGCGCGCTGTCGATGGGGGCAAAGCCCGTCGAGACGTCGGTTGGTCCGGGCGAACTCAACATTCCGGCGATCGAAGGGATCGGCGGCCTGCAAATCTACCTGGTCGACCGCTACGGCGCGAAGGGCTCGATCTATGACGTGGATTTCGAGTGGCTGGCGGGGCCCGATCCGAAACCAACCGGGACGGGGCTGTTCTACATCGATCACCTGACCCACAATGTTCAGCGCGGCCGGCTGGATGAGTGGGCGGAATTCTATGTGCGGTTCTTCAACTTCCGGCAGATCCGCTTCTTCGACATCGAGGGCAGGGTGAGCGGGCTGCATTCACGCGCCATGACCAGCCCCGACGGCAAGATCCGGATCCCGATCAACGAGGACGCGGGCTCGAAGGGCCAGATCCAGGAGTATCTCGACATCTACAAGGGCGAGGGCATCCAGCATGTGGCCCTCGGTGCGAAGGACCTCTACGAGTCGATCGAGACGCTGGGGGCCAGGGGCGTGGAGTTCATGCCGGCGCCGAACGAGCTCTACTATTCGCGCATCGACCAGCGGCTGCCCAAGCACGGTGAGGCCGTCGATCGCCTGCAACGCGATGGCATCCTGATCGACGGCGAGGGCGTCGTGGATGGGGGTCTCACCAAAGTCCTGCTGCAGCGCTTCGGCAAGACGGCGATCGGCCCGATCTTCTTCGAGTTCATTCAGCGCAAGGGCGACGACGGCTTTGGCGAAGGCAACTTCAAGGCCTTGTTTGAGTCGATCGAAGAGGATCAAATCCGCCGGGGAGTGCTTTCACCGACCACAGCCTGAGGTTTGGTGATAAGAACAAGCGCCACACTGAGCGTCGTTCCCGCGAAGGCGGGGACCCAGTATTCCAGAGCGTCTGCGGCTACACCTCTGATGCTGCGGCGTACTGGATGCCCGCGTGCGCGGGCATGACGACTGCGTTCGGCGAGCCGTCGCAGTTAAAGGGAGCGGACCACATGGACCAGCAGACCCCCGTCCAACACGAAGTCACGCGCCACGGCCAGTCGCTGCTGACGCCGGGCTATATGTCGGGCTTCGGCAATTCGTTCGAAACCGAAGCCCTTGCCGGGCGCGCTGCCGATCGGGCGCAACTCGCCGCAAAAGCTGAACTACGGGCTCTATGCGGAACAGCTGTCCGGCTCGCCGTTCACCGCGCCGCGCTCCACAAACGAACGCTCGTGGCTCTACCGTATCCGCGCAAGCGTCAAGCACTCCGGCCGTTACCGGAAGGTGGACAAGGGTTTTCTTCGCTCGGCGCCTGCGGCGCGAGACGAGAGCGAATTGCCGATCGGGCAATTGCGGTGGGGGCCGATCGCGCTTCCGAACGAGAAGCTGACGTTTCTCTCAGGGCTCCGGACGATGACGACCGCGGGCGACGCGGACACGCAAGTGGGCATGGCCGCCCATGTCGCGCTGGTGACCACCGGCATGGACAACCAATATGTCTTCAACGCCGACGGCGAATTTCTGGTCGTCGCCCAGGAGGGGCGGCTGCGCTTTCGCACGGAGTTCGGCGTCATCGATATCGAGCCCGGCGAAATCTGCGTGATCCCGCGTGGCGTGGTTTTCCAGGCCGAGCCGCTGGACCGGCTCGCCCGCGCCTATGTGTGCGAGAACTATGGCGGCGCCTTCACGCTGCCGGATCGCGGCCCGATCGGCGCCAACTGCCTCGCCAATCCGCGCGATTTCCTGACCCCCATCGCCGCCTATGAGGATGTCGAGGGGCCGCACACCATGTTCGCGAAATGGGGCGGCGAGCTCTATGCGGCGGACATCGGCCAGTCGCCGCTCGATGTGGTCGCGTGGCATGGCAACTACGCGCCGTACAAATATGACTTGCGGCGCTTCTCGCCGGTCGGCGCGATCGGCTTCGATCACCCGGACCCGTCCATCTTCACGGTGCTGACTGCGCCGTCCGAGACGGCCGGAACGGCCAACGTCGATTTTGTCATCTTTCCCGAGCGATGGGCGGTGGCGGAGAATACCTTCCGTCCGCCCTGGTATCATCGCAACATCATGTCGGAATTCATGGGCCTGGTTTACGGCGTGTATGATGCAAAACCGCAAGGTTTTGTCCCCGGCGGCATTTCGCTGCACAACTGCATGCTGCCGCACGGGCCCGACAGCGAAGCATTCGAGCGCGCGAGCAATGACCCGTTGAAGCCGGTCAAACTGACCGGCACGATGGCCTTCATGTTCGAGACCCGCTTCCCCCAACGCATCACGCGCTACGCTGCGGAAGTCGCCGGTGCTTGACCGGGACTACCAGGATTGCTGGGCGGGCCTGACGAAGCATTTTGCGCCGGAAAGCCGCTGATTAGCCGTCATTGCGAGCCATAGCCATTTGTAGAACGGCGTCGCTTTGCCCGCCTGAGGCGAAGCAATCCGGAGCAGTATGCGTCGCATGTGCAGACTGGATTGCTTCGTCGCGCTGCTACTCGCAATGACGACTTTTGCATCGAGGTTCCGCGCTCGCCCTCTACCATCGCTATGACGTCCCTGTCAGAATATCCCTCAACCGGCGCGTCGACGCCGGGTGAGGGAGCACGCGATGAACGAACAGCGCCCGCAACGCCGGTTTGGCCGCTTCTCAGGGGTCGACGAGGAATGGTTGCGCAAACGACCGCAGGAGACGGTGCTCGAACCCGAACTGCCGATCATCGACACCCATCACCATTTCTGGGACCGGCCGCATCATCGCTATCTGCTGCATGAACTGCTGGCCGACATGAACTCCGGCCACAACACCATCGCCACCGTGTTCCTGCAGTGCAATTCGATGTATCGCGCGCGCGGGCCGGCCGGGATGCGGCCCGTCGGCGAGACCGAATTCGTCGCACGGCATCGCCGCGATGAGCGACAGCGGCGGCTATGGGCCGGCGCGGGTCGCCGCCGGCATCGTCGGCTTTGCCGACCTGACGCACGATCGCGCCGAGGCCGTGCTCGAAGCGCACATCGCCGCGGGCGGCGGACGGTTCCGCGGCGTGCGGCATTCGGCGGCGTGGGATGCCGATGAGCGGATCGGCAACTCCTCCTCGGCGCCGGGCGGAGGCCTCTACAGGGAAGGGACGTTTCACGCCGGGCTGAAGTCGCTGACCAGGCTCGGACTTTCGCTCGATGCCTGGGTGTTTCATCCGCAGATCGCTGACGTGACGGCGCTCGCGCGGGCGCATCCGGACGCCAACATCGTGCTTGGGCATATCGGCGGCGTGCTGGGCTATGGGCCCTATCTCGGCAAACGCGACGAGGTGTTTGCGGCGTGGAAGTCGGCCATGACGGAGCTTGCAAAATTTCCGAACGTCACCGTCAAGCTCGGCGGGGTGATGATGCGGCTTGCCGCGTTCGACTTTCCAAACAGTCCGCTGCCACCGACGTCGGAAGAACTCGCCGCGCTCTGGAAGCCCTGGATGGGCACCTGCATCGAACTGTTCGGCGCCGATCGCTGCATGTTCGAAAGCAATTTCCCGGTGGAGAAGATGGGCGCGTCCTGGGTAACACTGTGGAACGCGTTCAAGCGCATCAGCGCCGGCGCAAGCGCCGATGAAAAGACCGCGCTGTTCAGCGGCACCGCGAAACGCGCCTATCGACTGGATTTGTCATGATCATCGTCACGGGAACGATCCTCGCGCGGCCGGACTCATTCGACGCCGTGCTGAAACTCAGCCGCGAGCATGTCGAACGATCGCGCAAGGAGGACGGCTGCATCTCGCACGACGTGCATGTCGACACCGAAAACCGGCTGCGGCTGTTCTTCTTCGAGCAATGGCGCGACGAGGCGGCGCTGCGCGCCCACTTCGCCGTTCCCGCCTCCCGCGACTTCGTCAAGGCGCTGCGCGGCCTGATCGTCGAGACGACCGGCACGCAGATCTGGAACGCGGAGAAGATCGAGCGGTAGCTTTCCGTTCTTACCCCTCCCCCGCGAGCGAAGCGAGTGGTGGGGAGGGTGGGGCGTCAATAATCGCGCCCCTCCCCTTGTGGAGAGGGCATGCACAGAGCCTGCCCGCGCATTCTGTTGGGTGAGGGGTCGAGCGGCACGGCACGCGGCTCAATGTTTGCCGTCGACCCCTCACCCGGCACCATTCTTGGTTGGCTACTCTGCATGCCCTCTCCCACCGAAGCGGGCGACGGGCGCAGTTCACGGCGCGCCGTCGCGCATCGAATTTCTTCACAGGATTTCCACAGGCAAAATTTCTGATATTCCGGATTCGTTCTTCGACCTGTTCTTTTTCTAGGAATATTTTTTTCCATCCCGCTCCTTTACGGGGCGCGTTGCGATCGTCTTGTGGCGTGGATAGCGGTAGCGGTGGCCGCCGCGATGCCGGACCCTTGGGCTGCTGTCAGGATCGCTCATCCTGAGGCGGAGAAGGGACAGACGCCGGCAACACGGGCGGACGGCCCAAGTGCATGCCGGGCGACAGCTCGCACGAACGGGAAGGCGTCGGCGGAAGCGATGCCTCCTGGGACATGCAGCAAGCCGCGAAAATCCATTCGCGTGCGGAACGCAGGCGTATGCGCTGCGTCCGAGGCTCGTTGCTTGCCGTGTGCTTCAGCACACGGATGCCACGTGCTTCACCCACGTGGCGCCGCGGGCGCGGTGAAACGCCCTGTCGTTCCGCACGCCCCTTCGGGGATCAAGGAAGCAAGAGCAAGACCGGCGAACCCTGAGCCGGAGATGAACAGGGGCGATGACGCGCGTCTGGAGTTCAGCCGTTGGCTGTTTGACATTGATGAATACCTGTCGTCCCGGCCGAGCCATAGCCGTTCGAAGAACGGCGTCGCTTCGCTCGCTTATGGCGCAGAGCCCGGACCCATACGCTGTGTGGCTTGTCAGTCGGTTAGCGTATGTTAGCCTTCGCGATCTCTGAGGCGGCGGGTGCCTGCTTTCGCAGGGACGACCAAGTCTGCGATTGACAGCGTGAGCCCAGAGCCATCATCATTGCCCTGGAGCCATCGGTCCTTACCTCTAAGCGGTATCCTTCCCCATGAATGACATCTGGCGTCTGTCCGCCGTCGAGGTTGCCGCGCTGGTGCGGGCGAAGAAGATCTCCGCGCGCGAGGCGATGGCGTCGGCGCTGGCGCGGCTGGAGCGGGTCAATCCGCTGATCAACGCCGTGGTCGATTACCAGCCGGAGTATTCGCTGGCACAGGCCGATGCGGTCGACGCGGCGATCGCGCGCGGCGAACAGGTCCGGGACCGCTCGCCGGCGTGCCGATCACGATCAAGGTGCTCACCGATCAGGCGGGCTTTGCCACCACCAACGGCCTGCGCGCCCAGCGCGATCTGATCGCGCAGACCAACAGCCCGATGGTCGACAATTTTCTTAAAGGCGGCGCGACGATCGTCGGCCGCACCAACACGCCGGCGTTCTCCTATCGCTGGTTCACCGACAACCAGCTGCACGGCCTGACCAAAAACCCGCGCAACAACGCCATCACGCCGGGCGGCTCGTCCGGCGGCGCGTCGGCTGCGACCGTTGCCGGCATCGGCCATATCGGCCATGGAACCGATATCGCGGGCTCGGTGCGCTATCCGGCCTACGCTGTCGGCATTCACGGTTTGCGGCTCACGCTCGGACGCGCGCCGAACTTCAACGCCTCCGGGCCCGAACGCTCGATCGGCTCGCAGATCATGGCGGTGTCGGGTCCGCTCGCGCGTACGATCGCCGATGTGCGCGTCGCGTTCGAGGTGATGGCCGCGCCGCATGCACCCGACGCGCGCGATCCCTGGTACGTCGCCGTGCCGCTCGAAGGCCCGCCGGTGGCGAAGCGCGCGGCGCTGTGCATCGCGCCTGACGGCCTCGAGGTCGCGCCCGAGGTGAAGGCCGCGCTGGTGGACGCGGCGAAGCGCCTGGAGCGCGCCGGCTGGACGGTGGAAGAAATCGCCAACACGCCGCCGCTCGAGGAAGCCGCCCACCTGCAGGTTCATCTGTGGATCGGCGACAATTACGAGGCCCAGCTTGCGGCCGCCGAGCGCGAGGGCGATGCCGGGGCGCTCGCCTGTCTGCGCGGCCATGCAGGGATGGGGCGATCGCTCGACTTGTCGACTTTCTCGAAGACATTGATTCGCCGCGCCACGCTGGCGCGCGCGTGGCAGCTGTTCTTCGACAAATATCCGGTACTGCTGATGCCGGTGTCGGGCGAATTGCCGTTCGCCGACCAGCTCGATCTGCGCGACGCCGAGTCCTGGGCGCGGGTCTGGCGCGCACAGGTGCCGATGATCGGCACGCCGTTCATGGGTCTGCCCGGCTTGACGGTCGCAACGGGCCTCGTCGGAAGGATACCGGTCGGCGTGCAACTCGTCGCCGCGCGTTATCGCGAAGATCTGTGTCTGCTCGCCGGCGAGGCGATCGAGGCCGGCGGCGTGCCGCCGTCGCCGATTGATCCGGTGGGGCTCGCCTGAAACGAAACGATTATTTGGCTTTGCGCATGGCCGGCGTCCGGATTCGTCAGGCAACCGTTGGTTGACAGCCGTCCGCAGCGGTCCATCATGCAGCAAACATAAAAGACAGGGAGACGACGCCATGGCCGATCTCGTCATTCGCGGCGGCACGATCGCCGACGGCAAGCGGCGGCGAACTCTTCGAGGCCGATATCGCGATCGACGGCGGCCGCATCGTCGAGGTCGGCAAGGTCCCGGCCAAGGGCGCCGAGGAGATCGACGCCAAGGGCAAGCTCGTCACGCCGGGCTTCGTCGATGTGCACACCCACTATGACGGCCAGGTGACCTGGAGCAACGACATCACGCCGTCGTCGGAGAATGGCGTCACCACGGCGATCATGGGCAATTGCGGCGTCGGTTTTGCGCCGTGCCGTCCGGCGGATCATCGCCGCCTGATCGAACTGATGGAGGGCGTCGAGGACATCCCGGAGCCGGTGCTGACCGCCGGCATGCCGTGGGCGTGGGAGAGCTTCCCCGACTACATGAACTGGCTGTCGAAGCGCGGCTTACGACATCGACGTCGGCGCGCAGCTGCCGCATGCGGCGCTGCGCGTCTATGTGATGGGCGAGCGCGGCGCGCGGCGCGAGCCGGCGACGGCCGAAGACAACAGCGCGATGGCCGCGCTTGCCGCCGACGCGATGCGGGCCGGCGCGCTCGGCTTCTCCACGTCGCGCACGCATCAACCACCGCACCTCGACCGGCGATTTCACGCCGACCCTGAAGGCGGGCGAGGACGAGCTGACGGCCATCGCCGGCGCGATGCGCGGGCAGGGCGCAGGCGTGCTGCAGTTCGTGCTCGACAAACGACGATCGACGAAGATCTGCCGATGATGTTGCGGGTCGCCGACAACACGAAATGTCCGATCACGTTCACGGTGGCGCAGGGCGACCGCAGTCCCGAGCGCTGGCGCGAGACGCTGGACCAGCTCGCGGAGGCAACGCGCACGCGGGCTTCGATCACGGCGCAGGTCGCGGCGCGGCCGGTCGGCCTGCTGCTCGGGCTCGAGCTGTCGCGCAATCCGTTCCAGACCCATCCGAGCTACAAGGCGATCGCCAAACTGCCGCTCGCGGAGAAGGTCAGGCGCCTGCGCGATCCGGCCGTCAAGCGCGGCGATCCTGAGCGAGGCAGCGAGCACCTCGGACGATCCGCTGTTCTTCCGGCCGAACTACGACAAGATGTATCTGCTCGGCAATCCGCCGGACTACGAGCAGCCGCCGGAACGCACGCTCGGCGCGCGCGCGAAGCGCGAAGGGCGCAAGCCGGAGGAACTCGCCTATGACGCGATGCTGGAGGAGAACGGCCGCGGCATGCTCTACGTGCCGTTCCTGAACTATGCCGACGGCAATCTCGACGCGGTGCGCGAGATGCTGCAGCGACCCGCATGCGGTGCCGGGCCTCAGCGACGGCGGCGCGCATTGCGGCATCATCTGCGACGCGAGCTTCCCGACCTATCTGCTGACGCACTGGACGCGCGACCGCACGCGCGGCGAGAAGCTGTCGATCCCGTTCGTGGTCGCGGCCCAGTCGCGCCGGACCGCGGAGTCGGTCGGGCTGCAAGGATCGCGGCGTGCTGGCGCGGGGCTACAAGGCCGACATCAACGTGATCGACTACGACCGGCTGCACATGCATCCGCCGAAGGTGCACTACGACCTGCCGATGGCCGGGCGGCGGCTGTTGCAGCAGATCGACGGCTACGAGGCGACGATCGTCTCCGGCGTCGTCACCCAGCGCGACGGCCAGGCCACCGGCGCGCGGCCGGGGCGGCTGGTGCAGGGCGTGCAGGCGGCGCCGGGTTAAAGCTTCAGCACCGCATCCGCATTGCCGTGCGCGATCTTGCGCCGGTCGTCATGCGAGACGGGCAGGCCGTCGAGGAAGCTGCGCCCGTCCTTGTGCTTGCTGAACGGATAATCGACCGAAAACATGATCCGGTCGGCGCCGAAGGTCATCAGTGCGGCGGTGAACGGGGCCAGCGAAAAGAAGCCGCTGGTGGTGATCCAGACCTGATCGAGGATGGTGCGGCTGACCGTGCGCGACAGATGGGTCGAGGGGATGCGTGCGGACACCGCGTCGCAACGGTCCATCATCGCCGGCAAACCTTCGCCCATGTGGCCGATGATGATCTTCAGCTTCGGATGGCGATCGAGCGCGCCGGAAAAAACCAGCCGCAGGGTGTGGATGGCGACCTCCGAGTGCCAACCCCAGCCGGCCAGCGCCAGCAGGCCGACCCGTGCCATGCGGCAGCCGATCAATAGTAGGCCTCGCGCACCGCCTTCGGCGGATGGCCGGGATGGATGTAGATCGGCACGTCGAGTTTTTCCGCGCGCGCCAGCAGCGGCTCGTAGAGCGGATCATCGAGGAAGCGCCCGTCGGCGCAGATGCCGTTGACCATCGCGCCCTTGAAGCGGTGGTCGCGGACGCGTGCGTCGAGTTCGTCGGCCGCGGCCTCCGGCGCCGTCATCGGCAGATGCGCGAAGCCGCGTAGCGATCCGGATGCTGATTGATCACCGCCGCGAGCCGGTCGTTGAAGCTTTTGGCAAGCGGCGTTGCTTTCTCAGGCTCGATCAGATCGGCGCCAGGACCGGACTGCGAGAGCACCTGAACCGAGATGCCCGAGGCGTCCATGTCGGCAAGCCGCTCCGCGCCGAGGTCGGCGAGAAGCTTTCGCGGCGCCGCGGCTGCGGCCGCACTGCCCGGCAGCGGCATGCCGCGGCGGGCGATGGCATCAAGGTCGACCTGTTCGGCGAGATCGGGAAAGATGTAATGCTCTTCGAGAGTGACAATGCGCATCGAGGGCACTCCGGAAAATCGATCAAGGCGGGACATCAAGAAAATCGCGGCTGCCGGGGGCAGCCGCGAGATTATAGCAAGCTTTCGATGTTGCGGCTCGCCCCTGATGACGGCGCAAACGCCGCTTCAAGGGGACGCGAAACGGCTGGTTCAGCCGTTCGCCACCAGCTTGTCGATGGCGACGCCCTTGCCGACGCCGGTGCGCTCCTTGTACGGCGTGACGTCGATCTCCTCGAGCTCGATCTCGCGGTTCAGCACCTTCTGCTTCCAGGCCTGATGCTCCGGCTCCAGCGCGTGGAATTCCGGCATCACTTCCTTGGCGAACAGTTCGAGCGACTCGCAGATATGCTCGTGCGTGTTCTTGCCGGCCTGGTTGAGCAGGATGATGCTGTCGACTTTCGAGGTCTCGAACTTCTTCAGCTTGTTGCGGATCGTCTCCGGCGAGCCGATCAGGCCGCCGCGCAGCGCCTTCTGGTGCGCCTCCGGATTGGCCTTCTTCCACTTGTTGTACTCGTCCCACATGCTGACCGTGCCGGGGCGCTGCGCGCTCGCGGTTGCGCGAGCCGGAGTAGTAGGCGAGCGCGTACTGGAAGAAGGTGATGCCGTCGGCGCGGCGGCGCGCTTCCTCGTCGGTCTCCGCGCACATGAAGTAGGACACCATCGCGATGTTGGCGTTGGTGTTGTACTCGCAGAGCTTCTCCTGATGCTTGGTGAAGGCGTTGTAGTAGGCGTGCACCCATGCGTGCGCCATCTCGGAGGTGAGGAACTGGAAGCCGAGCGCGCCGATGCCGCGGCGGCCCGCCATCTCGATGGTCTCGAGCTGCGAGCAGGCGACCCACAGCGGCGGATGCGGCTGCTGGATCGGCTTCGGCGTCACGTTGCGCAGCGGGAACTTGAAGTAGGGGCCGTCATACTGCCAGCCTTCCTTCGACATCATCGGGATGATGCAGCTGACCGCGTCTTCCCAGATTTCGCGCTTCAAGGCCATGTCGATCCGAACGGCGCAAGCTCCTGCACGCTGCCGGATTCGCCCATGCCGAATTCGACGCGGCCCTTGGAGACGAGGTCGAGGCAGGCGATCTTCTCGGCGACGCGCGCCGGATGATTGGTGGTGAGCTGGATGATGCCGTGGCCCATCCGGATATTCTTGGTGCGCTGGCTGGCGGCCGCCAGGAATACCTCGGGCTGCGGCGAGTGCGAGTACTCGTCGAGGAAATGGTGCTCGACCTCCCACGCGTAGTCGTAGCCGAGCTTGTCGGCGAGTTCGACCTGGTCGAGGGCGTTCTGATAGAGGTTCAGCTCGTCGTTCGGCCCCCACGGCTTCGGCAGCTGCAACTCGTAGAAAATACCGAACTTCATCGCTCGTTCTCCCTCGATGCTCCGATTTGTGTGCGCATTTTAGCCGATGCCGCGCGATGGTCTACGTCCGACAGTCGGCATTTCCATGCATCGCGGGCGTAAGCCTGCGCGAAAAGCGAATTGACGCACTGCACGCGGCGGCTCTAAGCCGGCGTCTGCCTCGGCGGCTAGGACAGCTTCCCGAGCGTGATATCGAGCCAGCCGAGGGCGTTCACGCGCACCTGGTCGCCGGCGTTGACGACCACGGTGGTGGTCTCGGCCTCGAGGATCGCAGGTCCCGTCAGCGAGGCGCCGGGCGCCAGTTCGGCGATGTCGTACACCGGTGTCTCGCGCCAGCCGCCGAACCAGGATTTTCGCGCAGCCCGTTGGCCTTCGGCCCGGAGCTACTCCTGGCGTCAACCGCGGGCTGCGCAGCCGAACTGACGGCGCCGACGGCGGCGGCGCGCGCGTTGACGAACACCACCTCCTGGTCGCGCGAGGCATAGGTGTAGAGCTCTTCGTGGCGCCGGTGGAATTCGCCGTGAATACGCTCGATCAGATCCGGCGCAGTCCAGTCCAGCGCATCGAGCGGCACGTCGATCTCGAAAATCTGCTCGCCATAGCGCATCTCCGCCGAGCGCTCGATGCGAACGGGACCGTCGAACCAGGATCGCAGCCGCGCGGTCGCGCGCGTCTTCCAGTTCGCCAAAGGTCTTGCGCATGGTGTCGTCGTCGACCGCAGCACTCTCGCCGATGTGGGTGCGGCTGACCTCGTAGCGCAGGTCGGTGGCGAGCATGCCCCATGCCGACAGCACCGAGGCCATGGTCGGCACGATCACGCGGCGGGATTTCCAGTTCACGCGCCACTTCCACGGCATGCAGCCCGGCAGCGCCGCCAAAACTCAACAACGCAAAGCGGCGCGGATCGACGCCGCGGCGCAGCGTCATCAGCCGGATGCCGTCGGCCATCTTCAGATTGATCAGCCGGAAGATGCCGGCGGCAGTCTCCTCGCGCGAGAGGTTCAGCGCGCTCGCGATGGGATCGACGGCCGCTTCGCTGGCGGCGCGATCGAGTTTTCGCTTGCCGCCGAGAAAATTATCGGCGTCGAGATAGCCGAGCAGGAGATTGGCGTCGGTGACGGTCGCGGACGTGCCGCCCTGGCCATAGCAGGCCGGGCCGGGGACTGCGCCCGCGCTTTCCGGGCCGACACGAAAGCCCGCCGCATCGACCCGCGCGATCGATCCGCCGCCGGCGCCGATGCTGGCGATGTCGAGGCTGCGCAGCGCGATGCGCTCGCCAGCGAGGCCACGCTCGGCGGAGAGCTGTGCCTGGCCGCCTGCGATCAGCGAGATGTCGGTCGAGGTGCCGCCCATGTCGAACGGAATAAGGTCGGAAATGCCGAGCAGCCCGGCGGAACGGCGCGCACCGGCGACGCCGCCGGCTGGACCCGACAACACGGTCGCGACCGCCAGCCGCGCTGCTTCCGCAACCGGCGCCATGCCGCCATGCGAGAGAATGACGAACAGGCTGCCGGTGAAGCCTGCCTCGCCGAGGCGAACTTCGAGGTTCGTCAGGTAGCGATGCACCGAAGGCCCGACATAGGCGTTCACGACCGTGGTCGAGACCCGCTCGATATTCCTTGATCTGCGGCAGCACGTCGCTGGAGCGCGAGACAAAGACGTCCGGCAGCGCGCGCCGCAGCCGCTGTTCAGTGGCGATCTCGTGCGCGGGGTTGCGATAGGCGTGCAGATAGCAGATGGCGACGGAGGTCGCGCCGGATTGCCTGATCGCTGCGATGGCGGCGTCGAGCGAGGCATCGTCGAGCGGCGTCAGCACCGAGCCGTCGGCGCGCAGGCGTTCACGCACACCAAGCCGCAACTGACGCGGCACCAGCGGCGCCGGCGGCGGCGAGCGCAGGTCGTAGCGGTTGTCCTTCAGCCCTTCGCGCATTTCCAGAACGTCGCGATGGCCTTCGGTGGTGAGCAGCGCGACCTTGCGCCCTTGCGCTCGAGCAGCGCGTTGGTCGCAACGGTTGCGCCATGCACGATGCGCTGCGTCTGCGCCAGCGTCTCGCCGCGCGTGAGCCCAAGCCTGCCCGCCAGCTCATCGAGCCCGTTGAGCACGCCGATGGACTGGTCCTGCGGCGTGGATGGCGATTTCGCGAATGAGGTCGCCCCGTGTTCGTCGATGGCGACGAGATCGGTGAAGGTGCCGCCGACGTCGATGCCGATGGTGTACGAAGCCACTTCTAATGCGCTCCGCTCGATGGAGGCGAGATCAGGCCCTGTTCGAGATCGCGGCGATGCGCAGCGGCGCTGCGTTTGGCCGGATCGCCCCAGCCGCCGCCGCCGCCCGAGCGCACCTGCGAGGACGTCGCCAGGCGAAATCGCGATGCCGACTTCCTTGGTCTTCAGAATGCGCTCCGGCTTGCCGTTTGCGATCAGCCGGTAGTCATGCGGCAGGCCATCCTTGCCGCCGAGCATGCCGCAGGCGCCATGCCGGACGCCGTCGCCGGCCGTGTTGGCGCGCGCGGGTTTGGCAGTCTCGACGACGAGATCGAGGTTGACGCCGAGTCCGCCGCGATACTGGCCCTTGCCGCCGGAATCGGCGCGGAATTCGTGCTGCGCGAAATGCAGCGGAAAGCGCACCTCGGCGATCTCGACGCTGCCGAACTTGATGCCGCCGACCGCTGTGCCACTCGCCGATCGACGACCAGCCATCGCCGCCGGCGGACGCGCCGCCGCCGGGCCGCGCGTGAAACATGTGCCAGATGAAGCCGCGGCCGGTGCGCGGGTCCTCGCCCTGGATGGCGATGCGGAAGCGTCGTCCCCAGCCGCCCATGGCGCGTTCGGGGCAGGAGGCCGCCATCGCCTTGATGATGGCCTCGACGATTTCGTTCGACGGATGGCTGGTGCACAGCGTCACCGGCAGGCCGGGGTCGGCCCAGACGATGGTGCCCTGCTTCGCGATCACCTTCAGTGGCCGCAGCGCGCCGGAATTCTTCGGGATGTCCGGATCGATCAGGTAGGCGAACGCCATCGCCACCGCCGCCTGCATGTTGGCGTGCGAGGAGTTGACGAAGCTCGTCGTCTGCGGATCGGAGCCGGTGAGATCGACTTCGATATCGCTGCCGCGCTTCGTCACCCTGGCCTTGATGCGGATGTCCTCGCGGCCATGCCCGTCGTCGTCGAGCAAAGCCTCGCCGTGGAAGACGCCGTCCTTCCATGTCGCGACAATGGCGCGGGTCTGCCGTTCGGATGCATCGAGAATGTCTTCAATGGCCTGATTGACGGTCGCGGCGTCGAATTCGCTGAACAGTTTCGACAGCCGCCGCTCGCCGAGATGGGCGGCGCCGACCATCGCCGCGAGGTCGCCGCGAAAGTCGCGCGGATTGCGGATGTTCAGCGCGATCATGTCGAGCACGTCGTCGCGCAGCCGCCCGGCCTCGTAGAGCTTCATCGGCGGGATGCGCAGGCCCTCCTGGTAGATCTCCGTCGCCATCGGATTGTAGGCGCCATGGGTTGCGCCGCCGATGTCGCTCTGATGCGCGCGGACGATGGTCCAGAACAGCCGCTTGCCGCGGTCGAACACCGGCACGAACGCCGTTACGTCCGGCAAATGGCTGCCGCCGTGGTAGGGATCGTTCATCAGGATCACGTCGCCCGGCTGCACGTCGCGAATGCGCTCCTCGACCGCGCGGGTCGCCCATGGCAGCGCGCCGACATGCACGGGAATGTGGTCGGCCTGTGCGATCAGCCGCGCCTGCGTGTCGCAGATCGCGAGCGAGAAATCACGGCTGGAATTGAGGATCTGCGAATAGGACGTGCGCAGCATCGCTTCGCCCATCTCGGCGACGATAGCGCTGAGGCGATGCTGGACGACGGCGCGGGTGATGGGATCGACGTGTGTTGGCATCAGATCAGATCGCGGTTGCTGTGCGGGTTCCTTCAGGTTCCCAAAATGACAGCTATCGTGACAAATGCAAATTCTCGAAGGCGACGCCGTTTGCCCGGTATTCGAATCGTCTCGCCTGCGATGTGGGTTGAAGCGGAAGTTCCTTCGAACGCGATGTGTCGCAGCTGGTCGGATTGCCGGAACATCGTCACTGCGTGATGCGTTCATCGAGGCTCAACACTCTGTGGAGGATAAACATGTTCGCAAAGCAATTTGCGGCCGGACTGGTCGCGGCCGCACTTCTTTCAACCACCGCCCTGGCCCAGGCTCCGGCCCCGGCCAGGGATCCCGCGCCTGCGCAATCGTCATCGATGCCGCGGGCCGAGGCCCCCGCGCAAGCCGGTGCAAAACCAGAGCGCGAGCGAGTGGCGTGCGTCGAAGGTGGTCGGCCTTTACGTGTACAATGACGCCAACGAGCGTCTCGGCTCGATCAACGACCTGCTGACGGATTCGAGCGGCAAGGTCACCAAGGCCGTGATCGGCGTCGGCGGCTTCCTCGGTATCGGAGAGAGCGATGTCGCGGTGAGCTTCGACCAGTTGAAGTTCGTCACCGAGCCGATGCGCACCAGTTCGACCACCACCTCGACCGCGCCGGCGGGTGACCGTCCGGCCGCGAGCAGCGATCGTCCGGCCACGGTCGGAACGACTGCGACAACGACGACCATGACGACGGCGTCGAAGCCGAGCATCAATCCTGATCATGCCAAGCTGAGCATGACCAAGGAGCAGCTCAAAGCCTTGCCGCAGTTCAAGTACGCCAACTAGGGCCGGCGCAGTTTTCAAGAGCATCCGCAGCCGGCCAACAGCCGGCTGCGATCTTGCGTTTGTTATGACCCTGTCTGGATGATTCTCGTTCGCGCCAGCGGCGCGGCCGACGCTGGCCCCGTGGAACCTGCCGGGGGCGCGCGCGTTCTCCTGTGCACTTCAATTTGAGAGGGAGACAGTCATGGCTACAGACACCGTCATCCGTACCAAGAAACACACCATGATCGCCAGCGATCGGGTGGAGGGGACAGCCGTGCGCCGTCCGAAGGGCGACAAGATCGGCTCTGTCGAGCGGCTGATGATCGACAAGGTCAGCGGCAAGGTCGCCTACGCGGTGTTGAGCTTCGGTGGATTTCCTCGGGATCGGCCACAAGCACCTGCCGATCCCGTGGTCGCTGCTCAACTACAATGTGGAGCTCGACGCCTATGAACTCGACATCGCCGACGACGTGTTGCGCAAGGCGCCCTCGTCCGAGCAGAACTCCGACTTCGATTTCGGCGATCGTACCGACGAGGCGAGGCTCTACAGCTACTATAACGTCCCGCCGTATTGGGGCTTCTGAGAACCGGCTGTCATTCCGGGGCTGGCCCGTTCAGGGCCATCCCGGAATGACATCATCTACTCTTCACTCTTCCCAACGCTTCGCGCGGGCGAACATGCGCCGCAACGTCGCCTCCGCTTCGCTCGCCTTGATCTCCGGCAGCGTCTGATGAGCGCCGCGACGGTGAGTTCGAGTTGCGCGCTATCCAGCCGCGATTTGAGGTGATCGAATTCGACCTGATGCAGCCGTGGTTTGAGCTCGGCGAATTGCGCGTGATTTCTTGGAGCGACAATGGCAGGTCCCCGCAATCTTCTTATCGTTGGGCGCGATGCTTACCGAATTGACACCGGCATTGGCAGTGCGCCGACAACATCTGTGGAATGCGTCGGCGCCTGTGGAACCTCTTTCGAGTTCCCAAATGCCGCCGTAAAGTTCCCGTGTCGCGATCAAACCTCAATTCATGCGTGCAAGGCGCGGAACGTGATTCGCGGTCCTCAGTTGTTCGAGGTCGATAAATTTTCACTGGAGGACATCATGAAGATCAGGCTTGTCTTGCTGGCTGCCGCGGTGGCGGCGGTTCCCGCATTTGCCAATGCGCAATCGACGACGGGGCAGGGTGCCGCCAGCGGCGCGGCGGCCGGCGACCGGGTCGGCGGTCCCGTGGGCGCGATCGTCGGAGGCACGGTTGGCGCCGCGGTTGGTGCTGCAGTCGAGATCCCGAACGCACTGATCATGTCGGTGCAGCGCGCCGATGCGCCATCCGTCGTGGTGCGTGAACGAATCGTGGTCGGCGAGCAACTGCCGGCGACCGTGCAGTTGCGGACCGTTCCGGAGTATCCGGACTACCGCTACGCCGTGGTGAACGATCAGCGGGTGATCGTCGAGCCCCGCTCGCGCAAGATCGTCCATATCGTTCAGTAACGGCAATTCGCTGAACCGGCGGAATGGCCCCGCACCGGGTGTGGGGCCATTTTGTTCGGGAGTCCCTTATTGTGACGCTTCAAGCGAGCTTGCGGCGTCGCGCGTTAAGCCTTTGAACGGGATGGGAACGAAGCGCGCCCAAATCGGCACTTCGCGCGGCGTCTCAACCCGCGGGTTCCAGATGTCGCGGCGGGCTCGATGGTCGTCCACCACATCAGGTGATGCTTGAACCCGGTTTTTCCGAAGTTTGAGGCTTTGGCGTTAACGGTTTCTGATTGCTGGTTAATTCATTCTTAAGAAGTCGCATAGCAATCTTGGCAACAGCCGTCGGGAGATTTGCCGCAATGCTGTCCAGCCAAGATGCCTTCGATAAAGACGCTTGTCCTGTCGAAGATGACCTGCTCGGCAGCCTCTACCGGGCAAACCCGCAAGGCCTTCCCGAACTGGTGCTGTCGGTGCCCGCAGAGACGCGGGCGATGCTCGCCTTGTTCTGCTACCGGCGCAGCCACATGCAGGAACTGGCGCTGTCGATCGCGTCGAGCTGTGAACTGCGCGACCTCGTGCAATGGGGCGGCGCGCTCGGGTCAGCAATCTATGCGATGGCGCAGCAGTCGCCAGGCAGCAAGCCACCTGCAGCCGAGACCAGCAACCGCCGCAAGGTGACGCTGTCGACCACACCGCTCTCGACCTTCGCGCGGCTCGATGACGATCTTGACGACGAGGCCGAGGCGGTTCCGGCCTAAGCTTTCCCCTTGAGTTAGAGGCTGCTTTCCTGCGCCATGGCGGTTGCAACCACTGCGCGACGCCGCGCGAGGTACCCGACCACAAGGATGGCGGCCACGAGAATCCAGGCCGTGATGGCGATCGGGCTCTCCACGAAGGCCCAGGCGTCGCCCTGGCTCAGAAACAGCGTCTCGCGGAAGTGCTTTTCGATATTCGGGCCGAGGATCAGGCCGACCACCATCGGCGCGAGCTGAAAGCGCAGCTTGTTGAACAGATAGCCCAGCAAGCCCGCCCCAAGCAGCACCCAGATGTCGAAAATGCTGTTGCGGACGCTGTAGGCGCCGATCACCGACAGCACCAGAAGCAGCGGCAGGAACAGATAATGTGGAATCCGCAATAGGCTGACCCACACGCCGATCATCGGAATATTGAGCGCCAGCAGCATGACGTTGCCGATGTAGACCGAGGCGATCAGGCCCCAGAAGATTTCCGGCTTCTGGGTGATCAAAAGCGGCCCGGGCTGAACGCCCTGCACCAGCATCGCCGAGATCATCAATGCCGCGATCGGCGTGAACGGGATGCCGAGCGCCAACAGCGGTACCAGCGCTGCCGTTGCCGCCGAGTTGTTGGCCGCCTCAGGGCCGGCGACGCCTTCGATCGCGCCGCTGCCGATCTCATCGCCATATTTCGAGACGGCTTTCTCCAGCCGGTAGGAGGCGAAGGAAGACAGCGTCGCCGCCGGTCCCGGCACCAGCCCGAACAGGAAGCCGAGGCCAGTGCCGCGCAGCCAAGACGGCACGGCGCGCTTCCACTCGGCGCGGTTCGGCATCAGATCGCGCATCTTCACGCTTTCGGGGCGCGCGGCGGCATGCGCCTTGTCCTCGATCAGCAGCATCAGTTCGGCAAGGCCGTAGAGGCCGACCACGATCGGCACGAGCGAGACGCCTTCGGCCAGATGCGGGAAGCCGAAGGTGTAGCGGGTCTCGCCGGTCACGGCCTCCTGGCCGATGGTGCCGAGCGCGAGGCCAATCGCCATCGGCAACAGCGAGGAGGCGAGCGTGCCGCCGGAAATTCGCGCCATCACCATCATGCCGCCGAAGGTGAGCGCAAAGAAATCGGCCGGTCCAAACAGGATCGCGACATTCGCCAGCGCTTGCGAAAACAGCATCACACCGAGCACGGCAAGGGTGCCGCCGACGAATGAGCCGACCGCAACGATGGTCAGCGTCGCACCCGCACGACCCTTGCGCGCCAGCTTGTAGCCGTCGATGGCGGTGACGACGGATGCGGACTCGCCGGGAATGTTCAAAAGGATGGCCGTGGTCGAGCCGCCATACATCGAACCGTAGAAGATGCCGGCCATCATGATCAGGCCGGCGGTCGGATCGAGCGAGAACGTCAGCGGCAGGATCAACGCCACACCTGCGACCGGGCCAAGTCCCGGCAGCACGCCGATGGCGGTGCCGGCAAATGCGCCTGCGAAAGCGGCGAGCAGGTTGGCCGGCGTCATCGCCACGCCAAGCCCGTAGATCAGTCCTTCAAATGCATTCATCGCGTTGTTGATCGCTCTAGAACAGCCGCGTCAGCCCGTAGGGCATCTGCACCTGAAGGAAACGCACAAAAAGCAACTCGAACGAAACAGCGATCGCCGCGGCATAGATTGCAAGGCGAATTTTTGACTTGTCGGACAGGATCGTCATCGCAGCGAACAGGAACAGCGCCGACGCAATCAGGTGCCCGATGAACTCCATCGCAACGAAGTAGATTGCGAACGCGCCGAGCACGGCGGCCAGCCGCCGCAGATCCGCGCCTTCAGGCAGCGCAAACCTCGCGCCATGGACCGCGCTCGACGTTTCCTTTCGCTCGAGAAAAACCGCGATCGAAGCGATGGCGATCATGACGCCGACGGCAACCGGAAAGATCGCCGCGCCCGGCCGGTGCCATCGTCCAAACCCCAGTTCGCGCCACGCGTAGACCATGTAGGCGACGCTGAATGCGAGGGCGACGAAGGCCACGATGCGCCGTCCGGCGACCATCGAATAGCTGCGGCCGCTCATCTACTTCGTGCTTTCGAGGAAGTCGTTCACTTCCTTGTACTGCTTCTCGTAATCCATCAGTTCCTTTTTCATCGCATCACCGAACTTGATGTCGATGGTATAGCCGTTGGCGGTGGCGAACGCCTTGAAGTCCTGGCTCTCAACGACCTTCTTTGATGCCGCGTACAGCTTGTCCAGGATCGTTTGCGGAAGGCCCTTCGGCGCGATCACGTAGTAGGCCGTGCGCATGTAGGATTTCCACGGCGTCTCGCTGGTCGGTGTGGCATTGGGGAAGAGATAGTACTTGCCTTCGTTGAAGGTTGCGAGGATGCGCAGCTTGCCGGCGTCGACCTGGCCTTTCATGGTCGGCCCGTAGCCGACGGTGCCGTCGACGCGCCCGCCCAGCGCCGCCAGCAGCGCTTCGCCGCCCCCGCCCGTGAACGGCACGGTGGCGACGCGGAGCCCGGAGAGCTTGTTGAAGTGCTGCATGGTGAGGTCGGGTGCGGTGCGCAGGCCCGAGACCGAGACCTTCACCTTGCCGGGGTTCTTTTTCGCTTCCGCGAGAAAGTCGTCAAAAGTCTTGAAGCGGCTTTCGGCGGGAACGCCGAGGATCGCCGGCAGATCGACCAGTTTGACCACCGACTGGTAGCCGTCGGTGTCCTTCCAGGCGAGGCCCTTCATCTCCAGCGGCTGATAGGCCAGCGACGAGTTCGAACCGAGCCCGATGGTGTAACCGTCAGGTGCCGCGCGCACGACCGCGCCGGTGCCGATGGTGGCGGATGCGCCCGGCTTGTTCTCGACGATCAGCTTGACCTTCAACTCCTTCTCGAGGATCTCGCAGAATTTTCGGCTGATCGGATCGGTCGAACCGCCCGGCGCATAGGGCACGATGAAGGTGATGTCGCGCGCGGGCCATTCCTGGGCTTGCGCCGGCGCGGCCAGTCCGAGCGCAGCCAAGCCGGCTGCGGCGGCCAGAAGGGTGCGACGATCGAAGGTCAGGGCCATGTCCGCTCTCCCGATGTGTCTTGTTTTTGAATTACAGCGACCATGGCGATTGACATGCGGCCTCGTCAACCGGCTTTTGCAGAGCGGAATTTCATGTCGCAGCAGTCCTGTGGCCGGAATAGCCGTCCTGCATTGCGCAACGCCGCTAGCAACGGTCTGCCGGACGGTCTAAAGGTTCCAGCCCTGACCAACCGAGCGAGCTATGGCCCATCCTATTCCTGAAGTTCTGAAGGCGTTCGCCGAGGGCGAAATGGTTGTCGTGACGGATGACGACGATCGCGAAGGCGAGGGCGATCTCATCGTCGCTGCCTCGCTCTGCACGCGGAAAAGATGGCCTTCATCATCCGCCACACCTCGGGCATCGTCTGCGCGCCGATTACGGCCGATGACGCCCGCCGCCTGCGCCTCGATCCGATGGTCGCGCATAACGACTCCGCGCACACCACCGCATTCACCATTTCGATCGACTACAAGCCCGGCGGCACTACCGGTATATCGGCGGAGGAGCGCACCGCCTGCTGCCGCGCGCTCGCCAACCCGAATGTCGGCGCCAACGATTTTGCGCGCCCCGGCCACATCTTCCCGCTGATCGCGCGCGACGGCGGCGTGCTGCTGCGCTCGGGCCACACGGAGGCTGCGGTCGATCTCTGCAAGCTCTCGAACCTGCCGCCGGTCGGCGTCATCTCCGAACTGATGAACGACGACGGCACAGTGATGAAGGGTGCTCAGGTCGTCGCTTTTGCCCAGAAGCACAATCTGAAGCTCGTCACCATCGCCGACCTGATCTCCTACCGGCAGGCCCGCGAAAAGCTGGTCGAGCGCGTCTCGACATTTACCGTCGAAAGCCCGATCGGTCAGTTGCAAGGCTACGCTTACTGCACGCCGTTCGACGAAATCTATCACGTCGCCTATGTCTACAAGGGCATCGGCGACGGCACCAAGGTTCTGACCCGCTTTCACAAGCCCAATCTCGTGCGCGATCTGTTCACCGGTACGAGCCGCGTGCGCACTGCACTCGACTATTTCAAGAAGAACGGCAGTGGCGTGCTGGTTTATCTGCGCGACGGCGCCGCCGGCGTCCCGGTCGGGCCGATCGACGAACCCTCGTCGGCGGAGGCGGCGCGCAAACAGCAATGGCGCGAGGTTGGTGTCGGTGCGCAGATACTGCGCGATCTCGGCGTCAGCTCGATCCGCCACCTCTCGTCGAGCGCGATGGATTTCAAGGGCCTGGCAGGTTTCGGCATCGAGATCGTCGCCACCGAACCCTTCAAGATCGAGGGAAATTGACCCCGTCTCGCCTGCAGCTTCGGCTTTGCAAGCGGCAGTCAACCTTCTAATTTGCCCTGACCCAGGCCTGCGCCGATCCCGCCGATCCGGCGGCCGGCTCCGAATTGAAAAGAGGAACGTCCATGAGCGCGCAACCCAAGAAGGCTCACTCGCACAAGGATGGCGAGGCGAAGTTCAAATGGGACGACGCCTTCCTGCTCGACGAGCAGCTCACCGAGGACGAGCGCATGATCCGCGACACCGCGCGCGCCTACGCGCAGGACAAGCTGCTGCCGCGCGTCACCGAGGCCTATCTCAAGGAAAAGACCGACCGCGAGATCTTCAATGAGATGGGCGCGCTCGGCCTGCTCGGCGTGACGCTGCCGGAGAAATACGGCTGCGCCGGCGCGAACTACGTCGCCTACGGCCTGGTCGCGCGCGAGATCGAGCGCGTCGATTCCGGCTATCGCTCGATGAATGCGGTGCAGTCCTCGCTGGTGATGTATCCGATCTACGCCTACGGCGCCGAGGAGCAGCGCATGAAGTATCTGCCGAAGCTCGCGACCGGCGAGTGGGTCGGCTGCTTCGGCCTGACCGAGCCGGATGCCGGCTCCGATCCCGGCGGCATGAAGACGCGCGCGGAAAAGGTCGCGGACGGCTATCGCCTGACCGGCTCGAAGATGTGGATCTCCAACGCGCCGATCGCCGACGTGTTCGTCGTCTGGGCGAAGTCGGCGGCGCACGGCAACGAGATCCGCGGCTTCATCCTGGAGAAGGGCATGAAGGGCCTCACCGCGCCGAAGATCGGCGGCAAGCTGTCGCTTGCGCGCCTCGATCACCGGCGAGATCGTGATGGACGGCGTCGTGGTGCCGGAAAGCGCGCTGCTGCCGAATGTCTCGGGCCTGCGGGGCCCGTTCGGCTGCCTCAACCGCGCGCGCTACGGCATTGCCTGGGGCGTGATGGGCGCCGCCGAAGACTGCATGCACCGCGCGCGGCAGTACACGCTGGACCGCAAGCAGTTCAACCGGCCGCTGGCCGCGACGCAGCTCGTGCAGAAGAAGCTCGCCGACATGGAGACCGAGATCACGCTCGGCCTGCAGGGCGCGCTGCGCGTCGGCCGGCTGTTCGACGAGGGCAAGATGGCGCCGGAAATGATCTCGATCATGAAGCGCAACAACTGCGGCAAGGCGCTCGATATCGCCCGCATCGCGCGCGACATGCACGGCGGCAACGGCATCCAGATCGAGTATCACGTGATGCGGCATGCGGCGAACCTCGAGACGGTCAACACCTACGAGGGCACGCACGACGTGCATGCGCTGATCCTCGGTCGCGCCATCACCGGCATTCAGGCGTTTACGTAAGTTCCGCCCTCATCCTGAGGAGCCAGCTCGCGCGGCGTCTCGAAGGATGAACTGAGACTGGTGGCCTCACCCTTCGAGACGCGGCTTCGCCGCTCCTCAGGGTGAGGAGAGATTGGCGAAGCGCTTCAAAGAGAATTGTCGTCGAAGGACAACAACATGAGCGACGAAGATATCGGCTTCAACAAGGATTTTCCGCTGAAGCCGGGCGTGGTCGAAGAGGTCGTGCCGGGCCTGCGCAGGGTTCTCTGCAACAATCCGAGCCCGTTCAGTTTCACCGGCACGCTTTGCTACATCGTGGGCAAAGGCAAGGTCGCGTTGATCGATCCGGGGCCGGATGATGCCGCGCACGCGAAAGCCGTGCTCGACGCCGTGCGCGGCGAGACGGTCACGCACATCTTCGTCACCCATACGCACACAGACCATTCGCCGAATACGCCGCGCATCAAGGCTGCGACCGGCGCCAAGGTTTATGCCGACGGCAATCCGCTGATCTCGCGCTTCGTGGTCGAGGGCGAGAAGCGCACCAGCGAGGCGGGCGGCGACACGACATTCGCGGCCGACGTGAAGCTTGCCGACGGGCGAGGTGGTAGAGGGTGACGGCTGGTCGTTTCAGGCGGTTGCGACACCCGGCCACGCGTCAAACCACATGGCGTTCGCCTGGCGCGAAAAGAAGATCCTGTTCTCCGGCGATCATGTGATGGGCTGGTCGACCTCGATCGTCTCGCCGCCGGACGGTTCGATGATCGACTACATGGCGTCGCTGGAAAAGCTTCTGCATCGCGACGAAGACCTTTATTTCTGCGGCCACGGTCCGGAAATTCCCGATGCCAAGCGCTACGTCCGCTTCCTGCAGCGGCATCGCAAGGCGCGCGAGGATTCGATCCTGCATCGCCTCGCCAAGGGCCCGTGCGATATCCCGACCATCGTGCGCGCAAGCTACATCGGCATCGATCCGCGCCTGGTCACGGCGGCGGGCCGCTCGGTGTTCGCGCATCTGGAGGATCTGGTGGCGCGCAAGATCGTCGCCACCGACGGCGAACCGTCGATCGAGGGCACTTATCGCTTGGTCGCGCCCTTGGCCTGAGCGCCCTTGGCAGGCGTCGGCTGTTTCTTCTGCACAGGCTTGATGTTGTCGGTCGCGTCGTTGATGTCGTCGACGAGCTTGGCGATGCGCGCGGCGTTGCTGCCGAGATCGTGGTCGAAGTAGCGTGACGACGAGCGCAGATCGACGCGCGCGCCAGGACCGTCGGGCAGGATGCGCACCGAGATGTCCTCGCTCAGGCCCAGAATCAGCGTGTAGGCGACAGCTTCGATTTGTCCTTCGCGCCGGGTCGGCGTCGGCGGCCGTTCATCGACGATGCGCCACTTTCGCTTCTTGATGAGATCAAGCGCTGTGTCGTACGCCTTCTGCGGCGGCACTTCGACCGTCGCGGCTTCGACCTCGGGATAGGCGATGCGCTGCTGTTCGGCAGAATAGAGTCCCGCATACACCGAAGGGTTTGCGCCGTCGCCGACGCGCAGCCGCGCCAGCGCATCGAACCGCGGCGGATCGATCGGATCGGTGGTGATGTCGTGAATGGGCGGCAGTTTGCGGTACTGATAGGCGAGATACGCCGGATAGGCGAGGATCAGCGACGTCCAGCACCAGCGCCACGAGGATGCGGCCCATCCCGCGCGAGCCGTTCTGCCAGATCGCGGCAAACGCCGCGAGCGAGACGAGGATCGACAGGCCGGCGAATGCCAGCGCGCCGAAGATGGTCGCCAGCGCCGGCTTGAATTCGAGGAATCCGATACGGAAGATGAAGATCGAGACAATCAGGGCGATCAGCGAGAACACCGCAAGCCGCCGCGCCCATGTGGCGAGCGCCGACACCGGCTCCGATTGATATGCCGCGGAAAACCTGCGCGCCATCTAGCTGATTGGCCTTCTGCAATGGCCCTTGGTCGGCCCGTGTGAAACACGGGTTCAAGGAGAATACAAGGCGAAGAGTGCCCGGAAATGCGGCTGTCCCTTCCCTGTCAACGGGAAGGGACGATCGTGCGCCCGGCGTTTGTGGCGCGAGCCCCGCTCAGGCCGCTGCGTTCGGGAAACGATAGGATTTGAACTGTTCGCGGAGCGAAGTCTTCAGGATCTTGCCCGTCGCGGTGTGCGGAATGGCATCGACGAACTGCACGTCGTCGGGCATCCACCACTTGGCGATCTTGCCTTCCATGAATTTGAGGATGTCCTCGCGCGTGGCACTCTGTCCCGGCTTGAGCTGCACGATCAGCAGCGGGCGTTCGTCCCACTTCGGATGCATGACGCCGATCACCGCGGCCTCCGCCACCTTCGGATGACCGACCGCGAGGTTCTCAAGATCGATCGACGAAATCCATTCGCCGCCGGACTTGATCACGTCCTTCGAACGGTCGGTGATGCGCAGGTAGCCGTACTTGTCGATGGTGGCGACGTCACCGGTGTCGAAGAAGCCCTTGTCGTCAAGCACGTTGTCCTTGACGCGGTAGTAGGAGGCCGTCACCGCCGGTCCGCGAACCTTCAGCCGTCCGAAGGTCGTGCCGTCCCACGGCAAATCCTTGTCGTCGTCGCCGGTGATCTTCATCTCCACCATGAATGGCGGGAAACCCTGCATCGCCATGATGTCGAGCTTGCGCTCGCCCTTCAACTCGGCGTATTGCGCCTGCAGGACGCCGACCGTGCCGAGCGGCGACATCTCGGTCATGCCCCAGGCGTGACGGACCTCGACGCCCATGTCGTCGAACGCCTTGATCATCGAGCGCGGCATGGCCGAGCCGCCGCACACCACCACCTTGAGGTCGGGCAGCGTGACCTTGTTGGCCTCCATATATTGCAGCAGCATCAGCCACACGGTCGGCACGCCGGCGGTGTAGGTGACCTTTTCGGTGGACAGCAGTTCGTACACGGACGCGCCGTCGAGCTTTGCGCCCGGCAGCACCAGCTTGGTGCCCATCGACGGTGCGGAGAAGGCGATGCCCCAGCTGTTGGCGTGGAACAGCGGCACCACGGGCAGCATCGTATCCTTCGACTTGGTGCCGAGCGCGTCGCCGTTGTTGGCCATCAGCGCGTGCAGCACGTTGGAGCGGTGCGAGTAGAGCACGCCCTTCGGATCGCCGGTGGTGCCGGACGTGTAGCACATCGCCGCCGCGGTATTCTCGTCGAACGTCTTCCAGGCGAAGTCGCCGTCGACCGTGCCGATCCACTCTTCATAGGACGACGGCGTTCTTCAGCTTCGTCTCCGGCATGTGCGCCTTGTCGGTATAGATGACGTAGCGCTCGACGCTCGGCAGCTTTGCGCGATCGCTTCAAGCAGCGGCACGAAGGTCAGGTCGATCATCACGACACGGTCTTCGGCGTGATTGATGATCCAGGCGATCTGGTCGGGAAACAGGCGCGGGTTCACGGTGTGGCAGATGGCGCCGATGCCCATGATGCCGTACCAGGACTCCAGGTGCCGCCAGGTGTTCCAGCCAAGCGTCGCGACGCGGTCGCCGAGCTTGATGCCGTCGCGCTCCAGCCGCTGAGCCACCTTCAGCGCGCGGGCGCGGATCTGCCCGTAGTTCGTGCGGTGGATCGGGCCCTCGACCGACCGCGTGACCACCTCCCGCTCGGCGTGGATGGCTGCTGCGTGATCGATCATCCGATTGCACAGCAACGGCCAGTCCTGCATCAAACCGCGCATACTCTGTCTCCCTCAGCGTTTCTTCGTCTCGTCCGGGCGAGCCGGTTCAAGCCAATATGTTCAAGCCACTATTTAGCGTGGCCGAGATACGGCGCAAACCGGTTTCGGGTTCCGTCTTTGGAATAAAGGCCAACCATGCGATGGATGCAATTACCGCGGGCGCTCGCGCCTGCGGTAATCTTGTATGTGGGTATATCGGCGACCTGGAGTGTTTCTTGCCCCTGAACTTGCGGGTCCTGCGTGCGGCCTGCTGTGCCGGCGCGCTTGTGTCGGTGCTGTCCTGGCGCTCGTCGCGGTGCTTGTCCGGGCCCCGCCGAGGCGGCGTTTGCGGCATCGCGCGTTCCCATGCCGAAGCCGCGGCCTGCCGACGCGCCGAAGGCCGATCCGCAAGGGGCGGCCGAGCAAAGGCCCCGCCTGAGAAACAGGGGGCGAGAAAGCTGCCGCTGAAAAGCCGGCGCCGCAGCCATCCGCCTGCAGGCTTGCGTTGACCGACGAGATTGCCATTGCGCCGACGCTGCCGCCGATCACCGGCCCCGGCGCGTGCGGTGGCGATGACATCGTCCGGCTCGAGGCGGTGGTCCTGCCGGACAAGCGCCGCGTGCCGCTGAAGCCTGTAGCCACGCTTCGCTGCCCGATGGCCACGGCGATCGCCGAATGGGTGCGCGGCGACGTCGCGGCGATTGCCATCGAGGCCGGGACCTCGATCAGCGAACTCGACAATTTCGACTCGTTCGATTGTCGCGGCCGCAACCGCGTCGCCAGCGCGCGCATGTCGGAACACGGCCGCGCCAATGCGCTGGACGTGCGTGGTGTCAAGTTCGCGAGCGGGCAGTTCGTGTCGTTCACCGATCGTGCCGCCGCGCGCGAACTGCGCGAGAAATTCCTCGCCTCGGTGTGCACGCGCTTCACGACCGTGCTTGGGCCGGGCTCGGACTGGTATCACGAGGACCACGTCCATCTCGATCTCGCTGAACGCCGCGGCGGCTATCGCATCTGCCAATGGGAGATATGGGATCCGCTGCCGAAGATCGCGCCGCTGTTGCCTGCATTGCGGCCGGACGACGCGCCGACGCGCGAGAGCGCGGAGGAGAAGGCCAAACGCGAAGCGGCGGACAAGGCCGCCGCCAACGAGCAGCCGAAAGTGGATACTCCGGCGTCGCAGCGGGATAAGCGGGTCAACAAAAAAGGCGCCGGAAACTCCAGCGCCTTTCGTTGAAACGGTCCGTATTCGTTCAGAAGGTCGAACCGCCGGGATTGACGCCCTGCAGCGCCACCTTCGGATTCACCGGCGAGTCACCCGCCTTGCGGTCGAGCACGACGACAATTGTGCCAATCTTCACGCGATCATAGAGGTCGATCGCGTCCTCATTGGTCATGCGAATGCAGCCAGAGGAAATCGACTCGCCGATGTATTCCGGCTGGTTGGTGCCGTGGATGCGGAACAGCGTATCCTTGCCGCCCTGGTGCAGATACAGCGCGCGCGCGCCGAGCGGATTGTCCGGGCCGCCGTCGACCTGCTTCGGCAGACCTTCGATGCGCTTGTGAATGTCGGCAGTGGGAATCCAGCGCGGCCACTCCTGCATGTTGCCGACCTTGGCGATGCCGGAGAAGGCGAGCGCTTCTTCACCGACGGTGATTCCGTAGCGCAGCGCCTTGCCGTCGTTCTGCACGAGATAAAGGTAGTGGTTGTCGGAATCGATGACGATCGTTCCCGGCGTTTCCTTGCGATGATAGCTGACGATCGCCCGGCGGTAGGGCTGCGGGATTTCGGCCTTGGCGTAGCGCGCCTTGGCGAGCAGTTCCTTGTCGCGCGGCTTCAGATTGTTGACGGATGCCGTCTCATAAGTCGTGGTCTGGCAGGCGGCCAGCATGAGTGCAGCCGCAACCACTGCCAAACGGGCGACAAGAGAACAACGTGAGGACGACATTCGCATTTACCCCTCAACTATCCCTTGGGTGTCCCACGCCCAAAGGCCGGCAGGCGTCGCTGCCGATTCCGATTGAGCATAATTATCTCAGATAAATACCTTTTTTCCAGCGCCGCGATGGTTGTACCGCTTCGCAGCATGGAGCCTGTGGCATTTATGCTTCACAATCCCAGTGTAAGTCCGAACTTTTAAGCAGCTTTTAACCACGCTCTCCACAGGGGATGGCCCGAGCGCAGCATGGCGGTCCGCAGGGATGGCAAAAATGTGGCAAACGTGGCCGCCCGGCTATCCGCGCTTGCCCGAATCCGCGCGCCGGGGCACGGATTTACAAGCCGCTCACGCCGCCCGCTTCGCCCGCGCCGTAGCCTTCAGTCCTCTCCAGCGCAAGCGGAGGCTCGCACATGCTCTCGGTTTTCGTCCCCGCCAACCACACGCTGAAGACGTTCGAGCCCGCGGAAGGCGCTCCGCTGCCGCAGGACGCGGTGTGGATTGACCTCGTCAACCCGCAGACGCCGGAAGACAAGATCGTCGAGAAGCTGGTCGGCATCGAAATCCCGACGCGGGAGGAAATGCAGGAGATCGAGATTTCCTCGCGGCTCTATGTCGAGCGCGGCGCCCGCTACATGACCGCGACCTTGATGTGCGCCGCCGACAGCGACTCCCCGCGCACCACGCCGGTCACCTTCATCCTCGCCGGCCATCGCCTCGTGACCGTGCGCTACGATCATCCGCGCCCCTTCGCACTGGTCGAGCAAAAACTCGCGCGCTACTGTGCGCCCGGCATCAACGGCGAGATGGTGCTGATGGAATTGATCGACGCGGTGATCGACCGCTGCGCCGACATTCTGGAACGTGCAGGCGCCGAGATCGACAGCGTGAGCCGCGCCATCTTCGAGCCGGAGGACTCGCGCAGCGGCCAGGCGAAGCAGTATTCCAACATTCTGATCAGTATCGGCCGCAAGGGGGACCTGACGTCGAAAGTTCGCGAATGCCTTGTCTCGATCGGCCAACTCGTCACCTTCGTCGCTGCTGAAGTCGACGGCGTGAAGTGGTCGAAAGACATGCGCGAGCAGCTCAAGACCATGCAGCGCGACGTGGTCTCGCTGACCGATCATGCCTCCTACCTGTCGAACAAAACCACCTTTGTGCTCGATGCGATGCTCGGTGTGGTCAACCTTGAGCAGAACAACATCATCAAGCTGTTCTCGGTGATGGCCGTGGTCTTGATGCCGCCGACGCTGATCGCCTCGATCTACGGCATGAACTTCAGGAGCATGCCCGAACTCGAATGGCATCTCGGCTATCCGCTGGCGCTCGGGCTGATGGTCCTCGCCGGGATCCTGCCTTATGCGTTCTTTAAATGGAAGAAGTGGTTGTGAGCGCGTTCAGCTTGTCGGCTTAAACGCGGAGAAGATCATATCAAGTCAGCCCGCGCGATATTCCGCGATCGTCTGGTTCACCAGATCGGCCACCGTCAGGACCGCGCGAACGCCTGAGGTCGAGTGACCCGCGCTCCAGATGTCGCGCCAGCGCGTGGGCCGGTCGTCGCGGGCGCTCTCGCGCGTGGCGATGAACCTGGTGCCCATATACGCCAGATCGCAGCCAAGCGCCTCGGCCGCACGTAGCGATCGAGCGCGAGCGCATCAATTTCACGTTGCTCGTGCCGACGATGATCTACATGCTGCTGGATCATCCATCGCTGCCGAAGACCGACCTGTCCTCGCTCGAGCTTCTGCTCTATGGCGCATCACCGATGTCGCCGAGCCGGCTCGTCGAAGGCATCGAGCGGATCGGCCCGGTGTTCTCGCAGCTCTACGGTCAAACCGAATGCTACCCGGTGTCGGTGTTGCGCAAGGCCGATCATGATCCGAAGCATCCGGAACTGTTTCTGTCCTGCGGCTTTCCGGTCGCGGCGTGCGACGTGAGAATTCTCGACGAGAGCGACGGGGAGGTCCCGACCGGCGATGCCGGTGAAATCTGTGTCCGTGCGCCGCATGTGATGGCGGAGTACTGGAAGCGCCCGGAACAGACGGCCGAAACGCTCAGGAACGGATGGCTGCACACCGGCGACGTCGCACGCGCCGACGAGCGCGGCTACATGTTCATTCTCGACCGCAAGAAGGACATGATCGTGACCGGCGGGTTCAATGTGTTCCCGCGCGAGATCGAGGACGTGCTGTCCACCCATGCCGATGTGGCGATGGTGGCCGTGGTCGGCATTCCGGACGAAAAATGGGGCGAGGCGGTCACCGCGGTGGTGGTGGCGCGGCCGGGCGCACAGCCGAGCGCTGAAGCCCTGATCGATCTTGTAAACGCAAAGGATCGACCCACGCACCCAAGCACGTGAAGTTCGTCACCGAACTGCCGATGACCGGCGTCGGCAAGGTCGACAAGAAAGTTCTGAAGGCGAGCTTCTGGGCCGGCCGCGAGCGGATGGTTGGGTAAGAAATGGCGAATAGTGAGTAGCGAACAGTGACATCGCCGCCCACTCACTCTTCTTCCCTTACTATTCGCTATTCCCTAACTCACACGTGCTGACCGCCGTTGATGTGAATCTCGGCGCCGTTCACATATGAACTCGTCTCTGCAGTGAGCGCGTAGATCACGCGCGCGACCTCGTCCGGCGTGCCGAGGCGGCCGAGCGGGATGTGCGGCACGATCTGTTCTGCGGTGCCTGGTGAGAGAATGGCGGTGTCGATCTCGCCCGGTGCGATAGCATTCACCCGCACGCCGATCCGGCCGAAGTCCGAGGCCATTTCGCGCGTCAGTGCGGCGAGCGCCGCCTTCGACGTGGCGTAGGCTGCACCCGCGAACGGATGCACACGGGAGCCTGCGATCGAGGTGACGTTCACCACCGAGCCCTTCGCCGCCTTCAACTCCTCCATCAGCCCGCGCGCCAGCGTGATCGGCGCAAAGAAGTTGACGTTGAACACATGCGTCCAGGTAGCGACATCGGTCTCGATCGTGCCCATGCGGGTGCCGCCATTGCCCTTCGGCGAGATTGCCGCGTTGTTGACCAAGGCGTGCAACTGGCCGTCGTCCAGGCGTGAGCGAATCTCCTCGATCGCGCGTTCGGTGTCGTCATGGTCGGCGAGATCGACCTGGATGTGATCTTCCGGTCCTGCGTCCCACGGGCATTCCTCGGGAAACGGATGCCGCGAACAGGTGATGACGCGCCAGCCGGCGGAGGAAAAGCGGATCACCGTCGCATGGCCGATGCCGCGGCTCGCGCCGGTGAGCAGCAGCGTCCGGCGCGGAATGTTGGAGTGTGGGTTGGCGGCCATCAGAACGCTTCTTTCGTTTTCGTCATGCCGGGCATCCACGTCTTTGGATCTGCAGCAGGCAAGACGTGGATGGCCGGGGCGAGCCCGGCCATGACAAGCTTTTGTTACGGATACAGTCGTGTCTTCGCCCATGGATCGTTCGGTGTTGCACGGGTGAAGACGATGCGGTCGTGCAACCGATAGGGACGGTCGTGCCAGAACTCAAACGCGATCGGCAGCACGCGCCAGCCGCTCCAGCCAGGTGGCCTTGGCACTTCGCCGATCACGTGCTTGGCGGCATATTTTGCGATCTGCTGTTCGAAGGCGAAGCGGCTCTCCAGCGGGCGTGACTGCTTGCTCGCCCATGCGCCGAGTTGCGCCTGCTTCGGGCGCGTGGCGAAATAGGCGTCGGCCTCGGCGGCCGTCACGGTCTCCACCGTGCCGCGGATGCGCACCTGCCGTCGCAGCGATTTCCAGTGGAACATCAGGGCTGCCTTCGGGTTCGCCGTCATCTCGCGGCCCTTGGCGCTGTCGATGTGCGAATAGAAGACGAAACCGCCGTGGTCGATCCCCTTCAGGAGCACCATGCGCGCATCGGGCAGGCCGTCCTTGTCCACGGTCGCAAGCGTCATGGCGTTGCCGTCGGCGGGCTCCGATTTGAACGCTTCGTTAAGCCATTCCGAAAACAGCGCAAATGGTTCCTCAGCCGCGGTAAAATCACCAGACGTTAACGAGTTTGGGTTCTTGTTGATGGTTGTATCGGTCATGTGCGTGGAGTGCCTGAGTTGCGTCCGCGAGTTTTTCAGCAAATCGCGCGCCCTCCTTATAGGGGATGGGGGAGCGGACGCCTATTGGGGTTCGCAAGGCCTGCCTGCGCGTCGGCCCTGCTGATCCTGGCGGCGCCTGCGCTCTGCGGCTGCTCGTATCAATTGGGCTCGCTGTTCGGGAACAGCAAGTCCGAGCAGGACACCACCGCCTCGATCCCGCCCACCGTTGCCGAAGCCCATGCGAGCGTCAACGCCGCCTTGTCGCCGTCGGAGGCCGACCTGGCCTATGCGCGGGCGGCGGCGACTGAAGCCCTTGCGCGGGGCGGCAAGGACAGCAGCCACCCGTGGGAAAACCCGCACACCGGCGCACGCGGCGCGGTGACGCCCCTGACCAACGCCTATTCGACGAACGGCATCACCTGCCGCGATTTCCTCGCCAGCTACGTGAAGGACAAGGCCGAGACCTGGCTGCAGGGTGAAGCCTGCAAGTTCAACAAGGGCTGGGAAGTGCGCAGCTTGAAGCCCTGGCGGAAGGCCTGAGGCGGTCGAATCAACGCTGAAGCCTTCGCCGCGCGGGCGAAAACCCCGTTGCAAAAATGCCACGTCGATCCCACATGAGGTTGAGGCTGGCGTCGCTCCGCGGCGGACGGCTCGTTGGGGACTTCCGGCAAGGAGAGCGAAGCAATGCGTAACCCCTATGATGTGCTGGGGGTCAAGAAGGGCGCGAGCGCGGCTGATATCAAGAGCGCGTTCCGCAAGCTTGCCAAGAAGCATCATCCGGATGCCAACAAGGACGATCCAAAGTCGGCCGCGCGTTTTGCCGAAGTGAATTCGGCCAACGAGATCGTCGGCGACGAGGACAAGCGCAAGCAGTTCGACCGCGGCGAGATCGACGCCGAGGGCAAGCCGCGCTTCCAGGGCTTTCCGGGTGGCGGCCCGCAGGGAGGTCCGGGCGGTTTCGCGCGCTCCTCGCGGGACGGTTTTGAGACCTTCACCTTCCGCTCCGGCGGCGCAGGACCGCAAGGCCCCGGCGGTGGCGGCTCGTTCGACGATATCCTTGCCAGCATGTTCGGTGGAGCGGGGCGCGGGCGCGGCGGCGCAGAGACGTTCGAATACGCACCGGGGGCCTCGGCCATGCCGGAACTCGACCTCAACGCATCGATCGGCATCACGCTGGAGGAAGCCGTGCACGGCGCGGAAAAGCGCGTGCGGCTGCCGACCGGCAAGGAACTCAATATCAAGGTTCCTGCCGGCGTAACCCACGGTCAGACCATCCGTCTGCGCGGCCAGGGGCAGGAGGTGCAGGGCCATCGTCCGGGCGACGCGCTGATCACCGTGATGATTGCGCAGCATCAGGTATTCAAGGTCGATGGCAACGACCTGCGCGCCGACATACCCGTGACGCTCTATGAAGCCGTGCTCGGCGCAAAAGTGCGCGTTCCGACGCTCGACGGCGCGGTTGAACTGTCTATCCCGAAGAACACGTCCAGCGGGCGCACGTTCCGCCTGCGCGGCAAAGGCATGCCCGTGAAAGGCAAGGATGCCGGCGACCTGTTCGTCACTGTGCGCATCGTGCTGCCCGACGGCAACGACGCCGACCTCGAGGCGCTGATGCAGCGCTGGCGCGAGACGAAGCCGCACAATCCGAGAAGTGGGATGTAGGTTTCCTTCATGTCATTCCGGGCGACGCAACGCGTCGAACCCGAAATCTTGACATGGCGGCCTCTGAAGTCAACCAAGCTCGGAATTCCGGGTCCGCACCTTTGGTGCGTCCCGGAATGACCGTGTCACTCCTCGAACCTTTCCCCCGGTTGCAGCTTGCGAAACCGCGCTGTCCAGGATCGCCGAAGCTTGTCTTCCGTCGCAGTGCCGTCGTCATAGGCCGGCGACACCAGCGGCAGCGCCTTGACCACGCTGATGACGACGATGGCGCGCACGCGCGGCGCAAGCGAGGAGCCTGACTTCGTCAGCAGTTCATCGAAGTTGCCTTCGCCGCGAGCGACAATCTTCGCCGTGCCGGCGACGCGATAGCCCTTGCGCACGAACGGATCGACGAAGTTGACCTCGATGCGCGGATTGGCCTGCAGATTGTGCAACGTCGCAGGCGAACGAATCTCCGCGAAGGCGATCGTTGCATCATCGACCACGAAGAACGTGCCTTTCGGCGACACGTTGGGCGTGCCGTCGGCGGCAGCGGTCGCGACGAATCCGAGCAGCTGCTCCTTCACAATACGCTTCATATCCGGCGTCAGCATCGTCGGGCCTCATCTGCAGGCATCAAGCCGGAGTGATCAAGCTGGTCATTCCGGCTCCGCCCGCCTTGCTCGCGCCCCGGAATGACGAGTGTGATTTTACCGCCGATCGCTCTGTTCAATCGCCGCCATCGCGATACCCTTCAGCCGCGGCTTGTCGGCGGGGCCAGAGACCACCCAGCCGTAATTCTCCGCCACCCAGTGGATCGAAGCGAACTTGCCGGCCTCCTGGTAGCGGAACGAGGTGCGCGGCGCCTTCAGTTGCGTTGCATACAGCGTGACCCGCTCACCGGCCGCGTTCTCATACATCAAGAGCGCCGCCGGGCCGTCGATGCAGGGCAGCAGCCTGCCGCCAAGCAGCTTCAGGTCGAACTTCGACAGATCGGGCGCCCGTAGCGTCATGCCGATACGGCGTGACAGCCATGGCAGACAGATGGTTTTCCTTCGCGCGCACCTCGATCGCGTGGCGTACCTCGCCGATATATAGCCGGTGCGCGGCAAAAGCTTCTTCGCGCATGGTCTCGATCGGGTCTGCCGCGGTCACGACCGCTGCGGACGCATCGCGCGCGAACCAGCCGACGCCGCTGCCAGCGGCAAACGCAACCAGTATGGCGGCTGCAGCGGCGATCATCCATTTGCGCGGCTGGCTCGCGAGCCGGTCAAGCTCCAGCCGCTTCGGGATCGCCTCGTCGGCCACAGCGTCGTAGCGTGCATGCATTGCATCGCCGATCGCGCGCCATGCTGCGACGCGGCCTGCATCGTCCGGATGCGTGGCGAGCCAGGTCTCGACAGCGGCGCGGCGGTCATCCGGCAGTTCGTTGTCGACCAACGCATGCAACTCGTCCTCGGTGACTGGCATGTTCGGTTCGGTCATCGTCGTCGTCCAGTTCTTGTTCTTGAAGCCTATTAGCCGCACATTCCCAAAAAGAGAGCTATTTCACCCGCCGCAACGTTACCTTCTCGCCGTCGATCGAAGCCTTGATGTGTGCCCGCGCGCGCGCAAGGCGCGACATCACCGTGCCGATCGGCACGCCCTGGATGTCCGCCACTTCGCGGTAGGTCAGTCCTTCCAGCATCACCAGCAGCAGCGCCGAGCGCTGCTCCTCGACGAGACCGAACAGCGCACGCTCGATGTCGCGGCCTTCCGCCTCGGTGCCGTTGGCGCTGGGCTCGTCGTCCTCGTTGAGCTGTGAGATCGACGGGCGGCGCGCCAGCGAGCGGCGGCGATTGCGGTTGAGATTGGTGAGGATAGTGTAGAGCCAGCTGCGGATGTCGCCGCCGTGAAACAGCTTCTCCGAACGAAGCGCGCGCACGAGCGTGTCCTGTACGAGGTCGTCGGCGATGTCGGCATCGCGGGTCAGCGCCCGCGCGTAGCGGCGTAACGCCGGGAATCATGGCTTCGACACTCTGGGCGGAAGGCAATCATGACGGTCCAGGCGTTGCACGGGAAAAGGCGGTTCCGATCTTACTAACACCTTGAGTGCGCTGCTATTCCTTTGTTTCAGGCAGTTAATTCTTGTGTTGGGTGCACAGCTTGAAGGCCTTTGGGGTGTGTGTCATTACACCCCTCCTGTCGCGTATCGATGCCGGATCGGGTTGGGCTGAGCCGGGTCCGGGTTCGAAAAGAGGTTCTTGAATGGCCGACAATTCGGGGCTGATGAAGGGCAAGCGCGGCATCATTCTGGGCGTCGCCAACAACCGCTCGATTGCCTGGGGCATCGCAAAGGCGTGTCAGGCGCAGGGCGCCGACCATCGGCCTGTCCTATCAGGGCGATGCACTGAAGAAGCGCGTCGAGCCGCTGGCCAGGGAACTCGGCGGCATCGTGCTCGGCCATTGCGACGTGACCGAGCCTGCGACGCTCGACGCAGTGTTCGAGGCCGCGCGCACGGCCTGGGGCAGATCGACTTTGTCGTGCACGCGATCGCGTTTTCCGACAAGGATCAGCTCGACGGCCGGTATGTCGAAACCACCCAGGACAATTTTTCCAAGACGATGCTGATCTCCTGCTACTCGCTGACGGCCGTGGCCCAGCGCGCCGAGAAGCTGATGCCGAACGGCGGCTCGATCCTGACGCTGACCTATTACGGCGCCGAGAAGTGGATGCCGCATTACAATGTGATGGGCGTGGCGAAGGCGGCGCTGGAGGCGAGCGTGCGCTATCTCGCGGCCGACCTCGGCGAGAAGAACATCCGCGTCAACGCGATCTCGGCAGGCCCGATCAAGACGCTGGCGGCGTCCGGCATCGGCGACTTCCGCTACATTCTGAAGTGGAACGAGTACAACTCGCCGCTGAAGCGCAATGTCACCATCGAGGAGGTCGGCGACAGCGGCGTGTACCTGTTGTCCGATCTGTCGCGCGGCGTCACCGGCGAGGTGCACCATGTCGATTCCGGCTATCACGTCGTCGGCATGAAGCGGCCCGACGCGCCGGACATGACGCTGGCGAATTCGAAGGATTAGCGCCGTGACCGAGGCAGGCTGGTTTCGATTTTTTAGATAGCAACGCATCGCCGCGATTCGGCCGATCCGCTATCTCCGACCGATTGAAACACCATCATGCCTTTACCCGTCATCTATTACATCCGTCACGGTGAGACTGCGTGGAACGCCGAAGGGCGCTTTCAGGGCAGCCGCGACATTCCGCTCAACGAGCGGGGCCGGACGCAGGCCGCCGCCGCAGGCGAAATCCTGCGCGATCTGATCGCGCGCGATGCGCGGCAAGCGCATCACTTCGGCTACGTGTCGAGCCCGCTCGGCCGGGCGCGCACCACGATGGATCTGTTGCGCGGTTCGCTCGGCTTGCCTCTCGACGGCTACGCCATCGAGCATCGCCTGCGCGAGATCGGCTGGGGCGACTGGGAAGGGCTGACCATCCCCGAGATGCAGGCGCACGACCCGGTGACATTTGCCGCACGACGCAAGGACCGCTGGGGCATCACCGCGCCGAGAGGCGAAACCTACGCGGAGGTCGCGGCGCGGATGCGCGCATGGCTTCATGAATTGACATCGGACACGGTTGCCGTCGCGCATGGTGGCACGATGCGCGCGCTGATGGTTGCGACCGGCGTTGCGACGACGCTCGAGGCCGCCGATGCGCGGATCGAGCAGGGCGTGGTCTACGTGTTTGCCAACGGCACGATGGCTAAATACGGTTAATGGCTGCCGTCCTGCCAACGCATGGACGACATCGGCATTTGACCCTCTGCGCCGTGCGCGTTACCACACGTCGGTCAGCGCCGACTGTCCGCGCTGGCGCAGACCGTCAACAAGCCGCAGACCGTCAACAGTCCAATGTCGTTCAACACCTTCGGCCACATGTTTCGGGTCACGACCTTCGGCGAAAGCCACGGGGTCGCGATCGGCTGCGTGGTCGACGGCTGCCCGCCGCAGATTCCGCTTGGCGCGGAAGAGATCCAGCGCGATCTCGATCGCCGCCGGCCCGGCCAGTCGCGCTTCACCACCCAGCGCCAGGAGCCGGATGCAGGTGAAGATCCTCTCCGGCGTGATGGAGCACCCGGACACCGGCGTGCAGGTGACGACCGGCACGCCGATCGCGCTGCTTGATCGAGAACACCGATCAGCGCTCGAAGGATTATTCCGACATCAAGGACAAGTTTCGTCCCGGTCATGCCGACTTCACCTATGACGCAAAATACGGCCTGCGCGACTATCGCGGCGGCGGCCGTTCGTCGGCGCGCGAGACCGCGATGCGGGTCGCGGCCGGTGCGATCGCCCGCAAGATCGTGCCCGGCATGACCGTGCGCGGCGCGCTGGTGCAGATGGGGCCGCACAAGATCGATCGCGAGCGCTGGGACTGGGACGAGGTCGGCAGCAATCCGTTCTTCTGTCCGGACAAGACGACGGCGGAATTCTGGGAAGGCTATCTCGACGGCGTCGCGCAAGAGCGGATCGTCGATCGGCGCGGTGATCGAGGTCGTCGCCGAGGGCGTGCCGGCGGGTCTCGGCGCGCCGATCTATGGCAAGCTCGACGGCGATCTCGCGTCGGCGCTGATGAGCATCAATGCGGTGAAGGGCGTCGAGATCGGCGCAGGCTTCGCCGCTGCAGAAAAGTCGGGCGAAGAGAACGCCGACGAAATGCGGATGGGCAATGAGGGGCCGGTGTTCCTGTCGAATAACGCAGGCGGCATTCTCGGCGGCATCTCGACCGGTCAATCGGTGGTCGCGCGCTTTGCCGTGAAGCCGACGTCGTCGATCCTTACGCCGCGCCAGACCATCGACCGCAGCGGCGGCGAACACCGAGATCCTGACCAAAGGCCGGCACGATCCGTGCGTCGGCATCCGCGCGGTGCCGGTCGGCGAGGCGATGGTCGCCTGCGTGCTCGCCGACCATTTCCTGAGGCACAGAGGCCAGGTCGGCTGAGCTCCTGAGCGTGCTCGGCGAGCGGGAGTTGATGCCGGTGGCTGCGAATAGGCCGATCGGCAACAGCCCACGGGCTCGTCGGAAGATTCGGCGACGCCGGGGAGGGGGCGGTGGACGGTTCGAACGTTTCGGCGCAACCGTCGCCCTTGTCAAAGTTGTCGATCTGCCGCTTGGCCGCACACAAATCGCTGTCAAACCGTGTCGTGAGGCAATAGAGTGCCGGATGCAGGCGCAGGGATGTCGCGACCGCGCGAGAGTCTCCGCCGCAATTCACAACCACGGAAACCGCTTTGAAAAATCGCAGGACTGCTGCCGGTACTCTCGTCATGCAAGACGTGCGGAGTTGGCCCCAGACGTTGCTTGCCTATCGCCAACCCAGTCACACGCGCAGCATCATCGAACTCTTCATCACGTTCGTGCCGCTTGTCGTGCTGTGGGCGATATCCTGGTCGGCGATCCATTTCGGATACTGGTGGGCATCACCTGCTGCATCGCGGTGCTGGCAGCGGGGTTCCTGTTGCGGCTGTTCATGATCCAGCATGATTGCGGACACGGCTCCTTCTTTCGCCAGCGTCTTGCAAATGACTGGGTCGGCAGGGTGCATCGGCGTGCTGACATTGACGCCTTACGATTTCTGGCGGCAGACCCACGCCATCCATCATGCGACTTCGGGTAATCTCGACCGCCGCGGCGTTGGCGACATCGATACGCTGACCGTGAGCGAGTATCGGGCGCGGTCGAGCTGGGGCCGGCTGGGCTATCGTCTGTACCGGCATCCGGTCGTGATGTTCGGGCTCGGTCCGGCCTATCTGTTCGTGTTGCAACACCGGTTGCCGATCGGACTGATGCGCGCGGGCTGGCAGCCTTGGATCAGCATGATGGCGACCAACCTCGCCATCGCGGCGATCGCAGCGCTGCTGATCTGGCTGATCGGGTTCGGCTCGTTTCTGCTGGTGCACGTGCCGATCATGCTGCTGGCCGCATCGATCGGCGTCTGGCTGTTTTACGTGCAGCACCAGTTCGAAGAGACGTCATGGGACAAGGACGATCAGTGGAGCGTTCAGGATGCGGCGCTTGCATGGCAGCTCGTACTACGATCTGCCGGCGGTGCTGCGCTGGTTCACGGCGAATATCGGCATGCACCATGTGCACCACCTCAGCAGCCGGATTCCGTACTACCGGCTGCCGCGAGCGCTGCGCGATCATCCCGAGTTGAGCAGCATCAGCCGGCTGACGCTGCTCGAAAGCTTTCGCTGCGTGCGTCTCGTGTTGTGGGACGAAAATCGCCGGCGCCTCGTCTCGTTTCGCGAGGCGCGCGTCAACAGCGGCGCTTGACTGAGCGAGGAAGAGTCAGTGCTTAGGCGCTGACCTTCTCCGGAGATTTTGCTGCGTCCTTCATCACGCCGGCGACGAGGGTATAGGCAGCGATCCACGCCTCTTTCACCTTCGGTGTCCAGGCGTCCTTCAACCCCTGCTCGAGCGTCCACAGCAACGCAGCGCCGACCGAATCGTAGTGTTTGTCGGTGACGCCGTAACGCACATGGTTGCGGCCAAGGTTCTGGATCGTCGGCAGCAACTGCTCGGTCCTGTCGAGGCCGTTGATGACGAACGCCAGCGCCTGCATCAGCTTCTTGCGCTGCTCGGTCATGTTCGTGCTCGTGAACATCGACCGCGTCGACGTATCGATGACAAACAGCCGATCGTAGAACAGGCCGGCCGCGGTGTCCGCAATCGGTACCACCATTGCCCAGGTTGATTTGACCAGGCTCTTCTGCTCAGGGGACATCATTTTTCTCCGAATGTTATTTTGTCAGTTTCGCCTTCCAAAGGTTCAATGCGTCTGCGAAATGCGCCGCGCGCGAAAGCGGACGCGGCTCTCGATATCGCCGCGCGTTAGTCCCATATCCGCGAGCCACTGATCATTGAGGCCGCGCAGTTGCGCCGCTGCGACCTGCTCGCGGCGCCCTCTGACATGCGAAATCCATGCCGTCCGCAGCGCGCTCCATTTCCGCAAACGCCGGCACGACTTCCAGACCCAGGCGGCCGCACCGCCGATCGCCAAGCCAATGGCCTTGTCGCGTTCGCTGTGGGCGCGGCGGATGATTTGCGTCTTCAGGGCGATCCACTCTTCAGGCGAGAGCGATCGAATATCGATCTTCTCAAGATCGAAGCCGTTGTCTTGCTGCATGGAAGCCTCCTCGAGGCCGCGACATCCGCGGCGCGTCGGGAGCGCTTTACCGCCGACTGTTAATCTCATAAAATGAATAATAGTGATCGTTTAGTTCTCATTTTGAGATGTAAATCCGGGAGGAGATATATGGACCTGGCCGCCTTGCGCATCTTCAGGGCCGTCGTACGGGAAGGCGGCGTCACACGCGCCGCCGAACGGCTGCATCGCGTGCAGTCGAATGTCACGACGCGCATCCGTCAGCTCGAAGACGAACTCGGTGTGGCGCTGTTCATTCGCGAGGGCAAACGCCTGCATCTCGCGCCGGCAGGGCAGGTGCTGCTTGATTACTCGGAGCGGCTGTTGTCACTCGCCGACGAGGCGCGCCTGGCGGTTCAGGATTCAAAGCCGCGCGGGATTTTCCGGCTTGGTGCAATGGAGAGCACGGCGGCAGTGCGCCTGCCTGCATCGCTCAATGAATATCATCGCCGCTATCCCGATGTGATCCTCGAACTGAAGACCGGCAACCCGCCGAAGCTTGCCGCGGCCATCCTCGCCGGCGAACTGGATGCGGCGCTGGTGACCGAGCCCGTTGCCGATGCGGCTTTCGAAAAGGCGCCGGCGTTCGAGGAGGAGCCGGTGATCGTTTCGGCGGCAGGCCATCCGGCGGTTGCAAGGAACGGCAACGCCTCGCGTACGATCATCGCCTTCGAGCACGGCTGTCCGCACCGCAAGCGGCTCGAGGATTGGTATGCAAAACGCGGCGAGATGCCGGAGCGCACGATCGAACTCGGCTCCTATCACGCGATGCTGGGGTGCGTGGTTGCCGGCATGGGCATCGCCCTGCTGCCGAAGAGCGTTCTGTCGACCTTTCCCGAGAGCAAGCGGCTCAATGTTCAGAAGCTGCCGCAGGGTGAAAATCGCTACGATATCGTGCTGATCTGGCGCAGGGGCGCAGGTTCGCCGAAGACCAGGGCATTGCAGGAATTGCTGGACGGCGGGAACAAGCGCGCCAAATGAAATCGGCGGCTGCGAAAGTCGGCAGCCGCGAACTCTCGATAATGTGTGCTTTTTCCTCAAGGCTGCCAGCGCCTGATGCATGTTAACGCTTTCCTGACTCGAAAAGGCGTGGCATCCTCGAATCGACGGGAGGGCCGCTATGCGCTGGTGTGTCTCGATCGGAGCCGCGCTGGTCGCGGGAGCGTTGGTCGGCGGCGATGTTGCAAGCTTCGCCGCGCCGAACGGTGCGCCTCAACTGGCACAGAAATCTGCCGAGGCGCAGGTCGACGTCGAACTCGTGCTCGCGGTCGATGTGTCCTACTCGATGGATCTTGAGGAACTCGCGATCCAGCGCGAGGGTTACGCCCAGGCAGTTATCTCTGCCGACTTCCTGAAAGCCCTGAAGACCGGTCCGCACGGCAAGGTGGCGATCACCTACTTCGAATGGGCGGCGGCGCATGACCAGAAGGTCATCATTCCCTGGCGCATCATCGATGGGCCTGAAACTGCCGATGCGGTCGCTGCGGAAATCATGAAGGCGCCGCTGCGGCGGGCCTCGCGCACCTCGATTTCCGGTGCGATCAATTTCGGCATGCAGCTGTTGAGCGAGAACCCCTACAAGGGCCTGCGGCGTGTGCTGGACATTTCCGGCGACGGACCCAACAACAACGGCGAGCCGGTGCTGATCGCGCGCGACGCCGCACTGGAGAAGGGCGTTACGATCAACGGGCTGCCGGTGATGGTGAAGCAGGCCTCCTACGCGACGATGGATATCGAGATGCTCGATATGTACTACGAAGATTGCGTGATCGGCGGACCCGGTTCGTTCGTCATCCCGATCAAGGATCGCGCAAAATTCAAGGAAGCGATCCGTACCAAGTTGATCCTCGAAGTCGCGCAACTGCAGCCGGAGGGCAAGGTGGTCCCGGTGCAGGCACGCGATCCTCGCGTTTCCTGTACCATCGGCGAGCAGCTCTGGCGCGAGCGCTGGGGGCGGTGACGCCCGTCATCCCGGGCCATCGCGAAGCGACAGCTACCCGCGCCTGAACTCCGCCACCAGCTCCACATGCGGCGTGTGGCGGAACTGGTCGATCGGCGTAATGCGGCCGATTTTGTAGCCGCCGTCGATCAGGATTTTTGCATCACGCGCGAATGTCGCGACGTTGCATGACACGCCGACAACCAGCAGCGCGCGGCTCTTCGCCAGCTGCTGCACTTGTGCGAGCGCACCCTGGCGCGGCGGATCGAAGACGACGGCATCGAATTCATTCAGCTCCTGCGGCAACAGCGGACGCCGGAACAGGTCGCGTGCGTCGGCCTTGACCGGCTTCAGGCCCTTCGTCATCTGCGCGGCCTTGCGTAGCGCCTCGATCGCGCCGGCTTCGGTATCGAAAGCCTCGACCCGCGCGGTCTGCGCCAGGCGGAGCGTGAACGGGCCGACGCCGCAGAACAGGTCGGCAACGCGTTTTGCCTTTCCGCACAGCGACACGACATGCACCGCAAGCGCGTCCTCGCCGGCCCGCGTCGCCTGCAGGAAGCTGCCCGGCGGCAGTGTGACCTGCGCGGGTCCGATGTCGATCACCGGCGGTTTGAGTTGCGCGACGATCTCGCCATGGCGCGTCAGCCGCGCCAGGCGATGCTGCGCGGCAATCCGCGCCAGGGCTGCGGTTGCATTCGCATCGAGCGGCCCGGAGCCGCGCACGTCCACATCGAGGCCGTTGCCGGTCGCAGTGAACTGGATGTCCAGCGGCTTGCCGCCAGCATGCAGCGCCTCGGCGATCGCCCACGCGGCCTCAATGCTGCCCTGCAATCCCGGTGCAAGGATCGGGCAGCGATCGACGGCGACGATGTCACGCGTGCCCTGCGCCGCGAAGCCGACCTTCAGAATGTCATGCGCCGCGGTGCGCGCATGCAGCACGACGCGACGCCGGCCCTCACCGTGGGCATCGATCAATTCGCCGAGTTCACAATTGATGCCAGCCTGCGCTAGGGCTTCAGCGACGACGCCGCGCTTCCAGGCGCGGTAGGCGTCCGCGCGCCAGTGCTGGATGGCACAGCCGCCGCAGACGGTGAAATGCGGGCAGAGTGGATCGATGCGCTCCGCGCTCGGCGCAATTACCCGCGCCAGATGCCGGCGGTCAGGGTGGCCGGGAATATCGTCGGCCTCGACCGTCTCGCCCGCCAGTGCATAAGGAATGAACACTTCTCTGGCGCCGGCAACGGCGATGCCGTCGCCGCGATGGCCGACGCGGTCGATGATGAAACGTTCAACCACGCTGCCCGCCGAGGAAGAATTCACGGTTGCCGTCGCCGCCTGCGATGCATGACGGAAACACCTCGATGCTGGTGCAGCCGAGCGAGGTCGCGAACGCTGCGATGTCGTCGCAGACCGCGCGATGCACAGCATCGTCGCGCACGATACCCTTTTTGATTGCCGTGCGGGGCGCCTCGAATTGCGGCTTGATCAGCGCAAGCAGATGCGTCGGCGCGGCTGCAAGCTCCAGTGCGACCGGCAGCACGAGCTTCAAGGAAATGAAACTGACGTCGATCACGACGACCGTCGGCCTGACATCGAGGCGGCGGCCTGCGAGCGCGCGGATATCGGTTTCTTCGCGCGAGAGGATTTTCGGATGGCCTTGCAGGCGCGGATGGAGCTGGCCGCGGCCGACGTCGATCGCATGCACGAGGCTCGCGCCGCAGCTCAGCAGCACCTCGGTGAAGCCGCCGGTCGATGAGCCGACGTCGAGGCAAACCGTGTCTTCGATCCCGATCGGGTAGCGTTCGAGCGCGCCGGCGAGCTTGACGCCGCCGCGCGACACCCACGGGTGTTCGGCCTGCGCTTCGATTTCTGCGTCGGAGGGAATTTCGTCGGAGGCCTTACGAACGATCTTGCCGCCGGCTGTCACGAGTCCGGCGGCAATCGCAGCTTGCGCGCGGGCGCGGCTTTCGAACAGGCCGCGCGCGACCAACAGGCGGTCGGCGCGCTGCCGTTCGGCCATCAGGCGAGCTTGATCACTTCCGCCTTGGCGTCCTTGCCGAGGGCTTCGAACACCTTCTTGACGATGCCCTTGGCGTCGAGGCCGGCCAGCGCATACATCGCGTTCGGCGAGTCGTGATCGAGGAAGACATCCGGGCAGCACCAGCGTGCGCACACGCAGGCCCTTGTCGAGCGCGCCGTGGTCGGAGAGTGCCTGCATCACATGCGAGCCGAAGCCGCCGACCGAGCCTTCCTCGATGGTGATCAGCACTTCGTGCTCATTGGCGAGCTTCAGCACCAGATCGATGTCGAGCGGCTTCAGGAAGCGCGCATCGGCAATCGTGGTGGAGAGGCCGAGGGCTGCGAGTTCGTCGGCGGCCTTCTCGCATTCGGCGAGCCGCGTGCCGAACGAGAGCAGGGCGACCTTGCTGCCCTCGCGGACGATGCGGCCCTTGCCGATCGGCAGCGGGACGCCGACTTCCGGCATCTCGACGCCGCGGCCTTCGCCGCGCGGATAGCGAAGCGCGCTCGGGCGGTCGTCGATGGCGACCTGCGTTGCGACCATGTTCACGAGTTCCGCTTCATCGCTGGCGGCCATGATGACGAAGTTCGGCAGGCAGCCGAGATAGGCGTTGTCGAACGAGCCGGCATGGGTCGCGCCGTCAGCGCCGACAAGGCCGGCGCGGTCGATGGCGAAGCGCACCGGCAGGCTCTGGATCGCCACGTCGTGCACGACCTGGTCGTAGCCGCGCTGCAGGAAGGTCGAATAGATTGCGCAGAACGGCTTGAAGCCTTCGGTCGCAAGGCCTGCGGCGAACGTCACCGCATGCTGCTCGGCGATGCCGACGTCGAAAGTGCGGGTCGGAAAGGCCTTCTGGAAGAGGTCGATGCCCGTGCCCGACGGCATCGCCGCGGTGATGCCGACGATCTTGTCGTCCTTGGCCGCTTCCTTGACGAGGCTCTGGCCGAACACGTTCTGATAGGACGGCGCATTCGGTTTCGCCTTCGCCTGCGCGCCGGTTGCGACGTCGAACTTGACCACCGCATGATACTTGTCGGAGGCAGCTTCCGCCGGGCCGTAGCCCTTGCCCTTCTGCGTCACGACGTGGATCAGGATCGGGCCCTCGGTGGAGTCACGCACGTTGGTGAGCACCGGCAGCAAATGATCCAGGTTGTGGCCGTCGATCGGGCCGACATAGAAGAAGCCGAGTTCCTCGAACAGGGTGCCGCCGCCGACCATGAAGCCACGCGAATATTCCTCGGCGCGCAGCGCGCGCTCCTCGAAGAACTTAGGCATCTTGTGGGCGATGTGGATCAGCGCGTCGCGCGCGGACTGATAGGTCCGGCCCGAGTAGAGGCGCGAAAGATAGGCGGACATCGCGCCGACCGGCGGCGCAATCGACATGTCGTTGTCGTTGAGGATGACGATCAGGCGCGACTTCAGCGCGCCGGCGTTGTTCATCGCCTCATAGGCCATGCCGGCCGACATCGAGCCGTCACCGATCACGGCGATAACGTTGTTGTTGCCGCCTGCGAGGTCGCGCGCCACGGCCATGCCGAGGCCTGCGGAAATCGAGGTCGAGGAGTGCGCGGCGCCGAACGGATCGTAGTCGCTCTCGGTGCGCTTGGTGAAGCCGGAGAGGCCACCGCCGGTGCGCAGCGTGCGGATGCGGTCGCGGCGGCCGGTGAGAATCTTGTGCGGATAGGCCTGATGGCCGACGTCCCAGATCAACCGATCCGCGGGCGTGTTAAACACATAGTGGATCGCGGTGGTTAGCTCGATGACACCGAGGCCCGCGCCGAAGTGACCGCCGGTGACGGAAACGGCGTCGATGGTTTCCTGACGCAGTTCGTCGGCGACCTGCCGCATCTGATCCGGGCGAAGCTTGCGCAGATCTTCCGGGGTTTTGATGGTGTCGAGAAGCGGGGTGTCACTCATTGGGTCACACGCTTTCAAGGTTGGTCCGACCGGGAAGTCACGCTTCCGGCTGAAGAATTAACGTTGAGGCATACACCAAATGCATGGCCTTAGCCAAGCGAATGCCCGGTTTGTGTGGGTCTGGAAAGACGCACGATCGGTTCAAGGGTTAACGCGCAAACTGAAAACCAGCTGGTTTCCGCAGTTTCGGCGCGTTCCTGGGCCGCGGGCGACTCTTCGACCGGCCCTTAGCTAATCCCGCCCTGCGCGCTCGGAATGTGCGTTAGATCACACCGCACGGCTTGGCAAGGGTTCCATTGCCGGGGCCGGGCCCCAATGCGGCAATCAGGGCTCAACCAGAACGTTTATTGCGCGTCGAGCGGCTCGGTTCCCACGGCCTGGCCCGCCTGATCGGTCGTGATCTTGTCGACGCGGGCCTCGGCCTGCCGCAGCAGTTCCTCGCACCGGCGCTTCAGCGCCTCGCCACGTTCGTAGATCGTCACGGATTCTTCCAGCGGCACCTTACCCGCCTCGAGACGCGCGACGATCGTCTCGAGCTCCTCGATCGCGCGCTCGAAGCTCAGCCGCTTGACGTCAACGTGCGTATTCTCGGCCATCATGTCGTCCCCCGAGCAAGAATGCTCTTTCAAGTCAGCGCGTGTTCCGATCGCAGAACCGGGCCCCCACCTTCGCGGAACACACACCCCGAGTCAGCATGAGTTGAACCGATATTTACGGAGGCATTGTGGCGGTGAGTTCCACCCCAGACTACCCTTTCATCAGCGCGGTGACATGCGCATCCACGGATTGCGCGAGCCCCTGCAGGTCGTAGCCGCCTTCAAGCACCGAGACGATCCGCCCCTGCGCGCTCGCATCCGCGACCTCCATCAGCTTCTGCGTCACCCACTGATAGTCGGCGCTTTCGAGCGTAATGTTGGCGAGCGGATCGCGATAATGCGCGTCGAAGCCGGCCGAGATGACCAGAAGCTCGGGCGCAAAATCGCGCAATCGCGGCAGGATTGCGGCCTCGAAAGCTTCGCGGAATTTGGCGCGCCCCTCTCCGGCGCGCATCGGCGCGTTGACGATGGTGTCGTGCTCGCCGCGTTCGTTGGCAGCGCCTGTGCCGGGAAACAGCGGCATCTGGTGGGTCGAGCAATACATCACGGTCTTGTCCGCCCAGAAGATGTCTTGCGTGCCGTTGCCATGATGCACGTCGAAATCGACGATGGCCGCGCGGCCGATGCCGTACTTGCGCTGCGCGTGCCGCGCCGCGATCGCCGCGTTGTTGAAGAAGCAGAAGCCCATCGGCTTGCCGACCTCCGCGTGGTGGCCGGGCGGGCGCGTGGCGACGAAGGCGTTGCCGGCCTGGCCCGTCATCACCGCGTCGGCAGCTGCGACCGCGCCGCCAACCGAACGCAGTATGGCTTCGAGGCTGCCGGGCGACATCGTGGTATCGCCGTCGATGTGCACAAAACCTTCCTTCGGCGCGAGATGGTGGATTTCGCCGATCTCATGCTCGGAATGACAGAGTGCGATGGCGTCGAATGTCGCCTCCGGCGCAAGCGCACGCTGCAGGGCCTGAAAACGTTCGCCGTTCAAGGTCTCTTCGATGGCGCGCAGGCGATCTGCCCGCTCCGGGTGTCCCGGCGGCGTCGCGTGGTCGAGACATGCTGGATGGGTGACGAGAAGGGTGGTCATGTGTTGGGCCTGTTCACGTCGACCAACGTATCCGGTTGCGGCAAGTTCCGAAAGGCTGCCGCCATTAGTTCAGCCGCTGAATGCGCTCGAGCGCGTGCGGCGAGATCGGGCTGTTGGCCTTGAACCAGGCATCGAGCGCGTCGACGTCATAGATGCCTGTGCGACGCTCGGAGCCGTCCTTGAATGTCGAGAAGCCGTCGCCGCCGCTGGCGAGGAAATCGTTCACTGTCACGCGGTAGCGCGCCTGCAAATCGATCGGCGCGCCGCGAATGGTGATGCTCTCGATCGGTACGCGGTCGCCGACGGGCCGCGCCCCGTCCCAGGTAAAGCCGAAGCCGCGCGAGACCTGCAGGATGCGCGGGAACGACGGTGCGGTCCATTGCTGCTCCAGCGCGTCCTTAAGCTGCGCGCCGGTCAGCGTCATCGTCACCAGCTGGTTGCGGAACGGCTGGCTCGCGAACACGTCGGCATAGGTGACGGTGCCGTCGCCGCTCTTCAGAATGCTGTTGCGGATGCCGCCTGGGTTGGTGATGGCGATTACAGCGCCGCCCTTCGCCTCGGCCTCGGTCGCGGCGAGCTGCGCGTCCGCAACGATGTCGCCCAGCACGCTTTCGCCGGCGCGATTGGGATCACGCAGAAGCGAGTCGGCAATCCTGCCCGATGGGCGGCTTGCGACCGGCTTGGCGCGTTCGTCGTAAGCCGCGATCAGTCTTGTCTGCTCTGCATCCTTCGCAAATGCGTCGATCCGGACAATCGTGTTGCCGGCCTTCGCGCTGAGAACGTCGCGTGTCTTGCGATCGAGCTGCACGTCGATCTCGGTCAGGATCGTGCCGTATTTGTCGGCACTGGTGACGAGGCGGCCGTCGATGTTGCACACATACGGCTGGTGCGTATGGCCGCTGATGACGATGTCGACCGCCTTGTCGAACTTCGTGACGATGTTGACGATCGGACCGGAAATGCCGGGACACTCGTTGTAGTCGCCGGTCGGAAAGCCGCCCTCGTGGATCAGGACGACGATCGCCTCGATGCCGCGCGCCTTCAACTCGGGGATCAGCGCGTTGACGGTCTCGGCCTCGTCGCGGAATTCAAGGCCTGCGACGCCCGCCGGATTGACGATCAGCGGCGTGGCCTTCAGCGTCAGGCCGATGAAGGCAACGTGAATGCCATCGAACTCGCGCACCTCGTAAGCAGGAAGCAGCGTCCTGCCGGTCGCCTTCTCGAAGGTGCTGGCGGCGAGATACTTGAACTTCGCGCCGAGGAAGGGATGCGGGCCCTTGCAGCCGTCGGTAGGATGGCAGCCGCCCTTTTGCATGCGCAGCAATTCGGTCGCACCCTCGTCGAATTCGTGATTGCCGACCGAGGTGACGTCGAGGCCCATGATCGACAGCGACTCGATGGTCGGTTCGTCATGGAACAGCGCCGAGAGAAACGGGCTCGCGCCGATCAGATCGCCCGCAGCGACGAAGATGCTGTGCGTCTTGTCCTTGCGCCGCTCCTTGACCAGTGTTGCGAGATGTTCGGCGCCGCCGGCAGGGATCGCGATCTTCTTCGTCTTGTCGGATGGATCGGCGACCCGAATGCCGCCCGGCGGCGGCTGCAAATTTCCGTGGAAGTCGTTCAGCGCGAGGATCGTCAGTTCGACCGGCGCGCGGCGGAACGTGAAGCCTGAGCGCGCGACGAACCATCCGGCGGCGATCAGGACGAGCGCTGCGAGCGGCGCGATCCAGTAGCGAAGGCGCATGAGTTAAGGTCCGTTTGTTCTTTTGGCCTCTGCCACTCGTTCCTTCGTCATGCCCGCGAAGGCGGGCATTCAGTACGCCGCAGCACCTGAGATAAATGTGTTGGCGCTCTGGAATACTGGGTCCCCGCCTTCGCGGGGACGACGCACGACCCGGTGCAGAGCCTTAAGCCCTTTTCCGCTCCAGAAATCCCTTGAACGCATTGAGCGCCTCGGGCGAGCGCATCTGCTCGCCGAAATGCTTGCCTTCGAGCGCGAAGCGGTCGGCGACCTGGTCTGCCGGCAGGCGCATCAGTCGCTTGGAAATGGCGACCGCTTCCGGCGGCAGCGCCGTGATCTCCTGCGCGACCTTCAGTGCTTCGGCTTCCGCCTGTCCGGGCGCTGCGACCTGATTGACGAAGCCTGCCTGTTGGGCGGCTTCGCCATCGATCCTGCGCCCCATCACCAGAATCTCGAACGCCTTCTGATGGCCGAGCGCACGCGGCATCAACAGGCTCGATGCGCCTTCCGGCACGAGCCCGAGGCCGACGAACGGCGTTGCGAACATCGAGGCCTTGGTCGCGACGACATAGTCGCAGTGAAACATCATCGTCGTGCCGATGCCGACCGCAACGCCATCGACGGCGGCGACCAGCGGTTTTGGATTGCGCAGCAGCGCATGCAGCAGGATCGAACCGCCGGAGGTGCCGAACTCCTGGCTCTTGCCCGACGAGCCGGCGGCCATGAAATCTGCAAGATCGTTGCCGGCGGTGAAGGCGCCGGGTACGCCCGCGATGACGATGCAGCGGATCGCCTTGTCGTCGGCTGCCGAATCCAGCGCCTTGGCGATCGCGTGATACATCTCCTGGGTCAGCGCGTTCTTCTTGTCCGGCCGGTTCATGGTGATGACGCGGATCGCGCCGTCGTCGCGCACGAGGATGTTGGACATGTCTCCGGCCCTTCGGTTGAAAGATTTGATAGGGTTGGTTTTTGACGCCACCGTTCCCACATGATTGCCACAAAGCAGGGGCGCGCGGCTACGGCTTTCACTGCGGCAAAAGCTCGTTTCCGAGGGGAATACAGATGCAATTGACGGGAATTCATCACCTCACCGCCGTGACCGCGAATGCGCGCGGCAACCATGATTTCTATACGCGGACGATGGGCCTGCGGCTGGTCAAGAAGACCGTCAACCAGGACGACGTCAGCGCCTATCACCTGTTCTATGCCGACGCGAAGGCGAACCCCGGCACCGACATCACCTTCTTCGATTGGCCGGTGGAGCGCGAGGTGCGCGGCACGCGCACGGTCACCCGCACGGCATTCCGCGTGAGCGGCGAAAAGACACTCGGCTTCTGGCGCGACCGGCTGAAGGCGCAAGGCATCGCGTCGGGCGATGTCGCCGAGATCGACGGCCGGCTGACGCTGGCGTTCGACGATTTCGAGGGCCAGCGGCTGGCGCTGGTGGATGATGGCGGCAAGGGGGCGGCGTTTGCCTGGGACCGCAGCCCGGTCGCAGCGGAGCATCAGATCAGGGGGCTCGGCCCGATCACGCTGACAGTGCCGGATCTCGCACGAAGCGCGCGCGTGCTTACCGACGTGATGAATATGCGCCAGGTGCGCGAGTATGCGGCCGACGGCGCGCACCGCGCGCACGTGTTCGAAATGGGCGAGGGCGGCGCCGCCGCCGAACTGCATGTGACCGAGCGGCGCGATCTTGGGGCCGCGCGGCAGGGCGCGGGCGGCGTGCATCACGTCGCGTTCCGCACGCCGGATGAGGTGCAGTATCACGCGTGGACGCAGCGGCTCGGCGAATTCGGCATCCCGAACTCGGGTGAGATCGATCGCTTCTATTTCCGCAGCCTTTATTTCCGCGAGCCCGGCGGCGTGCTGTTCGAGATCGCGACCGACGGGCCAGGCTTTGCCACGGATGAAGACGCCGACAAGCTCGGCGAACGGCTCGCGTTGCCGCCGTTTCTCGAACCGAAGCGCAAGGCGATCGAGGCGGGCCTGAAGCCGCTCTGACTCGTCATTCCGGGGCGACGCGAAGCGATGCAACGGAGCTCAGTCCGGGCAACTCAGTAGTTTCTACACTTTTCTCCCGAGTTGCCACCGGCGGGGTTCGAGCCGCTCCCCCGGCTACCAACCTTGCAACACTCCTTTAAGTTCGCGATTGTCAGCGACAGCGTTGAACGACACACTCGTGTCCCGAATCCGAAGTTCGCCATGCTTCGCAGCGCGCTCTGGAGCGAACTTCGGATTCTATAAGGACACTAGAAATTTTGTGATTCCAGTGTGGTGGTTCAGAAGTTCGCTCGATGGACTCGCGGCAAGGATGGAGCGAACTTCTGAACCACCACACTAGACGGGGTACAGTCCGGCGCGGGAGGGGCGAATGACGACGCTGAAGCGACGCAGGATCGGCAAGACGAAGCTCGAAGTCACCGAACTCGGTCTCGGCGGCGCGCCGATGGGCGGCTTTCGCGCCGACGATTTCCGACGCCGAGGCGATGGCGCTGACCGACGCCGCCTATGAAGGCGGCGTGCGCTACTTCGATACCTCGCCGTTCTACGGCTATGGCCGCAGCGAGCTGCGCATGGGCGCGGCGCTGCGCGAGAAGCCGCGCGATGAGTACGTGCTGTCGACCAAGATCGGCCGCATCATGCATGCCATGAAGCCCGGCGAGAAGCAGCCGGCCGACTTCCGCGAGAACGGCCTGCCCGGCTTCGCGCCGGTGTTCGACTATACCTACGACGGCGTCATGCGCTCGCTCGAGCATTCGCACATGAGGCTTGGGCTGGCGAAGATCGACATCGCGCTGATCCACGACGTCGATTTCTGGACCACCAAGGATCGCGCCGTCCTCGAAGAGCGCTTCAAGACGGTGATGGACTCCGGCTTCAAGGCGCTCGACGAGTTGCGCAAGGCCGGCGTCATCGGCGCCATCGGCGTCGGCATCAACGAGGCGGACACCAGCCTGCGCTTCATCCAGGCCGGCGACTTCGACTGCATGCTGCTGGCCGGCCGCTACACGCTGCTCGAGCAGGGCGGGCTCGAGGCGTTCCTGCCGGAATGCGTGAAGCGCGAGCGTCTCGGTGATCCTGGGCGGGCCGTACAATTCCGGCATCCTGACCGGCGGCGTGAAGCCCGGCGCCACGCACGACTATGTCGCGGCGCCCGCGCACCTGATCGAGAAGGCGCAGAAGATCGAGGCGGTGTGCCAGCGCCACGGCGTCGAGCTGGGCGCGGCCGCCATGCAGTTTCCGCTGTTCCATCCCGCCTTCTGCGCGGTGATCCCGGGCGCGCTCAGCATCGCCGAAGTGAAGCAGAACGTGGCGCGCCTGGCGGCCAAGATCCCGGTCGAGCTGTGGAGCGAGCTCAAGCGCGAGAAGCTGCTCGATGCCAACGCGCCAACACCCAACTGAGGCGCGAGGCCGTGCCACTCGCCACGTGTGAAGCTATCATGAGGAGGTTGAACCGTCGCCCGCAATCCCCAGACCAATAACCTGGAGGAGCCGCGATGTGGACTGTGGCGTTTGCGATAATGGGGGCGATGGTTGCCGTCACCGGGATAATCGGCTGGCTTTGCGCCCGGCGCTGGTGGGACTATCTGATCATGGCTGTGATTGCCGGCTTTCTCATCAAGCCGATCGCGCGCAACGTGACGGGAGATATTTCACCATATTTTCCGCGAGGGTTCTTCGAGAGCCCAAATGGCAAAGATGAGTTTATATGGGTGAGTATCGTCGCCACGATATGCATCCCGGTGATATTGGCGGCGGTTGTGACTTATATGGTCGGGCTGCTGTGGAAGGTTAAATCAACTGCGCGGTCCTGATAGTCCGGCATCCCACAAAACTGACACTGGCAAACTCATGATTTTAGTGTCGTGTATGGTTCAGATATTCGCGACGGACTCGCGGCAGCGACGGAGCGAATTTCTGAACCACGACACTAATGTCCCGAATCCGAAGTTCGCCGTGCTTCGCAGCACGCTCGGGAGCGAACTTCGGATTCGATAAGGACACTAGCAAACTTATGATTTTAGTGTCGTTTATGGTTCAGAAACTCGCTCGACGGACTCGCGGCAACGACGGAGCGAATTTCTGAACCACGACACTGGTCTGTCGTCCTGTTCGAGCGCGCGCTCGGCGCGGTTGAAACGTGCAACTACGATCGGCCCTCTCGAAATGAAAAGCTGGAGCCCGGCATCTGGAAGGACTATCCCGGCAGCTTGAGTTGATGGAGCGACGTTCGCTTTTCCATGGAAGGACACCGCATGCCCGTCCCAACCGATGCCTGGGTGAAAATCGGCGCCGCCACCTCGCCCGTGTTCTCGAAGGACGGGCACACGTTGTTTCATCTGCGCGGGGCAGGGCTGCCACAGGTCTGGGCCATGGACGTGAAGGGCGGCGATGTCCGCCAGTTGAGCCATCACGACGAGAAGGTCGCCTTCCTGCGCCGATGCCCTACCGATGACCGGCTCATCTGGGGTATCGATGCCGGCGGCGACGAGCGCCAGCAATTCTGGCTGCTTGAACCCGGCACTGCGCCTCGCGCCCTGACTGAAGCGCCCGACGCGATCCATGATTTCGGCGCTTGGTCCGCCGACGGCGCACGCATCGCCTACGCCGCAAACGACCGCAACGAACGTTTCTACGACATCAGCGTGATGGATCTGGCCACCGGCGTGCGCACGCGCCTGCTGGAAGGCAGCAGCATTCTGACCGTGCCGACTTGGACAAAGGACATGGCGCGGCTGGTGGTGATCGAGGATCATAGCAGCGCGGATTCCCGACTCTGGATCATGGACGCTGCCACCGGCGTCACCCGCGCTCTCCCCCGCACCGCGCCTGCGCGCTTTGCCTCAGTGCGATGGGTGGAGAAAGGCGCCGCGCTGATGGGATTGAGCGATGCCGGCGCGGACATGATGCGCCTCTCTCGCATCGACCCGGAAACCGGCACCAGCACCGTGGTGTTCGAGGCCCAGGGTTTGGAAGTCCAAGGCCGCGACGTGGAGGCCTGGTCGCTGTCGCCTGATGAGACAATGCTGGCGACGATCGAGAACGATCGTGGTTATGGGCTGCTGCGCATCGGCCCCACAGGTGGCGAGCGGCCTGTTGTCACCGGCTTGCCCGCTGGCATCGTGGCCGATCTCAACTGGGCGTCGGACAATGCGACGCTGGCCTTCGCCGTCGAGGGTCCGACCACGCCGCCCGGCATCTGGCTATGGCGCAACGGCGCGGCTGCACCTATTCCGTGCGAAGATCCGATGGCCGTGTCCGGTATCGATCGTGACAGCCTGGTCGAACCGGTGCTGGTGGAATGGGTGAGTTTTGATGGGATGCGCATTCCCGGCTGGTACGCTCAACCGCGCGGCCCCGCGCCTGCCGGCGGATTCCCGGCGGTGATGTGGGTGCATGGCGGTCCAGCCATGCAAACCCGCGCAAATTTCCGACCCGATATCCAGATGCTGCTGTCCCAGGGCTTCGCGGTGCTGATGCCCAATGCCCGCGGCAGCACCGGCTACGGCCGCGCCTTTATGCTAGCCGACGAGGTGGAGAAGCGGCCGGATTTCATGGAGGATCTCGCAACCGGCCGCGCCTGGCTCGCGGCCCAGCCGAACATCGACCCCAACCGCATCGGCATCATGGGCCAATCCTATGGCGGCTGGGCCGTGCTGGCTGCGGTCACGCTGCAACCGGATCTCTGGAAAGCCGCCGTTAATTACTACGGCATCGCCGATTTCGTGACGCTGCTGGAGCGCACCGCCCCCTGGCGGCGCGACCATCGCGCCCGGGAATACGGCTTCCCGGGCACGCATGACGAATTGTTCCGGAGATATCGCCCATCCATCGCATCGACCGCGTGGTGGCGCCGATGCTGCTGCTGCACGGTGACCGCGTCGCCGTCCGATGTCTCAAAGCGAATTCAGCAAGCCCTCGCGCGACGGAAACGCGACCGGGCCGACGAGCGCTGCCACTCTGCAGGACACGGCTTCATCCGTCCGGATCACCGGTGCCGGGTCTACGCCTCAGTGGTGGCGCATTTTCGCGAGCATCTTTAGGGGAGATTGTTGCCGTGGCGGCTTCCGCCTGAAAATCCGGATGACGATTGCGCGCTAAAGTGATTGGCGCTTGCCAATGTCGGGTCCTGGCGCAAGATTTGGCCGGGGGTTCCCGAGATAGAAGGGCTTCCCGAAACAGAACCCTTGCCGAAGGAGCGTTGCAACATGGCCCATCGCCCGACGATCATGGGGACGCGCCACATGGTGGCTGCCTGTCATTACCTTGCCTCCGAGGCGGCTTCAAAATTCTGGAGGCGGGCGGCAACGCGATCGACGCCGGAGTCGCGACCGGTATTGCGCTCAGCGTCGTGCACCGGAATACGTGAATTTTGCGGGCGTGGCGCCGATCATCATTTATTCGGCCAATGAGGATCGCGTCTTCACGATCCCGGGGCTGGGCCACTGGCCGAAGGCGATCGGCGCGATTACTTCAAGCGCACCATGCTGGCGCCATCCCGCAGGGGATTCTCCGCACCGTGGTGCCGGCCGCGCCTGATGCCTGGATCACTGCGCTCGAGCGCTTCGGCACGATGAGCTTCGGCGAGGTTGCACTGTCAGCGATCAACTACGCCCGCGACGGGTTTCCGGTCTATCCGCTCATGTCGGAAGTCATCACCGAGCACGCGGCGGAATACCGGATGTTTCCGTCAAGCGTCGCACTTTATCTGCCGAACGGGCGCGCACCGTTGCCCGGTGAGATTTTCGTGCAGGAGAAGCTTGCGGCCACCATTCAACATATGGCCGATCAGGAAACCGCCGCGCGTCATCGCGGACGTGGCGCCGGACTGGACGCCGCCCGCCAGGCGTTCTATCGCGGCGACATCGCGCAGGCGATCGTGAAGTTCCAGAAGGAGAACGGCGGCTTCCTCTCGGCCGAGGATCTGGCGGACTATCGATCGGGTTTCGATGAGCCGGTCGGGACCACGTTTGGCGATATCCGTCTTTATGCCTGCGGCCCCTGGTGTCAGGGGCCGTCGTTGCTGCAGGCCCTCAACCTGCTCGATGCCGCGGAGTTGCACACGCTCGGCCACAACTCTCCCGGTTACCTGCACCGCATCACAGAGGCGGTGAAGCTCGCGTTCGCAGATCGCGAGGCCTGGCTCGGCGATCCGCGTGTCGTTGACGTGCCGATCGAGGCGCTGCTGTCGCATGAGTATGCGCAGCGACGTCGCAGCATGATCCGGTCCGACCGTGCGTGGCCCGAAATGCCGCCGGCCGGCGATCCGCGCAAGCTGGCTGCTGAACGCCCGCGAACCGGGGCCGCGCTCATTCCCGAGCGCGCCTTTTCCGGCGCCCGAACTTGACACGTCGCACGTCTCGGTCGTCGATCGGCATGGCAATGTGTTTGCGGCGACGCCAAGCGACGGTTCCTACAACGCGCCGGTGGTGCCGGAACTGGGCATCATCCCGTCACCGCGCGGCAGCCAGAAGCCGGGCCGACCCGGATCATCCATCCAGCGTCGCGCCCGGCAAGCGTCCACGGCTGACCCCCAGTCCGGCGATCGCGTCATCAGGCCCGGCAAGATGAAGATGGGGTTCGGCACCCCCGGCGGCGACGTGCAGACGCAGGCGATGCTTCAGGCATTCCTCAACATTCACGTGTTCGGGATGGAGGTGCAGGATGCCGTGGAAGCGCCGCGCTGCGCTTCGTACAGCTATCCTGGATCGTTCGAACCACACGAGTATCACCCCGGCCTGCTCAAGCTGGAAAGCCGGATCGACCGCTCCACGGGAGATGCACTCGCGGACCTCGGCCACAGGATTGAATGGTGGGATGACTGGACGTGGCTGGCCGGCGCGGTCTGCACGGTCGTTGCCGATGATCTGGAAACCGGCGTCCTCAAGGGCGGCGCCGATCCGCGCCGGCCGTCCTATGCGCTCGGCTTGTAGAGCGCGCCGGAGAATCCCTGGCCTGACATGATCTGATCCCATCGACATCGAATGGATGGCCAAAGGCTCGCAGCGCGCGACCTGCAAGGCGTTTCCCGAGGTCGCTGTCGTCGGTCCCGACCGGAAGCAGGTGCGCAGGAGCGTGGCCGTCGCACTGGAGAAGGCGATCGCTGCGCGGATCGCGAAAGGCAGTCCCTTGCCCAAACCCGCGACCGAGGGGCAAATCTTTCGGCACACAGGCGCGAAGGTGGAGCTTTCGGTGATGATGGCGCAGAAATGCTCGCTTTACCTGGCGCTGAAGCAGTCCGGCATGGACCGCGCCGAGTTGGCGCGCCGGCTCGGCTGGCCACGCGAGGCAGTCGACAGCCTTTTTCGCCTCGATCACCCCTCGCGGCTCGATCACATCGAGACCGCGTTCGAGATGCTGCAACGGAATGCCGGAGGACAGGTGGCGCGCAGGCGCAGGGCCGAGGCGGCGTGGGCCAAGGTCCAGACTGACAGCTGATCGGCGATGGTTGCAAGATCGGTGCGACGCGAGGAACGGCGTCGCTTCGCTCGCCTGTCTGCGAAGCAATCCAGCAGGCGCGCAGCGCGCAAAAAAGAAGCGAAGCACTTGCTTTGTCTCCGCGCTTCTTTTTTGGCGGCGCCTGCCGGCGCGCAATGTCTCGCGGAGTTTGATCACCGCGGGCTTGAGGCGGACCCCATAGGCGAGCGAAGCGACGCCGTTCTTCGAACGGCTACGGGCGAGCGAAGCGACGCCGTTCTTCGAACGGCTACGGGCGAGCGAAGCGACGCCGTTCTTCGAACGGCTACGGGCGAGCGAAGCGACGCCGTTCTTCGACCGGCTATGGGGCTCGCAATGATGCAGCGAGCGTCTGAACTCCAGAAACACGGCCGCACGCCTGCGCAGCGTATTTCGCTTGACGCAAGCCTCAGCATAATATGAAATACAACTATGTCAGCATCTCATAATATGGATTATTTGATCATGCGCGCTGAAGGACCGGGGGTACTCGACGTCGTTTGCCGGCATGCGTATGTGCGGCGAAATCAACGACGGCCGCGCACATGCGTGAGCG
>CAVZHJ010000014.1:0-303105 GCA_963774995.1 uncultured Alphaproteobacteria bacterium
GCCCCCGGCGATTTGGGGCGTCATCTGGGCCGAGACGATACCGGGCGTCGATGCCCAAAATCCCGATCCCGCGATGAAGAATCGCCCGATGCTGGGCGTTCCGATCCTGATCGGTATGCGGCAGACCGAAGCCAATCTCTGGAACGGAAGAATCTACGACGCTACGCGCGGCAGCATCTTCGACGCGAAGATCAGCCTCAGCCGCACCGACATGCTCGAGGTGCGCGGCTGCGTGGCCGGCATCTTCTGCGGCGGTGAGGACTGGAAGCGCGTCACCGGCGCCAACACGCCGCCGCTTGCGCAGCCGGCGCTGCCAGCTTCGCCGGCGCCGCAGGCGAAGGGGGGAGCAATGGCTGCGTCGCCGCAGACCAAAGGTATGGCGAAAGGCGCTCCCGCAGCGCCTCCCGCCGATCCGATCTGCTCAAACGTCGCCAGCCTCGTTCCCCGGGGCTGAAGCCCTGCGGGGCGGGCCCATCAGCGCCGGCTGGAACAATATCGTCGCAATGATGGTCATGACGAGCGAGATCGCGAGCAGCTTGCCCATGCTCGCGGTGCCGGGATGGCTTGAGAACCACAAGCTGCCGAACGCGGTTCCGGTTGCCATTGCGCTGTAGAAGATCGCCTGCGTCAGGCTGGACTGCAGCAGCTTGTCGCGGCCGGCGCGCCAGGCGACGACATAGTAGATCGTGAACGCGACTCCGATACCCAGCAGCAACGGCAGAGCGACGATGTTGGCGAAGTTCAACGGGATTCCGAGCAACACGCAGATTTCAAGCGTCAGCGCGCCGGCCAGCGTCAGCGGTATCAGCGTCAAAAGCACGTCGGTCACCCTGCGCAGCACCAGCAGCAGCAGGATCGTGATCGAACCAAACGCCCACAGGCCGGCCTGGATAAACGCGAGCGAGATGGTGTTGCCGGCTTCGAGAATCGAAATTGGACCACCGATTGCCGTCGGCTCGACTGCCAGCACCGCGCGCGCGAACGTCCGAAGCGTTTCGTTGTCGTTGGGATCGCCCTTCGGCAGCGCCTGAACGCGGGTGCGGCCGTCCGCGGTCATCCACTCGGACACAAGAGCCTTTGGTAGCGTTTCGTAGGTCACGGGCTTTGCCAGCAACAAATTCGACACCTGTTCGAGCTGCACCTGCAGCGGGTCGATGAAAACCTGCTGGGTCTTTTCGCGTTGCGCCGGGCTTCCTTGCGCAAGCTTCGTGAGAGCACCCGCGAGCCGCTTGAGTGCGTCCGCGCCGGGGCCGGATTTGCCCGCCGCGGCCTTGTTGAGCGCTTCGGCGGAACTGCTCAGCGCCTCGATGTTTTCAGCATCCGTCGGCGCATCGAGCTTGGATTCCTTGAATGTCGGCTCCAGCACATCCGCGGCCTTCTTGATGGCTGCGAGCTTTATCTCCTGATCTTTCGGGACGAAGAAGTCGATCGACATCACGCGATCGACCTCCGGCACTTTTCGCAAGCGCTCCTCGACCTGCACTGCGGCCTGCCGCGTCGGTGCGATCACGTCGATGCCGCTCGCACCGGTCTGCGGATCGCGCCTGATATCCAGATAGGTCGCGACGAACTCGACCTGGGCGCTTCTCAGATTCATCGGGTTGAAGTCGAATTGGAGATAGATCAGCAGCGGCAGGCCGAGGCCGGCAATGCCCAGCGCTGACGCGACGACGGCAATGCGGTGCCGCGCGATGAACGTATCCACTGGCGCCATGAACGCGTAGCCGGGCTCTGCCTTCTCGCCCGCGGGGTTGAACAAGGTCAGTAGCGCCGGCAGTACGGTAATACTGCTGAAAAAGGCGATCAGCATGCCGGCGCCGGCGATCTTTCCAAGTTCAGAAACACCCTGATAGGCAGTTGGCAGAAACGACAGGAAGCCGAGCGAAACCGCAACTGCCGCAAGCGACAGCGGCACGGCCGTGTTTTCAGCTGCCTTGGCGAGAGCAAGATGCAGATCCTCGAGTTCGTACCGCTCGGTGCGGTAACGAACGCTGAACTGGATGCCGAAATCGACGCCGAGGCCGACGAACAGAACCGCGAACGCCACCGAGATCGGATTGAATGCGCCGACGAGCATGAGTCCGGCGGCGGTCGTGATTGCGAGCCCGACGGTCAGCGCGATCGATACCGCCGCGATGATCTTCGCCGAACGCAGCGCCAGCCAGAGAATGAACAGGACGATGATGCAGGTGGCGATCGAGTTGACGACGATGCCTTCCTGCGTGCTGCCGAATTCGTCATTGGCGATAGCGACGGGCCCGGTCAACCGGACCCGAGCCCGGTATTTCTCGGCAAGGCCGAGGTCCGCAACTTCCTTCCGGATCAGGTTCTCTCCTGCACGGCCGGGTTCGAGCGCCTTGAAGTCGAGCACTGGCCGGATCTGCAGAAATCCCCTCAGGTCGGACGGCGGCAGTGGGCCGCCGTTGATGAGTTCGCGCCAGGAGAATGTCGCGGTGCCCTTGGTCAGCACGCTCTCGATGGTGTCGGAGAAGCTGTTGAGCGGATTGGTGACGTCACCGATCTTCACCTCGTTGCGATTAAGTCCGGCGAGCAAGGTGGTCAGCGCCTCGGTCATGCCGCGAAGGCTCGGGTCGGTCGCAAGGCTGCCGATCAAGGGCTCGGACTGAGCGAGCTTGCCGGTCGTCTCCTTGACCTCTTCGGTCGGCAGGAACAGCAGGCCGTTCTGCTGGAAGAACGGGCTGCCCGCAGTGTTTTCGACCGATTTGAATTCCCTGGTGTGGCCTTCGAGGCGCTTCTGGAGGGCGTTGGTGGCAAGCTGGGTCAGTTCGGCGGTCGGTGCCTCGACGACGGCAACGATCAACTCATGGCCGCCGGGGAATGCCTTTTCGAAGGCAACCTCACGCTTTCGCCAGTCGAGGTCCGGCGAGATCAGCTTGCTGATGTCGGTGTTGAGCGCAAAATGCTCCGATGCGTACCACGCGGAGAGTCCGGTCAGCGCGACAGCGATCAGGAGAACCGCCTTGGGAAAGCGCGTGCACGCCTTAACTATATGGACAACAAAGCTTTTCAGCACTTTTTTCTACCTTGTTCCGTTGGCCGGAGCGGGTCTTCCAGACTATGTGGCTTGGATCACACTGCTCGGCGCAAATCGGTCCTAAGGTCAAGACATGCCAATAAAATTGGCATAAAACTCGCCTCTGGAGGCCTGTTGCCGTAGTTGCTTGCGATTGCGCGCAAAATCAAGTTCCCGAGGTTCACAGGACAGTATTTGGTGAACGCGAATGGATTTGCGGCAGTTGCATCTTGCTTGCGTTTGTTTTCCGAGCGGCCCGCGACCGCTCCAAAAGAGTTTTCGTCCGCAAAATGTGACCAAATTGCGGACGATGGCTTGTGAAGCCGCGGGTTTCCGCTCGCTGGGCTCTATCAGGCATCGGCTCATTCCTCGAAAGCGACCGGCCATTGCGGACGTACGTCGTCTGTCGAAGACGCCAGATCACACAGCTTCGGCATACCAGAAGCGCGCCGCAAGCCTGCAGCCAAGCGTATCGCGCCACCCAGGTTGCCAGGTGCGCCATGCATAACAATCGTCAGATCGAAGTCATCCTCGCCCAGCCGCGCGGCTTTTGCGCGGGCGTGGTCCGCGCAATCGAGATCGTCGAGCAGGCGCTGAAAAAATATGGCCCTCCGGTCTATGTCCGGCACGAGATTGTGCACAACAAGCATGTGGTCGAAAGCCTCAAGGCCAAAGGCGCTGTTTTTGTTAAGGAATTGGACGAAGTTCCAGAGGGTGCGATGACGATCTTCAGCGCCCACGGCGTCGCGCGAAGCGTCGAGGAGCACGCGAAGTCACGGAACTTGCCGACCCTGAACGCGACCTGCCCGCTGGTCACGAAAGTTCACAATCAGGGCAAACGCTACGTTTCCCAGGATCGCAGCCTCATTCTCATCGGCCATGCCGGGCATCCGGAGGTCGTGGGAACGATGGGCCAGATTCCGGGGCCGATCTTCCTTGTGCAGGACGTAACTGAGGCGGAAAGGCTGCAATTGCCGGCGGATACGCCGCTCGCCTACGTGACCCAGACGACCCTTTCGGTCGACGACACGAAGGACATTATCGCCGCGCTGAAGCGCAAATTTACCAATATTCTAGGCCCGGACACGCGAGATATCTGCTATGCGACACAAAATCGCCAGTCTGCGGTAAGAGACCTGTCAAAGCTCGTCGACGTACTTTTGGTCGTTGGGGCGGCCAATAGTTCCAATTCCAACCGGCTCCGCGAAATTGGAGCAGAGGTCGGCGTTGCGAGTTATCTGATCGCAGACGGGAGCGAATTGAACCCGATCTGGGTTAAAGACGCGAAGGCTGTGGGGATCACCGCGGGTGCGTCCGCGCCTGAGGTTCTCGTAGACGATGTGATTGAGGCTTTGAAACGTATTGGTCCGGTTGACGTCACCGTCATGCCGGGCCAGCAAGAAAATGTTGAGTTTCGGCTGCCTGTCGAGCTCGTCAGGGCGTGATCCCGAAAGCAGTTCGCGGGATCTCGCCCCAACTAATGTTTGGTAGGTTTCGCTCGCTCAACGGACGTCCGGAAAGATACTTGTTCAATGGCCATACCGTTCTTCAAAGAGATCATGATCGGCAGCTATCTGCTGAAGCAGAAGCTGCTCGGTCGCAAGCGCTACCCGCTCGTGCTGATGCTGGAGCCGCTGTTCCGCTGCAATCTCGCCTGCGCGGGTTGCGGCAAGATCGATTATCCCGATGCGATCCTGAACCGCCGCATGTCGGCGCAGGAATGCTTCGACGCAGCCGACGAGTGCGGTGCGCCGTTGGTCGCCATTCCGGGCGGCGAGCCGCTGATCCACAAGGAGATCGGCGAAATCGTGCGCGGTCTCGTCGCACGCAAGAAATTCGTTTCGCTCTGCACCAACGCGCTGCTGCTCGAGAAGAAGCTGCACCTGTTCGAGCCGTCGCCTTATCTGTTCTTCTCGGTTCATCTCGATGGCTTGCGCGAACATCACGACAAGTCGGTGTGCCAGGAAGGTGTGTTCGATCGCGCCGTGTCGGCGATCAAGGCAGCGAAGGCGAAGGGCTTCACCGTCAACGTCAATGCGACGATCTTCGACAATCATCCGGCCGAGGAAATCGCCAGGTTCCTGGATTATTGCAACGAGATTGATGTCGCCGTCTCGCTATCGCCCGGTTACGCCTATGAGCGCGCGCCGGATCAGGAGCACTTCCTCAACCGGCAGAACACCAAGCAGCTGTTCCGCGACGTGTTTGCGCTCGGCAAGGGCAAGAAGTGGAACATCGTCCACTCCGGCCTGTTCCTCGATTTCCTCGCCGGCAACCAGACCTACGAGTGCACGCCTTGGGGCATGCCCGCGCGCAACATCTTCGGCTGGCAGAAGCCATGCTATCTGCTCGGCGAAGGCTACGCGAAGACCTTCAAGGAGCTGATGGAAACCACCGATTGGGAGACCTACGGCACCGGCAAGTACGAAAAGTGCGCCGACTGCATGGCGCATTGTGGCTACGAGCCGACGGCTGCCCTCGATGTGGTAAAGAATCCGCTTAAAGCCATGAAGGTTGCGATGTTCGGCGTACGGACGACGGGTGCGATGGCGCCGGAAATCGACATGTCGAAGCAGCGCCCCGCGCAGTACATCTTCTCCGAACAGGTGCAGAAGAAGCTGTCAGATATTCGCCGGGACGAGGCTGCAACCGCTGTGCAGAAGAAGGCTTCGACAGCCGCGTAAGGTTGCGATCGCCCGGTTGAAATCATGGGCGGTCCGCATCAGCGACGGAATCACGGTGGGTTTGCGCGCGACGCCGCGCAACACCTTCCACGGGTCGATGTCGCCGTTCGGCTTCAGTGCATTCAAGGCCAGTGCCGGCAGGGAGCGTGACGCGGGATCGCTGATCGCGCGCAGTGCCGCGAAGGGCAGGCCGACCGAGGCAGCGTAGCTGGCTGCGATGTGGCTTTCCATGTCGACGGCCTTCGCGCCGGACTCCCCGTGCAGGACGGCCTTGTTGCGCGGGTCGAGGATGATTTCTTCGGCGCCGGCGATCGTGCCGCCGACGATCCTGCACCGGCCGATATTCGTGCCCGCGACCAGGCTCGCGCTCAGCGTGGGCGCAGTCGCCCAGCGTTCATCGGCAGTGATGATCTCGCTTGCCACGACGAGATCGCCGGCTTCGAGCGACGGGTCGAGGCCGCCGGCGACGCCGAAAGAGATGATGGCGCGGACGCCTGCATGATCAAATGCATCGAGTTGGGCACGCAGGCGGTTGGGATCGCTCGAACTGCAGATCACCGTCATGCCGTGTCCGGCAGCAATGCGGGCTTCGCTGAAAAGCCCTGTCACGATCAGGAGAGGCAGCCCCCTGGCGGCATCTGCGCTCACATTCCGACTCCCACGGTTCGGCTGTTCGTATTTCGCAGATTGCGGTAGCGCGCCAGCGCCCATAACGGGAAGAACTTCGGGTATCCGTGATAGCGCAAGTAAAACACCCGCGGGAACCCGGTGGCGGTATAGCGCGCCTCGTCCCATTCACCGGACTTATTCTGCGTCTTTACCAGATAAGCAACCCCTCGCGCCACGGCCGGATGATCGACCTCGCCCGCAGCCATCAGCGCGAGCAAGCCCCATGCCGTCTGTGAGGCCGTGCTCGGAGCCGGCTCATAAGCCTTGTAGTCGAGCTTGTAGCTTGCGCCGTCCTCGCCCCAGCCGCCGTCGGCATTCTGGATCCCCACCAGCCAGTCGGCGGCCTTGCGCATGGTGGGGTCGCCGTGATCGAGACCTGCGGCGTTGAGCGCGCAGAGCACCGACCAGGTTCCGTAGATGTAGTTCATGCCCCAGCGGCCGTACCATGAGCCTTCAGCCATCTGCGTCTGCCGGAGGTATTCCATGCCGCGCGCCAGCGCCGGGCTGGTCCGCGCGGTTTTGCCGAGCTGCGCCAGCATCGAGACGCAGCGTGCCGTGACGTCTTCGGTCGGCGGATCGAGCAGCGCGCGCGTGATCTGAGAACGGGATGTTGTTGAGGTAGTATTCGAGGTTGTCGGCATCGAACGCGGCGAAGCCGCCGTCCTTGCTTTGCAGGCCCTCGATCCACTCGGTAGCGCGGTCGATCGCGGTGTCGAACCTGGGGTTCTGGTCGGCGCGGCGGACGCGATCCATCGCCATGACGACCACGGCGGTGTCGTCGAGATCGGGGTAGTGCGCGTTATTGTACTGGAAGGCCCAGCCGCCGGGCCGCACGTCGGGGCGCTTCGCGGCCCAGTCACCTTTTACGTCGAGCACCTGCAGAGGCTTCAGCCAGTCGAGGGCCTCTCTTGTCTTCCTGAGCGAGTCCTCATCTCCCGCTTCCAGCAGCGCGTGACAGGTCAGGGCGGTGTCCCACACCGGCGAGACACAGGGCTGGCAATAGGCTTCCTCGCCATTGAACACGAGCAGCTTTTCGATGCCGCGCCGGGTGATGGCGCGGGGCGGATAGTCCTCGCCGTGGCCGAGCGCGTCGTACATCATCACGACATTCGCCATCGGCGGATAGATCGCACCGAGGCCATCTTCGCCGTTCAGCCGTTCGGCGGTGAATGCGAGGGCGCTCTCGATGGCGCGCTGGCGCAGGCCTTTCGGGAAATAGGGTTCGATCACCCGCAGGATTGCGTCGATGCCGCTGAACAGCGCGAACCACGCCTTGCCCTGATGCGGCGCGCGGCTGGGCGTGCCGACCGTCGCCGGGTCTTCGTGAAACAGCTCGTCGATCCGTACGCCCTTGGGATTGCGCGCGCGCGGGTCGGAGCGCGGTGAGCACCATCAGCGGTACGATCGTGGTGCGCGCCCAGTACGAGATCTTGTTCAGGTGAAACGGCGACCAGCGCGGCAGCAGCATGATCTCGACCGGCAGCACCGGCACGCTGCGCCACGTCAGCTGTCCGTAGAACGTCAGCAGGAAGCGCGTGAAGACATTGATCTTCGCGGCGCCGCCGCGCGACAGGATCGCCTCGCGCGCGCGCTTCATGTGCTGCGCGTCGATGTCGTGGCCGATCATCTTCAGCGCGAAATACGCCTTCACGCTCGCGCTCATGTCGAACGCGCCGTCATGAAACAGCGGCCAGCCGCCATGCGCACCCTGAATGCGCAGCAGATAGTTCGCGATCTTGCGCTCCAGTTCGCTGTCGACAGGCTCGCCGAGGTAGTGGCGGAACAGCACATATTCGGACGGGATCGTCGCGTCGGCTTCGAGTTCGAATACCCAGTGTCCGTCGGCCTGCTGATGACCGTGCAACGCGCGCGTCGCCCCGGCGATGCTTGCCTGCAGCGCCTCGGAGGCGGGTGTCGTCGTCGCTGCGGTGCTCATGGCGTCTCGGGCATCAGCCGGCTCTGATGATGTGATCGGCGGCCTTGTCGCCGGAGCCGATCGACCCTTCGATGGTCGACGGCAGTCCGGTGGCAGTCCAGTCACCGGCGAGAAACAGGTTCTTCCATTCGCGTGGCGGTGCCCGGCCGCAGCGCGTCCTGTTCGGGCGTGGCGGCAAATGTCGCACGGCGCTCGCGCACGATCTGCCAGCGCGGCAGGTCGCCGGTAGCTCCGGTGGCAGCACAGACGTCGCTCCAGATGTCCTGCGCGAGTTGCTCGCGCGGCGCATTCATCAACCGATCGGCGGCGCTGATGGTGATCGAAAGCCGCTCCCTGAACGGAAATATCCATTCGACCAGCCCGTTGACGACGCCGAGGATCGGCGGCGTGCCGGGCGGCGGGGTGCAGCGGAAATGCGCGTTCAGGATCGATACGAACTGGGTCGGCGTCTTGATGCCGGGCAGGATCGTCCCGGCCTGCTTCGCCGGAACGGCAAGCACGACCTTGTCGTTCGGGGATAGCGCGATCTCGTCGTCGCCGAAGATCAGCGACGCGATGCGGTCGCCGGACATTTCCACCTTGTGCAGTTCATGGTCGAAGCGAACCGACGCGCCGCGCTCGCGCAGCATCTTCACCGCCGGCTCGACCAGCACGTTGCTCAGGCCTTCGCGTGCGATCAGCGGCCGGCACGCGCGCCCGCCTGCCAGCAGCGTCTGGCGAACGATCGCGCCGGCAAGGCCTGCGGAGCCGAGCGGCGGGTCGATGTTCAGCGCGGCAAGCAGCAGCGGCTGGACCAGGCGATGATAGAGCGGCCCGTCGCACTCGATCTTGTCGCCGACGAATTCGTCGTTGCCGGCCCACAACAGCGGCATCATCGCCGTGTAGTCGGACGCCTTCGTGTCCGGCACGCGCTTGCCGTCCTGGAAAATCCAGAACGGGATGCGCCCGTCATTCATCTGCAGCAGCCAGCGCTTGCCGCTCTTGAGATCCATGAACGAAAATTCGGCATGCTTCGGTCCCTCGAGCCCGGCCTCGGTGCCGATCGAGCGCGCATAGTCGAGCACGCTCCTGTTGCCCGACAGCACGAGGTGATTGCCGTTGTCGATCGTCAGGTCGGTCGCGGCATCATAGAACGAGCGGCAGCGCCCGCCTGCCTGCGGCGTGGCTTCATGCACATGAACGCCGAAGCCTGCATTCGACAACCGGACTGCCGCGGCAAGACCGGAGACGCCGGCGCCGATGATATGGACGTTGGGTTTCATCAGATGAACGCGTATCGCAAGAGGATGGAAAGGCGCGCGAACTTGCCGAGACGCACAGGCGCGCGCGGCGAGGTGAAACCGCGGGCGACCAGCAGGTCGAGGATGCTGCCGTAATACTTGCCCATGATGCGCGGCGCGCGCACGAGCTTGCGGGGATTGCGATCCATGATCTGCATGCGCCTCCTGGTAGTGTCGTCTGGCGCGGGCGATCACAGGTTCACAGGTTCTGGTCAGGTCCGCGTGAGCGGCCACGGTGACGGGATCGGTCGATGAAATTCCGGCATCAACCAGCGCTTCGCGCGGCAGATAGAGCCGGCCGATCGTCGGCGTCTTCGTCGATGTCGCGTAAAATGTTGGTGAGTTGCAGCGCGCGGCCGAGATGGTGGGCGAGCGCGACGCCGTCGCTGCGCGCGAGGCCGAAGACGTTGACGGACAGGCGGCCGACGGCGCTGGCGACGCGGTCGCAATAAAGATCAAGCGTCGCCCAGTCCGGTGCGCGGATGTCCTCGCGCAGCGTCCATCTCCATGCCGTCGATGACGGCCAGGAAATCCTCGCGCAGCAGATCGAAGCGCTTGATGGTGTAGGGATAGTCGGCAAGCCGTGACGGCGGCTTGCCGTCATAGACCGCGTCGATGTCTCTGCGCCACTGCTGCAGGTCGGCCCGCTTGCGTTCGGGCGGCAGCCCGGAGTCGGCGATGTCGTCGACCTGCCGGCAGAAATTGTAGACCAGGAACATCGCGTCGCGCTGCGCGGCCGGCAGGATACGCATCGCCGCATAGAACGAGGAGGGCGATGCCGAAGCCTGATTGGAGTCTGGTGCTGACGTCATGTCGGTTCAGGCTCGCGAAACTTGTCCCGACATGGAGAGCCTGCGAGCCGCGCGGCGAACGAGTCCGCCTGCGAGGCTCGTCAGCCCGAAGCCCATGATTTCCCATTTGCTGAGGTGGACACGCTCGTGGAGCGGATCGCGCGTCTTCAACATGGCGAGGATTTTCGCTGCATAAGTCTGGATCACGCCGATCTCCAGCGCCAATCGCGTGTTGATCACCTGCGGCGCGAGCGCAAGGCTCTCGTGCAGCAGCCGTTCGGTCTCGGCGGTCAATCCGCGCAGACACGCGGCCATCTGCGGCGCGGACCGGTCGGCGCCGATCATCTCGATCGTCATGCCCGAGGCCTTCATCGCATCGTGCGGAATATAGACGCGGTCGAGATTGCGAAAGTCGTCGCCGCAGTCCTGGATGTGATTGATGACCTGCAGCGCGGCGCACAGGGAGTCCGATGCGGCCCAGGTGGCTTTGCTCTCGTCATGCACGTCGAGCACAAAGCGGCCGACCGGCATCGCCGAGTAGCTGCAATAGTGAATGAGTTCATTCCAGTCCGCGTAGCGGAGCTTGGTCACGTCCATACGGAACGCGGTGAGCACGTCGCAAGGATGCTGCGCGGACATTCCACGCGCCGCCAGTTGATCGCGCAGCCGCAGCGCCTCCGGCTGGCCGCCGCCGCGGCCGAGCAGTTCGGCCTCCAGCCGGTCGAGTTGCGCCAGCTTTTCGTCCGGCGACAGGGTGGCGTGGTCGGAGATGTCGTCGGCGACGCGGACGAACTCGTAGAACGCCAGGATCAGCCCGCGATGGCGTGCTTCGATCACGAAGGACGCCACCGGGAAGTTCTCGTCCTTGTGGCCTTTGCCGGATCGGTGTTCGCGCGCAGCCTTCATGACACTTAAGGGCTCGTCAGGAGTTGATGGGTTGGCGGCGGAACTGCCGTGAAAGCGCCGAGTTTTAGCTGTTTGACGGCGTGGATGCGAGTGACGTATGTCACAGTCCGACTTGGAAATAAACCACCGGGACATGCCGCAAGCGGCCCTGGAACTTTGACCGATCAAAGGAAAAACGATGTTTTTTGCCCGTATGTTGATTGTAACGATGGCTGTTTTTGCCGCAGGCGCGGCGCTGGCGCAGGATCGCTCCCAGGGCGAAGGCGCCTGTGGCCGTGACGCCAGCCGCATCTGCAAGAAGGTCATCAATGACGGCGACATGGCCGTTCTGGGGTGCTTGAAGGAAAACCGCGCGCGCCTGCGTCCGGTCTGCGTCAAGTATCTGCAGGAACAAGGCCAGCTCTGAGCCGTCCAGGGCGTGATGCCGAAAAGCTTGTCCCGGACATGATCCGGGGCGCGTAGGGGTTTTCGGATTGGATCGTACCCCAGGGCGCTCGAGCCAAAAGAAAACGGCTCGCGCGGCGATGGCCGGCGAGCCGTTTCCGTTCGACGACCTTCCCCAGTTACGCTGCTCGCTTGTGCATCGCGCCGTTTGACGATGCCGCGCCGCTAATGGCCTTGACCGAACGTTCGATGGCTGCCCAGAGCCTGCCAATCTCGTTGGCTGCCCGGCTTTCCGGATCGTATTCGCGCGCGCCTTCGCCGTGGCTGAGTGCGAGCACATAATTGGCACGGTTGGTGATCTGGCCGCCCCAGACCGGCGCACGCATTTTTGCGAGGCTTTCGCGTGCGATCGTCACCAGCGGGCTTTCGAGGTCGTCGCGCCGCGCCGGCGAGCCGTTCATCACCACCGCATAGGGCTTCCGCTGCGTGCGGCAGGAGGAGATGGTTTCCACCACCGCGTCGATGTCGAACACGCCCGGCCGCGCCGGAATGACTACAAGTGTCGCATTGCGGATCGCATCGTCGACCACCGCAGAGACGTTCGGCGGCGTGTCGATGAAAACCCACTCATAGCCGTCGCGCCTTGCAGACGCGACGATCTCGCTGACCGAGCGCACGGCGGTCTTGATCGGCGGTTCGCCGGTGCCGCGCAGCCGCTGCCAAAGGCTCAGGGAGCCTTGCGGATCGGCGTCGACAAGCAAACATGATTTCAGGGTTTTGTGCGCGTGCGCGGCAAGGTGAGCGGCGAGGGTGCTTTTCCCAGAGCCGCCCTTGCGCGACGCAAAGACGATGACGTTCACGGGTGTAGCCTCCAGTTGTATGCGCTGGGGACGCTAAATCAAAATATTGATTCGCGAAAGCAAAAACATGTGACAAGCCCGCCGGTTGCCGCAAAGCCGTGGCAATTTTGCCGCACTCGCTCAACGCGAGTCGTTTTGCCGCACGCAGGTCCGTCGAGCCTCGCGCGCGACGTGCAAAGCACAAAACGAGCCGCCCGGGACGCGTTTTGCCGAAAATCTAAAGTTCATTTTCGTTGAAATCAGAGTCGTTTGTGCACGCTTTGCAACGCAAATTCTGAGGCTGGCGACCGCTTGCGCGGTCGCGTCAACGCAACGTCTGTGCAGCTGCGCAAAGCTGGTTGGTCGGCAGACAGGCCTCAAGCATGTTCTATCTCGCGGGAGTGATGTTCGCGGTCGCAGCCTTCGCCGCCTGGGCGAAAGGCAACGTCAATCGCGGCTACGTCCTTGCCGATCAGATATGCGGTCACGGCAAAATGGTCTGCGACAATCCGAAATGGCTGTTGGTCGCGGCAGTCGTGCTCGGGTTAGTGGCCCTCTATCGCGTGTCGGTGCGGCAATAGCCGTGTCGGCAGACCTCAAACGCAGTCGGCGCGACCCGCTGCAGGGATCGCGCCGATCGCTCTACTCCTCCAGCGTCAGCTCGGCGGACCCGAGCCGCCGTCCATCAGCGGGCCGAACAGCTCCCAGGTTTCGCCCTTGAACTTCATGAGCCGCAGCTGCTCCATCGGCGCGAAGTCGGTCGGCGACGTCTTGATGCGGATGCCCGGCAGATAGATGCCGATCTCCATGTCCATCGCGGCCAGCTGCTTCATCAGATTGGCGCGGGTCATCTCGTCGCCGCATTGCCTGAGCGCCTGGACGAGGCCCTGAGCGGCGCCGTAGCCGAACACGGTGGCGGCGTCGGCCTGATCGCCTTCCGGATACCACTTGGTCATGAACGCACGCCACTCGTTCATGCCGGGGTCGTTCTTCCATTGCGGATCGTTCGGATCCTTCAGGTAAGCGGCGCTGAGGATGTCCTGTGCATTCTCAATCCCGGCCGGCTTCATCACCGACGACACCGACACCGAGACGTTGGTTAGGATCTGGACGGGATTCCATTTCATGTCGCCGATCTTCTTGATCGCCTGTGCGGCGAACTTCGGTGTTGCGATGTTGACGAAGATGTCGGGGTTGGTCGACTTGATCTGGACGACCTGGGACTCCACCGTCGGCGAACTGACTTCAAAAGGCACCTCGGCGACGATGATCTTCGCCTTGTCCTTGCCGAACGCCTCATTGAAGCCGGTCAGATAGTCCTTACCGAAGTCGTCGTTCTGGTAGAGGATGCCGACGGTCTTGCCGGGGTAGTTCTTCTGGATGTAGCGGGCGTAGATGCGCGCCTCGCTCTGGTAGTTCGGCTGCCAGCCCATGCTCCAGGGTTGATTCTTCGGATCGGCCCATTTCGTCGCGCCGCTGCCGACAAACGTGTGCGGTACACCCTTCTGATTCAGATATTTCGCGATCGCCGAATTTCCCGGCGTTCCGACCACCTGAAAGAGTGCGAACACTTCGTCGCTCTCGACCAGCTTGCGGACCTGTTCGACCGTTTTTGGCGGGCTGTAGCCGTCGTCGTAGGAGATGAAATTGATCTTGCGGCCGTTGATGCCTCCCGACTCGTTGATCATCTTGAAGTAGGCGGCTTCCGTCTTCGCGATCGTGGCGTAGGACGACGCCGGCCCGCTATAGGGCGCGATGTTGCCGATCTTGATTTCGGTGTCGGTGGAACCGATGTCATTCTTCTTCTGCGCCGTCGCCGCCCCGCTCCCCAGAGCGAGAAGCAGTGCAGATGCGGCAAAGGCTTTTATCGTTTTTGAGACATAGTGCATCGATTGTCCTCCCTGACATTTTTTTTTTGGCCGCGGCGGCAGCTTGTCGCTGAGAGTTGTTGGAGCCGTCGGCCCTGATGCACAAACATTATTGCATGCACGCCGCAGGCTCGCTAGCCGCTCGAAATCAGATTTTCACACGTTCCACGGGACGGGACCGGATCCTCCGCACCCGCTCGGCGGGACGCCTGAGCGAGCCGGTTGCCCGCCATGCAAGACAATCGCCGCATTCCGGCTGGCGGATTGCGGCGATTGCAATGGCAGGCGCAACAAAATTCGCGGCTTGTTCAGCTCGGGCTGTCGGCGCTCAGCATCGGGCCGAACAACTCCCACGACTCGCCCTTGAAGCGCATCATCTGCAGCTGATCCATCGGAGTGAAGTCGGTCGGGCTGGTCTTGACCTTCATGCCCGGCAGGTAGACTGCGATGTCCATGTCGAGATTGGCAGTCTGCTTCATCACATTGGCGCGGGTGAGGTCGTCGCCGCATTGCTTCAGCACCTGCACCAGCCCGATCGCGGTCGCGTAGCCGTAGACCGTCGCGGCATCCGCCTGATCGCCTTCCGGATACCATTTGCTCATGAACGTGCGCCACTCGGCCAGGCCCTTGTCGTCTTTCCATTGCGGATCGTTCGGATCCTTCAGATAGGCCGCGCTGAGAATGCCTTGCGAGTTCTCGAAGCCCGCGGGCTTGAGCGTGCTGGAGACCGAGACCGCAACGTTGGTCATGACGTGCACCGGATTCCACTTCATCTCGGCGATCTTCTTGATTGCCTGAGCTGCGAACTTCGGCGTCGTGATGTTGACGAAGATGTCGGGGTTGCCGCTCTTGATCTGGACGACCTGCGAGTCGACCGTGGGCGAGGTGACTTCGTAGGGAACCTCGCTGACGACGATCTTCGCCTTGTCCGCGCCGAACACCTCGTTGAAGCCGGTCAGGTAGTCTTTGCCGAAGTCGTCGTTCTGATAGAGAATGCCGACCGTCTTGCCTGGATGGTTCTTCAGGATGTAGCGGGCATAGATTTTCGATTCCGTCTGGTAGTTCGGCGCCCATCCCATCGACCAGGGGAAATTCTTCGGGTCCGCCCACTTGGCAGCGCCGCTGGCGATGAAGATGTGCGGGATGCCCTTCTGGTTGACGTATTTGTGGATCGCGGTGTTGCCCGGCGTGCCGAGCGTGTTGAACAGCAGCAGCACCTCGTCGCTCTCAACCAGCTTGCGCGTCTGCTCCACCATCTTCGGCGGGCTGTAGCCGTCGTCGTAGGAGATGAAGTTGATCTTGCGACCGTTCACGCCGCCGGCCTCGTTGATCATCCTGAAATAAGCGGCTTGCGTTTTCGCGATGGTGGCGTAGGCCGACGCCGGGCCGCTGTAGGGAGCGACGTTGCCGACCTTGATCTCGGTGTCGGTCGCTCCGGTGTCGTATTTCTTCTGCGCGTCGGCAGCGCCGCTGCCCAGTATGACGAGCAGGCCGCCGATGGCGAGGGCCTTGATGGAACTGAAAACAGGATTGCGCATCGATTTGTCCTCCCTGAACAGTGCCGGCCTGAAGCTCTTGCAGTGTTTTTGAAAGGTTTTTTGAGCCGTCGGCCCTGATGCAGCGGCATTATTGCATGCGCGCCGGAAGCCCGCCAGCGGATGCAACCGGGCTGTCCCTTGCGACCGTCGGGTTTCGGTGGTCGAGCGTTCCGCTCAGCGGGATAGAGTGCCTTGCAACATGGCGGGCGCCGTCGTCAGCCCCGCCAGTTCTCCCACCTTCGCTCGGTCCACTGGAAGATCCGCACCAGCGGCCCCTGCAGGAACGGCAAATCCTGGGCGATGATGATCAGGCCGAGCGGCAGCATCCAAAATCCGAGGATCGGCAGGAACGCCAGCAGCCCGCCGATGCAGAGCAGCAGGCACACGAAGATGCGCACGATAAGCATCGACGGCTGCCGCAGCCAGTGCAGGAACCGCCCGAGCCAGTCCGGCAAATGCTGCTCGATCCAGTCGAAATACCGGTCGAGTTCGGCTTTGATGGCGGCGTTGCTCAAGGGACGTCCGTGCGGTTAGGCCCATAGGGCCGGTTACACGGCCTTCGCCGCGCGCCGTTGGTATATGGGGAGGGTCAGGGGCAGCGCTAGCGGCAATCCGCCGCTGAACCCGTTCACGTTTGGATGCGACGCGGGCGAAATCCAGGGAACCGTTCCTCAGTGCCCTTGCGAGTGGCCATGCCCGGCATGTGTATGGCCGTGTGCCTTCTCCCGCTGCTCGCGGCGATGACGACCCATCCAGGTGCGCAGCTCGAACGGCGACAGCCCGCCGCTTGCGCCGAAATCCTTGTAGAGCGTGTTGACGTTGATGACGATGCGCTCGGGGTCCAGCCAGCCCTTGAACGGCGAAAGGTCGATATCGCAGGCCGCGTCGGAGACGCTCATGCCGGCATCGTAGCGCTTGCGCACCTCGGCCGTGAGATATTCGAAATAGGCCTTGAAGTCCTTCAGCGCGCTCTTCTGCACGATCGGCCCGTGGCCGGGCACGATCGTCTCCACATCCCAACTCATGATCAGGTCGCAGGCCTTGATCCAGTTCGAGATCGGCCCTGCCCAGGCGGGCGGGTGACCGTTCGAGAACACGATGTCGCCGGTGAACACGGTCTTGTCCTGCGGCACGTGGATGAGAATGTCACCGCGCGTGTGCGCCGGACCGACCTCGACCAGCTTCACCGCCTTGTCGCCGACGCGCAGGTCGAGCTCCCGCTCGAAGGTTTTGGTCGGCATCGTCAGCACGATGCCTTCGAAATCAAAGTTGCCGTCGAGGTTTTCGTGCTGGAACAGCCCGGCGTCGCCGAGCGCCTCCCAGTTCTTCAATTCCTGTCGCCGCGCCTCGACATCGATATTCTTCATCTCGTCGTAGCATTTCTGCGAGGCGATGATCTGCGCGCCTTCGACGAGCTGGTTGCCGAAGGTATGGTCGGCGTTGGCGTGCGTGTTCACAAGCGTGCCGATGTGCGAGGCCGCGGGCACCGAGGCGCGCATCTTGTCCAGCATCTCGCGCGTGAGCTTCAGATCGTAGAGCGTGTCGACCAGGAGCGTCTGCCCGCTGTCGGCGATCAGCCCGGCGTTGCTCCAGCCCCAGCTTCCGTCGGGCTGCAGGTAGGCGAAGCAGCCGTTGCCGAGATCGTGCAGGCCTTTCTTGTACGTCCATGCCGGCATGGTACAGCTCCCAGGCGAATTCGTCATTGCGAGGAGCAGCCGTTCGAAGAACGGTGTCGCTTCGCTCGCCTGTGGCGACCGAGCAATCCAGTCTTTGCCTTGCCAGGCCGGATTGCTTCGCTTCGCTCGCCATGACGAGTAAACGCCGGCGCGCGCCACACTTCAAGACTTGCGCGCCGGGAATGTGCGTCGCACTTGCGCGCTGCTTGTATTGCCGCACGCCGTGTTCCAGTTTGCGCGCCAGCAATCAATCGGGAGCGACATTTCATGAAAGCATTGATCAGCCACAATCCTGGCGGGCCGGAGACGCTGGTGCTGGAAACCGTTGCCGATCCCGAGCCGAAGGCCGGTGAGGTGCTGATCGCCATCAAGGCGTGCGGCGTGAACTTTCCGGACGTGCTGACGATTCAGGACCTCTATCAGACGAAACCGCCGCGTCCTTTCGCGCCGGGCACCGAGATCGCGGGCGTCGTCGAGCAACTCGGCGCGGGCGTGAGCGCGTTCAAGGTTGGGGACAAGGTGTTCGGCGCGATCGGGCATGGCGGCATGGCAGAAAAGATCGCCGTGCCTGTGGACCGGCTGTCGCCGATTCCGGAAGGCATGTCGTTCGAGGACGCGTCCGCCTTCTCGTCGATGTACAACACCTCCTATATGGCGCTGAAGGATCGCGCCGACATCAAGCCGGGCGAGCGGCTGCTCGTGCTCGGAGCCGCCGGCGGCGTCGGCATCGCCGCGGTCGAACTCGGCAGGGCGTTCGGCGCGCATGTCATTGCCGCCGCGTCGTCGCAAGCGAAAGTCGATGCCGCAAGGAAGGCCGGCGCACACGAGGGTGTGGTCTATCCGCGCGGGCCGTTCGATCGCGCCGGACAGAAGGCGCTCGCCGAACTGTTCAAGGGCGTCTCGGGCGAGAAGGGTTTTGACGTCGTCTACGATCCGGTCGGTGGCGATTACGCGGAAGCGGCACTGCGCTCGATGGCATGGGGCGGCCGTTTTCTCGTTGTCGGATTCCCCGCCGGCATTCCGAAAATTCCGCTCAACCTGCCGCTCCTGAAAACCTGCCAGATCGTCGGCGTCTATTCCGGCGGATTCAAGAAGGAGCACCCCGAGAAGAGCCGCGCGAACACCAGGGCGATCATCGATCTCTACAAGAAGGGAACGATCAAGCCGCTGGTGTCGAAAACCTATCCGCTGGAGAGGGGCGGCGATGCGATCGCGGCCCTCGCCGCGCGCGAAGCGCTTGGCAAGGTGGTGGTGAAGATCGGGTAAGGGGCGCTATCCGCGCATACGCGATGTAACGGCTACGCGCTGGCCACGGCCGCATCATCGCCTATAGTGCAGCGACAGAAGAAGAAATTTGGGGAGGCGACAATGCCGAACATGCGCGTTCTTGCGACCGATCTGGAATTTCCGGAAGGGCCGGTGGCGATGCCCGACGGCTCCGTCATTCTGGTGGAAATCCGCGGTCAGCGGCTCACGCGGGTTTTTCCCGACGGACGGAAGGAGACCGTCGCGCAGGTTCCCGGCGGACCGAACGGCGCGGCTCTCGGCCCCGACGGCAAGATGTACGTCTGCAACAACGGCGGCTTCACCTGGACGCAGGTCAACGGCCGCAACGTCTCGAGCTCGGCTGCCGCGGATTACAAGGGTGGCTCGCTGCAGCGCGTCGATCTGCAAAGCGGCAAGATCGAGACGGTGTTCGACAGGTGCGGCGAGTTCAGGCTGAACGGCCCGAACGATCTCGTGTTCGACAAAGGCGGCGGCATCTGGTTCTCCGATCTCGGCAAGCGCCGGCCCCGCGACATGGACCTCGGTGCGGTCTACTACGTGAAGCCGGGACTGAAGGAGATCGTCGAGGTCGTCTCGCCGATGCTGCCGGCCAACGGCATCGGTCTGTCGCCGGACGAAAAGACCGTCTATGTCGCCGAGACGCCGACCGCGCGCATCTGGTCGTTCGCGATCTCGGGCCCCGGTCATATCGCGCCGGTGGACGTGATCTATCGCGGCGAGAAGGGCAGGCCGATCGCCGGCCTCGGCGGCTATCAGCTGTTCGACTCGCTGGCGCTGGAGGCGAACGGCAACATTTGCGTCGCCACGCTTGCATCAGGCTGCATCTCGGTGATCGCGCCGGACGGCAAGCTGGTCGAGCAGATTCCGACCGGCGATGTGGCCACCACCAACATCTGCTTCGGCGGGCCGGACTTGAAGACGGCCTTTATCACGCTGTCCGGCAAGGGACAGCTCGTGGCCATGGATTGGCCGCGGCCGGGATTGCCGCTGAATTTTCTGAACAAATAGTCGTCATTGCGAGCGAAGCGAAGCAATCCGGCTTCGCAAAACAAGACTGGATTATTTCGTCGCTTCGCTCCTCGCAATGATGGAGAGCGGATCAATCAACAGGGAGAGTAACCAAAATGTCCGTAACCGAAGCCCAGGCCAAATCGGTCGTCGACGACATCATCTTCCGCTCCGTCGGCATCGGCGTCAGCGATCTGAAAAAGTCCGCCGACTTCTATTCCCGCGTGCTTGGCATGAAGCAGGTCGGCACTATCACGCTCGACTATATGGACGAGATCATCCTCGCTTATCCCGCCGACAATTTCGCGCGCGGCTCGCGCCTGGTGCTGATGCACTGGAAGGACGGCTCCAGGCGCGACTACAAGAATTTGCCGGTGAAAGTGGTGCTGCAGGTCAAGGATGCGAAGGCGGCGGTCGATCGCATCCGCGCCGAGGGTCTCGAGGTGATGCGCGAGCCGACCAAGAGCAAGGCGAGCGGCAACATCGTCGCCTTCGGCAAGGACCCGGACGGCTACATGATCGAACTGCTGCAGCCGGCGTAGCGACACCCGCAACTGTCGTCCCCGCGAAAGCGGGGACCCAGTACCCGGAGCATTCGATATCTGCTCGCCGACGCTGCGGCGTACTGGATGCCCGCTTTCGCGGGCGTGACGGCAACAATTGAGGACCCCCATGCCCAACGTCCGCGTCATCACCACCGGTCTCGAATTTCCCGAGGGCCCCGTCGTCATGCCGGACGGCTCGGTGATCCTGGTCGAGATCATGGGGCAGAGGCTGACGCGGGTTTACCCGGACGGTCGCAAGGAGACGGTTGCAAAAATTCCCGGTGGTCCGAACGGCGCGGCGATGGGGCCGGACGGTAAGATCTATGTCACCAACAACGGCGGTTTTGGCTGGACCAACATCAACGGCGCATGGATCCCGGGGCCGGTGAAGCAGCCGGGTGACTATCTCGGCGGCAAGATCCAGCGCGTCGACATCAAGAGCGGCAGCGTCGAGACGGTCTACGACACATGCGGCGAGCACAGGCTCAACGGACCGAACGATCTCGTCTTCGACAAACAAGGCGGCTTCTGGTTCACCGATCCCGGCAAACGGCGCGCCCGCGACTCCGACGCCGGCGCGGTCTACTACTGCAAGCCGAAGGATGGCGGCATCGTTGAGATGGTGCATCCGATGGAACGGCCGAACGGCATCGGTCTCTCGCCCGACGAGAAGACCATGTATGCGGTGGAGACGCCGACCTGCCGCGCCTGGGCGTTCTCGCTTAGTGCGCCGGGCGAGATCCAGCCGCCAGCGAAACCATACAGGCGTGACAAGGGTATGGTGATTGCCGGCCTCGGCGGCTACCAGATGTTCGACTCGCTGGGGCTGGAGGCGTCCGGCAACATCTGCGTCGCGACGCTGGTCAAGGGCGCGATCACGGTGATCGCGCCGGACGGCAGGATCGTCGAGCAGGTGGACACGGGCGACCACATGACTACCAACATCGCCTTCGGCGGGCCGGACCTGAAGACCGCCTACATCACGCTGTCGGGCAGGGGCGAACTGGTGGCGATGGACTGGCCGCGCCCCGGTCTGCCGCTGAATTTTCTCAACAAGTGAATCTTCTCAACAAGTGACGTGACGGCGACCGAACGATGCCGTCACGTCACGGCCGATCGACACACAGACACCCACACCTCCATGCTGGCGGCATGGTTGTCAGTTCTGGCAGTCTCGTTGAGCCCACGACCGCGTGAGCTCGCGAGCGCGCTACATGTCCATCGTCAGGTCGCCCTCATACTTGAATGAGAGTTTGACCTTGGCACGGTAGACTTCGACCTTGCCTTCGTTCAGTTGCATGTCGAGTTGAGAGATTTCCGCAACGCGCAGATCGCGAAGGGTCTTTCCCGCGCGCGCCACGGCGGCGCCTGCCGCCTTCTCCCAGGACTCTGTGCTGGTGCCGATCAGTTCAACGACCTTGTAAACGCTCTCCGCCACTGAAACCTCCCACTGTTGTTAGGAGCTGCTCGTTAGCTCTGAGCTGCGCGGCTCATGTCGGCGACCGCGCACTGCGCATTCTATGCGATGAGGGTTGTGGTGTCGATGAAATCAGGTGATCTCATGAGTCTTGCGGTCATCCCGGCTCCTGATTATGGCTGGAGGCCTGAGCGTTCAGTTATCGTCAAACAGGAATTGAAATCATGGCCTGGCTCGAACCCGTCACCCTTGAAGGTCCGCATGCAAGGCTGGAGCCGCTGGCGCATGCGCACCACGACGGCCTCGTCGAGGCGGTGCAGGATGGCGGCCTCTGGGATCTCTGGTACACCTTCGTGCCGGAGGCGGGAAAAATGACCGCGGAGATCGGCCGCCGTCTCGGCTTGCAGGCCGCGGGTTCGATGCTGCCGTTCACGGTGAAGCGGCCGGACGGCACGACCGCCGGCATGACGACGTTCATGAACGTCGATGCCACCCACAAGCGCGTGGAGATCGGCTCGACCTGGTATCGCAAGGCTGTGCAGCGCACGCCACTGAACACCCAATGCAAGCTGCTTCTCCTGCAGCACGCCTTCGAGACGCTGAACTGCATTGCCGTGGAATTCCGCACGCACTTTTTCAACCAGCAAAGCCGCGCCGCCATCGCGCGATTGGGCGCAAAGCAGGATGGCATCCTGCGCAACCACCAGGTCGCGCCGAACGGCACGCTGCGCGATACCGTGGTGTTCTCGATCATCGCCTCGGAGTGGCCGACCGTGAAGGCGCACCTGTCGTATCAACTGGGGCGGGGCAGGGAGTAGGCGGTCACCCGCCACAACCGATCGCATCCTCACGATAGAGCGTGTCCACGGTCACCGTGCCGGTGGCGCGCGACACGCAGGGGCAGATCTTGCGGCCCTCGCGCTTCTGGTGATCGCTGAGAAATATATCGCGATGATCGATATCGCCCTGGATGTCGGCGATGTCGATGCAGCAGACGCCGCATTCGCCGCGAAGGCAGTCGGCCATCACCTCGTATCCCGCGTCGTTCAGCGCATCGAGCATCGAGCGGTCCTGCGGTACGACGATCTCCGCGCCTGTTTCGCGGATGCGGACCGTGAATGGTTCTGTTGGCAGCAATCCGCTCGATCCGAATGTCTCGTAGCGCAGGTCGGTCGGCGCGCGGTCCTGCGCGGTCCATTGCCGCCGCGCATCGTCGAGCAGCCGCATCGGTCCGCAGACGAACGCCATCGCGCCATGCGGCAGGCTTGCGAATGTCGCGCCGAGATCGAGGCGCCGGCGCTCAGTGCCGGCGTAGATGTGAAGCCTGTCGCCCAGCATGGCCTGCAACTCGTCCAGATAGACGGCGTCCGCGCGTGACCTGACCGCATAATGCAGCTCAAGGCTCGCGCCCCTGCGCATCAGTGCATTGGCCATGCCAACGATGGGTGTGATGCCGATGCCTCCGGCGACGAGGCAGAAGCTTTGCCGACTCCAGTCGAGTTCGACCAGCGAGGAGGGATTCGATACTTCGAGCCGCGCGCCGGCTTTCAGTCCCCACATGTAGGCGGAGCCGCCGCGGCTTTGCGAAGCGCGTTGAACGGCAATCTTGTAGGCGTTAGGGCGCGGCGATCCGACCAGCGAATACGAGCGCATGTCCGGCTGGCCGTCGGCGAGCACCGCGACATTGATGTGACTGCCGACGGCATAAGGCTGTGTGCCGCCGCCGTCCGGTCGCAGCAGGAATTCCCGGACCTGTGCCGTCACATCGCGGATCGCCAGAACCGTCGCCATAGACCATTGATGGGCAAATCGCATCGGACCCTCGTCAGGTACGGATCAGCGCCAGCGCCGGAATGCGATCGATCTGGGTACGATCGCGCAGCGCAAGACGCAGGTTGCGGATGGCCAGCCGCGCATGCTCGCGCATCACGGCTTCGGCGCGGGTGCCCTCGCGATTTTCGATCGCCTCGATCACGATGCGATGGTGGTCCTGGCCGATCATCAGGATCTGGTGCGCTTCCGGCAGTCCCGACTGGGCCATGACGAAGGCGCTCGGCGAGGCAAAGGGCAGGGCACAGGCGCGGTCGATCTGGCGGGTCAACAGAGCGCTGTCGCTCAATTCGCTCAGCAGCGCGTGAAACCGCGCATTCAGGGAGACGTAGGCCGAGAATGTTTCGACCGACACGGCATCCTGACGGATCAGACCGTCGATCTCGGCCAGGTTGTCCTTGAGCGGTTCAAGCATGCGGGCCGCTACGCCGCGCTCGGCGGCGAAGCGTGCCGCAAGCCCCTCCAGTGTGCCGCGCAACTCGATCGATTCCAGGATGTCGCGCTCGGAAAATGCCTTGACCATGAAGCCGCCGGACGGGATTGCCTCGAGCAATCCTTCTTCCTCCAGCCGCACCAGCGCCATGCGCACCGGCGTCCGCGAAGCGCCGGTCTTCTCGACCGCCTGAAGTTCGGAAATGCGCTCGCCCGGGCGCAACTCCCCGTTCAGGATGAAGTCGCGCAACGCCAGCTGGGCACGCACGGTTTGCGACATCGAGCGATCCGGATCGCGTTCGGCCATGCTGGCTACTCCGCGGCCTGCGCAGGAATTTGCCTGGTCTCCGCCGCCACCATGCGATTGATCAGCCTGCGCGCCCACATCGCGCCGGCATCGATGTTGAGGTTATAGAATTCGCGGCCGGGGTTTTCGTCCATCGCGCGCTGCTGGGCTTCCAGGATGACCTCATCCTCGTGGAAGATGCGCGAGACGCCTTCGCGGATGTCCGTGGTCAATCGCTGTTCGGTGATGCGGTGATTGCGGACGAACGCCCAGAAATAGTGGCAGCTCGTTGCCGTCTCCGGCGTGACCGTGTTGAGCACGAAGCCGTTGACGCCCTGCGAGCGGTCGCCTTCCGGCGCGCCCGTGCCCGCGGGTGCGACCCCGACATCGATGGCGATGGTCGCCGGCGCCTCGAAGCGGATGATCTGCCAGCGATCCACCGGGCCGGGCTTGCCGAGTTGGGCTGCCCAGAACGGCGGCGGCTCGATGCCCAGCATCCAGCGCGTCACGGTCACCGTCTTGTTGCCATGGGTGACGTCGAACGGCGCTTCGGCCACGGCGTCGTTGCCGATGCTCGATCCGTGCACGAAGGTCTCGTGGGTGAGGTCCATCAGATTGTCGACCACAAGGCGATAGTCGCATTTGACGTGGATGGTCTTGCCGTCGCCGGCCCAGGCGGCATCGTCGTTCCAGTGCAGGTCGGGGACGAGGGCAGGATCGGCGAGCGCCGGGTCGCCCATCCAGAGCCAGACATAGCGATGGCGTTCGACGACCGGATAGGCGCGCACGCAGGCCGACGGATTGATGGTCTCCTGCGAGGGCATGAACGTGCAGCGGCCGTGCGCGTCGTATTTCAGGCCGTGATAGCCGCAGACGACGGTGTCGCCCTCGCAGCCGGCCCTTCGACAACGGCACCAGGCGGTGCCAGCAGGCGTCTTCAAGCGCCGCGATGGTGCCATCTGCCTTGCGGTACATCACCACGTGCCTGCCGCAGATGGTGCGCGGAAACAGCTCGCGCTTGATGTCCACGTCCCAGGCTGCGGCGTACCAGGAATTCATGGGAAAGGAGGCGGCCATCGGCATTCTCCGGATAATGAATTCATGATGTATACAATAAAGCCAAAAAAACGCAATTAGCAGGAAAAATCCACATGAACTGGCTAATTCGGTTCTATAATGTATACCGTTCGGCTAGGTCGAAAACCTCTGCGATTTCAGAGCGTTTGGTATCGCAACCCGCGTCAATCCGGATTGCCTGTCTGCGCGAGGCGGCATGCGCCAGCCTGGCCTGCCGTCTCCCTTTTCGGTCCCTGAAACGAAATCGCCGGGCATGAGCCCGGCGATAACGACCTCAATCCGTTTGGTGCGCTGCGACCTTACACCTCGCGTCGGCTCAGGAACGCCAGCCGCTCGAACAGGTGGACGTCCTGCTCGTTCTTGAGCAGCGCACCGTGCAGCGGCGGGATCAGCTTGCGCGGGTCGCGCTCGCGCAGCATCTCGGGTGTCATCTCCTCGTTCAGCAGAAGCTTCAGCCAATCGAGCAGTTCCGAAGTCGATGGCTTCTTCTTCAGGCCGGGCACTTCGCGCACCTCGAAGAAGATGCGCAGCGCCTCTTCGACCAGCCGCTGCTTGATCTTCGGAAAATGCACATCGACGATCTGTTGCATCGTCTCCGCGTCCGGGAACTTGATGTAGTGGAAGAAGCAGCGGCGCAGGAAGGCGTCCGGCAGCTCCTTCTCGTTGTTCGACGTGATCATGATGATCGGGCGCTGCTTCGCCTTGATGTTCTCGCCGGTCTCGTAGACGAAGAACTCCATGCGATCGAGCTCGAGCAGGAGGTCGTTCGGGAATTCGATGTCGGCCTTGTCGACCTCGTCGATCAACAGGACGGGGCGCTTCTCCGAAGTGAAGGCGTCCCACAATTTGCCGCGCTTGATGTAGTTCGAGATGTCGGTGACCCGCTTGTCGCCGAGTTGGCTGTCGCGCAGGCGCGAGACGGCGTCGTACTCGTAAAGGCCCTGCTGCGCCTTCGTGGTCGATTTGATGTGCCAGGTGATCAGCGGCGCATCGAGTGCCTTGGCGACCTCCTCGGCGAGCACGGTTTTGCCCGTGCCCGGCTCGCCCTTGATGAGCAGCGGGCGCTCCAGCACGATGGACGCGTTGACGGCGATCTTGAGATCATCGGTCGCGACGTAGTTCTTGGTTCCGGTAAATTTCATTGGAGTGCCTTGCTTCTTCCTTCGGTTTCTTTTTTCAGACTGCGCCGCGTCTGAAGCGGTTGCCGCCTGACGTTGCCCTGTCCTGGTCGATCCTGCCTGACATACGATCGGCTGCCTGAACGCTTGAAGTGGCGATCCGGCAGCCGACCAAAACTTTCAAATCCCTGTCCTCATGCCCGCTTGATCAGTGCGATGATGGCGAGCACGACGACGCCGCCGATCACGGCGTTGATGATCGCGCGTACGATGCCGGTGCCGAGGTTGATGCCGAGTTGCGGCAGCAGCCAGCCGGCCACAACCGCGCCGATGATGCCGATGACGATATTTCCGATCAGTCCGAAGCCGCCACCCTTGACGATCAGGCCGGCGAGCCAGCCTGCGATCGCTCCCACGACCAGCCAGGCAAGTACAGATTCAACCATAGAATGTTCCCCCCCTATTCTGATGGACGATCCAGCCCTGCGGGGCGGTTTGGCCGCTTCGAACTCCAGGGCAGCCCCGCCGCTTGCCCCATGAGCCGTCAGTGTAGAGGAATTGACGCCCCCCGGTCCAGCACGGCCCCGCCGATTCGCACCGTCAAGCTCTGCTTTCGCCGCGTATGGGCTTGCACGGCGTGAGGGCGCTGGTCCACCGAGCGAACCATTGCTCACTTGACGCGGCGCACGGTCCCGTCACACTCTGCGGCCATGTTCCTGCAATTCTTTTCTTCGCTGCGCGAGGCGCAGATTCCCGTCACCCTGCGTGAGTACCTCACGCTGATGGAGGCGCTCGACAACGATCTCGCCGACCAGTCGGTGGAGAATTTCTACTATCTGGCGCGGACCTCGCTGGTGAAGGACGAACGCAATCTCGACAAGTTCGATCGTGTGTTCGGCATCACCTTCAAGGGGCTGGAGAGCCTGCTTGATGCGCTCGACAACGCCGATATCCCGGAAGAGTGGCTGAAGAAGCTGGTCGACAAATATCTCACCGAGGAAGAGAAGAAGCAGATCGAAGCCATGGGCTGGGACAAGCTCATGGAGACGCTGCGCAAGCGCCTCGAGGAACAGAAAGGCCGGCATCAGGGCGGCAACAAGTGGATCGGCACTGCCGGCACCTCGCCGTTCGGCGCGGAGGGCTACAACCCCGCCGGCGTCCGTATCGGCCAGAAGAAGAACCGCAACTTCTCGGCGGTGAAGGTCTGGGACAAGCGCGAGTTCAAGGATCTCGACGGCAACGTCGAACTCGGTATCCGCAACATCAAGATCGCGCTGCGCCGCCTGCGCAAGTTTGCGCGCACCGGCTCGCCCGACGAACTCGATCTCGACACCACGATCAAGAAGACCGCCAACCAGGGCTATCTCGATCTGCACATGCGCCCCGAGCGGCGCAACGCGGTGAAGGTTTTGATCTTCTTCGACATCGGCGGCTCGATGGATTCGCACATCGCTACCTGCGAAGAGCTGTTCTCGGCAGCGAAGACCGAGTTCAAGCACATGGAATATTTCTACTTCCACAACTGCCTCTATGAGAGCGTGTGGAAAGACAATCGCCGCCGCTTCACCGACCGCACCAAGACGTGGGACGTGATGCACAAGTACCCGCACGACTACAAAATCGTCTTCGTCGGCGATGCGTCTATGTCGCCGTACGAAATCGTCATGCCGGGCGGTTCGGTCGAGCACGTCAACGAGGAGTCCGGCGCCGTCTGGATGGAGCGCATCACGCGGCTTTATCCGCATGCGGTCTGGCTCAACCCGGTTGCGCAGAAGCACTGGAGCTATTCGGAATCGATCACCGTCATCAAGAAGGCGATGAACGACCGCATGTTCCCGCTGACGATCGAGGGCCTCGACGCCGCAATGCGCGAACTGGTGCGGTAGGTATTGTCGTCCCCATAGCCGTTCGAAGAACGGCGTCGCCTGGCGAACGCAGGGACCCATGCGCCGTGTCGTTTCCAACTCGCTCTGCCTTCATTGCCTTTTTGATCGCCGTCGCTACGATCAACAATCATCTCCGTGGTTATGGGTCCCTGCCATAGGCGAGCGAAGCGACGCCGTTCTTTGAACGGCTATGCGCAGGGACGACAAAAAGAGGAACGCCCAATGCCGCAAACCATCAAGCGCGGGTACAAGACCATGCTCGATGAGGCAAATGCCGTCATCGAAACGATCCCCGCGGCCGATGCGGTGCAGAGATTCCCGCAAGGCGGATCGAACATTCAGGATATCGTGATCGTCGACCTGCGCGATCCGCGCGAGATCGAACGCGAGGGCCGCATTCCCGGCGCGTTCTCCTGCCCGCGCGGCATGCTGGAATTCTGGATCGATCCGGCGAGCCCCTATGCGAAGCCGATCTTTCAGGAAGACAAGAAGTTCGTGTTCCATTGCGCGAGCGGCTGGCGCTCGGCGCTGGCGGCAAAGGTCGCCCAGGAGATGGGCATGACAGCCGGTCGCGCATATCGGCGGCGGCTTTACCGCGTGGCGCGAGGCGGGCGGTGCGATCGAAAAGGTCGAGCCGAAGAAGGCCGCCGGCGAGAAGTCGCAGGAACAGAAGAAGTAGGATAGAAACGCATTGGTATTTTGTCGTCCTGCGCATAGCCGTTCGAAGAGCGGCGTCGCTTCGCTCGCCTATGACAGGGCCCCATAGCCACGGCGCGTTTTGTCCAACGCGGGCAATCGACTTATCGCGTTTCATTCACGACATGGCGTATGGGTCCTTGCTTTCGCAGGGACGACGAGAGTTGCGAGGAGCCTCCCATGACCACCGATCCGCTTGTCTCGACAAAATGGCTCGCCGATCACCTGCATGACAAGAACGTCAAGGTGGTCGACGCGTCGTTCAAGATGCCGGGCGTGATGCCGCTGCCGAAGGAAGACTACGAGCGCGCGCATATTCCGGGCGCGGTGTTCTTCGACGTCGATGCGGTGTCTGACCACGCAAACCCGCTGCCGCACATGTTTCCCGATGCCGAGCAGTTCGGCCGCGACATCGGTACGCTCGGCATCAGCAACGCCGATACGGTGGTGATCTACGACTCCGGCAGCTGGGTCGCGGCGCCGCGCGCCTGGTGGATGTTCCTGTCGTTCGGGCACGACAAGGTGCGTGTCTCGACGGCGGCCTGAAGAAGTGGATTGCCGAGGGCCATCCGGTGCAGGGCGGCAACGTCATGATCAAGCCGACTACGTTCAAGGCGACGTTCGATGCGAGACGCGTGCGCAGCATCCAGCAAATGACCGCCAATCTTGCAAGCAGGGCCGAACAGGTGATCGATGCACGCGCGCAGGAGCGCTTCGAGGGCAGTGTTGCCGAGCCGCGGCCCGGCCTGCGTCCGGGACACATCCCCGGCAGCCGCAGTCTGCCCTACAACAATCTGTTCGATGCAAAGACCGGCACGATGAAGCCGCTCGACGATTTGCGCGCGGCATTTTCCGGCGCGGGCGTCGATCTGCAGAAGCCGATCGCAACCAGCTGCGGCTCCGGTGTTTCGGCCGCCGTGCTGACGCTCGCGCTCTATCGCCTCGGCGTCGAAAATCCGGCGCTCTATGACGGCTCATGGTCGCAGTGGGGAATGCCGGACGGCCCCGCGATCGCGACCGGACCGGCCTGAGGCCGCTCTGCTGTCATCCCGTGTCGTGCGTCGCTTGAAGCGTCGCTCAAGCGCGCGCGATCAATGACTCCATTGAGGAAGTGGCCGTGGGCTGGATCAGCGTTGCCGTGATCATCGGAAGTCTGCTGGCTGCCTCGATCTATCTGGTTCGCAAAGCGGCCCGGCGATGGTGGGACTATCTGATCATCGTCGTTCTGATGGCCGTTTTGGTACGGCCCGTGCTGAAGACCATCACCGGCGATCTTTCGGCCCATCTGCCGTTTGGCATCTGGTCGGACGGATCCGACGGCAAGGACCAGATTATCATCGCAAGCGTGGCTGCAACGATCCTGATCCCGCTCGTTCTTGCGGCGGGCACCGTCGTTGTCGTCAGGCGCGTGCTGGACTATTCACGGGCTAATCGCGTCAGATAGCAACGCCGCGTCGGTCGTCAGCGTGAGCGCGTGGCTGTCGTGTTGGCAGGTGTGCCGAACGGATCGCTTGGCTGCGCCGCCTTCGCTTGGGCGGCCGCTCGCGCCCGCGCAGCGGCAACGCGTCTCGCCTTTGCAGCGCGGACGCGGGCGCGTTGTTGCGTGAGCACGCGCTGACGTGTCGCTTCGATCATCGGCCGGATCAAGCCGTGGATTGGGGATCTTCACTTCGTTCGCCGGCAGCGGCGCGACCTCGTTCAGGATCGGTTCGGCCAATGCCGCGATCGTTGCGGCGGGCGCGGCGTCGATCGCCTTGTCATCGGCCTTGAGCGTATCGTTGCCAGCCGGCGCAGTTGCGGCGGACGCGGCAGCGTTTGCCGGAGTTTCGGCCGTGGGTGACGGAGCCGCCGCGACCGGCAGCGTATCGGTTGCGATCTTGGCCGGGGCCTCGGTCTTTTCAGGATCCGGATTGAGAGCGGCGACGACCGTGGGGGCGCGTTGCGGCTCTTTTGGTCTCCGCGATCTTTTGCTTCTGCGACTGCCGGCGCAACGGACGCCTCGCGCGCCGGCGCCTCGGGCGGCGTCTTCGCGATCGGAGACTCCTGCGCGCCTTGCGGCGCATCTGTCTGCATCGGCGGCGTGGACACGGGTCCAGGCTCTGCTGTCGCGGATTTTGCCGTTGCATCTACGGGGTCGGCGCGGGGCGGTGTCGCGTCAGCTGCGGCAGGCGTGGCGATTGGCGTGTCGGCGGGTATTTTGCTCTCGTGCGGAGCAGAGATATCCGCCGGCAGATCAATCCTCTCGGCCGGCAATGCCGCTACAGCTTCGGGTTCGACCCGCAGCATTGCGAGCGTGGCTGGCGCAAGATCGACCCGAGCCGTCGCCGGCGTTTCGATCGGCCGCCAGGGCGCGCTGGCAACGTTCTCGTGCGCTGAACGGAGGAAAGCCGCCGCGCCGAGACCGAAGATCAGCACCGACACCGACAGCAATGTGATGGCAAACAGGATGCGAAGTCCGGGAAGCATGCCTTGCGCTCTGGCCCTTGGTCGTTTTTGCAGGCCGCCCGCGGCAGCCCAAAGCCGGGAGCGCGCGCGAATACGCCGGCACCGCCCCCGATGACGCAGACTTGAACGCAACCGGTTTTCCTGGACGCAACTGATCTCGAACTGTTCGCCGCCGCACGATGCCGGCACCCGCAGCGAATCAGATGCGATCACGATAGCGCAAGCGGTCGAAAACGCCGCAAAAAAGTTGTGTCAGGTAAAGGACTTGCCGGAAATTCGGCGATAAACCTGCGGCATTTGCGCCACTCACGCCAAGTTCAGACCGTGCGCGGGGTTTTTTCTTGAGATGTCTTGAATGTGCCGCGATCATGGGCGATTGCCCCGTTAACGGGTTGGTTGCCCTGGCGCGGGTATACCTGACGTTTCATCGAAGGGACGACGATGGCTCAGCGTAAGTTTGTGGTTCTGGCGGTTCTTGCGGCAGGCGTGGCGTCGGGTTCGGCGTCGCATGCGCAGATTTTCTCGCAACCTGCGCCGCAAGCGTATCCGTCGCCGCAACCCTATCCCGGCAACGAGCCTGCGCCGTACCGTTCCCCGAACGCGCCGCGGCCGAACTTCGATGCGCTCGACGATGACGACGACCTGCCGCAGGGGTCCGTCGCGACGCCGGGTCCCGGACCGGTGCTGTCGCCGAACGATCCGCGCTATGGCCGCCCCATGGGTCCGCCGCCGGTGATCTATTCGGACAGGCCTGCCGGCCCGCCACCGGTCTATTCCGATCGCGGGCCACCTGCCGGATCGGCTGTTCAGGATGCAATGCGTCCGCCCGCAGGCGTCGGCATGCCGGGCATGCTTCCCGGAGCGCCGCCTGTTGCGCGCGATCCGTCGCGCCCGGCGACGCTCGCAGCGCTTCCCCCGGAAGATCAGCCGGAGACCGACGCGCCAAAGGAACTCCCTCCGCATCTGAAGCGGCAGGAAGTCTACTACGCGACCAGGGAGCCGGTCGGCACCATCATCGTCGATACGCCGAACACGCATCTGTATCTCGTGCTCGGCGGCAACCGCGCGATGCGCTACGGCGTGCGCGTCGGCCGCGACGGCTTCACCTGGGCCGGCGTGCAGAAGATCAGCCGCAAGGCGGAGTGGCCGGATTGGCATCCGCCGGCCGAGATGATCGAGCGCCAGCCGTATCTGCCGCGCTTCATGGCCGGCGGCGACGGCAATCCGCTCGGCGCGCGCGCCATGTATCTCGGCAGCACCGTCTATCGTATTCACGGCACCAACCAGCCATCCACCATCGGTCAGTTCGTGTCGTCCGGCTGCGTCGGCATGCTCAACGAAGACGTCAGCGACCTGTTCGAGCGCGTGAAGGTCGGCACCCGCGTTGTGGTGCTGCCGGGCGGCAAGCCGCCGGCGCCGGCTGTTGCTTCGGCACAGGACCCGACCAATCTTTCGCCTCCGGGCGGCCCCGGCTATCCGCCGACCAACTACGTGCCGCCCGCGGGTGCCGCGCCTGCGCCAGGGCAGCCGCAGGTATACCGCGGCGACGGGCGCAACGATGCGACGGCGGTCCAGCCGCTGCCGCCGCCGGTCGTGATTCGCTGACGGCAGCTTGTTTGAATGATTTTCCGAGATCGCCGGGCATTTGCCCGGCGATTTCGTTTTGCGGCTGCTTCTGTCCCTCAACCCGAGGAACTTGCGCAGAAAGCGTCTCGAAGGATCAGGCTCCGGCGCCAAGCCTCGGCCTCATGGTTCCAGACGCCGCGACAGTTCGCGCTCCTCACCACGAGGACTGGCTTGCCTTGAGTGTCTACGTAATCACCCGCACCGGCTTTCCATCGATCCAGCCGAGAATGTCCTCGACCATATCGCCGTAGTATTTGCGATAGCCCTCTTCGGTGACGTAACCGAGATGCGGGGTGAGGACGACGTTGTCGAGCTTGCGCAGCGGATGGTCGACCGGCAGCGGCTCGACCGAATAGGTGTCGAGGCCTGCGCCCGCGATCTTCCTCTGCTTCAGCATGTCGAGCAGCGCGTCCTCATCGACGATCGGTCCGCGCGCGGTGTTGATGAGGTAGCTCGACGGCTTCATCCGGGCGAGATCATCGCGCGTGATCAGTCCGCGCGAGCGCTTGCTCAAGATCACGTGGATGCTGATGACATCCGAGGTCGCCATCAACTCTTCCTTCGAAAGATAGCCGACGCCAGCCTCGTCGCACTTCTCTTTCGTCAGGTTCTGGCTCCAGGCTTGACCTTCATGCCGAGCGCTTTCGCAATCAAGGCCACGCGCGTGCCGAGCTTGCCGAGGCCGACGATGCCCATCGTCCGTCCCTCGACATCCTGACCGAGCGTAACCTGCCATTTTTCGCCGGCCTTCATGCGCGCGTTCTCGAAGCCTATTTTGCGCGTCAGTTCGAGCATCAGGCCGATGGCAAGGCTCGCGGTCGGGTTGCCGAAGCCGCCGGTGCCGCAGACAACGACGCTGCGCTCCTTCAGCGCCTCCATGTCGAACGAGGCGTTGCGCAAGCCGGATGTCATCAGCAGCTTCAGCTTCGGCAGCGCCTCGACCGTCTCGCGGCGGAACGGGGTGCGCTCGCGCATCGCGCAGACGATGTCGAAGTCCTTCAGCGTCGTGATGACATTGGATGCTTCGCCGAGGTGTTCATTGAAGACGGTGATGTCGACCTTGCCTTTGAGGGCAGACCAGTCCGCTATCCTGAGGGCGACGTTCTGGTAGTCGTCGAGGATCGCACAGCGCAGCGCCATTGAAGTTGACCTTCCCGTTCACGGCGTCTTCTGCGCCGCGTTTGTGGGGATCATGGTGGCTTGCAATCGGGGGGTGGCGCAAGAGTGCTTTGCGCTTCGCTGAGGCCTGCGTACCCGGTTTTCGAAGTTCGTCATACAGCTCGGCAGCCTCTGAGACGAACTTCGAAAGCCGAAAGGGTACCAGCAAGCATGTAATTTTAGCGCCGCTTGTCGATCTGAAGTTCCCGGGTCCGGCTCGCGACAAGCGGTGCAGGAACTTCAGATCGGCGGCACTAGATCTGCCGTCGGCTCTTGATCTGATCGATGAAAGCCGCCGTCTCGGGTGGCAGCGCCTTCAGGCCCTTCTGTCCGGCCATCGAAAGCATCGGCCGCAACCGCGATCCGGCAAGGAACGCGGGATCGCGCCCGGCGGGAATGATGCGGTCGAAGACGAGAACCGCCGTGACGGCAATCAGGCCGACCCGGATCAATCCAAGCAGCGAGCCCCCGAGCCGGTCGGGCAGGCCGATTTCCACACCGGCCACCACGTCGATGGCCGATGCGCATCGCGGCTGCGACAGCCATCCCGCCGACCAGAAAGACACTGAAGAGAGATCAGCGAATTCTGTGTGCCGGACAATCCGTCAACGGTTCGCGAGGCGAATGTGGTGGCCTGCACCGGCAATTGGCGCGGCGCTGATGTAGCCGATGATCGTGGCTGCGCTCCGGATCAGTCCGGATCTGAAGCCGACGACCATCGCCGCGACGGCGGCGAGACCGATCGCGATGTCGAACGGATTTATGCGTCGGAATTTCCACGAGGGCGAAGGAACAGCGCGCGAAGGTCTAGACCATGCGGTTTAGCAAAGGCTTGCGGCAGGGCCGCAAACTTGAAGGATAGCGGTGCTGCGGCCTTCAGCCGGCCCTGGACGCGCGCTTCGCGGCGCAGGCCGGACCCGGTCCGCGCATGTAGTGCGCTTCGGGACGATAGGTGTCGAAGATGGTGCGCTGGAAGTCGGCCAGCGAACTCGGCCATGGCACGAAAGAAACCCGCGTCGCGCCGCTCCGGCTGCGCCAGCGAAATCTCCTGCATCGGTGTGTCGGTGACCGACATGACCGCTTTGCCGTTCTGGCGTTTAGCGGTCAGGGTCTGCTGGAAACAATTAAAATGCGTTATTCAGTTGATTAAACCGTCGGGGTTTCGCGGGTAACCTTGACGAATTCTTGCCGCTGTCGCCGAAACGCGCAGCTGGCGGGTTCCGCGCCTTGCCCTTTGCCGGTTCCGCCGCTAAATCACCGGCACATTTCGCGAACATCCCCCAAACATCAGCAGCCGCTGGAGCCAGAATGGCGCGTCAGTTCGTCTATTTCATGCAGGGCCTGACCAAGACCTATCCGGGCAACCGGAAGGTGCTCGAGAACATCCATCTCTCGTTTTATCCGGACGCGAAGATCGGCGTGCTGGGCGTCAACGGCTCGGGCAAGTCGACGCTGTTGCGGATCATGGCCGGCATCGACAAGGAGTATAACGGCGAGGCTTGGGTCGCCGAGGGCGCGCGCGTCGGCTATCTCGAGCAGGAGCCGCAGCTCGATGCGTCAAAATCCGTTCGCGAAAACGTCATGGAAGGCGTCGCCAAGAAGAAGGCGATCCTCGACCGCTACAACGAACTCGCGACCAACTATTCGGACGAGACCGCCGACGAGATGACGAAGCTGCAGGACGAGATCGAGGCACAGGGCCTGTGGGATCTCGACAGCAAGGTCGATCAGGCGATGGACGCGCTGCGCTGTCCGCCGGACGATGCCGACGTGACCAAGCTCTCGGGCGGCGAGCGCCGCCGCGTCGCGCTGTGCAAGCTGCTGCTCGACCAGCCGGAGCTGCTGCTGCTCGACGAGCCGACCAACCATCTCGACGCCGAGTCGGTGCTCGTGGCTCGAAGGCCATCTGCGCGACTATCCCGGCGCGATCCTGATCGTCACCCATGACCGCTACTTCCTCGACAACGTTACGGGCTGGATTCTCGAACTCGACCGCGGCAAGGGCATTCCCTACGAGGGCAACTATTCGGCGTGGCTCGTCGCAGAAGCAGAAGCGGCTCGCGCAGGAAGGCCGCGAGGAGGCGGCGCATCAGCGCACGCTCAGCCGCGAGCAGGAGTGGATCTCGTCCTCGCCGCGCGCGCGGCAGGCAAAATCCAAGGCGCGCTACCAGCGCTACGAGGATCTGCTGAAGCAGGCGAACGACAAGCAGACGACGACGGCGCAGATCGTCATTCCGGTCGCCGAACGGCTCGGCCAGAACGTCGTCGATTTCGAAGGGCTGACGCAAGGGCTTTGGCGACCAGCTGCTGATCGACGATCTCACCTTCAAGCTGCCGCCCGGCGGCATCGTCGGCGTGATCGGTCCGAACGGCGCGGGCAAGACCACGCTGTTCCGCATGATCACCGGGCAGGAGAAGCCGGACAAGGGCACGATCACCGTCGGCGAGAGTGTGCATCTCGGCTATGTCGACCAGTCGCGCGATTCGCTCGACCCGAAGAAGAACGTCTGGGAGGAAATCTCCGGCGGCAACGACCAGCATCCTGCTCGGCAAGCGCGAGGTGAATTCGCGCGGCTACTGCTCGGCGTTCAACTTCAAGGGCGGCGACCAGCAGAAGAAGGTCGGCGCAGCTGTCGGGCGGCGAGCGCAACCGCGTGCATCTGGCCAAGATGCTGAAGTCCGGCGCCAACGTGCTGCTGCTCGACGAGCCGACCAACGATCTCGACGTCGACACGCTTGCGCGCGCTGGAGGAGGCGCTGGAGGATTTCGCCGGCTGCGCCGTCATCATCAGCCATGATCGCTGGTTCCTCGACCGCATCGCCACCCACATCCTGGCGTTCGAGGGCGACAGCCACGTCGAATGGTTCGAGGGCAACTTCCAGGACTACGAGAAGGACAAGATGCGCCGGCTCGGCCAGGACAGCATCATCCCGCACCGGGTGAAGTACAAGAAGCTGACCAGGTGAGCGCCTCTTCGAATTGAAGGTTCGGGACATCAATCTGTTGACCGGTCGGGCCTGCCCTCCTGACGCTACCCTTTGCCGCGCCCGGCCCGGTGCACGGTCTCGACGCGGTCACGGATGATCGGCTAGAAACAGGCCTCGCCTGCGATTCCGCATCATCCGTCCGAAGAGATTCCCGCTCATGTCCATGGCTCCCGAAACGCCGCTGCCGCCAAAGGGCGAACAGCGCCTGCGCCCGCTGCCGATGCTGATCTTCGGCTCGCGCTGGCTGCAGCTGCCGCTCTATGTCGGGCTGATCGTCGCGCAGGTCGTCTATGTCATCCTGTTCCTGAAGGAACTCTGGCACCTGTCGTTGCATGCGTTCAGCTTCACCGAGCAGCAGATGATGCTGGCGGTGCTCGGCCTGATCGACGTGGTGATGATCTCGAACCTGCTGGTGATGGTGATCGTCGGCGGCTACGAGACCTTCGTCTCGCGCCTCGAATCTCGAAGGCCATCCGGACCAGCCGGAATGGCTCAGCCACGTCAATGCCAGCGTGCTGAAGATCAAGCTCGCGATGGCGATCATCGGCATCTCGTCGATCCATCTGCTGCGCACCTTCATCGAGGCCGGCAATCTCGGCACCGGCAAGACCAACTACACCGAGACCGGCGTGATGTGGCAGACCATCATCCACATGCTGTTCATCCTCTCGGCGATCGGCATCGCCTACGTCGAGAAGATTTCCAGCAGCTCCGAACAGGCGGCGCAGGCGGCGAAGCGCCTGCATTGATTGACGAACGCCCAGCCGCGCGATGCAGGCACCGCATCCGGACGAGCGGTTGCGCGATCCTTGCGGTGACGATCGCGCTCTATTGTCACCCTGCTCCGTGCGGCTGACGCAGCCTTCACCCGGTTCATCGCCTCGCTCTGGGCGCGACGCGCAGCGCGCCGGTGTTTCGCGCGCGACGTTCGATGCTGCGACGCGCGGGCTCGAGCCGGACCTGAAGCTTCCCGATCTGGAACTGCCCGGCCGCAAGCCATCCTCCGCGCCGCAGGCGGAGTTCGTGCAGGTGCCGGCGGACTATCTGAAAGAGTCCAGCATCGCCCGGCTTGCCGCGACCGGGCGTGAGATCAGGCAAAAACATCGGGCAACGCTCGACCGCATCGAGCGCGAGTTCGGCGTGCCCGGCACGATCATCCTGGCGATCTGGGCGCGCGAGACCGACTACGGCCGCTTCACCGCGGGCTACAACGCGATCCGCACGCTGGCGACGCAGGCGTATGCCGGCCGGCGCAAGGAGCAGTTCGGCCAGGAGTTCGTGCTGGCGCTGAAGATGATCCAGGACGGACACGGCTCGTTGCAGATGCGCTCCTCATGGGCGGGCGCGATGGGGCTGACGCAACTGCTGCCGTCGGAGTTCTACAGGAACGCGGTCGATTTCGACGGCGATGGTCGCATCGACATCTTCAACTCGGTGCCGGATGCGCTTGCGATCACGGCGAAGCAGCTCCTCAGCAAGGGCTGGCAGCCGGGCCTGCGCTGGGCCTATGAAGTGCGCGCGCCGCGCGGCGCGGACTGCACGCAAGGCGTGCCTGAGATCATCCGGCCGATCGGCGAATGGGTACGCGCAGGATTTGCGCCCGCCCGCGGCGCGCAGCTGTCCGCGAATGAGCAGGCGCAACCGGCCTCGCTGCTGCAGCCGGAGGGCAGCTATGGCCCGGCATTCCTGACGACGAAGAACTACTTCGTCATCAAGGAATACAATTTCTCCGACCTGTATGTGCTGTTCGTCGGCCATCTCGCCGACCGCATCCTCAGTCCGCGAAAATTCGAGACGCCGTGGTCGGCCACGCAGCAGATGCGCACCGTCGATGTCGAGACGATGCAGAAGCATCTGACGCGCATCGGGCTCTACAAGGACAAGATCGACGGCAAGGCGGGCATGCTGACGCGCGCGGCGCTCGGCGCTTTCCAGAAGCAGGCACGGCTGACGGTGGATTGCTGGCCGAACACGGAAAGCCTTCGGGCGATGACGGGAAAGTGAGTCATTCCGGGTCCGCGCGAAGACGGGCGTGTCGGATGACAGGCAAGAAACAAAAACCCGGCGGTGATCCCGCCGGGTTTTGAATTTCAGATGTGGGCTTGACAGCGCCCGTAAGCACTTCAGATCAGTTGCACACCCGGACGTTGCGAACGCGCCAGTAGGCGCCGTCCCAGTATTGCTGCTGCTGAATCTGGCACACCGGCTCGTCATAGTACTCGACCGGTGCGGGGCCGTATCCCGGCCCATAACCCTGCTGGTAGTAGCCCGGCGGATAGGCGTAGGCCGGCCGGCTGGACGCGATCGCGCCGCCGATGATCGCGCCGGCTGCGAGGCCGCCGATCAGCGGGCCGAGGCCGGGTCCGCCGCGGTGACGGTGATAGTGCTGCGCGTCGGCATTGGTCGCACTCACGATCGTCCCCGCACCAGCAAGGGCGGCGATGGCGAGAACGGCTAGAAACTTCTTCATCGAAAATCCACCTTTCAGGTGAAGGGCCGTGCTCAAGCGAACATTGGGCCCTGCCAAACTCCAGCCCGCATTATAGCGCGGTTCGCGGGTTAACGGCTAGCATCAAGGGTTCCGCTTTTGGGCGGAAATGTGATGCGGCGGTATATGGCGCGTAAAGATATGAAAAAAGCGCCCCGCGAGGCGCTTTCTCCGCAACGAATATGAACGATCTGTCAGCAAACCTGAACGCGGCGAACGCGCCAGCCGATGCCGTCCCAGAATCGCTCGCGCGTCATGTAGCAGGACGGGCCGTAATAGGTCGGGGCATAGTAGCCCGGCGGGTAGGCGTAGGCCGGCCGGCTGGAGGCGATGGCGGCGCCGGCGATCGCGCCGAGCGCAAGGCCGCCGATAAGAGCGCCGCCGCCACGTCCGCGCCAATGGGCTTCGGCCGGCGCGGGTACGGCAATCGCGGTGACGGCGAGCGTCGCTGCCGTCGCAAGAGCCATCATCGTCTTCGTCATGGTCTCACCCTTCCTTGCAGATCCACCAGAAATAACGGTTGCGAACAGGGATTGTTTCAGTTTTTTCGCACACCGCGCTTTAACGCTGCGATGAACGGCTGCGCCGGATTCCCGCCATCATTGTGAAGGCGCGGAAAGCCGTTTCGCCGAGCGCGCTTACGCGTTGCGCCGGCGCAGCCAGCGCCAGGCGCGCGCGACGACGTTGCGCCGGCGCGCGCTCGCGCCATTGACGGGGCCGGCCGCGATCGGCGCCGGCTCGGGCGCCCGCACCGCAGTCGGCGGCAAAGCCCTGATCGCCGTCGTCTCCCGGTGCGACTGGATTGCCGCGGGGCCGGCGCTGGCAAGGAAAGCCTGCTCGTGCGGCCGCGCCAGCTTGTGGATCGCTTTTGCGAGCGGCAGCCAGGCCACCGCCTTGATGTCGCGCATCAGTTCGCGCGCCGGTCCGCCGTTCGGATGCATGCGCCAGAATTGCACGATCTTCGAGCGGCCATTGACCTCGTAGCAAAGCGTGCCGACGAATTCCTGCACCGTGACCGTCTGGCCGGTCTCTTCCTGCACCTCGCGCTGCGCGGCGGCGAGCGCATCTTCGCCCTGGTTGAGCTTGCCTTTCGGCAGCACCCAGTGGCCGTCCTTGCGCAGCTGCACGACGGCGACGGTCGGCTTCGCGTTACCGCGAACGACGATTTCACCGGCTGCCAGGATTGGCTGCTGCTCCGCCATCTGCGTGCCTGCTCTCCAAAGAGTCGAACGCAACGATGTAAGGGCTCGGCGCGTGCCGATCAACGGTTTTGCGCGCGGCAGAGATGTCGCATCAAATGAACGCCGGATGGCTCAGGCCGCACATACGCATTGGTGCACCTTGGGTGGCGAGGAGCGGCGGATGCAGGAGAAGACCGTGCGGGCGATGTTCATGGGTCACGAGATCGTGGCACGCAACGTCTGGGGGCTGGCCAATGGCAACTTCGGCGGCGAGGCGACGCTCGCGATCGACGGCGCGGTTCTCGATCGCAGCCTGGAATGGTCGCCGCGGAAGGCCACGCTTCGCGCGACACTGCTCGACGGCGGCAACAGTCACGCGGTCGAAGTGTTGTTTGGCGGCATCTTCACGCTTCGGATCAAAATTCTGGTGGACGGCAGGAAAGTCGCGGGCGACCTCAGGTGACTGACCTGGTTCAGTCGACTTCAGGCATTGGCCGTGCTGCGCGACCGCGAAATGGCAAGCGTTGCCCGGCGCTTGGCCGGACCTGAACCGCGGATGACGCGCGTCAGACAAACAGGTGGCATTATCGGCAAAGGTCGAGGGCATGCTCGAGGGACTTCCAGGGTTGATTGCCATCAGCGTTGTTGCGACCGCAGGCGTCCTGATGGCGCGATCGTTCGGCGCGCGGCGCCGTCGAGCGGGATCGGCGCATGACGGCGGCTCCAGCTCCTGGTCCGGCAGCGATACGGCCAGTTCCACGCGCGAGTCCGACCGCGACGGCGGCGGCCTCTTCGGTGCGTCCGACAGCGGCGGAAGCAGCGATAGCGGTGGCGGCGGAGGAGGCGATGGCGGAGGCGGCGAGGGGCGACAGTAGCGTGCGACAGCGATCGCTGCAGGTGGTACAATCACCGGCGCGAAAGGAGAAATACCCATGATCTCCAATACGCTCGTGATCTGTATCGGCCTCGCAAGTGCTGCAATCATCATCGCGCTGTTGATGCGGAAGTCGCGTCGTCGCTTGCCTGCGACCTCAAGCGCGGAGATTTCGAACTGGCGCGACATGTCGTTCGCCGGCATGCTTTTGAGTGTCGCAGCAGCCATCGGTCTCGCCCGCGCGGAGGCCGGGCAATCGGGCGACGGCAATCCCGACAGCGGGCATAGCTGGCACGGCAGCCACCTCGATCACAGCAGCCACGGTGGCCATTCGCACGACGGCGGCGGATTTCAGCGGCGGCGATGGCGGAGGCGGCGGGATTTAGAGAGGCCGAAGCACGGACACAAGACGTGGCTCGCGCTGCTCAATCTCGCGAAGGCGGACGACGTTCATCCGGGCGATTTCCGCGACCACATCGTGGCGGGCATCGCCGGTGAAGCGGTAATCACGCCTCGCAATGGCCTGTTTAGACTGGTTCCAGATTGCTCCGGCCTTAACCACGCCAGTTTGGAATTGCTTGAAATTGATCGATATCATTTTGCAACGGGGCCGACGCTCCATTATCGACATCAGTGCATCACCCGGTAGGCAATCTTGATCGTCTGTTCCTGCAATGTTTTGAGCGATGATGACGTCCGCAGCGCGGTCAGCGCTTCGGCCGATCGTCCGCGCACGGCGCGGCAGGTCTATGGTTGCCTGGGCTGCAGCGCCGAATGCGGCCGTTGCGCCCGCACCATCAACAAGATCATCAAGGATGCGCTGGGCGCTTGCGCCAGGCAGTGTGCCGCCGGATGCCCTCATGCGGCGCACCACGCCGACGCCAATATGGCGGCCGAGCCGCCTGTCAGCCAGGTTTCCGCAACCTGACAGCCTGCCCGGATTGAATGCTGCTTCCGCGGTGTTGCGCCGCCGAACAGCGCTTGCCTGCCGCCCCGATCTCACTTAGAAGCATTCTAAACTAGCTTCGGATGGACCGAGCGGGAACTGGAGTGCTGCCATGAAAGGCGATCCGAAGGTCATCGATTTCCTGAACAAGGCGCTGCGGCACGAACTGACGGCGATCAACCAGTACTGGCTGCATTACCGGCTGCTCGACAACTGGGGCCTGAAGGATCTCGCCAAGAAGTGGCGCAAGGAATCCATCGAGGAGATGGAACACGCCGACAAGCTGGTCGAGCGCATCATCTTCTTCGACGGCTTTCCGAACATGCAGGTGCTCGATCCGCTGCACATCGGCCAGAACGTCAAGGAAGTCCTCGACTGCGACCTGAAGGCGGAATACTCCGCCCGCGCGCTGTACGAGAAGGCGGCGACGCACTGTCATTCCGCGAAGGACTATGTCACGCGCGATCTGTTCGAGAAGCTGATGAAGGACGAGGAGAGCCACATCGATTTCCTCGAGACCCAGATCGATCTCGTCAAGAAGATCGGCGTCGAGCTCTACTCGCAGAAGCATATCGGCGAGCTCGATCACGACTGAATTCTCCGGCGCGCGCCGTCGACAGCGGCGTTCCTCAGCACGCAATCCAGGGCCCGCCGCACGGAACACGGTGCGCAAGCGAACGGCTTCGCGTCGCGGGCATTCCGCGCTAGTCTTCTTCCATCGATCGACTTGAAGAAAAATCGAGGGAGCCTCGCATGCCTGACTACACTTGGGACCACACCCACATCCGCACCTACGACGTGCCCGCCACCGCGGCCTGGTTTCAGGACAAGCTCGGCGCGGGCAATGTTCCGGGCACGAAGGTGAGCGAGGCGCGCGCCGACCTGTTGCTCGGCGGCACAAAAATCATCGTCACCCAGGTGACGCAGGGTGACGGCACCAACCCGACCCCGGCCATTCCCTATGCGGGCTTCGAGCATTTCGGCCTCGGCGTGCGCGACCTCGACAAGGTCGCCGCCGACCTCAAGGCGAAGGGCGTCGAGTTCACCCGCGAGCCGGTGACCCCGCGCCCGGGCATTCGCATCTGCTTCATCCGCAGCCCGCAAGGAATCTCGATCGAACTGCTGGAGCGCGACGCGAAGTACGTGTGATGAACGGCGAATGGGGTTGGCGAATAGCGGTAGATTTCACTCGCTGCTTGCCATTTGCTATTCGCTGCTTCTCCTGCTGTGACGAAGGTCACAGTTGGCCAAACGCCGTCGGGCTATTCTCTCGCAAAGCCGCCGCTTGTCTGCGCTGCCCCGGGAGATAGCCATGCGCAACGAAACCCTTCTGAAATTATCGGCGATCGTCTTCGCCGTGCTCTGGACGTTGCTGATGTGGTGGTCGCGCGGGCCGATGGAAACCGTGCCGCTCGCCCTTCTCGCGCTGGGCGGCGCGATCGCCGGCGGGCTGTGGTACTGGCTCTATGGCAAGTGGTTCCGCTGGTACATCGAGCGCCACTGAAGATTACGGCAAGTCCGCAAGCCCCACGTCCCTGCGCACCGTCTGCAAGCTGCTGCTGCGCCGCGGACCAGAAATTCCACGCCGGATCGAACAGGTCGATCGAGACGCGCTCGCCGCGCGCCCAGGCATGCCAGAATTCCTGCGGGTCGAGCGCGCCTTTCGCGGCACCCGCGACCTCGTTCAGCGCAATGCCGAGATGCCAGCTCAGAATCACCGGCAGCACATGTCCCGACATCGCGTTGCGCGGATGCATTGCGGCGGTCACCACCGAGGTCAGGAGTTCGCCGCGCGGCGAGGTATCGTAGCCCGCGAGCACATGCGTGGAATCATGCGGCACCGCGAAGCCGGCATTGAGCGCCGTCTGCTCGCCGGGAAAGGCATAGTTGTTGCGCGCATAGAACGCCGCGAAGGCGTATCCGAACGTATCTTCGGACAGCGACGCAAGGGCGCGGAATCGCGCGCCGAGCATCGCATCCGGCCGCGTGCGGTACGGCAGCAGCCACGGCTCCATCTCGGCGGTGCGCCAGGGCCGGCCGGTGACGCTTTCGAGATTGGCGCGGATCATGTGCGCGGTCGCGTCCTGCAGGCGCCCCTGCGCCAGGCTTGCGATATCGTCGATGAAATCGTCGTGCACGCCGAGCGCGGCGGCGAGTTCGAGCACCTTGCGCAGTTTTGCATCGTCGAGCTTGCCGTCGACAAACGCCATCACGGTGGCGAAGCTCGCCGCCTCGCGCGCAAGCGAGGTATTCGCCGACAGCATCCGCAGCGTCTCATCGTCGGGCGGCGCGAGACTGGCAAAATCGAGCGGGGCTTTCAGGCGGAAGATGTAGCGCGCCGCGGCTGCGATGCTGGCGTGATCGGCCTCGCTCGGCGCGCTGCCGGCGGAGGTGACCGCAAGCATGGCGGAGAGAACGATGCGCGCCTGCTCCGGTGTGGCCGTGATGTGCATGGGCGACTCTTTCTGGGCCCGCGACCGAACGTCCGTCCGTTACCAGTGTAGCACGAACAGCGGGATCGCGCGCGGCCGCAGCGATTCGAATGTATGGCGGGCACTGGCGATTGCCGGGTCCCGGCTTTCGCGCGGACGACGGCCTGCACGCCGCGCAATCGCGCATGCTGATATGAGGGATGTCATCTTATTTTCGGTTCTGCTTGAGTACGCAACACGTATTCAAAAACAGCCTGACGGGAGGCTCGAATGTCGCAACTGGTGCTGGTGGATGTCACCGACGGTGTCATGACGATCACGCTGAATCGGCCGGAGCGGAAGAACGCGCTGTCGAACGAGGCCTATGGCGGGCTCGCCGATGCGATCGAGCGTGCGGAGACGGATGACGGCGTCCGTGTCGTGCTGCTGCAGTCGGAAGGCGACGTATTCTGCGCGGGCGCCGACATCGGTGACTTCGCCGCCGCCAACAAGGGCGCCGCGCCGCGCGGCCCGCGCAATTCAACGCGCTGGATCGGCGGGCTCGGCCGGATCGAGAAGCCGGTGATCGTTGCGGTGCAGGGCGCAGCGGTCGGCATCGGCACCACGATGCTGATGCATTGCGACCTGATCTGCATGGCGGACGAGGCGAGCCTGCGCACGCCGTTCGTCAACCTTGCGCTGGTGCCGGAGGCCTCGTCGAGCTACCTGATCCCGAAGCGGATCGGCTGGTCGCGCGCCTATCAGATGTTCACGCTCGGCGAGCCGATCCCGGCGCGCACGTGTGTCGAGTGGGGTCTCGCCCATGTCTGCGTGCCGCGCGCCGAACTGCGCGAGACGGCGCTGGCGCTGGCGAAAAAGCTCGCCGACAAGCCGATCGGCTCGCTCAGCGCGACCAAGCGGCTGATGCGCGAAACGGAGCAGGTGAACGCAGCCGCCGAGCGCGAGCGCGGCATCTTCGAGGAGCGGCTGCTATCGAAGGAAGCCGGTGAAGCGTTCAAAGCGTTCGCGGAGAAGCGACAGCCGGATTTCCGCAAGGTCGGGTAGGGCGCGGTTGCCCGGCGCTGCGCCATGCGCGGGCACCTCGATGCCGCGTGCCGTGTAGAGCCTGATCCGGTTGCGCAGGGTTCGCACCGAGACGCCGAGCACACGCGCGGCATGGGTGCGGTTGCCGTGGCAGCGGGTCAGCGTCTGCAGCACGAGTTCGCGTTCGATCTCCGCCACCGTGGAACCGACGGGCAGCGGCGCGGCCTCGCCAGGCAGCGGGGCCTCATCCAGTGCGTAAGGAAATATCTGTTGGGTCATGCATCACCTCCCGACCAACGCCCGGTCCCACTGCAAGTGGAACAGAATCATCGAGAAAAACGCCCCCAAGCGGTAGCGTGAGACCGGTTGGTTAACAAAGTCTTAATTTCCGCTTGGTCCATGCGCTTTCGGATCCGTCCCGACTGCGCATGCATTATTGTCGAGCTTCCGCACACCCAGCGACATGCACGAGAAGGACATCGCCATGTGCCGCAACATCAAGACGCTGTTCAATTTCGAGCCGCCGGCGACACGTGAAGAAATTCACGCCTCGGCGCTGCAGTTCGTGCGCAAGCTGTCGGGCTTCAATCGCCCGTCGGCCGCGAATGCCGCGGCGTTCAACCGCGCGGTGTCCGATGTCTCCGACGTTGCGCGGCGATTGCTGGAGGAGCTTCAGACCAATACCCCGGCACGCGATCGCGAGACCGAGGCCGAGAAGGCGCGGGAGCGAAGCCGCGCGAGGTTCGGGTGATGGATCGTTATTCCGGGCCCGCTTTGCTCGCCAACCCCAAAAAGAAAGGGCCGATCAGCTTGCGCCTCGGCCCTTTCTACTTGCACGGTACGTTGCTTGGTCGAGGCCGCATCAGCGCCCGCCCACGCGTTTGGAGTCTTCGATCGCCGCCTGATGATACCACGCGTCTCCAACCGAGATCGCCGCAGCCTGCACTTCGAGATCCGACACGGGTGCGATTTGCTTCGGCCCCGCCAGCGCCTTGCGGCCGCCAACCGGGAACTGAAGTATCTCCGCCGTTCGGACAGAGCTCGTGCTCATCGTCCGTCTCCTTTCATGTTTTGCTTTTGAACTGTTCGTTGCTCGCCGTTGAGCCGTAACGAGTCAGGTAGTTATTGTATCAGCGATTGCACGCGCGGTTCGCAAAATGCACTGCAAAAAGCAGCAAATGCGAACATTATGTGCATCGCTGCCGACTGCGCCTTCGCGCGGCATGTTTTCGCCTGATGACTTCCGCGCCGTCCGCGGGTTTTTGCCCGTCACGCAGCATTGAAACCGATCAGCCTCACGGGCGCGGCATTGCGCATTGGTGGGTCTCGCGCCCGCTCCGTGACGCGCGAAAAGGCAGGCGCGTGACGCCCTGCCGGCTGCGGCGGATTGGCACGTTAAATGCTTGTTAAGATCCGCTTTTGGTGACCCAGACATGCCGGGTGATCAGGACGCTTCGGAGAGGGTCGCTCGCCCTCGCATCACCAACTGGAGAGAGACACTCTATGACCAAGTACAAGCTCGAGTACATCTGGCTCGACGGGTATACGCCGACACCGAACCTTCGCGGCAAGACACAGATCAAGGATTTCGACAGCTTCCCGACGCTCGAACAGCTGCCGCTGTGGGGCTTTGACGGCTCATCGACCATGCAGGCCGAAGGCCGCAGCTCGGATTGCGTGCTGAAACCCGTCGCGCTTTATCCCGACCCGGCCCGTACCAACGGCGCGCTCGTCATGTGCGAGGTCATGATGCCGGACGGCGTCACGCCGCATGCCTCGAACAAGCGTGCGACCATCCTCGACGATGCCGGTACCTGGTTCGGCTACGAGCAGGAATACTTCTTCTACAAGGACGGCCGGCCGCTCGGCTTCCCCACGGCAGGTTATCCCGCGCCGCAGGGCCCGTATTACACCGGCGTCGGCTACACCAATGTCGGCGACATCGCGCGCAAGATCGTCGAGGAGCATCTCGACCTCTGCCTCGCCGCCGGCATCAACCATGAAGGCATCAACGCGGAAGTCGCGAAGGGCCAGTGGGAATTCCAGATCTTCGGCAAGGGCTCCAAGAAAGCCGCCGACGAAATGTGGATGGCGCGCTACCTGCTGCTCCGTCTCACCGAGACCTATGGCATCGACATCGAATTCCACTGCAAGCCGCTCGGCGACACCGACTGGAACGGCTCCGGCATGCATGCCAACTTCTCCACTGCGCACATGCGTGACGTCGGCGGCAAGGACTACTTCGAAGCGCTGATGAAGGCGTTCGAGAAGAACCGCGCCGACCACATCGCTGTCTACGGTCCCGACAACCACAAGCGGCTGACCGGCAAGCACGAAACGGCGTCGATCAACTCGTTCAGCTATGGCGTGGCCGATCGCGGCGCATCGATCCGCGTGCCGCACAGCTTCGTCAAGAACGACTACAAGGGCTATCTCGAAGACCGCCGCCCGAACTCGCAAGGCGACCCCTACCAGATCGCCTCGCAGATCCTGAAGACGATCGCCGAAGTCCCGCTCGGCGCAGCCAAGAAGGCCGCCGCGTAAGCCAGGCTACGGAGACAGACATCGATCGCGGCTCGGACCTCACGGTCCGGGCCGCGATTGTTTTCACCCTCCCCCTCAAGGGACCCTCACGGGGAGGGTGAGAAAATTCAAGCCGGAGGGAAGTCACCACTTTCCGCTCCGGCTTTGGCCCTGGCCAAAGGGGTATCTTGTGGCCCGAGTTGGCGGTGAGATTATCATGCGGGCTCGCGCCGCCGGTGCTGATCCTTTAGCGCCTGCCGGCACAAATTGCGGGCGGATAGCCGGCGCCGTGAACGGCTGAGCGGCAAAATTCTTTCGTCACTCCGGGACGCGCGCCTTCATGCGGACCCCGCATGCCGCGGCCCGCTTGGACGCGCGTTGCGTTTCGCGCGTTCGACAATCCCGGTTTGCGATGTGAGGTAGATCACTGATCTCATGTGAGCCGTTTTGCAAAAGTTGCCGGTATCAGGAAACTTTGCAGCACGGATGACGCCATGACTCATCGCTCGCGACTGAAGCTCGCCTCGTTGTCGTTCTCAATTCTGTGGACACTCTGGATGATCTGGAACCTGTCTCCGCTACACCCCGCCCGGATCGGCATGCTCATTGTGAGCGGTGCACTCGCCGGTCTCGCCTGGTACTGGCTCTACGGCACCTGGTACCGCTGGTATTTCGCGCGACGGATTTTTCCGCAGAAGCGCGCAAGCTGACGCGAAGGCGCCGGATCATGTGTCTTCTTCGCCCACGGCCTGCGACTGGTCTGCACGCGCGTCCCGGTGCGTGGCGACTCCAGCCGGCCAATGATAGTTTTCCCCGCGATTCCAACGAGAGACGTCTCATGACCACGATAAATGCGCTTCCAGCAGGCATCAGCCGCGACCGCTGGTTTTACACCGGCATGGCGCTGGCGATGGCGCTGACCGTTTTCGCAGGCTTCGCGCCGAGCTTCTATCTTCGCAGCGCGAGCTTTGCGGGACCACCGCTGACGCCACTTGTTCATGTTCACGCGGCAATGCTGACTGCGTGGATTCTGGGAATCGTGTTGCAGACCTTGCTGATCGCAGGGCGCAACACCAGCCTGCACCGGACACTTGGATGGCTGTTTGCCGCACTTGCCGTTGCGATCGTCCTCACGGGTCCGCATGTCGGTATCGCTGCCATCAGGCGCGGAGCCGTTCCGCCGGGCCTCACGCCGGAGCAGTTTCTGGTGCTGCCGTTTGCCGGCGCCGTCATGTTCGCCGCATTTGTCGGCCTTGGCGTCTGGCAGCGGAGCAACGCCCAGGCGCACAAGCGGCTGATGCTGCTTGCGACCATCGCCATCCTCGATGCCGCGACAGCGCGGATGCCGGGCATGCTCAGTGCCGGACCGCTCGCCTTCTTCGCGCTGGCGGATCTCTTCATCGTCGCGGGCGTCGTCTACGATCGTGCAACCCGCGGCCGCGTGCATCCGGTGTGGATTTATGGCGGCATCGCCATCGTCGCCTCGCAGGTCGCACGCCTCGCGCTTTCAGGGACTGCCGCGTGGGCGAGCTTCGTGCAGTTTCTGGTCGGATAGGCGAGTAAGTGGCGCGTGCCCTTTTGGCGTCATTGCGGGCGAACCGAAGCAATCCAGCCATTTCCGGCAACTGGATTGCTTCGTCGCTTTGCTCCTCGAAATGACGGCTGACTCTGAATGCGGCGTGATCAATACAGGAACCGCTCTTCCACGATCTTGCCGCCGCGCACGATGTAGAGGCCGACCTCGTCCATCTGCGTGCGCTGGCCGGTGGCCTTCGGCGTGACGTCGATCGCAAAGCGCAGCGCGAACTGCTCGCCGTTGACATAAGGACCGGACGTCTCGAAGCCGTGCACCTCGTGATTGGCGGTCCACCATTCGCCCTTGGCATGGACCGCGGCGCGGCCGCGCGCTTCCTTCATCGGGCCATCCTGCGCCTCGATGCTCACCACGTCGTCGGACCAGAGGCGCTCGGCGTCCTCGAACTTGCCGGCTTGCAGCGCGGCGGTGAACTGCCTCGCGATATCGGTGGTGGTCACATCTGCGGTGGTCATGGGCTTGCTCCTGCGCGGCTGTTGAGAATTCCGCCTCAGTAGCGAAGTTAGCTGTCAAAAAATGGCAGCAGCGAGATAGTCCTGCGACCTATCGCGAAGCCGCCGGTGCGCCGGTTATCGCTTCATGACCTCCGCGACGAACGCCAGCGCCTTCGCCGTCGCATCCGCCTTCGCCGCCGCATTGGCGGCGTCGCTCTGGCGCTTGCGGCCCGGATCGTCAAAGCCGTGCACGGCGTCCCTGTAGAGGACGATCTGGATATCCGCGTTGCGTGTGCGGCTGAGGCCGACCAGCTCTTCACAGCGGCGCGGCGACACCTCTGCATCCGCGGTTCCGTGATAGACCCGCACCGGTGCATACGACGACAACCCGCCGGCAAACCGGCCTTTCAGGCCGCACGCCGGATAAAACGCCAGCGCTGCGCGAAATCCGTTTGTCGGCATGAGCGGGCCCAGTCCCGGCACCTCTCGCGCGGCCATCGCCGCCAGCGCAGCGCTGGCCCCGTTCGACCAGCCTTGCAGGACGATCCGTTCGCGCGCGACATCGGACTGCTTGCGGAGCCAGATCAAGGCGCCATACGCATCGAGCGGACGCACCGTGACTTCGTCCAGCGTTTTGGGTCGCTGATCGTAGCTAAATCCCGGAAAGCCTTTTGGATAGCCGCGCGGACCAAATCCGTCGACCAGCAGGGCGATGTATCCCTGCCGCGCCCAGATGTGTCCCCACTCCTGGTGCCGGCGCGAAATCGTCGCGGAGCTGTAATTGCCGTTCGCAAGCGACGAATAGACGCCGCGGCGGCCGTGCATCATGACCACGGCCGGGACTTGCGCTGCGGGTTGCGTCTGTGGCCTGAACAGGTAACCGGTCAGCATGGTTGCGCCGTCGGCGCTTGGAAACGAGACGCGCTCGGGCAGCGGCAGCATCGGCGGCAGCGGGGCGGCGCCGAGCGACACGCAGCCCAGTGCAGCCGCGAGCGCAACGCGCGGGATCGTCGTCCAACTCATGCGCGGAGCTTACAGCTTTTCCAGCGCGCCATAAAACGTCACGGCCCCCGCATGGCCCTGCAACACCAACGGCGGGTCGGTGAAATGCCCGGCCTCGTGCAGCCGCCAGGCGTCGTCGGATTGCAAATGATAACGTGTCATTCCGGCTCGCTCGCAAGCGCTCGCGCCCCGGAATGACAAATATGGAGTGGTGATGCGCCCGCACCATTTTTGCGCCGTAAACCGAATTTTATATGGCCTACCTGAGTGGAGGGCGTGTGATGACGGACGACGTTGGCGATACGGCGCGGGCAAGGGTTCTTGAGGATTTCAAGGCGCTGCCGATCGAACAACAGACGTCCGCCTATAAAGACATCACGGCCGCGTTTGCCGCATCCAAGGAAGCCCGCCGGCAACAACTCGAGGCCGAGATCAGGTTGCTGGGCTTCATGCCGGGCGAGGGGAAGAAAAAGCTCGAGCGCAAGAAGCCGGCCTGAGCGGTAAATTCATTCGTTCTCGCGGTGGCGCGGACGGTTCCACCGGCAGCACCACCGGTGGCGTTTGCTTGGGCGTATGCGTCTGGCGACATTGCTCGCCGGTGCCGGATTTCCTATCCTGCCGCTAACACGTGCCTTCGCAACGGCCGCCGTATCCGGGCTGTGATGCGGTCTTTGATGGCGGCTGATGGCGGCCTTGGCGCGTGAAACAAGAAGCAACAAGAACGCGCCACCGCGACGGCGATAATAACGGAAGAAAAATAATGAAATGGACGGCAACACTCTGCGCCGCAGCGGCGCTGATCGGCTTTGCAGTGACCGGCGCAAGCGCGCAGGACTTTCCCAACCGCACCGTGACCTGGGTCGTCGGCTTCCCGCCGGGCGGCATCAGCGACCAGGGCGCGCGCATGGTCTCCAGGACCCTTGGTGAAAAGCTCGGGCAGACGGTGATCGTCGAGAACAAGCCGGGCGCCGGCGGCATCGTCGCGGCGGAGTATGTGGCAGGCGCCAAGCCCGACGGCTACACGCTGTACTACGGGGCGAACGGCGCGATGGCGGCCAACGTCACGCTCCACAAGAAGCTGTCCTACGACCCGCTGAAGTCGTTCACGCTGGTACACGGTTTCGGTTCGTCGCCGCTGGTGCTGGTGGTGCCCGCCGGCTCGCCGCACAAATCGCTGAAGGATATGATCGAGTTCGGCAAGGCAAACGCCGGCAAGCTGACCTATGCGTCGGTCGGCAACGGCACCGCGTCGCATCTCGTCGCCGAGCTGATGTCAAAACACACCGGCATCAGCATGGTGCACGTGCCCTATCGCGGCTCGGCGCCCGGCATGACCGATCTGCTCGGCGGCCGCGTCGACATGATGTTCGACTACTCGATCGTGGTGAAGCCGCAGATCGAGGGCGGCAAGCTGCGCGCGCTGGCGCAGACCGGCGTGACGCGGATGGTCAGCCATCCCGATGTGCCGACCTTCGGCGATCTCGGCTACAAGGACGTTCAGTTCGCCGCCTGGGCGACCCTCGTCGGCCCGGCCGGCATGCCGCAGCCGGTCGTGGATAAACTTGCCACGGCCTTCAACGCGACGCTGAAGGATCCGGCGATCATCAAGTATCACGACGACCAGGGCGTGACGCTGATGCCGGACGTGGACGGCCCGAAGGTGCGGGAGTTCATCGTCAAGGAGACGGCGAAGTTCAAGGACCTGATCGAACGCACGGGTGCGACGGCCGACTAGAGCATTTTCCAGAAGTGCTGAATCAAACGTCGTCATGGCCGGGCTCGTCCCGGCCATCCACGTCCTGCTTTTCGGCGCCAAAGATGTGGATGCCCGGCACAAGGCCGGGCATCACGATGGAGAGACCGGTGCAAGCCAGGTGGAAAGCGCTCCGGTAAGCTCCCCGTGTCATTGCGAGCCAACGGGTCCGCGCGAAGCGCGGCCCGATGACAGGCTCCGCGAAGCAATCCAGAGCGTCATCGGAAGACCGGATTGCTTCGGAGCTCGCGTTCCCCGCAATGACGGAGTGCTCCAGAACGTGCAAGCGCTCATCCGGCCTACGGTTACTGATTGAGCGACTGGTGCCGCACGAACGGCGTCGCCGGCTTGCCGGTCTTTTCCGTGACGCATCTGTTCACCGCGTCGGTCTTGCTCTGCATGTCCATCTCGGTGCCGTACATGACGTATCGCCTGGTCGTGGGATCGAGATAGGCGCCCTGGCTCTTGAAGCATTCGAGCTGGATAGCGGCGAGGCTCGAACCGCCTGCGGATTTTTTCTGGGCGAGGGCGGGTGCCGCACCGGCAAGAACAAGCGCCGCAGATGCGGCGGCGCAAAACATCCAATTCATGATGTCTCCAAATAATCGATATGCAATGCGCGCATTGTAGTGCGGCCTGCGAGCCGTTGCAATCCGCAGGCTTGCGATCACCGATCCGCCGGCTCCCTGATGCGCGCTTCGATGGCGACGGCCTGCGCCGGCTTGCCCGACCGGATCATCAGGAACGTCCCCGTGGCCGATTTGTCCGGCAGTCTCCAGCGGCCATCGATTTCGGTTGCATCCGCATTGACCGCGCCTTCATAGACAACGGTGGTGTAGCCGTAACCCGGCGGCTCGTAGCGCTTGACGAACGAGACAGCGCTGCCGGATCGATGGCCGGCGACGCTGGCGTTGTGCGTGCTCAACGGACAGCCGGGACTCATGCACGGCTCAGTCACGCCCCCACCGAGAGCGCCACCGGATTCGATCAGCGTGGCTAGAAACGTAACTGCGCCCACGCCCGGCTGCATGAAGGTGCCGTCCCAGACGCCTGTCAGGCTGTTCGTCACCACGACTTCCAGTGAAGCGAAGCCTCACAACACCTTGTTGCTCTCCTTCACCTTCTCCGCATCGAGATACACGCTCGAGCCCATCTCCTTGAACTTCGCGCTCATCTGCGCCATGCCGTCCTCGATGGTGCCCTTGATCGTGATGCCGGCCACCGCGCGCTTCTCCGGGTCGTTCAGCGTGGCGGCGTAGTCGCGCACGTCCTGGGTGATTTTCATCGAGCAGAATTTCGGCCCGCACATCGAGCAGAAATGGGCGACCTTGTGCGCGTCCTTCGGCAGGGTCTCGTCGTGGTAGGCGACGGCCGTCTCCGGATCGAGGCCGAGGTTGAACTGGTCCTGCCAGCGGAAGTCGAAGCGGGCGCGGGAGAGGGCGTCGTCGCGCAGTTGCGCCGCCGGATGGCCTTTTGCGAGATCGGCCGCATGCGCGGCGATCTTGTAGGTGATCACGCCGACCTTCACGTCGTCGCGGTTCGGCAGGCCGAGATGCTCCTTCGGCGTCACGTAACACAGCATCGCGCAGCCGAACCAGCCGATCATGGCTGCGCCAATGCCGCTGGTGATGTGGTCGTAGCCCGGCGCGATGTCGGTGGTCAGTGGTCCGAGGGTGTAGAACGGCGCTTCGCCGCACTCCTTCAGCTGCTTGTCCATGTTGATCTTGATCTTGTGCATCGGCACATGGCCGGGGCCCTCGATCATCACCTGGCAGCCTTTCTTCCAGGCGATCTGCGTCAGTTCGCCCAGCGTCTCCAGTTCGGCGAATTGCGCGCGGTCGTTGGCGTCGGCGATCGAGCCCGGCCGCAGGCCGTCGCCGAGCGAGAACGACACGTCATACTTGCGCATCAGGTCGCAGATCTCGTCGAAGTGGGTGTAGAGGAAGCTCTCCTTGTGATGGGCGAGGCACCACTTCGCCATGATCGAGCCGCCGCGCGAGACGATGCCGGTGACGCGGTTGGCGGTGAGGTGGATGTAGGGCAGGCGCACGCCGGCGTGGATGGTGAAGTAGTCGACGCCCTGTTCGCACTGCTCGATCAGCGTGTCCTTGTAGAGCTCCCAGGTCAGCTTGACCGGATCGCCTTCGCACTTCTCCAGCGCCTGATAGATCGGCACCGTGCCGATCGGCACCGGCGCGTTGCGCAGGATCCATTCGCGCGTGGTGTGGATGTTGCGGCCCGTGGACAGGTCCATCACCGTGTCGGCGCCCCAGCGGATCGCCCACACCATCTTGTCGACTTCCTCCTCGACCGAGGAGGTCACCGCCGAGTTGCCGATGTTGGCGTTGATCTTCACCAGGAAGTTGCGGCCGATGATCATCGGCTCCAGTTCGGCGTGGTTGATGTTGCAGGGAATGATGGCGCGGCCGCGGGCGATCTCGTCGCGCACGAATTCCGGCGTGATGAAGGCCGGCACGCTGGCGCCGAAGCTTTCGCCGTCGGCAATCGCCGCTTCCGCGCGCTCCAGCATTGTCTTGCGGCCGATGTTCTCGCGTTCGGCGACGTAGATCATCTCCTTGGTGATGATGCCGGCGCGGGCGAATTCGTATTGCGTGATCGGCGCATCGCCGACCCCGCGCAGCGGCTTGTGGTAGGCGCTGAAGGCAGCGGCGGCATGCGACGCGCCGACATTGCCGTTGTCTTCCGGCTTGACGTTGCGGCCTTCATACTCCTCGACGCCGCCGCGCTCGCGCACCCATGTCTGCCGTGCGCGCGGCAAACCCTTGTTCACGTCGATGGCGACATTGTTGTCGGTGTAGGGACCGGAGGTGTCGTAGACCGGCAGGTTCGGCTCGCCCGCACCCTCGCTCAGTAGGATCTCGCGCAACGGCACGCGCAGGTCGGGTGCGGCGTCGGGCGTGGAGTAGATCTTGCGCGAGGCGGGCAGTGGTCCGGTGGTGATCTCCGGCTTGGTCGGCTTGGAGTGGATGTTCATGGCGTTCTCCTTGGTGTTCTTGTGATCTCGCTACTGGCTGCCGAAAAGCATGCAACCGCTGTAAATTCCGGTGTCGTCCCTGCGAAAGCAGGGACCCATACGCTCTGAGTTAGTGAAGGCAATCAGCGTGAGTGGACTTACTGGCGGCACGGCGTATGGGTCCCGGACATAGGCGAGCGAAGCGACGCCGTTCTTCGAACGGCTATGGCTTCGCTTGGCCGGGACGACAACTGCCGGTTTGGGGGCGCTCGTCATCTTCGCTCGCTCCTCACTCTGCATGATGAAACGCATGCAGCCATTGATTGATCCGTGCGTCGGGGTCTTTCGCCTGCGTGACGTCGCTGACGACGGCGATGGAGTCCGCGCCGGCCTCGAAGATCGCGCGCGCCTGTTCGAACTTGATGCCGCCGATCGCCACCAGCGGAATGTCGCCGATCTTCTTCTTCCATTCGGTGATGCGCGGAATGCCCTGCGGGCCGAACCGCATCGCCTTCAGGGTGGTCGGAAAAATCGGTCCGAGGGCGATGTAGTCGGGCGCGTGCTTCAGCGCGATATCGAGCTCATGCTCGTCATGGGTCGAGATGCCGAGGGTGATGTTGGTGCGAAAGATCGCCTTCATGTCGGCGGTCGCGAGATCTTCCTGGCCGAGATGCAGGTGTTTTGCGCCGACCTCGAGCGCCGCCTGCCAGTAGTCGTTGACCACAAGCTGTGTGCCGGTGTCGTGCGTCACGTCGAGCGCCTCGCGCATCAGTTCGACGGCCTGCTCATGGTCCAGGTCCTTTACGCGCAGTTGCACGGTTCCGACGCCGAGCGCGGTGAGGCGCTTCAGCCAGCTGATGCTGTCGACGACAGGATAAAAGCGGTCAGGATGCTGCATGCCAGAACGGTGTCCCGATCACAGGAGTGGAAGGAGAGGCGAAATCGCGCGGCGTCATCAGCCCGGCCTCGAAGGCGGTGCGGCCGGCTTCGACCGCCAGGCGGAACGCGCCCGCCATGGCGACGGGATCGGCGGCCTTGGCGACGGCCGTGTTGAGCAGCACCGCATCGTAGCCGAGTTCGAGCGCTTCCGCCGCGTGGCTCGGCGCGCCGAGGCCCGCATCGACCACCAGCGTGATGTCCGGGAGCCGATGCCGCAACAGCTTCAGCGCATCGCGATTGACGATGCCGCGCGCGCTGCCGATCGGCGAGGCCCACGGCATGATGACGCGGCAGCCTGCGTCGACCAGGCGCTGCGCGACGCCGAGATCTTCGGTGCAATAGGGGAACACCTCGAAACCGTCCTTGACCAGGATCGAGGCGGCTTCGACGAGGCCGATCACGTCGGGCTGCAGCGTGTCGCTGTCGGCAATCACCTCCAGCTTGATGCGCGGCGTGTCGAACAGTTCGCGTGCGAGCTTTGCCGTCGTCACGGCCTCGCGCACGCTGTGGCAGCCGGCGGTGTTCGGCAGCACGGCCACGTCCAGTTCGCGGATCAGCGACCAGAACGCGTCGCCGGTCTTGCCGCCGGCGCTCTCGCGACGCACCGACACGGTGACGAGATCGGCGCCGGACGCGCGGATCGCCTGCTGCATGATCGCGGGCGAGGGGTACAGTGCCGTGCCGATCAACAGGCGCGAGGATAATGTGCTGTCGTAAAATGCCGGCATGCCTATCCTCCCTGCCGCGGGGTGAGGATCTCGACCGTGTCGCCGTCCGTGATTGTTGTCTGCGACCAGCGCGCACGCGGCACGACGTCGTAGTTGACCGCGATGGCAAAATGCGTGCCCTCGAACGCGAGTTCGCCGAGCAGCGCATCGACGCGCGTCGCAGCGACATCCTTCCTCTCGCCATTGACCGTTACGCGCAACTCATCACCTCATTGTCGATCGCGCCGCGTTGAAGATAGGCCACCGTCAGTTCGGCGAGCGCAGGCGCCAGCAGAAAGCCGTGCCGGTAGAGTCCGTTGACGCTGATGCGGTCACCGTCGATGCGGATGCGCGGCAGGTTGTCGGAAAATGCGGGGCGCAAACCGGCGCCGATCTCGACAATGCGCGCTTCGCCAAAAGCCGGATGCACCGCATAGGCGGCGCTGAGCAGTTCCAGCGCCGAGCGCACGCTGACGCCGGAGTCCTCGCGACTCGATGGTGGTGGCGCCGATCATGAAGCGATTGTTCGCGCGCGGCACGATGTAGAGCGGCCAGCGCGGATGCAGCAGCCGGACGGGGCGCTTGAGTGCGATCTCACCGGTTTCGATGACGATCATCTCGCCCTTGACGCCGCGCAGTCCGGATATCCCGCCGCCCGCAGCGATGCCGCGGCAGTCGATCGAGATGCCGCTCACATCGGCCGGCTCGCGCGCGGTCTGGTAGTGAATCGCAACGCCGCTTTCGGTGAGCCTCTCATGCAAGCGCGGCAGCACCATCCGCGGCTCGACGTGGCCTTCGCCGGCAAAAAACAGCGCGCGATCGAACTGTCCTGCCAGCGACGGCTCGAGTTCGGCAATCCGCCCGGCATCGACCAGATCATGCTCCGGGGTTTGCCTTGCAAAGCGGTCGAAGTCGGCGCGGTCACGGCGATGGGCCACGACAAGCGTGCCGTTCAGTTGCGTGTCGGCAAGCTCATCGCGCCACAGACCGAGCGAGCGGATGCCGAGGCGGGTGACGACCGGCTCGGTGGCTTCGCTTTCGCAGTAGGGCGCAAGCATGCCGCCCGCCCAATAGCCGGTCGCGCTTGTCAGGGAAGGATCGTCGCGCTCGAACAGGCTGACGTCGAAGCCTGCGCGCGCGAGCGCGAGCGCCTGCCACGAACCTGCGACGCCTGCGCCGATGACGCTGATCTGCGCCGACTGGCGCGTGCGTGGTGTGCCTTGCAACATTCCCGTCCCTTCGCCGGCATAACCCGGATCAGGTTCGAAGGGTCACCACGGTGGCACTGCCAAATGCAGGCCGATGCGGAATCTCAGCTCCTGCCGGAGCCCCCCTCGGAACGAGTCTCATAATAAGCCTAAAGAGGGGGACGTCAACGGGCGAAGGTTCCCCGGGACGCTATGTGGAGCGTCGTTCGCGGATCGTGCAGCGCACACGCATTTGCCCTCTCCCCTTGTGGGAGAGTGCATGTTCAGGCGCGCCGAGCGCAAGAACCGGGAGTCACGCTATTGATGCCTTTTGCGCCGCACCTCGCGCACGACAACCGGCTCGCCGCTGGCGGCGGTTGTGTAAACCGCAGGCTCCTCGGTTGCCTTCGCATACGCATTGGCCGGCGCACGCTGGCGCTTCGCTGCATAATAATAGCCGCTCGCGTAATAGCCGACCGCGCGGCCGTGATGGCCGCCCGCGACGCGCCAGGCGCCGGCGAGATACTTCACGCCATAGGTGAGGTTGGTGTCCGGATCGAGCAGGCCCGCGGCGCTTCCCGTGTAGCCCATGCCGCGCGCGGTCGCGAGCTTGATCTGCATGAGCCCGGACGCACCGCCGCGGCCCATGGCATTGGCGCGATAGCGGCTCTCGCGCACGATGATGCGATGCACGAGCTCGACAGGAACGCCGTTCGACGACGCGTGGCTGGCGATCATCGAGTTCGTAGGGCCTGCTGCCGGATTCCGCAGGCGGTCTGCTGCGCGAGGTCGAAGATGATTTGCCGTCTGACGTCGACGATGAAAACAGCCCGGAGATTGCCGTAACGATGGTCGGGGAGTCCTCGGGCGACCTGGCCTGCCGGAGATGTCGCGCAGGCTTGCGCTTTGCGCTGTGCATTGCCTGCAATTGTTCGGCGCCTTCGCCGGGGGTCGATTGCGCGAATGATGGTGCGGAAGATGCGGCGATAAAAGCGGACGCGGCAATGGCTGAGATGAAGACAAGTTTCATGAAGTCCCCGAAGGTCTATGTGTTTTGGGCGACGCCGGTTGCCAGCCCGTGCAAGCCGGGTCGCGTGACGGTGCTCAACAGCCTGCAAACGTGTGCGTATTCACATCGTTCCGCAAAACCCGAGAGATCACCTCATCTCGCCGCAATGTGTCGATTTCAGCGTGCGATTGTGGCGCTGCAATCATGATTTGAACGCAAGTGCGCCGTGTTTTGATGGAGGCCGCGCTAAAATTGAGCCGTCGTTGCGAGGCGTAGCCGTTAACAGGAACGGCGTCGCTTCGCTCGCCTTTGGCGACGAAGCAATCCAGTCCTCTCTGCGGCTCTGGATTGCATCGCTTCGTTCGCAATGACGGTTAGAAATTCGGCAGCTGCGTCACGGTGACGTTGATCGAGCCTTCGGCTTCCGCGACGATGCGCCTACTTCATCTCGATCATGATGACATGGGTTGGCGTGTCACCCACGTTTTCGCCGATATGGGTTTGCGCGTCGGACCACATGATGTCGCCGGCCTTGAACTCGCGCATCAACACCTTGCCGCCCGGCAGCGCCAGCTTGCGCTTGAAGGGGCTGACGGCGTAGAGCACGAACGCCGGATGATGATGCTCGTGCGTCTTCTCGCCCGGCTTGTCGATGTATTCGAGAACGCGTACGCGATCGTTCTCGAATTTGACCTTGTACTTGTCCCCATCGGCATGCACCGGATCGGCGGCGTAAGCGGCGGAACTGAGCAGCAATCCGGCAAGTACGAGATATCGGGACATTGTGGCCTCCGTGAGCGATGAAAATCCGGCAATCGATCCGGCATTCGATCGAGCGCGGACAGCCGTAGACCGCAATTACCGTGTCCGGGAGCCGCAAGATTGCGCGATACCGCGGCAACATTGCATAATGCCGCGATGTTCGAATGGAGCGACCTACGGTACTTTCTCGCGATCGCCAGGCACGGCAGTACGCTGGCCGCCGGCCGGGCGCTGAATACGAGCCAGTCGACGGTACAGCGAAGGCTTGTCGAGCTCGAGCGGCGGCTCGGCCGCGAACTCGTGAAGCGTCATGCCACCGGCTATCAACTCACGGAGTTCGGCGAGCAAATGCTTCCGTTCGCCGAACGCGTCGAGCACGCGGTTGCGACATTCGAACAGCAGAAAGCGACCATCGAACGCAGCGAGGTCGGCGTCATACAACTCACGTGCCCCGAACCGGTCATGTCTCGCATCACGCAATCGGCGTTGCTCGATCGCTTTCACGCGCGCTACCCCGGCCTGCGCGTCGAGTTTGTCATGAGCGACAAGTATCTCGATATTTCGAAGGGTGATGCCGACGTTGCTTTGCCATCGGGAGACACCGACGCGGAAGAGCTGGTCGGTAAAAAGATCGCGGATTCCTTCTGGGCCGTCTATGCGAGCCGTCAATACGTGGAGCGGCGAGGAAATCCTTCGGGCGTATCGGATTTGAGCCGGCATGCGATCATCGGTTTCGACGACAGGATGGCCGGCCATCGCGCCGCAAAATGGCTCGGCGAAGTGGCGCCCGACGCCGAGATCGTCGCGCGGGTCAACAGCGTCCTGGGTCTCGTGTCGGCGGCGAAGTCGGGGGTTGGCGTCGCGCCGCTTCCGACGGCATTAGGCGATGCCGAGCCCGATCTGATTCAGGTGATCCCGCCGGTTAAGGACATGCAGCGCAGTTGGCGTCTGTTGACGCATCCGGACTTGCGGCGCACGCCGAGAATTTCCGCGTTCTTCGATTTCATCAGCGATGAACTCGACGCACTGCGGCCGATTCTGACCGGATGAGGCCGGCGATTCACGTTGGACACGAGCGCCGCGTTCTCTTTTTTACCCTTGCCCTCATGGGAAGGGCGAAGCCGTCCGGGCTACTGACGGTGCAACTGTGCAGTGCCTTATCAGAAATTCGGCAGTTGCGTCACGGTGACGTTGATCGAGCCTTCGGCCTCCGCGACGATGCGCAGGATCTTCGCGTCATAGGCGATCTCGGCGAGGCGAACGCCGGTGACGTTCGCATCGACCTTCACGCCCTGATCGTTCTTGCGCAGATCGGCCATCGCCTCTGAAATCTTCGTGCGCGCTTCCGAGGCGAATGGTTTCAGGTCGATCGTCGCGCGCTCCGCCAGCGCCGTCTGCATGTAGGGCATCGCCTGCTTTGCCGCGGCGCCGAGCAGTCCGAACGCCGCCTCGGATTCCACGGCGAGTTCGATATCGGCAAGCTTCAGGACCTGCTTTGCCTGGTCGAGCACCGGCCGGCCCCACACATGTACGGTCGCGTCGGCGCCGAAGCCGAACCAGCTCTTCTTTTCCCTGGCGTTGACCAGGAGCGAAATCAAAAGGCGTGCGCCCGACGGCTCGACGGTGGCGGACTTCACGGTGACGGCGACCGGCGCGCTGTCGTCTTCCGGAAAGGTGCGGCCTTTGAGTTGCGCGCTGATGATTTTGTTGACGTCGGTGAAGGGCATGTCGATCGGCACGCCGACATTGACGCTGCCCCTGTCGAGCGGCGGCACGATCTGCAGTGCTGCAGGGAACGGACAATCCGGCTTCGTCTGCGAGGTCGTGACAAGGGTCTGCGCCTCGATGCCGAGCATCAGGTTGAGGTTGGTGGCATCGACGCGCGGCTGGGCGGCGACCGCTCTTGTCGGCTTCATTTCGAGATAGAGCTTCGGCAGGCCGGGCGCCGCGGCCGGCAGCGGAATCGAGCGGCACATCTTCGCCCACTCGCGCCGCGCGGTCTGCTCGAGCATCGGATCGTTCCGCGCGCGCTCGCGCACCTGTGCAAGCTGCTCCTCCAGCATCTTGTCCATCAGCGGGCGAATCTGGTCGTTCACATTCAGCTTGATGCCGGATGCGTTGAGATTGGTGTCCGCAAGACTCACCTGCGCTGCGATGTTGGGATCGACGCGCCAGTTGGCGGCCAGTTGCGGGCGTGCCTGCACAGCGACATTGGCGCGGATGTCGGCGGTGGCGTTGAGTTCACGGATGGCGATGCGGCCAAGCTGCTCGCCGGTCTTGCCGCCGAACATCTGCCCGACCAGACCGCTGATCGCTCCGCCCGCCTCCTGCGACAGCGAGCCCTTGGCATTGACCGTGCCGGTGACGATGGTCGACAGCGCAACGGCGTTGTTGAGGCCGGTCGCCGAAATGGAGCCGCGCGCGGCGGTCCAGTTGATGTCGGCGTTCTGGATCAGTTGCGGCGCCGGGTTGTTGGCCTTGCCGTTGAAGTTGCGCGGCGCGGCGCGGTCGGCGGCCTCGCGGATCGAGGCAAGCGTGATCGTCACCGGCGCCATCACCGTGGTGACCTTTGTGGCGGGTGGCAGCGGCGGCAATTGCGCAAGCGCAGGTTTGGCCCCGCCGCCCGGCGAACCGCCGCGCGGAGAGACCCAGTCCATGATCCACAGGCTGGCGAAAAACGAAATCACCAGGCTCGCGGTTGCGAGCACGACCGTTTTCAGACGCATTCCAGGCAAGCGCCTCGCTGAATCACCCACGTGCCCATAAGAATATGAGAATAAAGGACGGTTCCTGATTCAGCGATGCTGAATCAGGAACCTATGGGTGATTCTACAGGCGTTCAGGTCGCTAAGCCAGTGCGGGAGGGGGCGGTGTCACGTGGCGATTCGTCCGCCTTGTCACGGCCGTGGTTGTACACGTCGCGGAACAGCAGCATCTGGCCAAGATGACGTTCATTGTGGTTCGGGAAGCCGCAGGCCGGGGCGAAGCTGTCGGTGTCGCGGTAGGTGCCGAACATGCGGTCCCAGACCGGCAGGTCGGCGAAGTTGTAGCGGTGCACGTCCAGTTCGTGGTGCACGGAGTGCAGTTCGGGCGTCTGGATGAAATACTTCAGCCAGGGCGGCGAGCGAAAATTCGAATGGTAGAAGAACTCGCCGGTCGCGGCGAAGAAGTTGAACCACAGCGCGCCGTCGAGCGAGCAGCCGAGCAGCGGATACATCACCGCGGCGGCGAGCGCGGAATCGGCGAGGATTTCCACCGGGTGCTTGTAGAATGAGGTGATCGCCTCGATGCGCGCGGGCGAGTGATGCACCTGGTGGAACAGCTGCCACCAGCCGTCCATGTGACGGACGCGATGCCACCAGTAGAAGAAGAACGTGCCGACGAACCAGCCGATGAAGCCTTCGAGCAGCGGCATCTGCAGCGCCGCCAGCTTGAACAGCGACGCGCCGCCGAACAGTTTCGTCCAGACCGTTGCGGTCGAGAACGTGATGGCGATCTGCCCCGCATTGACCAGCAGCGCGCGGCCATACCAGCCCGGCGCGTTCGGCAATTCGCGGCCGGGCTTTACGCGCTCGAGGATGAGAAAGATGATCGCCGAGATGATGATCAGCAGCGTGGGTGTGGCGAGGGCGGCGGTCATGGTGGTGTCTGTTTTCGTTCGAGGAGCGGTCCAAGCGCTCTTTCGTCGTCCCCGCCACAGCCGTTCAAAGAACGGCGTCGCTTCGCTCGCCTATGGCGGGGACCCGGTAATCGCAGGCGTTTGCAATACTATCGAAACGCTGCGGCGTACTGGATGCCCGCCTTCGCGGGCATGACGCCGAGACGTTTGGCTGGCGTGATTCACAATAAAACGGCGCGCTCCGATCTGGCAGCGCGCCGTCTGGATACCGACATTTGTCGTTTTCATTAGCGGCCCGGTTCGAGGGCCGCGGGACTTTCCGTTAGCCGCGCGGGGGCACATTTTCGGCGCGGCGATCCATCGGCTTGACGATGACTTTCGTGCCGATGGTGACGCGGGAGTAGAGGTCGGCAACATCCTCGTTGGTCAGGCGGATGCAGCCGGAGGAGACGCGACCGCCGATCGTGGAGGGGTTATTGGTGCCGTGAATGCGATAGATGGTGCCGCCCAAATACATAGCGCGTGCGCCGAGCGGGTTGCCGGGGCCGCCGGCCATGAAGCGCGGCAGGTAGGGCTGGCGGGCGAGCATGTCTGCCGGCGGATGCCAATCCGGCCACTCGGCCTTCTTCGTGATCGACTGCACGCCGGACCAGGTGAAACCTTCGCGGCCGACACCGATGCCGTAGCGGATCGCGCGGCCGCCGCCGAGCACGAAGTAGAGATATGTGTTCGGCGTATCGACGATGATGGTGCCGGGAGCCTCCGAGCCGCTGTAGGCAACGACCTGACGCTTGAAGCGCTCGGGCATCTCCACCGCGCCGGTGTCGTCTTCGGCCTGCGGGGCCTGCTGAACCAGCGGCGCCGGATAGCCATAAGGATAGATGGGCGCGGAATGCGCGGGGGCAGCACCCAGCGTCATTCCAACGGTCAGCGCGCCGAAAGCGAAGATGCTCCTGAAGTTGATCATGGCCGTGTCCCTGTTCTGGTCCTGCGCCGTTCCGGCGTGTCGTTGGGCCTTTGAATAGGGGGGCACGGTTTCGCGATTTTGTCGTGAGACTGCGAAAATGGTTTCGTCGGTGCGATGGATTGTTTCGTCGCAAAATAAAAATCCGGGCCTGCGCTTCTGCGCGTCCCGGATTTCAAGCTTCGGAGCCCGTCAGTGAGGAGTTTGTTCAGCGCCTTAGACCATCCCGAACACGATGGCGCAGACGAGCGCGAACGCAGCATACGCGGCAACGACATTAAGTTTTGCGGCGAAATTCATGGGAACTGCTCCCGGTTTCGACGTTAGGCGCTGATCTCCTCAAGCCCGACACGACCTGAGGCTACCAGATTGGAACCGGCCCGAAAGTGAGGGCCACTGACCATCCTCGCTAAAACGCTGTTGCTGCGAATTCGTTCCCGCGCAGCGTTATGGTAAAGAATGAATGAAAACAACACATTGACAGGTCCTTAAATAAATCTGCGCAAGACTGCGCGCCATGACGCGCAGAGTTTCCTGGTACCTCTTAGGCTCGCTCGTCCTCGTATCACTTGCAGGCTGCGGCCGCGGTTTCTTCACCGCGGAGCGCGAACCCTGGCGTGCCGAGGCGGAAGCCGCTTGCATGAAATCCGGCACGGTCAAGGAGACCGCGACGCTGGTTCGCATCTCGCCGATTTCCGGCCCGGGCGCCTGCGGCGCCGATTTTCCGTTGAAGGTCGCAGCGCTCGGCAGCGATATCCTGATGAGTTACACCGCCGCCGTGCGTCCGCCGGGCGGAATCCCGAACGCATCGAACCAGCCGCGCTGGCCGATAAATCAGCCATATCATAATCAGCCGCCATACCCCTCGCAGCCGCAGCAGGCCTATCCGCCGCAAGGCGCGCGCGCGCCGGCCTACGACACGCGACAGCAATACCCGCAGCAGCAAAGCTATCCGTCGCAGCAAGGTCCGATGTCGCTGCATGCGCCGGGCAACAGCGCGCCGCCGGATGACGAAGACGCCGAAGCGTTCGATCAGTCGCAGCCGGGCACTCCGCAACAGGGCCGCGATCAACTCTATCAAAACGCGCCGCGTCCCGGCGCGCCGCAGCGCGAGCCGTATCAAAGCCGCGAGCCCTATCCGTCGGCGCAGCCGCCGCGGCTCGGGCCGTCGCGTGGTGACCAGGTCGCCGCGGTCGGGCCGGTGGCGTTCAAGCCCGTCGCGACGCTCGCCTGTCCGTTGGTGTCGGCGCTCGATCGCTGGATCATTGAGTCGATCCAGCCGGCGGCGATGCGCTGGTTCAACCAGCCGGTCGTCGAGATCAAGCAGATCTCTGCCTACTCCTGCCGCGGCATGAACGGCAATGCCAACGCGCGCATCTCCGAGCATGCGTTCGGCAATGCGCTGGACATCGCAGCCTTCACGCTCGCGGACGGCCGGCGCGTGTCGGTGAAGGACGGCTGGCGCGGGCCGGCGGAAGAGCAGGGGTTTTTGCGCGACGTGCAAGGCGCAGCGTGCCAGATGTTCAACACCGTGCTGGCGCCGGGTTCGAACGTCTATCACTACGACCACATCCATGTGGACCTGATGCGCCGCTCGTCCGGCCGCGCGATCTGCAATCCGGCGGCGGTCTCGGGTGAACTGATCGCCGCGCGCGCCGGCGGCCGCGTTGCCGGTCGCGATGCAGGCGTCACCGGCTCGATCGGCTCAAAGCGGCGCGCGCTCTCCTATCGCCCAAGCGCCGAGGACGGGATCGAGGACGAGTCGAACATCAGGGACAGCGGGCGGTAACGTCGTCCCGGCCTGGCGAAGCGCGAGCCGGGACCCATACGACGCAGCGTATGGCTACGTCCGTGCCAGTACGAGCATCGTATTCATTCGCGATGACGAGCTACACCCTGAAACTGAGCCGATCGATACCGCAGCGGACGCGGCCTGTCAGTTCGTAGGATCCAGGGTTCGACGAGACGTGATGCGTCAGGCAGCTGGCGTCGCGCAGCAAACGTTGCAGCACGCCGGCGTTGCGCATAGCGCCCGTGCCGGACACATCCCAGGCCGCGCGCACGATCTCCGCACAGCGTTGAGTGGCGGTGACCGCCGCGACGCGCACCGCGAGTGTTGCCTCGATCGGGGCACGTTCGTCACGCAGCGCGTGGTCCCAGATCGTGCCGAGCGCCTCGCGAAGACCGGCGCGGCAGGCGAACCAGAGGCCTTCCGCGGCCTCGAGGCTGCGCAGCACGGCCGCGTTCTCGATCACCGGCTTGCGCGTGTACTTGTCGACCTTGCCGCGCAGTTCGTTGCGGGCTTCATCGAGCGCCCGCCGCGCGAGGCCGAGGTGGGTTGCGGAAGCGCCCATCGATATGAACCAGTTGCCCGGCACAAAAGCTCCCGTCGGGAATGGCGCCCGGGCGCAGCCCGCCGGCCACGCGAATGTGCGATGCCACGGCACGAACACGTCGTTGAAGTGCACGTCATGACTGCCGGTGCCGGCAAGACCGACCGGATCCCAGGTCTCTTCGATGCGCGCTTCGCCGATCGGCGCAAGCGCCGCGATCATCCGCGATCGTCCGTCAGGATCCGGCGACAGGCTCACCATGCCGCCGACGAACGTCGCCGCCGTACAGCCGCTCTCGAAACTCCAGCTGCCGGTGATGCGGATGCCGTCCTTCTCCTCGACGACCTCGACCCGGGGAACGCTGCTCCAGGCCGCGCATGCGGCCGGGTCGGCGAAGAACTCATCGACGAACCGCGGGTCGGCCGATGCGTGGATAATTCCGGCGCAGATGTTGGCGTGCGCCGCGACCCAGCCGGTCGATGCGTCGGCCTCGGCGAGGGCGATCGCAACCTCGAGCCATTCGGTCAGTGATGCGCCGAGCCCGCCGGCCTCGGACGGGATCAGCGCCTTGAAGGCGCCGGCCTGCTTGAGTTTGTCGGTGAAGTCCGGCGCGAGTTGTCGTGCGCGCTCGAACTCGCCGGCGCGCGCCTTGGCCTCGGCCGCGAGATCGGGAAGGGCGGACCTCAGGTCCTGCATCGTGAGCTTGCCTGATTTGAGCATGGTGGAGCCTTCTCTGTGAGTTCTTGCGGTGCCTTCAGTGCTGGTGGCCGCCGTGGTTGCAGGATCCGCGGCAAGGTCCGCGTTCCTTCGCCTCGCCCGGCTTCTGCGACGGCCGGCTTTCAGTGACGGCCTGATTGAGGTTTCCCTGGCCGGTGGTGGCCGTCGTCGGGGACGGCGCCTTGACGCTGCCGCCATTGCCGACCGTCTGCGCGATGGCGGACGTGGCGAGAGTGCTTGCTGTGACGGCGATCGCCAGTGCGAGTGTACGGAGCGTGCCGTTTGCTCGAAGCTTCATGATTCTCTCCTGTGGATGTCTGCTGTCTTGCGTGGTGGTCGTCAGGGCATCTTCTTCAGGAAAACGTAGTCCGCGGCATACGGCACGCTCAGCAGCGCGCCGTCCGCGGGACATGCGCCCTCGGCGACGCCGCCCCTGGTCTCGATCCGCTGAATGGTCGTGACGCCGGTGAGCGATCCCGAGCCGCGGCTTGTTGTGACCTCGAGCTTGAGCAGCGGAATGTCCTGCGGCGTGGCGCCGGGGGCGCGGCTGGACACGCGCGCTTCGAGAACGCTGCCGTCGGCAAGCTCCCATCGCGGTCCTGCGTAGTGCCGTCCGACGGTTTTGTTGCCGTCGAGCAGCGTGGCGACCGGCTCACGGAATTGCCACGCGAGCTGTCCGGCCTGGTCGGGATTGCACGCGTAGATCTGCGCGCCTTGCGCATGCAGACGTGCGACCGGAACTTCGCCGGGCGCGGCGATCGTTGCAGGCAATTCGGCAGATGCGGTCGATATCGGCAGCATCAAGCTAATCGCAAGTCCTGCGGCAAATGACGGACGCGCGAGGGAGGTGAGATGGAGGGTTTGCATGGGACACTCTCTTTTCGTGGTCGATTGTTGGTGTGGTTGCCGCGCGAATGCGAACGCGTGGCTTGCTCAAACGGCGGGTCGATTGACGAGACGCCGTCGTCGTGCAGCGGCATCGCTCTGATGCCGGCTCTCGAACTCCTTCGTTCGCTGAAGCCGCAGACCGGCGCCCCGCTGCTGGCTGGCGGCGGACGCGCTTTCATCGATGAGTATGTTCGGGAAACCGTTGGTTCATGACCAAGACACCGGGTTCATTTGCCGGGACGCCGGGCGCGCCGGTTTTGGGGTCCCGACCGCCCTCGCTCTCCCGTCTTCGCTCTCCGAGGTACGGCGCGGCAAGCCGGGCCACGGCGCGCAGGCGGGGATTTATTCACAGGAATCCCACAGGCTCGCAAATTAGATTTGACGGTGGTCATATCGTAGGAATATCTTTCTTCCTATCCGCTCCTTTAAGGGGCGCGTCGCGATCGTCATCGCAACGCGGAGCGGGGTGCGGTGGCCGCTGCGATGTCGGGCCTGAATGCTGCGGATTACGGGTGAAAGCCGGGGATCCGCTGTCGGACAGGAGATTGACGCCGACGCGTCGGGCGGACGGTCCAAGTGCATGCCCGCGCGACAGTTCGTGCGGTCCGGGCGGGGTCGGCGGAAGCGACAATTCCCGGTCAGCGATGCAGCAAGCCGCAAAGTCCATTGCGTGCGGAACGCAGGCGTATGCGCTGCGTCCGAGGTTGTTGTTTGCCGTGTGCTTCGGCACACGGCTGCCACGTGGTCACCCACGTGGCGCCGCGGGCGCGGTGAAACGCCCTGTGTTCCGCACGCCCCCTCGGGGGATCAAGGGACAAGACGACCGGCGCGCCCTGGAGCCGGACAAAACACGGGGCGATGACGCGCGTCTGGGCCTCGGCTGAAATGCGCCGAAAGGCGCGGGCTGTTTGACAATTTGGAAACGCGAGAGCGGAGCGACGCGCTCTTCTTATCCCTCCCCGCCACTCGCTTCACTCGCGGGGGAGGGGAGAGTGGCGCCACGCCACAATCGAAAACGATCGCCTGTCTTTTCAGAAATAAATGTGCGCGAGGCTGGTCGCTGTGATGCGCGGCTGCATCAATTGTCGCGCAATCGCCGCGGCTTTTGGCCCGCGTGTTGCCAAATCACCCTATCAGGCGTATGAAATCGCCATTCCAGTCTCGAACCCCAAGGAGGACATGCATGATCTCGATGTATTCGCTTGTCACTCCTTCGCGCCCGTCCGGATTTTCGGATGGCTGCCTCGCCGCCTAGGCGGTTCGGTTCGTAACGGTCGGGTCTGACGCCCCGGCCTTCTTCAAAACCCGGAATTTTCTTTGGCGCCATCGGGCTCGCATGCCCTGTGCGCCGCAATCGATGGAGCCGGTCTGCGGTTTGCGCAGCCGGAACATGTCATGATCGATAAACGCAAAGACCGGCCCGCGGCGATCCGCGTGGTGCTGCCGTTCGTGTTCCGCCACTGGCGCAACCAGCCCTGGCTCTGCTCGGGCATTTCGCTGGCGATGGTCGGCGCGACCGTCTCCGACGTGTTCATGCCGCTGTTTGCCGGCCGGCTGGTCGACGCCATCGCAGTTGGCGGGGCCGACTTCGAGGCTGCGAAGTCAGGCGCGTTCGCAGCGTTCGCCGCGATCATCGCGCTCGGCCTCGCGCAGCTGGCGTCCCGCCACCTCGGCCTGTGGGGCATCGTGCCGTTCACGCTGCGCGTGATGTCCGACATTGCGCGCGACGCATTTCATCTCGTGCAGCGGTTCTCGACCGACTGGCACGCGAACAGTTTTGCCGGCTCGACGGTGCGCAAGGTCACGCGCGGCATGTGGGCGGTGGATCTGCTGAACGACACGATTCTGCTGGCGCTGCTGCCGTCGGTGGTGGTGCTGGGCGGCTCGATGATCCTGCTCGGCCTGCATTGGCCGGCGCTGGGCGCGGTGATTGCGGTCGGCGCGGTCGCCTACATCACGATGACGGTCTGGTTCTCGACGCAGTTCATCGCGCCCGCCGCGCGGCTGTCGAATGCGTGGGACACGAAAGTCGGCGGCACGCTTGCCGACGCGTTGACCTGCAACGCGGTGGTGAAATCCTTCGGCGCGGAGGAGCGCGAGGACACAAAACTCGCGCGCGTGGTCGGCAAATGGCGCAAGCGCGTGCGGCGGACCTGGATGCGCTACACCACCACCAGCACGATCCAGTTGCTGGTGCTGCTCGGCGTGCGCGCCTCGGTGGTCGGCGGCGCTCTGCTGCTGTGGATCGCAGGCAAGGCGACGCCGGGCGACGTGACCTATGTGCTGACAAGCTACTTCGTCATCCACGGGTACCTGCGCGACGTCGGCATGCACATCAACAACCTGCAGCGTTCGGTGAACGACATGGAGGAGCTGGTGGCGATCCATGACGAGGTGCCGGGCATTCTCGACGCGCCGGGTGCTGCGGCGCTGAAAGTCACCGGCGGCAACATCGTGTTCGACGACGTGACGTTCCACTATCGCGGGCATGAGACGCCGCTCTATCGCAACCTGTCGGTCAACATCGAGGCGGGCGAGCGCGTCGGCCTGGTCGGACGTTCCGGTTCCGGCAAGACGACGTTCGTCAAGCTGATCCAGCGACTCTACGACATCGGCGGCGGCCGCATCCTGATCGACGGTCAGGATGTGTCGCAGGCGACGCAGGCCTCGCTGCGCTCGCAGATCGCGATCGTGCAGCAGGAGCCGATCCTGTTTCACCGCTCGCTTGCCGACAACATCGCCTACGGCCGGCCGGGAGCGAGCTTCGACGCAGATCGTCGAGGCTGCGGAGCTAGCCAACGCGCACGAGTTCATCGAACGGCTGCCGAACGGCTACGGCACGCTGGTCGGCGAGCGCGGCGTGAAACTCTCGGGCGGCGAGCGGCAGCGCGTCGCGCTGGCGCGGGCGTTCCTGGCCGATACGCCGATCCTGATCCTGGACGAGGCGACCTCCAGCCTCGATTCGGAATCGGAGGCGCTGATCCAGGAGGCGATGCAGCGGCTGATGCGCGGACGCACGTCGATCGTGATCGCGCACCGGCTCTCGACCGTGCGTGCGCTCGACCGCATCCTGGTGTTCGACGCGGCCGGATCGTCGAGGAAGGCACGCACCGTTCGCTGGTGCATGCCGGCGGCATCTACCGGTTGCTGTTCGAGCGGCAGGTGGTGGAACTCGGCGGCGTGGACCTGGACCGGGTGTCGGCCGCGGAGTGACGTGGGGAAAGTGTCGTGCGATAGTTGCGTCATCATCATCGTCATGGTCGGGCTTGACCCGGCCATGACGGCGATGTGGTTGTTTGGGGAGCGACATGAGTTTCATCACGGGCGTCGGGCTCACCGCCTACGGCAAGCGCGAGGGTTTTTCGACACTGGACCTGATGAGCGAGGCGGCGACGCTGGCGCTTGCCAATTCCGGTTTGAAGCGCGCCGGGATCGACGGCGTGCTGTGCGGCTATTCCACCACCATGCCGCATCTGATGCTGGCAACCGTGTTCGCCGAGCATTTCGGCATCCAGCCGAAATATGCGCACGCCATTCAGGTCGGCGGCGCGACCGGGCTGGCGATGGGCATGCTCGCGCATCAACTGGTCGAGGCCGGTGTCGCGACCAACGTGCTGGTGGTCGCCGGTGAGAACCGCCTGACGGGCCAGGCGCGGGATTCGGCGATCCAGACCCTGGCGCAGGTGGGCCATCCGGATTTCGAGGTGCCGCTCGGGCCGACCATTCCGGCCTATTACGGCCTCGTCGCCTCGCGCTACATGCATGAATTCGGCATCACCGAGGAACAGCTCGCGGAGTTCGCGGTGCTGATGCGCACGCATGCGCTGCTCCATCCCGGCGCGCAGTTCCGCGAGCCGATCACGGTTGCCGACGTGATGGCCTCGCGCTCGATCGCGACGCCGCTGAAACTGCTCGACTGCTGTCCGGTGTCGGACGGGGGCGCGGCCTTCATCGTCAGCCGCGAGCCGGTGAACGATGTCCATGTGCGCATCATGGGTTGCGGGCAGGCGCACCGGCATCAGCATGTGACGCTTGCCGGCGACGTCACCCGCTACGGCGCGTCGGATGCCTGCAACCGGGCGATGGATGCTTCAGGCGTGGACCTCAAGGACATCGACTACGCCGCCGTCTACGACAGTTTCACGATCACGCTGGCGATCCTGCTCGAGGAGATCGGCATCGCCAAACGCGGCGAGGCGGCGCTGATGGCGCGCAGCGGCGAGTTCGGCATCAAGGGCAGGCTGCCGCTGAACACCCATGGCGGGTTGCTCCGTTACGGCCATTGCGGCACTGGCGGTGCGATGGCGCATGTGGTCGAGACGCATCTGCAGATGACGGGCCGCGCAGGGAAACGCCAGGTGCGCGAGGCATCGCTGGCGCTGATGCATGGCGATGGCGGGATACTCTCGTCGCATGTCAGCATGTTCGTGGAGCGTGTGCGATGAGCGTGACAGCGAAGGTTGCCGACTGGACGAAGGGCGCGGAGTCGATCGCGTATCAGTCGTGCGGTGCGTGCAGGCACATCTGGTATTTTCGGCGCGGCTTTTGCCCGGCATGCGGCGCGGGCGATGTCGCGGACCTGAAGGCCTCGGGCGAGGGCGTCGTCTTCGCGATCTCCATCGTCACCCGCGCGGCGACTGCAGAGGCGAGGGCGCATGTGCCCTATGCGGTCGTGCTCGTCGACGCGAACGAAGGCTTTCGCATGATGGGCCACGGCGATCGCGACCTGAGGATCGGCGACAGGGTGACCGCGCGCTTCGAGAAGTTCACCGACCACATCGTGCCGTATTTCGTGAAGGGGTAGCGTCCGTCAAAACTGGTGAGGGGCCCGGCGTGTTTGCGCCGAACCCCTCATTTAGCAGCATCAGCCAGCCTGTAAGCCGGGTTCTGTAAGGCACCGCCGCTTGCGCGGCGATACGTGACGGCCATTCCTCTGGGACCGTGCTTGCGCGCGGCCTCAAGCAACCTACCCGAACGGCAAGGCCAGACATGCCCCGCGGCGTTTTCGCTTTTCAGCGAACCTTCCGCTGCGCCGTTCCTATTCGGTCTTGCTCCCGGTGGGGTTTGCCATGCCGTCGTCATTGCTGACCACGCGGTGCGCTCTTACCGCACCTTTTCACCCTTACCGCACCCGAAAGCGCGGCGGTTCGTTCTCTGTGGCACTTTCCCTGAAACTGTTCCGGCTTGCGCCGCAGCAGTCCCGCCGGATGTTATCCGGCACCGCCTGTCGATGGAGCCCGGACTTTCCTCCCCCGCGGCCTTTCGGCGGATGCGGGAGCGGCCGTCCGGCCGACTGACACTGGATGTGATGAAGCTCACATCAGCGCGCGTCAAGCGCTGTTATGCGTGATGTGGTAAACACGAGGCTACGGCGCAAGCCGGACATCTTTCGCCCGTGTTGTCTGACGTTTGACGGCATGGCCGCTCGCACTCACGCGATCCGGCCGATGCAACGCATGTTCGGGGGCTTGGCCATGGGACAATGGTGGAAGGCGCTTCTGATCGCGGGACTGATCAGCCTCACGCACATCATGCCGGCCGCCGCCGGATACGCCGAAGACCGCAAGCTCTGCGACGGCGTCAACCCCGACGATGCGCGCATCAATGCCTGCACGCGCCTGCTCGCCGGCGGTCTCAAGGGCCGCGATCTCGCGATCACCTACAACAATCGCGGCTTCGCCTTCCTGCTGCGCAAGGAGCACAGCCGCGCAGTGGTCGATTTCGACATGGCGATCCAGATCATGCCCGGCCTTGAGGATGCGTGGTTCGGGCGCGGTCGGGCGTGGTCCGAGCGCGGCGATCATCAGCGCGCAGTCGCCGACCTCAGCCGCGCGACGGAGATCAAGCCCGCTCTCGCGCGGACCTATGTGGTGCGCGGCGAGTCCTGGTCATCGCTCGGCGACAACCAGCGTGCGCTCGCCGATTTCGAACAGGCGATCCGGCTCGAGCCCGGCCATCACCCGTTCGCCTATCACGCGCGCGGCGCGCTGCTCCGCCGCAGCGGCTCGTTTGATGCTGCGATCGCCAGTCACGATCAGGGATTGCGGATCGATCCGGTGAATGCCTACGGCTTCATGAGCCGCGCCTATGCCTTCACCGAAAAGGGCGATTACGATCGCGCGCTGCGAGACGCGGACGAAGCGCTGCGCCTCAATCCCGAATCCTCCTACGCGTTTCTGGTGCGCGGCCTGATCTGGAGCCGGAAGGACAATCCCGGCCGCGCCATCGCCGATCTCGATCAGTCGATCCGGCTCTCTGCCAAGGACGCGCGGTCATATGCGTGGCGCGGTCTCGCGCACGAAAAGGGCGGCGATACCTTCCGCGCGTGGTCGGATTTTCAGGCCGCGCTCGGCGTGACCGAAGGCAGAAAGGACGACCGCGAGCAGGCGCAGGCGATCGCACGCGAGCGCGTGCGCGTGCTCGACATCGCGCGCGCGCAGCAGCCGGCGACGCCGGTTGCCACGGCGCCGGTCAACTCCGCGGTGCAACTCGCCGCCGCGCCACAGCCGTCGGTCGCAGCAGCACCGCAATCGCAGGGCCGCCGCGTCGCGCTGGTGATCGGCAATTCGGACTATCGCGCGGTCCCGGTGCTTCCCAACCCAAGGCGCGACGCTGCGACCGTCGCCGACACCTTGCGCCGTACAGGCTTCCAGTCGGTGACGCTCGCCAACGATCTGACGCGCGAGAAGCTGATCGATGCGCTGCGCAAGTTTGCGGTCGAATCCGACGGCGCCGACTGGTCGCTGGTGTACTTCGCCGGCCACGGCATCGAGGTCGGCGGGCAGAACTACGTGATTCCGGTGGATGCAAGATTGTCCGCCGATCGCGACGCGCAGTTCGAAGCAGTGCAACTGGAGCAAGTGATGGGCGCGACCCAGGGTGCAAGGAAGCTGCGCCTGCTGCTGCTCGACGCCTGCCGTGAAAACCCTTACGCCAACCAGATGCGGCGCGTGGTCGCCTCGCGCTCGCTCGAACGCGGCCTGACGCAGGTCGAGCCCGACGCCGGCACGCTGGTGGTGTTCGCGGCAAAACACGGGCAGGTGGCGTTCGACGGCGAGGGCGGCAACAGCCCGTTCGTGTCGGCGCTGGTGCAGCGCATGCTGACGCCGCAGCTCGAAATCCGCAAAATGTTCGACCTCGTGCGCGACGACGTGATGGCGGCGACCAACCGCCGGCAGCAGCCCTTCAGCTACGGCTCGGTGCCGGGCAATGAGGACTTCTACTTCACGGCCTCGCGCTAGCGCACGACGAAGGTTCAGCCTGGAGTCGTCGGGCCCTAAGCGACCGAGGCGTGCGCCGTCAAAAGGTCGTGCAGGGTGGTCAGCGTCGAAGGATCGGCAATGCCGTCGACCCTCGCGGGTCGGAAATGCCGCTGGAAGGCTGCGACCACGTCCCGCGTCGCGCTGTCGTATTGGCTGCTCGGAGAGATGGTGTAGCCGTAGGCAGCAAGCGCTTCCTGCAGCGCCAGCACGTCCGCGCCCATGGAGCCGAGCGCGAGTGACGGGCCGGGCACGATCTTTGCGGGCAGTACGAACAGGCCGACGCCGGAATCGGCAAGCAATTGCCACGGGAACTTCTCGCCCGGATCCTGCTTGCGGCCGGGCGCGACGTCGGAATGGCCGAGCACGCGCTCGCGCGGAATGTTGCGGCGAATCATGATGCCCTTGCACAGGGCGATCACGGCGGCGATTTGCCGGAGCGGATAGGCAGGCAGATCATAGTCGTGCCCGCCATTCACGATCTCGACACCGATCGAGCACGAGTTGACGTCGGTCTCGGTGCCCCAGGTCGATGCCCCGGCATGCCAGGCGCGCAGCGATTCGGGAACGCACTGGACGATGCGGCCGTCCTCGCGCACCACATAATGTGCCGAGACTTCCGTGCCGGCGACCGTCAGCCGGCGAATCGCGACTTCCGCGTCGGTCATGCCGGTGTAGTGCAGCACGATCATGTCCAGCGCCCGTCCGGCCCGGCGATCGCCGTAGTTGGCGGAGGCGATGACGTCGGAAACGACGGAGGAATCGGGGAAGAACTTCATTTCACTCGCGGCCCACGGTGACGGCAACGCACTTCTGCGTTGAGACGTCGATACAGCCTGCGAGAGATGACTCTGGGACATGCAACTGGCACGTTCAATGACAAGAGGGGGATTGGGTGTCGCGATACACAAAACTCTAGCGACGACTCTCACTAAAGCCCATGCGCGGAGGGCGTACAATCGAAAGGCGGTCGATAAGTGTGAATTGGTTAAGACCTGTGGCAGGAATACACAGCGCGTTGCAGCCAACCAACGGTATCGCGTGGCCGACGCGAGCATCTTCGTCAACGGTTCTTTAACGTTAACGGTTGTTACTGAGGGATGAACAAGCCGAACCGCGAGGGGAGGCAGCAATGTCATTGACGCATCGAAACATCCAATGGCTGCAGCGACGAGCTTGCGCGGACCGGTCAGTTCCCGACCCCGTTTGCGCGGCGAGTTTTCCACAGCCCCTGGCGCGAGAAAGCCTGAAAATTTACGGCCGCTTAGGAGCCGTCATGGCAAGCCGCGCCATGGGCGGGCTGCGAGGACTTCAGGCACCATCTGGAGCAGGGGAATGATTGCCGGCGGCGGAACCTCCGCGAGTTCGGGCCAGGCGGTTCGTCATGTGGCAGTACTGCTGTCCGAAGCGATGCAATGCCTCGCGCCGAGGAGCGGCGGCGTTTTCGTCGATGCGACATTCGGCGCCGGCGGCTACAGCCGCGCCATTCTTGATATTGCCGGTACGCAGGTGGTCGGCATCGACCGCGACCGCTCGGCGATCGCCGCAGGCTTCGACCTGGTCGATCGCTCGGATGGACGGCTCGTTCTGGTCGAAGACCGGTTTTCCAATCTTGCCGACGTCTGCCGCGCGCAGGGATACGAGGCGGTCGATGGCGTCGTCATGGATATCGGCGTCTCGTCGATGCAGCTCGACCAGGCCGCGCGCGGCTTCTCGTTCCGGCTCGATGGACCGCTCGACATGCGCATGGGCCACGACGGGCCGAGCGCGGCGGATGTGATCGCTGCGGCATCGCCGGCCGATCTGGCGCGCATCATCTCCGTCCTCGGCGAAGAGAAATTCGCCCGGCCGATCGCGCGCGCCATTACCGAGGCGCGCAGGGACGCTCCGATTACGACGACGCGTACGCTTGCCGACATCATTTCGCGTGTGCTGCAGCAGCGCTTCGGCGAAATCCACCCCGCGACGCGGACGTTCCAGGCGTTGCGAATTTTCGTCAACGAGGAACTCGACGAACTGCAGTTCGCGCTGCGTGGCGCGGAGCAAATCCTCAAGCCGGGCGGGCGGCTGGTCGTCGTGTCGTTTCATTCGCTGGAAGACCGAATCGTCAAGACGTTCCTCACCGATCGCTCGCGCGTCGGCGGCGGGTCGCGGCATCATCCGGAACTGCAGCACGCGCCGCCGAGCTTCAAGGTGCTGACGAAGCGGCCGCTCGTTGCGGATGAGGCGGAGACGGCCGCCAATCCGCGCGCGCGCTCGGCGAAGCTTCGCGCGGCGGAGCGGACCGATGCGTTGCCGCATGCCGGCGAGAGCGAAGGCCTCGCACTGCCGTCACTCGACGACGTGATGAGGGGAGGATGACCTGATGCGCATCGTCCACCTCTTCGTGATCTGCGCGCTGGTGTTCGCCGCAGCCTACGTCTACCGCATCAAGATGGAGTTGACCGTGCGTACCGAGCGCGTGATGAAGCTGCGCGCCGACATCCGTGGCGAACGCGATGCCATCGCCCGTCTGCATGCGGACTGGGCGAAACTTGAGTCGCCAGGTCGCCTGCAAGGCCTGGCCGAACGTCACACAAAACTGCGCTTCATCGATGCAACGCAGTACGACAATCTGAAGAGCCTGCCCGAACGTCCGCCGAGCTTCGTCAAGCCGAACGATCCCGATCCGATCGGAACGATGATCGAGGCCGCCGATCCCGATCTGACCAGCTCGATCACGCCGCCGGAGGCTACGCGATGAGTGTCGAGACGTCCGTCACGCACCCGGTGCGGCCTGCCGAACATTGGCGGCGGCGGCTGATCCGCACGCTCCTGTACGGCAAGAACGTCGATCGCAATGTGAAGGCGCGGGCGCGTGTCGGTTTCGCTATCGTTGCGTTCATCGCGGTCTACGGGATCATTGCCGGCAAGCTGGTCCTGTTCGGCGTCACCGCCGAGAGCAATGAGGCGAGCAAGCGCGCCGTGCAGGATGCGACCGCAACCGCGCGGCCGGATATTCTCGATCGCAACGGATTGATCCTTGCCACCGACGTGAAGACCTCGTCGCTGTTCGGCGAGCCGCGGCGGCTGGTGGACCGCGACGAAGCGGTTGAACTGCTGACCGGCGCATTGCCTGATCTGGAAACCGCTGAGGTTCGCCAGCGCCTGCACACGCGCAAGGGTTTCGTCTGGCTGAAGCGTGAAATCACCGCGGAGCAGGAACGGCAGATCCATCGCCTTGGCATTCCCGGCATCGGCTTCCTGCGAGAAAACAAACGCGTCTACCCGTCCGGTCCCGTCGTCTCGCATCTGATCGGCCATGTGAACATCGACAATCAGGGCATCGCCGGCATCGAGAAATGGCTCGACAGCAACGGCCTTGCGGACCTGCACATGGCGGGTTTTGCGAACGACCGGCAGCAGGAGCCGGTGGAGCTTGCCGTCGATCTGCGCGTCGAGCACGCGTTGCGCGACGAACTCCTGAAGGCGAAGGACAAGTACAAGGCCAAGGCCGCTGCCGGCCTCGTCTCGAACGTGAAGACCGGCGAGATCGTCGCGTTGGTCTCGGTGCCGGATTACGATCCGAACAATCCGCGCGAGGCGAACGACCCGACGCGCATCAACCGCCTGACCACCGGTGTGTACGAGATGGGGTCGACCTTCAAGGCGCTGACCCTGGCGATGGCACTGGATTCCGGCAAGGCCAACATCAACACGATGTTCGACGCGCGCGGATCGCTGCGCTACGGCCGTTTCAACATCCGCGACACCCATCCGATGGGCCGATCGATCACGCTGTCGGAAGTGTTCACCTTTTCATCGAACGTTGGCGCCGCGCGGATAGCGATGTCGCAGGGCGTCGAGGCGCACAAGGCGTTCCTGAAGAAACTCGGCCAGCTCGACCGGTTGCGCACCGAGCTTCCCGAGAGCGCCGAGCCGATCGTACCGAAGCGCTGGGGCGAACTGAACACGATCACCATCGCCTTCGGGCACGGCCTGTCGGTCGCACCGCTGCAGGCGATCATGGGGATCAACGCGCTGGTCAACGGCGGCTACCTCATCCCGCCCACGTTCCTGAAGCGCAGCGAGACCGACGCAATGAAGCTGGCGAAGCAGGTCGTGAAAGCCGACACCAGCCAGAAGATGCGTCACCTGATGCGGCTGAACGCCGAGATCGGCACGGCGCGAAAAGCCGACGTCCAGGGGTATTATATCGGCGGCAAGACCGGCACCTCGGAAAAGGTCGTCAACGGACGGTATTCCCGCAAGCAGGTGTTGAACTCGTTCACCGCCATCATGCCGTCGGACAACCCGAAGTATCAGATACTGATCATGCTGGACGAGCCGCAGCCGCTCGCCGAGACACACGGTTTCATCACCTCGGGCTGGAACGCGGTGCCGACCGGTGGCAAGGTGATCGCCCGCATTGCCCCGCTGCTGGGCCTGGAGCCGCGCTTCGATCTGCCGCCGTCCGAGCGCCTTATTCTTGCAGCAACAAGGTAACACGGTCGGCGCGAGAGAAGCGCCTGATCGCCGGATGAACGAATGAAGCTTCGCGACCTTCTGAGCGACGATGCCGCGCCGAACGCGGGCGCGGGCGAGATCGCCGTTTCGGGATTGTCGGTCGACAGCCGCCAAGTCAAACGGGGCGATGTGTTCTTTGCGCTGGCGGGCGCAAAGACCGACGGTGCGAAGTTCATCGATGCTGCGATTACCGGCGGCGCGGTTGCCGTTGTCGGAGAGCACATGCCGCCCACCGCAGCCGGCGTTCCGTTCGTCAGGGTTTCGAATGCGCGGCAGGCGCTGTCGCGCGCTGCGGCGCGCTTCTATCCGCGCCAGCCGCAAACGATCGCTGCCGTGACCGGCACCAGCGGCAAGACGTCGGTCGCAGCCTTCACGCGGCAAATCTGGATGAGCCAGGGTTTTGATGCCGCGAGCATCGGCACCATCGGTCTGGTCTCGCCGAAGCGCACGGTCTATGGATCATTGACGACGCCGGATCCGATCTCGTTGCACAAAACGCTCGACGAGATTGCGCGTGAGGGCGTGACGCATCTGGCGTTCGAGGCGTCGTCGCACGGCCTCGACCAGCATCGGCTGGACGGCGTGCGGGTCGACGCCGGCGCGTTCACCAATCTCTCGCGCGATCATATGGACTATCATCCGACCGTCGCTCACTACCTTGGCGCAAAACTGCGGCTGTTCACCGATCTCGTCAGGCCGGACGGCGCGGCCGTGATCGTCGCCGGTCACGAGCATTCCGATGCGGTCGTGGCAGTTGCGCGCAAGCGCGGCCTGCAGGTGATGACGGTCGGCCGCAAGGGCAGTGGCATTCGGCTTGTTGACGCAGCGATCGACGGTTTCGGTCAGATCATGACCATCGAGCACGAAGGCAAACGCGTGAAGTTGCGGCTGCCGCTGGTCGGTGAATTCCAGATCGAGAATGCGCTGGTGTCCGCCGGTCTTGCCATTGGCACCGGCACTGAAGCAGTGAAGGCCTTCGCCGCGCTCGAACAGCTGGAAGGCGCGAAGGGACGGCTTGAACTGGTCGGCGAGAAAAACGGCGCGGCGATCTTCGTCGACTACGCGCACAAGCCGGATGCGCTGGAGAAGGTTCTGATCGCGATGCGACCTTACGCGAAACGCAAGCTGGTCGTCGTGTTCGGTGCGGGCGGCGACCGCGACGCGGGCAAGCGCTCCGTAATGGGCGATATCGCCGCCAAGGGCGCCGACAGCGTCATCGTCACGGACGACAATCCGCGCAGCGAGAATCCGGCGACCATTCGCAGGGCGATCCTGACTGCGGCGCCGGGCGCACGGGAAATCGGCGATCGCGCGGAAGCGATTCGTGTTGCGGTTGCCGAGTTGCAGCCGGGCGATGCGCTGGTGATCGCGGGCAAGGGCCACGAGACCGGGCAGATCGTCGGCGACAGGACGTTGCCGTTCAGCGATCACGATGCCGCGAAGGCGGCTTTGGCGGAGCATGCGGCATGAGCGGGCGGGCGCTGTGGACCCTTCATGCGATGCGTGAAGCGATGCGCGCCGATGCGCGCGGCGCCATGCCGAAGACCATCTCCGGTCTTTCCATCGACAGTCGGACGATTGCGAACGGCGACGCCTATTTCGCCATCAAGGGCGACGTGCACGATGGCCACGCCTTCGTTGATGCAGCCATCAAGAATGGTGCGGGCATCGCGGTCGTCGAGAGTGCGCAGGCGAATGCGTTCGCAAGCGACCTTCCGCTGCTGATCGTACCGGACGTGCTCGACGGCCTGCGCGATCTCGCGCGGGCATCGCGCGCGCGATTGAAAGGGCAGGTCGTCGCCGTCACGGGTTCGGTGGGTAAAACGTCGACCAAGGAGGCGCTGCGCTGCGTGCTCGCCGCACAAGGCGAGACGCATGCCTCGGTCGCGTCCTTCAACAACCACTGGGGCGTGCCGCTGTCGCTCGCGCGCTGCCCGGCGCACGTCAATTACGCAATCTTCGAGATCGGCATGAACCATGCGGGCGAGATCGAGCCGCTGGTGAAGATGGCGCGCCCGCACGTGGCCGTCATCACCACGATCGAGCCGGTGCACCTGGAATTCTTCGGTTCGCTCGAGGCCATCGCCGACGCCAAGGCGGAGATTTTCTGTGGGCTGGAGCCCGGCGGCGCTGCGGTGCTCAACCTCGACAACCCGCAGTTTGCGCGGCTGCGCGATGCGGCACAGAACGCCGGCGTGAATCATATTGTGACGTTTGGCGAACATGCCGCGGCGGACGCGCGACTGCTAGATGTGTCGTTGCATGCGTCATGCTCCGCCGTGCATGCGAACATTCTCGGTCACGACGTCATCTACAAGCTCGGCGTGCCCGGCCGGCATATGGCGATCAACTCGCTTGCCGTGCTGGCGGCCGGCTGCCTCGCAGGCGCCGATCTGGCGCGCAGCGCGCTGGCGCTGTCGCAGATGCAGGCGCCGGCGGGTCGTGGCGTTCGCGTGCATCTTGGCGTGTCCGGCGGGCAAGCGCTGCTGATTGACGAAAGCTACAATGCCAATCCGGCGTCGATGCGCGCTGCGATCAGCGTGCTGGGTCAGGCCGCGATCGGCACAAGGGGTCGCCGCATCGCCGTCCTCGGCGACATGCTGGAGTTGGGGCCGTCGGGGCCCGAACTGCATGCAGCGCTTGCGGAATCCCTGCGCGCGAACGGCGTCGACCTGGTGTTTTGCTGCGGGCCGTTGATGGGATACCTGTGGGAGGCCCTTCCGTCGAACCTCCGGGGCGGCTATGCCGATAACTCGGCGGCGCTCGAGTCGGACGTCGCCACAGCGATTCGCGCCAGTGATGCCCTGATGATCAAGGGCTCGCTCGGTTCGAAAATGAAACTGATCGTCGAGGCATTGCAGCGCCGGTTCTCCGCGCCCGGCGCAGTCGACGACGTGGCCGTCTGAGGCGATACGATGTTTTTCTGGCTGGTCGATTTTTCCGCGTCCATCCCTGGCCTCAACGTCTTTCGTTACATTACTGTCCGAACCGGCGGAGCGATGGGGACCGCGGCGCTGTTCGTGTTCATGTTCGGTCCGTGGATCATCGATCATCTGCGTCTGCGTCAGGGCAAGGGCCAACCGATCCGTGAGGACGGCCCGCAATCGCATCTGATTGCGAAGAAGGGCACGCCGACCATGGGCGGGCTGATGATCCTGTCCGGTCTCGTGGTCTCGACGCTGCTCTGGGGCAACCTGCGCAATCCATATGTGTGGATCGTGCTCGCGGTCACGCTCGGCTTCGGCTTCGTCGGCTTCTATGACGACTATCTGAAGGTCACCAAGCAGACGCATGCGGGCTTTTCCGGCAAGACACGGCTGGCAATCGAGGCGATCATTGCCGGTACGGCATGCTTCGCGATCATCTGGATCGGCCGGCCGCCGCTGGCGACCTCGCTCGCGGTGCCGTTCTTCAAGGACTTTCTCCTCAACTTCGGCTGGTTCTTCCTTGTGTTCGCAACGTTCATCATTGTTGGCGCCGGCAACGCGGTGAACCTGACCGACGGCCTCGATGGACTCGCGATCGTTCCGGTGATGATCGCATCGCTGAGTTTCGCAGCGCTCGCCTATGTCGTCGGCAACGCGGTGCTCTCGGAATACCTTCAGATCAATTTTGTGGCCGGCACCGGCGAACTTGCGGTGTTATGCGGCGCCGTGGTCGGCGCTGGGCTGGGTTTTCTCTGGTTCAATGCTCCGCCGGCTTCGATCTTCATGGGCGACACCGGCTCGCTTGCGCTAGGTGGCTTGCTCGGCTCGGTCGCGGTCGCAACCAAGCATGAAATGGTGCTCGGCATCATCGGCGGCCTGTTCGTGCTGGAGGCGATTTCGGTCATCGTGCAGGTCGTCTCGTTCAAGTTGACCGGCAAACGTGTGTTCATGATGGCGCCGCTGCACCATCATTTCGAGCAGAAGGGCTGGACCGAGCCGCAGATCGTCATCCGCTTCTGGATCATATCGGTCATGCTGGCGCTGGCCGGGCTGTCCACGCTGAAGCTGCGGTGATGGGTGTGCGCGATATCAAATGCCGTCATTCCGGAGCGCGAGCAAAGCTCGCGAACCCGGATCCAGCACCGCGGCAGAGAAACTGGGTTCCGGGTCCGACGCCACCCGAACTCGGGTTTACCCGAGTTCGGCACATCAAATATCCAAGTCGGCAACAGCCGACTTGGATGGTCGTCCCGGAATGACGATGCCGAAATGATCCCTGTCACAAGCCTCAAAGGAAAGACGGTTGCGGTGTTCGGCCTTGGCGGCTCGGGCCTTGCGAGCTGTCATGCGCTGAAGGCCGGCGGCGCGCACGTCGTCGCCAGCGACGACAATACCGACAGCCTTGCCCAGGCCGCGAAGGCCGGATTCACCACGGCCAATCTGCGCGACGTCTCCTGGGCCAATTTCGCAGCACTTGTACTGGCGCCGGGAGTGCCGCTGACCCATCCTGCGCCGCACTGGACGGTGCTCGCCGCGCAGCGCGCCGGCGTTGCCGTGATCGGCGACATCGAACTGTTCTGTCTTGAGCGCAAGCGTCATGCGCCGAACGCGCCGTTCGTTGCGATCACCGGCACCAACGGCAAGTCGACGACCACCGCGCTGGTCGCGCATTTGATGCGCGAAGCCGGGCACGACGTGCAGATGGGCGGCAACATCGGCACCGCGATCCTCTCGCTCGAGCCGCCGCGCACCGGCCGCGTGCATGTGATCGAAATGTCATCCTATCAAATCGATCTGACGCCGTCGCTCGACCCCAGCGTCGGCATTCTGCTCAACGTCAGCGAAGACCACATTGATCGGCACGGCACGCTCGCCAATTACGCCGCAGTGAAGGAGCGGCTTGTTGCCAGCGTGCAGAAGAGCGGAGCGGCTATCATAGGCGTTGACGATAATTGGTGCCGCGCCGCCGCCGATCGCATCGAACAGGCGGGAACGAATGTCGTCCGCGTATCGGTACGCCAGCCGCTTGCGGACGGCATCTATACGGAGCGCGACCAGATCGTGCGCGCGATCAGCGGTGCCAGGAACGAGGTCGCAAGGATCGGCGGCATCGGCTCGCTGCGCGGCCAGCACAACGCGCAAAACGCCGCATGTGCGGCAGCCACGGCACTGGTGCTCGGCGTCAAGGACGACGCGATCCAGAAGGGCCTGCGCAGTTTTCCCGGGCTGGCGCATCGCATGGAGCAGGTGGGCCGCAGCGGCGGCGTCCTGTTCGTCAACGACTCCAAGGGCACCAACGCGGACGCCGCAGCCCGTGCCTTGTCGTCATTCAACGACATCTTCTGGATCGCCGGGGGAAAGCCAAAGACCGGCGGCATCACCAGCCTCGCCGAATTCTTTCCGCGTATCCGCAAAGCCTATCTGATCGGCGAGGCGGCCGAGGAGTTCGCGGCGACGCTGGGGTCAAAAGTGCCGCATGAGATTTCGCAGACGCTCGACAACGCCGTCGCTGCCGCCGCGCGCGACGCGGCAGCGACAGGCTTGAGCGAGCCGGTGGTTCTGCTGTCGCCCGCCTGCGCGTCATTCGACCAGTACCGCAACTTCGAAATCCGCGGCAACCGCTTCCGTGAGCTCGTGCTGGCGCTGCCGGGCGTCATGCCGTTGAATTGATGGATTTCCTTAACGGTTCGTAAACCACGATGGTGGACCACTAGTGTCCCGAAGTTCGCCGTGCTTCGCAGCACGCTCGGGAGCGAACATCGGATTCGACAAGGACACTGGCAAACTTGTGATTTTAGTGTCGTTTATGGTTCAGAAATTCGCTCGACGGACTCGCGGCGCGATGGAGCGAATTTCTGAACCACGACACCAGGGTGTGTAACCGGCAGGGCTCCCCATGATTTCGCGCGACCGACGCACTCCCCTTGGCCAGTGGTGGTGGACGGTCGACCGCCTGCTGCTCGCCGCGCTGACGACTCTTATTCTTGGCGGCATCATCCTGTCGCTGGCCGCAAGCCCGCCGGTTGCGACCCGCATCGGCCTCGATCCGTTTCACTTCTTCAACCGGCACGTGATGTTCATCCTGCCGGCGTTTGCCGTGATGATCGGCATCTCGTTTCTTTCGCCGCGGCAGGTGCGCCGCTCGGCGCTTATCATGTTTGCGATCAGCGTGGTGCTGCTTGCGGCGACGCTCGTGTTCGGCGCCGAAGTGAAGGGCTCGCGGCGCTGGATATCCATCGCCGGAATCAGCGTTCAGGCGTCGGAGTTCGCAAAGCCGGCTTTCGTCGTGGTGGTCGCATGGTTGTTCTCGGAATCGGCGCGCCGCCCGGAGATGCCCGCGACCTCGCTCGCGCTCGCGGCGCTGCTGCTGGTCGTGGCGCTTCTGGTGCTGGAGCCGGACTTCGGCCAGACCATGCTGATCCTGACGGTGTGGGGGGCGCTGTTCTTCATGGCCGGAATGCGCATGATCTGGGTCGCAGGCCTTGCCAGCGTATCCCTCGCCGGGCTGTTCAGCGCCTATCTGTTCGTGCCGCACGTCGCCCGGCGCATCAAGCGATTCATGGACCCTGCGTCCGGCGATACGTTTCAGGTCGACATGGCGACGGAATCCTTTGCGCGCGGCGGCTGGTTCGGTCAGGGGCCGGGCGAGGGGACGGTGAAGCGCATCCTGCCCGACAGCCACACCGATTTCGTGTTCGCGGTCGCCGCGGAGGAATTCGGCATCATCCTGTGCCTCGGACTGGTTTCGCTGTTCGCATTCATCGTGATCCGCACGCTGAAAGCCGCGTATCGCACCGAAGATCTGTTCACGCGCTTCGCGGCCTCCGGGCTGGCGATTCTGTTCGGCATTCAATCGGCGATCAACATGGCGGTGAACCTGCACCTGATCCCGGCCAAGGGCATGACGCTGCCGTTCATCTCCTATGGCGGCTCGTCGATGCTGTCGCTCGCCTATGGCATGGGCATGCTGCTCGCACTGACGCGGCAGCGATCCGGCATTGAACTCGAGGCCACCGGCGGCGCGGGATTTGCGCGCAGCTATGCCTGAAGCGCCCCTCATTCTGCTCGCGGCAGGTGGCACCGGCGGACACCTGTTTCCGGCCGAGGCGCTGGGGTCGGTGCTGATGCAGCGCGGGTTGCGCGTCCGCCTCGTCACCGACACGCGTGCGGTTCGCTACAGCGGGCTGTTTTCCGAGAGCCTGCTCGACGTGGTGCCGAGCGAAACGGTTCGCTCGAAAAATCCGCTCGCGCTTGCGCGCACCGGCATTATGCTCGCCGCCGGCACCGCAGTCGCGCTCAATCTGGTGCGCAAGCTGAAACCCGCGGCGATGATCGGCTTCGGCGGCTACCCGACGCTGCCGCCGCTGATCGCGGCGCGGCTGATGGGCGTACCGACGCTGATTCACGATTCCAACGCGGTGCTCGGCCGCGCGAACCGCTTTCTGGCGACGCGCGTCGATGCGATCGCGACCTCGCTGCCCGGCGTATTCGACCGCGATCCTGCGCTGGCGTCGAAAGCGACGCTGACCGGCACGCCATTGAGGCCCGCGGTGCTCGCGGCCGCGGGGCAGCCTTATAGCGCCCCGGAGGCGAATGGCCCCCTGCGCCTGCTGGTGGTCGGCGGCAGCCAGGGCGCGCGCATCATGGCCGACATCGTGCCGCCGGCAATCGAACGGCTGGAGCCTGCGTTGTGGTCGCGACTCGCGCTGGTTCAGCAGGTGCGCGAGGAGGATCTCGCGCGGGTGAAGTCGGTCTACGACCGGCTGAAGATCAATGCGGAACTCGCGCCCTTCTTCTCCGATTTGCCGCAGCGACTGGCCATGGCGCACCTGGTCGTCTCGCGGTCCGGGGCCGGCACGGTCGCCGAACTCGCAGGTGTCGGACGCCCCTCGATCCTCGTCCCGCTGCCGGGTTCGATCGATCAGGACCAGTTCGCCAACGCCGGTGTGCTGATGCGGGTGGGGGGCGCGATACGTATTCCGCAGCCCGAATTCACGCCGGACCGGCTGGCATCGGAGATTTCCGCGCTTGCCGCCGAGCCACAGCGGCTGGCCGATATGGCCGGCAAGGCGCGCTCGGCCGGCACGCTCGATGCCGCCGAACGGCTTGCCGATCTGGTGACGAAAGTGGCGGGAATTGGTTCGAACACCTGAATATTCCAGCCCGGGCTGACTTGTCCGGACCGTCCACCTCTTGCATGAATCAGCTAAAGAGGGCCGCGAAGTGCCCGCACCATTTCGGGCATACAGGAGCAGGTTGAATTCATGAGACTGCCGAGCCAGATCGGCCCCATTCATTTCGTCGGTATCGGCGGTATCGGCATGAGCGGCATTGCTGAGGTGCTGTGCAATCTCGGCTACACCGTGCAGGGCTCGGACGCCTCGGAGGGCGCCAACGTCACGCGGCTGCGCGAGAAGGGCGTGAGTGTGAACATCGGCCATCGCGCGGAGAATGTCGCGGGCGCGGATGTGCTGGTGGTCTCGACCGCGATCAAGCGCGACAACCCCGAACTGATGGCCGCGCGGGCGCAGCGCATCCCCGTAGTTCGCCGCGCCGAGATGCTGGCCGAACTGATGCGGCTGAAGAGCTGCATCGCCATCGCCGGCACCCACGGCAAGACCACAACGACCTCGATGGTCGCGACCCTGCTCGATGCCGGCAATCTCGATCCGACCGTGATCAACGGCGGCATCATCAATGCCTACGGCACCAACGCACGGCTCGGCGCGGGCGACTGGATGGTGGTCGAGGCCGACGAGAGCGACGGCACGTTCCTGAAGCTTCCCGCCGATATCGCCATCGTCACCAACGTCGATCCCGAGCATCTCGATCATTTCAAGACGTTCGAGGCGGTACAGGACGCCTTCCGCGACTTCGTCGAAGGTGTGCCGTTCTACGGTTTTGCGGTGATGTGCACCGACCACCCGGTGGTGCAGTCGCTGGTCGGCAAGATCGAGGACCGCCGGATTATCACCTACGGCGTCAATCCGCAGGCCGATGTGCGGCTGGCCGACCTGACCGCCGAAAATGGCGGCTCGACGTTCAAGGTGATCTTCCGCGACCGCGCCAGTGGCAAGACGCACGAGATCTCCGATCTGGTGCTGCCGATGCCGGGACGCCACAACGCGTCGAATGCGACGGCGGCAATTGCCGTGGCACGCGAACTCGGCCTTTCCGACGACACGATCCGCAAGGCGCTGGCCGGCTTCGGCGGCGTGAAGCGGCGCTTCACCAAGACCGGTGAGTGGAACGGCGCCACGATCATCGACGACTACGGCCATCATCCGGTGGAGATCGCCGCGGTGCTGAAGGCGGCGCGGGAGTCGACCAGGGGCAAAGTGATCGCCGTGGTGCAGCCGCACCGTTATACGCGCCTGCAGTCGCTGTTCGACGAATTCTGTACATGTTTCAATGACGCGGACGCGGTTGTTGTCGCGGAGGTTTATCCGGCCGGCGAAGCTCCGATCGCCGGCATCGACCGCGAGCACTTCGTGCTGGGCCTGCGCGCGCACGGCCACCGCCAGGTGATTCCGCTGCAAAATTCCGCGGCGCTCGCCGGTGTCGTACGCGGGCTGGCGGGCAAGGGCGACTATGTGGTCTGCCTCGGTGCCGGCAACATCACCCAGTGGGCCTATGCACTACCGGGCGAGCTGAAGGCACTGGGCTAGCGCCGTGAGCTTCGCCGACATCACCTCAGACCTCAAAGCCGCGATGCCCGATCTTCGCGGGCGGCTCGCCGCGAATCAGGACATGGCGCCGCTCACCTGGTTTCGCGTCGGCGGTCCGGCGCAGGTGCTGTTCACGCCGGCGGACGAAGATGATCTCGCGTATTTTCTGTCGAAACTGCCGCAAGACATTGCGGTCTATCCCGTTGGCGTCGGCTCCAACCTGATTGTGCGGGACGGCGGCGTGCCCGGGGTCGTCGTCCGGCTGTCGCCGCGCGGCTTTGGCGCGGCGACAGCGCAGGACGACGCGGTGCGTGCGGGAACGGCAGCGCTCGACAAACGGGTGGCGGAGGTCGCGGCCGCGGCGAACATCGCCGGCCTTGAATTCTACTTCGGCATTCCGGGTTCGATCGGCGGCGCGCTGCGCATGAATGCCGGCGCCAACGGCGGCGAGACCAAGGATGTGCTGGTCTCGGCGACCGGCGTCACCCGCAAGGGTGAGAAGCGCATCTTTTCCAATGCGGACATGAAGTTCGTCTACCGCAACAGTGGTGTCGAGGAGGGTGTGATCTTCACCTCGGCACTGTTTCGCGGTCGGCTTGCCGATCCGGGAAGCATCCGCGCGCGGATGAACGAGGTGCAGCAGCATCGCGAGACCGCGCAGCCGATCCGCGAGAAGACCGGCGGCTCGACCTTCAAGAATCCCCCCGGCCAGAGCGCGTGGAAGCTGGTCGACGCCGCAGGCCTTCGCGGCTTCCGCGTCGGCGGCGCGCAGGTCTCGGAGATGCATTGCAATTTCCTGATCAACACCGGCAATGCCTCTGGCCATGACATTGAGACGCTTGGGGAAACAGTGCGGGCGCGGGTAAAGGAGAACTGCGGCGTCGAGCTGCAGTGGGAGATCAAGCGGATCGGGATCTCGGCGGCGTAGCGAGGGCCCTGGTGGCAAGCATTGCAGCCCGGATGAGCAAAGCGACATTCGGGATTCTTGTCGCGGAGCCAGACCCGCATGTCGCTTTGCTCATGCAGGCTGCGACTTCCCGCAAAGCTTCGCTACGAACCCCAACAAGGGCCTGTTCCGGATCAGCGCAGCCTCAGCCAAAATCGCTTCGATCTTCGGCCCTGCGATCTCGACGTCGTATTCGTTGCGAGCGATCTCATGCGCGGCCCGGCCCATCGCTCGTCGCTTCGAAGGATCGAGCGCCATTGCGACGAGGCGATCGGAGATCGCCGGAATGTCGCCAACATCGACGATGTATCCCGCCGTGCCGTCGCGAACGAAATCCGGCAGCATGCCGACGTTGGTCGCAAGCACCGGCAATCCGCACGACATCGCCTCGAGCACCGCGAGCGGACCGGTTTCCTTGCGCGACACCAGTGCGAATGTGTCCATCGCCGCAAGCACTTGCGGAATGTCCTGGCGTGGCCCGGTGAAGACGATGTGCGGCGTCACACCGAGCTGTTTCGCCATGCGGCGGATGTCGCCGCCGTAATTGGCGTCCTCGCCGCCGACCAGCAGCAGCCGGGCGTGCGGCGCCTTGCGGAGGATATCGCCGAGGGCGCGCGCAAGATCGAGCTGGTTCTTGCGGTCGTCGATGAAGCCCACCGATCCGATCACGAAGGCGTCCTCAGCGAAGCCGAACGCCGCGCGCGCGGCGTGGCGTTGTTGATCGCTGGGCTGTGGAAAGTTCGCGGTCTCGATGAAGTTGGCCTGCAGGCGCAGCGCCGATCGCGGCACGAGGTTACGCCGGCGATGATGCTCTGCCGCGCCGGGTGAAGTGGCAATGACGATGTTATTGAAAAGCCAGTGCAACTGGAGCGACTGCGAATGCGCGGTGGCGACCACCGGCCGCCGGCTCAGGATGCGCGTCAGCATGCCATAGGTGTGGGCGCTGCTCATGTGCGTGTGCACGACGTCGGGGGCAAAGGCGTTGATCCGCCGCGTGACGCGGATCAACTCGCGCGGTGATCGCCCGAACGTCGTTTCGAACAGTTCGACCTCATTCAGGCCCGATTGCCGGGCGATCCATGCGTTCGGCCGGTGCAGCAGCAGAACCTTGTGGCCGCGCCGCTCAAGAAATCGGGTGAGGAGCAGCGCATGAATAATGGCGCCGTTGATTCCGGGACCGGAGACCATCATCGCGATACGAAGCGGTTGAGTCGCGCGGGTCATGGGGGATCGTTCAAGGTGGAGCCGATACCACTTCTCCGAATCGAGGAAATCGGTGAAATGTCGTTGCTAACGGGATGAAATTAGAGGCCTAATTTCCATCACGGATTAACAGTGTGGGGTCATTGCTTGTCAAGAAAACGCCAGCTTGAAACCTGGCTCGGCGACTGGTTCGCGCGATTGAAGGTCAGTGGGACAACATGATGCGGACGACCATTCTTTTCGGCGGCCTGAACAAAGAGCGCCTGGTGGCGGTCGCGACCACCCAGGCCTTGAGTGCCGCGCTGCCGGACGCCGACCTGTGGTTCTGGGATGTCGGCGACACGGTGCATGAGACGCGCGCCGAGTTGCTGCGGACGCACCAGCGGCCGTTCGAAGTCTCTTTCAAGCCAGGCAGCAAGAGCTTTGGCGGGATGGCCCAGGCGCTCGACCGGGCAAAGGCCGAGAACCGTCTGCTGGTGCTGGGCATGCATGGTGGCATGGCGGAAAACGGCGAGCTTCAGGCGATGTGCGAACTGCGCGGCATCCCGTTTACCGGCTCCGGCTCGGCGTCATCCTATCTCGCCTTCGACAAGAAGGCTGCAAAACGCTTCGCTGAAATTGCAGGACTCAAGATCACGACGACCGTGGCGCTGGAGCATATCGAGGCGGCCTTGACCGAACACGACAGGTTGATCGCCAAGCCCGCGCGCGATGGGTCGAGCTACGGCCTGATCTTCGTCAACGCGAAGCAGGATCTGGTCGCGGTGCGGAGGGCGGCCGAGGTGGAGGAGTATCTGATCGAGGTTTATGTCGCCGGGGTGGAGGCGACCTGCGGCGTGCTGGAGCGGCCGGATGGTTCAGTCATCGCGCTGCCGCCGGTCGAGATCATCCCGGCGGCGGGAGCGTTCGACTACGAGGCCAAGTATATTGCCAAGGCCACCCAGGAAATTTGCCCCGGGCGCTTTTCGCCCGAGGTCACCTCGCAGCTGATGGATTACGCCACCAGGGCCCACAAGGTGTTGTCGTGTCGGGGATATTCCCGTTCGGACTTCATCGTCACGGACAACGGCCCGGTCTTTCTGGAAACCAATACCCTGCCGGGGCTGACGGCGGCCTCGCTTTATCCGAAGGCGCTCAAGGCCGAGGGGATAGCATTCGCCGATTTCCTGAACGACCAGATCACGTTGGCCCAGGGGCGCGCGCAGCAGTAGGGCCACAGCAACCCAGCCGCGGACAGCGAGGGCGCAGCTGGACCCCCGCGCCAAGCGGCAGCCGGGTGCCCGACAGGACCGGATTGTTCCTAACCTCGGTTTCCACGATTACGGGGCAAAGCATTCAAAAGGCGCATCAAAACGCGCCGTGCTCGCTCCTCATTTACCTTTTGTTTACCAGGAAGCCCGAAGGTCAACGTTGGCGGCGCTTCGTGCGCTTGGTTGCCGGGCGTGAGCCGTGCGGATGTCCGTTACGGCTGGCCCGGAATGACCGAGACGTCACGTGTGCCGGAGCTCGCAGCGTGTGCGGGCCTAACATGTGACGAGCTCGTGCAATGGATGGTGGCGGACGCCTCGCTGGGTCGCTGAGACAACCAGGGGCGAATTCCGTTCGCAGCCGGCTCGCAAATCTGTTTCGCCGCAAGCCCGCGCCGCTCCGCGTTCGCAGCGAGCGCGACAATCGCTTTATCGCCAGGCTCGAGGAACGGCTGCCGCGCAATTTCGGCACGGCGGCAACACTACTTATTCTGCTCGGCAGTCTTGGCGTTGGCGTCGTTCGCGGCGGCCATGTCGAATTCATGATCGAGGCCTTTCGCGATGCGCGTGACGCGGTCGCCAACACCGCCGGCTTTCGCATCGCCCATGTTGCTATCTCAGGCCGCAAGAATCTCTCGCAGGATGAAGTCCTTGCCATCGGTGGCGTGACCGGACGCCGCTCGCTGTTGTTTCTCGATGCCGCAAACGTTCGCGACAGGCTGAAGGCGACGCCGTGGATCGCCGACGCGACTGTGCTGAAGTTCTATCCCGACAGCATCCAGATCGACATCGTCGAGCGCGCTGCTTTCGCACTATGGCAGCACGCCGGCAGCGTGTCGGTGATTTCCGAGAATGGCATCGTGCTGCAGCCCTACACGCCCGGTCCGTTCAAATCGCTGCCGCTCATCGTCGGGAAGGGCGCTGAAACTCATGCGAAGGATTTTCTCGACCTGCTGGCGCAGCACCCGCACATCCGTGCGCAGGTGAAGGCGATCGTTTTCGTCGGCGAACGGCGCTGGAACTTGCGGCTTGCGGACGGAATCGACGTGCGCCTGCCGGAGCAGGACGTGGGAAGTGCGCTCGCAGCGCTCACCAAACTCGACAAGGACGAGAAGCTGTTCTCGCGCGACATCACGGCGGTCGACTTGCGATTACCTGACCGGCTGACCGTCCGCCTGTCGGAGGACGCAGCGAAAACACGCGCCGACGCGCTGAAGGACAAGGAAAAGGCCCGCAAGAAAAAGGCGAACGAAGCATGACGGGCCTCGATCGCACTCTGACGCCGAAGATGCGGCGGCCGATGGCGGCGAACCGCCCGACGCTGGTGGCGGGTCTCGACATCGGCACCAGCAAGGTCGCCTGCCTGATCGGCCGCTTGAAGCCGTGCCAGCCGCGCGATGCGCTGGTCGGGCGCAGCCATGCCATCGACGTGATCGGCATCAGCCAAATCCAGTCGCGCGGCATCAAGGCCGGTGCGGTGGTCGACGCAGGCGAGGCCGAGCAATCGGTTCGTCAGGCCGTAGCCCTTGCCGAGCAGATGGCCGGCGTCCGCGTCGAGTCGGTTTTGCTGTCGGTCTCGGCCGGGCGCCTGCATGGGCAGTTGATCGAAGCCTCCGCCGAGGCGCGCGGCGGCACGGTGACACGGAACGATCTGACGCGCGCCATGAGTACAGCGGTGATGCATGCGACCGGGGAAGGCCGCACCGTGTTGCACGCGCTGCCCATTGGCTATTCACTGGACGGCGTGAAAGGCATCCGCGATCCGCGCGGCATGGTGGCGAAGCAGTTCGGCGTCGAGATGAACGTGGTGACCGCGGACTCCGCCGTCGCCCGCAACCTCATGCTGGTGGCCGAACGCTGCCACCTGACGATCGAGGCGGTGGTGGCGAGTCCTTATGTCGCAGGCCTGTCGGCCCTGGCTGACGAAGAGACGGCGCTGGGCGCGGCTGTGATCGAGATGGGCGCCGGAACCACGACGATGGCCGTTTATTCAGCCGGCCGGTTCGTTCATGCCGCCGGTTTCGCGCTTGGCGGCAATCACATCACGATGGACCTGGCCCGCGGACTGGGCGCATCCATTGCGGATGCCGAGCAAATCAAGACGTTATATGGCACGGTTCTGACCGGCGGCTCCGACGCGCGTGAACTGATGACCGTTCCTTCGGCAGGCGACCATGAGGGGGATGCCCCGCAAATCGTGTCGCGCGGCAAGATCGCAAACATCATTCGCCAGCGGGCCGAGGAGATTTTCGAAATGGTCCGTGATCGAACTCGCGGATTCCCCCTTCGCGGCGGAGCCGAATGCCCGCGTCGTCATCACAGGCGGCGCATCGCAATTGGCCGGTATCCCGGAACTCGCTGGCCAGATTCTCAATCGCCCCGCGCGCATCGGCCGTCCGCTTGGACTGAGCCGGCTTCCGAACGAGGCGAAGAGTGCGTCGTTCGCCGTGCCCGCCGGACTGCTTGTCTATCCGCAATTCGCCCATCTCGAGTTCACCGAGCCGCATCCCGAGCGGCGTGCGGCGACCGGAACGGACGGCTATTTCGGAAAGGTCGGACGATGGCTTCGCGAGGGGTTCTGACGGCCATGAACACATTCACCATCCAATTCACCATCCGGACGTCGGAGCACGGAGCGTCCGCCGGCACGCCGCGCGCGTAATCGAGAGGCAACCATGACGATCAATCTGCAAGATCCCCGACATTCGCGAACTCAAGCCGCGCATCACCGTCTTCGGCGTCGGCGGCGCCGGCGGCAATGCCGTCAACAACATGATCACAGCCGGGCTTCAGGGCGTCGACTTCGTCGTCGCCAACACTGACGCCCAGGCACTGACCATGTCGAAGGCCGAGCGCATCATCCAGATGGGCACGGCGGTGACCGAAGGCCTCGGCGCCGGATCGCAGCCGGATGTCGGCGCCGCGGCAGCGAACGAGGTGATCGACGAGATTCGCGATCATCTCGCGGGCGCGCACATGGTGTTCGTTACCGCCGGCATGGGTGGCGGCACCGGTACCGGCGCAGCACCGGTGATCGCCAAGACCGCGCGGGAGATGGGTATTCTTACCGTCGGCGTGGTGACGAAGCCGTTCCACTTCGAAGGCCAGCGCCGCATGCGCACGGCGGAATCGGGCATCATCGAGCTGCAGAAGGGCGTCGACACGCTCCTGATCATCCCGAACCAGAACCTGTTCCGCGTCGCCAACGAGAAGACGACCTTCGCGGATGCGTTCGCGATGGCCGACCAGGTTCTCTATTCGGGTGTCGCCTGCATCACCGACCTGATGGTGAAGGAAGGCCTGATCAATCTCGACTTCGCCGACGTGCGCGCGGTGATGCGCGAGATGGGCAAGGCGATGATGGGCACCGGCGAGGCCGGCGGCGAAAAGCGGGCGCTGACTGCGGCCGAGGCCGCTATCGCCAATCCGCTGATCGACAATTCGTCGATGAAGGGCGCGCGGGGCCTGTTGATCTCGATCACCGGCGGCAAGGATCTGACGCTGTTCGAAGTCGACGAAGCCGCGACCCGCATCCGCGAGGAAGTCGATCAGGACGCCAACATCATCGTCGGCGCGACCTTCGACGAAACGCTGGAAGGCATCATTCGCGTGTCGGTCGTTGCGACCGGCATCGACAACGTGCAGACGAACGCGCGCGGGAAGACGCCGTTGGCCGCGCCGGTAGCGGCGCAGGCGCCTGTGCCGGAAAATCGTCTTGCCGACCTGACCGCGCGGCTGCGCGCCGATACCGCCAAGATGACCGAGCGGCTCGCGCCGCAGCAGGAAGCGCCGCGCCAGGCGGAGCCGGTGCAGAACCGCGCGCCGGTCGAGAATGAACGCGCCGCGCTTGCGGCGATCGCTGCCGCGGTTGCTCCGGCTCCCGCGCCGGCCCCGTCGGTGCCCGCCACCTATGGTGACGTGTCGATTCGCGCCGTGCCGCCGAAGCCGTCATTGTTCCAGGAGCCGAAGCCCGCGCCGGTCGAACAGTATGAGGAGCCTGTGCCTGCTGCCTTCATCCCGCCTGCGCCGGAAAAGATGCCGGTCCGCCCGGCCCGGATGCCGAAGTTCGAAGACCTGCCGATGCCCGCGCAGAACGAAATCCGTCAGGCACGCGGCGAGGTGGCCCCCGAACATCCGCAGAAGACCCGGCTGTCGCTGTTGCAGCGGCTGGCCAATGTCGGCCTCGGCCGGCGCGACGAAGAGACTGAGCCGCCGATCGCCGCCCGCGCTTCGGGTCCCGCAATGCCGGCGATGCCGCCGCAGCAGCGGATGCCGATGCCGCAACGTCCGGCTTCCGCAACAGCGCCCGGCCGACCCGGTTTCCGAGTACGCGCGCCGCTCACCGCCGCAGGGGCTTGATTCGCACGGCCGGCAGGCGCCGGTCGGGCCGGCGGCGGTAGAGGACCACCTGGATATCCCCGCTTTTCTGCGGCGTCAGACGAACTGATCTTCTGTAACAATCGGTCACGCGCTCAAATATCCCGGCTCATCGCAGCCGGGATATTTCGTCACAGGCGAGGCGGTCACAGCTATGGTATAGTACGTTGATATTGTTTGACTATTATTCGCGGCCGGAGCTGAGATCGGCCGTTGCGGCGGCGGGCAAATTTGGTTAACGCGGGGCCTGATTAAGGCGGGTTTAGGGTAACAATTGGTAAGCAAGCGTGAGTGGCCAAATTTACCTTACCCGTTATGGTCTCCGCGACGTTGGGGGAAACAACGTCGGAAACTTGGGGTTGAACCGGCCAGTGCTCCCGTCTCAGTGAGCCAGCCTGTTCAGAAGTTAGGCGACGTTGGGATGAAATTCAGCCGGCAAACCACGCTCAGGTTGCCCGTCAGTGTGACTGGCATCGGCGTCCATTCCGGACAGCCAGCGACCCTGACCCTCAGTCCCGCAGACGCCAACACCGGCATCGTTTTCATCCGCACCGGCCTCGACGGCGCTCGACCGTGAAATCCTGCGCGCGATCGGAAGCCGTGATCGCCACCGATTTCGCCACCGTGCTCGGCGACAAGGACGGCCCGCTGATCTCCACCACCGAACACGTGCTCGCCGCGCTGCGCGGCATGGGCGTGGACAACGCCACCGTCGAGGTCGACGGACCGGAAGCGCCGATCATGGACGGCAGCGCCGCGCCCTTCGTGGCTGCGATCGATCAGGCCGGCATCGTCGAACTGGCCGCGCCGCGCCGTTACATCGAAATCCTGAAGACCGTGCAGGTCGTTGTCGGCCAGTCGTCGGGCGAACTCAGGCCTTATGCGCACGGCTTCCGCGCCGAACTCGAAATCGCCTTCGACAATCGTGATCGGCCATCAGGCCTACAGCCTCGATTTGACGCCGCAGGCCTTCCGCAAGGATATCTGCCGCGCGCGCACGTTCGGTTGCATGGCCGACGTCGCGAAGCTCTGGAGCGCAGGTTATGCGCGCGGTGCCTCGTTCGAGAATTCGGTCGTCGTCGACGAGACCCGCATCCTCAATCCGGAAGGCCTGCGTTACGCCGACGAGTTCGTGCGTCACAAGGTGCTCGACGCGGTTGGCGATCTGGCGCTCGCCGGTCTGCCGATCCTCGGCGCTTACCGCTCGGTGCGCGGCGGCCACAAGCTCAATCACGCGGTGCTCTGCGCCCTGCTGGCGGACCGGAGTGCGTGGCGGATCGTCGAGGCCGAACACCCGCGGCGCTCGCGCGGACATGTGGAAGCGGTTGGCGGCCTCGTCGCCCCGGCCTACGGCCCGGATGTGTCCTGAGCGCCTGAACGCGCGCGTTTCCGAGCTTCAGCATTGATTCTGAGCGTCACCTCCCCCGGGGAGGTGAGGTCGGCCCGTCGTGTGGCTAATGCAACACTGTCGAAGGCTGGCTATCGCTCTCAACCACGCCGCCTTAATGCGGGCGAAATGTCTGCTTATCCGGTTGGTCGGGATGGATTTTTCGGGTATTTTCCGCCGAACTCACTGGACCTGTACTGGCCCTGCGTATGAAGCTTGAACTCTCGACGGATCTTGTAATGCGCGGCGCGCGCAAACCGCTGGTAATGCGCGGCGCGCGCAAACCGCTGGTGACGCGTGTCGCGCACATGCTGCGTGTTGGCGCGGCCTTGCTGGTGCTCACCGTGCCGCTGGGCGCGTGCAGCTCGATGGGCGGCGCCTGGGACAAGATGTTCGGCAAGGAAGAGACGCCGCCCGATCAGCCGCCGGACAAGCTCTACAACGAAGGCCTCTATCTCCTGAATCAGGAGAAGAAGTCGGTCGCCGCCGCCAAGCGTTTCGAGGAAGTCGACCGACAGCACCCATACTCGGACCTCGCGCGCAAGTCGCTGTTGATGTCCGCTTATGCGCACTACGAGGCGCAGGACTACGATTCGACCATCGGCGCGGCCCAGCGCTACATCACGCTGCATCCCGGCAGCTCAGACGCCGCCTACGCGCAATACCTGATCGCTGCGTCGCACTTCGATCAGATCCCCGACATCAGCCGCGACCAGGGGCGCACGGAAAAGGCGATCGCCGCGCTCGAGGAAGTGGTCCGCAAATATCCGAATTCGGAGTATGCGAGTGCTGCGCGGCGCAAGATGGAATCGGCGCGCGACCAGCTTGCCGGCAAGGAGATGGACATCGGCCGCTACTATATGGAGCGGCGCGATTTCACCGGTGCGATCAACCGTTACAAGACTGTCGTGACGCAGTATCAGCGTACGCGGCATGTCGAGGAAGCGCTGGCGCGCCTGACCGAAGCCTATATGGCGATCGGTATCGTCGGCGAGGCGCAGACTGCGGCCGCCCTGCTTGGCCACAACTTTCCTGAAAGCAGCTGGTACAAGGACGCCTACAGCCTTGTAAAATCCCAGGGACTCGAGCCGAATGAGAACCGTAGTTCCTGGATGAGCCGGGCTCTCCGGAAAGTCGGCCTCGGCTAGGGCATGATCCCGAAAAGTGGATACCGGTTTTCGGATGAGATCAGGCCCCACAATTGGATAAGCGACGGGTATGATCCGGCGAAGCCGGATTAGACCCTAGCGGCTCTTCAAAGGCTGTTTATTCATGCTTGCGCGTCTTTCGATCCGCGACATTGTGCTGATCGAACGGCTTGATATCGATTTTGCGCGCGGCCTCGCGGTGCTGACCGGAGAGACCGGCGCGGGTAAATCGATCCTGCTCGATGCTTTTGCGCTCGCGCTTGGCGGGCGCGGCGATGCCGGCCTTGTGCGGCAGGGCGCGGAGCAGGGGCAGGTGACCGCGGCCTTCGACGTGCCGAAGGCGCATCCCGCTGCGAAGCTGCTCAGCGACAATGGCCTCGATGACACCGGCGAGATGATTCTGCGCCGCGTGCAGCTGGCGGACGGGCGCACCCGCGCTTTCATCAACGATCAGGCGATCAGCGTGCAGACGTTGAAAGCCGTCGGCGCCGCGCTGGTCGAGATTCATGGCCAGCACGACGAGCGCGCGCTGGTCGATGCGGCGACCCATCGCCGCCTGCTCGATGCATTCGCGGGTCTGGAGAAGGACGCAGCCGCCGTCGAATCGCTGTGGGACGCGCGCCGCGAGGCGGCGATCGCGCTCGACGAGCATCGCGCTGGGATCGAGCGCGCCGCGCGCGAGGCCGATTATCTGCGGCACGCATCCGAAGAATTGACGCGGCTTGCGCCGCAGGCGGGTGAAGAAACCGCGCTGGCCGAGCGGCGCACGATCATGATGCAGGGCGAGAAGATCGCCGGCGATCTGCGCGAGGCGCAGGCGGCCGTCGGCGGACACCAGTCGCCGGTCGCCCTGCTCGCCGCCGTGGCGCGGAAGCTGGAGCGACGCGCGGCGAACTCGCCGCAAATGGTGCAGCCGGCGATCGCGGCGATCGATACGGCGATCAATGCGCTTGCCGAGGCCGATCAGCATCTCAACGCCGCGCTTGTGGCGGCCGACTTCGATCCGGCCGAACTCGAGCGGATCGAGGAGCGGTTGTTCGCGCTGCGCGCTGCCGCGCGAAAATATTCGACGCCGGTGGATGATCTGGCGGCGCTGGCCGCGCGTTTCGCATCTGATCTGGTGCTGATCGACAAGGGCGCGGAACAGCTGAAGCAACTGGAGAAGGCCGCAGGCGAGGCGGACAAGCGTTTTCGTGCGGCTGCGGAGAAGCTCTCCGCGGTGCGCGTGAAGTCCGCCGACAAGCTGAACAAGGCCGTAAACGCCGAGCTTGCGCCGCTGAAGCTGGAACGCGCGAAATTTTCCACGCAGATCGAAACCGATCCGCAACAGCCCGGTCCGAGCGGCTTCGACCGCGTGGAGTTCTGGGTGCAGACCAATCCGGGCACGCGCGCCGGGCCGATGATGAAGGTGGCGTCCGGCGGCGAGCTGTCGCGCTTTCTGCTGGCGCTGAAAGTGGTGCTGTCGGATCGCGGCTCGGCGCCGACCCTCGTGTTCGACGAGATCGACACCGGCGTCGGCGGCGCGGTGGCCGATGCGATCGGCGGCAGGCTGGCGCGGCTCGCGCAAAACGTTCAGGTGATGGCGGTGACGCATGCGCCGCAGGTCGCAGCAAGGGCCGATCAGCACCTGCTCATCACCAAGGAGACGCTCGACAAGGGCAAGCGGGTGACCACGCGCGTTACCAATCTCGCCGCCGACAAGCGCCGCGAGGAGATCGCGCGCATGCTCGCCGGCGCAGAGATCACCGCCGAGGCCCGCGCTGCGGCCGAACGGCTGATGAAGGCTGCGGCGGGGTGAGGGCGTTCCACATTCTGCGTGCCCGGTCAGAGCAGTCTGTCTTGCGTAGACTGCGTACACTTGTCTACGCTGCCATGCATCCACGCCTTTAAGACTGTCGACAACGAAAGACGTGGATGGCCGGGACAAGCCCGGCCATGACGAAAAATGGCCGCCAGAGACACAAGCAAAGCCCCCATCGACAAGCTCACCGCCGCGCAGGCGAAGGCGGAGCTGAAGAAGCTCGCCACTGAGCTTGCCGCGCACGACCAGCGCTATTATCAGGACGACGCGCCGACGGTGTCGGACGCCGAATACGATGCGCGTGCGCAAGCGGTTGAATGCCATCGAGGCGCAGTTTCCGGAACTGGTGACGAAGCAGTCGCCGTCGCAAAAGGTCGGCGCGGCGCCCTCGGGACGCTTTGCCAAGGTGCCGCATTCCGTGCCGATGCTCTCGCTCGGCAATGCCTTCAATGATGAGGACGTGTCGGATTTCGTCGATCGGGTGCGGCGTTTCCTGCGGCTGAGCGAAGACGAGACCCCGGCCATCGTCGCGGAGCCGAAGATCGACGGCCTGTCGCTCTCGCTGCGCTACGAAGGCGGCGAACTGGTGCGCGGCGCAACGCGCGGCGACGGCACCACCGGCGAGGACGTCACCGCCAACGTCCGCACCATCGCCGATATTCCGCACAAGCTGAAGGGCAGGGACATTCCCGACGTCTGCGAGATCCGCGGCGAAGTCTACATTCTGGGTAAGGATTTCATCGGCTTCAACAAGCGGGCCGAGAAGGCCGGGCGATTCAGGTCGCGGCGAACCCGCGCAACTTCGCAGCGGGCTCGCTGCGCCAGAAGGATGCGTCGGTCACCGCTGCGCGGCCGCTGAAGTTCTTCGCCTACGCCTGGGGCGAGATGAGCGAGATTGCCGGCGGACACCCAGTTTGGCATGGTCAAGTGGATGGCAAAGGCGGGGCTGGTCACCAATCCGCTGACGCAGCTCTGCGAGAGCGTCGATGAGGTGCTGGCGTTCTATGGCGAGATCGCCACCAAACGCGCAAAACTCGGCTACGAGATCGATGGCGTCGTCTACAAGATCGACCGGCTCGACTGGCAGCAACGGCTGGGTTTCGTCTCGCGCAATCCGCGCTGGGCGATCGCGCACAAGTTCGCCGCCGAGCAGGCGACGACACTGCTGAACGACATCGAGATCCAGGTCGGGCGCACCGGTGCACTGACGCCGGTGGCGCGGCTTGCGCCGGTCGCTGTCGGCGGTGTGGTCGTGTCCAATGCGACGCTGCACAACGAAGACTACATCAAGGCGATCGGCAACGACGGAAACCCGATCCGCGAGGGCGTCGACATCCGCATCGGCGACACGGTGGTGGTGCAGCGCGCGGGCGACGTGATCCCGCAGATCGTCGGTGTCGTGCTGGAGAAGCGTCCAAGGGATGCGAAGCCGTACAGGTTTCCGCAGAAGTGTCCGTCGTGTGGCAGTCCCGCTGTTCGCGGACTGGATGCTGACTCTGATGAACCTGATGCCGTTCGGCGTTGTACGAACACCTACGCCTGTCCCGCGCAGGCGGTGGAACGGCTCAAGCATTTCGTGTCGCGCAACGCCTTCGACATCGACGGTCTTGGCGACAAGCAGGTGCAGGAATTTTACGACGAAGGCATCATCATGTCGGCGGCGGATATCTTCACGCTGGAGAAGCGTGACGCGCGTGCGCAAAAGAAGCTGAAGGATCGCGAAGGTTACGGCGAAACGTCGATTCGCAATCTGTTCGGTGCGGTCAATGCGCGGCGCAGGATCGAGCTGCATCGCCTGATCTACGCGCTCGGCATCCGCCGCGTCGGTGACGGAAACGCCAAACTGCTGGCGCGCCACTACGGCACGTTCGACGCATTCGTCGATGCGATGCGCGCCGCGGCAAAGGGGCAATCCGGGGAAGGCAACACGTCGGAAGCCTACGAAGATCTGAACGCCATCGAAGGTGTCGGCGAGGTGGTGGCCGATGCCGTGGTCGAATTCTTCGCCGAGCCGCGCAACGTCAGGGCGCTTGACGATCTCCTGGAGGAGATCGAGGTGCTGCCGGCCGAGCAGGCAGCAAAGGATTTGCCGGTGTCCGGCAAGATCGTCGTGTTCACCGGCGCGCTGGAGAAGATGACGCGCGACGAAGCCAAGGCGATGGCCGAACGGCTTGGCGCGAAAGTCTCGGGCTCGGTGTCGAAGAAGACCGACCTGGTTGTCGCAGGCCCCGGTGCGGGCTCGAAGCTGAAGGACGCGCAGAAGCACGGCGTGCAGGTGTTGTCGGAGGACGACTGGTTGAAGCTGATCGGTTAGCTCCGCGTCATAGTCGCGACAAGCGCCGCCATAACGGAAATCATTGCGCCGCCTTCGTCCGCCCCTCATACCGCGACACCAGCAACGCCACCACCGCCGCGCACAGCAGCGACAGGATCAGCCCGGCGAGATTGAGCGGCACCGTGGTCGTGTAGTCGCCGCCGAGATGCGCGCCGAGCTGCGAGACGATCGCGCCGAAAGCCATCTGCACGAAGCCGAGCACGCCGGATGCGGTGCCGGCCGCCTGCGGCCGTACGCTGATCGCGCCGGCTGCGAGGTTCGACATCACATAGCCGTTGCCGTAGGCGACGATCATCTGCGTGATGAAGAACCATGACGGGTTCGCGTTGAGACCCATCAGGCCCCAGATCAGGTTCACGACCGAGCCTGCAATCTGCATCACGAGTCCAATCCAGATCATGCGATGGCCGCCGAGCCGCGGCGTCAGGCGCGCGGAGGTGAGATTGCCGGCCATGTAGGCGACCGAGCCGAGCGCGAACCATGCGCCATATTCTGCGCTGGAACGGCCCATCTGGGTGATGACGACATACGCGCCGCCGGACGCGAAGATGAAGAAGGTCGCCGCCGCGAATGCCTGGGCGATGACGAAGCCATGATATTGCGGGCTTGCGATCAGCGCGCGTACGTCGTGAAGGAAGCCCAGCGCGTCAGGACCGGTGCGCACGCGGCGCGTTTCCGGCAACGTCACGCACGCCCACAGGAATACAACCAGGGACACAGCACCGAGGAACCAGAAGATGGTGCGCCAGCCATAGGCTGTCTCCAGCACGCCGCCAAAGAACGGGCCGATCATCGGCGCGATCATCATGCTGCCGACGACGATGCCGATCATCGATGCTGCGCGGTCGCGGTCATAGAGGTCGCGGATCATCGCGCGTCCGACCGCGAGCCCGGCGGCCGCGCCAAACGCCTGCACGATCCGCGCGGCGATCACCTGGCTCAGTGTCTCGGCGAAGATACCAGCGACGTTCGACAGCACCATCAGCAACAGGCCCGTGAGGATCACGGGTCTGCGGCCGAACTTGTCGGACAGCGGTCCGACAACCAGCTGTGAACAGGCGAGGCCGACGAGATAGAGCGAAATCGTCAGTTGCGCGACGGCGATGTCTTCACGGAAGTAAGCCGCGAGCGCCGGCAGGGCCGGCATGATCGCCTGCATCGACATCGGCCCGAGGCCGCTCATCGCGATCAGGAGAACGACAAATCCCGAAGGAACGTTGCTGGCCGGCGTTGCCGCGGCTTTCGGCGCGGCCGTGTCGGTCTTGATCGTGTCGTCAGTCACCGCGATGCGAACCTGTAATTTTCTTTGTCATTCCGGGGCGAACCGAAGGTCCGAGCCCGGAATCTCGATGTGATGCGCTCTGAGTTCGCCCAGCTCGGAATTCCGGGTTTGCGCTTCGCGCGCCCCGGAATGACGTTACGTTATCCGCCGAGTGGCTTGGTCGCCGCATCCAGCCAGTCACGGGTCGCATCATCCAGCGCGGTGCGCAACGTCGTGCGTACGCGGACGTGGTATGCGTCGAGCCAGGCGATTTCGTCGCCGGTCATCAGCCGGACATCGATCAGCCGCCGGTCGATCGGCGCGAGCGTCAGCGCTTCAAAACCGTTCATCGGCTTCTCCGCGCCGGGAATGTCCTTCGCAACGACAAGTTCCAGATTCTCGATGCGAATTCCGTAGTCGCCGGTCTTGTAGTAGCCAGGCTCGTTCGAGAGGATCATGCCGCGCTTCAGCGCCGTGGTGCCGAGCTTCGAGATGCGCGCCGGTCCTTCGTGCACCGACAGATAGCTGCCGACGCCGTGGCCGGTGCCGTGCTCGAAGTCGAGGCCCGCCTGCCAGAGATACTGCCGCGCAAAAGCGTCGATCTGCGCGCCGGTCGCGCCATCGGGAAACACGGCGCCGGCGATCGCCAGATGCCCTCGGAGCACGCGCGTAAAACGGTCGCGCATCTCGGGCGTCGGGTCGCCAACCGCAATCGTGCGCGTTACATCGGTCGTGCCATCCTGAAACTGCGCGCCGGAATCGATCAGCAGCAGTTCGCCCGGACGGATGCGGCGGTTGGTCTTGCGTGTTACGCGATAGTGCACGATCGCGCCGTTAGGGCCTGATCCGGCAATGGTTGGAAACGACACGTCTTTCAGCGCACCGGTGTCGCGCCGGAATGTCTCCAGCGCCTCGACGGTATCGATCTCCGTGAGTTGGCCGCTCGGCGCTTCGCGGTCCAGCCAGAACAGAAAGCGCGCCAGTGCCGCGCCGTCACGCTCATGCGCGCTGCGCGTGCCGGCGATTTCAGTCGCGTTCTTTACGGCCTTCAGCAGCGCGACGGGATCATTGCCGCGCACAGGCTTGCCGCCGGCCTCAACGATCATGCGGCTCAGCGCATCGGCGCCGGTCGCGGCATCGATGGCGATCGCGGCCTTGCTCTCCCCCAGCCGCTTCAAATGGGTGCTCAACTGGTCCGGCTCGACGACGTCGGCATTGCGTTCGAGATGATCGCGCGCGCTGTTCGACAGTTTGCGTGCATCGATGAACACTGTCGGCCGTCCGTCCCTCGGCACCAGCGCATAGGAGATCGGCAGCGGCGTATGGGCGACATCCGCGCCGCGAATGTTGAACGTCCACGCGACCGCGTGTGGGTCGGACATCACCAGCGCCTCGGCACGCAGCCGGGTAATCTCGTCCTGGATGCGCGCGAGCTTCGCAGCCTCGGTGTCGCCGGCGAACTTCAGGTCGTGCACCGACACCTGTCCGAGTGGCGGGGCAGGGCGCTCCTGCCAGACGGCATCCACCGGATTGGTATCGACCGGGATCAGCTCGGCGCCGGCCTTGGCGCAGGCGGCTTCCAGCCGCTCCACTGCCGCCGAAGTGTGCAGCCACGGGTCAAATCCGAGGCGGTCGCCTCGCTTCAATTCCTGCGCCAGCCAGGTCTCTGGCGGCGGATCGACCAGCGAGGCGACTGTCCAGGCGGCGGTATCGATCTGCTGGGCAGCCTGCAGCGTGTAGCGGCCGTCCACAAACAGCACTGCGCGGTCGGTCAGGGCGATGGCGAGCCCCGCAGAGCCGGTAAAGCCGGACAGCCAGGCCAGACGCTCGTCCGAGGGTGGTACGTATTCGTTTTGGTGGCTGTCGGCGCGGGGTACGATGAAGCCGGTCAGGTTGCGGCGGGCCAGCTCCTCGCGCAGCGCCGCGAGACGGGCCGTCAGCGCCACGCCGCCTTCCGGGTCCTCGAATGTCTGGAAATGCGCTTCGAACATCGTCTGGCTGCCCTCACATCGGCTTCTATCGGTAAAATTCGGCACAATCTATGCATAGCATGTTCAGGGCCTGCACAGGATTGCATGCGCAACAAGGAAGTCGCCAGACAGTCCTTGCGGGCTCTCAGGGAACCGGTCAAACAACAAGACGTTTCAATGACAATGCGACAGGGGAAATGCTTGGGGGTGTTCCAACTCAACGATGAGGGGAAGCACCATGCCTGCGTTTACGTTTGAAAAGATTTCGCCGCCCGCCCAGCTCGAGTTCGGCGGCCCGATTTCGTCCACTGTGCGCCGTGGCGCGTTTGTCCGGTTTCTCGACCGGCTGACATCGGCGCGGCTGCGGAAATCCGAAGGCGAGATTCGGAAAATTCAGAAGCTGAAGCACAAGTATCGCAAGCAGCGGTGAGGGGGCTGGCCAGACATTCAGCCCCATCCTGAGGAGGCTGCGAAGCAGCCGTCTCGAAGGATGGCGATGGGCCTCGGCCGCATGGTTCGAGACGCGCGTGCCGCGCTCCTCACCATGAGGAGGTTCCTCTACCCCAGCCTCAGCAACAAACTCGTCCATCCTTCCAGCTCGATCCGCTTTTGCAGGATCAACCCGTTGGCGCGGTAGGCGGCGATCACGCCGTTCGCCTGGGCCGGCAATAACCCGGACAGGATCACGGTCGCCGCAGGGCCAAGATGGGCGCGCATCGGCGTCGCCAGCCGCTTCAGCGGATTCGCCAGGATGTTCGCCAGCACCAGATCGAACGGGCCGCGGCGCTTGAACTCCTGCGCCCCAAAACCAGTGGCGCAGATCGCCTCCACAAGATTGCCCGCGCCGTTCAGCCGCGCATTGTCGCGCGCGGTGATTGCCGCGCGGCGGTCGATGTCGCTGGCGAGAACCCGTTGCCGTAGCGCTTTCGCCGCGGCGATCGCCAGCACGCCGGTGCCGGTGCCGAGATCGAGCACGCGTTGCGGCCGCTGTTCGCGCAGCACATGGCCGAGCAGCAGCAGGCAGCCGCGCGTGGTGCCGTGATGGCCGGTGCCGAAGGCGAGCGCGGCCTCGATTTCGATGCCGATTCTGTTGCCGGCAACGCGATGCCGGTCATGCGAGCCGTGCACCAGGAAGCGGCCGGCTTCGACCGGCTGCAAGCCTTCAAGGCTGGCCTTCACCCAGTCCTTCTCTTCGACCGGCTCGAAGCGCACGGCCGCTGCCGTCGTGTCATCGGATGCGAGCGCGACCAGTTGCCGGACGGCCGCCTCATCCGGCGGTTCGCCAAAATGCACGGTGACGTCCCAGCCGCCGTCCGTGTTCTCGAACGCCGCAATCGCGCTCCCGCCGGCATCGAACGTCTCGGACAGGATGTCGGCGACGCGCCGCGCGCTGCGTTCGTCGGCCAAAGCGAGAGTGGCGCGGGTGGCTTGCTGGCTGTCCGGATTCATCGCGTCTGGGCCGTCACTTATTCTGCCGTGGCTCGGATTGCGGGGTCGCCGCAGTCCTGCCGCAAGCTATGGTATGCTTGGCGGATAGCACAGACTGAAGAGGATATGGCGATGATCCAGCGTCAATTTTACCAGAGCGCGCGTGGACCTGGCCCGAACGATCAGGATTTCTGGAGCCTCGTGTTTGACGAGACGGCCAGGCGATTGGTCGTGCGCCATGAATGGCAAACGTCCGCACATAGTGGGTTCGACGATTTCGAGATCGCCGAATTCCTGGAGCAGGGCGGGGGCGCGCAAACGGCGCTGATCGAGAGCCTGTTTCGGGTGCCCGTCGACGCGTAGGAAAGCAGGGCATGAAAATTGAAGGCAGTCGTCATTGCGGCAAGATTGGCTACGAGGCCGACATCAATCCAGACACTGTCATTATCTGGTAGTGTCTCCAACTGAGACACCACCCGTTATCCGGGGGAAAATGAACAGGGCACTTCGGATATTGGCCTGCTTGGTAGTAGCCATCGTAGTCGTCGTCGGCATGGTCGTACCGATTGTGGCCTACATTGTTTATCGGTTCGTGCTGTAGTGAAATTTCAAACTGAGACACTACCCGTTATCCACACTCCGTCCCAAGCTTCTGCACAGCTTGCCCCCCGAGTTTTCAACAGCTGGCCGACGGAGTTGTCCAACAGGTTATCCAGACGCTATCCACAGGCTGTCCACAGTCTTATCCAAACTTATCCAAACAGCGCGCGGTGGTCGCGCAGGATCGTTCGCGCGGCGTTGTGGCCCGGTGCGCCGGTGACGCCGCCGCCGGGATGTGCGCCGGCGCCGCAGTGATAGAGCCCCTTGATCGGGCCGCGATAGTCGGCGTGGCCGAGCATCGGCCGTGCCGAAAACAGCTGGTTCAAGGTCAGCGCGCCGTGAAAGATGTCGCCGCCGAGCAGGCCGAATTCCCGCTCAAGATCGAGCGGCGTCAGCACCTGACGCCCGATCACGCTTTGCTTGAAGCCGGGTGCGTAGTGGTCGACGGTGGCGATCATCAGATCGGCCACCTCGTCGCGATAGTCGTCCCACGATTCGCCGCTCGGCAACTCCGGCGCGACGTGCTGGCAGAACAGGCTGGCGACATGCTGGCCCTGCGGCGCCAGCGTGTCGTCGAGCGTCGAGGGGATCAGCATCTCGACCACCGGCTCGCGGCTCCAGCCGTCCGTGCGCGCATCGTTGAAGGCGCGGTCCATGTAGCCAGAGACTCGGCGCGAGGATGATGCCGGACGACAGGTGATCGCCGTCGCCGGGCAGCGCGGCAAACGAGGGCAGGGCTGCGAGCGCGACATTCATGCGCAGCGTGCCGGAGCCGTTGCGCCAGTTCTGCATGCGCGCGAGAAATTTCTCCGGCAGCGAGTCGTTCGGCAGCAAGCGCGTATAAAGCAGCTTCGGGTTGACGTTCGAGACGATGATGTTGGCGCGGATGGCGCGGCCATCGCTGAGCGCGATGCCGACGGCGCGCCCGCCCTCGACGATCACTTCGCTGACGCCCGCATCGGTCTCGATCTCCGCGCCGTGCGCGCGCGCGGCCTTCGCCATCGCCTGGGTGATCGCGCCCATGCCGCCGATGGCGTGGCCCCAGACGCCCTTCCTGCCGTTCACCTCGCCGAAGGCATGGTGCAGCATCACATAGGCGGAGCCTGGCGTGTAGGGGCTCGCATAATTGCCGACGATGGCGTCGAAGCCGAACAGCGCCTTGACCAGGTCGCTGTCGAACCGCTCGTCCAGCATTTCGCCGGCCGAGCGCGTCATCAGATCGAGCAGCATGCGCTTGTCGTCGAGCGAGAGGCCGCGCAGCACGTTGGCCGTGCCGAGCGCGTTGAACGTCTCGTTGACCGCCGACAGGCTGAAACCTTCGACGAGGTTCGGCGGCGCGCGCAGCACCAGTCTGCGCAGCACGTCGGCGATGGCTTCGAGTTCCGTGACGAAGGTGTTGTAGGCCGACACGTCCTCCTCGCTGAGCCGTGCAATCGATTGCTGCGTGCGGCCTTCGCCGGTCAACAGATAGCTTCCGTCGGGGGCGGGGAGAAAATTCTGCGCCCGCCGCTCGACGATGCGCAGGCCGTGTTCGTGCAGTTTCAGGTCGGCGATGATCTGCGGATTGAGCAGGCTGACCGTGTACGCCGCGACCGAGTTGCGGAAACCGGGATGAAATTCCTCCGTGACCGCCGCGCCGCCGACCACCTTGCGGCGCTCGACCACCTTCACCTTCAGCCCGTTCTTGGCGAGATAGGCCGCGCAGGTCAGGCCGTTGTGTCCCGCACCGATGATGACAACATCAAGCTCCGCCATGGGTGTGCCTTAGCCCATTTTCGCCGGGGTGACGATTAGTTCATTCGCCGCACATTGCGAGGGCCGCACGCCTGTGATTCAATCCCGCCGCTTTCGGCCAAGGGCGTCGAAAGCCGGTTCCGGCGCAGCGCCGGGCCGGATACCGGAGCTTCCATGAATTCGTCACTTGCGTCCGAATTTCGCGATTCCTCGTCGACTGCGCGCAATTCCCGTATCCTGATCGTCTATACCGCCGCGATCTTCGTCAGCGCCCTGCTGTTGTTTTCCGTGCAGCCGCTGTTCACGAAAATGGTGCTGCCGCGGCTCGGCGGCTCGCCCGCCGTGTGGTCGGTGGCGATGGTGTTTTTCCAGTCGCTGCTGTTGTTCGGCTACGCCTACGCGCACTTTCTGATGACGGTCCGCAATCGGATCGTTCCGGTCGCCGTCCACCTCGTGCTGCTGGTCGTCGCCGTGGCGATGCTGCCGCTGTCGATCGCCGGCAACTGGGGCGACCCGCCCGCAACCGGCACACCGTTCTGGCTGCTCGGGCTGTTCGCGGTGTCGATCGGCTTGCCGTTCTTTGCGCTCGCCGCAAACAATCCGATGCTGCAGGCGTGGTTCGTGCGCACCGGCCATCCCGACGGACCCGATCCCTATTTTCTCTATGCGTCGTCCAACATCGGCAGCTTCCTCGCGCTGCTGTCCTACCCGATCGTGTTCGAGCCGATGTTCACGCTGCGCATGCAGAACTGGATGTGGACCGGCGGCTATGTGCTGCTGATCGTGCTGATTGCGGCCTGTGGTTTCCTGTTGCTGAAGTCGCCGCCCTATGTCGCGCCGTCCGCGAGCAGCGCGGCCGCCGCGCCGTCGTGGCTGCTGCGCCTGCGCTGGATCTTCCTCGCCGCCGTGCCGTCGGGCCTGCTCATCGCGGTCACGGCGCATATCTCCACCGATGTGGCCGCGGCGCCGCTGCTCTGGGTGCTGCCGCTGTCGCTCTATCTGCTGACCTGGGTGCTGGTGTTTCAGGGCCGGCCGCTGATCCCGCACAAGTTTGTGCTGCTGTTGCAGCCGCTGGCGATCGGTGGCGTGATCTATCTGCTTGCCTATGGCGGCGAACGCAACCTGCTGCTGACGCTCGGCGGACACCAGCTGTGTTTCTTTGTGATCGCCATGGCCTGCCACGGCGAACTCGCGCGTACGCGTCCCTCCGCGCAGTATCTCACCGGCTTCTATGTCGCGCTGTCGTTCGGCGGCATGGTCGGCGGCCTGTTCGCCGGCCTGGTCGCACCGTTCACGTTCTCCTGGATCGCCGAGTATCCGATCCTTGTCGTGCTCGCGGCACTGTGCCGCCCGAAGGAGGAGGATGTGCCGCCGTTGCTGGCGCGCGTCGCCAGGTGGAGTTGGCTGCTCGTGGTGATCGCGCTTGCCGCCGTCATCGTGCCGTATCTGCATGGCGGCGAATGGCTGACCTTCATGCGCGAACAGATGCTCTCGATCGCTGCCGGCATCGCCACGCTCACGGTGCTGCTTGTCGTGCTGCTGCGTGCCGACCGCTACAGCATCGCTGCCCTCGTCGCCATCGCCCTGCTCATGGTGCGGCTCTATCCGAACGAGGATGGCAAGGTTGAAACGGTGCGCAGCTTCTTCGGCGTGCACAAGATCGTCACCAATGCCGACGGCGCCTACCGCGTGCTGATGCACGGCACCACAATTCACGGCGCGCAGAAGCTGTTGAACCCCGACGGTACGGCAGTGCACGGCAGACCGGAGATGATCACCTACTACAACTCGGTCGGCGGCATCGGCGGCGCGATCGAGGCGATCCGCGAACGCAAGGGAAGCGGCCTGCGCGCGGCCGTCATCGGGCTCGGTTCGGGCACGCTGACCTGCCAGAAGATGGACGGCGAGAACTGGACGTTCTTCGAGATCGACCAGTCGATGATCGATACGGCGAGCGACCCGAAATACTTCACTTTCATCCGCGACTGCTATCCGGACATCAAGCCGGTGCTCGGCGACGCGCGGCTGACCTTCGCCAAGGAGCCGGACGGGGCCTACGATCTGATCGTGGTCGATGCCTATTCATCCGACGCGATCCCGATTCATCTGGCGACGCAGGAAGCGATGGCGATCTACAAGCGCAAGCTGGCGCCGCAGGGTGTCGTCTTGATGCACGTCTCCAACCGCCATCTGGAGCTCAGCAGCGTCGTCGTCGGCATCGCGAGCGCGAACGGCCTGAAGAGCTGGGTGTTCAGCGAGGATGCGAACCGCGACGGCGAATACATCTTCTCGACCACTGTGGTGATTTCCGCGCGCGACGATGCCGACATCGGCAAGCTCATCACGAACGAGAACTGGACGCTCACCGGGCCGAAAGCCGACCGGCGGGTGTGGACCGACGACTACTCCAACGTCCTTGGCGCGGTGTTGCGCAGGCTGAAGGGACGGGGAGGAGTAGGGTCTGTCGTCCCTGCTTTCGGATGCTTTCGCAGGGATGGCACGACGGTTCAATACCCGTAATTGTCAAACATCTGGCGCTGCTGGTAGCGCGGCGTGCGTAGTACGGATTGTTGTACGTTTGCCCCGCATAAGGCTGCTGTTGATACGGCTGCGGCTGATAAGGCTGCTGGCCATACGGGCGCGGCGCGTAGGGGTTGACCGGCTGCTGCCGGGCGTAGGGCTGCTGCTCGGCGTAATACGAATCCGCCTTCATAGCCGCGCCGATAGGCGCGCGCGCCGGGCACGGGCCGTCCGTACTCGTCGTAATAGCGGCCAGTGTCGGTCACGTGCGGCGCAATCTGCTGCGGTGGCGGCAAGGCGCGCGCGGTGCCGTCATACATTTGCACCTGCGGCTCCTGCGGATTGGCCGAGCGCGCTGCGACTCGTTGCGCCGCTGCGGGCCGCGCGCGAGCGCCACCTGCGATGAGCCGGAGAGCGTGACGCTCGTGTTCGTCACGCCTTCCGCCTTCACCAGCGCGAACAGCGTCGCGGCATTGGCGCGCGACAGCCGCACGCAGCCGTGCGAAGCGGGATTGCCGAGCCGGTTCACCGAGTCGGTGCCGTGGATTGCGTGGCCCTTCCTGGTGAAGAAGATCGAATGCGGCATCGGCGCGTCGTCCCATTCCTTGGAGTAGTGATCCTCCTCCATGCGGAAAGCCTTGTAGCTGCCGTTCGGCGTCTCGTGCGCGGGCAAGCCGCTGGAGACCGGCCAGCGATAGCGCGGCGTCCCGTCGACCGCGACGGTCATCGTCTGCGTATCCTTGTCGATGTCGATCTGGATTGCCGCTTCGGCGGGAAGGCTCACAAAGAGGGCGAGCAGGGCAGGGACGAGAACGCGGGCACGCATTTCAAATGGCTCCTTGGAAAGCCGAAAGTTCACCCACCCCCGGTTCCCTTTTTACACGCAGCGCAGTTCCCTCGCCAGCGGCTTCATTGCGGCCAATTGTTAACCGGTTAAGGCGCTCGCCACGATTTTGCTCTGGTGATGAACGGTCTGTTGCTCCACTTCCGAAGTTCGTGGAACTTCAAATCGGCAGACTGGCAATCTTGCGTGTTGCCGTTCGGCGACCACGATCCCGTGTTCGTAACGGAACCTTATCTTGTAACTGGTGTTGTCGGGCGCGCTGGCGTAAGCCGCGCTGCATCAATCAACTGAAAGTATCAAGAACCGTCATGATCATTCTGCGTCAGTCATCCTTCGCCCGCATCGCTCACAAGCGTGTGACCACTTCGCTTGCCGCCGGCGCCATCGCGCTGCTGGCGATGACTGCTGCCGCGCAGGCGCAAGGCGTTGCGCGCGGCGCTGAAGAAGGCTTCCATACCGGCGGCCAGGCGCTGGGTCCGGTCGGCGCCGTTGTCGGTGGCGCGGTGGGCGGTGTGGTCGGCGGCGTCGCCGGCGGCGTGCAGGGCGTGCTCGGCATCCCGCAGGATACGCGCACCCGTGCGCAGCGCGCGCAGGACAACCGCCAGGTTCGCGTGCATCGTCGCCAGCGCGATGATCGCTGAGCGACCGGCTTCAATTCAGCCGCAATCTTTGACGTGGACTTCGAGGAAGGCCTCGCTGCAAGGCGGGGCCTTCGGGCGATGGTAGTCGGGGCCGACGTTCGGCACGCCTGTTTTTGATCTGCCTCAAGGCGTGGCGGCGGCCATTCTGCCAGCCTTCCCGAGCTGTCCCGGCGGCTGCGCCGGCAAGCTCGGGAGAGGGCCATGTTTCAGACACTTGCAGATTGGCTGAAGCGGCGGCGCGAACGCGCCGAACTCGACGCGCTGGACGTGGACGAGCGCGACCGCGTCGCGCACGACCTTGGCGTCAGCGCCGCGGAGCTCGATTTTCTCGTCCAGGAGTCGCATGATCCGGTTCAGCTTCCCCGGATGCTCGCCGCGCTCGGCATCGACGAGGCAAGGCTGCGACATGCGCAGCCCGCGATGATGCGCGACATGCAGCGCGTCTGCAGTCTCTGCGGATTGGCGGATGCCTGCAGCCACATGATTACGGACGGTGTAGCAAGCCACACCTACCCGGAATTCTGCCCGAACGCCGATATCCTCAAGGCGCTTTCCGCCAAGGCGGGGCACAGCCACTAGCTGAGTCTGCGCGCAGGAGTTCCCGGCTATCTCGCATCTGCCTTGAGCACGCCCTGCGCATGCAGGGCGGCGATCCGCTCGGGCGAATAGCCGAGGGTCTCGCGCAGCACGTCGTCATTGTGTTCGCCGAGCGTCGGTGCGTGGCCGCGTACCGATGCTTCGCTGTTTTTGTATTTCACCGCCGAATTGACCACATCGATGCGCCCGAGCAACGGATCGTCGATCGCCGTCACCAGCCTGCGTGCCGTGACCTGCGGCTGCCGCGCCGCCTCGTCGATCGTCTTCACCACGCCGGTCACCACATGGTGTTCGATCAGAATCCGTTCTGCATCGGCTGTATCCTTTTGCGCCAGCCACGTCCGCACATGCCCGGTCGCCGCTTCGCGGTTGGCCATCACCGCGGCCTGTGTCGCAAACCTGGGATCGGCGAGCAGGTCGGTGCGGCCCATCGCCCTGCAGATATTCTCCCAGGCGCGAAAATCGGGGCCGACATTGGCGGTGATGTAGCCGTCCCGGGTCTTGTGCACCGGGTGATAGAAGACGTCGACATTGCCGGTGATCAGGAAGTTCTGCAGGGAGAAGTCATTGGCGGCGAACAGCGTGTCGAACAGGGCGACATCGACATGTTCGCCCTCGCCAGTGCGCTCGCGCCGGAACAGCGCGGCACAGATCGCGCCGAACGCGGTGATGCCGCAGATGACGTCGGCGATCGCGATGCCGGGCCCGCGCGGCGCCTCGGGGGGATCGCGGTGCAGGAACTGCATCGCCAGCCATCCGGTCATGGAGTGGGCGATGTGCGCGTAGCCCGGGCGTTTTGCATTCGGCCCGTCCTGGCCAAAGCCGCTGATCGAGCACATCACCAGCTTCGGATTGAGTTTGCGGCAATCTTCCCAGCCGAGACCAAGCCGTGCCATGACGCCGGGCGTGAACGCCTCGATCACCACGTCGGAGCGGCGGACGAGATCGCGGGCGACCTCCAGCCCTTCCGGGCGCGACAGGTCGATGCACAGTCCCTTCTTGCCGCCATTGTGCTGCACGAACATGGCCGAGCGCGGCAGCGCGCCGGCATTGGAGGTGCGCGCGACGTCGCCGTCCGGAAAGCGCTCGATCTTGATGACCTCGGCGCCGTGGTCGGCGAGATAGCGGGCGCAGGACGGCCCGGCAATCAGCGCGGTCAGTTCCAGCACACGGATACCCTCGAGCGGGCCGGGCCTGCGCGGCGGCGGATCGGAAGCGGCTTGTGTGGTCACGCTGAAGAGTCCTCCGGGGTTCTTGAGAATTTGCACAATTGTGTGCAACTTAGTCAATCTGCGCAACAACGAGTGGCTATACCGATGAGCAATCCGCAGTCCGAAACCCTGCCTTGCGCCCGTGCTATCGTCCATGACGGCTGGGGCGAACTGGTGCTGGCGCGTCCCGACCGCAAGAACGCCATCATCGGCCCGATGGTCGGCGAACTGCGGGCCGGTCTTGCCGGTCTGCTGAAGGGCGGCGCCCGCGTCGTCGTGCTGCGCGGCGAGGGCGGCGCCTTCTGCTCCGGCCTCGATATCGACGCCTTTGCGCAAAACCCGCCACCCGCCTGGCGGCAGACATTCCCGAACGACTGGGCGGCATGGCATCTCGACCTCTATCGTTGTCCGGCCGTGATCATCTGCGCGCTCGAGCGCTTCGCGATCAACGGCGGCTCGTCGATGGTGTTCGCCAGCGACCTCGTGATCGTTGGGCGAGGAGGCGTTCGTGCTGGTCGGCGAGGCGATCCAGGGCATGGCCGCGCCGATGAATGTCGCGTGGCTGCGGATCAAGACCACCGAGGCCGTCGCGACCCAGCTCACGCTCGCGCCGCGCCGCATGAAGGGCGCCGAATTGTCACGGCTCGGTCTTGCCTATGAGGTCGTGGCCGACGATCTGGTGGCCGCCCGGGCGCGCGAGCTTGCGGCGACGCTGGCCGGCTATCCGGGCGCAGGTCTCGCCAACATCAAGGCGGCGATGCGCAGGTTCGGCAACGCAGGCGACGGCGAGGACTGGTTCCGTCCCGCGGCGGTGACGGGCGGCGGCGGGAGTGCGCCGAGGCGGATTTGAGGCCCAACGACGGCCGGTGGCCAGGATCGTCTACAGCTTCAACTGAAATCCGAAGACCTCGAGATTGCCCTGCCGGAAGTCGATCTCCGGGAAACGGACGAAGCCGAGCGCCTCATAGAGGCTCCAGGCCGCCTGCATGACTTTTGTCGTGTGAAGGACGAGCCGGGCCTTGCCCCGGTCACGCGCGCGCTCGATGCAGAAGAGCGTCAGCGCCTTGCCGGCGCCCCTGCCGCGGTACGCATCGTTGACCGCGAGAAAGCGAATACCGGCCGCGTCGGTGATCGTCGCGGCTGGGCCGCCCGAACCGTACTGCTGCATCTCCTCGATGAAGTCGATGCTGCCGAAAAGTTCGCCGGCAGATCCCGCCGCGACAAACACCGTCAGCGCCGGCTTCGACGCGCGCGCCGCGACGTCAGCCAGCGTGGCGTAATACTCCGGCTGCTCGGCGACGGTTGGCATCCCCGGCAGGGCAGCGTAGACCGCGACCAGCAATCGGCCGAGCGCGGTATATTCGTCAGCGCGGGCTTGGCGGATGATGAAGTCGGGTGCGGCTGGCATCAGCCCGCCCTCACGCCTTCTCGACAAAACTATCCACGACCCGCTTCTCGCCGGCCTTGTCGAAGGCGATGGTCAGCTTGTTGCCGTCGACCAGCGTCACGTGGCCGTAGCCGAATTTCTGGTGAAACACGCGGTCGCCGGTTGCGAAGTCCGAATTCGTGCCGGTGGATTTCGCGATCAGTTCGCCTTCGATGGTGAGCGGGCCGCCTTTGCGCGCGAAGCCGCCCGCTTTGCTGCCGCCGCGCGCGGAACCGGTATTGCCGCCGCGTGTGGAACTGGCGCGGCCTTCGTCCTCGCTTGCGTCGTAGCGTGTCACGCCTTCATCGAAGCTGAAGTTGCCGCGCTTCTGGCCGCGCGCCTTGTTCGCTTGCGCGCGCTGCCAGCCCGGCGTGCCATAGCTCGAGCCGAACGAGGACACCTCGTCGAAGCGCGATGCGCCGTAGCCGCCGGCGCCGCCCCAGCCGCTGCCGCCTTTGCTCTCGGTGATCTCGACATTCTGCGCGGGCAGTTCGTCGAGGAAGCGTGAGGGGATGGTGGTGGACCACGAGCCGTGAATGCGGCGGTTGGTGGCGAAGTAGAGTTTCGCCCGCCGCCGCGCGCGCGTCAGGCCGACGTGAGCAAGCCGGCGCTCCTCCTCCAGCCCCGCGCGACCCTGGTCGTCCAGCGCGCGCTGATGCGGAAACAGGCCTTCCTCCCAGCCGGGCAGGAACACGTTGTCGAACTCGAGTCCCTTCGCCGAATGCAGCGTCATCAACGACACCGCGTCGTCGAGCGCGCTGTCCTCACGGTCCATCACCAGCGCGATGTGTTCGAGGAACCCTTGCAGGTTCTCGAAATCCTCCATCGAGCGAACCAGTTCCTTCAGGTTGTCGAGGCGGCCCTGCGCGTCGGCGGAACGGTCCTTCTGCCACATCTCGGTGTAGCCGCTCTCGTCCAGCACGATCTCGGCAAGTTGCGTGTGCGGCAGGTTCGCAGCCTGCGTACGCCAGCGCTCGAAATTCTCGATCACGCTGCGCAGTGAGCTGCGGGCCTTCGGCTTCAACTCGTCGGTGCCGATGATCGCCGCGGCTGCGTCATAGATCGGAATTTTTCGCTTGCGACCGTGATCGTGCAGCAGTTGCAAGGTGGCGTCGCCGAGCCCGCGCTTCGGCACGTTGACGATGCGCTCGAAGGCGAGGTCGTCCGCGGGCGAGTTGATGACGCGCAGATATGCCAGCGCGTCGCGGATTTCCGCGCGCTCGTAGAATCGCGGACCGCCGATCACGCGGTAAGGCAGGCCGAGCGTAACAAAGCGGTCTTCGAACTCGCGCATCTGGAACGACGCGCGCATCAGGATCGCGATCTCGTTCAATTTGTTACCCTGGCGCTGCAACTGCTCGATCTCTTCGCCGATCGCGCGCGCCTCTTCCTCCGAATCCCATGCGCCGGTGACGGTGACCTTCTCGCCGTCCTCGTCCTCGGTGCGCAGCGTCTTGCCGAGCCGGCCTTCATTGTGCGCGATCAGGTGCGAGGCGGCCGCGAGGATGTGGCCGGTGGAACGGTAGTTCCGCTCCAGGCGAATGACTTTCGCGCCGGAAAAATCGTGGTCGAAGCGCAGGATGTTGTCGACCTCCGCGCCGCGCCATCCATAGATCGACTGGTCGTCGTCGCCGACGCAGCAGATATTCCTGGTATGCGGGGTGACCGCCGCCTTCGCAGGCTTTGCGTCGTCGGGATGGACGTCGAAGGGAATGTCGTCATTGTCATTCCGGGGCGCACCGTCAGGCGCGAACCCCGAATCCGAGTTGCTCTGCCGCGTCGCTTGATACCGGGTTCGGCCCTGCGGGCCGCCCCGGAATGACGGGCGAGGATGAAGCGCCCGCATTGGTCGCGCTCGGCGCCTGCGCTAGCAGGCGCAGCCAGAGATACTGCGCGACGTTGGTGTCCTGATACTCGTCGACCAGGATGTACTTGAAGCGGTGCTGGAACTGTCGCAGCACGTCCGGGTTCTCGCGGAAGATGCGGATGTTCTCGAGCAGCAGGTCGCCAAAGTCGGCAGCGTTCAGTGTCTTCAACCGCTCCTGATAGAGCGTGTAGAGCTTGCCGCCCTTGCCGGCTGCAAAAGCCTGGCCCTCGCCCGCGGGGACTTGCGCCGGGCCGAGGCCGCGGTTCTTCCAGCCGTCGATCATGGTCGCCAGCACCCGCGCCGGCCAGCGTTTCTCGTCGATGTTCTCCGCCGTCAACAACTGCTTGAGCAGCCGGATCTGGTCGTCGACGCCGAGCACGGTGAAGTTCGATTTCAATCCTGCGAGTTCGGCATGGTAGCGCATGATACGGCCGCCGATCGAATGGAAGGTGCCGAGCCATGGCATGCCTTCGACCGCCTGGCCGACCATCTGCCCGACGCGAAGCTTCATCTCGCGCGCCGCCTTGTTGGTGAAGGTCACCGACAGGATCTCGTGCGGTCTTGCGCGGCCGGTGGACAGGATGTGGGCGATGCGCGCGGTCAGCACACGCGTCTTGCCGGTGCCTGCGCCCGCCAGCACCAGCACGGGGCCGTCCAGCGTCTCCACCGCCTCGCGCTGCTCGGGATTGAGGCCGTTGAGATATTGCGGGGCGAACGCCGCACGCGCGCGTGCGCCGATGCCGCCCTCGGCGGGGCGATGCTCGGGTGCAGGCGCAATGGATTTGGCGGGTTCGGTCATATGATTCGTAGTTATATAGGCATTGCGGGGGTGAGTACGACCGCGAATTCAGGCCCGATTCAGCGTGTTGTGGATGGTCGCGGCGGCGGTGTCCGCGCGCCGCCTCAGGCGGTTTTGTTCCGCGCCGTCGCCTATTTCATCGCAGATCTGAACGCCGCGCGGGCAGGAACTTCCGCCTTGGCCTGAGGATTATCTCGCCAAGCGGGTTCGCTCGCAATCAAAGTGAGGACAAAGCGATGTTCGGCTGGGTGTTGACGTTTCTTGTGGTTGCACTGATCGCCGGTGTGCTGGGCTTCGGCGGTATTGCAGGCGCCTCGATCGAGATCGCGAAGGTGATATTCTTTATCGCCGTCGTACTGTTCCTGATCTCGGTCATCTTCGGCGCATTTCGCGGCCGTTCTCCGGGCTAACGCAGATTGCAAACGAGCGTTGACGAGCGCGTCGCCCGACGGCGAGGCGCTCGTCGGCGCAGGTCAATGGCAATCGCCTGAGCGCACCTATCGGCCGAGCGCGCCTTCGGCCTGCCCCGCGATCGCCTCAGCCAGCATGCGATAGCCTTCCGGCGTCAAATGCTGGCCATCCGACTGTTTCGGCATGCCGCGGAACATACTGTTTTCCATCATGATGACGCGCACACCTTTGGCGCTCAGGCGCGCTTGAATCTCGGCGATATTTTGCGCGGTGTCGCCCTCGCCCTTGCGTCGGTCATTGCCGCCGGGCTGCAGGATCACCGCGCTTGCGCCTCGCGGGACCGCCCCATCCAGCCGCGCCAGCATTTGTCCGGTGGTGTTGCCGTTGATGCCGGCGTTGACCACGCGCACCGTATGGCCCTTTGCGCGCAGGATCGCTTCGAGCTGGGCCGGATAGGCCTGATTGCGCGCGACGCCCTTGCCATTGGTATTGCTCGCGCCGAGCGCGACGATCGTGCCCGATGCGGCGTGCGCGTGGCCGAACGAGAGGGATGCAGCAAGAATCGCTGCGCCGGCCAGAACTCCGAATCTTTCGATGAAGCCAATTTTTCCCGGGCGCATTTCAGTCCTCTTTCGGATCAGGCGACTTCGATTCGGGCCGGCATGGTCACGCGCCTGCCCACCGCATCCGGTCGAGGAACGCGCGCGTGCGCCTCGGCGACCGCGCGCACCCGCTCGGCGATGTCGGACGGAAACGGCGCGACCTTCCGCACATTCATATCGATGTGCAGCGACATGTTTTCGGAGGTGGCGGAGAGCCAGCCTTCGGTGGCGTGGCGCAACTCCTGGAAGAAGTGAATGCGCTTGTCGTCCGCGGCGATGACCAGGATCGAGACCTGCAGCGGGTCGCCAAGATGCACCTCGCGGAGGTAACGAACATGGCATTCGGCGGTCATGGTCGAGCAGTTGCGCTGCTTGAAATAGTTGCGGCCGAGCCCGATCGGTCCGAACAAGTCGCCGACCGAGTCATCCAGGATCACATTGTAGTAGGCCATGTTGAGATGGCCGTTATGGTCGATCCAGTGCGGTTCGATCTGCATGACCCGGCACTTGAACGGGCCCGGCAGCGCCTTCAACTGGTCGAGAGACAGGGGTTGGTTCGACATTGTGCGTGACAACACTAGACCGCGCTGACGCGCGGCGCGGCTTTCACCGGCATCTCGACCCGCCGCCCACTCCCCTCCGGCCGAGGCAGGCGCGCGTGTGCTTCGGCGACCGCGCGGAGCCGCTCGGCGATGTCGGACGGAAACGGCGCGACCTTCCGCACATTCATGTCGATATGCAGCGTCATGTTCTCGGACGTGGCCGACAGCCAGCCTTCGGTAGCGTGCCGCAGTTCCTCGAAGGTGTGGATGCGCTTGTCATCGGCGGCGATCACGTAGGCCGAGACCTGCAGCGGATCGCCGAGATGGACTTCACGGATGTACCGGACGTGGCATTCAGCCGTCATGGTCGAGCCGTTGCGCTCCTTCAGGTAGTTCGGGCCCATCCCCACCGCGGCGAACAGCTCGTCGATCGAGCGGTCCATGATCACGTTATAGTAGGCCATGTTGAGATGACCGTTGTAGTCGATCCATTGCGGCTCGATCTGCATGACGCCGCATTTGAAGGGCGCGGGGTGCGCCTTCAGTTCGCTCAACGAGAGTGGCTGCTTCGCCATCGCAATTCCCTGCCATTTCCAAGCGTTACGCGTAGCCCGCGCTTGACCCCTTATATATCCTTTGCGACGCTGCAACAGAGCAAGGGAGAAATGCGCTTTGACACAGTTTGCCGCCGAACTTCCGCGGGTGGATGCGAAGGCGCTGAGCGGCGTGCTCGAGGCGCTGGCCGCGCGCTTCGGCAATCGTCTCGTCACATCGCAGGCGGTGCGCGACCAGCACGCGCATACGACGTCGTGGCTGCCGCGCCAGCCGCCGGACGGCGTGGTGTTCGTGCAGGAGACCGCGGACATCCAGGACGTGGTGCGCATCTGCGCCCGGCGGAAGGTTCCGGTGATCGCTTTCGGCACCGGCACCTCGCTGGAGGGGCAGGTCAACGCGCCCGCCGGCGGCATCTGCATCGACACGCGCGACATGAACCGGCTGCTGGCCGTGCATGCCGAGGATCTCGACTGCGTTATCGAGCCCGGCATCACGCGTAAAGTCCTGAACGAACAACTGCGCGATCAGGGACTGTTCTTTCCAATCGATCCCGGCGCGGATGCCTCACTCGGCGGGATGGCTGCGACGCGCGCCTCGGGCACCAACGCGGTGCGCTACGGCACCATGCGCGACAACGTGATGGCGCTGAAGGTGGTGCGCGGCGACGGTGAGATCATCAACACCGCGACCCGCGCAAAGAAATCCGCGGCCGGCTACGACCTGACGCGGCTGTTCGTCGGCTCCGAGGGCACGCTCGGCATCATCGCCGAATTGACGATCCGCCTGCACGGCATCCCCGAGACGATCGCCGCGGCATCGTGCTCGTTCCCGACCGTGGACGAGGCCTGCCGCGCGACCATCCTTGCGATCCAGACCGGCATCCCGCTGGCGCGGATCGAACTGCTCGACGAAGTCCAGGTCAGGGCCAGCAACGCCTACTCAAAGCTCGCGCTGCCGGAGACGACGCTGCTGCTGCTTGAATTCCACGGCACCGAGTCCGAGGTCGCGAGCCAGTCCGAACGCTTTGGCGAGATCGCGCGCGATTGCGGTGGCGGTAATTTCGAATGGACGACCAGGCCCGAGGATCGCACCCGGCTGTGGCAGGCGCGGCACGATGCCTACTGGGCCGCGCGCGGCCTGCGGCCCGGCGCGGAGCCGGTGACGACCGACGTCTGCGTACCGATTTCGCGGCTCGCCGAATGCGTCACCGAAACGCAGCGCGACCTGCGCGAAAGCCGGCTGGTTTCATGCATCGTCGGCCATGTCGGCGACGGAAATTTCCACACTGTGCTGCTCTGCGACATGAACGATGCGGACGAAATCAAGCGTGCGGAAGGGTATCTGGATCGGTTGGTGAAGCGCGCGCAGGCGATGGACGGCACCTGCACCGGCGAGCACGGCATCGGCCAGGGCAAGCAGGAATATATCGCGGGCGAACTCGGGCCGGAGGCGATCCAGACCATGCGCCTGATCAAGCGCGCGCTCGACCCGGACAATATTTTCAATCCCGGGAAGATTTTGCCGCCGGGCTAAGGCCTGCAGTGAGTCGCATATGCCCGTTGAGACCAGTATTACCCGTGAAGCCATCGCGCGAACCGAGGCGCTGATACGACCCTTCGTCAGGCGCACGCCGACGATCACGGTCGATTGTGCGGATTTTGGTCTGGCCGCAAAGCCCGTGCATCTGAAACTCGAATGCCTTCAGCACACCGGGACCTTCAAGGTTCGCGGCGCGTTCACCAACCTGATGACGCGGAGCGTGCCGCCAGCGGGCGTTGTCGCGGCATCCGGCGGCAATCACGGCGTGGCGGTTGCCTACGCGGCGATGCAACGCGGCGTGCGGGCAACGATCTTCGTGCCAAAAGTGTCGTCACCGGCGAAGATCGAACGCATTCGCCACTATGGCGCCGATCTCGTGATCACCGGCGACCGCTACGCCGACGCACTCGCCGCGAGCGAAATATTTGTGCGGGACAACGGGGCACTGCCGATCCACGCCTACGACCAGCCGGAGACCCTGCTGGGCCAGGGCACGGTCGGGCTCGAGATCGAAGCCGATACGCCGGACATCGACACGCTTCTGGTGGCCGTTGGCGGTGGCGGGCTGATCGGCGGCATTGCCGCGTGGTTCTCCAGCCGCGTCAGGATCGTCGCGGTCGAGCCCGAAGGTGCGCCGACGCTGCATCGCGCTTTGCAGGCGGGTGAACCGGTCGATGCGCCGGCGGAAGGCATTGCGGCGGATTCGCTGGCGCCGAAGCGCGTCGGCACATTTATGTTCCCGATCGCGCAACGCCACGTGCATCGCGCTGTCCTCGTCACGGATGACGCCATCCGCGAGGCGCAGACAGCCCTTTGGGAGAAGGTCCGCGTTGTCACAGAGCCCGGCGGTGCAGCTGCGTTCGCCGCACTGCTTTCGGGGCGGTATGTGCCGTCGGCTGACGAGCGGCTGGCAGTGCTCGTTTGCGGCGCCAACACGACCGCCGTGAAGTTTGAATGAGCGGCGTGGTCATGTCGCCACGTTGCTTCGGCGAACAATAGCCGTCATTCTTGCGCTTCCGGGATCATGGCCTGTGAAGGTGATGCATGAGCGAAACACGGCAAGCGGCGAACCTCGATGCGATTGCGGCGGAGGTCTTCTCGCTGCTCGCCGGCGGGCGACAGGTCGCGCCGTTCTCGTCGCGGTATCGCGACTTCGGGGTGGCGGACGCCTATCGCGTGACTGCGAAAGTCAGGGCGTTGCGTGAGCAATCCGGCGAGGTGCCGCGCGGTCGCAAGATCGGTTTCACCAACCGCACCATCTGGGCGGAATATGGCGTGTATGCACCGATCTGGGGCTACGTCTACGATCGTACTGTCCACGATCTTGCAAATATCGGCGGGACGTTTTCGCTCGCAGGGCTGTCCGACCTCCGGCTCGAGCCCGAGATTGTCTTCGGGCTTTCGGCGGCGCCGCGGCCCGGCATGGATGCGCCGGAACTGCTGTCCTGCATCGACTGGGTCGCGCAGGGTTTTGAGATCGTGCAGTCGGCCTTTCCCGACTGGCGCTTTGCGGCGGCGGACACGGTTGCAGCCTTCGGGCTGCATCATGCGCTGCTGATCGGGCCACGCCGTCCGATCGCCGGTGCAGACTGGCTGTCGGCGCTGTCCGGCTTCGAGATCGACCTCTATCGCGGCGGCGAACCGGCCGATCATGGCGCCGCACGCAATGTGCTGGACGGGCCGCTGTTCGCGCTCCGTCACCTGGTCGACGTGCTGGCGCAGGACGGGATCAACCCGCCGCTGGCTGCGGGGGAAGTCGTCACCACCGGCACGCTGACGCGCGCGCTGCCGATCCTGCCCGGCGAGGTCTGGACCACGCGGCTGACCGGGATTGCGCTGGAAGGCGCGAGCGTGCGGTTTTCCTGACCTTTGGCGCGATTTTGATGATGGCGAATGTCAATTTGCCATGCTTCTCCGTATATAGTGCAGCCCACGCGATTTGGGGCGCGCGAAACCTGAATCCAGAGGATCGCCGTGCAGACAACGCTGCTCGGACTTGCGATAGCCGTTATCCTGGCGCTGCTGGCTGCTCTGATCGGCCCGTATTTCGTTGACTGGAGCCAATTCCGGCCGGAGTTCGAGCGCGAGGCGTCGCGGGTCATCGGCATGCCGGTGCGCGTGGATGGCGCGATCGATGCGCGGCTGCTGCCGACGCCGTCGCTCGGCCTGCGCGGCGTCGCCATCGGCGCGCGCAGCGACGCCAACAATGTCAGTGTCGAAAAGCTCGATGTCGAGTTCTCGCTCGGGGATCTGATGCGCGGCGAATGGCGCGCCAACGAACTGACGCTGAACGGGCTCGTGCTCGAGCTTGGCCTCGATCAGCGCGGGCGCATGACCTGGGCCGGGCGCTCGGGCAGTTTCAATTTCGGCGCTCTGACGGTCGACAAGTTTCATGTGACCGGCGCGGTTGCGTTGAACGACGCGGCCAGCCGCACCTTGCTGCGGCTCGACGATATCGTTTTCACCGGCGAAGTGCGGGCAGTGGCCGGCACCGTGCGCGGCGAGGGCGTACTGAAATCGGACGGCGTGCGCTATCCGTTCCGTGTCGCCAGCGGGCGGACCGCGGACGGCGCCGGCCAGCGGCTGCACCTGAACCTCGATCCCGGTGCCCGCGCGCTTGCCGCCGATCTCGACGGCATTCTGCACTTCGACGACGGCGTGCCGCGCTTCGACGGCTCGCTGTCGATTGGCAAGCCCGCGCCGGCAAAGTCGAACGCGCCGGCAAATCTGGCCGATTCGCCGTGGCGCGTTGCCGGAAAGCTGAAGGCGGATCCCGCATCTGCAAAGCTGGAGCAGCTCGAGGCCATATTCGGGCCGGACGACAGCGGGCTGAAATTCGCCGGACAGGCCGATCTGCGTTTGGGCGCTTCGCCGCGCCTGCGCAGTTCGCTCATCGCGCGCCAGCTCGATGCGGACAGGTTCCTCGCGCAGGCAGGCAGCGCCGCGCCTTCGCCCGCCGAACTGTTGTTGAACCTGCGTCGGCTGATCGCCACCGCGCCGCCAATGCCGGTGGCGGCGGAGTTCGATATCGACGCCGATCTGGTCAATCTCGGTGCGCGGCCGGTGCAGGCGATCGCCATCGACCTGCGCGCCAATGCAAAGGAGTGGCGGGTCGATAAGTTCGAATTCCGTGCGCCCGGATCGGCGCGGGTTGCACTGACGGGCCGCATTACCGAGCCGGGCGACAAGGCAAGCTTCTCGGGCACGTTAAATCTCGAAGCCGGCGATCCGGAAGGTTTTGCGCTGTGGCTGCAGGGACAGAGCGACAATGCCTATCGCGGCCAAAGGCCGCTCAAGGCGCGCGGCGATCTCGTGATCTCGCGCGAGCGCGTCACCGTGGATTCGCTCAAGGCGGATATCGACGGACGGCCGATCGAAGGACAGTTCTCGCTGGTTGCCACCGAGGGAAAAAGCAAACTGGACGCTTCACTGAAAGCGGAGCGGCTGGATTTCGATGCCAGCGCGGCATTCGTGCGCGCCATGGGCGGTGCGCTCAAGACCTGGCCGGACGAAGCTGTGCTGGGCCTCGATATCGCGCAGTTGAACGTTTCCGGACAGGCCTTCAAGCCGGTGCTCGCGCGGTTCGTTTACAACGCGAAGGCGATCTCGCTCGAACGCCTGCGCATCGGCGATGCCGACGGCGTGGCGATCGACGGCAACGGGTCATTCGATCGCGCGGCGGCAACCGGACAGATGAATCTCGGCGCGACGTCGGCAACGCTCGATCCGCTGGCGCGGCTGGTCGCGCCGATCGCGCCGGCGTTCAGCCGCCGCATCGCGGCCGTGCCCGCCGGCGCCGGCAACGTCTGGGTCGGGCTGACGCTCGAACTCGACAAGCCGCAAGGCGATCGCGTGGGCTTGAGAACGTCGGTCGATATCCACTCGCCGCAGGTCAAGGGCACGTTGACGGCGGCGATGACACCGCAGACTGCGGCCTTGCGCGATTTCGATACGGATCGGCTATCGAAGAACGAGGCCGCGCTGACCGCAAAACTCTCGGCTGAGCGCGGCGGTGCGTTGCTCGCCTTGCTCGGGCTGGACAGCGCGCTTGCGGTCGGCAACGGCCCGGCGCAGTTCGATGCATCGGTCGCCGGCGTCTGGAATGCGCCGGTGAAATTGAAGGCGAAGCTGACGGGCAACGGGCTCGATGCCGAGTTCGAGGGCAGCGCCGAACCGTTCAAGGCGGAGCGCGCTGCCGCCGTCGGCCTCAACGTTCGCAAGGCCAACGTCGCACCGCTGATCGGAATTGCGCGCGCAGAACAGGCGCCGGTGAATGTCGCGCTGACGTCGCGTGTGGCGCTCGCGGGCTCGCGGCTCACCTTCGACAACCTCGACGGAACGATCGCCAGTGCGCGGGTGCGCGGGCGGCTCGGCTTTGCGCTCGGCGACGAGATCGGCGTGGATGGCAGTGTTGGCGTCGATACGCTCGACGTGCCGTCGGCGCTTCTGGTTGCAATCGGCGCGGCAGGCCACGACAGCTCGGAGCCGCTCAATCGCGGTTTGCTCGGCGGCTGGCGCGGGCGCGTCGAATTCTCCGCGCTGCGCGGCACGATGCCCGGCGGCGAATTTCGTCCCTTCAACGGTGCGCTCCGCAACGACGGTCAGGCGCTTGTGCTCGAGGGCCTGTCCGCGGGGCTCGGCGGTGGAAAACTCCTGGCCGATCTGTCGGCGCGCAAATCGCCCGAGGGTGTCGCGCTTACCGGGCGCGTCCAGCTTGAGGGTGTGGACGGCGCTGCGTTGAAGCATCGCGGCCTGGCGATGCCTTCGGGCCGCGTGTCGGCGCGAACCTCGGTGAGCGGGCAGGGGCGCAGCGCCGCGGCGCTGATCGGCAGCCTCAACGGCAATGGATCGGTGACGATCGAGCAGGCGCGCATCGCCGGCCTCGATCCGCGCGCCTTCGATGCGGCGACGCGCGCGAGCGATGCGGGCATTGCGAGGGACGATGCCAAACTTGCCGCTGCGGTCGGCCCGGCGCTGGCGGCCGGCGCGCTCGCGGTGGCGTCGGCGGAGATTCCATTCGCGATCAGAGATGGACAAGTGCGTGTCAGCAACACGACGCTGACGGGCGAGGGGGCGCGGCTGAATCTCTCCGGCGGCTACGATATCGCCGCCGACCAGCTTGATGTGCGGGCGGCGCTGGCGGCGACGGCAACCGATGCCGCGGGCCTCGGCCGGCCCGAGATTCTGGTGCTGCTGTTCGGCTCGCCCGACAAACCGGATCGCACCGTCGATGTCGCCGCGCTGTCGTCCTGGCTCGGGTTGCGTGCGATCGACCGTGAGACCAAGCGGCTCGACGCGATCGAACGCAACAATCCGCTGCTGAATCCTGCGAAGCCTCCCGAGATCATGCCTGCACCAGCTGCGCCGCGTGTCGAGGCGCCGCCGGCAGCGTCTCCCGCCGCCGCACCGCCGTTGCCGCCGCCGATCGAGGTGCGGCCACCGCCCGGCACTCCGCGTCCGCCGCAAAAGCAAAGCGCGCCGCTCAGCATCGTGCCGAGCCAGCAGCGGCCGGCGACGCCATCGACGTTTTGATGGTGCAGTCATTCCGGGATGCGTGCGAAGCACGCAGACCCGGAATATCGAGCTTGGCGAATTCAGGTGGATGGACTAACGCGTCGGGATTCCGGGTACGCACCCGGAATGACAACCTCAGCGCGGCAGAGCAGCGGCCCGCGACGACGAGAGATCCGTGGACGATGCGGACGGGCCTAACGCCCTGCTGCGATAGTAATCGAGCACGTACAGCCTGATCGCCGAGGACAGATTACCCTGCTTCCGGCCAGTGTCGATTTCGCTGACGAGATCCGACAGCGTCATGTCGCGCGATGCCGAAATCTCCTTCATGCTGTTCCAGAACGCTTCTTCCAGGCTGACGCTGGTCTTGTGACCGGCGACGACGATCGAACGTTTCACGACAGGCGATTTCATGTCTGATCCTCACCGATGCGGTGATGATCAAGCACCGATTCAAGTTTGCGGTTTTGTTCCTGATCTTCTTGCCGCTTGGCCTTGGTGCGACCGAAACGGGTGCGCTGGGCTTGCGCGTCCTTGGCCGCTTGATCGCGCGCGGCTCTCTTCTTGAAACGTTTCAGATTGATGATGTCACCCATCGGCCCGCTCGAGTGTTGCGCGGTGCGGATTTCGTAGAGCGGGATCAGATGATGTCTCAACAACAGGCGCGACGATCGCGCGCCGCCTGCATCACAAGTCCGCTGCCCCGAACCCTCACCGCGACCGCCACGCCAACTCAATATACAGTTTCACGAAGTGGTATTAGGATGATGTACCACGATGTGGCACGGGCTCGCCAGCGGATGAAGCATCGTTCTTTCGAACGATATGACAATCATCATTTTTTTCCGAAAACCGATTGCTGCAAAGCAACTGCGGTGCGTGGTCGTCAACCGGGCCGCGTCATCCTTTCCGGCCGGACAAGCCGATCGAACTCCGCGCCCGTGACAAAGCCGAGGCGGACGGCTTCTTCACGTAGTGTCGTTCCGCGTGCATGTGCGGTCTTCGCAACTTTAGCGGCATTGTCGTAGCCGATCGTCGGCGCGAGTGCCGTTACCAGCATAAGTGAGCGTTGCATCAGTTCGTCGATGCGTTTGCTGTCGGCCTTGATGCCGGCCACGCAATGCTCAGTGAATGACTGCGATGCATCCGCCAGAAGCCTGATCGATTGCAGCATGCAATGCGCCAGCACGGGCTTGTAGACGTTCAACTCGAAATGGCCCTGGCTTGCGGCGATCGTGATCGCCGTGTGATTGCCGAACACCTGGCAGCACACCATCGTCAGCGCCTCGCACTGCGTCGGGTTGACCTTGCCTGGCATGATTGATGAACCCGGTTCATTTTCAGGCAGGAGCAGTTCGCCGAGGCCTGAACGCGGGCCTGAGCCCAGCAGGCGGATATCGTTGGCGATCTTGAACAGGCCGGTCGCTAGTGCATTCAGCGCGCCATGCACGAAGGCATAGGCATCATGCGCGGCCAGCGCCTCGAACTTGTTGGGTGCACTTGTGAACGGAAGCCCGGTGATTGTTGCGACGCGGCGAGCAAACAGCTTGGCGAATTTAGGCGAGGCGTTCAGCCCGGTTCCGACTGCCGTGCCGCCCTGCGCCAGCGGCGTCAGCCATTTCAGCGTCTCTTTGACGCGGGCGATGCCGTTCTCGACTTGCGCAGCGTAGCCGGAAAATTCCTGGCCCAGCGTCAGCGGCGTCGCGTCCTGCGTATGCGTGCGGCCGATCTTGACGATCTTTGCGAACGCCTTCTGCTTTCGCACCAGTTCCCTGTGCAGGCGGGTCAGCGACGGCAGCAGTCGGTGCACGATCTCCTCCACGGCAGCGATGTGCATCGCCGTCGGAAACGTGTCGTTCGACGACTGACTCATGTTGACGTGATCGTTCGGATGCACAGGCGTCTTGCTGCCGAGCTTGCCGCCGAGCAGTTCGATCGCGCGATTGGAGATGACTTCGTTCAGATTCATGTTCGACTGCGTGCCCGAACCCGTCTGCCAGACGACGAGCGGGAAGTGGCCGTCGAGCTTGCCGTCGATCACCTCGCGCGCCGCGCGGGCGACGGCACCGGCTCTGCGGCGGTCGAGCAGCCCGAGCTTCAGATTGGTCTCGGCCGCGGCCAGCTTGACGATGCCGAGCGCCCGCACGAGCGGCTGCGGCATGCGCTCGGTGCCGATGCGGAAATTCTGGCGCGAGCGCTGCGTCTGTGCGCCCCAGTAGCGGTCGGCGGGCACGTCGATCGGGCCGAACGTGTCGGTCTCGATGCGCACGGCTTTGTGCGAGGTTGATTTTTGGCGTGCTGCCATGACGGTCATCCTCACGGCCATGATCCCGAAAAGGCCTGCCCCGGGCTTGATCCGCTGAGGGCGCCGGTTTTCGGATTGGATCATGCCAAGCAAATGGATAAGCGACGGATCTCGATTCAGCGAAGCTGGACCATATCCTCGCCCGTTACCCTGATCATGTAGGGCAATTCGCGGCGATCGGGGAGCGTCAAGGGATGGGAAAGAGCAGGTCTCTGATTATTTCTTGCGGAAGCGGTCCAGCCGCACGACCTCGGCGCCTTCACTCGGCTTCTTTTCGCCCTCGCTGTCAGCGTCGGCGTTCGGCGCATCCTGCGCAGGCGCAATGGCGGTCGAAGCTGGGGCATCCCTGGACTGACCCGCCGCGTCCGTATCGCCGGTCTCGAACTGCAGGCCGAACTGCACGGACGGATCGAGGAAACTCTTGATCGCGCTGAATGGCACCACCAGCCGTTCCGGTACACCGCCGAACGACAGGCCGACCTCGAAGCGGTCTTCGGTGACGATCAGATCCCAGAACTGGTGCTGCAGGATGATGATCATTTCTTCCGGATACTGCGCCATCAGCCGCGGCGACAGCTTCACGCCTTCGGCCTGGGTCAGGAAGGTGATGTAGAAATGATGATCGCCCGGCAGGCCCTGCTTGGCCGCGTCGGTCATCACACGTCGCAGCATGCCGCGCATCGCATCGCGCGCCAGGACATCGTAACGGATATGGTCGGTCGAGCTCATCGATGATCCCGTCGCAGTTCTTTTGTGCCGTCGTCCATGTGGGGCCCACCTGGGCTCGCGCCGTTTGCGGAATGCCGACTCGCGTTCCGGCCATGCTAGCGCGCCGGCGGCCCCAGGTCAGCAGCGACAAAGCGGCCCGCTTGCGAATTCTCCAGGCACCTGCCCGCCGGCAAAAGGTCGAAAACAAATGAAGTGGAGGCTTCTGTTGCCAGGTGCCTCCGAACCCCGCCAAACGGAGCTTAACCCGTCAGGACTTTAGACTTGGTTTTTCAAACCGCTTACGCGGCCTGAGCAACCGGAGCATAGTTGTCGTTTGCAACTAGTGCTGTAGCCCGATAACGGCGGAACAATACCGGGAAAAAGTGAGCCCTTTACGCCCTCGTCGATCCTGTTTCGCCCCCGCCGAAATGCTCGTCTTTCCGTGGGCATGATCTGGGTCCGAAAACCGGTACCCACCCCGGATCAAGTCCGGCGCAGGCTTTTTTCGGGATCATGCCCTCCAAGCATTCTGGTGGAGGCGCCGGGTGCTGCCCCCGGGTCCGAATGGTTTATTACGACAGCCATTTATTTCCATAGCCGGCGAACCGGCACGCCTAATATAGGCGGCAATGGTTGACGAAAAAAGGCCGTTGTTCGGGCAATTCCGCGATACACCCCGGGTTCCGGCCGCTTTGGGCGATATTCGGGCTGGCGTAAGGTCGGGTCATGCATTTCAACCGTCCCTCGTTCGGACTGACAAGCAGGAAGCACTTCCGCGATTTGTCGGAACAGGAAATTCTTGCGCTCGCCATCTCTTCGGAAGAGGAGGACGGTGCGATCTATGCGGCATATTCCGCAAAGTTGCGCGCTGACTACCCGGCATCCGCGGCCGTGTTCGACGGCATGGCGGCGGAAGAGGGCGAACATCGCCGTGCGCTGATATCCGCCTACCAGCGGCGGTTCGGCGATTTCATCATTCCACTCCGCCGTGAGCACGTCGCCGATTTTTATGCGCGGTCGCCGGTATGGCTCGTGGAAAACCTCGGCCTTGAGCGTATCCGGCAGGAAGCGGCGGATATGGAACGGCAGGCGCGGGATTTCTATCTCGCCGCGGCCGGCCGATCGTCCGATGCGGACACAAGGAAGCTGCTCGGTGACCTTGCCGCCGCTGAGGCGGGACACGAGCGGGTCGCCGATCAACTGGCCACGCAGCACCTCGGACACGGCGAACGGCAGACCGAGAACCTCGCAGAGCGCCGGCAGTTCATCCTCACCTGGGTCCAGCCAGGACTCGCAGGACTGATGGATGGTTCGGTATCGACGCTGGCGCCAATCTTTGCGACCGCATTTGCAACCCAGAATACGCGCACGACATTGCTTGTCGGGCTCTCGGCCTCGATCGGCGCCGGGATATCAATGGGCTTCACCGAAGCGGTGCACGATGATGGAAAACTCTCCGGACGCGGTTCTCCGCTGAAGCGCGGGCTCGCGTCGGGACTGATGACGGCGGTTGGCGGCCTCGGCCACGCGCTGCCGTACCTGATCCCGTCGTTCTGGACTGCGACCGCGATTGCGCTTGCGGTCGTGTTCGTGGAATTGTGGGCGATCGTCTGGATTCAAAATCGCTACATGGAGACCCCGTTTCTGCGTGCCGCGCTGCAGGTCGTGCTCGGCGGCAGCCTCGTTCTCGCGGCGGGTATCCTCATCGGAAATTCCTGATGCCGATCTCTTGCGCGGCATAAAGAATGGAGCGGCAATGGCTGAACTCACACGGGTGGCTGCGATTTCGCTGGCGCTTCTGTTGGCCCAGGCAGGGGCTGCCCGCGCCGACGCCATCGACGGCGATTGGTGCAGCGCCGACGGCAACAAGATGTCGATCCAGGGCGCGTCGATTACAACGCCGGGCGGCAAGAAACTCCAGGGCAACTATACCCGGCACGCGTTCGATTACGTCGTTCCCGCCGGCGAGCAGGGCTCGGGCGAAGCGGTGAATATTTTGCTTCGCGGAGAATATCTCGCAGTCTCGCGACAGGGACCGCCCGACGCGCCACTCAAGGAATGGCGCCGCTGCAAGGAAACGATCAGCTAGGTCGAAGGCGGGCCAGACAGCCCTCATCGTCACTGCGAGCGAAGCGAAGCAATCAAGAGCCCGCAAGGAACGACTGGATTGCCTGTGCTTCTCGCGTTGACGGCTACGCCTACGAACTCAAATCGACCGGCACGCTTGTGGCCATGCGATTGTCAGGCATGGCGACGTGCTCCTCGCGCAATTTCAGACGGTGCGTGAACTCCGGCGGGAACAGTTCGAGGTAGTTTGATACGCCGAGCGCGCGGGCCGCGTGCGCCGGCCAGTCGGACGAGTACATCAACTCGCGCGCCATCGCGATCAGGTCGATGTCGCCGCGCTGCAGCAGCTCTTCCGCCTGCTGCGGTTCGGTGATCAGCCCAGGTGCCATCGTCAGCATGCCGGTCTCTTCCTTCACGCGCGCCGCATATGGAACGTGATGTCCGGGAATGCGCGGCACCGAGCGCAGCGGTGAATCGCCTGTCAGCCCGCCTGACGAGCAGTCGATCAGGTCGACGCCGAGCGCCTTCAACTCCTGCGACAACGCCACCGTGTCGTGCAGCGTCCAGAGCCCGCCCTTGCCATCGACGCTGGAGACGCGAAAGAACAGCGGCTTGTCATCCGGCCAGACCCTGCGCACCGCTTCGGTGACTTCCAGCGCGAAGCGCATGCGGCCCTTCAGATCGCCGCCATAGGCATCGTTGCGCTTGTTGATCACCGGCGACAGGAATTGCTGGATCAGATAACCGTGCGCGCCGTGGATTTCAAGAATCTCGAAGCCGGCCTGCAGCGTCCGCACGGTCGCGTCGGCGAACGCCTGCACAACCTCGTTGATGTCCTGTTGTGTCATTGCGCGCGGCAGCGGCTTGCCATCGACTGGCGTAACCGCGCTGGATGAGATTGCTTGCCAGGCTTCGCCGCCTTCGGCCTTGTTCTCGTCCGACAGGGCGACGCGATTGAACAGGGGCCCGCGCTCGGAGGCGCGAGCACCGGCATGGCCGAGTTGCATGGCGGGCACGCCGCCGAACTCCTTGACGAAGTTTGTGATGCGCCGGAATTCCGCGATCTGATCGTCGCGGTAAAGGCCGGCGCATTTGTGCGTTTTGCGCCCGCGATCCTCCACCGCAGTCTCTTCATAGAACACGATGCCGGCGCCGCCGATGGCGTAGCGGCCCATATGCACGATATGCCAATCCGTCGGAGATCCGTGCAGCGACTGGTACTGGCACATCGGCGAGACGACGATGCGGTTGCGCGCGGTAACACTCTTTAGTGTGAATGGTTCGAATAGCTTCGGTGCGGCCATGGTCATTTCGGCTCGTTGTTGGCGGTTCTGCGCGTTTCACTGCGTGAACTTATACATAAAAAGGGTTGGCGCGGGCAGCCACCCATTCTAAATGTCGGCAATGCAAGGACTTGCGCACATTGGCGAATGCGCGCCAGGGGATGCCTGTTGAACTCTCAGACCGCCATAACGTCCGAAGCCGACCCCCCCGGCCTTGTTCAGCTGTTTCTTGCATTCGCGAAGATGTCGCTGATGGGATTCGGCGGCGTGCTGGTGTGGGCGCGGCGCGCCATCGTCGAGCAGCACAAGTGGATGACCGCCGAGCAGTTCAACGAGACCTTTGCGCTTTGCCATTTCCTGCCCGGTCCCAACATCGTCAACCTGTCGGTGGTGTTCGGCTCACGCTTTCGCGGCATCCCGGGTGCGATCGCTGCTTTCCTCGGCCTGGTCCTGCCGCCGGTGCTGATCGTGCTTTGCCTCGGATTACTCTATTCGCGCTACGGCGAGATCGAAGCCTTGCGGCGCACGCTCGCCGGTATCGTCTGCGCGACGGCCGGCCTGTTCTTTGCAACCGTGATCAAGATGCTGCAGCCGATCGTCAAACAGCGCTCCATTGTTGCGCTGGCGATGGTCGCTGCGGTCTTCACTGCGATCGGAATCCTGCGCCTGCCGCTGCCGCCGGTGCTGCTGGTGGCGATCCCTGCGAGCATTCTCATCGTCTATCTGATGCGACGGCGGGCTGTGCCATGAACCCGATCAACCAGCTCTTTACGCTGCTCTGGACCTTCGGGCTGCTGTCATTGTTCGCGATCGGCGGCGCGCTGTCGGCGATCCCCGAAATGCACCGCATCGCGGTCGATGTGAACCACTGGATGAGCGACCGTCAGTTCGCCGACATGGTGGCGATCGCGCAGCTTTCGCCCGGACCGAATGTCCTTGTCGTGACCCTGATCGGCTTTCACGTCGCGGGAGTTGCAGGCGGGCTGGTCGCCACGCTCGGGATGTGCGGGCCGTCCGCTACGGTTGCCTATTTTGTGAGCCGCGCCATGGAGCGTTCCCGCGATGCGCAATGGCCGTCGCTGATCCAGTCGGCGCTGGTTCCGGTGTCGATCGGCCTCATGGCCGCGAGCGCCATGATCCTCGGGCTTTCCGCGGGCCAGTCATGGGTTGCCGGTGTGCTGGTCGCAGCGTCCGCGCTGGTGACGCTGCTGACGCGGCTTCATCCGCTTCTGATGCTGGCCGTGGGTGGTTGCCTTGGTTTCGCTGGCGTCGTCTAGAATAAGCCGGTAGGAATGACCGAAACAGCCGGAAAAAGCGGTATTTTCAAGGGCTAGTGCCCCAGCGGCACCAGTCGGGCGTGGGAGGGGGAGTTGTTGCATGAGTGAAGGCGTTGGCGGAATGTCCGGGAAATCCCGATTGTCCGGGGCCGGACCAATTCACAATCCGAGGGGAGCGCTTGCGGTTCTGCTGCTCGCGATTTTTCCGCAGCTTGCCCATCTGGCGTTCGTTCTTGCTTCGCTGTTTTCATTCGGTCTCATGAATGGATCGTTCTCCGGCTTTTTCCAGTTCGCCTTCGAGCCCAACCTTCTTCGCATCTTTACGCTGCCGTTGCTGGTGGTCGCAGCCATCACCGCATTTCTGCCGGTCAAGGGCCCGCAGGATTATTATGGCGGCGTCGTGCTCATCGCCCTCGCGCTGTTCGCGTTCTGGGCATCGTCCGATCTACCCGGCATGCGCGGATTTCAGTTCGGTCCCGGCACTGCGCCCAGGCTGTTCGCCGGGTTGATGCTGGCGCTCGGCGTCGGCGTCGTACTCACCGGGCTCTTCCTCGTGGGGCCGGGGCTGCAACGCTACCAGTGGCGCGGGCCGTTCTTCGTCTCGCTTGCGATCCTGTCGTTCGCCGTGACGATCCGGCCGCTGGGTCTCGTGATTTCCGCCTTCGCGAGCTTCATGATCTCCGCATTGGGTTCGACCGATCAGCGCTGGACCCAGACTCTCATCGTCGGCATCGCCATCACCGCATTTTGCAGTGTGTTGTTTCCTTATGCGCTAGGGCTGCCGTTCCAGCTCTGGCCGCGCTTCCTGTTGCGGTGAGAGTATCATGGTCGAAATCATCCAGAATCTAAGCCTCGGCTTCGGCGTCGCGCTCTCGCCGATGAATTTGATGCTCTGCCTGATCGGTGCGCTGGTCGGCACACTGGTCGGCGTGCTGCCCGGCATCGGCACCATCGCCACCGTCGCCATGCTGCTGCCGATCACGTTCGGTCTGCCGCCGGTCGGCGCGCTGATCATGCTCGCCGGCATCTATTACGGTGCGCAGTATGGCGGCTCGACCACGTCGATCCTCGTCAATATTCCAGGTGAAGCGGGGTCTGTCGTCACGACGCTCGATGGTCACCAGATGGCGAGGCAAGGCCGCGCGGGTCCGGCGCTGGCGATCGCGGCGATCGGTTCGTTCTTCGCCGGTTGCGTCGCGACGGTGCTGATCGCGCTGCTCGGCGCGCCACTGACGAAGTTCGCGCTGCAGTTCGGTCCTGCCGAATATTTCTCGCTGATGACGCTCGGTCTCGTATTCGCTGTCGTGCTCGCCAAGGGCTCTGTGCTGAAGGCGATCGCCATGATCGTGTTCGGCTTGCTGCTGTCGATGGTCGGCTCCGATCTCGAAACCGGCGCATCGCGTATGGCGTTCAATATCCCCGAACTCGCCGACGGGCTTGGCTTCGCCACGGTCGCGATGGGCATTTTCGGCTTCGCCGAGATCATCCGTAATCTCGACGAGGGTTCGGCAGAGGGCCGGGAACTGGTGCAGCAGAAGGTTACCGGCCTGATGCCGACCAAGACCGACCTGATCGCCGCGGCTCCCGCCATCGTGCGCGGCACGATCCTCGGCTCGATCCTCGGCATCCTGCCGGGCGGCGGCGCGGTGATCGCGTCGTTCGCCGCCTACACCTTCGAGAAGAAGATCGCCAAGGATCCGTCGCGGTTCGGCAAGGGCGCGATTGAGGGTGTGGCTGCGCCGGAAAGCGCCAACAACGCCGCGGCGCAGACGTCCTTCATCCCGCTGCTGACGCTCGGCATTCCGCCGAACGCGGTGATGGCGCTGATGGTCGGCGCGATGACCATCCACGGCATCGTGCCGGGGCCGCAGGTGATGCAGAAGCAGCCCGAACTGGTGTGGGGCATGATCGCCTCGATGTGGCTCGGCAACCTGATGCTGCTGATCATCAACCTGCCGATGGTCGGCATCTGGGTGAGGCTTCTGCGCGTGCCGTACCATCTGCTGTATCCCTGCATCGTCATCTTCTGCGCGATCGGCATTTATTCGGTGAACAATGCGCCGGCGGACGTGATCATGGCGGGGGCGTTCGGTCTCGTCGGCTACTGGCTGATCAAACACGACTTCGAGCCTGCACCGCTTCTGCTCGGCATGGTGCTCGGCCCGCTGATGGAGGAGAATCTGCGCCGCGCCATGCTGATCTCGCGCGGAGACGCGACGGTGTTCGTTACCCGGCCGCTGTCGGGTGCTCTGCTCGGCCTTGCGGCCATTCTCATTATCCTGACTCTCTTGCCGATGCTGCGAAAGAAACGCGAAGAAGTCTTCGTCGAGAGCGAAAATTGACCCAATTTGCCGCACTTTCTTTGCCCTTTGGTGGCCTTTAGTCGAATAGGCTAGCCAGAAGCGGCAATGTTCAACTGGTTCAACAGCTTGACGGGCGAACCGCCGGCTCCGTCGTAACGTTAATGAGGGATTTGCAATAATGAAGACATTCGATCGCAGGATCGCCATCGCGACGCTGGGCGCGTTCGCCATGCTGGGCGCATCCGTCGCACCGGTGCAAGCGCAGGATTTCCCGACGCGGGCGATCACCATCATCGTTCCGTTCGCAGCGGGCGGGCCGACCGATGTGGTCACGCGCCTTGTCAGCGAGCAGATATCAAAGACGCTCGGCCAGCCGGTCATCGTCGAAAACGTCGTTGGCGCCGGCGGCACCACCGGCGCTACGCGCGCGTCGAAGGCCACGAACGACGGCTACACCCTCATCATGGGCCATGTCGGCACGCACGCCGCCTCCCTGGCGCTGTATCCGAAGCTTGCCTACGATCCGCGCACCGACTTCGAGCCGGTCGCTCTCATCAACGGCGCAGCCATTGTCGTCGCGGCAAAGAAGGATTTCCCGCCGAAGGATTTCAAGGAATTCGTCGCCTATCTGAAGGCAAATGAGACGAAGGTGAACCAGGCCCACGCCGGCGTCGGCGCGGTCTCCTACATCACCTGCGAACTGCTCAACGGCATCATCGGCATCAAGCCGGTCGGCGTGCCGTTCCAGGGGACGGGACCTGCCATGAACGCGCTGGTCGGCGGCCAAGTCGACTACATGTGCGACCAGATCACCAACGTCGTGCCGCAGGTCAACGGCGGCACCATCAAGGCCTACGCAGTGGCGACGCCGGAGCGCGCCCCGTCGCTGCCGAACCTGCCGACCTCCGCGGAGGGCGGGTTGCCGAGCTATCAGGCCTCGGCCTGGAATGCGCTGTTCGCGCCGAAGGGCACGCCCAAGGCGATCATCGACAAGCTCAATGCCGCCGCGTCCAAGGCGCTCGATGACGAGAAGGTCGTCGCGCGCATGAAGGAACTCGGCAACGACATCCCGAAGCCCGCTCAGCGGACGCCGGCGTCGCTGGGCAAGCTGGTCAAGGACGAGGTCGACAAGTGGGGCAAGTTCCTGAAGCCGGTGGGCTGAGAAACCGGGATTTTCGAGGTTGATAACATGGGCGGTGGGCAGCCACCGCCCATGTTGCTTTCGGGCTTGTCGTTTTTGGCGGTTATCGCCATTTTTCGGGTGTGGAGTGGTATTGTGGCGGCCCGAATTGGGGTGCCTTTGACCGCCGCGGCTAACCAGCGACCCGACCATGAAACAATATCACGACCTGCTCGAGCGCATCCTGGCTGACGGCGCGCAGAAGGGCGACCGCACCGGCACCGGCACGCTCTCCGTGTTCGGCCATCAGATGCGGTTCGATCTCGGCGCCGGCTTCCCGATGCTGACCACCAAACGGCTGCCGCTGAAGGCGATCGTGCATGAGTTGCTCTGGTTCCTCGCCGGCGATACCAACATCAAATACCTGCACGCGCACGGCGTGACGATCTGGGACGAATGGGCCGACGCCAACGGCGATCTCGGTCCCGTGTACGGCCGTCAGTGGCGCTCCTGGGAAGGACCGGATGGCCGGACGATCGACCAGATATCCAATGTCGTCTCGATGATCCGGAAAAATCCGGACTCGCGACGTCTGATCGTCAGTGCTTGGAATCCGGCCGATGTCGACAAGATGGCGCTGCCACCTTGCCATTGTCTGTTCCAGTTCTACGTCGCGAACGGCAAGCTTTCGTGTCAGCTTTACCAGCGTTCCGCCGATACGTTTCTCGGCGTGCCGTTCAACATCGCCTCCTATGCGCTCCTGACGCTGATGATCGCGCAGGTGACGGGATTGAAGCCGGGCGAATTCGTGCACACGCTCGGCGACGCGCACCTTTACTCCAATCATCTGGAGCAGGCACACCTGCAGCTGTCACGCTCGCCGCGGGCGCTGCCGGTGATGAAGCTCAATCCTGACGTGAAGGACATCTTCGGCTTCCGCTACGAAGATTTCACGCTGCAGGGCTACGACCCGCATCCGCATATCAAGGCCGCGGTCGCAGTGTGAACCCGCAACACGTGAGCGGCAAATCACTCACCATCCGTCGCGCGCGTCCCGGTGAAGCGGGACTGGTCCTGTCGTTCATTCGCGACCTCGCCGACTACGAGAAGCTGTCGCACGAGGTCGAGGCAACCGAAGCGATGATCGATGCAGCGCTGTTTTGCGATTCTCCGCGGCTGTTCTGCGATATCGTGGAATGGGAGGGCGAGCCGGCGGGCTTCGCCGTGTGGTTCATCAACTTCTCCACCTTCAGTGGCCGCTCCGGCATCTATCTCGAGGATTTGTTCGTGCAGCCCCGGCATCGCGGCAAGGGGCTGGGCAAGGCGCTGCTGGTGCATCTTGCGCGTACCTGCGTCGAGAACGGATGGTCGCGGTTGCAGTGGTCGGTGCTCGACTGGAACACGCCGTCGATCGAATTCTACAAATCGCTCGGCGCCGTGCTGATGGATGAATGGACGGTGTGCCGCGTCAACGGCGCGGCGTTGACGGCGCTTGCGCGAGCATGATCCCGAAAAGTGGACACCGGTTTTCGGACAAGCTCATGCGCAAAAGAGCGCGGCGAACCATGTGGATCAGTTTCTGATGGAAATCGTCCTGATCGTTGCCGTCGCGGCGAACGGCGTCATCGGCCAGGGCAGTGTGATTCCGTGGCGGCTGAAGACGGATCAACAACGCTTCAAGGCCATCACGATGGGCAAGCCGATCGTGATGGGCCGCAGGACCTTCGAGTCGATTTCGCAGGCCGCTGCCCGGGCGCACCAGCATCGTGCTGACGCGCGACGCCAGTTATCAGGCGGCGGGCGCGGTCGTCGTTACCTCGTTCGAGCGTGCCCATGATGTCGCGTATGGAGATGCGCTGCGGCGTTTTGCCACTGAAATCATGGTCATCGGCGGCGGTGAGATCTATGCGCAATGGATGTCGCGCGCCGACCGTCTCGAGATCACGGAGGTGCACACCGAGGTTGCGGGGGACGCCGTCTTTAAGCCCGATCTTGCGGGCTGGGAGGAAGTCGCGCGTATACGAAACAAGGCGGGTCCCGACGATAGCTGCGGACTTCTCTTACGTGACTTTGCGGAGAAAGCCGCGGAATTGAGTGAATTCGGCCGTCGGGCGTTGACGAAACCGTGCCTGGACCCCACCTCGCTGCCATATTCGCCCGCGTTGTAAGGGCAATTGTCGTCCCCTATAACCGTCCCGAGTTCGGCCGGCGCAGAGCGCGCCCCCAAGGAGATTGTCGATGGCGTGGAAAAATCAGGGCGGCGGGCCGTGGGGGTCCGGCCCGAAGGGGCCGTGGGGTTCGGGACCGCAGGGCTCCGGGCCGACCCCGCCCGATCTGGAAGATTTGCTGCGCCGCGGCCAGGACAAGCTGCAATCGCTGATTCCCGGCGGCCACTTCAGCGCGATGGGCGTCATCATCGCCATCCTCGTTGCTGTCGTGCTTTGGGGTGCCTCGGGCGCTTTCCGCGTGCAGTCGGAAGAACTCGGCGTGGTGCTGCGCTTCGGCAAGCACGTGCGCACGGTGCAGCCCGGCTTAAACTATCATTGGCCCTATCCGATCGAGACTGTGCTGCTGCCGAAGGCGCTGCGCGTGTCCACCCTGTCGATCGGCATGCGCGTCACCGAAGGCCGCGGCGGAACGACGATGCGCGACGTGCCCGAGGAAAGCTTGATGCTGACCGGCGACGAGAACATCGTCGATGTCGATTTCACAGTGCTCTGGCGCATCAAGCCGGACGGCGTCGGCAACTTCCTGTTCAACATCCAGAACCCGGAAGGCACCGTGAAGGCGATCGCCGAAAGCGCGATGCGAGAGGTGATTGGTCGCTCCGACATCCAGCCGATTCTGACCGGCGCCCGCACCGCGACCGAACTCGCCGTGCAGGAACTGATGCAGAAGACGCTCGACGAGTACGGCTCGGGCATTCTGGTGCAGCAGGTGCAGATGCAGAAGGTCGACCCGCCCGCGCAGGTGATCGATGCGTTCCGCGACGTGCAGGCGGCGCGCGCCGACCAGGAGCGTCTGCAGAACGAGGCGCGTACCTACGCCAATCGCGTCATCCCCGACGCACGCGGCCGTACGGCGCAGATCCTGCAAGGCGCCGAAGGCTACAAAGAGCAGACCGTCGCGGAGGCCAAGGGCCAGACGGCGCGCTTCCTGAAGGTCTATGACGAATACAGGAAGGCGCCGGACGTGACGCGCCAGCGGATATATCTCGAAACCATGGAACGGATTTTCGGCAACGCCGACAAACTCGTCTACGACCCCGGCTCAGGAGCTGGACAGGGCGTGCTGCCGTATCTGCCGCTCGGCGAACTGTCACGCCGTCCGCAGGCGCAACCGCAGCAACAGCAACAGGGCGGGAGCACCCGATGAGAGTTGGCATTTCAGGTGTCGTCGCGCTGATCGTTTTGGCGGCGCTGGCCGTTATCGGCTACAGTTCGATCTTCATCGTGCGTCAGACCGAGCAGGCGCTCGTGGTCCGACTGGGTGAGCCGGTGCGTGTGGTCACCGATCCGGGACTCAACTTCAAGGTGCCGTTGATCGACACGGTGATCAGCATCGACAAGCGCATCCTCGACCTGGAGAATCCGGCGCAGGAAATCATCGCGTCCGATCAGAAGCGTCTCGTGGTCGACGCGTTCGCACGCTACCGTATCAACAACGCTCTGCGTTTCTACCAGAGCGTCGGCTCGATCCAGGCGGCGAACCTCCAGCTTGCGACGCTGCTCAACTCGGCGCTGCGGCGCGTGCTCGGCGAGGTGACATTCTCCAATCTGGTGCGCGACAATCGCGCCGCGCTGATGATCCGCATTCGCGACCAGCTTGACCGCGAGGCGGAGGTCTACGGCATTTCGGTCGTCGATGTGCGAATCCGCCGCGCCGATCTGCCCGAGCAGAACAGCCAGGCAGTGTATCAGCGGATGCAGACCGAGCGTCAGCGCGAGGCCGCCGAATTCCGCGCCGAGGGCGCGCAGCGTGCGCAGGAGATCAGGTCGCGCGCCGACCGCGAAGCGACCATCATCGTCGCCGAGGCGAACCAGAAGGGCGAGCAACTGCGCGGCGACGGCGACGGCGAACGCAACCGCATCTTCGCCGAAGCCTATGGCAAGGACATGGAGTTCTTTGCCTTCTATCGATCGATGGCGGCCTATGAGGCGGGCCTGCGCGGCAACGACACCCGCTTCCTGTTGCGGCCGGATTCGGATTTCTTTCGATTCTTCGGCGACTCGTCAGGCAAGCCGAGATCCGCGCCGGCACCGGCGACGCCGGCGCAGCCGCGCACGCAGTGAGATCGCTGCGCGGGATGGCGTAAGCCGGTCAGGGACGTCCAATGCAGTCGATCGCATTCAGTGACTTCCTTGTCGGCCTCGGCGTGCTGTTCGTGATCGAGGGGCTGCTGCTGCTCGGCGTTCCCGGCTGGATTCGCGGGGCGATGGAGAGCGTCATCAAGACGCCCGACAACATCCTGCGCATCACCGGCCTGGTTTCGGCGGTCGGCGGCCTGATTCTGATCTGGTTGATCCGGCGTTGACGAATCTGGTTGGTGTGCGCCCGTATTCTGCCGCAATGCGTCTGCGTTGTGCGAACAGTGCGTAAAATTGCAGCGTCGGGGCGGCGTCCGGTCGGTCTACCGGTCGAAACGGTGCGCCTGGGTCACATGAAGCTGATTCCACATGGGCGCAAAACGGGATAGTCTCGTCGCCGAATGAAGGCTCCGCCCGGGCAGGGTGCCGGCGGGCCCAACTTGTTCCTTTCAGGAGATATTCCGACGATGTCCGGTCCGATTGAAATGACCATCCGGCACGCGCGTGCATTCGCGGTGTTCGCCACCGTTGCGCTCGCGAGTTCCAGCCTGGCCGCGCCGGCCTTCGCCCGCGGACCGGAAAACATCGCCGATGTCGCCGAGAAGGTGATCGACGCAGTCGTCAACATTTCGACGACGCAGAATGTGGCCGCGCGGGGCGGTCCGTCCGGCGAGCGGAATGCGACGCCGCAACTGCCGCCGGATTCCCCGTTCCAGGATTTTTTCGACGAGTTCTTCAAGAACCGCAGGCCCGGCGACGCGCCGCGTGGCGGTAACAGCGGCCCGCGCCGGGTGAACTCGCTCGGTTCCGGCTTCATCATCGACTCGGCCGGCATCGCCGTCACCAACAACCATGTGATTGCGGACGCGGATGAGGTCAACATCATCCTCAACGACGGCACGAAAATCCCGGCCGAAATCATAGGTCGCGACAAGAAGTCCGATCTGGCGCTGTTGAAGTTCAAGCCGCCGGAGAAGCCGTTGAAGTCCGTGCAGTTCGGTGACTCGGACGCGCTGCGGCTCGGCGAGTGGGTGGTGGCGATCGGCAATCCGTTCAGCCTCGGCGGCACGGTGACCGCCGGTATCGTCTCGGCACGCAACCGCGACATCAACTCCGGACCGTACGACAACTATATTCAGACCGATGCTTCGATCAACCGCGGCAACTCCGGCGGACCGCTGTTCAATCTCAATGGTGAAGTGATCGGCGTGAACACCGCGATCTTCTCGCCCACCGGCGGCTCGGTCGGCATCGGTTTCGCGGTGCCATCGAAGACGGTGGTGGCGGTGATCGACCAGCTTCGTCAGTTCGGCGAAGCGCGGCGCGGCTGGCTCGGCGTGCGCATTCAGGAGGTCACCGACGAGATCGGCGAAAGCCTCAACATCAAGCCGGTGCGCGGCGCGCTGATCGCGGGCATCGACGAGAAGGGACCGGCAAAACCGGCCGGCATCGAGTCCGGTGACGTCATCATCAAGTTCGACGGCAAAGACATCAAGGCGATGAAGGACCTGCCGCGGGTCGTCGCCGACACACCGGTTGGCAAGGAAGTCGACGTCGTCGTCATCCGCAAGGGCAAGGAGCAGATCAAGAAGGTCACGCTCGGACGGCTCGAGGATGACGAGAAGGCGAAGGAAGCCTCGCTGAAGACGCCGGCGCCTGCCGAACAGGAAAAGACGGTGACGCAGAAGGCGCTCGGTCTCGACCTCGCCGCGCTCTCGCCGCAGTTGCGCACCCGCTACAAGGTGAAGGAGAGCGTCAAGGGCGTGGTCATCACCTCGGTCGAGGGCAATCGCGATGCGACCGAAAAGCGGCTCAGCGCCGGCGACGTCATCATGGAAGTCGCGCAGGAAGCGGTGACCAACGTCGCCGACATCAAGAAGCGCGTCGACCAGCTCAAGAAGGACGGCAAGAAGACCGCGCTGCTGACGGTGTCGAATCCGGACGGCGAAGTGCGGTTCGTGACCTTGAGTGTGCAGTAAAGGCGCGAACAGGGAGTAGCGAATAGAAGGTCTATTCGCTGCTCACCATTCGCGCTCTCTAACTCACAAACTCATCCCGCCGATACCCCTGCGCATAAAGCAGCGCGGTGAGGTCGCCGTGGTCGATGCGCGCGGCGGCGGCCGCTGCGACGACCGGCTTCGCATGGTAGGCGACGCCAAGTCCTGCGGCTTCGATCATCGGCAAATCGTTGGCGCCGTCGCCGACGGCCAGCGTATCGATGTTGTCGAGCTCGAACTGCTCGCGCAGATCGTTGTGCGTCGCGAGCTTGGCCTGCTTGCCGAGAATGGGCTCGGTGACCTTGCCTGAGAACTTGCCGTCTTCGACGATCAGTTCGTTCGCCCGGTTTTCCTGAAAGCCGATCCTGGCAGCGATGGCGCTGGTAAACAGCGTGAAGCCGCCGGACACGAGGCAGGTGTAGGCGCCATGCTTGCGCATGGTGTTGACCAGTTCGCGGCCGCCCGGCGTCAATGTGATGCGCTTGTCGATCGTCTCCTCGACGATGCCGACCGGCAATCCCTTCAACAGCGCGACGCGCTCGCGCAGCGCCGGCTCGAATTCGATCTCGCCGCGCATCGCGCGTTCGGTGATCGCCGAGACATGCGCTTTCAGCCCGGCGAAGTCGGCGAGTTCGTCGATGCATTCCTGGCCGATCATGGTGGAGTCCATGTCGGCGAGAAACAGCTTCTTGCGCCGTCCGAGTTGCGGCTGCACCACAATATCGACCGGCAGGTCGCCGACCGCAGCGCGAAGCTTTGCCGCGATCGTGCGGGCACTGTCGGTCGCAGTAAAGGGAATGTCGGCGGCGACGCCCTCAAACAGCCAGTTCGCCGCCAGCGCGCCCGGCAAAATCGCGCGCGCAGCCGCCACCGCCGTGCTATCGAGCGCGGGCGTAGCCGGATTGCAGATGAGCGTCGCGACGAGAGACATGACCGTTCAGCTTCAGACGTTGCCCGCGACGGACGCGGGCAGGGCGGTGCTTATCGCAGGGCCGACGGCCAGCGGCAAGTCGGCGCTCGCGCTTGCATCTGGCCGAGGCGACCGGCGGCGTCATCATCAATACGGACTCGATGCAGGTCTATCGCGACCTGCGGATCCTCACTGCGCGCCCTACGCCGGCCGAGGAGGCGCGCGTTCCGCATCGCCTTTACGGCCATCGTGACGCGGCGATCAACTGCTCGGTAGGAACCTGGCTCGACGATGCCGCGGCAACGCTCGCCGATATCAGGACGGCCGGCAGGATGCCGATCTTCGTCGGCGGCACGGGGCTCTACTTCAAGGCGCTGCTGCGCGGCCTTTCCAGCGTGCCGCCGGTGCCGTCCGCCGTCCGCGAAGCGGTGCGGGCGCGGCTTGAGCGCGATGGCATCGAGGCGCTGCATGCCGAACTCGCGCAGCGCGATCCTGTCATGGGCGAACGGCTGAAGCCGCGCGATCGCGCCCGCGTCGCCCGCGCGCTGGAGGTGATCGAGGCGACCGGCCAATCGCTCGATGAGTGGCACGCGCACGGCCTGCCGCCGCTGCTCTCGGCTGCGAATGTCACGGCGGTGTTTCTCGCGCCCGATCGCGCCGGACTGTATGCGCGGATCGACCGCCGTTTCGCCGCGATGCTGGCCGATGGCGCGCTGGATGAGGTCGCAGCATTGGCGAAGCGCGGCCTCGACCCGATCCTGCCTGCGATGAAGGCGCATGGCGTGCCCGGCCTGATCCGTCATCTCAAGGGCGAGACCTCGCTGGAAGAAGCCGCCGCCATCAGCGCTGCCGATACCCGCCACTATGCCAAGCGGCAGTTCACCTGGTTCCGGCATCAACTGAGCGAATTCGAGTGGGTCGCGCCGGCCGATGCGGTGGATCATCTGAAATCACGAACGGATCCGGAGCGATGATCATCGATACGCCGCGCCTGCGTCTTCGCTGCTGGCGCGACGCCGATCGCGAGGCGTTTGCGGCAATGAACGCGCATCCGGACGTGATGAGCGATCTGGGAGGACCGCTCGGCCGCGCGGCGAGCGATGCGAAGCTCGATCGCTACATCGCTGCATTCGATCGATATGATTTGTGCCGCTGGCCGATTGAGAGCCGGGGAGGCGGTTTTCTCGGCTGTGTCGGCGTGATGCCGTCGGCGGACGATCATCCACTCGGCCTGCACTTCGAGATCGGCTGGCGGCTTGTCCGGAGCGCCTGGGGGCATGGTTACGCGACCGAGGCCGCCAGGGCGGCGCTGCAGGACGCCTTTTCGCGTGTGAAGCTGCGGGAAGTCGTCGCCCACACTGCACCGGACAATCTCAGATCGCAGGCCGTGATGGAGCGATTGGGTCTGATGCGCGATCCGTCACGCGATTTCACGGCCGTGTACGACAATGTCGGGACCTGGCATGGGCTGGTTTGGGTGGCGCGGGCCCCGTGAGGTTTGGGGCGAATTGGGCTCAAACCGGTCCCTGGCCGGCATATGCGGAATTTCCACTCGCCGAATGCCCGAAACCGGGTTATCTTGTGCTTCGCAGCGCGGGACTTGACTTGCGCAATTTGGTCGGTATAAGTCCGCGCAACCTTTGGGAATTTCGGAAGCGTTATGCGTAATAAAATTACCAAACTTCCTTATCGTCGTACCCTGGAGCACCGCCCGGGACGGCTGATGCCGTCTGACAGGTAGGCGGTGCACCCAGGGCCCTTCAGAGGCCCTTTTTTATTTCCCGATCGAGGACCAGCGCGAAACGCGCATCGGAGTGAGAGATGAGCGACCAGAAGACCAGCGAGCAGAACGAGATGTCCGGTGCGGCGATGGTTGTGCGCGCGCTCAAGGATCACGGCGTCAAGCATCTCTTCGGCTATCCCGGCGGCGCGGTGCTGCCGATCTATGACGAGATTTTCCAGCAGAGCGACGTGCAGCACATCCTGGTCCGCCACGAGCAGGGCGCGGGCCATGCGGCCGAAGGTTATGCGCGCTCCACCGGGCTGCCGGGCGTGGTGCTGGTCACGTCAGGCCCGGGTGCGACCAACATGGTGACGCCGCTCACCGACGCGCTGATGGATTCCATTCCGCTGGTCTGCATCACCGGCCAGGTGCCGACGCACCTGATCGGCAACGACGCGTTCCAGGAATGCGACACCGTCGGCATCACGCGCCCCTGCACCAAGCACAACTGGCTGGTGCGCAAGGTCGAGGACCTGCCGCGCGTGTTGCATGAGGCATTTTACGTGGCGACCACCGGGCGGCCGGGTCCGGTTGTGGTCGATATTCCGAAGGACGTGCAGTTTGCGCTTGGCATGTATCACCCGCCGCGCAAATCCGACGTGCATGTGTCGTATTCGCCGCGCGTGAAGGGCGATGCCTTGCAGATCCGCAAGGCCGTCACGCTGCTCGCGGGCGCGAAGAAGCCCGTGATCTACAGCGGCGGCGGCGTCATCAATGCAGGCCGCGAGGGCTCGAAGCTGTTGCGCGAGCTCGTGCAGGCGACCGGTTTCCCGATCACTTCGACCCTGATGGGGCTCGGCGCCTATCCGGCGTCGGGGCCGAACTGGCTGGGCATGCTCGGCATGCACGGCACCTACGAATCCAACATGGCGATGCACGATTGCGATGTGATGCTGTGCATCGGCGCGCGCTTCGACGATCGCATCACCGGCCGCACCGACGCGTTCTCGCCGGGCTCGAAGAAGATCCACATCGATATCGATCCGTCGTCGATCAACAAGAACATCCGCGTCGATGTTCCGATCATCGGCGACGCCGCCAACGTGATGGGCGATCTGCTGCAGGTGTTCAAGGCGGAGGCGAAAAAGCCGGACATCAAGCCGTGGTGGAACCAGATCGCGCAGTGGAAGGCGCGCAACTCGCTCGCTTACAGGCAGAGCAACGATGCGATCCTGCCGCAGTTCGCAATCCAGAAGCTGTTCGAACTGACGCGCGGTATGGACACCTACATCACCACCGAAGTCGGCCAGCATCAGATGTGGGCGGCGCAGTTCTATGGTTTCGAGGAGCCGCACCGCTGGATGACCTCCGGCGGGCTCGGCACGATGGGCTATGGCCTGCCGGCGGCGCTCGGCGTGCAGGTGGCGCATCCGAACAGCCTCGTCGTCGACATCGCAGGCGATGCCTCGGTGCAGATGACGATGCAGGAAATGTCGACGGCGGTGCAGTTCGAACTGCCGATCAAGATATTCATCCTGAACAACCAGTACATGGGCATGGTGCGGCAGTGGCAGCAGCTGTTGCACGGCAACCGTCTGTCGCATTCGTATTCCGAGGCGTTGCCGGACTTCGTCAAACTTGCGGACGCGTACGGGGCGCACGGCATCCAGGCGACCAAGCCGGGCGATCTCGAGGGCGCGATCAGGGAAATGATCAAGATCAGGAAGCCGGTGCTGTTCGATTGCCGCGTTGCTGCGCTCGAGAACTGCTTTCCGATGATTCCGTCCGGCAAGGCGCACAACGAAATGCTGCTTCCGGCCGAGGCCACCGACGAAGCCACCGCAAAGGCTTTCGCCGGCGGCAAGGCGCTGGTGTGAGATTGAGATAGGGGCTCAAGCGGATGTTCGATCTGCAGCAACTGGAGCGCGCGCACGACGTCGTCCGCGCGGCGATGCCGCCGACCCCGGCGCATGCCTGGCCGTTGCTGGCCGAGCGCCTCGGAACCGAGGTCATCGTCAAGCACGAGAACCACACGCCGACCGGCGCCTTCAAGGTGCGCGGCGGACTGGTCTATGTCGACCGTCTGAAGCGCACGCAGCCGACCGTCGCCGGAATCATTTCGGCGACGCGCGGCAATCATGGCCAGAGCCTTGCGTTCGCCGCGAGCCGTCACGGCCTGGCCGCGACAATTTTTGTGCCGCACGGAAATTCGGTCGAGAAAAACCGCGCGATGCGGGCGTTCGGCGCTGTTCTCGTCGAGCACGGTGACGACTTCCAGGCGGCCCGCGAAGAGGCCGGGCGTCGCGCGAAAGCCAGCGGGCTGGAGATGGTGGGCTCGTTTCATCCCGATCTGGTTCTTGGCGTCGCGACCTACGCGCTCGAACTGTTCCGGGCGGCGGCCGACATCGATGTGCTGTATGTGCCGATCGGACAGGGGTCCGGCATCTGCGGCTGTATCATCGCGCGCGACCTGCTCGGGCTCAAGACCGAGATCGTCGGCGTGCAATCGAGCGAAGCGCCGTCCTTCGCGCTGTCGTTCGCGGCCGGCACCGTCGTCACGACCGAAACCAGCAACACGTTCGCGGACGGAATGGCGACGCGCGTTCCGGACGCGGAAGCGGTTGCGATCCTCCGCAAGGGCGCCTCGCGGATCGTGCAGGTCACCGATGACGAGATCGGCGAAGCGGTCCGCGCCTTCTGGACCGACACGCACAATCTGGCCGAGGGCGCCGGTGCTGCGCCGCTTGCCGCTGCGCTGAAGGACAAGCCGAAAAACCGCGGCAGGAAGGTCGGCCTGATTCTGAGCGGCGGCAACATCGATCTCGATCTGTTTCGCCGATGGATCGTTCCGGAGACCGCCGCCGTCGCGGGCGGCAAGGCACTGGTGTGAGGACACGACAATGAATCAGCCGGCTTCAGCCTACTTCCTCGAGGACCGTCACGATCCGATCGAGGCGCACACGCTCTCGGTGCTGGTCGCCAACGAGCCCGGCGTGCTCGCGCGCGTGATCGGCCTGTTCTCCGGCCGCGGCTACAATATCGAGAGTTCTCACGGTGTCGGAAACCGAGCACCAGAAGCACGTCTCGCGCATCACCATCGTCACCACAGGGACGCCGATGGTGATCGAGCAGATCAAGCATCAGCTCGACCGCATGATCCCGGTCTATCGCGTGGTCGACATGACCACCGCGGGCCGCGCCATCGAGCGGGAACTGGCGATGGTCAAGGTCAGCGGAACCGGCGAGCCGCGGGTCGAGGCCTTGCAACTCGCCGAGGCGTTTCGCGCCCGTGTGATCGACGCCTCGACGGAAAGTTTTGTGTTCGAGATCACAGGCAACACCGCCAAGGTCGATCAATTTATCGAATTGATGAAGCCGCTTGGCCTTGTCGAGGTGTCGCGCACCGGCGTTGCGGCGATCTCGCGGGGTCCGGAAGGGATGTAATGACCATGCTTGCCCGCGACTGGTACTACAACGACCGCCGCCATGTCGGCCTCGACTTCTCCGCCGAGGCGCAGGTCGCGACCTACGACCGCCGTCAGGGCGATCATCCCGATCGTGCCCGTGCGACGCTGAAGGCGCTCGGCGCGAAGCCCGGCTGGACCATGGCCGATATCGGCTGCGGCACCGGACTGATGGCCTGCGAAGCAGCCGGCATGGACATCACGGTCCACGCGGTCGATATCTCGCCGGCGATGCTGTCGATGGCCGAGCAACGCGCGCGCGATCTCGGCGTCTCCCTGACCACGCAGTCGGCAGGTTTCCTGAGCTTCGCTTACGAGGCCAATACGTTCGACCTGATCGTGACCGAGTATGCGCTGCACCACCTGCCGGATTTCTGGAAGGCGGTGGCGCTGGCGCGGCTGTTCAATGCGCTGAAGCCCGGCGGAATGCTGTTCCTGCGGGACGTGGTGTTCACCTGCAAGCCGGACGGCATCGAGCGCAACGTGGAGCAGTGGGGCGACTTCCTGCTGAAGAACCACGGCTACTCGCGTGACGAATTCGCCACGCACGTTCGCGACGAGCATTCCACCTTCGGCTGGGTGATCGAAGGACTGATCAAGGAGGCCGGCTTCGCCCTGGAGGCGGCCGACTACACCGCGCCGGTTTACGGCGCTTATCGCGCGCGCAAGCCCGCGTCGAACGGCGAGGGAAAGTGACGGTGCGATGTTCGCCTGCCTGATCGTACGGGGTGTGACGTGATGCGCGCTGCATCGGCTAACGTCCGTTGATCCCGGCCATGTCGTACCAACTGACGATCGCATTTGTATTTTTTGCCGTCGCGTCCTGCTTCACGCCGGGGCCGAACAACGCGATGCTGCTGACGTCAGGATTGAACTTCGGATTTCGCCGTACGATGCCCCATGTGCTCGGGGTGACATTTGGATTCGGCTTTCTTGTCGCGGTGATGGGGCTTGGGCTCGGGGCGATCTTCGCGGCCTATCCTTCGCTTTACACGGTACTGAAATATGTCGGCGCCGCGTACCTGCTCTATCTGGCGTGGGCCATCGCCATGTCCGGAGGTATCGACGACAGCGGGGGGAAGCGCGGCAGGCCGCTCAGTTTCCTCGGTGGCGCCGTGTTTCAATGGGTCAACGTCAAGGGCCTGATCATGTCGGTCGGGGCGGTGACCACATACTCTGCAATCGCGCCCTATCCCTGCAATATCATCGCGCTGAGCCTGATCTTCACCGTAGTCGGCTTCTTGTCCTCGGCGAGCTGGACCTTGTTCGGGACGAGCCTGCGCGGGTTGCTGTCGACGTCGCGGGCGGTTCGCATCTTCAATGTCACCATGGCGCTGCTGCTGGTGGCCTCGCTCTATCCGGTGCTGGTCGAGGCCTGATGACGCTTTGCGCCCCCGCCAAAATGCTCTACAGACAGCGCCGAAACCGCGATCCGGGCATGCCCGGCTCATCCGAAAATTCAAAGACCTGACGCGGACCGGGGAAGAAGGCCGCCAAAGCAGAGGACTGATCATGCGTGTTTATTACGATCGCGATGCCGACCTGAACCTCATCAAGGGCAAGAAGGTGTGCGTCATCGGCTATGGCAGCCAGGGCCATGCCCATGCGCTCAACCTGAAGGACTCCGGCGTCAAGGACGTGGCGATTGCGCTGCGCAAGGGCTCGGCCACGGCGAAGAAGGCCGAGGCCGCCGGCTTCAAGGTGATGGAAGTCGCCGAAGCCGCGAAATGGGCCGACGTGATGATGATGCTGACGCCCGACGAACTGCAGGGCGACATCTATCGCGATCATCTGCATGCCAACATGAAGCAGGGCGCCGCGCTGTTGTTCGCGCACGGGTTGAACGTGCACTTCAACCTGATCGATCCGCGCGCGGACCTCGACGTGCTGATGGTCGCACCAAAGGGCCCCGGCCACACCGTGCGGTCGGAATATCAGCGCGGCGGCGGCGTGCCGTGCCTGATCGCCATCAACAAGGACGCCTCGGGCAACGCTCACGATCTCGGCCTGTCCTATGCGAGCGCGATCGGTGGTGGCCGTGCCGGCATCATCGAAACCACGTTCAAGGAAGAATGCGAGACCGACCTGTTCGGCGAACAGACCGTGCTATGCGGCGGCCTTGTCGAGCTGATCAAGGCCGGCTTCGAGACGCTGGTGGAAGCAGGGTATGCGCCCGAGATGGCGTACTTCGAGTGCCTGCACGAGGTAAAGCTGATCGTCGACCTGATCTACGAAGGCGGCATCGCCAACATGAACTACTCGATCTCCAACACCGCGGAGTACGGCGAATACGTCACCGGTCCGCGCATCATCACCTCCGAGACCAAGGCGGAGATGAAGCGCGTGCTGAACGACATCCAGTCCGGCAAGTTCACGCGCGACTGGATGCTCGAGAACAAGGTCAACCAGACCTCGTTCAAGGCGACGCGCGCAAAGCTCGCCGAGCACCAGATCGAGGAAGTCGGCGCGCGCCTGCGCGACATGATGCCGTGGATCAAGAAAGGCGCGCTGGTGGACAAATCCCGCAACTAGGGGCTTGATCTGCAATTCGATATTGCGGGATCGCGCAGGCGCGATCTCGATGATCAAGAAGGGCGCGCTGGCCGAGAAGACGAAGAACTGATCGTCACGGCAGGCTGATCCGCGCAAAGCGCGCCTTCGCCAGGCTGTTGCCTTTCAGCAGATCGACAATCGCCGACGCCACCGCGTCGGCGGCCGCCGGCGCATAGTGCAGTTCGTCGAAGTAGTTTGCGGGTTCGCGCGTGATCGCATTCTCGGTCATCAGATCGAGGTAGGCGCTGCTCGGCCGAAGATTTGCGATCCGCCGGGCGCGGGCCTTGCAGGCCTGCAGGCGTGCGTCCGCCGCGCTGCCCGTAACCGGCAGGGTGTTGACGTAGGGCGGCGCAAACACGAACGCCAGACGGACATCATCCGGCAGCCTGGCGACGTGCGCTGCAAGCAATTCCAGAGCGGGAAACAGGTCGTCCGGCGCGGGGTTTGCGCTGGGGCGAACCAGCGCGGCCAAGGCCGCCCGCGGGACCGGTGTCAGGTTGGTCACGATGAATCCATCGCCGCGCGAGGGCGGCTTTGCGAGCCCGGTCCAGATCGCAACACGCCGCGCCGCGGCGGTCACGCCTTCAGGAAAGAAGATGCGCGACAAATACTCCGCGCTGCTGCTCTCGTAGATCCAGTCGGGGAACGCGCCCCATGCGCCTGCGCCCGGATCGCCAGGACGGCACCAGAGCTGATCCAGCATGTAGATCTGCAGATTGGCGCGACCGTTGTGGTGGCGCTGGAAGGATCGCGCCACCAGAAGCTGGCTCGGCGGCAGCGTCGCCGGGATCGCAAGTTGCGCGACGTCCCAGCCGGATCCCGTGCCGATCTTTTGCGGGTCCAGCGGATAGCCGGTCGAACTGCCGAAGATCGCCGCGTCGAAGCGCGGGTCGCGCGCGACGGCCTCCTTGATCAGGCGTGGATTGCGCGAGGCGATGTCGATGTCCTGCGTCAGCGAGAAGCGACCGGTCGAGAACGGATCGATCAGCACCACGCCCGCGTACAGAACAGCGCCCAGAACGCCAGCTGTCAGCAGAAATGCAGCAAGCCACCTCCGCCATAGCCGCGCATCCTCGATACCGTCGGCCGTCGAGGATATGTTGTATTTGTCGGTTGGTGCGGTCATGCGCGCTAGAACTGGAAATAGATGAACTGATAGCTTTGCCGCTCGCCAAGCGCGACCAGCACCAGCACCATCGCAACACCGAAGCCCACGGGGACGGCGAGCCGCGGCAGTGTGGTCAGACGGCGGCAGATCTCGTGGCTCGATGGCAGCAGGATCGCGCAAGCCGCCGCCGCGATCAGGACGTTGCGCCCTTCAAGCCGGTACTGCGGCAGGATCAACAGCCCTTCATAGATGTGCCACACCTGCTCCAGCGATCCGGCACGGAAGATCACGAAACTCAGGATCGAGAAGGCGGCCGTCATCGCCCATCCCAAAATCGCGGGCGGACCGGGCAGGGTGCGGCTCCACAGCACCGCGCAAGCGATCGCGAGCCCCTGCAGCGTGCCCCAGATGACGAAGTTCCAGCCGGCGCCGTGCCACAGTCCGCCGATCGCCATCGTGGCAAGCAAGGCTGCGATCTGCCGCGACAGGCCGAAGCGGTTGCCGCCGAACGGAATGTAGAGGTAGTCGCGCAAGAACCGCGACAGCGTCATGTGCCAGCGCCGCCAGAAATCGCGGATGCTGGCGCTGCGGAACGGCGCATCGAAGTTTTGCGGCAGCCGCACGCCGAAGATCAGCGCGGTGCCGATCGCGATGTCGGAGTAGCCGGAGAAATCGAAGAACAGCTGAAAGGCGAAGCCGAGCGCGATCCATGATTTGCCGTCGGCGACCGGCCCCTTCAGCGCCTCCGCGAAGATCGGATCGACGGCGGTCGCCAGCGGATCGGCGAGCAGCACCTTTTGCAAGAGGCCGAGCACGATCAGCGTCACGCCGAGCGCACAGCGCTTCTCCCAGCCGGGGCGATACATCTGACGGCCGAACTGGTCCATCACTTCGGACCATCGCGCCAGCGGCCCGGAGATCGCCTGCGGGAAATAGCAGATGTAGAGCGCATAGCGGTCGAGCGGATAGAGCGGCGCACGGCCGCCGCGCAGGTCGACCAGATACATCACGTGATGGAAGGTGAAGAAGCTGATGCCGAGCGGCAGCGCGATGTCGATGTGGCCGACGGGAATGCCGAGCGCGGCAAAATTGTCGGCGAGGAAGTTCGTGTATTTGAAGAGGCCCAGGGCCAGCAGGTTGCCGGCGATGCCGGCAACGATGAGAGCGCCGTGCCGTGTCGCGGCGTAGGCCTTCGCCAGATACCAGTTGGCGAGGATCGACACGATCATCAGCGGCAGGAAGCGGACGTCCCAATATGCATAGAAGGCGAGCGAAAGCGCGATCAGGACCGGACAGCGCCAATCGGGATAGCGATCGGCGACGGAATAGATGAGGATTGCCGCCGGCAGGAAGACGAGCAGGAACGCGTAACTGTTGAACAGCATCTGACTGGCTTTGGCGCGGGCTCTATGCCGTTTCTACGCGAAGGAAAGCGGGCTACGCGCTAGCTAAAGCAAGCTTTCGCCGACGACGCAATCCTTCGCTGCCCGTGCGGTCACTCCGCCGCCTGCCGCTGCCCGGCTGTCTGCGGTCGCCGCGCGCGAAACGCGGTCGCCTTCTCGTAGGCGTGGCCGACGCGCAGCACGAGATCGTCCTCGAAATGCCGTCCGGCAATCTGCAGCGACAGCGGCAGGCCGTTCGCCGAGAAGCCGTTGCAGACGGACAGGGCAGGCTGCCCGGTCAGGTTGAACGGCCGGCAATAGTGCGTATTTCCGCCGACGTGATGCGCGTAGTCGCCGAGTTTCGGCGCGGCCTCGCGCGAGGTCGGGCAGACGAGAATGTCCACATCGCGCATGACGTTGGCGACCTCGGCGGTCAGCCGCACGCGCTGGCGCTGCGCGTTGACGTAGTCGCTCGCGCTCGCGAATGCGCCGGCAACGATCCTGCGCCGCCCGATCGCGCCGTAAAGCTGCGGGTTCTCACGCATTGTCTTGCCGTGGATCGCAAACGCATCGGAGCGGGAGATAAGCAGCCCGGCGCTTTGAAAGGCCTGCAGCGGCGACAGCGAGACGTTGCGCACGCTCGCGCCGAGCTCCTTCAACACCGCGAGCGAGGCATCCAGCGCTGCAATCACCTCGTCAGTCGCTGGAAAATCCATTTCATGGAAATTGCGGATCACGCCGACGCGCAAACCTTTCAGGCCGCGGCCGAGACCGGCGAGAGGATCCTTGAGCGGAGTTCGTGCGCTGGCAATGTCGAGCGGGTCGTGCCCGGCGATCACCTGCAGCACCAGCGCGCAGTCTTCGCTCGTCCAGCACATCGGCCCGACATGATCGAGCGAGAACGACAGCGGCAGCACGCCGCGGCGGCTGACGAGACCATAGGTCGGCTTGTGACCGGCGATGCCGCAGAGCGAGGCAGGCGAGCGGATCGAGCCGCCGGTGTCGGAGCCGAGCGCCCCAAGGCAAAACCCTGCCGCGACCGCAACCGCCGAGCCGCTCGATGAGCCGGCCGGATCGTGGTCGGTGTTCCAGGGATTTCTCGCCGGCGGCCACGGCAGGTCGTGCGACGGCCCGCCGATGGCGAATTCCCAGGTCGACAGCTTGCCGAGGATGACGGCGCCAGCTTCGCGCAGGCGCGCGGTGACGACGGCGTCGTCCCGCGAGACGTGGCCCTTCAGCGCCGCGGAATGGCCTGTGGTCGGGTGGCCCTTGCAGGCGATGATGTCCTTCAACCCGAACGGGATGCCATGCAGCGGACCGCGCCAGCGGCCGGCAGCGATTTCAGCCTCTGCCTGCCTGGCCTGCGCAAGCGCCTCGTCTGCAAGCAGCAGGATGAAGCTGTGGAGCTGGCCCTCCAGCTTCGCGATGCGGGCGAGACAATCCTGCGTCAGTTCGACCGGTGAGAGCTTTTTGTCGCGGACGAGACGCGAGGCTTCCGCGATCGTAAGGATCGGCGATGTCATGTCGCATCTCCCGCCAGACGGTCCGTCGGGAAGATCACGCCCATCTCGTCGGACATCGCGAGTCCTTCGCGGACCTGCCGCGAGGCGCGCTCGATCTCGCCGACCATGTCGAGCAGCGGCTTTGCGTCGGCCTCAGGGAGGTTGAGTCCAAGGGCTGCGAGCTGTACCTGGAGTTCGTCGAGGGTCATCGGGCTCTCCATACGCGAGCTCTCACTGTAGACCAGGCGAGGTCTTCAATCGAGCCGGAACACTGCAGGACGGCCCAATCCGGTCAGGGGGCTGCTTCGGAAAATTGCGGCAGATCGTCGTGAATGGTCCACCAGTTCGCCTTGCCGGCGACGTACGCATGCAGCGACGGCTGGACCGGCAGTGGCTGTTCGAACAGGCCGGCGCGAATGCGCAGCACGCCGGGCAATGAGGTTCGGCGGCTGTAGACGGGTGAGCCGCATCGGCGGCAAAATGCGCGCTCCTTACCGGGTGAGGACTGGAAATGCTGCAGCAGGTCCGCGCCGCTGTGGAGAATCAACGCATCGGTCCTGACGGGCATGTTGCTCGCAAAGGGGCCTCCCTGCGCCTTTCGGCACTGCGCGCAATGACAGATCTGGATTGGCTGCAATGCGCCTTCGACCGAAAACCGCACGCCACCACACAAACAGCTGCCGTTATGCATTTTTGTTCCTCAACCCGGGAAAGTGATCCGGCATAATGCCAGGAAAATGTATATGCAATCGGCGCGGCGCGGGATTGCAGTTATTGTCAGGCGGCGCCTGGGGGAAGGTCCATGCGGTCAGTTGTCATCACCGGCGCCTCGACAGGGATCGGCTGGAGTGCTGCGACAATTCTCGTCGGCAAGGGTTTTCGCGTATTCGGCAGCGTTCGCAAGGCTGCCGACGCCGAGCGGCTGACGAACGAACTCGGCGCGAACTTCGTTCCGCTGTTGTTCGACGTGACCGATGAGGCTGCAGTACTCGCTGCCGCGCGCAAAGTGCGCGAGGCGCTCGGCGGGGAGAGACTCGCCGGCCTCGTCAACAATGCCGGCATTGCGGTGGCGGGACCTGCGCTCGAACTGCCGCTCGACGACTATCGCCGGCAGATGGACATCAATGTGATGGGGCCGCTGATCGTCACACGCGCCTTCGCGCCCTTGCTCGGCACCGACGCCGGCATGAAGGGCGCGCCGGGACGTATCGTGATGATCAGCTCGGCTGCGGGCAGGAACGGCAACCCTTTGACGGCGCCCTACAGCATGTCGAAACATGCGCTCGAGGCATTTTCCGAAAGCCTGCGCCGCGAGCTGATGCTGTTCGGGATCGACGTCATCATCATTGGCCCGACCGCGGTGAAGACGCCGATCTGGGACAAGGCCAGGGAGATGGACATCTCCGTCTATTCCAGTTCGCCGTATCGCAAGGCGCTGGAGAATATGCGCGCCTACATGCTGAAACTCAGCAAAACCGGCCTGCCGGTGGAGAGGGTCGGCGAACTGGTTCACCATGTGCTGACCGCGCCGCGCCCGAAGGTGCGCTACACGATCTCGAACGAGCGCGCGCAACTCGCGATCGCCGGCATCCTGCCCAAACGGGTGCTGGACCGCATCATCGCCAAACGCATTGGGCTCTTGCCGTAGATGGCGCAGACATGAACATTCTCTCGATCCAGTCGTGGGTGGCGTACGGCCACGTCGGCAATGCAGCCGCGATGTTTCCGATGCAGCGCCTCGGCCACGAGGTGTGGGCCGTCAACACCGTGCAGTTCTCCAACCACACCGGTTACGGCGCCTGGAAGGGCAGCGTGTTCACCGGCGACGCGGTGCGTGAGGTCGTCACCGGCATCGAGGAGCGCGGCGCGCTGCCGCGCTGCGATGGTGTGCTCTCCGGCTACATGGGCGATGCCCCGATCGGCGAGGCGATCCTCGACGCGGTGGCCAGTGTGAAGGCGGTGCGGCCGGACGCGCTCTATTGCTGCGATCCGGTGATTGGCGATGTCGGTCGCGGCATCTTCGTTCGGCCCGGCATTCCCGAATTCATGAAGGCGCGCGCGCTGGCGGTCGCCGACATCATCACGCCCAATCATTTCGAGCTGGAGTTGCTCGCCGGGCGCGAGGCGAAAACCTCGCGTGATCTGTCTGCCGCGCTCGACGCGGTGCATGCGCTGGGGCCGAAGGTGATCGTGGTGACGAGCCTGCATGCCGCCGACACGCCTGAAGGCGTCATCGATCTGGTCGTGTCCGCGCCAGACGGCCGCCGTCGCGTGCGCACGCCGCTCCTGCCGGTGTCAGTCAACGGCGCGGGCGACGCGATCGCAGCGTTGTTCTTTGTGCACTACCTGCAGACGCGCGATGCCGGCGAGGCGCTTGCGCGCGCCGCGTCCTCGGTTTACGGCCTGCTCAAGCGCACGGCGGAGGCGGGCTCGCGCGAGATTTTGCTTGTTGCCGCGCAGGACGAGTTCGTGGAGCCGACGACAAGGTTCGAGGCTGAGAGAGTGTAACGTCATTCCGGGTTCGCGCTTCGCGCGCCCCCCGGAATGACCACCTACAACGCGTCCTTCTCCGCGGCATTCGCCGTCAACAGCCGCTCGTCGTCGCGGAACATCTTCTCGGCCTTCGATTGGGTGTCGAACACCATCGTCGTCCGCTCCGGAACCGTGTAGGCCGGCCAGTGCGGGATCGCGCCATTGTTCGGGTTGCCGGTGCGGGCGAACGCGATCCAGGTCGGGCTGATCTGATCGGCGAGCTTCTGCGGCTCTGTGGAAGATGGGCCGACCATCGACGCCGAGAGCGCGACGTTGTCGAACACGAACGGGTGCTCCATCGAATGCGGGCTGCCCCACTTGCCGCCGTCGACCGGCGTCGTCCAGTCGATCTCGTACAGATAGACCGGCGCCTTGCCTTGCGCGGCCTTCAGGTCTGCGTGCCGCCATGCGCCACGGCGGAACACGACGGCTGTTGAAATGTCGAAGTAGAGCCGGCCCGGCGTTGCGTTCGGGTTCTTCTTGCAGAACGTGGCGATGACCTCATCCATCTGCTCCGGCGCGAACCAGGCCGATAGCCGCTTGCGCATGCCGGCGTCGTCGAGGTCGAACAGCTCGGGACGCGGCGTGCCCATCAGCATGCTCATCTCGGTCGCGGTCGAGCCGATCATCAGCGGAACGTCTGCGGAGACGTCCGGCGCCGAAGGCCAGCTTGGCCCGGCGGGAAGAATTTTGCCATCGGCGACGGGGCGCCACACGGCGCGCTCCTTTGCCTGCGATGCCCTGACGCTCGCAGCGATCAAGGCCTCCATCGGCAGGTCGAGCAGCTTGCTCGCCTCGGACGGCTGCAGGTCGAGCGCCGCCAGCAGCGTCTGCGCGTGTCTGGTCGCGGTGTCCGCAGACATCGCCTCGAGATGCGCGTTGCGTGCGTAGCTGCCGCTCTGGATGATCGCGCGATGAAACAGGCCTTTGCCCGCCGGCATCGCCATCATGGTCGCGACCTTTCCGCCGCCGCCGGACTGGCCGAAGATCGTCACGTTCGACGGATCGCCGCCGAACTCAGTAATGTTGTCGCGGACCCACTGCAGGGCGGCGACGAGATCGAGCATGCCGGCGTTGGCGCTGTCTGCGAACTCCGGCAGCAGTTGTCCGAGATAGAGGAAGCCGAACGCATTCAGCCGGTGGTTGACCGTGACCAGCACCACGTCGCCGCGCTTGGCCAGCCGCGTGCCGTCAAACACGCTGCGCGAGCCGGAGAGCGAGGCGAAATCGCCGCCATGGAACCAGACCATCACCGGCCGTTTGCCGCCGTCGCGCACCGCCGGCGTCCAGACGTTCAGGCCGAGACAGTCTTCCGCAACGGTCGTCGGGTCGGTCCATGACTCGAACAGGCCGCGGATCGGCGCGGGCGGCTGCGGCGCCATGTTGGGGTAGGCCGTGGCATCGCGCACGCCGGACCAGGCCTGCGGCGGCTGCGGTTTGCGGAAGCGGTTCGCGCCCGAGGTCGGCGCACCGTAAGGGATGCCCTTGAAGACGCTGATGCCGTCATTAACCGTACCGCGGACCTTGCCATGGCGGGTTTCGGCTGTAGGTGCCTGCTGGCTCTGTGGCGATGCCGCGCGCGCGGCTCCAGCCGACGCCGATTGTGCCTGAATCTCGCTCATTGCTTCGCTCCCTGGTCACCGGAACTTGGGTCCGTTTGATTGACGCCACGATAAAGGCCCGGCAAGCCGCGGCAAGCCTGAATGTCCGTTCAGTTCGGCAGACGAGATGCGCGGGTGTGAATGGGCAAAGGAGACCACGGTATCGTTTTTTGACTGCCGCGGCGCAGGAAACATTGCGCCCGTGTGACACTTGAATTAAATCTTCAAGACACGGGCGCGGTCCGGCCGCCCCGGTTTGCCTTCTGGCCATCGCCAGCCCAAGGCCCCAGTCCGAGCCGGGTCAAGTTCGCGTTCCGGTAATGGCGCCGTCGCCCATCTCAAATTCCTCGCAAGCCGTTGCACTCGCAAGCGGAACGCCCAGCGCCGGACTCTGGCGCGTCGCGCTCGTGATTGCGCCGCAGCTCGCAGCGCTTGTGCTGCTGATCGTGACCGAGGTCGATACGATCTCGCGGGCCGCATTCCTGTTGAGCTGGATCGCCTTCAACATGTTGCTGATCGCGCTGACTCGCCGCCCGGCCATTTCCGGCGGGCTGTCGCTTGCGATGCTGACGGTGCTGATCCTGCTGTCGCGACTGAAATACGACGTCGTGCAGATGACGGTGAACTTCGTCGACGTGATGATGATCGATCGCGCGTCGTTCGGCTACCTGTTCACGATTTTCCCGGATCTCTGGCAGCCCGTCGCCCTCGCAGGGCTTGCTGCCGTGCCGCTGGCGTACCTGCTGTGGCGGTTCGATCCTTTTCGCCTGCGCCGCCTCTATGCCGCCGCAGGAAGCGCTGCTGCGTTCGCGGTGTTGATCGCGCTGTCGCTGGTCTGGCCGCATGATTCCTGGGAAGGCTTTTTCAACAACAATTACCTCTCGAAGTTCTCGCGCTCCGGCGTCAACTCCGTCTCCGACTTCATGCAGTACGGGTTTCTCGAATCCGACGTGGTCGCCGATCGTCTGGCGATGCCGCGCGAGGAAATCTGTCATCCCGCCGGCCGGCGTCCGCACATCGTCATGATCCATGACGAGTTCGAGCTTCGACATCCGCAGCGCGCCCGGCATCAAGGTGCAGCCGAACTACGGCGACCACTTCCGTTCGTTCGACGGCAAGTCGCGCAAGTTCGTGGTCGAGGGCAATGGCGGGCCGAGCTGGTTTACCGAATACAACGTGCTCGCCGGCCTCTCATCGCGTTCGTTCGGCAAGTTCTCCTATTTTGTCACGCGCATCGCTTCGGGCCGGGTCGAGCGGGGCCTGCCGATGGCGCTGCGCCGTTGCGGCTATCAGACAATCTCGCTCTATCCGGCCGCCGGCGCGTTCATGAGTGCGCACAATTTCCAGACCTCGACCGGCATGGAGCGTTTTCTCGATGCGCGCAAGCTCGGCGCCAAGGGGATCGAACCGGATAGCTTCTATTACGAGCATGCGCTGAAGGAAATCGCAGCCGAGAAAGACCGCTCCCCCGTCTTCATGTTCGTCTATCTCGCCGCTAACCATTTTCCGTGGGACGGACGTTTCCGTCCCGACCTGATGACCGAATGGCGCGATCCCGGCAACCAGCGGCATGTCGACGAGTATCTGCGCCGCCAGGCGATGAGCGCCAGCGACTACAAGAGCTTCGTCGAACGGTTGAAGAAGCAGTTTCCGGGCGAGCCGTTCCTGATCGTGCGTTTTGGCGATCACCAGCCGGATTTTTCAACCGCCATTCTCGAGCCCGGAATCGACGATGCAGCGCTTGCGAAGCGGCTGAACGACTACGATCCGCGCTACTACACGACCTACTATGCGATCGACACGGTGAACTTCAGACCGGCTCGTCTGTCGTCGGCGCTGCCCACGGTGGATGCGGCCTATCTGCCGATCATCGTGCAGGACGCGGCTGGAATTCCGCTCGATCCGACCTTCGTCGAGCAGAAGAAGATCATGCTTCGCTGCAACGGCCTGTTCTATGCGTGCCGCGACGGCGCGGAGGCGCGCCGGCTCAATCGCATGCTGATCGAGGCCGGCTTCATCAAGGACCTGTAGTCATGGCGGAGCCGCTGCCATGAAATCCATGCTTCCGATCCTTCGCGGGATGACGACGCCGCGCGGAACTGACTGGCTGCGGATGGCCATGGTCGGAGCGCTTTGGGCCGCGTGCGCGCTCGTTCTCTACAAGACCGAGTTTGGTCCGTTCGCCGTGTCGCTGGCGCTTGCTGACGCTTGCATTCACCTGCGCTCTCGGCATCGCCGTGTTCGGCCGGCCCGGCATTGCTGCGGCGCTGTCACTGATTGTGATGGTCGTGCTGATTGCGCTGTCACGCCTGAAGTTCGACATCACGCAACTGACGCTGACGTTTCTCGATCTGCTGCTGATCGATCCGGATACGTTTTCGTTCCTCATCACCACCCATCCCGGCCTGAAATGGCAGATCGCGCTCGGCGCCGTCGCCGCGCTGATGCTGCTGTGGCTGGTGTTCAAACTCGATCCGTTCCGCATCCCCAGGCGCGCCGCGCTCGCCGGTGTCGGCGTCTCGCTTCTGGGCATGATCGGCCTGTCGGTGCCGAACCCCGAACAGCCATGGGAGCCGTTCCAGGGCGTCAATCACATGTCCAATCTCGCCCGCTCCGGCGTCGCCGCGGTCTCGCATCTGGCGGCGCATGGCTGGATGGAGGCGGAGCCGTCGCCGTTGATGCGTCCGGCCTACGCCGCGCCGGTCGACACCTGCGACGCGACGGAGCGCCGCCCGCACATCATCCTGCTGCTGGACGAGTCGAGCTTCGACGTTTCTGCCGCGCCCGGCATCAGGGTGCCGGAGGGTTATGCAGACTTCTTCAAGTCGGCCGACGGCAAGACGCGCACGTTCATGGCCGAGGCCACCGGCGGGCCGACCTGGTACACCGAGTTTAACGTGCTGATGGGCCTTTCGGCGCGCTCGTTCGGCAGGATGCAGTTTTACGTAACGCGCATCGCCGCCGGCCACATCACCCGCGGCCTGCCGCAATCATTGAAGCGCTGCGGCTATCGTACGTTCTCGCTCTATCCGAGCTACGGCAATTTCCTCAACGCGCGCGGCTTCCAGCATTCGGCCGGCATCGGCGGCTTCGTCGATGCGGCCGACATGAAAGCGGCGGACGAGCAGCAGCCGGACACGTTCTATTTCGATCAGGCATTGCGCCTGATCGAACGCGAGCGGCCGAAGGGCGCGCCGTTGTTCACGTTCGTCTATCTTGCCGCCAATCACTTTCCGTGGACGTCCACATTCCGGCCCGATCTTACGCCGGACTGGCGTGCGGTTGGCAACACCGCCGAGGTGGACGAATACATTCGCCGCCAGGTGATGACGAAGCAGGCTTACGAAGACTTCGTCGCGCAGTTGAAGACAAAATATCCGGACGACGAATTCCTGGTCGTCCGCTTCGGCGATCATCAGCCGGCGATCTCGCAGAAGCTGATGGAGCCGGGCCTCGCGCCCGGCGAACTCGGCAAGCGGTTGATGGCGCAGGACCCGCGTTACTTCGCGACCTACTATGCGCTTGACGGCATCAACTACCGTCCGAAGAACCTGGCATTGGCGCTGCCGACACTGGACGCGGCCTACCTGCCTATCGTGGTGCAGGAGGCGGCGGGCGTGCCGCTCGATCCGTCCTTCGCCGAGCAGAAGCGGATCATGCTGCGCTGTAGCGGCGTGTTCTACGCCTGCCGTGACGGCGCGGAGGCGCGACGCTTCAACCGGCTGCTGATGGATGCGGGACTGATCAAGGGGTTGTAGCTGGGTCGTCCTGCGAAGGCAGGGACCCATAGCCCCTGTGCCGATTGCCAGCCTGATGCGCAAGTTGACGTCGCGAAGGCAACCGGCGTCGGTCGTATCGCTGACGTCACGGTGTATGGGTCCCTGCCTTCGCAGGGACGACGAAATCATTTCCCGCCCACCTTCTCCCAAATCCAGCGCGCCACCGTGTCCGGCGAGGCGGCGCCTTGGCTGCCGCCGGCGCGGAGGTTTGCCTCGCGCATCGTTGCGATGTCGATCTTGCCGGGCAGCGACTGCAGTGCCGCCTTCAATGCTGCGTCGTCGGCGCGGCGCGGCGACAGCAGCAGGATCGCATCATAAGGCGGGATCGCCTGTTTCGGATCGGAGAGGGTGACCAGATCATACTGTGCGATCAGCCCGTCGCTGGTGTAGCCGACGATTACATCGACCTCGCCGGATGCGACGGCCGCATACATGAAGTCCGGCTGCATCTGCCGCTGCTCGCGGAACGTCAGGCCATAGGCATTGCGCACCGCCGTCCATTCCGGGCGCGAGAAGAATTCGTAGTCGCCGGCGATCGACCACGTGCCTGCACGGCTTGCGAGATCGGCGATGCTGCGGATGCCGAGTTCCTCGGCGCGCTTGCGCGGCATCACCAGCGCATAGGCGTTCTCGAAACCGAGATCGCCGAGCAGCGTCACCTTGTCGTTCCTGTCGAGCGCCGTCTTGAGTTCCGCGATCACCTCCTGCCGCGGCTTGATGTCGGTGCGCTTGAGCTGGTTTGCCCACAGTGTGCCGGAGTAGTCGACATAGACGTCGATCTCGCCGGCGCGAAGCGCCTCAAAAATGACGTTCGAGCCGAGCCCCTCGCGCTGGCGAACCGGCAGTCCCGCGGCAGCCAGCCGCTGCGCGATCAGGCTCGACAGCACGTAGGACTCGGTGAAGGTTTTGGCGCCGACGACATAGGCGTTGCGCGCCTGGCCCGGCAACGGAATAAGGGCTGCGGCAACCAGCAGTGCAAGGCCTGCGCTGCCGAGCGCGCTGCGCAGCCTGCTTCGGTTGGTGATGCCGCTTTCGACCAGCGCCAGCAGTTGATCGACCGCGAGCGCCAGCACTGCGGCGGCAATGCAGCCGAACAGCACGAACACCCAGTTCTGCGTCTGCAGTCCGGTGAAGATGTAGTTGCCGAGGCTGGTCTGGCCGATCGGCGTCGACAGCGTCGCCGTGCCGATCACCCAGACCGCGGCCGTGCGCACCCCCGCCATGATGACGGGCAGCGCCAGCGGTAACTCCACCATCGTCAGCGATTGCCGCTGCGTCATGCCGACGCCCTCGGCAGCCTCGCGGATCGCCGGATCGATGCCCTGCAGGCCGGTCAGGGTATTCCGCAGGACCGGCAGCATGCTGTAGAGCGCCAGCGCCAGCACCGAGGGCAGGAAACCGAACGCCGAGAACCCCAGGCCGAACCATTTGAGCGACCACGCGGACAGGATCAGCAGCAGCGGATAGAATAGCGCCAGCAAGGCAAGCCCCGGCACAGTCTGCACGATACTGGCAACTGCCAGGAACGCGCCGCGCAGCGCCGGGCGGTTGCGTACGAACAGGGCCAGCGGAAAGCTGATCAGCAGCCCAAGCGCCAGCGCTGCCGCACTCACGCGCAAATGGCTGCCGAGATAGTCGGGCAGGCGGGTCAAGGCCTCGCTCCAGCGCGGGTCCGGCATCATGGCGCGCCTGCATTCCGCAACACGGCATTGAGCCGCTCGGTCTGGCGGCGCGGCGTGCGCAGCAACTCGCCGACGTAATCGTTCTCGCTGGCTGCCAGCGCCGTTGCGGTGCCTTCCTCGATCAGGCTGCCTGCCTGCATCACCGCGATGCGATCGGCAAGCAGGATCGCCTCGGTCATGTCGTGGGTGATCATCACGGTGGTGAGTTTCAGTTCACGATGCAGTGCGCGGTAGTCGTCGGCCAACGCGTCGCGCGTCAGCGGATCGAGCGCGCCGAACGGCTCATCCATCAGCACGATGCGTGGCTTTGCCGCCAGTGCACGGGCGACGCCGGCGCGCTGTCGCTCGCCACCGGAGAGCTCGTGTGGATAGCGGCCGCGATAGCGCGCGGCATCGAGCCGCACCAGCGTCAGCAGTTCATCGGCGCGCGCGGCGATATCCGCAGGCGCAGCGCCGAGCAATTTCGGCGTAATGCCGATGTTCTCGGCGACCGTCATATGCGGAAACAGTGCCGCGCTCTGAAACACGTAGCCGATGCTGCGCCGCAGGTGAATCGGATCGGCGCCGCGCACGTCCTCGCCGCCGACGCTGACGGCGCCACCGTCGGCATCGATCAGGCGATTGGCCAGGCGCAGCAGCGTGGTTTTGCCGGAGCCGGAGCCGCCGACGATGCAGCGGAATTCGCCCTCGACAATGTCGAGTGAGACATCGCGCAACGCCTGCACGCGCCCGCCGTCGAAGCTCTTGCCGACGTGCGCATAGCGGATGGCGGGTGAGGGTGCGACCATCATTGCGAGGTAGCATAAGGGCTGGGCGCCACCAAGCGCGCCGCCCTTGCAAGTTGGCACGATCCGTCGGAACGTGGCTGCAAGGGCGGGGGCGACATCGCCGGCGGACAGTTTGCAAGACCGGGGGGCAAGTGCAGGGCGCGACACATCAATCGGGCAAAGCGGTTTCGCTCGATGCCGTCACGGTCGCGTTCAATGTCGCCGACCGGCGCGTCTACACCGCGGTCGAGCGCGCCGATCTCGCCGTCGCCGATGGCGAGTTTGTCGCCATTGTCGGGCCGACCGGTTGCGGCAAATCCACCTTGCTCAATGTCGCTGCGGGTCTCTTGAAGCCTGCGAAGGGCGCCGTGCGCATTTTCGGCGAGCCGCTGACGCGGCTGAACCGGCAGGCGGGCTACCTGTTTCAGGCGGACGCGCTGTTTCCATGGAAGACCGCGCTGGAGAATATCGCCATCGGGCCCGAAACCGCAGGCGTCGCCCGCGTCGAGGCGCGTGCGAATGCGCAGACGTGGCTCCGGCGCGTTGGTCTCGAAAATTTCGCCGGCCGCTATCCGCACATGCTGTCCGGCGGCCAGCGCAAGCGCGTCGGTCTGGCCCAGGTGCTGATCCGCGATCCGAAGATACTGCTGATGGACGAGCCGTTCGGCCCGCTCGACGCGCAGACGCGGCAGATCATGGGCAACCTGTTGCTCGAGTTGTGGACCGCGGACCGCAAGGCGGTGCTGTTCGTCACCCACGATCTGGAGGAAGCGATTGCGCTGGCAGATCGCGTCGTCATCATGTCGGCCGGGCCGAACTCGAAGATCATCGGCGACTGGCGCGTGCCGCTCAGCCGCCCGCGCGACATTTCGGAGGTGCGGCTGGAGAAGGAATTCCACGAACTGCACCGCGACATCTGGAACGTGCTGAAGTCGGAAGTGCTGAAAGGCTACGCGCAATCGGCGATGGCGGGAGCGGCGTCGTGAACCGCATCACTCTGCTCGCGCTGCAGCTCCTCGTCGGCGTCGTGCTGATCGGCATCTGGCACGTGGGGGCGACGGTGCCGATCGGCGGCGTGAAGCTGCTGCCGCCGTTCTTCTTCTCGACGCCTTACGATGTCGGTGCGCGCATCGTAAAGTGGCTCATCGAAGGCACGATCTGGTGGCATCTCTACATCACGCTGCTGGAATCCGTGCTGGCGTTCACGATCGGATCGTTCGCGGGCGTGACGATCGGCTTCTGGTTCGCGCGCCAGCAACTGGTCGCGGCGGTGTTCGACCCCTACATCAAGATGATGAACGCGCTGCCGCGCGTCGTGCTGGCGCCGATCTTCGCGCTATGGCTCGGCCTCGGCATCTGGTCGAAGGTCGCGCTCGGCTTCACGCTGGTGTTCTTCGTCGTGTTCTTCAACGTCTATCAGGGCGTCAAGGAAGTCAGTCCGACGATTCTGGCCAATGCACGCATGCTCGGCATGAGCGAGCGCCAGCTGCTGCGCCATGTCTACTGGCCGTCGGCGCTGTCGTGGATGTTCTCCTCGCTGCACACCTCGGTCGGCTTCGCCGTAGTCGGCGCGGTGGTCGGCGAGTATCTCGGCTCGTACGCGGGCCTCGGCTACCTGATCCAGCAGGCGGAGGGGGTGTTCGACGTGGCCGGCGTGTTCGCGGGCATGATCGTGCTGGCGGCGTTCGTGATCCTGATCGACCTGATCGTCAGTGCGGTGGAAAAGCGGCTCATGGTCTGGCGGCCCGAGCCCGGCGACGCGCGGGGGTAACCCCCATCAAAATCGTCATGCCCGGCCTTGTGCCGGGCATCCACGTCTTGCAAATTATGCGGAAGAACAAAGACGTGGATGGCCGGGACGAGCCCGGCCATGACGGAACCGGGAGACGTCAATGAAATCGCTGAAAACCGTCGCCGCCGTGCTCGCGCTGTCGCTTGCATTCGCGGGTGCAGCCGGCGCGCAGGGGCCGGAGAAGAAAGACCTGACGCTCGGCGTCGGCGGCAAGGGGCTGCTGTATTACCTGCAGCTCACGCTGACCGAGCGTCTCGGGTATTTCAAGGAGCAGGGCCTTAACGTCACGGTCACCGATTTCGGCGGCGGCGCAAAATCGCTGCAGTCGCTGATCGGCGGCTCGGCCGACGTCGTCACCGGCGCCTATGAGCACACCATCCGCATGCAGGTGAAGGGCCAGCCGATCGCCGCCGTGATCGAGATGGGTCGCTTCCCCGGCATCGTGCTTGCGGTGCGCAAGGAGAAGGCCGCGCAGGTCAAGTCGTTCAAGGACCTCAAAGGCATGAAGATCGGCGTCACCGCGCCGGGCTCATCGACCAATTTCTTCGTCAATGCGCTGATCGCCAAGGAAGGACTGAAGCCCGAGGACGTTTCGATCGTCGGCGTCGGCACCGGTATGAGCGCGGTCGCCGCGATGAAGAAGGGCGAACTCGATGCGATCTCCAATCTCGATCCGGTGATCACCAAACTGCAGCAGGACGGCGACATCGTCATCCTCGCGGATTCGCGCAGCGAGGCCGATAACAAGCGAGCTGTTCGGCGGCAACAACCCGGCCGCGGTGGTGTACCTCAAGCAGGATTTCATCGAGAAGAACCCGCGCACGGTGCAGGCTATCGTCAACGCGTTCTACAAGACGCAGAAGTGGCTGGAGAAGGCGACGCCTGACGACATCGCCAAGGTCGTGCCCGAAGAATACTATCTCGGCGACCGCGCGCTTTACATGGCCGCGCTCACGGCGTCGAAGCCGATGTACTCGGTCACCGGCATCATTCCGCCGGAGGGCATGAAGACCGCACTCGACATGCTGGTGCAATTCGACGCGGAGATGAGGGACGCGAAGGTCGACCTGTCGAAGACCTTCAACGACAGCTTTGTGAAGAAGGCTGCGGCGTCGATGTAATCTGCGGCCTGGAAGGATCGACGTTTGAGCGGCGAGGGAAACCTCGCCGCTTTCGTTTCATCGCGAGACGTGATCGCGTAGGCTTGAGCCGATGACCCAACTCCGCCGCGTGCCTTGTCTCGACCTGTCGTTCGCGCCCGCGCCGTGGCAGTTCGCCGAAGATCGTCGCGCCGAAATCGAAGCTCATTTCGCGAAGGTGTGCGAGGCGAAGCCTGAGGTCTGGAACGGCCGGGTCCTGCTTTGCCGCAATCCGCGGGTCGACGGCGAGCGCTATCGCGCCGACTATTTCGAGACGGATTTCGCGAGCTTTCTCGCCTGGCGCGACTGGGGCTTTCCCGACACATCGGTGTTCAACAGTTTTGGCGCCGGCGCCTTGCGCTCCGCCGACGGCGCGTTCGTGCTCGGCCGCATGGGCTCACACACGGCCAACGCAGGACGGATTTATTTTCCGGCCGGCACGCCGGATCCGAATGACATTGCGGGAGGCTGCGTCGATCTCGCCGCGAGCGTCGTGCGTGAGGTGGAGGAGGAGGTCGGGCTTTTGCCTGCCGACTACGACGCCGGCGACGGCTGGACTGTTGTCGAGACGCGTCAGGTCGTCGCCTGCTTTCGGCTGCTCACATCGCGGCTGCGCGTCGTCGAGCTTCAACAACGGATCGAGGCGTATCTTGCATCCGGGACACTGCCGGAACTGAGCGGCGTGAAGATCGTACGGAGCATCGCCGATTTCGATTCCGCGATGCCGGAGTTTATCAAGGCTTTTCTCGAGGATGCATTTGCGGCCAGGTAGCCCGGATTACGCTTCGCTCCATCCGGCTACAGGGTGGCGCTGGCGCGGTCCGCCGCCGCGATATACCGTACCGCTTGCGATTGCATGGCACGGGGCTTTGACGATGAGTAGCAAGAAGAATTCCAGGGACATCTCGGCCTTCGTTCGCCCGTTCAGGATCAGCGATCCACAAGCATTTCGCTTGAAGCGGTTTGCAACTGGCGAGAAAGGCGGGCTCGACAAGGAGAAGGCGCAGAAGCTCCTCGACGCCAACCGTGAGCGCTTGAACGAATTGCAGGAACGCCTGTACGCGGAAGATCGCTGGTCTCTGCTGCTGATCTTTCAGGGAATGGATGCGTCGGGCAAGGACAGCGCAGTCGAACACGTGATGCACGGCATCAACCCGCAGGGCTGTGACGTGCATGCGTTCAAGGTGCCGTCGTCGAAGGAGCTCGATCACGACTTCCTCTGGCGCAGCACGATCGCGCTGCCGGAGCGCGGCCGCATCGGCATCTTTAACCGCTCGTACTACGAGGAGACCATCGTGGTGCGCGTGCATCCGGAGATTCTCGGCAAGCAGCGCATTCACCCGCGACTTGTGACGAAAAACATCTGGCGCGAACGCTTCGAGGATATCTCCGCGTTCGAACGCTATCTGTCGCGCAACGGCACGCAGGTGCTGAAATTTTTCCTCAACGTGTCGAAAGAAGAGCAGCGGCAGCGCTTCCTCGAACGGCTCGAGGATCCTGCGAAGTGGTGGAAGTTCTCGATGGGCGATATCGCCGAGCGCGCCCTGTGGGACAAGTACCAGGCCGCCTGGCAGGATACGATCCGCCACACCTCGAGCGCGCATGCGCCGTGGCATGTTGTGCCCGCCGACCATAAATGGTTCGCGCGCGTCGTTATCAGCTCGACCATCGTCAGCGCACTGGAAAAGCTCGATCCAAAATTCCCCAAGGTCGACAGGAAGGCGTCGCCTGACTACGAGCGGGTCCGCCGGGCGCTGCTGGCGGAAGAGCCGAAAAAGCCCCGAAAGCGCTAGTGTCCCGAATCCGAAGTTTCGTACCATCAAGCGGCCAGGTTTTTGCGAACCTTCTGAACCACCGCGCCAGGCTCGGGGCGGCGCCACGGGGCGCAAGCCGGGTAGGGCAGCTTCCCTTGACGCTTTTTTGGCATTGCCCGGGCCGATGTTTGTCGGCTAGAACCTCGCCACGCGTCCTGGATCGCAACGAACCGTCAATGGTTTGGCCCCAGAATCCGGCGCGAAAGGCAACGAGACGATAATTCGCGGGATTTCCAGCGCTGTTGACGGGGTGGCCGCTCAGGCCGCGTTCCCGCACGCGTCCGCGTCCGCTCTCGCTCTGTCCGGCCTGCTGCTTCTTAGCCGCCCCTGAGGGCCGTCTGGGCATGTCTGCCTGGGCACTCAGGGGTTCGCAGCCAAATCCCGGAACCCGGGCGCCCTTGATGGTTGGCGCCGCAGATTGATCAGAGGACTTTCATGACTTCCCCCACCCCGTCCAATCAGGACCGCGTCTACATTTTCGACACCACCTTGCGTGACGGCGAGCAGTGCCCCGGCGCGACCATGACCTTCGAGGAGAAGCTCCGGGTCGCCGAGACGCTCGACACCATGGGCGTCGACATCATCGAGGCCGGCTATCCGTTCGCCTCCGACGGCGACTTCGAGGCCGTGCGCGAGATTGCCAAGCGCGCCAAGAACGCGGTCATCTGCGGGCTCTCGCGCGCGGCACTGAAGGACATCGATCGCTGCGGTGAGGCGGTGAAGCACGCCAGGCAAGGCCGCATCCACACCTTCCTGTCCACCTCGCCGGTGCACATGAAGTACAAGCTGCAGATGGAGCCGGAGCAGGTCTACGAGATGGTGATCTCGTCGGTCACGCGCGCCCGCAACCACATCGACGACGTCGAGTGGTCGGCCGAGGACGCGACCCGCACCGAGTTCGATTTCCTCTGCCGCTGCGTCGAGGCTGCGATCAACGCGGGTGCGACCACGATCAATCTTCCCGATACGGTCGGCTATGCCGTGCCGGAAGAATATTTCGACATGTTCAAGCGCATCCGCGAGACCGTGCCGAACTCGGACAAGGCGCGCTTCTCGGTGCATTGCCACAACGACCTCGGCATGGCGGTGGCGAATTCGCTCGCGGGCATTCGCGCGGGCGCGCGCCAGATCGAGTGCACCATCAACGGCATCGGCGAACGCGCAGGCAACGCCGCGCTCGAGGAAGTCGTGATGGCGATGCGTGTGCGCAACGACAAGATCCCGTACTGGAACAACATCGAGAGCACGACGCTGACTCACGCCTCGAAGCTGGTGTCGGCGGCGACCTCGTTTCCGGTGCAGTACAACAAGGCGATCGTCGGGCGAAACGCGTTCGCGCACGAGAGCGGCATCCACCAGGACGGCATGATCAAGAACGCCTCGACCTACGAGATCATGCTGCCGGAGACCGTCGGCGTGAAGGGCACGTCGCTGGTGATGGGCAAGCACTCGGGTCGCGCCGGCCTGATCCACAAGCTGGAGGAACTCGGCTTCAAGCTCTCGCGCAACCAGATCGACGACGTGTTCGTGCGTTTCAAGACACTGGCCGACCGCAAGAAGGATGTCTATGACGAGGACATCGAGGCGCTGGTCGACGAGGAGCTCGCGCACGCCCAGAACGTGATCAAGCTCGTCTCGCTGACGGTGATTGCCGGCACGCATGGCCCGCAGCGCGCGACCATGAAGCTCGACATCGACGGTCAGACCCGGATCGAGGAAGCCGAGGGCAATGGCCCGGTGGATGCGGTGTTCAAGTGCATCAAATCGCTGGTGCCGCACGAGGCGAAGCTGGAACTCTATCAGGTGCACGCGGTGACCGAGGGCACCGACGCGCAGGCGGAGGTCTCGGTCCGCCTGATGCACAACGGCCGCTCGATGACCGCGCGCGGCTCCGATCCGGATACGCTGGTGGCCTCCGCGAAGGCCTATCTCGGGGCGCTGAACAAGCTCGTGATGAAACATGAGCGCGACAAGGCGCACGCGGCCGCCGCGGCGGAGTAGGCGCGCTGGCGGCCATCATCGCGAGCAATCCGGCTGGTCCAGCCGGCCGGATTGCTTCGCGTCCCTCGCAGGGCCGCCGAGGGGGTTGCAGCACGCAAAGAGGGCCTGAAAACGCGCGGGGACAACGGCTTTGGCCTTGCTGGACACGCCCGGCTTGCTTTGCTAAACGACGCGCTCTTGAGTGCCTTTCAGGCACTTCGGGCGATTAGCTCAGTTGGTAGAGCAGCTGACTCTTAATCAGCGGGTCGTTGGTTCGAGCCCAACATCGCCCACCAATCACTCCCTAAAGTCAAACAGTTACGGCTCTCGGGGTCGGCGCAAAAGTTTCTGTGGCACCGTTCCGGCGCCCGCGTCTTGCTGCCAAAATTGTTTTTTCTTTTTCTAACTCATAAGAGATTTGTTTAGTATGCCCCTTTTTTAAGGGGGGACGCCGTGAGCGAGTGTGGGAGATTGATAAACAACCCAGCCGAAATCAAGTTCAACGTCGCGTATCCAAATGGAGAGTTCGGATTGCATTATTGGGGATTGATCATGCGGCCCACTCCACGCATTGCCGGCGTTGACGCAGTTTGAGCTTCTGTGCCCGAGCCCCAAGTCGAACACATCAAAAGTGGCCAGACTACTATTCTGACAAATGCTTTGATTGACGCCCCGTACTGTCATCGAGAGCATTCCCGCAACTATGTCAAAAGCCATCCACGCTGCGCGACCAGGTAGCGCTCGGTCGGGGCATGTTGATCAACAGGTCCGCGATGGACGGCGCTCGAGCGGCAGAAGGTTGTGCATGTCGGCAGATGAGCACTGAAGCCGAACACGACACCTGCGCCGCGGATGATGGGACCGCTGGACAATGCGACATCCCTTCCAGCGGGTAAGGGGAGTCTCTCCACCTGCCGGCATCAGCTATCATTCAGGCTTGATGCCAGAATCGCTGATCACCTTGCTCCACAATTCGATCTCGTCGTCGATTTCTTTGCGAAACTCGTCAGGCGTGTTGCCGATAATTTCGAGCCCCTGACCGCGGAGCACCTCGCGGACCTTTGGATTCTGCAACGACGCGACAATCCCGGCATTGAGCTTATTAACCACCGCCGGCGGTGTGCCCGCAGGGACGAAAAAGCCGCCCCAATGTCCAGCGGCAAAGCCCGGAAAGCCCAATTCTGCAACGGTTGGGACATTCGGCAGCAGCGGGGACCGCTGCGCACCGGTCACCGCGAGCGCGCGCGTGCTGCCTAACTCGATCGCCGGCATAGCGGTGAACGGTGGATCGAGGAGAACCTGGACGTGGCCGCCCATGACCGCGGTAAGCGCGGGCGCCGATCCACGAAATGGAACATGGGTCAGCTTGATGTCTGTCTTTGCCGCCAGATAGGCACTGGCCAGATGCCCCATCGTGCCAACACCGGCTGAGCCCATGCCCAGTGCGCTGGGTTTCTCCTTGGCGTGTCCTATCAGTTCACTCAAGGTGTTGACCGGTAGCTCCTTGTACACAAGTACCGCATAGGGACCCCATGCGGCTTTGGTGACCGGCATCAGATCCTTGCGGACGTCATAGTTTAGATTTTTCTTGAAGCCGACGTCGATCGTCAGAGCGCCGCTATTGAAAGAGCAGCGTGTAGCCGTCGGGGGGCGATCGCACGACGGCCTCGGTACCGATGCGGTTCCACCCCCAGCGCGATTTTCGAAGTGATGGGTTGGCCAAATCGGCTTGCCAAGTCCGCCGCGATGGTCCTTGCAATGATATCGGTTGCGCCGCCGGCCACGAAGGGAACGATGACGTTGATGCGCTGCTCGGGGTACTCAGCATGAGCGGCGCCAGCCTGAATCGCGGTTGCGATGCTCAGAGCGGCCAGCAACTTCCTCCTCGTCATGTCCGATCCTCCCTGCTGCTGTGCCTCTGCGGCTTCGATCTCCGGCCTGCCCGGCTCGTTTTTGCTTTTTAATAGTCCGGCACGATGGCGACACGATTTACAATGAAACGGTTCATTATGGCAAGTGTGATGTCAATTGTCCGCGCGGGAAAGAACATGCGGCATGCGACCGTTCGCGATTTGACGAAAAAAACGGGGATCCGTCCGTTAGACGCGGAGCCCCACTATTCCCAGGTCGCCCGGTACGACTTGAAGCGGGACGGAATCTTCTGGATCGCCCGCACGCATTCGCCAAGGGCTTCGAAATCTTCATCGGCCGAGATCTGCAACATGACCGAGTCTGCATAGCCGCCGTAACGCGCCTCGATAGCGGCCGGCAGGCTGGCATAGTCCGCCACAGTGGCGAACAGGTCGATCTTGTCCTCCGGGATCTGCGCGGCCATCTCACTCCAGCGGTTCTCGCGTGGAAACGGATTGAGCTTTTCGCCCAGCCATTCGAGATCGTGCAGGCGCAGCACGTCCCAGTAGGCGCGCGTCGAGCAGTAGAACGAGATGCGATAGCGCGCGTACTGGCGCGCCTTCTCTACCGCCTCGGCGTTGCGGCCCGTGGCGATGAAACCGTAGCCACCTGCGATCACTTCAAGATTCTCGCGGGCGCGGCCGCCTTTCTCCAGCCCTTCGTTGAGGCGGGCGGTGGACACTTCCATCAGATATTTCTTCGTCGAGAACGGATGCAGGATGACCGCATCCGCGGCTTCTCCAGCCAGACGCAGCATCATCGGGCCGACGGTCGCAAGCGCGATCGGGATGCGCGGCAGTCCGGTCGGGCGCGGCGAGAAGTTCGGCGTCATCAGATCGAGCTTGTAGGTCTTGCTCTCGTACTCGAGAGGAACCTCTTTCTCCCACGTTCGCCAGATCGCATGCAGTGCGCCGATATAGTCGCGCATGCGCGGCATCGGCGGCGTCCACGCGATGCCGAAGCGGCGCTCATTGTGCGTCTTCACCTGCGACCCGATGCCGAGCATGAAGCGTCCGTTTGACGCCTTCTGCAGGTCCCACGCATTGTGCGCGGTGATCGTTGGCGAGCGCGGAAACGCCATGGCGACGGCCGTAGCGAGCTGGACGCGGTCAGTCGCGAGCGCCGCGGCGGCCAGCGGCAAAAAGGGACTATGGGCGTTCTCGGCCGTGACGACGGCATCGAATCCGGCCTTCTCCGCCAATTGTGCGACCTTTTGCGCTTCCCGCAAATCGTTGTTCGGAATCTGCGTGATCACCCGCACGGCGAGTCTCCCGTCTCTGTGTTCTGCCGCTGACACCGCGCCTGTGGTCACGCGGTCCGCGGATTTGGTTGGCCTTTCCGATCGCCCGCCGGCGGTGGCTGCATGGTCGGCAATAGCCTGGACGCACACTAAACGCGCGAAACCAGTTAGCGCAAGCAAAATGAAACGTTTCATTTGGGCAGCGCGCTTTGCTCCGATCGCGCCGACGGATGACTGCATGCTCACCCCGGCGGCGGCGCGCAGGATTTGCGGATCAGCAGTTCGGTCGGGAAACGCACCTGACGGCGCGGTGCACCGGGAGAGCGGATGCGGTCGAGAATGAGCTTGGCGCAGGCCTCGCCGACCGCGCTGTAGCTCCAGCGAATAACGGTAATCGGAGGGTTCATCAGTTCCGCCAGATCGGAATCGCCGCAGCCGATGACCGATATGTCCTGCGGAATGCGCAGGCCTTCGGTCGAGACCGCGCGCAGGATTCCCGGCAGCATGTTGACGCCACCCGCGACCACGGCCGTCGGGCGGTCGATGCCCAGCAGCAGCGATGACACCGCCATGCAGGCATAGTCGGCCGCAAAGCTGTCGGAGCAGATCAGTTCGGGGGCGGGCGTGAGGCCGCGCTCGCGATAGGCGTCGATGAAGCCGCCAACTCTTTCGCGTCCGGACAGCACGGTGGTGGAGCCGGTGACGAGTGCAATGCGCCTGTGGCCGAGATCGAGCAAGTGGCTCACAGCGCGGTGCATGCCGTCGCGCTGGGCGATCAACACGCTGTCGATGTGCGGTGGCGCCTCACGGTCCATCAGCACGATCGGAATATTGAGTGTGCTTCGCATCTCGGTAAGTTGGACGTTGTCCTCGCAGGCCGAGGTCATGATCAGTCCGTCGAGCCGGCGTGACAGCGATTCCAGCAGTTCGATCTCCCGGCGGGGGCGGTCTTCGGACGCGCCGACGACGAGCGTGTAGCCCGCCTCCTGAAACACGTTTTGCGCGGATTTGACGAAGTTCGCGAGTGCCGGAACGGTGATGTCACGCAGGATAATGCCGATCGAACGCTTTGCGCCGCTACGCATGCCCTGGGCGAAGGAATTCGGCGCGAAGTTCAGCGTCGCAATGGCACTTTCAACCCGCGCCCTGATTTTCGGGCTGACCGTCTTGTTGCCGTTGAGAACGCGCGAGACGGTGCCGACTGCAACGTCCGCGTGGCGTGCCACGTCCCTGATGGTAGCGTGCTGCGCTGTTTTCCCTTTGGCTGTGCGGGCTTTCGGCGACGCCCTGATAATCATCACGCTCTCCTGATCCGGGGCTCGGTCCCGATCACGCGCGCCCGCCGTGAGACAGTTGCATTGCGCAGAGGCCAATGAGCGTGATCGATCCCCATCTCGATGGTGCGAAGGTGGGCCTCATTGTCTAGTCCGTCAATACGACGACGGACCCGGAGTTTAGCTGGATCGCCTCGCCGAGAATGTCAATTCATGCGGCGCGGGTCGCATGCTGTTCGCCGCCATCATGATGGTCTGCGCCGTCGGTGTCTTCAGCTTCGGCAACAGCGGTTTCGAGGCGTTGGAATTGTCGCGTCCGGGTGATCTGGTTGGCATCACTCCGCTGCGATACCCCAGCCGGGCACGTTGAGCAGCACTTGCAGAACCGCCAGACCGATCCACGCGCCGCCCGGCGTCTTGCGCCGTGATTGCTGGCGTCATCGAGACGCCTCTGGATGCCAGGACAGGAACATAATTTCATCGATGGTCGAGGAGCGCACGCCGGCAAACCGATGAACTTCAGGCAGTTGTGATGCAAGCCGGTCAATGGACTCGGAAAATCCGAGGCCAGGCGGCGGAAATTCAAGTTTTGTGGTCGGACTGCCAACGGATATCGAGACCGACGCAGACGACGCCCTGCGCTCCATGTCTCCACCTTTCGGGCTTTGCTGTCGTCATCTCCGTGGTTGCGATGGTGCGCAACCAGCCTCGACGTCCTTCAGAACCTGGCTGGATTGGTGGCGATGGAGCGGAAGCAGAAATCGAGCATGGCGTTCAGCGACGCGGGGGTTCGCCGCAGCCGGCTGCGAAGTGCCGCTCCCTCCCAGCAGTCGACCAGGAGGTTCGCGATCTGGCGCACGTCGCTGTGTTGCGAGATTTCTCCGGCGGTCTTTGCCTCTTCCAGACACGCCTGCCAGCCGCTTGGCAATCGTCGAGAAGCAATCCTCGATCTTTGCGGCGGAAGACCTCGCTGATGCCGGACAGTTCCTGGCCGAGCCCGCCGAGAAGGCAGCCCATGTATCCTTCGCCGCGATAGGACTGCTGGATCTGCTCGAAAAAATGCCGGACCCGTGCGAGCGGCGTTCGCGTCTGGTCCTGCGAGGCAGGCGTCGAGGCCAGATGTACTTGTGTCATGTAGGCGTCGATCACCTTCAGGGCGAAATCTTCCTTGTCCTTGAAGTGATGATAGAAGGAGCCCTTGGGGATCCGTCGTTTCGTCAAGCAATGCCTGGATGCCAAGGTCGTTGTAGCCCCGCTGCAGCAGCATGCGGAGGCCGGCATCGATCAGCGTTGCTTTGTTGCGTGGATCATTGCCAAGTCGAAGGCCGTTTCGGGTGCGGACGGCCTGTGTCCCTGGGCCCTAGTTACGCAGTTCCCGCCTCAAGTGGAAGCACCCCTGGTTTTTTCGATCATGTGATTGATCACATGGCTGTGCTCGTGTTGCGGGCTGAACATGACGATCTCGGCGTCGGCATCGACGCGCACGTTGTGACCCGGGGGCCAGTAGAACAGGTCGTGGGCCCGCACCGTTTCCTGCGCGCCCTTTGCGTCCGTGGTGGTGAGCTGTCCCGACACCACGAATCCCCAATGCGGACATTGGCAGACGTCGCCTTCCAGACCCTGGAACAGGGGCGTCGTATCGACGCCAGCGGCGAGCGTGAAATACTCGCCGCTGATCTTGGCCAATCCGGTGGCATCGCCGAAATCCGTACGCTGCCGGATCACGGCGCCGGGAATCTGCATTTTGATCTCGATCTGATCCTTTGCGACTCGCATGACGTTTTCCTCCATTGGACCGATTGGTCTAGACTGATCGGTCCAGAGACGGTTGTCAAGTGAGTTGGCCTGTCGTCGTACCGTTTCTCCGATTGCAGCTCGCCGCCCCGACGCAGTCCTTCGGAACCAGGCGCCGTAGTTGATCGTGTGGTGCAGGCCTTGCCGAGTTCGCCATCGCCGGGGGGCGTTTCGGCGCGCGAAGCCTGCGGGCTCACAAGTATTTCTGGTTTTCAGAAAAATAGTTCTTGATTTGTTCTGTGGCCGGGATTATCGTTTTCCCATCCCGCTCCGGCCAGAGAGGTGCGCCGGTTGCGTGACCGGCGCAGGAGCGGGATGCGACGGACCCGTCGCGTTTGCGGGCCTTTCGTGCGACGGCGCGCCGTGAGGTGCGCGGCCGCAAGGTCGTGAAAGGACCACGACCCGCAGACGAGGTGGGCGGCCCGAGGACCCAGCAATGCGGCGATGCCCAGCATTCAGTCAAGGCGCCAAGCGGCGTGGCGCCGCTGGGAGTTGCAAGCCGGTAAGACCGTCGCATGCGGAACGCAGGCGTATGCACTGCGTCTGAGGCTGCTGTTCGCCGTGTGCTGTTCCAACAGGACACGGTGTCATGTGCCTGGAAAGCACATGATGCCACGTGGTCACCCACGTGGCGCCGCGGGCGCGGTGAAACGCCCTGTGTTCCGCACGCCCCTTCGGGGGAGATGAGGAAGACGAGACGAGAGAAGACCGGCGTGCCCCGCGCCGGCTCGTTGCAGGGGCCGATTTCGCACGTCTGTAGCCGGCGCAGATTTTTGTTTGGCGCGAACCGGGCAAGCCCGGTGCGCGCTGCCGGACGAAACACGAAACACGGGGCGATGACGCGCGTCTGCAGTTTAGTGCGCGCGTGCCCGGCCAACGGGTCCGGCCAACGGCCGGCCCGATGGTAAACTCCGCTCATCGAGCGAAGCCAGGGGCTGTTTGACAATTGAATCTGTTGGTCGCGAACGCGGTCGCGCGCTTTCGCGCGTCATCGCGAGCCCATTATCCATCCGGCGCGGCCATGCTATTGAAATGCATAGTCACGCAGGACTATGGGTTAAGAAACGAGAAGGGAGACGCCCGGTGGATTTCGCACTCACGCCGCTATCGTCGCACACGGGGGCGGAAATTCGGGGCGTCGATCTCGCAAAGCCCATCGACGCGGACACGAAGGCTGCGCTCAACCGGGCCTTCATCGATCACCTGGTGCTGGTATTCCGGGACCAAAGCCTCGCGCCGCCGCAGCTTCTGGATGCGGTGCAGAACTTCGGGACGGTTTTTCCGCAGCACAACGCGCGCTACAAAATCCCCGACTGTCCGATGGTGCACTACATCTCGAACCAGGACACCTACGCCGACGGCACGCGTTATATTCCGGGTGAGGGCTATCACACCGATCATTCCAACGATGCCCATCCGCCAAAGGCGACCGTGTTGCACGCCGTGACATTGCCGGATCGTGGCGGTGATACGCAGTTCGTCAACATGTATCTGGCCTACGAGGGGTTGCCCGATGCGACCAGGCGCCGGGTCAGCGACTTGCAGGCGACGCACGTCTTTCAGAGCCGGCACAGTGGTCGAAAGTTATTGGCGCTCAGCAGCGAGCGGAAAGACCTCGTTCCCGAGGCGGTCACGCATCCCATCGTCCGCACCCATCCGGAAACGGGCCGGAAGGCGCTCTACATCAATCCTATCCGGATCGAAGGCATCGTCGGAATGGACGAAGGTGAAGCGTTACCTCTGCTTGACGAGCTTCTCGATTTCGCGACGCAGGAGAGGTTCGAATTCCGGCACCAGTGGCGCAAGGGCGATATGGTGATCTGGGACAACCGTTGCCTCCTGCACAAAGCCAATGGTGACTACGACATGTCGCAGGTTCGATATCTGTATCGAGTCATGCTTGAGGGCGACAGGCCGGTATAGCGCCGGCCCTTTGCGATTTGCATCTTGTTCCCGCTGGGCGCTTTTTGTCCGGGATGCTATTGTCCGGAACTCATTTGGTGGAAATCGGTTGTCGGCTATCAATTGGGAGCGTCGCCATGGATCATGTTTACAAGGTCATCGAAATCGTCGGATCGTCAGACAAGAGCGTCGACGATGCAATCAAGACGGCGATCACAACGGCGAGCAAAACCATTCGCCATATGGGCTGGTTCGAGGTTGTTCAAACGCGCGGCCACATCGAGAACGACAAGGTGGGCCAGTTCCAGGTGACGCTCAAGATCGGCTTTACACTGGATAAGTGACGTATCGCGTATTTTTTCCGCGCTGGCCCGGTTCGCGGGTGATCGTCAGCTCAACTGCGATCCTTCGTCATCGCGTTGACGGCGATCGCCGCGGCCGCGGTGCGATTCTCGACGCCAAGCTTGGCGTAGATCTGCTCCAGGTGCTTGTCGATGGTGCGCGGGCTGAGGCCGAGGATCTGCGCGATGTCGCGGTTGGTCTTGCCCTTGCTGAGCCATGACAGCACTTCGGTTTCGCGTGACGTAAGCCCGAAGTCCTTCCGCAGTTCGTGTTGGCGGCCCGACGAACTCTCGGTTGCGAGACGCAGCATGCGAGCGTTTGTGAGGTGGACGCGGATGCGCGCCAGCATTTCCTCGATCACGATCGGCTTCGTCACGTAGTCGACGCCGCCGGCTTCCAGCCCCTTGACGATGTGCTCGGTTTCGGAGAGGCCGGTCATGAACACGACAGGTATATGACTGGACGTCGTCTCCTGCTTCAGCCGCCGGCAGGTCTCGAACCCGTCCAGCCCGGGCATCACGGCGTCGAGCAGGATGATATCGGGCGTCACCTGTTCGACGACGCGCATCGCAGCCGAACCGTCAAGCGCGACCATCACCGTCATGCCGGCGCTGTCCAGCGCGTCGGTCAGCATTCGCACCGTCTCGGGCAAGTCGTCCACGACCAGCACGATGTCGCGCTTCTTCTCATTCATGGATTTGCATGAGCCTGAGGCGCGAGAGTAGCTCGGGGAATTTGAACTGGTTGGCGAGCTGTCGACACTGGTGGACGAAAGCACGGCAGTCGGGCTGCTCGTGCTCGATTGTATCGAGGTGGGACTGTATGGCCTTGACATGCCCCATTTCTCCAAGGCGGATGAGCTCTGCGATGTACCGAAGTTCGGGATAGGTTACGCTGTCGAAGGTGAGCTCGGGCGATTGTTCGGTATCGGCGCCGTGCTTCCATGAGATTTGCAGCAGCCGGCTGATCTCGCCGAGCAGTCGCGGGATGTCGATCGGCTTCATCAGATAACCGTCGTGAAGATTATGGGCGAGCGATCGGCTGTGCGCTTCGAGCGCGCTCGCCGTCAGCATCAGGATTTTGGCCTTCCGGTGCCCCGCGGCGTGCAGCGCCTCGGCGACTGCCCATCCATCCATCTGCGGCATCGTGATGTCGAGCAGGAACAGATCGGGCTGGCAGTGCTCGGCGAGGGTGAGGCAGGATGGCCCGTCCGGCGCGCTCAGCAGGATGAATCCGAGCGGCGAGAGGATGTCGCGCAGCAGGTCGCGCTGCGCCGGGTCGTCATCCGTGACAAGGATCGTCTTGCGCGGTCCGTCATATCCGGAAACTTTTGCGCCGACCGGCACGATGCGGCTTGGCGAGGTGACTTCCGAAAGCAAGAGCTTCATCCGGAACGTGCTGCCGACGCCGACGGTGCTGCGCACGCTGATGTCTCCGCCCATCACGCCCGCAAGCAGCTTGCTGATCGTGAGACCAAGACCGGTGCCGGTTTGCGGTTGCGCGGCGCCGAGCGCACCGCGCTCGAACGGCGCGAAGATGCGTTCGATATCCTCCACCTGGATGCCGGGGCCGGTATCGGCAATCTCGAATTCGGCGACCGGGCTGCGATAGTGGACTGCGAAGCGTACGCGTCCGGTCGGCGTGAACTTGATGGCGTTGGACAACAGGTTGATCAGCACCTGACGCAGCCGCTTCTCGTCGGCGTACACCACATTCGGCAGGGAGGGCGGGCGCTCGAACACGAAATCGATCTGCTTTGCCTGCGCCTGCAGACGGAACATGCCGACGAGCTGGTCGAGAAACTCCTTGATGTGAACTTCGTCGCGCGCGAGGTAAAGCCGGCCGGCTTCGATCTTGGAAATGTCGAGGATGCCGTCGATCAGGCCCGACAGATGGTCCGCGCTGCGCTTGATGACCCGGATCTGATCGCGCGGCTTTGTCTGAAGGCTCTCGTCCTGATCGAGCAGCTGCGCGTAGCCCGAGATCGCATTGAGCGGCGAGCGCAGCTCGTGACTGAGGCCGACGACATACCGGCTCTTGGCGAGGTTGGCGGACTCGGCGACCTCCTTCGCCCGCTGCAGCTCGGCGTCGGTCCGCTCATGCGCGCCGATTTCCTGCATCAAGAGGGCCGTCTGACGTTTGGTTTCCGCTTCCGCCGCCTGACGGTTCTGCCGCGCCAGCACGAACAGCCATGCGACCACACCGATGATGATGACAAGCGCGAAGAACACCTTCCAGAGCACCTCGGCGATACCGCTCGTGCTGACATTGGTTTCCGACAGGACCTGCAGATAGATCAAGCCGAGCGTCAAACCCACAAGCCCGGCCGACAGCGCAAAGACGCCGAGATAGTGCATCAACTGCGAGGTGATCTGCGAGCTGATCGCGGCGGGAACGGTCCTGGCGAGGGCGCCCGAAAGCTGGTTCGAGATGCGTGCGTGCGGCTTGCAGAGATCGTCGCACCGCGCATCGAGCGAACAGCAGAGCGAGCAGATCGGCCCCGAATAGGCCGGGCAGGACGCCATGTCCTCCGGCTCGAACGAATGCTCGCAGATACAGCACTGGATCGATTGAAGGCCCTGCCAGCTCTTCTTCGGCTTGCGCGCGATATAGTATCTTCCGCCGGTTGCAAGCGCGATCAGCGGTGCGGTGACGAAGGCGACGCCGAGCGCCACGAACGGCGCGAGCGCCTTGGTGGTCGGTCCGAACGTGCCATAGAAGGCTGCGGCCGAGACCACGGTTGCGATCGTCATCGAGCCGACGCCGACCGGGTTGATGTCATAAAGGTGCGCGCGCTTGAACTCCATGTGCGGCGGCCGCAATCCCAGCGGCTTGTTGACGATCAGGTCGGAGACGAGCGCGCCGACCCAGGCGATTGCGACGATCGAGTAGAGCGCGAGCGTTTGCTCCAGTGCCTTGTAGACGCCGATCTCCATCAACAGCACGGCAACGACGACGTTGAAGACCAGCCAGACGACGCGGCCGGGATGCCGGTGCGTCAGCCGCGAGAAGAAATTCGACCATGCGATCGACCCGGCATAGGCATTGGTGACGTTGATCTTGAGCTGCGACAGGATCACGAAGGTGCCGGTAAGAGCCAGCGCGAGGTCCGGCTGCGAGAGCACGTATCGGAACACGGTATGGTACATCTCGGTCGGCTCGGCTGCGTGCTCCGACGAGACGCCGTGACGAAGCGCGAAGAAGGCGAGGAACGAGCCTGCGAGCAGCTTGAGCCCGCCGAGGATGATCCATCCAGGTCCCGCGCTCAATAGCGCAATCCACCATGACGTTTTCGATGTGCGGCGGTCGCGCGGAAGAAAGCGCAGGAAATCGACCTGCTCGCCGATCTGGGCGATCAGCGAGAACACGACAGCGGCGGCGGTGCCGAACAACAGAATGTCGAATGCGCCGGCCGGATCGCCGTGTTCGCCCGCGAAGCTCGTCCATTCCGAAAACGATTCGCGATTCTGGTATGCGATCGCGGCGAAGGGGAGAATGTGCAGGACGATCCAGAGTGGCTGGGTCCAGAGTTGAAAGCGGCTGATCTGGGTGATGCCGTGCGTGACCAGCGGAATGATGACCACGGCGCTGATGAGATAGCCGACCGGCCGGGGAATTCCGAAGCACAACTCAAGCGCCATCGCCATGATGACGGCCTCGATGGCGAAGAAGATGAAGGTGAATGTTGCGTAGATCAGCGAGGTGATGGTCGAGCCGATGTAGCCGAAGCCGGCGCCGCGCGTCAGCAGATCGATATCGACGCCGCACTTTGCCGCGTAATAGGCGATCGGCAGGCCGCAGACGAAGATGATGACGCTGACGACCAGAATAGCCGCCGTCGCGTTGGTGAAGCCGTAGTTCAGTGTGATGGTTCCGCCGATCGCTTCAAGCGCGAGGAACGAAATCGAGCCGATCGCGGTGTTGGCGACCCGCGCCGCCGACCAGCGGCGGGCGCTCTTGGCAGTGAATCGCAGCGCGTAGTCCTCAAGGGTTTGGTTCGCAACCCATTGATTGTACTGACGCCTGACGCGATCGATGCGCTGCGGCCCCGTCACCTTCTCATTCCTTGTCCGCGGTCCATACGTAAAACCTAGCTCGCGATTTTGCGGTGCAATATACGCAATCTCGCGTATCTGTGCACCGCACAATATCAGCCACCTTCTGCCCATTCGAATTGCACTGTGTCCTCCGCAACGAAGGGGTGGGTCATGTCAGACAAGGAAAAAGACAACGAGGCTTCCGGCGGGCTTGAATCGCCGCTTCGCCGAAAACTGCTGATGGGGATGGCGGCGCTCCCCGCCCTATCATTGCTGCCGACGCCATCGTTCGGCGCCGGTCCCGCGACGTCGGTCGTCAACACGACCGGCCTGGCGGTGACCGACACCGAGGTGACAGTCGGCATCCTGCATTCGGTGACCGGCACGATGGCGATCAGCGAGACCGGCTCCGTTCAGGCCGAAAAGCTCGCGATCGAGCAGATCAACGCGATGGGCGGCGTGCTCGGCCGCAAGATCAAGTTCATCCAGGAAGACGGCGCGAGTGACTGGCCGACATTCGCCGAGAAGGCGAAGAAGCTGCTCGTCAACGACAAGTGCGCGTCGGTGATGGGGTGCTGGACCTCGGCCTCGCGCAAGGCGGTGCTGCCGGTGTTCGAGCAATACAACGGCATGCTCTATTATCCGACCTTCTATGAAGGCCTCGAGCAATCCAAGAACGTGATCTACACGGGACAGGAGGCGACCCAGCAGATCATCGCCGGCCTCGACTGGGTGGCGAAGGAGAAGAGCGCGAAAACCTTCTACCTGCTCGGCTCGGACTACATCTGGCCGCGCACCTCGAACAAGATCGCGCGCAAGCACATCGAGAACCACCTGAAGACGAAGGTGGTCGGCGAAGAATACTTCCCGCTCGGCCACACCCAGTTCAACTCGGTCATCAACAAGATCAAGCTGACCAAGCCGGACGTGATCTACGCCATCATCGTCGGCGGCTCCAACGTCGCCTTCTACAAGCAGCTGAAGGCGGCCGGCATCGATCTGTCGAAAGCAGACGCTGCTGACGATCTCGGTGACGGAAGACGAGATCGACGGCATCGGCGGCGAGAACATCGCCGGCGCCTTCGCCTGCATGAAGTACTTCCAGTCGCTCGACAATGCGAACAACAAGGCCTTCGTCTCGGCCTTCAAGAAGATGTGGGGCGAGAAGACGGTTATCGGCGACGTGACGCAGGCGGCCTATCTCGGCCCGTGGCTGTGGAAAGCGACGGTCGAGAAGGCGGGCAGCTTCGACATCGACAAGGTTGCGGCCGCATCACCAGGTGTTGAATTCAAGGGCGCGCCGGAAGGCTATGTGCGCGTCCACGAAAACCATCACCTCTGGTCGAAGACACGCGTCGGCAAGGCCAAGCTGGACGGCCAGTACGATCTGATCTTCGAGACCGCAGAACTCGTGGAGCCCGATCCGTTCCCCAAGGGCTACCAGTAAGAGCGCTCCCCGTAACGCCTGCTGTCCAGACGAAGCGCGGGTTCGCAATTCAACCCGACTTACCGCATCGCGCGCCGCGCGATGCGGACACCTTCCCCACGGAGCGGTTGATGTTCGGCGACTATTCGATCGGCGATCTTTCCTCGATCTTCGTCATGCAGGGTTTCGCCGGACTGATCCTGTTCTCGGTGTTCGTGCTGATGGCGCTGGGGCTGGCCATCATCTTCGGTCAGATGGGCGTCATCAACATGGCGCACGGCGAGTTCATGATCCTCGGCGCCTACGTCACCTGGATGACGTCCAATCTGTTTCAGAACCATCTACCGGGCCTCTTCAATTTCTACTTCTTCGTCGCGATGGCGCTGGCCTTTGTCGCCGCCGGCTTGCTTGGCATGCTGGTGGAGTGGACGCTTATCCGCCACCTCTACAAGCGTCCGCTCGACACGCTGCTTGCCACCTGGGGACTGAGCCTCATTCTCCAGCAGACCTATCGCTCTGTGTTCGGAGCGCGCGAGGTCGGCGTCGATCTTCCGCAGTGGATGCTGGGGTCGAAGCAGGTCACCGACACGATCGAAATCCCGATCAACGGCATGTTCGTCATGTGTCTGACGACGTTGATCACGCTCGCCGTCGCCTACGTGATGTATGCGTCGCCCTGGGGCAAACAGGTGCGCGCGGTGATGCAGAACCGGGTGATGGCCGGCGCCGTCGGCATCAACACCGAGAAGGTCGACCGTTATGCTTTCGGTCTCGGCTGCGGCATCGCCGGCGTCGCGGGCAGTGCCTTCACCATGATCGGTTCGACCGGCCCGACCTCCGGCCAGCTCTACATCGTCGATACCTTCCTCGTCGTCGTGTTCGGCGGTGCGGCGAGCCTGCTTGGCACCATCGCCTCCGCCTTCACCATCTCACAGGCGCAGTCGACCATGGAATTCTTCATGTCCGGCTCGATGGCGAAGGTGCTGACCCTGCTCGCGATCGTCGGGATCCTGATGCTGCGGCCGCAAGGGTTGTTCGCCCTGAAGGTTCGGAAGTGAACGAGAGCGAGCCATGATCAGCAACACGCGCTTCCTCAATCGCGCCGACTGGATCGGCATCGCGGCACTCGCACTGCTGCTGGTGGTCGTGCTGCCGCTGACGCTCGATGTGTTCCGCCTGAACCTGGTCGGAAAATATCTGACCTACGCCTTCGTTGCGATGGGGCTGGTTCTCTGCTGGGGTTTTGGCGGCATTCTCAGCCTCGGGCAGGGGGTGTTCTTCGGCCTCGGCGGCTACTGCATGGCGATGTATCTGAAGCTGGAAGCGTCCAGCGTCGCCAACACCAAGATCCAGTCGACGCCCGGCATACCGGATTTCATGGACTGGAACCAGATCACGCAGATTCCCTTGTTCTGGCAACCGTTCCACAGCCTGACGTTGACGATCATGGCGATCGTGCTGGTGCCTGCCTTCTTCGCCTTCATTATCGGCGCTGCGATGTTCAAGCGGCGCGTCGGCGGCGTCTACTTCGCGATCATCACCCAGGCTGTCGCCGCGATCCTGACGATCCTGATCGTCGGCCAGCAGGGTTACACCGGCGGCATCAACGGCATCACCGACCTGCGCACCTTGAAGGGTTGGGATATCCGCACCGACAGCGCAAAAGTGATCCTGTATTTCGTCTGCGTCGTCTGCCTGTTCGGCTGCATCTTCGCCGCCCAGTTCATCCGTCATTCCAAGTTCGGCCGCATTCTCGTCGCCATGCGCGACAAGGAGGACCGCGTGCGCTTCTCCGGCTACAGCGTCGCCAACTTCAAGATCTTCGTCTTCTGTCTCGCGGCGGTGTTCGCGGCAATCGGCGGCGCGATGTTCACGCTCCAGGTCGGCTTCATGTCGCCGTCCTTCGTCGGCATCGTGCCCTCGATCGAAATGGTGATCTACACCGCGGTCGGCGGACGGCTGTCGATTTTCGGCGCGGTTTACGGAACGCTGCTGGTCAACTTCGCCAAGACTACACTTTCGGAGATGCTTCCCGCAGCTCTGGCTGTTCGGTCTCGGCGCGCTGTTCATCGCTGTCGTGCTGGTCTTCCCGAACGGCCTCGCCGGAATCTGGAAGGACCACGTGCAGGCGCGGATCGACCGTTTGATCGCGCGCCGCGAAGACACCATCCGTCCCCGGCTGCGAACAGCGGTTCGGTCGCCGACGGCGCGCCGGCGGAATAGGACACGTCATGGTCATTGGATATCAGCCCCCGGAATTCCTGCTCGCGGTCGAAGGCCTGACCGTCTCGTTCGACGGGTTCAAGGCAGTGAACGATCTGTCTTTCTACGTTGAGGAGAACGAGATCCGCGTGATCATCGGTCCGAACGGCGCCGGCAAGACCACGGTGCTCGACCTGATCTGCGGCAAGACCAAAGCCACCTCCGGCTCGATCCGGTTCCGCGGCAAGGAGCTGACCGCGCTGAAGGAGAACCAGATCGTCAAGACCGGCGTCGGACGCAAGTTCCAGACACCGTCGATCTACGACGATCTGACCGTGTTCGAGAATCTCGAAATTTCCTATCCGCGCGGGCGCACCGTGTTCGGGGCGCTGGCGTTCAAGCGCGACGCCGCCGTGCGCGAGCGCGTGGAGGAGGTCGCCGAGATGATCTTCCTGAAAGATCGGCTGGACATGAGCGCGGAATTGCTCAGTCACGGCCAGAAGCAGTGGCTCGAAATCGGCATGCTGCTGATCCAGGACCCGGAGCTGTTGATGCTCGATGAGCCGGTCGCCGGTATGAGCGTCAGCGAGCGGGTGAAGACCGCGGAGCTGCTGCACACCATCATCAAGAATCGCTCGGTGCTGGTGATCGAGCACGACATGAAGTTCGTCGAGGACATCGCGCACAAGGTGACGGTGCTGCATCAGGGCAAGATCCTGTCTGAAGGCTCGATGGACAAGGTCAAGACCGATCCGAAAGTCATCGAAGTCTATCTCGGTCATTGAGGGCAGACGATGTTGGAGATTGCGGACTATCACGTCGCCTACGGCCAGAGCGAAGTGTTGCACGGCCTCAATGTCAGCGTCGCGCCGAACGAGATCGTCGCGATCATGGGCCGCAACGGCATGGGCAAGACGACGCTGATGAAGGCGCTCATGGGAATCATTCCGGCCAAAAGCGGTTCGGTGCGCATGGAAGGCGCCGAGGTCGGCGCACTGAAGAGTTACGAGCGCGTGGCGAAGGGGCTCGCCTATGTGCCGCAGGGGCGAATGATCTTCTCGACCATGACGGTGCAGGAGAACATCGAGACCGGCCTCGTTGCGTCCGGCGAATCGAAAGTGCCGGGCGACATCTACGAGCTGTTTCCCGTGCTGCTCGAAATGAAGGGCCGGCGCGGCGGCAACCTTTCGGGCGGCCAGCAGCAACAGCTCGCGATCGCGCGTGCGCTGGCGACCAAGCCGAAGGTGTTGCTGCTCGACGAGCCGACCGAAGGCATCCAGCCGTCGATCATCCAGGAGATGGGACGCACATTAAAGCGCATCCGCGACGAACGCGGCCTGTCGATCGTGGTCTCGGAGCAGGTGCTGAGCTTCGCGCTCGATATCGCCGACCGCGTGCTGGTGATCGAGAACGGCGAGATCGTCCGTGACGAGCCGCGCGCGAGCGTCGACGCGGCGCAGGTCGCGAAATTCCTTTCCGTCTGAGTTCTTATCTGTCGTTGGTAACTAAAGGGGAGCTTCCATGCCAGAGACACTGATCAAGGTCGATCTCACCAAATCGCCCTACGAAAATGACAAGGTGCACAATCGCTGGCATCCGGACATACCGATTGTGGCCTGGGTCAACCCTGGCGACGACTTCATCATCGAGACCTACGACTGGACCGGAGGGTTCATCAAGAACAACGATTCCGCCGACGACGTGCGCGACATCGACCTGTCGATCGTGCACTTCCTGTCGGGACCGATCGGCGTCAAGGGCGCGGAGCCGGGCGATCTGCTGGTGGTCGATCTGCTCGACGTCGGTCCGCTGAAGGAGAGCCTGTGGGGCTTCAACGGCTTCTTCTCCAAGAAGAACGGCGGCGGCTTCCTCACCGATCATTTTCCGCTGGCGCAGAAATCGATCTGGGACATTCATGGGCTCTACACCTCATCGCGGCATGTGCCGGGCGTCAGCTATGCGGGCCTGATCCATCCCGGGCTGATCGGCTGCCTGCCCGATCCGAAACTCCTGAAGACGTGGAACGACCGCGAGGTCGGCCTGATCGCCACCGATCCGGAGCGCGTGCCGCCGCTCGCCAACCCTCCGTTTGCTGCGACCACCCATGCGGGCCAGGCGAAGGGCGACGTCAAGGCCAGGATCGGCGCGGAGGGCGCGCGCACCGTGCCGCCGCGCGAACACGGCGGCAACTGCGACATCAAGGATCTGTCGCGCGGCTCGAAAATCTACTTCCCGGTTTATGTGCCGGGCGGCGGACTCTCGATGGGCGACCTGCACTTCAGCCAGGGCGACGGCGAGATCACCTTCTGCGGCGCCATCGAGATGGCCGGCTGGCTGCATATCAAGGTCGATGTTATCAAGGACGGCGTTGCGAAATACGGCATCAAGAACCCGATCTTCAAGCCGTCGCCGATCACGCCCAACTACAAGGACTATCTGATCTTCGAAGGCATCTCGGTCGACGAGGCAGGCAAGCAGCATTACCTCGACGTGCACATCGCCTACCGGCAGGCTTGCCTGAATGCGATCGAGTACCTGAAGAAGTTCGGCTACTCCGGCGCGCAGGCCTATTCGATCCTCGGCACCGCGCCGTGTCAGGGGCATATCTCCGGCGTCGTCGATATTCCGAACGCCTGCGCGACGCTGTGGCTGCCGACGGAGATCTTCGACTTCGACATCATGCCCTCCGCGGCAGGACCCACCAAGTTCATCAAGGGCGGTGTCGAGATGCCGCTATCGCCGGACAAATAAGAGCTCCCTGCGACGGATGCGGGACGGCGCCTTCTTGCCGCCCCGCATCCACCCGCGGGATGGCGGTGTGATTTTTGGGGAGAGAGCGCCGATGCCAGTCTACGAATACATGTGCGACGCCTGCGGGCCGTTCACCGACATGCGGCCGATGTCAGACTTCGAACTGCCGCAGCCGTGCGAGACGTGCGGCGCGCAATCGCCGCGGGTGATCCTGACGGCGCCGAATTTCTCGTGCCTGCCGGCCAGCACGCGGATCGCGCACGCGACCAATGAGCGCAGTAAAAGCGCGCCGAAGACGGTTGGTGAATACAAGGCCTCGCACGGCGCGAACTGCGGCTGCTGTTCGGGCAAGAAGCCGGCGCGGCTGACGACCAGGACGAAGAGCGGAGCGAAGGGTTTTCCGACCGCGCGGCCGTGGATGATCAGCCACTAACCGGTCCCCCCGATCCCGCGCGCTCCCACGTCTGCGTATCGCCCGAGGACAGACTGCCGGTCGGCACGAAGCCGTTCGTTCGCAAATGGCGTCCGAGCCGTTCGATGCCGTCCGCGCCGATCACATCGGAATGAACCTCGACGACGAGCGCACGCAGCCCGGCGAGCGGGCACGCGGTGAGAAGCTCGTCTTCCATCCCTTCCACGTCGATCACCAGAACCGAAGGTTTGAAGGCGTCGACGATGTTTGCAATGGATCGCATCGGCGTTGTGACCGTGCGCCCCTCGAATTGCCTGCGGCCGCTCGCGCCGAGCCAGCTGTCCGGGGAGATGCGCAGGTCGAGCGTGCCGTCTTCGACACCGACGGCGGCATTCACCAGTTCGACCGGCAGCGCGTTCAGCGCAAAATTCTCCCGTGCGACCTTTGCGGCCGCGGGGTTCGGCTCGAACGCCAGCACGTTTCCGGCACCGACGATCTTTGCCGCTGTCAACGCAACGAGACCGACGCAGCTTCCGATCTCCAGCACGCGATCGCCGCTGCGCAGCAGCGCTGACACCGCGCGCCGCTCCGGCATCTCGTAGTCGCCGCGCACCAGCATTTGCGAGACGTGTTTCGGGATATCCTGCCGGTAGGCGACCAGCCGCAGGCCGCCGATGCTCACGTGGCGCGTCCGCACCAGCCGGCGAAGCCGGTAGAGCCAGGCTGGCGTTCGCCGAATGTCAGTTGAGCGGGGCATTTGAACCGTTCACAGTAATCCGGGTGGCGCCGTGCCGTTGCGTCACAGCGGTATCACGGCGTATGAAAGCGCGAGAGCGTTCCAGCAGACCATATTCGGGCATTGGCGCAGTTGGGCAATTCGGGCACATTTGACGTGGACCATGAGCGTCTTCGCCGATCTACGCCAAATACCCGGCCGACGCCAATTCGTTGTGTGCTGACGTGGCGCAATTGAGGTCACGGCTGTGCGGTCTTGCGGTCAACGCGTTGACGGTCGCGGGCAGCATCGTCTTCACCGTGCTGGCGCTGGAGATAGCCTTCAGGTTCATGCCGGTGGCGGCCGCGCCCTGGGTTCAGCCGGCGACACCCGACAATCCCATTCAGCGCTACGTCGCCAATACGTCCTTTACCTGGTCGCTGGGCTGGAACTTTCAGAATGTCGTGCGCGGCCGGACCAACGCCCAGGGGTTTGTCGCGGATCACGACTACGACGCCACCGCGACATCACCGCTGGTGGCGCTGATCGGCGACAGCTTCATCGAAGCGATGATGGTTCCGTTTCCGGAATTCGATCACGGGCCGTCTTCAGACGGCGTTTGGCGGACGCGGACGTGCGTATTCCATCGCGCAATCGGGATCGCCGCTCAGTCAGTACATTGCCTACGCGAAACACGCCTGCGAGAGGTATCGCCCGCAGCGCATGGTCGTCTCCGTTGTCGGCAACGATTTCGACGAAAGCGTTTTCGCCACCCGGGCGCGCAACGGGATTTTTCATCTTCACCCGAAGCCGGACGGCTTCGACCATACTCTGACTCCGCTGCCGACGATGGGGCTCGCGGAACGAATCGGACGCAACAGCGCGCTGGGGCTCTATCTCGCCAGGAATGTCTCGCGGGGCAGCTTGCTGCAGGCGATCAGCTTCGGCCGCGCGCAAGCAGCAGCGGGCGAGGCGGGTGCTTATGTCGGCAACACTTCGGCTGCGGCCGGAGCCGAACGCGTCGCCGAAGGCGAGAAGGTGATCGACTGGTTCCTGGACCGGCTGTCGGATTCGATGTGTCTTGCACCAAAGGACATCGTCATCGTCGTCGATGCAATGCGTCCGGAAATTTACCAACCTGCGACGCTGCCCGCCGCGCGGTTGAGCTATTTCGGCCGGATGCGGGCGAAAGTTCTTGCCGATGCGGCGGCCCGCGGCTTCAGGGTCGTCGATCTCGAAACCGCATTTCTTGCATCGTTTGCCAAGGATCAGCGCCGCTTCGAGCCGTTGATCGACAATCACTGGAATGCGCACGGCCACGCCGTCGCGACGGAAGCGGTGATGGCAAGGCTCGCGGATTGGCCGCCCCTGGCGGGATCGCGCTGAATTGCCCGGCGGATTGCCTTCCGAACCCAATTCCGGCTAGACGTTCGGCTCAAGGACACATGGGGAGTTCGCCCGATGGCGACGGCGCTTGAACCGAAGCGGGCAGCGGAGGCCGAAAAGCAAGGCTCGGACCGCAGCTTCGGCTATGTCTTCGCGGTCGTCTTCGCTGTGATCGGCTTGTGGCCGCTGTGGCGGCTGGATACGCCGCGGTGGTGGAGTCTTGCCATCGCCGCCGGCTTCGCCGTCTTTGCCGCCCTGTTCCCGCACCTACTGCACCCGCTCAATCGCGCCTGGCTGGGGTTCGGCAAGCTGTTGCACCGGATCGTCAGTCCGCTGGTGATGGGCGCGGTTTTCTTTCTTGCGGTGACGCCGACGGCGCTGATCATGCGGTTGCGCGGCCGCGACCTGCTGTTGCGCAGGTGGCGGCCGGACCTGGCGAGCTACTGGATCGAGCGCGAGGTGCTTGCGCAGCCGCCGTCCGAGACCATGAAAAAGCAGTTCTAACGGGAAGCGGAATCGCACATGGCATTCTTGCTTGAGTTCGTCGACTTTCTGCGCGCGCGGAAAAAATACTGGCTCATGCCGATCATCCTCATGCTGCTGCTGTTCGGCGGCTTGATCGTGCTGTCGCAGGGCTCGGCCGTCGCGCCCTTCATCTACACGCTGTTCTGAGCGCATGCGTATCCTCGGCATTTCCGCTTTCTATCACGACAGCGCCGCGGCGCTGCTGGTCGACGGCCGCATCGTTGCGGCTGCGCAGGAGGAGCGCTTCACCCGCAAGAAGCACGATGCGCGGTTTCCGGAGAACGCGATCGCCTATTGCCTGGCCGAAGCAAGGATCGCGCTCTCGGACGTCGACTACGTCGTGTTCTACGAGAAGCCGTTCCTGAAGTTCGAGCGGCTGCTCGAGACCTATGTCGCCTTCGCGCCGCGCGGCTTCCGCTCGTTCACCATGGCGATCCCGCTCTGGATCAGGGAGAAGCTGTTCCAGAAGGATTTCCTGCGGCGCAGAGCTGCAGCAGCTTGAGCCGGATTTCGACTGGCAGAACAAGCTGCTGTTCGCCGAGCATCACCTCAGCCATGCGGCAAGCGCCTTCTATGCCTCGCCGTTTGACGATGCGGCGGTGCTGACGATGGACGGCGTCGGCGAATGGTGCACGACGTCGAGCGCGGTCGGCTCGCGGCACGCGACCTGCAGATCACGCGCGAGATTCACTTTCCGCATTCGCTCGGGCTGCTCTATTCGGCCTTCACCTACTACACCGGCTTCAAGGTCAACTCCGGCGAATACAAGGTGATGGGGCTCGCGCCCTATGGCGAGCCGAAATACGCACAACTCATTCTCGACAAGCTGATCGATCTCAAGGCGGACGGCACCTTCCGGCTCGACATGAGCTATTTCGACTATTGCACCGGGCTTGACGATGACCAACGGCAAGTTCGCCGATCTGTTCGGCACGCCGGTGCGCGATCCGATCGGAACTGCTGACGCCGTTTCACATGGATATCGCGGCCTCGATCCAGGCGGTGACCGAGGAGGTGATGCTGCGGCTTGCGCGTGCGCTCGGCGCGCGACACGGCCAGCGCAACCTGTGCCTCGCCGGCGGCGTCGCGCTCAATTGCGTCGCCAACGGCAAGATCCTGCGCGACGGCGCGTTCAAGAACATCTGGATTCAGCCGGCGGCAGGCGACGCCGGCGGCGCGGTCGGCGCGGCGCTTGCCGCCTGGCACCTGTTCCTCGGCAACGATCGCAAGGTGGACGGCAAGCGCGATCTGATGGACGGCGCGTTATCTCGGGCCCGAACTATGCGCAAGCCGACATCGAGCGGCGCCTGAGCGCCGCCGGCGCGCGGTTCACACGTGCTGAGCGACGATGAGGTGATCGAAGCGACCGCGTCGTCGCTGGCCGCGGGCGAGGCGGTCGGCTGGTTGCAGGGCCGCATGGAGTTCGGCCCGCGCGCGCTCGGCGCGCGCTCGATCCTCGGCGATCCGCGCTCGCCGGCCATGCAGAAGACGCTCAACCTGCGGGTCAAGTACCGCGAAAGCTTTCGCCCGTTCGCGCCCGCGGTGCTGCGCGAGGACGTCGCCGACTGGTTCGAGCTCGACGCCGATTCGCCCTACATGCTGCTGGTCGCCGACGTCCGGCCCGAGCGCCGCCGGCGCGATGACCGACGAGGAGAAGGCGCTGTTCGGCATCGACAAGCTCAACGTCGCGCGCTCGGACATTCCGGCCGTCACCCATGTCGACTATTCGGCGCGCATCCAGACCGTGCACGCCGACACCAATCCGCGCTTCCACGCGCTGATCGAGCGCTTCAAGGCGAAGACCGGCTGCCCGGTGCTGGTCAACACCAGCTTCAACGTGCGCGGCGAGCCGATCGTGTGCACGCCGGAGGACGCATTCCGCTGCTTCATGGGCAGCGAGATCGAAGTGCTGGTCGTCGGCAATTGCGTGCTGCGCAAGCAGGATCAGGATCCCGCGCTCAAGCTCGACTACAGCCAGGCATTCGAACTGGATTAGCAGGTGCGCGAAGCGAAGCAGTAGTCCGTAGCGCGGTTTTCGCTTTGGTTCATCCGGGCTGCGGAACCGAACCATTTCGCAACTATTCGGACGCGCACGCGTTCGCCGTGCTCTCGATCATCCTGTCAAGAATCGCCGCGAGATTGGCATGGCCGGCCGCGTTGAAGTGGCCGTCATACGGATAATAGTGCTCGTTGCGGAATTTTGCGCCGGTTGGGATGCAACCGGCCGTCTTTCGGCAGCGCGCGGGTGACGGTGGCTTCGGCTGTGCGAAAGCCGCCACCGAGATCCTGGAAAGCGTGAATGACGACGATCTTCATCTGGAACTGGTATTGCTCGGCCAACCGGGCAAGCTCGCTGAGCGCGACCGAAGTCGCATTGCCGGCGGCGTCGAGTTCGTTTCCCTCGGAGCAGGCGTAGACGCTCCGTTTCAATCCGCTCGAGGCAACGATCATCACCCGCTTGGTGATCTCGAAATCGCTGAGCCAGCGCTGCAGTGTCCGCATCGCCTCGGTGAGCGATGGCGCGAGGCTCGCGCGGATCAGCGCTATCGGTTCAACGCTGCTTCGTTTCGCACTTCGATAGAACGTCAAATTGTCGCCGAGATCGTTGCCGGCAACGCCAAGCCAGCACGCGGTCAGCATCGTCAGGACGACGGTTTTCGGGCGCAGTTGATGGGTCTCGATCTCATGCCGCAGGATCCGTACCTGACCGAAGGTGTCGCTGCCCGATCGTCCGAGATTGAGGCACGCAGCACCACGCTTCCTGCAGAACACCTCGGAAAACACCTCGTCGTCCGATACCCCATGTCCGAAGGTGAACGAGTCGCCGATGAACAGGAAATCGGGAGAGGGACTGGCCTTCGACATCTTCCGGTATCCGAAGTCATCGGTCCGGATGCGCGCTGCGAATTCCGATGCGACATGCCGGACGTCCAGCCGCGGTTCGAGCGTGTTGGCGTCGCGGGCGATCCGGACCCGGTGCTCATTGGCGTCGAGGTACACGCCGCCATGCGGCGGCAACGGGAAAAGCTGTTTCAGCACGAGTTCGATCGCGACAAGTCCGCACAAGAAAATGGCGGTCTGGGTCGCGGCGACCTTGCCGAAGGTTTTGATCGTGTTTGCCAAGGCCCGCCTGAGTATCGAATTGGGTTCGTTCTGGCAAAGCCTTTGAAGCTTTCAGCGAGGAGTGCAAGCCGGCGAAGCCAGGCTGCGGCGATGCTCGGGTCGCCCGCCGACGCTAGTCGGTGGTCACCGTTTCATACTCAAGACCTTCGCACTTGTCGCTCAGTTCGGCGCGCCGTCTGATAAAGAAACGCGATTGCGATATCGTAACATAGATCGTGACGGTCGATGTGGCTGCTGACGCGCCTGGTACTGTCGCGCGCGCACACACGGCATAGAGCCGGTCGGCAGGGCTGAGCAGCGGCGTCGAGATGTCAATTGTATCGGGCTTGCTGACGAACAGCGATCGGCCCTGCGTGCGGGCGAGCATCAAGACGTCCGGGAAGGGCTCCTGATAGGGAGGCGGCGCGGCCGGCTGTCGCAGAATCGACGGTACGAACGCGTTTTGATCCGATAGCCCACAGCCGGTCAATGTTAGCAACGAGATCAGCAGGCTGGCTTGGTGCCTGGAACTGTCCTTTGCGTAGCGGGTGGTGACCCTAAGCCAGCGAGGGAAGCGGATCATTGGATTGTTCGATCGAGTCAGCCGATGCGGCTCGGCAGGCTTCGCTCGGCAATGTCGGAAAGCGATCGGGACATCTTCCTTCCTTTTGCGGTCGGAACGCCGGCGCCATGGGCTGCCGGTCGCTGAACTCCCAGGCGGAGAATGCGCCCCGGATCGGCCTAACCCGATCGCCAACGTCCAATCTGAACCATAATGTGGCCCCGTGCCATAGCGCGGCTGACCGCCGTGCAGCGGCAACGGAAAGATCGGGATCGCCGTCTTTTGCCCGACCTGTCGTGATCGAGCTGGCGGTGAGGCTGGTCGAATTGGACTCTTTCTGGCAAAAAGTGGTTGCCCTTGGCATCCGAGGGACAGCAGAACCGCGACGATCGTCTGCGCAATGTTCAGTCAGAACTCGGTTCCAGCCTCGTGGCCTTATGGTTTTCGAAGCGACTTCCCTGCGGCCAGCGACCGGCGCCGCCACTTGATCGACGGAAGCAGCCGTGCACTGAGTTCCAGCTGTTGCCGATGACCTGAAGCAGGAATTATTTCAAAGAGTGAACAGCGTATTAAAGCCGCCAAAGGAACTCGCCCGATAGAATTCCCCACTAGCAGGGCGAACCGGGGCGAGCACGACGAGATTCGGAGAGAAATTTTGCCTAATTATGTTCTGGACGCGGCGCATTGGGCGTCGGGGAGCACGGTCAACTGGTATTACGCTGGAACATCTTCAGCGGTGTTCACCAACCAGATAAATGCCGGTTATGCGACTCCCGATCTGTTCCCGGCGGAAATCCGCGCCGCGTTCAGCCGTTGGGACGATTTTGCCGGCATCAGATTTCAGGAAGTCTCGTCCGCCGCCGCAGCCAACATCGTCCTGAGCTGGGCAAATATCGACGGCCCCTCCAATATCATAGGGCAGGCCAGCTACTCCTACTATCCGTCGACGGGCATGTTCGCATCGCAGGTACAGATCACCTTCGATTCGTCCGAGCTCTATAATCCATCCTCAGGAAGCGAACGGTTCAATTCTGCCGGGACTTTCTATGCCGTCGCGCTGCATGAGATCGGGCATGCGATCGGCATAGGTCACTATAGCGGCGGCGCAGGCGATCATGAACCCCTATATCTCCGCTATCAACGATCTGACGGCCTCTGACATCGCAGCGGTTCAGGCGCTTTATGGCGCCAATGCCTCCAACGAGATTGTGTGGGATTTCAATTGGCGCCTCACGGCGATCGGCGATTTCAATGATGACGGAGCCACCGATATCGTCTGGGACAATGGCAGGGGCGTTCTCGGCGGCTGGTTGATGGCCGACAACACACGGGCCGCTACTCTCGAGCTTCCTTACTTCCCCGATTGGACTGCCATCGGCACTGGCGATTTCAACGGCGACGGCGCGCCGACATTCTTTGGCAGAATAGCCTGGGGCTCGTCGGCGAATGGTTCATGGGCGGAGGCACGCGTCAGGCAACCGCCACTATTCAATACATGCCCGGCTGGACTGTACTTGCGACAGGCGATTTCAACGGCGACGGCACCTCGGACATCGTATGGGACAACGGCGCAGGCTTCCTTGGTAGCTGGCTGATGCAGGGTGGACAGATCGCGGGAACGCTGCAGCTTCCGTACTTTCCGGACTGGGACCTGGTTGCAACCGGGGACTTCAACCGGGACGGCAATGCGGATTTCCTTTGGCAGAATGCGTATGGCGGCGTCGGTGAATGGATCATGGGCGGCGGCACGCGTGCCGCGACTTTGTCGCTTGGAAGCATGGCCGGCTGGATTCCGCTTGGCAGCGGCGACTTCAACAATGATGGGTACGACGATGTGCTGTGGCGCGATGCCGGCGGCGTCACTCAAGCCTGGTTGATGCGGGATAGTATCATTCAGCAGCAGTCAACGAAGGCAGCAGCGCAAATCTCGCTTTCGTCGCGTTGGGCGATTTCGATGGCGACGGCTATGACGACGTGATGTGGCAGAACCGGACCACGGGCAACGTGTCGATCTGGAACATGGGGCCGGGAGGCGTCGTCACCTCGGTCTCCAACCCGATCGCGAGCGAGCAGGAGATCGCAGCCGGGACGCTCCTGCACGAGATGGACAGTTTCCATTTTATCGATGACGCCAGCGACACGCCGCCGTCACCTCTGGCAAGCTACGACTGGCTTGGCTAGGACGTGCGCGCGCCCCGCCGGTGCGTCACCATACGAGGCGGGAATTCGAATCTGATCCATTGACGCGAGGCATATAGTCAGGTTTTACCACTGCAAGTAGCGCCACGCGACCCGGTGCTTGGGGGTGGGAATGCAACCTAGCTTTCAGATCTGGTTTCGGGCGATTACCACCGGCCTGATGATAACGCTTTCCCTCCTGATTTTGAACATCGTGTGGTGGAAGGCGCTCGTCGTGGGCGCTATCGCATACGTCTTCTGCGCGCAGCGATTTGGTGCGAGATGGATCGAGCGCATTGCGTTCGCTTTGGCGCTGTTCGCCATTGCGGTATGGATCGAGGCACTGCCGTCAGCGGCCGACATGCAATCGTTCGCCAGGCAAGCGGCTGAGAGCATCAGGCAGAGCTTCCATCGGTAAAACTCCCGCGTTTCGCAGTCGTTGCTCATCCTGCAGCGCGTCGGGCCGCTATCCCGTATAATCTGGCGCGGACTCGTCGCGCTGCCTGTAGATTTATGCAGGGTGCTTCGAAGGGGCGGGGCCATTCCTGCTTTGCAGCTCGCCCATGATGCCCCATCTAACAAATTGTTACATAAGGGATTATTCCTGTTCATGGCATGAACAAGAGCCTTGACGTTCATGGCGTGAACGCCGTAAAAGCGGCCCCTAACAGGGGCAGCGATGGCCAGTCAACCCAAGAGCCGCGATCTTCAGGATGCCCAGATCGTGCTCGGGCTTCTGGAATCTGTGGAGCGTGACGGCGCACAGTCGCAACGACGGCTGGCGACAGAGCTCGGCATCGCCCTCGGTCTCGTCAACGCTTACCTCAAGCGCTGCGTCAAGAAGGGCTTCGTCAAGGTCTCGAACGTCCCGTCGCATCGCTATGCCTACTATCTGACGCCGCAAGGCTTCGCCGAAAAGTCGAGACTGACGGTCGAGTATATCTCCTATTCGTTCAGCTTCTTCCGTCAGTCCAAGTCGGACTGCACCACGTTGTTCGACGCGGCGCGCGAACGCGGCTTTACGCGGCTTGCGCTCGCCGGGGTGTCGGATCTTGCCGAAATCGCCGCGATCTGCGCGGTGGAAAGTTCGGTGAAGATATCTGCGGTGGTAGATGCTCAATCGGAACGTTCGAGCTTCGTCGGCATTCCGGTCGTGTCGTCTTTCGAGGCCATCGAGGCGGAAGTGGATGGTGTCGTCATCACTGACCTGAAGACGACTGCGGAGACGATCGCTGCAGCGCTTGGCCGCTTCGACGCGGATCGCGTGCTGGTCCCATCGCTGCTGCGTCCCCGCAACCCGAAGCGGGAGCCGGTGGCATCATGACCGATCTCGATGCAATGAGCTGGTACATCGTCCGGACTCACGCGCGTGCCGAGGTCAAGGCAGCGTTGAACCTCGAACGTCAGGGATTTTCCACGTACCTGCCGCGATACCTCAAGCGCCGCCGGCATGCGCGGCGCGTGGAGATCGTCCCGGCGCCGCTGTTCCCGCGCTACCTGTTCGTTGCTATCGACATCGCGAGCCAACGCTGGCGCTCGATCCAATCGACCTTCGGCGTCGCGCAACTGGTCTGCAACGGCGATGATCCATCGATGGTCTCTCCGATGATCGTCGACCAGCTCCGCAAGCGCGAAGACGGCAAAGGCTACATTCAACTCACTCGGCGCGGCTTCGTCCAGGGCGAGAAAATTCGCGTGGTGGACGGCGTATTTTCAGCCTGCCTCGGCCTGTTCGAGGGTATGACCGACAATGAGCGCGTCACCGTGTTGCTCGATCTTCTGGGCCGCAAGGTTCGGGTGATGATGGATCTGGATGCGGTTGCTGCGGCCTAGGCCGCGAAACTGCGTTTGTGGCAGGAAGCGCGAGAATTCGGGTGACCGTCGAGTCACCCGGACTGCGGTAGCTTGTCTGATTTCCGCTTTGAGCCGGCATCGTTGGGGCACCTGCGAGCCTCTCGCCCGGCGGGCACGCAATCCGGCCTCTCACCGAGGTCGCAGAACTTAACTTTCAACGTTCGGACGCCTGATCGCTGGTTGCGCGGTCGATTGCTTTCAGCGTCCCGACGCAAGTCGCATCTGTGGAGGATACACCTTGTCAAGACTGAGTATGATTTCCCTTACGACCACACCGCTGCCGCTGATGATCGTCTATGTGCTCCTCGCGTCGCTTTTCGTGCTTTATGTTGCGCGGCGCGCGCTTGGGAAGCGCGGCAAGCACTTGCGGCTGCGGTACATGCTCGGACTGCCGCTCGTGGCGGTCGTGCTGGTGGTGGCCGCCTACAGCGTGATGGTCGTGAGCGCGGGCACCACCCAGGTCGTCATCACCTTCGGAAAGGTTCAAGAGCGCGCCTACGCTCCCGGCGTGCACTTCATCGTGCCGGGCTCGAGGCACGATTACATGTGGACGCGCCGGCAAATCTTCGAACTGTCGGCGCTCGACCCGGATACCGTCACGGCGACCGGCGCAGCGGCGGTGCCGGAGGCACAGCGAACGCTGGCGTTGTCGTCGGATCGCATTGCGCTCTCGGCCGATATCACCTTCCCCTATCAGCTCAACGCCGACCTTGCCTGGAAGGTATTCACGGTCATCGCTCCCACCTATGAAGCCGAATTGCTGGTTCCTGCGGCGCGCGCCGCGATCCGCGAGGCCGCAGCCACATTCAGCTGGACCGATGCAGTGACCACAAAGCGCGCCGATCTGGAAAAGCAGATCCATGCGGTGTTCAGGCGGTTGGTGCAGGAGAACCTGGTCAGTTCCGGTTTTTCGGCGGAGCAGGCAGCCAACACGTTCGTGCTGATGACGCCACAGATTCGGCGACTTGCGCCGCCGAAGGCGATCCTTGCGGCGGTGTCGGACCGTATCGCATCCGAAGTCAATCTCGAGCGCCAGGGGGTTCTGAACCAGATCGCCGAGCGCGAGGCTGAACGCCGTTCGAACGAGGGCCTCGGCATCAAGAAGCTGATCGAGCAACTTGCCGAAGGAGTTCAATCCGGTGCAGCTCAAGGATTTGCTCTATGCGCTTGCGGACAAGCAGCGCGCCAACTCGATGCTGAAGGCGGTCGAGCGCGATCAGGTCAAGGTCATGGTGATGGGGGGCGGCAATGGCGGAAACTCGCCTGCGATCGCCGTGCCGGCGCAGTAGGCGAGGGTGCAATGGCAAAGATACTGGTCACCGGCGCCGACGGCTTCATCGGCTCGCACCTCGTCGAGGAACTGGTGCGCAGCGGCCGCGATGTGCGGGCGTTCGTACTCTACAACTCGTTCGACAAATGGGGCTGGCTCGACAATTCATCGGAAGAGGTCCGCAAGTCGATCGAAGTGGTTGCCGGAGACATTCGCGATCCCAACGGCGTCCGCACCGCGATGAAGGGTTGCGATTCCGTGATGCATCTCGCGGCGCTGATCGGCATTCCCTATTCGTATCACGCGGCCGACAGCTACGTGGACGTCAACATTCGCGGTACGCTCAACGTCGTGCAGGCGGCGCGCGATCTCGGGATTTCCAAGGTCGTTGTCACCTCCACCAGCGAGGTTTACGGATCTGCGCAGTTCGTGCCGATCACCGAGGAGCACCCGCTCGTCGGGCAGTCGCCTTACGCCGCGACCAAGATCGGCGCCGATCAGGTTGCGCTGTCGTTCTATCGCTCGTTCGGGACGCCGGTCGCGGTTGCGCGTCCTTTCAATACCTACGGGCCGCGGCAGTCATCGCGCGCAGTGATCCCGACCGTGATCGTCCAGTTGCTCAAGGGTAACGGCACGGTGCATCTCGGTTCCACAACGCCGACGCGGGATTTCAACTACGTGCGCGACACCGCGCGCGGCATCATCGCGATCCATGACAGCCCTGCCTCCATCGGCGAAGTCATCAACATCGGCAGCGGTTACGAGGTCAGCGTCGGCGACACCGTGGCGCTGATCGCCGACGTGATGGGGCGGCCGGTTTCGATCGAGTGCGAGGCGGAACGGCTGCGGCCGGCGAAGAGCGAGGTCGAGCGGCTTTGGGCGGACAACGCCAAGGCGCAGCGGCTGCTCGGCTGGAAGCCCGAATATCCTGGCATCGAAGGGCTGCGCCGCGGCCTGCAACTGACGATCGACTGGTTCTCGATCCCCGAGAACCGCGATCAGTATCGTGCTGGCCAATACACCATCTGACGACGGAAAGAGACCACGACAATGAAGGCGGCGTTGCTCGGTTTGGGGCGTATGGGACTGCGGCATCTCGAGGTGCTGCGCGGGTTGAAACTGGATGTCGTCGGTGCATCCGATTTGCAGGAGCAGGCGCGGGCGAAGGCCGCCGCGGACTATCGCGGTGCCGGCAAACGCGCTGTTCGCCGATGCGCGCGAGATGATCGAAAAGACAAGGCCGGAACTCCTGGTCGTCGCCACCACCGCGCCCTCGCATGCGGATTTCGTCTGCCTCGGCGCGAAGAACGGGGCCAAGGCCATTCTCTGCGAGAAGCCGATGGCGGTTTCGCTCGCCGAATGCGACCGCATGATCGAGGCATGTGCATCCGCGGGCACGCGTCTCGCCGTCAATCATCAGATGCGTTTCATGGAGCAGTATACAAAGGCGAAGCAGATTGTCGAAGACGCGTCCTTCGGCGGGCTCGCGAGCGCGACCGTGATTGCTGGCAACTTCGGCATCGCGATGAACGGCTCGCATTATTTCGAGATGTTCCGCTATCTCACCGATGAAATGCCCGCGCAGGTCTCCGCCTGGTTTTCAGCCGAGACGGTGGCGAACCCGCGCGGCGTGCAGTTTGAGGATCGTGCGGGCAGCGTGCGCATCACGACGGCGAAAGGCCGCCGGTTCTATCTGGATGCCAGCACCGATCAGGGGCACGGGATGCACGTGACCTACGCCGGTCCTCATGGGCGGCTCGACGTCGATGAACTCGCGGGCAAGGCGCAACTGGTTGTGCGCAAGGCCGAACATCGCGACGTGCCGACGACGCGATACGGCATGCCGCACGATGAACACGCGATAGCAATCACGCCGGCCAATTCGACCACGCCAACTCGCGCCGTGCTTGAGGCGCTGCTTGCCGGCAAGAATTACCCGGATGGCGCAGTCGGCCGCATGGCCGTCGAAGTGCTGGCTGCCGCTTACATGTCCAACGAGCAGGGCGGCAAGACCATTGAACTCGCTTCGGCAAACCTGCCGCGCGATCGCAAGTTTCCGTGGGCATGAAGCCTTGGACCTTGAAGACCTGTGCCTGAAGACCTGGACCGAAACCCAATGACACCTGGCGTTGTGCTGATCGGTTCCGGCCCGAGCCTGAACCGGATCGATACGCGCCGGCTTGCAGGCCGTGATGCGATCGCCTTCAACCGCTCATGGCTCGCGTGGGACGATTGGGGATTCGCGCCGCGCTACCATGCGTGCCTCGATCCGGCATCGATCGCGATCATCGGCCGGGAATTGCCGCCGGTGATCGCCGCTCACAGCGCGACGCGCTTCTTCCTGCACAGCGACGCGGCCAGGTCGGGGATCAAGGCCACGAACAACGTAACCCTCTGCAATCTTGTCGGGGGCGAGGATTTTTCCGGCTCACTCCCGACCCTGACCGATTTCGGCAATGTGGGTGCGATCTCGATGCAGGTGCTTCACGCCCTTGGATACGCCAGGATCCTGATGGTTGGCGTCGATGGGGACTACCTGCCGGAGCAGAACGTTGCGAGCGACGCCAATCATTTCCGCGATGATTATGCGCGCGGCCGTGTGCCGCTGACACCGGCCTTGCGTGCGCGCTATACCGGGCACTGGCCGGTCGTTGCCGCCGCATGTGCGCGGCGCGGCATCGAGGTGCGCAACGCATCGCCGGGCACCATGCTGACGTGCTTCGACACAATCGACTTCGACGACGGCCTTGCCTGGCTGTCTTCCGGCGCGTCACGCTCGCGCCACGTATCACCTTCCCGGGGACTGAGCTCTTGACCGTATCGAACACTGCATCGCTGCGCGTCGCCATGATCGGCGGCGGCGGTATGACCCGCGAACACATCCGCGCGTTTCAGAACGTGCCGGGCGTCGCTGTCGTGGGCATCTGGAACCGGACACGCGACAAGGCCCAGGCGCTGGCGACGGAGTTCGCGATTCCCTGTGTCGCCTCCAGCGTTGATGATCTGTACGCGCAAACAAAGGCCGACCTCGCCGTGCTCGCCGTCTACGAGACCGCGATCAATCCGATCATGAAGCAGGCGCTTTCGCATCCATGGGCGATTCTGATGGAGAAGCCGGTTGGTCTTGATGTGGCCGATGCGGAGGACATTGCTGCTGCGGCGAAGGCTGCGAATGCAAAGGTTTTTGTCGGGCTCAATCGCCGGACGTTGTCGAGTACCCGGGCAGTGCTTGCGGATCTCGCCGATGATCCGGGGCCGCGTTTCATTCACGTCCAGGATCAGCAAAGCCTCGATGTGGCGCGGCAGATCGGTCACGCGCCCGAGGTGGTCGACAACTGGATGTATGCGAATTCGATTCATCTCGTCGACTACATCCCGGCGCTCGGTCGCGGGAAGATTATCGAGGTGACGCCGATCGTGCGCTGGAATGCGAGGTCGCCAACCGTCGTGATTGCCAAGATCGCTTTCGACAGTGGCGATATCGCGCTGTACGAAGGCATCTGGAACGGCCCCGGTCCCTGGGCCTGTACAGTGACCACGCCGCGTCGCCGCTGGGAAATGCGGCCGCTTGAGAAGGCGGTCTTCCAGAATGCCGGCGAGCGTAAACAGAATTCCGTCGAGCCGCATGTGTGGGATGTCGAGTTCAAGCCCGGATTCCGTCTGCAGGCCGAACAGGTCGTGGCAGCGCTGCGCGGCGCGGGTAACGCGACATCCCTCGACGAGGCGTTGCGCACCATGCGTCTCGTTCGCGATATTTTTGTGAGCAAGTAGCGAACCCGTGTCCCGCAGCATCTGCATCGTCACCGGAACGCGCGCCGAATATGGGCTGCTGTACTGGCTGATGCGAGAGATTGCGGATGCGAAGGACCTCACATTGCAGATCGTTGCCACTGCAATGCATCTCGAACCTGCATTCGGACATACGGTCGATCAGATCCGCAAGGACGGGTTCACGGTCGATGCCGAGGTGCCGATGGATCTTGCGCGGGACGATGCTGCTTCCATCGCGCGCGCGACGGGACGCGGTCTGGCAGGCCTGGCCGATGCTTTCGACCGGCTCAAGCCGGACATCGTCGTGCTGCTCGGCGACCGTTTCGAGACGCTGGCGGCCGCGACCGCGGCGACGTTGATGCGGATCCCCATCGCGCACATTCATGGTGGCGAGATTTCGGAAGGGGCGATCGACGATGCCATGCGTCACGCCATCACCAAACTGTCGCATCTGCACTTCGTGGCGGCTGAGGCGTTTCGCGGGCGCGTGATCCAGATGGGCGAAGCGCCGGAGCGCGTCATCACTGTCGGCGCGCCGGGCCTCGATCATCTCGAGCGCCGCACACTGCCGGATCGCGCGGCTGTCGCCGAACGTGTCGGTCGTCCGCTCGACCGGCCGCTGTTCCTTGTCACCTATCATCCCGCGACGCTCGGCGAGGCCGACCCTGTGGCCGGTCTCGAGGAATTGCTGGGGGCGCTCGATCGGTTCACTGATGGCGTTATTGTCTTCACCAAGGCCAACGCCGATGCCGGCGGGCGCGCGATCAACGCGCGGCTTGAAGCCTATGCGACGGCAAATGCAGGGCGCGCCGTTCTCGTTGCTTCGCTCGGCAGCGATTTTTATTTCGGGGCGCTGAAAGAAGCTGCAGTCGTGATCGGCAATTCGTCAAGCGGCCTCATCGAGGCGCCGGCGGCCGGCACACCGACGGTCAACATCGGCATCCGCCAGGACGGGCGCCCGCGCTCGGCGAGCGTTATCGATTGCGTCGATCGGCGTGACGCCATTGAGGCTGCGATCCGCCGCGCGTTGGAGCCTTCGATGCAGCAGACGCTTGCGAGCCAGACGCCGGCCTATGGCCGGGCCGGAAATGCTTCGCGGCAGATTTTCGAGCGGCTGCGCAACACGCCGCTGGAAGGAATTCTCGTGAAGCGTTTTCACGACGCCGGCGCAGTTGTTTCAGCTACGCCGCAGCCTGCGGCGGCAAACCGGTGACGGCAACCGTGATCATCATCGGCGCCGGTGGGCATGCAAGGGTGCTGCTCGACGCCCTGCAGCTCTCGGCCTGCGAGGTCCTCGGTTTCGTCGATCCGGCGTTTTCGAAGGGATCGCAAGGACCAGGCGGGTTGCCGATCCTCGGCGGCGACGAAGCGCTCAAGGACTATGCGGCATCCGCCGTGCAACTGGTGAATGGCATCGGCTCGATCGGTCCGACCACGTCGCGCGCCGCCGTCTACCGGCGCGGCAAGGAGGCCGGCTTTTCGTTCGCGCGGGTCGTGCACCCGTCGGCGGTCGTCAGCGTATCGGCGACGCTCCGCGAAGGCGTCCAGATCATGGCCGGTTGCGTCGTCCAAAGCGGCGCCGACATCGGTGCCAACAGCATTGTCAACACCCGCGCGTCGGTCGATCATGACTGCAAAATCGGCGAAACCGTCCATATCGCGCCCGGCGTCACGCTTTCTGGCAATGTCCGCGTCGGCGACCGCGCCCATATCGGGACCGGCGCGGTCGTGATCCAGGGCATTTCAATTGGTGCGGACAGTCTGGTCGCGGCGGGCGCGGTAGTGTATCGCGACGTTCCTGAAGCCGGCCGGCTCATTCCGGGCCACTGAGAACGAAATTCATGTCAAACGTTCAGGAAACACTGATCGGGCCGTCCGCGTCCATCAAGGACGTGATCGAGACCATCGAAAGAGCCGTCGCAAAGGTTGCGCTGGTCATCGACGACAATGGACGGCTGCTGGGAACCGTGACTGACGGCGACGTGCGGCGCGGTCTGTTGCGCGGCATGCAGATTACCGATGTCGCTTCGTCGATCATGAACAGCAAGCCGCGTGTCGCGCACACGAACGACGATCCGGCCGCGATTGTCGACATGATGCGGCGGAACATCTGCCGGCAGGTGCCGATCCTCGACTCCGAAGGCCGCGTTGTTGCCCTGCGGACCCTGGAAGAAGCGCTGCTGGTTCCGAAGCGTCCCAATCCGGTTTTCCTGATGGCCGGTGGTCGCGGACAGCGGCTGCGCCCCCTCACTGACGACACCCCGAAGCCGATGCTCCGCATCGCCGGCCGGCCGATCCTGCAAATCATCATCGAGAATCTGGTGCAGCAGGGTTTCCAGGATTTTTACATTTCGGTGAACTACAAGCGTAATATGGTGCGCCAGCATTTTGGTGATGGCTCGGCCTGGGGCGCGCGTATCCGCTATGTCGAAGAGGACGAGAGCGACGCCGCTCGGCACAGCCGGCGCGCTGTCGCTGATGCCGGAAAAGCCCACCCATCCGATGATCGTCATGAATGGCGACATCCTGACCAAGGTTGCGTTCGGATCGCTGCTGGACTTCCATCAAGAGCACGGCAGCGTCGCCACGATGTGCGTGCGCGACTATTTCGTGCAGGTGCCTTATGGCGTCATCGAACTTGACGATCACCGCCTGTCCGAAATCGTCGAGAAGCCGGTGCACCGCTTTCTCGTCAATGCCGGTATTTATGTGCTGGAGCCTTCCGCCGTCGACCTCGTGCCGTCCGGCGCCGCATACGACATGCCGTCGCTGTTCGAGCGCCTGGCGCGCGAACATCGGGCCGCCAGCGTTTTCCCGATCACAGAATACTGGCTGGACATCGGCCGCATGGACGACTTCAACAAGGCCAACGACGATTATGTCCGCGAGTTCTGGACGGGCGAGGGGCCCGCTTCCTGAATGATCGGTGGGAAGTCAGTTCTGGCGTTGATCCCCGCACGTGGCGGCTCCAAAGGCGTGCCTGGCAAGAACATTCGCGCTACTGGCGGAAAGCCGCTGATCGCATGGACGATCGAGGCAGCGAAAGCGTCGCGCTATGTCGATCGGCTTATCCTGTCGAGCGACGATCCATCGATCGCCGCCGTTGCGAGACAATTCGGTTGCGAGGTGCCGTTCATGCGACCGGCTGAACTCGCGACCGACAAGGCCGACAGCATGGTTGTTGTCCGACATGCGTTGCAATCGCTGCCGGAGCGCTACGACTATCTGCTGCTGCTGCAGCCGACCTCGCCGCTGCGCGTCGCAGCCGATATCGACGCGGCGTTGGACGGGTTCATCGAAAGCGGCGCAAAGACCTGCGTCAGCGTTTGCGAACCGGACAAGCATCCTTACTGGATGGTGACGATGGCGACTGACGGAGCCGTGCAGCATCTGTTTCCGCCGGAGCAGATTCCGACGCGCCGCCAGGACGCGCCGCCGATCTTCGCGCTCAACGGGGCGATCTACATCGCGCCCACCGATTACCTCGCCGCCGGCGGCGATTTCATCACCGCGGGAACCGTCGGCTATGTCATGCCGAAGGACCGATCGTTCGACATCGATACCGAGCTCGATTTGCGGCTCGCAGACTTTCTTCTCACCCAAGGGCAACGCTGAATGGACAGGTACCCCCGACATCTTCCGGTCGACATGAGCAAGTACAAGCCGGAAGTGAACGATCCGGAGACGCTTTACGGTCTTCCCCAGAATGTCGAGTTTTGCGTGAACTGCGTGATCTCCAATCAGCGGCCGAATTCGGCGGTCGAGTTCTCGCACACCAAGGCAAGCAAGAAGACCACGATCCGCTTCGACGGCCACGGCGTTTGCGATGCCTGCCGCGTCGCCGAGGAGAAGCACAACACGATCGACTGGGACGAGCGCCGACCGCAAGCTCAAGGAGCTGTGCGACAAGCACCGCCGCAAGCGACGGGCACTACGATTGCCTTGTTCCGGGCTCCGGCGGCAAGGACAGCATCTATGCGTCGCATGGATGCTCAAGCATGAGTACGGGATGCATCCGCTCACCGTGACCTGGGCGCCGCACATCTACACGGAATGGGGCTGGAGGAATTTCCAGGCCTGGATCCATGCCGGTTTCGACAATTTTCTGCACACGCCGAACGGACGCGACGCACCGGCTGCTGACGCGGCTTGCGGTCGAAAACCTGTTCCATCCGTTCCAGGCCGTTCATGCTCGGGCAGAAGAGCCTCGCGCCGAAGATGGCGGCTGCTGCACGATATTCCGCTGGTGTTCTACGGCGAGAACGAAGCCGAGTACGGCAATCCGACGCACCGACACCGACACAGCCAAGCGCGACTGGAGCTATTTCACCGCGCAGGACAAGAGTCGAGATCTATCTCGGCGGCGTTTCGGTGCACGACCTGATCAACAAGTTCGGCGTGCCGGAGGTCGATCTGGTGCCGTATTTGCCGGCGGATCCCGCGCAGATCGAGGCGAAGAACGTCGAGGTCCACTATCTCGGCTATTACCTGAAATGGCATCCGCAAAGCTGCTACTACTACGCGGTCGAGCACGGCGGCTTCCAGGCTTCGCCCGAGCGCACGCCTGGCACCTACAGCAAGTACAACAGCATCGACGACCGGATCGACGACTTCCACTACTTCACGACCTGCGTGAAGTTCGGCATCGGCCGCGCGACCTACGACGCCGCGCAGGAGATCCGCTCGGCGACATCGAGCGCGAAGAGGGCGTCGCGCTGGTCAGGCGCTTCGACCACGAATTTCCCGAGCGCTTCGCCGAGGAGATCTTCACGTTATCTGAGCATTCCGGAAAAGGAGTTCCCGGAAGCGAGCAGGCATGTTCGAGCAGCCGAACATGGACCGCGCAGTACTTCATGCACCTGGCCGACCGTTTCCGCTCGCCGCATCTGTGGAAGTTCGAAGACGGCGAATGGCAGTTGCGTCACACCGTCTTGGCAGCACACGCCGACTGGCAAGGGCTACACGGAGTAAGCATCGACGCATGTCGAACGTTCGTCTCATCGCCCGGCTCGACATCAAGGCGCCGAATCTCATCAAGGGCGTTCACCTCGAGGGACTGCGCAAGATCGGCGATCCGCAGAAATTCGCGCAAGGCTATTATGCGGCCGGCGCCGACGAGATCATCTACATGGACATCGTCGCCAGCCTCTACAACCGCAACAGCCTGTCACGACATCGTCCGGCGCACCGCCGAACAGGTGTTCATTCCGATCACCGTCGGCGGTGGCATCCGCTCGCTTGCGGACGTCGAGCAGGCGCTGCGCTCGGGCGCCGACAAGGTGGCCATCAATACCGCCGCGGTCGCGCGGCCGGAGCTGATCACCGAGGTCGCGACGCGCTTCGGCTCGCAATGCATGGTGCTGTCGATCGAGGCCAAGCGGTCGGGCCGAGGCAAGCTGGGAGGCCTATACCGACAACGGCCGCGAGCACACCGGTCTCGACGTGGTGGAATGGGTGCGAGCGCGCCGTCGATCTCGGCGCCGGCGAAATCCTGCTGACTTCGGTCGACCAGCGAGGGGACGCGGCGCGGCTTCGATATCGCGCTGACGCGCGCGGTGTCCGACGTCGGTCCGCGTGCCGGTGATCGCCAGCGGCGGCATGGGGACGATCGAGCATCTGGTCGAGCGTGGTGCAGGAGGGCCATGCCGATGCCGTGGCGATGGCCGACGTGCTGCATTACAACCGGCTTTCGATCGCCGATATCCGCAAGGGCGCGCGGCAGGCCGGCGTCGCATCGAGGGAAATATGAGCAAGCACGTTCTTGTCGTCGACTACGGCGTCGGCAATCTGCTCAGCGTCTGCCGCGCGTTCGAGGCCTGCGGGCGGTCGCCGAGCTGTCCGGCAATCCGGCGCGAATTGCCGCCGCCGAGCGCCTTGTCGTGCCGGGGGTGGGCGCCTTCGGCGACTGCATGGGCGAGCTGCGCAAGCGCAGCCTGGTCAAGCCGATCATGGACTATCGTCGCGAGCGGAGCGCCGGTGCTCGGCATTTGCGTCGGCATGCAGATGCTGATGCAGATCGGCGAGGAGTTCGGCGAGCACGAGGGGCTCGGCATCGTGCCGGGGCGCGTTCGAGCCATTCCCGGCACGCGAGGCGACGGCACGCCGCACAAGATCCCGCACATCGGCTGGAGCGCGCTCGACAAGCCGTCCAGCGAGGCCGACTGGAACGGCACGATCCTCGAGGGCATTGCGCCCGGAAGCACCTGCTACTTCGTTCACTCGTTCACGGCCGAGCCGACCGACGACCGGTATCGGCTCGCCGACTGCGATTATCACGGCCGCCGCATCTCGGCGGCGCTGCGCGCAGGCAACGTCTCCGGCACGCAGTTCCATCCCGAGAAGAGCGGCGAAACCGGCTTGCGCATCCTGCGCAATTTTCTGGCGCTCAACGGCGCCAAGCTCGCCGCCTCATAGTTGGCTGAAGCGGGGCTTACTGGAAGGTTCAACATGGCCATCGTTGAAACGTCAGATGATTTTGTTGCCGCGCCGGCTGCGCCCGCCGCGGCACAGGCGGATGACCGGCACGTGCAGACGGTCCGACTCGTTCCCAATCGAAAGATCGAAGGACTTGGTCTTGATGAGCTCTGGGCCTATCGCGAACTGATACTCGGCCTGTTTCACCGCGACATCATGGCGATCAAGAACCAGACCCCGATTGCCTGGTTCTGGCGGCTGCTGGCGCCGACGTTCACGCTGATCACCTACACCATTCTGTTCGAACAGATCGGCCAGGTCGATTTCAAGGCCGGGCGTTCCGTATTTCTTCGTCATGTCGGCAGCGATGATTCCGTGGACGATGATCTCCGGCGTCATGATGGGAGCGGTGACGAGCATAGCCGCGAACGCAGGCTTCTTTGGCAAGGTCTATTTTCCGCGGATCATTCTGCCGGTGATCAGCGTAACGAACGCGATCGTTGACCTTGTCCTCACGTCGCTGCTGTTGCTCGTCCTTCTCTTCTACATGGGAATGCCGATCAGCCTCAATCTGATCTTTGTGCCGTTCTTCGCGACCTGGGCGCTGCTGCTGGGCCTCGGCTTCGGCCTGTGGCTCGCGGCGCTGAACGTACTCTATCGGGATATCAATCAGGGTCTCGCCTACGTACTGCAAATCGCGTTCTTCTTCTCGCCGATCGTCTATCCCAGCGAAGCAATTCCCGAGCGGTTCCGCGAAATCTATCATCTCAATCCGGTGGTCGGAATCGTCGAGGGATTTCGCTGGTCGTTCCTGCAGCTGGGCGACCCGCTGGATCTCAATGATCTCGTTGCATTCGTTGTCACCTGCCTGTTCGTGCTCTCGGGCATGTGGGCCTTCCGCCGCGTCGAGCGTGTCTTCGCCGACGTGATCTGAGCGACCCGGAACTCAAAGTATCATGTCCAGCGACATAGCCATCCGTGCCGTCAACCTGGGCAAGGCGTATCGCCTTGGCGTCTTGTCGCAGCAAAAGCACAGTGGGTACGACTTTCTCGGGTTTGATCTGCCGTTGCAGCGGCTGTGGCCGATCCTGCTTGGTGACGAACAGGACCTGACCGGCGCCGACAATGTGTTCTGGGCGCTGCGCGACCTCGATCTCGAAATACGCCGTGGCGAGGTGCTCGGGATCATCGGCAAGAACGGCAGCGGCAAGAGCACGCTGCTGAAGCTCCTGGCCCGCGTCACTGAGCCGTCGACGGGATATGCCGAAGTGACCGGGCGGGTCGGCAGCCTGCTGGAGGTTGGCACCGGATTTCATCCGGAGTTGACCGGCCGGCAGAACGTCTTCCTCAACGGCTCCATCATGGGAATGTCGCACGAGCAGATCGTGCAGCGCTTCGATGAGATCGTCGCCTTCGCCGAGGTCGAGGCGTTCATCGACACGCCGGTGAAACACTATTCCAGCGGCATGTACATGCGGCTCGCGTTTTCCGTCGCTGCGCATATGCATTGCGATATTCTCATCGTCGATGAGGTCCTGGCCGTCGGCGACGCGCACTTCCAGCGAAAGTGTCTCGCGCGTATCGACAGCGAGGTGAAGTCCGGAAAGACAGTGCTGTTCGTCAGCCACAACACCAGCACGATCATGCAGATCTGCACACGCTGCGTCTTGTTCGAGAATGGAAGGCTGGTTGAAGACGGGCTGCCGCAGACGATCGTGGAGAGCTACATTTCAAGAAGCATGCCGGTGGTGACGCAGAGACGCTGGGAGCCCGGCAACGCGCCGACATCGGAGCAGGGGACTGTTCGGTTAAGATCGTTCTTTGTGCGACACTGGGCGGGCACGGCGATATTGCGCTACGATGTGAAGGAGCCGGTAAGGTTTGAGATGGAATGGGATGTCCTCGAGGAGCGCTATTCCTCGATGTCGTCGTGACCTTGCGTCATGAGTTGGGTGTCGTCCTCAGCGTATCGTCGACAATCTGGATTCACCCTGGCGCAACCGCATTGCGCCGGTTGGTCGCTATCGAGCGAAGTGCATTATTCCGGCCAATTTTCTGAACGAAGGTCTGTTCATGGTGGATTTCACCGTCCAGGCATCGAACCGTTCGAGCGAGTATGCGACCTGTGTGGATGCGGCCTCGTTCTACGTGGTCGACGATATGAAGAATGAAGGTGTTCGTGGAGATTGGCAGGGCAAGTGGTTCAATTCCATCCTGCGTCCAAGACTGCAGTGGAAACACTATGGCCCGACCTCGACGAATGCGCCGCTTGCGGACCAGGATCATACTATCGGCGCGCTTCAAGAACATGTTGGCTGATGAGCAATCCTTTAAGGAAGGCCCGCAAAGCCAGGCTGGCAGTGGGCCTGCCGGCTGCGCGTTGGCTGTTTTCACGTGAAGCGAATTAGCGACCTGATAAACCGCGCATTTGCGCACGCGGGAGCTGCAGATCGTACGATCTGCGACTGTTCCCATGCTCGTGGAGACGGTCAATGCGCTCAAGAGCATCGATGCGGCGCAGGTCCATGAAATTGCACAATTGACAACCCTTGTTGCAGAATCGAGTTCGAGGAATGAAAGTCTGGCGGCACAGGTTCAGACGCTGGATGCAGATATCGATCAACTCGATCGCACCTATGCCGAAAGCCGGCTGGAGGCGCTGAATCTGCGATCGCAACTGAATCAAATCCAGGGTGCCCCAAACAGCGGAAAGCCCAATCTTGTCGTCGTCGTGACGACGATCAGCCAGATCGTGCAACTCAAGGCATTCGTTACCGCGGCGCCAATCAAGGAAATCTACGACTTCACCATTGTCGCTTACTTTGAGCTCAAGGTAACATCGCTTCCCGAGTTCTGCGCGGAGAACGGGATTTCGCTACTCGACCACAACGGCGATGTTTTGATGGAAGTGACGATGTCAAGATCTCTTCTCGGAAGGAAGGCTGATCGGCCGTACTTGGGTCGAAGCTTCGTTGAGCGAGTTCGATGTTGATGACAAGCGCCTACTTGAGAAAGTTAACGAACTACTGGCCGAGGTTCATTGGCAGAACAACATCGGTCTGCAGGCGCACCGGGTGATTGAAGCGATTACGGCCGGCGGCGCTTGTCCTGTTCGAAGACAACGCGGGATATCATACGGGTGCCTGGGTTGCGCTGGCGCAGCGCAACGACATTCCCGTAGTCGTCCTGCCTTATGCGATCATTGATCAAGGCGATGCAGCCGAAGCCTACTTCAATGAGCGGGACCATTGGGCTGAACAGGGTCTTCTTAACAGGTTCGTAAAGAGCGCCCTGCCGCACTGGACTCTATCGTACCGGGATCGATTGCTTCTGCGTCGTCCTGCGATCGGAGCAATCACGTCGGAAGTGCTTGGGTTTGCCCAGCCTCAGCCATGGGTCTGGAACAGCACCCGGGCAGACGTTCTTGCGGTTGAGAATGAGGCGATGCGGGACGTGTACCTTGCGCAGGGGATTGACGCGAATCAGATCGAAGTAACAGGCAGCATTGCGGACGATCTGTTGTACGAGGCAATGAGAGATGCCGCCGGCATCCGCCGCGAACTGGGGCTGGATGCGCATCGCCCGGTACTCGTGTGCGGATTTCCCTCCAAACCAGTTGAGTGTCAAACGGCCGGACCCGGAGTTCATCAGTTTCAGCGAGATCGCCGACCGATGGCTAGGCGAGTTCGCGAAGCTGAAAGACTGGCAGGTTGTCATTAAACCCCATCCGGCAATGCGCCCGGACGACGTGGCCTACCTTCGGCGGTTCGATTTTCCGGTGACGGAACTCGATACAACGTCGTTGATTGCGATCTGCGATCTGTTCAATACGTCGGTCTCCTCGACGATCCGCTGGGCGCTGGCTTGTGGCAAACCCGTCCTCAACTATGATGTCTATCGCTATCGCTACCAGGATTTTGTCAACGAGCCGGCGGTGGTAACGGTCTATGACTTTGCAGAGTTCAGCAGGCAGCTGGGCCGGTTGACCGCTGACGATGAGGCCCGCCGCGAACTGGCGGAGGCTGCTGCAGCCGCTTCAGCACGCTGGGGAATACTGGATGGATGTAGCGGACAAAGGATCGCGGGACTGCTCAACCGCCTGACTGCTCGTGCGCCTTTGACCGACGGCATTGAATGCGCCACCGTATGACGGTAGCAGTTGATGGATTTTGCTACCGCTTGCGGCGATATCGGTGTTTTGCGAGAAAGTACGACGGCGGAGTTGTTCGACGATGCCGGAAGGGAGATGTCGAAGTGATCAAGCCTGAGCTCGGACAGGCCCTGAACGAGTGCAGCGCATGACAGCACTCAAGAAGGTCTGTTTGCTCATCGCCCTTGTCCTTGCCGGCGGTGTCACGGTTGCCGGTATGCTGGGAATCGTTGAATTCGCCCGAACAACAGCGCAGTCAGTCGGCTTTCCTGCTCGATATTTCCCAACGGCTGACGAAATTGACCGTTGGTGCCGATGATGTTGCTGCCCGTATGTCTCGGATAGAGAAGGAGCTCACGGGAACGCAGGCGCTGTTACAGGATTTCGAGAGCCCGGACCTCGAACGGCTTCAACGCGAAATTCAGTCGCAGCAATGCGACTTGATATCGAAGCTGCCGGCACGAATTGAGCGTTCCGGGCTCTATTGTCTGCAGAATAACCTAGAGTACTCGCTGCTCCGGCACGAAGACGCCATAACGGTGGCCGCGGATGACGTCACGATCGATCTCAGGCGTGGAACGCTTCGCGGGCACGGAACGGGCGATACGATCAGCGCGGGTGTTTATTCGGCAGGTTACCGCAACCTTGCCGTTTTTAACGGCACAATCTCGGGGTTCATGTGGGGAGTTCGATATGACCAAGCCCCTCCAGAGCGCAAGGGCGGCGGCACCATCGTCTTGCGTGACCTGATCGTTCGCGACAGCAACTTTCGCGGCATCTATGTGGATTTTGGAGCCGACGGTGTCGTTGAGGGAAGTGTGGCAGTGACCAGCTCGATCATCGATCGTGTAGGTGGCTCAACGGTGATTTCTAATTCCTATGATGGGAATTGAGTTGAAGAACACAAAGTCCTGTCGAATCTTCGGGAACAGGATCGTTACATTCTTCCTGTCGGTCATGGTGAGGCTGTTGGGATCAGCTTCACCAGAGCTAATGGAGGTTGCGTGGCGGAACAGAACTATCTCTTGAATTCGAAGCGGCCTGAATGGGGACGCGCGATCGGCATTTGGCCGGGATCCAAGGCAAACGATCCGAGCTTCATATTCAGGAACAATGTTGTCTATAACTACACGTATGCGTTCATGCACAATTCGAAAGTGACGCTTTTCACGGACAATCTGTTTCACAGCACGGCGTGCTCGCCCGGCAATGTTCGATACTACGATTTATACGCTGGTCTCAACCGGTGGGTTAACGAGGACCCGGTTTGTGCCGATCATCCGGAGAATTTTCTCGCCGCCGCGAAGGCCGGCGATCCGAGGGCGCAGTACAGGCTGGGCCGAACATTCTGGGAAGGCGTAGCAGCCACCGGATCTAGTGAAGAGGCATGGTACTGGTTCAGATTGGCGGCTCGCAACGGGTCCGCGGCCGCGAAGGAATGGATCGAATTGCAGGCTGCGGCGAGGATTGCTGATCCCGAATGGCCCGCTCCACCTCCCGAATGAGGTGCGCGGCTTCCTCTTTTTGTGTACCCGCATTGGCTCGGATGAAGCTCGTCGAACGTGCGGTTCGAACCTACCTGATCAATGCAGTCGAGGGGCGGCATGGTCGCAGTTGGGCGGATGGAATGAATGAGAACGCAGATCATTAGAAGCGGGCTAAGCCTGCTGAAGCAGCTCGCAGGGGTCCCGCTATTGGGCCCGGCTCTGCGGTCGATGGACGCATCGGCTGTGCCTGCGCCTGACTCCGCGTTCCAGGCTTATGCCCGGCATCTGGAGGAGCGGAACCGAACGGTCACAGCATTGAGCATGCCGCTGGTGGTCGCGGACGGGGTCACACAGGAGAATGTGCTGCGTTTCTGCCGGCAGTTCGGGCCGCATGATGTGGAAGGCCGCAACAAGATCAGGCTGGGTAACGACAATGACGGCGGATACATCTTCATCGACGATTTCTCGCAGATTTCATCAGTCATCTCATGCGGCATTTCGAACGACGTGACGTGCGATCTCGCATTTGCGGAGATGGGCAAGCCGGTCGTGCAGTTCGACCATACGGTCGAGGGGCCGCCGGTTCAGCATCCACGCTTCAACTTCCGCAAGCAGGCGATCGATGCGCTCGGCATGATTCCGGGCTCTGTCCGGCTCTGGGATGTCGTGAAGGCGGAGGGCGACTTTTCGAAGTCGGACATCCTGCTGAAGATCGACATCGACGGCGATGAATGGGCGACCTTCGCGAACTATCCGCTCGATCAGCTCAAGCGGTTTCGTCAAATCTCCTGCGAATTCCATTGGACGTCGCGCATGAAGGATCCGGAATTCTTCTCGCTTTGCCTGCGCGCGATCGAGAATCTGCGAAAGGCGTTCTTTCCCGTGCATCTGCATGCTAACAATTTCGTCGGCTTCTGCAACCTGATGGGAGTGCCGATTCCGGAGGTCTATGAGGTGACCTTCGTGAACAGCGAGTTCTATCGTCCGGCCCAGCGCCAGCAGGGCGCGCCCACCAAACTCGACAATCCGAATAATCCCGATGCGCCGGACCTCTTTCTGGGTTCGCCGTTTTGCATCGCATGATGCCCTGCCGGCGGGGCAGGCCAGGCTCATGACACATCAGCCGAATGGCAAGCCGCGCGTCCTGATCGTCGCGCATACGACGACCTTCCTGACGGAATTGTCCCTGTTGGGCGATTTGCTCCGGTCGAGGACGGACAGCGACGTCATCTTTTACTGCGCATTCGCGCACTGGACCGCGGATGAGTTCGCAAAAACATGCGCGGCGGAAGCCGTCGCGTGCCTGCGCGAGCCGCTTATGGAGCATCTGGCCCGGCATTTCGGGAAGAACGCCGTCGGTCGGGCGCAGGTCGCCGGACCGTCCGGCCTGATCGCCCGCGTCATCGAGCCGATAGCAGCCTCCTTACCCGGCATCGGACCTGGCTTTCTTGCGGAGAAAGCCGCGTTCTCCGTGCGTGCGAACGAGATCAATACCCTGCTTGCAGCGGTCCAACCGAAGCTTCTGGTTTTGGGCGGCGATATGCCGGGCTACGACACCTCGCTGTTCGTCAAACTCGCGCATGCCGCAGGCATACCGGTGCTGGTGGTGCCGTCCACCATGTCGAATGGCCTCGAACAGGCGGAGGTCTATTACGGCGATCCGGGCTACGTGGTGGAAGGGTGGCAGCGGAACCTGATCGCCGCGCTGTTTCCAAAATGGGTGCGCAGGCACAAGGACAAGCGCCTGTTCCGCTGTCCGCCGGGCCGCCTGCTCGCAATGGAATCGATCGGCATTGCTCCACCGCAACCCTGGATTTTCAACAGTGGCCATGCCGATGTCATTGCCATGGAGAGCCAGGCGATGATCGACTATTACGCCGACGCGGGCATGAAAAACGATCGGATGAAGTTGCTGGGTACGCTATCCGACGACGCGATGGCCAGCCGGATACGCGACGCCGTTCCGCTGCGGAACGAACTCTGCCGCCAGCTCAATCTTGATCCGGCCAAGCGCATGTTCCTGACGGCGCTGCCCCCCGATTTTCTTTACGTCACCGGCGGGCGGCCGCAGTGCGATTTCCAGGATTTCCGCAAGCTCGTGGAGTTCTGGATCGATTCGCTTGCCGGCTTGAAGGATAGCAACTGCGTGGTCGCGCTCCATCCGTCGGTCGATGTCGAAGAGATGCGCTGGATCGAGCGTCCCGGATTGCGGATCGCGCCGTGGAAGACCGCCAATGTCGTGCCGCTATGCGACGTGTATGTCGCCAGCATTTCATCGACGATCAGGTGGGCGATCGCCTGCGGGAAGCCGGTCGTCAATTACGATGTCTACCGCTACCGCTATACGGATTTCCTCGGTGTGCCCGGCGTGATTGCGACGGAAGAGCAGGGCGAATTCCGTGCAATCCTGAACCGGCTCGCCAACGATGCGCAATACAGCGGCGAGGTTGCCGCCGTTCAGGCACAGCACGCGTCCCGATGGGGGCTCACCGACGGTCACGTTGGAGACCGCATGCTTGCCGAGGTCGAGCGTCTCTGTGGCATCGTTGCCGACAGGAACAGGCAATTTGGAACTCGAGCCGTCGCCGCGAATTGAATTTTCCGGAGGGCGAGGATATGCACAAGGACGATACTTTCTCGATTTTTTCGACATACTACAAACTTGAGCCGCTGGCGGACCGGTTCGAAACCGATCGTGCGCGTGCGGTCGATGTGATCATCCCGATCATTCACACCAACGAGATGTGGCGCGCCAATCTGTTGTCGATCTATCGGGAAATCCCGGTCAACCGGCTGATCCTCGGCGACGGCGGCTGTGTCGACGATTCGCTCGACGTCGCCCGCGAGTTTCCCCGCGTGGAGGTGCTGGATCACCGCAGCTTCACGTCGCTTGGCTTCAGCCTCCGGCATTTGATCGAAGCAACGAGCACCGAGTGGTTCGTCTATCTGCATTCGGACGTGTTTCTTCCGCCGGGCTGGTTCGACGCGATGAGTGCGCACCGCGGCGAGTACGACTGGTTCGAGTGCAATCAGCGCATCACGGTGATGGCCGACTATCTGCTCGATACGACCAAGGTCAACCGGTCCTATTCCGGAAGCCAGATGGGTCGCAAGGCGGCGTTCGCCAAGGTGACGCCGCAGATCGACGACGACTATCTCTACCGCAATGAAGACATCATCCTGGCGAAGCTTCTGGAGCGCACAGGCGGACGCTACGGAAAAGTTGGAGAGACCCATCACTTCCATCAGATCATGCACAAGCCGAGCCGCTGGCATCGCGCCATCAAGCGGGTGGCGATCGATCTTGATCTGGCGCGCGACGAGGAAATCCGCTCCAACCGAACATATGCGCGCGGGATCATCAAATATCTCGAATCCGTCCGAAGTACCGGCGGACCGGGAGTCGGTGCGCACGGCGGTCGATCGGCTGATAGAACTCGGAGATACAAGCAACCAGGATTTTCTGGCCTGGGTGAAGGCGACAAATCCGCAATGGGTATCCGAGTTGGCGCCCGTCCTCGTCGGACCCGCCGCATCCGGTCCGGTGCCTACGGCGGCGTCGGGCCGCATTCACATCGCCAATCGTATTCACCAGATCGCAGACCTGTATGGTGCTTACGGGTTTGCTCACCTTGGCGGGCGCGCCTTGCGGTATGCACTGCGGGCCTTGCGCTCGCTCGTCATGCTGCGGAGAATATAGGGTGTCCGATTGCTGCGTCTGACGACGAAGCAGGGAATCGCTTCGTCAGGCTTTCAGTCTTTCCCCGTACCAGCACGCCAGATCGTAATCGCTCTGCTCGTCGATATCGACCGACCGCTCGCGCGGCATGACATGGCCGCGGAGCCGCGGGCCGTAGAATGTGCGATGGGTACGGAACGCAGAGACCCTGGCGGCGTTGGTGCTGCCGTTGTCCACGACCAGTTGCCCGATCCTGTCGGCGCGGAGGTTGACCAGGTCCGGCCACATCGGCGCAAGCGCGCCGTCGGCGGCGATGCGCAGCGCCTGATGCGGCGGCAGCGGGTAGGTTGTCACGGCAAGAGCGAAATCGGCATCGTCCCGTTCTGCGAGCGCAACCACCGCGGCGATGTCATCCGCGCGGCGCAGCGGCGCGGTGGCATAGAGGCAGGCAAAGGTTTCGTAGCTGCGTCCGGCCCGCGCTTCGCTGTCGAGAATGTCGAGGCAGACTTCGGTCAGCGTCGCAGAGTCGGTGGCGAGCGAGGGATCACGCTGATGCAGTTCGGCGCCGGCAGCGCGCGCGGCGTCGGCGATCGTCGCGTCTTCGGTGGAGACCAGGATGCGCGTGAAGCAGCCGCTCGCAATCGCTGCATCGATGGTGTGCGCGATGATAGGGCGGCCGAGGAACGGCAGCACGTTCTTCCGCGGCAAGCGCTTCGATCCGCCGCGCGCGGGAATGATGGCGAGCCGTTCGGTCATTGCCGTTTCAGGATGCCGGTGAGTGCGTCGACGACGCGTTCGACGTCGCCGTCCGTCATCGCCGGAAACAGCGGCAGCGAGAGTTCGCGGTGGTAGTAGGCGTCGGCGCCGGGCAGCTCCAGATCGCCGTAACAGTCCGCGATAGTAGGGCTGCCGGTGCACCGGGATGTAATGAACCTGCGTGCCGATGCCGTGCTCGCGCAATCGGGCCATCAATTGCTGGCGGCGTGATGCCTGAGCGCAGCGAAAGTCGATCAGAACGGCATAGAGATGCAACGCGGGATCGCAGTCGGGCACCGGCGGAACAGGCCGCACGAGCGGCGCGAGCGGCTTGAGCGCCTCGTCGTAGAGCCGCGCGAGCTCGCGCCGCCGCGCGACGAAGCGGTCGAGCTTGCCGAGCTGGCTGATGCCGAGCGCGCACAGCACGTCCGGCAGACGGTAGTTGAAGCCGGGCTCGTGCATTTCGTAGTACCAGGGATCGCGGCGTTCCGTCGGCCTCGAACGCGGCGGCGCGGTCGCGCATGTGCTGGGGCTCGCGGATCATGCCGTGGCTGCGCGCGACGCGCATGCGCGCGGCAAGGTTCGGATCGTTGGTCGTGATCATGCCGCCTTCGCCGACGGCGATGGTCTTCACCGGATGGAACGAAAAGGTCGCAAGCGTGCCGTAGCGTCCGTCGCCGACCCGCGCGGGCGCGCCGTTTGCGGCATCGTAGGTCGTGCCGAGCGCGTGGCAGGCGTCCTCGACGATCGGCACGCCGTGCGCCCTGGCGATTTTGGCGAGGCCCGCAAGTGGGGCGGTGCGGCCGGCAAGATGCACCGGCGAGACGGCCTTGACAGTTCGGCCGGCGCGTTTCGCCTGATCGAGCGCGGCGACCAGTGCTGCTTCGGTCAAGAGGCCGGTGTCGGGATCGACGTCGGCGAACAGGACCTCGGCGCCGACATAGCGCGCGGCGTTGGCGGTGGCGAGGAACGTCAGCGACGGCACGATCAGCCAGTCGCCGGGCCGAGGTCGAGCGCCATGGCGGCGAGATGCAGTGCCGCGGTGCCGCTGTTGCAGGCGACCGCGTGGCGCGGCGCCGACGCGTTCGGCGAAGGCCCGCTCGAAGGCGTCGACCGTCGGTCCGGTCGTCAGATAGTCGGCGCGCAACGCTTCGGCGACGGCGGCGATGTCGTCGTCCTCGATCGCTTGCCGGCCATAGGGCAGGAATGGCGGCGCGGTCATCGCGTCAATCCTTGTCCGTCAGCATCGTCCTCAGCTGTTCCGGCTTGAGCCATTCCGGATTGGTGTCGCTGGCGTAGCGGAAATCGTCGGCCACGCGCTTCGCCGACGGTCCTTCGAAGGTCGGCGGTCCCACCAGGCGAACGCCGGCTCGATGACGTAGCGGTCGGCCATCTCGACCGTGGTGCGGGCGTCGTCCTCGGTGATCATCACCTCGTGCAGCTTCTCGCCCGGCCGGATGCCGACGATCCTGTGCTGGCAGGTCCGGCGCCATCGCCTGCGCGAGATCGATCATCTTCATGCTCGGAATCTTCGGCACGAAGATCTCGCCGCCGCGCATCATGTCGAGGCAGGAGAGCACGAAATCGACGCCCTCGCGCAGCGTGATCCAGAAGCGCGTCATGCGCTCGTCGGTGATCGGCAGGCTGTCGGCGCCCTCCGCGATCAGCTTGCGGAAGAGCGGCACGACCTGCCGCGCGAGCCGACGACGTTGCCGTAGCGCACGACGGAGAAGCGCACCTTGGTGGAGCCGCTGAGATGATTGGCGGCGACGAAGATCTTGTCGGAGGCGAGCTTGGTCGCGCCGTAGAGATTGATCGGATTGGACGGCCTTGTCGGTCGACAGCGCGATGACCCGCTTGACCTGGTTGCGCAGCGCCGCGCGCACCACGTTCTCGGCGCCGAGGACGTTGGTGTGGATGCACTCGAACGGATTGTATTCGGCGGCCGGCACCTGCTTCAGCGCCGCGGCATGGATCGACATAGTCGACGTCGCGCATCGCCATCTCCAGGCGCGCGAGATCGCGCACGTCGCCGATGAAGAAGCGCAGCGCGGCTCGACCTTCTCGCGCGTGAGCGTCTGCTCCATCTCGTACTGCTTCAGCTCGTCGCGCGAGAAGATGACCAGCCGCTCGAACGGCACGAGTTCGCGTGATGCGGCGGACGAAGGCCTGGCCGAACGAGCCGGTGCCGCCGGTGACGAGAATGCGCTTGTTGCGAATGAAATTCAGCGCCGCCGAATCCGGTCCGGTGTCCGTCAGAAATCGTGATGTCAAACGCATTGTTCCAGCTTTCTGAGGCCAAGCAGCCGCATCGCTTCGTCGACGACGCGCGCAGCGCCGCCGCCGTCGATCAGGGTTCGTCCGGCCGCGCTCATGCGTTGCCGCGCCTTGCCGTCGGCGGCAATCGTCAGCACGGCCTCGGCGATGTCTTGCGCCTTGAGGGCGCCGCCGCCGTCGAGGATGCGGGCAGCGCCTGCACCGCCAAGTGCGTTGGCGATGTCGCGCTGATTGTCGGCAAGTATGAGCGCCACGGTCGGGATCCCAAGACAAGCAAATTCAAGGCAGGTCGTGCCGGCCCCGGAGATTGCTATATCGGCATTGGCCATCAGCGCAACCGGATTGGGTGGGTTGCAGACGACGTCGGCGCCGACCGCGCGTCCGTGTGCGATCAGATCGGCCTGGCGGGGATTGGCCCGGCCGACGATCAGCGTCGTCCTGATGCCCGCAGCGTTCAGCTGCGGAACGGCCTCGAGCAGCCGCGCGGAGATGTTGCCGGGGTCCGCGCCGCCGGGCGCTGCGACCAGATGTTTCGGCACGGAGGGAAAGTCATCGGGCGCGCGGCGCAACTCTGCGAATTCGCCCCGCAGCAGTGCGTAGCGGGCCCCGAGCAGAAGCTGCGTGCGGACTGGTGCGTGCGCGGCATAGTCAGTGGCGGTGCGGGCGGGATTGGCGTCGATCAGCATGTCGCAGTCGTGCGGACGGTTCGCGAGATCGTCGATCGCAATCGTCAGCGTGGGTGCGGCCTGCCGTTCGAAGTCGGCGTCAAGCCCGTAGTGATCGACCACCAGACAGCTCGCCTTGCCTTCGACCATGACGGCCTTGACCGCGGCCGCGCCGGCGCTGCCGTCAGGCACGACAACGGGATCATCCTCGCCGAACAGTTTTGCAGACGCTTCCGCCATCGCGAACACGCTGGTCCAGCCCTGCTTGTGAAACGCCTGCGCCAACGCGCGGCAGCGCATGACATGGCCGATGCCGATGTCGGGGCCGCCGTCGCATCGGAACAGGACGGCCGGCATGCGGCTCAACGAAGATCCGACAGGGTCAAAAGGTGGCCGGCCGGCAGGTCCGCCGTCAGTGTCTGGCCGCCGAGCACGTCGAACATCTCCGGGCCGAGACCGAAGCCCGGCCGGCGGAAATCGATCGCAGCCTCGGACAGGCGCGTGCCGGCCTTCGCCGCCGACTTCAGATACATCGACCGCCGATTGGCCTGGCGCTTCTTGATTTCTTCCGCATGCATCACGCGCCGCGGGGTGCCGAGCGCAGTTTCGAGATCGCGGATCGCCTTGATGAACTCGGTCATCTGCGCCGGCTCGAGCGACATGATGTGCTCGACCGAACGGGTGCGTGCGGTCGAGCGTAATGGTTTTCTCGACCAGCGACGCGCCGAGCGTCACCGCTGCAATGTCCATGTCCCAGCCCGGCGTATGATCGGAATAGGCGATGGGATACGGGAACATCTGCCGCAGCGTGGTGATCACGCGCAGGTTGATGCTTTGCAGCCGCGCCGGATATCCGGACGGACAGTGATGGATGATGATGTTCTCGTTGCCCTCGCGGCGGATGATGTCGACCGCAGTCTCCATCTCGCCGAGCGAGCCGTTGCCGGTGTCGAGCTGGATGTTCAGGCCCGTGCGCGCGACCTTGCGCAGCAGGGGGTAGTGATTGAGATCGGCAGATGCGATCTTGATCGACTGGCAGCCGATTGCGACCAGGAAATCGATCTCGTCGTCGAACAGGGCGGTGCAGAAGAATGCAAGGCCAAGGCTGTCGCTATAGGCTTTGAGTTCGCGCCATTCTGTTTCGCTCAGCGTACGCCGGCACAGGATGTCGTAAAGCGGCTCGGTCACCGTCTCGGTGCGGCCGGTCGCAGCATCGGCCAGGACATCGTAGCTGAACGGCAGCTTGCGGTCGGCGACCAGCCGGTCGGGATCGAGCAGCTGGAATTTCACCGCGTCGGCGCCGGATTGCGCGGCGTGGCGGACGAGTTCCTTTGCCGACGCGATCCCGGAATGCGTCGGGCCCGCCTCATAGGTGATGAAGCAGGGCGCGCCTTCGCCGACGTCGCGATTGCCGATCTTGACGGTTGTACGTGTCACGATGTCCCCTTGCCGCTGGCGGGATTTTTGCTTGCGAATGCGGCGCGGCTGCGCGGTTCGGCACCTTCGTTATGACAGATCAGTTGCTTGCGCAACAGCCGGTAAATCCAATAAGTATCAACAGGTTAATCCGCGTGGGGCGGACTGCTCGAGCTGTGGGTGAAACGTCGTGAAGCGCGTTCTGGTGGTGGGTTGCGGGTCGATCGGCCGGCGTCATGCGCTCAATGCCGCGCGCCTCGCGGCAGTCTCCGTCGCCGATATCGATCACGCCAAGGCCGCCGATGTCGCGCGCGAGATCGGCGCGTCGGCCTGCGCACACGGTCGAGCAGGGCCTCGCGGCCCGGCCGGACGCGGTTGTGATCGCCGTGCCGCATCAGCATCACCTGCCGCTGGCGCGGGCGGCGCTGGCCGTGACCGGCGAACTGTTGATCGAGAAGCCCCTGGCGGCGAGTCTGGCCGGCGTTGCGGGCTTCCTGAAAGACGCCGAACTGGTGGGGCGGCGGGTGCGCGTGGTGTGCAACATGCGCTTTCATCCTGCGATCGCAGCCTTGCGCCGCGCGTTGCCGATGATCGGCCGGCCGCGGTTCGCGCAGGCGCATTATGGAAACTATCTGCCGGACATGCGGCCGGGCGCCGACTATCGGACCTTGTATTGCGCGCGGGCCGAGACCGGCGGCGGCGTCATCCTCGATGCCATTCACGAGATCGATTATCTGGTCTGGCTGTTCGGCGGCGTGCAGCGCGTGACGGCGGAAGCCGGCAAGCTCAGCGATCTCGATATCGACGTGGAAGACTATGCGTCGATCGTACTGACCCATGCGCGGCGGTGTGCGCTCGGAAATTCATCTCGATTACCTGCAGCGCGTCAAGCGCCGTGGCTGTGTCATCGCCGGCAGCGAAGGCACATTGGTCTGGACCAGCGAGGGCAAAGCGCCGGAGCGTTGCCTGGTGCGCTTCTGCGCCGCCGGCTCCAGCGACTGGCAGGTCATCCTCGATGCGCCTGCGCTCGACACCGCCGCGCCCTATATCGATCTGATGCAGCGCTTTCTCGATCCGCAAGCCGGCGACGGCGATCTTCTCGATGCGCGCGGCGGCGCCGAATGTCTGGCTATCGCGCTCGCCGCACGGCAATCTGCGGCCACCTTGCGCGCCGCGACCCCGGAGTTGATTGGATGAGTTATCCCGATAACCGCGACCGCTATGCGCGTTCCAACGCCATGCTCGTGCGTGCGCAGAAGGTCATCCCGCTCGGCTCGCAGACCTTCAGCAAGAGCCATATCCAGTATCCGAAAGGTCAGGCGCCGCTGTTCCTGTCGCACGGGCGCGGGCGGGCGGGTCTGGGACGTCGACGGCAACGAGTACGTCGATCTCGTCTGCGGCCTGCTGCCGATCGTGCTGGGCTATTGCGATCCCGACGTCGATGCCGCCATTCGCGCGCAGCTTGACAAAGGCATCGTCTACAGCCTCGCGAGCGAGCTCGAGGTCGAACTCGGAGAACTGCTGCGCGAGATCATTCCCTGCGCCGAGATGGTGCGGTTCGGCAAGAACGGCTCGGATGCGACCTCGGGCTGCGTGCGCGTCGCCCGCGCCGTCACCGGGCGCGACCGCATCGCCGCCGGCGGCTATCACGGCTGGCAGGACTGGTACATCGGCGCGACCACGCGCAACAAGGGCGTGCCCGGCGCCGTCGGCGAACTGACGCACCGCTTTGGTTTTCTCGATATCGTAGCGCTGGAGCAGATCCTCGAGAGCCACAAGGGCGAGTTCGCCGCCGTCATCCTCGAAACCGTCGGCGCGCGTGAACCGACCACAGCCGAGCTCGCCGCGATCCGCGACCTGACCCACCGTCACGGCGCGTTGTTGATTTTCGACGAGATCATCACCGGTTTTCGCGTCGATATCGGCGGCGCGCAGGCGCGCTACGGTGTGACGCCGGATCTGGCCGCATTCGGCAAGAGCATGGGCAACGGCATGCCGATCGCGGCCGTCGTCGGCCGCGCCGACCTGATGCGGGAGATGGAGGAAATCTTCTTCTCCTCGACTTTCGGCGGCGAAGCGCTGTCGCTCGCAGCGTCGCTCGCGACAATCAGGAAGATGCGTTCGCAAAATGTCATCGATGCAATCTGGAAGCGTGGCCGGATGCTCGCGGACGGACTGCGCGCGCGTTTAGCACAGCACAAGCTGACGGGCGTGATTGCCGTCAACGGCGTGCCGTCCTGGACCTTGCTCGGTTTCAGCGACGCGCCGAACGGCAGCAGCAAGGAGGCGATCAAGACGCTGCTGATGATCGAGCTGTTGCGGCGCGGCGTGCTGTTCGCGGCCTCACACAACGTCTGCTACGCACATGACGACGCAGACGCAGCGCTTGTGCTTTCCGCCTATGATCATGCGCTGGCGGCCGTCGCCGACGCGATCGCCGCCGGCGACATCGACCAGCGCCTCGGCGGGCCGGCGATCAAACCCGTCTTCGCTGTGCGGGGTTGATCGTGCGGCTCGCCGTTCCGCTCAGGACCAGGCACCTGATCCTGCGCTCGCTCGATGCCAGCCATGCGCGCGGTCCCTACGAGGCCTGGATGCGCGACGAGGACGTCACGCGCTATCTCGAAGTCCGGTTTGCGCCGCCCGACGCAGCTGCACTGGAACTGTTCATCAAGCGAATGAATGACAGCACCGACTGCCTGTTGCTTGGGCTGTTCCCGTCCGGGGATCCGGAGCGCCATATCGGCAACATCAAGCTCGGGCCGATCGACAGCCGTCATGCGGTGGCCGCGATCGGCGTGCTGATCGGCGCGAAGGATTACTGGGGCCGGGGACTTGCAGGGCAGGCGGTGGCCGCGGTCGCCGAACTGGGCTTTGCCGACTTCGGCCTGGAGCGCGTCGAGGCCGGTTTCTATGCCGACAATGTCGCCTCGCAGGCAGCCTTCAAGCGGGCCGGCTTTATCGAAGAGGGGCGTTTGATTGCCGCCAGACGCGTCGGTGACACGCGCACGGACGAGATCGTGATGGGCCGATTGCGTGACCCGCACCCCGCCTGATAAAGGACGAACAATGAAATACTGCAGCCGCTGTGTGATGCCGGAGACCGCCGAGTCGCTCACCTTCGATGAGCAGGGCGTGTGCTCGGTATGCAGGCAGATCGAATACAAGCACGGCCAGATCGACTGGGCCGACCGCGGCAAGGCGATGGACGAATTGTTCGATCGCCACCGCGGCAAGCAGCAATATGACTGCATCGTGCCCTTCTCGGGCGGCAAGGATTCGACCTTCACGCTCTGGTATCTTGTGAAGGTCAAGAAGCTCAAGCCGCTGGTCGTGCGCTTCGATCACGGCTTTCTGCGCAAGACCGTGCAGGAGAACTCACTGCGCACGTTCCGCGCGCTCGGCGTCGACGTGCATCACTTCACGCCGAACTGGCAGGTCGTCCGCAAGCTGATGTTCGAATCGCTGCGCCGGCGCGGCGACTTCTGCTGGCACTGCCACACCGGCATCTTCTCGTATCCGATGTGGGTCTCGGTCTGGCAGAAGATCCCGCTGATCATCTGGGGCGAGCCGACCGCCGAATACGCCTCCTTCTATCGCTACGATGAGGAAGAGGAAGTCGATGAGCGGCGTTTCAATGCGTTCGTCAATCTCGGCATCAATGCCGAGGACATGCTCGGCATGCTGGACAACTCGGTCTCCGACTACGAGGTCACCGACCGAGACCTGATGCCCTACACCTATCCGCCCGCGGATCAGTTGCGCGGTGTGCGCTCGGTGTTGCTCGGTTCCTACATCCCGTGGGACGTCAAGCAGCAGGTCGAGCTGATCAGGAAGGAACTCGGCTGGCAGGGCGATCAGGTCGAGGGCGTGCCGCCCGAATACGACTATGAGAAGATCGAATGCTTCATGCAGGGCGTTCGCGACTACATCAAATATCTCAAGCGCGGTTTCGGCCGCACCACGCATCTCGTCTCGATCGACATCCGCAACAACCGCAAGACCCGCGAGGAGGGCGTGCGCCTCGTCGACGAGTTCGACGGCAAGCGCCCGGCAGCGCTCGACCTGTTCCTCGATTATCTCGGCCTGACCGAGGAAGAGTTCCTCAAGCTGATCGAGCCGCATGTGGTCTCGCCGCACACGATGGCGTCGTGCGAGGACTGCATGCGCAACCGCAGCAACTGGGTGCCCAAGGACTTCGAGGAATGGACCCGCGTGAACGGCGACCGCGCCCCCGCGCGATAGAGCCGATCAACTGAAATCCCCACAGAAATGAAAGTCGCAATCGTCGATTACGGCGCAGGCAACATCGAGTCGGTGCGGAACGCGTTGTTTGCGGCGGGCGCCGAGCCGATCGTGGCGCGCGACGTGGAAACCGTGCTCGCCGCCGATCGTCTGGTGCTGCCCGGCGTCGGCGCCGCGGGGATGGCGGCCGAACGGCTCAAGGCAAGCGGTCTCGGCGATGCGCTGGAAGAATCCGTCCGCCGTCGCGGCCGTCCGATGCTCGGCATCTGTCTCGGCATGGAGCTGCTGGCTGAGCGGCTGCTCGAGTTCGGCGAGCATCGCGGCCTCGGCTGGTTGCAGGGCGAAGTCGTGCATCTGCGCGATGCGGGGGTGACGCAGGCGCGCGTGCCGCACATGGGCTGGAATCTGGTCGAGCCTTCGGGTGAGGCGGCGCGCTTCTTTCAGGGCCCGGAGCGGATGCGGACGTTCTACTTCTGCCATTCCTACACGCTCGTGACGGGCTCAAGTGCGGCGGTGGCCGCGCGCGCCACATACGAAAAGCCGCTGGTCGCGGCGGTGATGGACGGCACGGTGTTTGCAACCCAGTTCCATCCGGAGAAGTCGCAGGTGAACGGCCAGAAGCTGATCCAGTCGTTTCTCGATTGGGCCCCGTGAGCGCGAGCAGGTTCTTTTATTGTGCTGAAGCGGATCATTCCAAGCCTGTTGTTGCGCGGCGGCCGCCTGGTCAAGGGCGTGACCTACGCGGATCATCGCGATGCCGGCCGCCCCGAGACCACGGCCCGCGTGCACAATGCGCAGGGCGCCGACGAATTGCTGCTGATCGATATCGATGCCAGCCGTGAAAAGCGCGAGCCGGATCTTGCAAGCGTGGCCTCGGTCGCACGCGCCTGTTTCATGCCGCTGACGGTCGGCGGCAACATCGCCAGCGTCGAAACCGCGCAAAAGTGCATGAATGCCGGAGCCGACAAGATTTGCCTGACAACTACCGCGCTGGACAACCCGGATTTGATCGGAAAACTCGCCCATGTGTTCGGTGCGCAGGCGATCGTCATCGGCATCGACGTCACGACGACGCCGGGCGGGCGCAAGCTCTATGACCACCGCACCGGCAAATCCGTGCAGGGCGTCGTCTGGAGCGAATGGCTCAAGCGCGCGGTGGGCGAGGGCGCGGGCGAGGTGCGGCTGATGTCGGTGGATCGCGAGGGAACGCGCGCCGGTCTCGATATGGCCTTGCTGGAAGAGGCCTCCGCGCTGGTGGAGGTGCCTATCATCCTTGAAGGCGGCGCGGGCTCGCTCGATCAGGTCGCGGACGCCATGCGCGGCGGCGCCGATGCCGTGGCGCTCGGAACCATGCTGGTGTTCTCCGACAACAATATCTTCAAGGTGAAGAGCTTCCTGAAGAACGCCGGCCTGGAGATGCGGCTGTGAGCGCGCGCCGCGTCACCGTCGTCGACTATGGGCTGGCGAACATCCGCTCGGTGGTGAATGCGCTGAACTGCTTCGAGACCGACGTGACGGTGGCGGACACCGGCGCGGCTCTCGGCGACGCCGGATTGATCGTGCTGCCGGGCGTCGGCTCGTTCGATGCGGGCATGCGGGGGCTGAACGAGCGCGGTCACGTCGAGGCGCTGCAACGGCGCGTGATCGAGGCCGGCGTGCCTTATCTCGGCATCTGTCTCGGCATGCAGTTTCTGTTCGAAGGCAGCGAAGAAGGATCGGCAAACGGGCTCGGCTGGGTCAAGGGCCGGGTCGCGCGTTTCCCTGCCGGGTTGGATCAGCCAAAAGTGCCGCATGTGGGCTGGAACGAGGTCGAGATCGCGCCATCGTCGAAGCTGATGGCGGCACTGGTGTCGCCCGCGGATTTCTATTTCGTGCACAGCTATTACGCGCCGCTCGCAGCCACGGACGGCATCGCCAGCGGCATCTGCGACTATGGCGTGCGGTTCTGTGCGGCGCTCGAGCGGGACAACATCGCGGCCGTTCAGTTCCACCCCGAGAAGTCGCAGCTTGGCGGCATGAAACTGCTCGAGACATTCCTGCAGGCTGGCGCATGAGCCGGATTCAAAAGCATCGGCTGATTGCGACGCTGCTCGTCTACAACGGCGACGTGGTGCAGACGCGCCGCTTCAAGCCGACCAACAATGTCGGCAGCGCCTTCACCGCGGTGGATTTCTTCAACACCTGGACAGTGGACGAAATCTTCGTGCTGGAGATATCGAAGGATGACGCGCATGCCGCCCGATTCGAGGAGATCGTCGAAGGCCTGTCGCGCCGCTGTTTTGTGCCGCTGACGGTCGGCGGCAAGATTCGCGATCTCGATCGTGTGCGAACTTACACGCGGGCCGGCGCGGACAAGATTTCGCTGAACACCGCCGCACTGGCGCGGCCGGCGCTGATCGGCGAGATCGCCGATCAGTTCGGCAGCCAGTGCGTGGTGGTCTCGATCGATGCGCGCCGCAACGCCGACATGCCGTCCGGCTATGAGGCCGTCGGCGACCGCGGCAAGGCGCCATCCGGCCGCGACGCGCGCGCCTGGGCGCAGGAGGCGACACAGCTCGGCGCCGGCGAGATTCTGCTGAACGAGGTCGAGCATGACGGCGACAAGCGCGGTTACGATCTCGATCTCGTGCGGCTGATCAGCGATGCGGTCGAGTATTCCGGTCGTCGCCATGGGCGGCGTCGCCAAATGGGATGATCTGGTCGATGGCGTGCGTCTGGGCCATGCGCACGGGGTCGCGGCGGGCAATATCTTTCACTACACCGAGCACTCGACCAAGAAGGCCAAGGAATTCATGGCCGATGCGGGGTTGCCTGTCAGAGGCACCACCTTCTACAAGGTCGCGATGCCGCGCCGCCCGGCCTACCGGCCGTTCTAGGCCGCGAAAATATCCGGATCGAATCAATGCAATACTGTCAGCGCTGCGTTTATCCCGCCAACACCAAGCCGGGCATCGTCATCGACGATGATGGCGTCTGCTCGGGCTGCCGCTCGTTCGAGGCGAAGACGATCTTCCTCAATCAGGTCGACTGGCCGGATCGCGAGCGCAAGCTGCGTGTGCTGCTGGACGAGTACAAGGTGCGGCAACGCGCGAAGAACAATCCGTACGACTGCATCATTCCGGTCTCCGGCGGCAAGGACAGCCACTTCCAGGTCTACACGGTCAAGGAGAAGTACGGCCTCAATCCGCTGCTGGTCAGCTACAACCACACCTTCAACACGCCGCTGGGTATCCGCAACCTCACCAACATCGTCGAGAAGCTCGACTGCAATCTGGTGCGCTTCACGACGGCGCCGGGCTCCGCCAAGCGAATGGCGAAATACATGCTGAAGCGGGTCGGCGACGTCACCTGGCATTATCATGCCGGCATCATGACCTTTCCGATCCGCGCCGCGGTTCAATACGACGTGCCGCTGATGGTGCTGGGGCGAGGAGGGATTCTCCGAACTCGTCGGCATGTACAATCTGGACGACTATGTCGAGTTCACCAAGAAGAAGCGGCAGGAGCACTCGATGCGCGGTTTCGAGCCGGAGGACCTGCTGCTGGAGCAGGGCTCCGGGCTGACGCGCTATGATCTCGCGCCGTTCTTCTATCCGTCGGACGAGGATCTGGAGCGCGTCGGCGTGCGCGGCATTTACCTGTCGAACTATCTGCCGTGGGACGGCCGCTCGCAGGCCGAGTTCGTGATCGACAAGCTGGGATTCGAGACGGCGCAGGAGCGTGATCGCACCTTCAACATCTACGCCAAGAACGACGACATTCACGCCAACGGCCTGCACGACTATCTGAAATATCTGAAATTCGGCTACGGCCGCGCCACCGATGACGCCTCGAACGAGGTGCGGCACGGCCGCATGAGCCGCGAGCGCGCGATCGAGATGGTGGCGAAGTACGATCACGTGCGGCCGAGCGACATGGACGTGTTCCTCAACAGCGTCGGCATGACGCGAGGCCGAGCTGCTGGCGCTGGTCGAGCCGATGCGCGATCCGTCGATCTGGAAGAAGGACGCCGGCGGCCAGTGGCGCACGCTCGACAGCGTCGTCAATCATCGCGACGATCCCGGTGTCGAGGCGGTGCGCCTGCCACTGGTGGACGATAACCGTCCGTTCGTTCGCACGCCGGAGAAACCTGGCGCGCGCGCGCAAAGCGATCAGCAACCAGACCGAATACGTCCTGCTGTGAGCCAATGTCATGAGCCGCGAATTCGCAATCGCCGGTCGGCCGGTCGGCGCGGGACACCGCCCGTACGTCATCGCCGAGCTGTCCGCCAATCATCTCGGCGGCATCGAGCGTGCGTTCGCCATCATGGAGGCCGCGAAGCGCGCGGGCGCCGACGCGGTCAAGCTGCAGACCTACACCGCCGACACGATCACCATCGATCACGACGGCCCGGGCTTCGTGCATCGAGGGCGGGCTGTGGGACGGGCGCAGGCTCTACGAGCTCTACCAGGAGGCCCACACGCCGTGGGAGTGGCACGCGGCGCTGTTTGCGCAAGGGCAGGGAGCTCGGCATCGCGGTGTTCTCCTCGCCGTTCGACGCGACCGCGGTCGATCTGCTCGAGAGGCTCGGCGCGCCGGCCTACAAGATCGCCTCGTTCGAGGTGGTCGATCTGCCGCTGATCGCGCGGGCTGCGGCGACCGGCAAGCCGATGATCATCTCGACCGGCATGGCCGACCGCGAGGAGATCGCGCAGGCGGTCGATGCCGCGCGCGCCGCGGGCGGCCGCGACATCGTGCTGCTGCACTGCGTCTCCAGTTATCCGGCCGTGCCCGAAGACAGCAACCTTCGCACCATCCCGGACATGGCCGCGGCGTTCGATGTGCTGGTCGGCTTGTCCGACCATACGCTCGGGCAGTGCGGTGGCCGTTGCCGCGCACGGCGCTCGGCGCGTGCGTGATCGAAAAGCATCTGACGCTGCGCCGCGCCGACGGCGGGCCGGACTCGGCGTTCTCGCTCGAGCCGGATGAGTTTGCGCGCGCTGGTGCAGGAAACATCCGTCGCACATGAGGCGCTGGGCCGCGTCAGCTACGCGCCCGAGGCGTCGGAAGCGGCGATGCGCAAGCTGCGCCGCTCGCTCTATGTCGTCGCCGACATGGCGGAGGGTGAAGTGTTCACCGCGCAAAATTTGCGTGCGATCCGGCCCGGATTGGGGCTTGCGCCGCGCCATCTGTCAGACATACTCGGAATGCGTGCGTCCGCCGCCATCAAGCGGGGAACGCCTTTGCAATGGGAGTTGGTCAACACCACGCGCGCGAAGGGGTAAATCGCCGCAATTAATCTGAAAATTAGATACAATTCAGAGAGGGTCGCCATGTTGAGGCTTGCCAGCGCCGTCGGCTTCCTGTCTATCGTCTTGGTTGCAGTCTTTGCGTCGGCTCCGGCGCAAGCCCAGGCAACCCGAACATGGGTGTCGGGTGTCGGCGATGACGCAAACCCGTGCTCGCGCACCGCGCCGTGCAAGACGTTCGCCGGTGCGATCTCCAAAACAGCCGCCGGCGGGATACATCAACTGCATCAATTCCGGCGGGTTCGGCGCGTCACCATCACGAAGGCTATCACGCATGGATTGCTCACGGGTTCAGGCGAGTATCCTCGCGGTCCGGTACCAACGGCGTCAACATCAACGCGGAGCCAAAGACAAGCGTCACTCTGCGTGGCCTGTCGATCGAAGCAGGTGCCGGGTCGGGTCTGGTCGGCATCAATTATATCAATGGCGGCACCGTCCATGTCGAGCATTGCCGGATTTCCGGCTTTCGCACCGGCGCCAATGCATCCGGGATCAGGTTCGCGGTGCCGAACGGTGCAGGCGCCGAACTCATCGTGTCTGACACGACGATCGTCGACAGCGGGAATGCAGCGACCAACGGCGGCATCGTGGCGATCGGCACCGGCAATGCAACTGCGCGGGTGACGCTCAATCGCGTCCAGCTCTACAACAACTCGACCGGTCTTAGGATTGACGGTTCCGCAGGAACAGCGGGCGGAGCGATCAGTCTGCGTCATGCGAGACAGCACGGCTGTCGGCAGCAACAATGCCGGCATACATGCCATTGCCGGGACGGCGTCGCAAAATACCATCTTCGACAATGTTGCCACCTTCAGTAATGCCACAGGCCTTGTCGCGGATGGAGCGCAGACGCGGGTATACATCACGCACGTTGCGATCTTTGCGAACAACGTCGGCATATCCAGGGTCAACAACGGCGACGTCACGTCGTATCTCGACAACCATATCAACAACAACATCGCGGGGAATGGCACGCCGTCGGGCACGCAAACGCCACAATAAAGGCCGGCCAGGCCTTGCGTTTGATGATATATTGCCCGAAAGGGTGGTCGATGCGGCTCTCCACGGGAGCGCAATGACGTATTTGGGGTGTCGGGAACTTCAATGACCGAACAAGGCTCCGATCTTTCGCTGGTCCGAACGCGGCGCCATCGACAGGATCGAATTTCGAAATATGCGGACCCGAACGAGATCATCGCCCAGGTCAAGGGCGACCGGTTTCGGGAATATCGCCGCCTGTTCGAGGCCTCGGGACGCGGCGAGGTCGAGCTGGACTATCCGCTCGATCTGTCGATCGAAACGATCGACTACTGCAACTATGCCTGCCCGTACTGCCCGCGCGTGGTCGATCGGGGTGACGGGTCGCGGATCGATGAAGCCGCGTTCAAGCGGGTCGTCGACGAGTTTGCCGCGGGAACCAAGGGGCTCGGCGCCATCGGGTTCGATTCGGGCGAACCGCTGCTGGACAAGACGCTGGAAGACAAGGTCGCCTATATCGACTCGCTCGGCGTCTGCGACATCATCATCACGACCAACGCGGTCTATCTGACGCCGGAACGAGGGCGGAAGCTGATCGAGGCCGGCGTTACCAAGCTGCATATCTCGATCGACGCGAACACCCAGGAAACCTACACCAAGACCCGCGGCGGAAACCTTGCAAGCGTCGAGCGCAATGTCCGGGATTTCATGCGGATCCGGGATGAGATGAAGTCGCTGCTGCCGATCGTGCGCTGCAGCTTCGTCAAGTCCGAACTCAACACCCAGGACGTCGAGGGATTCGCCGCGAAGTGGGCGCCGATCGTCGACTACGTGGAATTCCAGGATTGTATCGATCACTCCCGGCTCGACACGCTGTACGACTACGAGGCCGAGCCGTTCTGGTGCCACTATCCGTTCCAGTCGATCACGCTCAACGCCAAGGGCGATATCCGGCCGTGCTGCTCGTTCTACAACAAGCACCTCGTCTACGGCCGCGTCGCTGATGGCGATACGGTGGGCGGCGTGTTCAATGGCGACAAGCAGAAGGAACTGCGCCGGCAGTTCAAGGAAAAGCGCGACTTCGACATCGTTTGCAAGAACTGCCGCGTTGCGCCGCCCGCATCGCTCGGCATCAAGCCGCAGCCGCTGCTTCGGCCGGTTGCGCTGCCGCCCAAGGGAAAGTTCTGAGGCGGCCGGCAACCCGTGCGTGACGGCAATTGAATTCGCCCGATCCTGTCAGCAGCAAATCAATGCAAGAGCCAGGCGCTGTCTCGCTGCGCGCGGTATCGATGATCGACGCCACGCTGCTGCTCGGCTGGCGCAACGATCCGCCGACACGGCGTGCTTCGCGAAATATCGATCCGGTCGTCATGGAGCGAACACAGGGATTGGCTGACGCGCGTGCTTGCATCGTCATGATCAGGTGATACGAATTGCGGAGGCGGGAGGCGTGCCGGTCGGTGTGGTTCGTGCGCGCCGGAGCGGACGGCGAATGGGAGCTCTCCTGGACCGTGGCGCCTGGCGCGCGGGGACAAGGATTCGGCTCCAGCATGTTGAAGACATTCGTGGCCGGCCTCGACGGGCGCCTCGTCGCCCAGATCCGCAAGGATAACATCGGTTCGGCAAAAATTGCCGCGGGAGCTGGACTGAAGCTCGCGGGCGGATGCGCCGGACGCGGATTTCGAACTCTGGACACGCGATTGGACGAACGTGGTTTAAAAAGGGCTGGCAGCATGACACGAGGTCAAGAGTGATAGCGCTCGAATGGAATACATCGATGCTAGTCGATGTACTTGAGAGGTTTCAAAGCGAGGACGGTGGGAACCAGTCTATTGCGTTTCGAATGGCACTGAAGGACCAAGTCAAGCGGCATTTCCCGACCGCGATCTATCATGACACGTTTGAAGCGCGTTACGGCCGCCCCGCGCCGGAACTCTCTGACTGCCGCCAATCGGCATCTGACCAGCCGACGGCAGAGGCGCTTGGTTACGCGGAGGTGCTCGCACTGAAGCAAATGGACCGGATGGAGATTTATGGTGGGTTCGCCACCCATGAAACGATTCATCCACTTCAATCGGTTGGCGGCTACTGGTCCGCTGTTCTCGATCGGCTAATGCCGGACGTGCTGTCTGATGCCGACTGCTCCCCATGTTGTCTATGACTATGTGGCCTATCGCTAGCAAAACGGCGTGGCATCCGCACGGTGATGTTCGAGTATGTAACGACCGAAGGCATGCTGATGGCGATCGACGGGTACGAGGATGGCCTGCCGCCGCTAACGACGGCGTATCGGGAGACTGCTGGCAAATCCGCCGAAGGCCCCCTTCGTCCTGTGTGACCACCTGGAGAGGGACTTAGTTCGCCTGGAGGTACTTACGACCAAGCAATTCCCAGTTGGACCAGTTGCTTCTGGGCGAGCGGAAGCAATTCGGCTCGCTGAACAGGAAGCCAAGAGGAAGGCAGAAACGGACGTCAACGCGGCCGAGAAGAGGCAGCGAGGTTGGCAGGACAGATCAAATCAGCCGCATCCAATTTTGCACGTGTTCGGCGGCTTGGTCGGCATTGCGCGACATTCCGGTTGACCCGCTGCCCCCGGTCGAGCCGGCCAAGCGGCGCTACCGCCGCCGCCTGCGACCGACGGTCACTATCGTGGCCAATTCTATTCCGGGATCGAAGTGCCGGAAGATCTCGCCCGTGGTTCGGCCGAATATCGTCGACAGCATATCGAGACAGTCACACGATATTATGATGAACGGGCCGTCGCGCCGGATTTCAGTCAGCCCTATGTCTATGTACCGCTTCATCTGCAGCCGGAACGTTCAACGAACCCCAACGGTGGCGTTTTCGACGATCAAGACGTCATGATCGGTCTCATCGCTTCTGCGTTGCCGACGGGATGGCGCATCTACATCAAAGAGCATCCGTCACAATTTGTGCCGCATTACATAAGCGAGCGAGGGCGTCGGACGACGTTCTATGACGCGGTACTGCCCATCCCGGGGTATCGTTCGTGCCGCGTAAAACGCCGTCATTCGATTTGATTGATAACGCTCGTGCGGTCGCAACTGTCACCGGGACGTCGTCTTGGGAAGCCATCGTTCGCGGTATTCCCACCTTGGTGTTCGGGGAGGCGTGGTACAAGGGCTGCGACGGTGCGCACACGGTTCGCACCGCCGAAGACTGTCGCCGCGCGTTGACCCGTATCGATGCCGGCGAGCGCCCGAACCGGGAAACGGTGCGCTTGTTCTTGCTCGCTGCCGAGGCGACATCGTTCGTCGGTTTTCTCACCTGCGAAGCCGAGTCGCAGCATTGCCGCGACACAATTGAACGATGGCTAACCAATATAGATCGACTGACCCGCGCCGAATAAATCGAATGCTAAATCGACGCGAATACGGTGAGAGAGATTCCCGTTTATCGTAGTGCGTCAGGCGGCAGGCCGTAGAAAATGGAGGAGGACCACACCGAAGAGACGCGACGCATTTATCAAGCGCAGCACACGCGCCTCGCTCGAGACGAACGCGGGCCATGAAGCGCTTTACCGGGATGTTCAGCGAGGCCTATTTCCGGGTTGGGAAGGGTTTCTTCTCGGACAAGAAGGTGCTCGATGTAGGTTGCGGCAATACCGCGAAATTGCTTATCGCGCTATACAGGATGGGATGCCGCGACCTTGCTGGATGCGACTTTGGAACGGATATATTTCGGGGGGCGAAGGAGTCGCTCGTCAATCAAGGGATTCCGAAAGAGGCAATTGAGTTTGGTTCGGGTTCGGTATTGAAGCTGCCTATGACGATCAGAATCGTTTCGACTTCGTTTGTGGGCACGGCATGCTTCTCCATGTCGAATTCAATGGAGGAGGTTCGTGCGGCTTTCAGCGAGCTTGCGCGAGTAACAAGTCGCGGAGGGCATCTCTATATCGACATTCGCGAATGTCGGCGGGATATTGGAAGATCCGTATTTCCCGCCGCCCGCGAATACTATCGCTCAAACAGTCAGTTCGGAAGCTAGTTGATACAATTGCACCTAAGCATTTTGCGCATCTCGTCGACATTGTCGAACGGGGCATGGAGCAACACGAAGGCCGCAGGTCGATCTCAGCTTGGTTCAAGGACGCATTCGACATCGATTTCTGCGTAACAATCCAGAATATCATGCAGGTGCCGGTACATTTCCCATGAGCGAGCCGTTCGTCCGAGGTCTATATGCCGAAGAGGGCTTCGAAAACGCCAATACGGCTCAAGCGATATATGAAGCGGGAAAACATTCGGCGTTTTTTTGCGCCGCTGCATCATGCGTGGGCGGACGACTTGGTGACTGTATTTACGGCAGCGGGAGTTTGGAATTCATCGCTGAGAAAGCTCTGACGCAATCGCAAACAGCGCCCTGATCCCTTATCCGCCTCATACACCGCGCGTCCAGTAACGTTGTGCTGATCGTCGCTTAGATAACCATCCACGAAGGCGAGCGAAAAACGGGGCGTCGCGCCTGCGCTGGGATGACTGAGAAATCGAGATTTGGGGCGGGTACGCAGGGTAGCGACGTCGGCCTTGCTTCTGCTAAACTGGTTCGGCAGGGAGAACCGCCATGTCGCTGGTGGAAGAAGCCAAGTACAGGATCGCGCGCTGGAAATCGCAGGCGCCAGACCGGCGGATCAAGCGCATTCTTCGCGAAATGGAGTGGGGCAAGCGGGTTTTCCGCAATCCTACCCAAATCTCCGAGCAGTTCCGCGGCCGGTACTTTCGCATGCGCGCCATGCTTGGCGGCATGTATCCGGATCCGGATGGTAAGGGTGCGCAGGCTCGCCGTCTGGGTTACTTGCCGCTTGGCCGGATCGTGTCGGCCGAGCAGATGCAGCCGTTGCAAAAGAAACTGGATGCCGCGCTTTCCGTCGAACGACCTGACGATTTCCATTTCATGGGATCGATCGCCACCCGGTCGCTTTTCTTTGCCCGGAATGAAATACCCGAGCTCATGAGCCTGCTGACGCCGCAGGTCCTCGATGCGGTTCGGCAGTACTATCGCAGCAACTTCCGGCTTTACAACGTGTCTGCCTGGCGTAACTGGCACATACCGCCGACGCCGCTGGCCGAAGAAGCCTATTCCAACAACTGGCACACCGATTCACGCCGGATCGACATGCTGAAGGTGTTCATCACCGGAACCGACGTTTCCGAGGAGGACGGCCCGACGCACGTTCTTTCGCGTGAGTGGACGAAGGAAGTCGTCCGCCGAGGCTTCAATCATCGCCGCGACTATGGCTTGCCGGTCGACGAGATCGAGAACCCGCAGCATATGGTCAAGCTGACGGGACCGGCGGGAACGGCGCTGCTCTGCAACACCAACCTCTGCTTTCACCGTGCCGGTGTTGTTGGTGAAGGACGGCATCGCGATCTGATCGAGTTTCGTTTCATTGCCTGGCCTAAGTTCGACCTAACCATGCCGGAGAACGATTCGATGCCGTGGCGCGACCGTATCGTTCAATAAGAGCGCTTTCACGTCGCGCGCCAGACTTTGGCAAGGACTGCAGATAGCGGCGTAGTCGCAACCGCGGAATACGCCGGGCGCGGTTGCAACCGCCATCGAGAATCCCGGTCAGGCCTCAGGCTGAGATGACCGTGGCTTGCCAACTTGTCGAGATCATCAGTGAGCTTCGCTCGAACTGATCGCAGCGCCCGATCCAGCCAAGAGGCCGGTGACCAGCGCCTGGACGCGGCGGCTGCTTTCGCCGTCGAGGCAACCCCAGTCCTGCGCAATGGATGACTGGGCCAGCGTCATCGCTGCCAACTGCTCGGGCTTCTCGGCAAGCTCGGCAAGCGCCTGATTGAACGCTGCGATGCCACTCACATTGATGTTGCCCGGCACGCCTTCGTAGTCGTTGAAACGATACTGGAAGACGTCGTAGTCGACGACGGGCCGGCCGCAAGCGATCGCCCAGCGGATCGTGGCCGAGATCGCAGCAACGTAGAGATCGCAGAGCGGGACCAGCGTGGCCGTGTCGTCCCAGCAAATTGCGAGGCCGGCTTGCCGAAGCACCTCCAGCATCGAGTTGTCGAGCCGCGGATGCGGGCGGACGACCACGGCGAACCGGTCGGCGACCGCGCAAAGCGCCGCCGTCCATGCCTTGATCAGCTCTTCATAACTGTCGAATTCGCAGGCAGCGCCCGCATGGGTCAATTGATCCGGCGGCAGGGCGCACAGCAGCAGCGGCTTGTCGCTCAGGCGAAATCGGCGGCGGAGTTCGGCGCGCCGTTCAGCGCGCTCGCGCAAGGACAGTTCGAGCACGTGATCGGCAAGACTTCCGGTGAGCGCGAGTTGGGTCTCGGCGACGCCGAGCCTGCGATAGTGGTTCATCATCGCCCGGCTTTCGACGGCGATCGCTGTCGGCCCTTCGTTGTCGATCCACGGCCGGGCCGGTGCAAGGCGAGCCAGTTCCGTCATGATCGCCTGCAGAACCGGCAGCCTGATCAGCCGGCCCTCCGGGGCATCCAGGATCCAGCGGGGCCGCAGCCCGGCGAAGACGCGCGCGAACCAGCCGCGAACCTGATAGTCGCGCCCGCGACCCAGGATCCGGGCGGCTTCATAAGGGTTCGGGATCGTGAAGGGCAGCAGCAGGATGGGTACGCCCGCGCGCGATGCCGCTTCAACAAGCGCGCGCGAACGCCCGGCGACACTGTCCTCGGCGACGACGACCATATCTATTTTGCGCTGCCGGAGCAGGCGACGAAAGGTGACCAACAGATAGGGCGGGCGCGCGACGTCACGCAGCCGTCGCACCGCCGATCGCCACGGGCCTCCCACGGAGGCCCATCCCCGTATCCGGTTCACGCGAGCGCCGCCGGCGACGATGCACGCAGCGCCGGCGCGCTCGAATCCTTCGATCACCTGGGGTGTTGCCGCACCACAATCATAGACGAGATAGAGTTGCGAAATCTGCTCCGACGGCTTCAGCAGCTCAGCCAGCCTGATGAGTTCCTGATATTGCCCCGGTGTTTCGACAAGGCCCAATAGCGTGGACATTTGTGCACGCTCACCCTCGGCCGAGGCCGAGGTCCAGGTTCAAGTCCAGGGCGGATTGGGCGGGTTGGTCGAACGGTTCGCCGCTGAGCAGTGCCTGCAGGCGCTGTCCGGAACGCCCGTCATGGAAGCCCCACCGCGGCGCCTCACGCTGCTGCGCGGCCTGCAGCCTCGCGAAATGCGCTGCGTCCGCGGTCGCCTCGGTTAGCGTCCGCTCGAATTCTGCCCGGGTGTTCGACCACACGACGGCCTCGATGCCCGGGTAGTCCTGAAAGTCGAGCCGATAGGCGTCGTAGTTGATCACCGGCTTTCCGCAGGCGATCGCCCAGCGAATGGTCGCGGACACGGAGGCGACATAGAGGTCGCACAGCGGGATGATCGATGCGGTGTCGCGATCGGTGAGCGCCAGGCCGAACTCGCGCAGCGCGTCGAGCCGACCCGGTCGGGTCTTCGGGTGCCGGGCAACAATCACGTTCCAGCCCTTCGCGGCGCCAAGACGTTGGCCCCAGTACCGGATCATATCGTCGAAGTCCTTGAAATCGCAGCCGGGCCGATCGAACACACCCTGGTCCGGCGGAAATGCGCACAACACGACCGGCCGATCCTGCGGAAGACCGTTCTCTTCCAGCAGGGCGCGACGAAGGTTCGCCGCGTCGGCTTTGACCTGGAACATCAGGTCGTCCACCAGCGTCCCGGTCATGACCAGCTGCTTCGCGGGAATTCCGGCTTCGCGATAGTAGTCGTGCATCGCGATGCTTTCGACCGCGATGGCGTCAGCAGAGCCGCTGTTGAGCAGGAACGGATTTGGCGGCGCGAGGCCAAGCAACTCGACGGCGCCGATCTTGGCGACGTTGGAGCGCAGGAAACGTCGCCCCTTGTGATGCGCGGACCATTTCGGAAACAGTCGCGCAAACAGGCGATTGGCGAAGGACGTCTGCAGCTGAAGCGGCTCCGAGAAGACATACGCTTCGATCAACTCGACGGTGTTGGCGACCGTGTAGGGAACGATGATGCAGCGGATGCCGCGTTGATGGGCAGCAAGGATCCAGGCGGCGGTATCGAACTCGATATTGTCTTCGCACAGCACGATCGACTTGTAGCTTCGCTGCGCAAGGATCTCGTCGAAGAGCGCGTAGCGCCGCAGGATCTGGTCGCGCAGCCCGGCGATCAGCATCGGACGCTCGGCAACGCGGTTCAGGGCGCCGGGAAGCCGGTCGGTCAGCTTCCGGACAGATGCGAACTGCCGCAAAGGTCCAATCGCGCGGTTCAGGACCTCCGGCGTGCGAAGGATCGCCGTTCGAAAGAATGTAAGCAGTGCGCTGTACCGGCGCCGCCAGGCGTCCTGGGTGCCGAGGGTGTCAAAGCTGCGGCTGACGCTGAAATCGTCCGCCGTCAGTGTGTCGACCGACGTCGCCGCCAGTTTTTCCTGGACGCCGAACGGCTTCATCCGCTCTTCGACGAAGTAAACCGGGCGCGGTCCTGAGCTTTGCAACAGAAATTCGGCGACGCGCGAGAGCTCGCGCGCATGAGCTTCCTCGTTGACGATGAGCAAGACATCCGACATGCGTCGCCGATATTCAGTCGGTCAGATCACTTGGTCTGGCCGGCGATGTTTTCCCACACCTTGTGACGCAGCCGCCATTCGCCATCCTCGAACTTCCACAGGTGCGGCGAGCGGAAGCGGTCGGCCAGGTGCAGGAAGTATTGCCGGTCCATGATCGGCTGTTCGAAGCGCTTGCTCGCGACCGGGAATTCCTTCTCGGGAATGCTCAGATAGTCGAAAATCTCCTCGGCAAACCGCTCGGGCCATTCGCCGTCGAAGCGCTTGACCAGCGCGACGCCTTCGTCGCGCGTGATGTCGCCGCGAGCGGATCTCCTGCGCGGCGTCGTAGGTCGCGCGGCCGATGCCGAATTTGATGAAGGTCGTGAAGTAGTGGAAGTCGTCGATCCTGTCGTCGATGCTGTTGTACTTGCTGTAGGTGCCCGGCGTGCGCTCGGGCGTGGCCTGGAAGCCGCCGTGCTCGACGGAGTAGTAGTAGCAGCTCTGCGGATGCCATTTGAGATAGTAGCCGAGATAGTGCACCTCGACCTTCTTGGCTTCGAGCTGCTCGGGATCGGCCGGCAAGTAGGGGCGCAGGTCCGCGAGCGTCGAACGCCGAACTGCTTGCTCAGGTCGTCGACCGAGACGCCGCCGAGATAGATCTGGCGGCTTGTCCTGGGCGTGAAGTACGACCAGTCGCGCTTCGCGCTGTCGGTGTCGGCGATGCGGGTTGCCGTACTCGGCTTCGTTCTCGCCGTAGAAGACCAGCGGGATGTCGTGCAGCAGCGCCATCTTCGGCGCGAGGTTCTTCTGCCCGAGAATGAACGGCTGGAACGGGTGGAACAGGTTCTCGACCGCCAGCCGCGTCAACAGGCGGTGCATGCGGCCGTTCGGCGTGCACAGGTAGTTGTCGAAGCCGGCGTGGATCCAGGCCTGGAAATTCTTCCAGCCCCAGTCGGTGTAGACATGCGGCGCCCAGGTCACCGTGAGCGGATGCATGCCGTACTTGTACTTGAGGACATGGGCGGCGTAGAAGCTGTCCTTGCCGCCCGAGCCCGGAACGAGGCAGTCGTAGCTGCCGTCGTTCTGGCGATGCTGGTCGCACAGTTCGCGCAACTGCTTGTCGCGCTTGTCCCAGTCGATCGGCGGTGCTTTTCCTCGGCGAGACGGCAGGCGTCGCAGATGCCGTGGTCGTCGCAGATGAATGGTTGCCTTCTCGCTGTCCCTGGTGTGCTTGAATTCCACCGATGAGTTCGGCCGCTGGTTGGAGATCACGCAGCTGTGGCAGTAGAGGACGTTCTGCGGCAGGCCGTAGAAGGCTTCCGGATTGTTCGTCGTCGGAGTGTACTTCTTCATGTCGACCGGCATATGCCGCGGGTATTTCAGCATGGTCAGGGGCCTTCTTTCGTTGAGATAAAGGTCAGCGATGCCTCGCTTTCCTTCGGCTCGATGGGCAGGAATGGCTACGGGAATAGAGTTCGTCGAGCAAGCGGACCGGGCAGTTCGCCAACCTCAATATTCGCGCCGTTTCGCGCCATTGATCGCACTTTCGAAACCCGTTATCCAGTGCTTGACTTAGAGGAATGTCCCGTTATTTGGAACCCCAATCCGGGGAAAGGGCGGCCCGGCGGATCGTTTCCGTCGAGCAGGCAAAAAGCCCGCACTGGCGCGGTTTCCGGACGCCATCGAGTATCCGTTCCATGACACGTCCGCAGCGGCCCCGGGGCCAGAGGTCGCGCCCTGTTCGCAATCAAGCGCGACAGCCAGCAAGCGCGCGGTGGCCGAGGCTCGCAAATGATGCCATGCGTGGCGCACGCCTGCATGGAGTTCGGGACTAGCGATGCGCGACAGTGAAGAAAGGTCGATCTTTTCGCGCTATTATCAGGCGGAGGCTTTCGTCGACCGGTTCGCCGCCGACAAGGACCGCGCGGTCGATGTCATTATTCCGATTATTCACACCAACGAGTTGTGGCGCGCGAATCTCCTGTCGATGCTATCGCGAGATCCCGGTCAAGCGTCTGCTGATCGGCGACGGTGGCTGCATCGACGACTCGCTCGAGATTGCCGGTCAGTTCCCGCGCGTCGAGGTGCTCGATCATCGCAGCTTCACCTCGCTCGGCTTCAGCATCCGCCATTTGATCGAAGCCGTGCAGACGGAATGGTTCATCTATCTTCACTCCGATGTTCTGCTGCCGCCGGGCTGGTTCGATGCGATGTCCGCGCACAGGAACGACTTCGACTGGTTCGAGTGCAACCAGCGCATCACCGTGATGGCGGATTATCTTCAGGACAGCACGAAAGTGGCGCGCGCCTATTCGGGCAGTCAGATGGGCCGCAAGGCGGCCTTTGCGAAGGTCACGCCGCTGATCGACGACGACTATCTCTACCGGAACGAAGACATCATTCTCGCGCATCTGGTGACCCGCGCCGGGATGCGCTACGGCAAGGTCGGCGAGACGTTCCATTTCCATCAGATCATGCACAAGCCGAGCCGCTGGGTTCGAAAGATCAAGCGAGTCAACATCGACCTCGAACTCGGAGCCGACGAGGAACTGCGCGCCTCGGACACCTATGCGCGGGGCATCATCAAATATCTCCGCCCGAACGAAACGACGCCCGACATCGTCGCGTCCGTGCAGACTGCGGTCGGCACGCTGATCCGGCTGAAGGGCACGACATTGGAGGAGTTCCGCGCCTGGGTGCAGGCAACCAGCCCTGCGTGGCTGAAGGAGCTCGAGCGAACGTCCTTGGTCGGCGCAACCGGGTTGCCCGGACCGGCGACATCTTCGCAGCGCGGCTGGCGGGACCGTATTGCGGACGGATTGATCCTGTTTGCCAACGTGTATCGTGCGCACGGCCTTTTGGTGGCCCTGCGCGTTCTGGCGAGCGCAGCCCGCGTTCCGCTGACCAGGATGCTGAAGGGATGAAGGATTTGGCCGGGCCGCGCGGGCCGGATGCGCCTTTGTTGATCGCGTTCGTCTAAACAAGCTAGAATTAGGGGGCTGTCGCCCTTCGTTCTCTGGAGTCGTCATGGATACGTTCAGCATTGCCGGCCGCAAGGTCGGCCCCGACCATCCGCCGCTGGTGCTCGCCGAGGTGGGCATCAACCACGAGGGCGAACGTCAAGAAGGCGTTGCAGCTGGTCGATGCAGCCGCCGATGCCGGCGCCGAGGTCGTGAAGTTTCAGTGCCACATCACCGACAAGGAGATGGTCCCGACCGACATGACGCCGGGCGAGATCTCCAGCGAGAAGCTGTGGGACATCATCAAGCGTTGCGAACTGACCGCCGACGAAGAGCGGCAGGTTCAGCAGCATTGCGCCAGAAGCGGCGTGATGTATCTCTCGACGCCGTTCTCGCGCGAGGCTGCGGACCGTCTCGACGCATGGGTGTGCCGGCGTTCAAGATCGGCTCGGGCGAGTGCAACAACTATCCGCTGCTCGACCACATCGCGCGCAATGCGGCAAGCCGATGATCCTGTCGACCGGGATGAACGACATCGCCTCGGTCAGGAAGTCGGTCGAGGTGATCCGCAGGCACGGCGTGCCGCTTGCGCTGCTGCACTGCACCAGCATGTATCCGACGCCGTACGAAAAGGTCACGGCTCGGGGCGGTCGAGCGATCTTGCAGGCCGATTTCCAGGCATGCCGGTCGGGCTGTCGGACCACTCGATGAACATCTGGACCTGCCTCGGCGCGGTGGCGCTGGGCGCGTCCATCCTGGAGAAACATTTCACCATTTCGCGCGCCTGGCCCGGCCCGGACACCGGAATCTCGATCGAGCCGGACGAACTGAAGGACCTGATCGAGGGCACGCGAGCGGTCTGGCAGCGCGCGGGGCGGCAGCAAGGACATTCTGCCGGAGGAGCAGCCGGTGATCGATTTCGCCTATGCGACCGTCGTGTCGATCGCGCCGGTCAAGGCCGGTCGAGAAATTCAGCCGGGACAACGTCTGGGTGAAGCGTCCCGGCACCGGCCCGATCCTGGCGGAGCGGCTGGACGATGTATCGGGACGCCGCGCGTTGCGTGACATCGCCGCCGATATTCATGTCGCGGTGGCTGACGTCGAAGGTTTCAAGCATGACCCTGAGCGCAGCGATCCCGGGTGGGGCGGCACGCGGATATCAAAGATTCGGTGTGGCCGCATGCGGGTAGTGATCACGGGCGCCTCGGGATTTCTCGGCCGCACGGCGCTTGTCCATTTTCGCGATCACGGAATCGAGGTCGTTGGTGTGCAACGGCAGCCTGTGACAGGCGCCGGAAGCATCTGCGTGCAGGATTATTCCGAATCGCCGGGTGGCGATGTCCTGATCCATCTCGCCGAGAACGGCGACCGCAGCAAGGTCGCCAAGCTCGGCGACCGGTTCGTGACCGAAGTTCAGGAACGGCTGCGGACTCTGCTTGACGGCCGCTACCAGCACGTCATCTACGCGTCGTCGTCGCTGGTCTACGCCGACGTCGAGACGCGCCGCGCCGCGTGGGAGAGCCGGTCAATCCCGCGCGACTTCTATGCCGCGGGAAGCTCGCCTGCGAGGCCATGACGCGCGATGCGGGCGGAAGGCCGTGATGCGCTTCAGCAATCTGTACGGGGCGGATGGCAAACCGGTGAAACGTCGTGATCGATGCCATCCTGGCGCAGATTCCGGGCAGCGGCCCGGTGCAAGCTGCGCGACATCGCGCCGGTCCGCGACTTCCTCTCGATCAAGGACGCCGCCGCGTCGCTCGCGGTGGCGACCCGGTTGCGCACTCCGGGAATTCTGAATATCGGGACGGGCATCGGGACTTCGATCGGAGAGCTGCGTGCACATGCTTCTCGAACTCAACGGGACGCCGAACCGCGAAGTGGTTGCATCGCAACCAGGCTCGCCGACCGGCTTTGTCCTCGACATCGCCGAAACGACGCGAACTACCGGCTGGCGACCGGCGATCGACCTGCGGCAGGGCCTGACCGAACTTTTCGTGCAAGCATAAACGGCATCAATTCACATGACACGACGTACCATCGCCGTTTTCACCGGCAATCGCGCGGAATATGGGCTGCAGGTTCCGATCATCCGCGCCATCGATGCGCATCCGGATCTCGGACTACCGGCTGCTCGTATCGGGTGCGCATCTCGATTCGAATTTCGGCCGCACGCTCGAGGAGATCAAGGCGGACGGTTTCACTGTTCATGCCGAGATCAAGATCGAGATGGATGCGGTGTCCGCGCTGTCCACGCCGCGGGCGATCGGCACCGGCGTGCTGGCGATGAGCCGTGCGCTGGCCGAGATGAGGCCCGACATTCTGGTCGTCTATGCCGATCGCTTCGAAGGGTTCGCAGCCGTGATCGCCGGCAGCCAGATGAACATCCCGACAGCCCATATCGAGGGCGGTGACCTGACCGAAGGCGGCGCGCTCGACGATTCGGTACGGCACGCCATGTCGAAGCTGTCGCATCTGCATTTCACCACCAACGAGCAGGCAACCAATCGCATTCTGGCGATGGGTGAAGAGCACTGGCGCGTCCACACGGTCGGATTTCCGGCGATCGACCTGATCCAGGACGGCAAGTTCGCGTCCTCCCGGGAAATTGTCGAAACCCTCAAGCTCGATCTGCACAAGCCCGTCGTGCTGTTCACGCAGCACTCGGTGACGACCGAAGTCGACAGCGCCGCGCCGCAGACGCTGCCGTCGATCGCGGCCTTGCGAGCGCTCGCCGACGACGGCGCGCAGATCGTGATGACCTATCCGAACAACGATGCCGGCGGTGCGGCGATTGCGAAGCTTCTGGAGCAGGCGGCGGCTGAAGATCCGCGCCTGATGCTGCGCCGGTCGCTCGGGCGGCACATGTATCACGGCGTGCTTGCGCTCGCCCGGCAGCCGGAGATGCGTGTGGTCTGCGCCGGGAATTCGTCGTCAGGCATCAAGGAAACGCCGGCGTTCGGTTGTGCGACGGTCAATATCGGCTCGCGCCAGAGCGGCCGGTTGCGCGGCGACAATGTCCTCGACGCAGACTATGACGCGGGCGCCATCACGGCAGCGCTGCGCCGCGCCTTGTTTGATGACGAATTCCGCAAGCAGGCAAAGAACGGCGTCAATCCGTACTGGCGCGGCGGCGCCGGCGTCCGCGTCGCCGAGATTCTGGCCACGGTTCCGGTCGATCAGAAGCTGTTGCGCAAGCAGATGACATTGCTCGGAGAGACGCGCGACGGCTGGTTTCGCTGAAGGAAGCAGTCGGCGTCATTTATCACAGGCTTTCTGGGCTCCCCAGGATGAGGGGTTGCGAGCGACGCGCCGAAACAGGAAGTGCCATCTCAATGCGTCTAATGAGTTGTTTTTACGTCTATTTTCGCAACGCGAGCCGATTTCCACTTTGCCGGAAAATGCTTTAGTACCACGCTCGATCTGTTCTTCATTCCCCGAGTTCAACTTTCATGCCCAAAGTCGCGCTTATCACCGGTGTCACGGGTCAGGACGGTGCGTACCTGGCTGAATCGCTCCTGAACAAGGGCTACATCGTGCACGGCCTTCGCCGCCGTTCGTCCTCGTTCAACTCCGGCCGCATCGAGCACCTCTATCACGATCTGCATGAAGCCAATGTTCGCTTCTTCCTGCACTACGGCGATCTGACGGACGCGACCAATCTGATCCGCCTGATGCAGCAGATCGAGCCTGACGAGGTGTATAATCTCGCCGCGCAAAGCCATGTCTATGTCAGCTTCGAGACGCCGGAATACACCGCCAACTCCGACGGGCTCGGCACGCTGCGGCTGCTCGAGGCGATCCGCATTCTGGGGCTGGAAAAGAAGTCACGTTTCTATCAGGCCTCGACCTCGGAACTTTACGGCAAGGTCGCGGAAATTCCGCAACGGGAAACCACGCCGTTCTATCCGCGCAGCCCGTATGGGGTCGCCAAGCTTTACGCCTACTGGATCACGGTGAACTACCGCGAAGCCTACGGCATGCATGCCTCGAACGGCATCCTGTTCAATCATGAAGGCCCGACCCGCGGCGAGACCTTCGTCACCCGCAAGATCACACGCGCCGTCGCTGCGATCAGCAGCGGCCGGCAGGACAAGCTCTTTCTCGGAAACCTCGATGCCAAACGCGACTGGGGTCACGCGCGCGACTATGTCGAAGGCATGTGGCTGATGCTGCAGCAGACCGCGCCGGATGACTATGTGATCGCCACCGGCGAAGCCCACAGCGTGCGCGAATTCGTCGAGCGCGCCTTTGCCGAAGCCGGACATTCGATCGTCTGGAAGGGGTCAGGCAAGGACGAGGTCGGGCACGACAGCAAGAGCGGCAAGGTGCTGGTCGAGGTCGATCCGCGCTTCTTCCGGCCGACTGAGGTCGACATTCTGATCGGCGATGCGACGAAGGCGCGCGAGAAGCTCGGCTGGCAGCCGAAGATCAAGTTCGAGCAGCTGGTGCGCGAGATGGTGCAGAACGACCTCAAGCTGCTCGCGCAAGCAAACGCGCGCGGCTGAAATCGTTGCAATCATGCAGGGCATTTCGCAGCGCGCGCTGATCTTCGGCGTAACCGGGCAGGATGGCGCGCTGCTGGCGCAGCATCTCGTGGCGCAGGGCTACGAGGTGCATGGGACTTCGCGCCGCGAGGGTGCCGAAGCCGGCAACCTGCAGCAGCTTGGAATCGCGAACCGCGTTCGCGTCCATAACGTCGATCCGAATGACGGCGCGCAGGTGAGCGATGTGCTCGGCGCCTTGCAGCCGTTCGAGGTCTACCACCTGTCGGGCCAGTCGTCGGTCGGTTTGTCGTTCGATCGTCCGCGCGAAACCTTTGACAGTCACGTCGGCTCGACCGAGGCCATTCTCAACGGTATCCGCGGCCGGTCGCTCGATTGCCGCTTCTTCCACGCGTCGTCGAGCGAGATTTTCGGTGAGACGGGGGAGGGTGGGGCGGACGAAAATTCCGCGGTCGTGCCATGCTCGCCCTATGGGGAGGCAAAGGCTGCGGCGACGCAACTTGTCAAGAGCTACCGCGATGCCTTTAAGCTGTTCGCCTGTTCCGGTTTCCTGTTTAACCACGAGAGCGTTTTGCGGCCGGACAGGTTCGTCACGCAGCGCATCGCCCAGGGGGCGGCCGCGATCAAGCTGAAGCGTGCCGCGCAACTCCGGCTGGGAAACCTGCAGATCGTCCGCGATTGGGGCTGGGCCCCGGACTACGTTGAATGTATGGCGAAGATGTTGAGACAGGACGAGCCGCGCGACATCGTCGTCGCAACAGGTGTTGCCGCGTCGCTGCAGTCCTTTGTCGCGCGGGTCTTCAGCCGCCTCGATCTGGACTGGAAGGACTGCGTGGTGCGCGACGATGCGCTGCTGCGTTCGAACGATATCAGGGTCAGCGTCGGCGACCCTCGCCTGGCCGGGCAACATCTCGGCTGGCGCGCGCGGGTACGCATGCCGGAGGTGGCGGATCGCCTTGCCGATGCGGCGCTCGCGCGTCTGAACGGTTGAGTTAAGGGCTGGCGTTGGCCGCAAGAAGGACCGATCATGGCGGTGCTCAGAACGAAGGATGCCGGGTTGACCACAGATACCAAACTTCGCGCCAACGCGTTCGACGTGGAGAAGGCGATCGCGGCGATCGAATCCGTCATCGGCGACGCGGCGCGTCCTGTGGCGCTGCACGAGCCGCAGTTTGCCGGTCATGAATGGGATTACGTCAAGGAGACGATCGACACCGGCTGGGTCTCGTCCGCGGGAAAATACGTGGACGAGTTCGAGCGGCGCCTCGCTGAACACTGCCAGGTGCCGTTCGCGATCGCCACGATGAACGGCACCGCGGCGCTGCATGCCTGTTTGCTGGTGGCGGGGGTGAAGGCGGAAGACGAGGTCATCACACCGGCGCTGACGTTCATCGCGACCGCCAATGCCATCAGCTATTGCGGCGCGATCCCGCATTTCTGCGACTTCGATCCGCGCACGCTCGGCGTCGATCCGGGCAAGCTCGACCGTTACCTTTCGGAAGCCGCCGAAATCGTGCAGGGCGCCTGCCGCAACCGCAAGACAGGGCGCAGGATCGCGGCCGTGGTGCCGATGCACACCTTCGGTCATCCGACCGACATGGATGCGCTGGCTGAAGTCGCCGCGCGCTGGCGTCTGGTGCTGGTCGAGGACGTCGCCGAGGCCATCGGCTCGCGTTACAAGGGCCGTCATCCCGGCTATCACGGGCTGGTATCGTCGCTCAGCTTCAACGGCAACAAGACCATCACCACCGGCGGTGGCGGCGCGATCCTGACCTCCGACCCGGAGATTGCGCGTGCAGTGAAGCACCTGACGACCACCGCCAAGCAGCCGCACAAGTGGGCGTTTCTGCACGACATGGTCGGCTATAACTACCGCCTGCCGAACATCAATGCCGCGCTCGGCTGCGCGCAGCTCGAACAGCTTGACGGATTCATCGCCGCCAAGCGCCGGCTGAACGCGCGTTACGCCGAAGCCTTCCGCGATGTGCCGGGCGCCTCGATCTTCGTCGATGCGGACTATGCGGAGAGCAATTTCTGGCTCGTCAGCATGAAGCTCGACACGCCCGACGAGACGGCGCGGGACGCCTTTCTGGAAGCGTGCCACGCGCGCGGGCTGCTCTGCCGCCCGGTCTGGAAGGGGATGCATCACCTGCCGATGTATCGCGATTGCCCGAGCGCGGACCTGACGGATGCCAATGCGCTCGAAGCGCAGATCGTCAATCTGCCGTCGTCTGCGATCCTCGGGATGGATCGCAAGGTTGCGCGCTGACGACAAGCAAAGTCATCGCACGAAGGATCGAGCAATGAGTGCAGTGACCGTCATCGCGGAAGCCGGCGTCAATCACAACGGCAAGCTCGATATCGCACTCGCGCTGGTTGATGCGGCGGCCGATGCCGGTGCCGACGTCGTCAAGTTCCAGACCTTTCGCGCCGATCAACTCGTCACCCCGAGCGCCGGCAAGGCCGATTACCAGATCCGCAACACCGGCGAGGCCAACAGCCAGCTTGAGATGCTCAAGGCGCTGGAACTGGACGAAGCGGCGCACCGGCGGCTGATCGCGCATTGCGCCGCGCGTGGCGTCGCGTTCCTGTCGACGCCGTTCGATTTCCTGAGCCTTGGGCTGCTCACCGACGGGCTCGGTCTCAAGCAGCTCAAGGTCGGTTCGGGCGATCTGACCAATGCGCCGATCCTGCTGGAGATGGCGCGCCGCGGCAGCGCCGTGATCCTGTCGACCGGGATGGCGACGATGGACGAGATTGCGGAGTCGCTTGGTGTGCTGGCCTTCGGCTATGCGGGCGGCAAGGAGCCGGGCCGCGCGGCGTTTCGCGCCGCGCTGGCGAGCGCGGAAGGCAAGGCGGCGCTGGCGAGCAGCGTGACGCTCCTGCATTGCACGTCGGATTATCCGGCGACCCCGGATGAGATCAACCTGAAGGCGATGGATACGCTCGCGCAGGCGTTCGGCCTTCCGGTCGGCTTCTCCGATCACAGCGAAGGCATCGCCATTGCCATCGCCGCTGTCGGACGCGGCGCGGTGATGATCGAGAAGCATCTTACGCTCGATCGCAGCATGCCCGGTCCGGATCATGTCGCCTCGATCGAGCCGGGTGATTTCAAGGCCATGGTGTCGGGCATCCGGCTGGTCGAGCGCGCGCTCGGCGATGGGCGCAAGGTACCGATGCCCTCCGAACTCAAGACCATTCCCGTCGCGCGCAAAAGCCTTGTCGCGCGCGGCCAGATCAGGCGCGGCGAATGCTTCAGCCCGGACACGCTGACGGTGAAACGGCCCGGGACGGGTGTCTCGCCCGTGCTCTACTGGGAATACATCGGCCGCGCCGCCACGCGCGACTATCAGGCAGAGGACGTCATCAGCGAGATGTAGGCCGGCGTGCACGGGCGCGCCCGGCGATCCGACATCCTGTTCGCAAACGATGCCAGAAAAGACAATGAAGACAGCATCGAAGCGAACGATCGACATCGTCGAATTCGAGAGGTGGATCCAATCGATCCCCGACGGCATCGACGTGCGGTCATGGAGTCACCACGGCCTGGCGCTCTGGCCGCTGTTCAAGACGACGCTGGTGGCGCTCGGGATCCTCGCGAAAATCGAGCAGCCGAGACGTGGCATGCGCACAGGCGGGCTCGGCTGGCGCGCCGGCGTGATGGCCGACTATTTCGCGCTGTCCGGCCTGCGCAGGACCCGGCCGCTTCGTTTGCCCGAACTGGCGCCGGCGCAGGGGCTATCCGGCAACGTGGTCTACTACGCCAGCGGTGGTCATGGGCGCGATCTCGGCGAGCTGTTCCTCACACCGTCGCTGGATGTTCCCGCGGCCTTGCTCGGCCGCGCTGGCAGGCGGAGCGTGTTCTGGTACGAGGACCTGGAGGTGAACAGCCCGAGCCTGACGCGCACGCTGCATGGCCCGGCCTACGGCCTGTCTGACATGCTGACTGATGCGCGCGGGCGCGCCATGCGCTTTGGAACGCGCGATGCGCTGGCGGCGATGCCCGGGTTTCTGGACTGCTGCGGTATCGCCGCCAGGCATCTCAAGCTCGAAAAGCGGTTCTTGCAGCTTTGGTTTGCGCGACAGGTCAATCTGGCGATCTCGGTCGCCAAGGTGTTCGAACAGGTGTTCGAGCGGCAGGGGCGGCCGGAATTGCTGGTGATCCTGAATTCCTGCGTCTGGTCGACGACCGGGCTTGTGGCGGCGGCCAAGCGCAACGGCGTGCCGGTGATCGAGGTTCATCACGGCGCTGAAAGCCGGAGCGCCGTGACTGCGCCGGAGCAGCGGCCGCACTTCTCGTCGTTCAACACGGCTCCCGACGCGCTGATTTCGTGGGACTGCCGCAGCCGGAACGACGATCGTGTGTTCGCCGCCGGGCCGCTCGGTTTGCGGCTCGCTGCCATCGTTCCCGAAGGCGCAACCGACGACAGGGAATCATACGCGAAACTCCGGCAACTGATGACGCAGCAGAGCGATGCGCTCGCCCGACGTGTCAAGGGGCTGACCTGCGCCGGCGAGCTCCTCGTCACGTTGCAGCCAGGCGACGGCGGCGGCTGGATCTTCGACATCATGCGCGAGCTTTCCATCGACGTGTTTCTCTGGCTGCGGATGCATGCGCGGGACGGCGAGCGCATTCTTGCCGCGGTGCCGCCGCAGCTGGCCGCCTGCGTGGATGTCGCGCTCGGCAGTTCGGCGCTGCTGCCGCTGTTGCTCGACCGCGCCGATGTACACCTGACCCGCTTTTCCGGCGCAACGCTCGAAGCCGCGGCCCTCGGCGTGCCGACGATCGCGACCGAAGCATATGCCACCGACCTGTACGGCCGGTACGTGGCGGACAATGCGCTCTACGTCGAAACGTCGCCGCGCGCGATTGCCCTGCAGATCGAGGCATTGATCGCCGGCCGCGCACGCAGCCGCGTCAGCGGCCTTCCCGACTTGCGGGGTCTGGTGCCGTTCGTCGACCGGATTGCGAGCGCAAGCCGGGCGGCCGCCGTCAAGCGTGGTCTGCGTTAATGCCGATGGCTGGGCCCCGCAGAGTTCTGTTTCTCTATCTCGGCCGGCGCGGTGCGCTGGGACGGTTCACGCTGGAGCTTGCACAGGCGGCGAAGAAGATGCCGGAGATTGAATCGATCTTCGCTATTTCCGGCATGAACGAAAACATCGGCGAGTTCGCCTGGCTCGGTGATTCATTGTTACCGCTCGACACATTCAACAGCGTGCTGTCGTTGGCGAACGTGCGCAACTTTTTCGCCGCACGCCGGCGACTGCTTGAGCGAATTGCCGACGACCGGGTGACGACGGTCGTTACGCTGATGCCGCATATCTGGACGCCGCTTCTGGCCCGCACGATCCGCTCGCGCGGCGTGAGATACGTGACCGTCATTCACGACTCGGTCAGCCATCCCGGCGATCCGACGGCGTCCGTCATTCCGTGGCTGCGCAGCGAGGCACGTCTGGCTGACCGCGTCGTCACGCTGAGCCGCGCGGTCGCCGATCACATGATCGAACACGGCTATGCCGAGCGGACCAGGACGCAATCGCTGTTTCTGCCTGACCTGCGCTACGATAGTCCTTGCGAGATCAAGAGCTGGGCGGAGACCGAGCCGCTTCGGCTTCTCTTCATGGGGCGCATCTTCAAATACAAGGGCCTGCCGCTGCTGCTCGACGCCGTGGAAATGCTGCGGGCGGATGGCATTCATGTCCGCCTCGGCGTAGCCGGGGCAGGTGATATCGGTGACATGCACGAGCGGCTGGCAGCACTCGATGCGGAAGTGATCAATCGCTGGCTTGACGACAGGGAGATCGCGCCGCTGCTTGCGCGCTACGATGCGATAGCCCTGCCGTATATCGAGGCAAGCCAGTCGGGTGTCGCGGCGGTCGGGTTCGGCAGTTGCATGCCGGTGGTGGCCATGCCGTCCGGCGGGCTTGCGGAGCAGGTGATCGAGGGCAAGACCGGCGTGCTTGCGCAAGAGGTAACCGCGAGCTCCTTTGCGGATGCCATTCGCCGGCTTGCAACCGACCGGCCGCTGTATCGGCAGATTTCGCGATTTCTGAAAGAGACGGCGCCGGGCCGGTCGATGCACACGTTCATCACAAGGTTGCTGGCGCAATGATCTGGGGATCGCAGTTGACGTCCGTCCTTGACCAATGCGAGGGAAGTTCACCCGGCTGACGCCGGGCGATCCTTGGGAAGCTGACTTTTCGGATGCTGTTCAACTCGGCTGAATTTCTTCTGGTTTTCTTTCCCGTCACGTTCGCGGGCTTCCTGCTATTGGCGTTCTATTCAAGCTGGACTGCGACGGTGTGGCTGGCGCTGGCGTCGCTGGCATTCTACGCCTACTGGGAAATCGGTAACCTGCCGATCCTGCTGGGATCGATCGCGTTCAATCTCACTCTCGGCAGGTTGATCGGCCATCGGCATGGGCGCGTCAGCGGCAAGCTTCTGCTGGTGTTTGCGATATGCGCGAACTTGGCGCTGCTGGGTTACTTCAAGTACGGCCAGTTCACGGTCGAGACGGCCAATCAGCTCGGGTTCAACTTCGCAGTACAAAAGATCATTCTGCCGATCGGCATTTCATTCTTTACTTTTACGCAGATCGCATTTCTCGTCGACGCCTACAGGGGACTGGTTCACGACTATTCGATCGCGCGATACGCGCTGTTCGTGACCTATTTTCCTCATTTGATCGCGGGACCGATCCTCCATCATGGCGAGATGATCCCGCAATTCCGGAAGTATGCGCCGGAGTTTCAGCATATCGCAGTCGGCCTGACCGTCTTCGTGATTGGACTGTTCAAGAAGGTGGTGCTGGCTGACAGCGCTGCTGTTTGGGTCAACCCCGTCTTCAGCGCTCCGGACGCCAGCGCGGCCGAGGCCTGGGGCGGAGTTCTCGCCTACGCGTTTCAGATCTACTTCGACTTCTCGGGTTACTCCGACATGGCGATCGGTCTGTCCTACATGCTTGGTGTAAGGTTACCCCTCAATTTCGACTTTCCCTACAAGGCGACCAGCATTATCGATTTCTGGCGCCGTTGGCACATCACCCTGTCGAGGTTCCTGAAGGACTACCTGTACGTACCGCTTGGCGGCAATCGCAAGGGCTTCTTCCGCCGATACGGCAACCTGCTTGCAACCATGGTGATCGGCGGCTTGTGGCACGGAGCGGCGTGGACGTTCGTTGTCTGGGGCGCTCTGCACGGTATGTTTCTGGTCATTAATCATGGCTGGCGTGCTATCGCGCGTTGGTGCGGAATCCCGGAAAACGCCAGATGGCGCAGTGTTTTCGGCGGGCCGTTGACTTTCGCATCCGTGCTGGTCGCCTGGGTTTTCTTTCGGGCAGAAACATTCGATCAGGCAACCCGGATCCTGAAATCCATGTTCCTTGCGAACGGCTTGCTGCCCGCAGGCTGGCTCACACGTGCGGTAAGCTTCATCCCGACGCCGAAGCTGCTGGTGCTCCAGCCGTGGGCGCAATGCACGATGTTGCTGATTGTGCTCGGCCTGATCTGTTTTTGCCTGCCCAATACGCAGGAGTTCATGACGCGGCATTCGGCGGCGATCGAGCAGAACCGCTACAACGGGCCGCTACAATGGCGGGCCAGCCTGTCGAATGCTCTGCTGATCGTCATCATGGCGGTCACGAGCTTTACGTTGATGACGAACCACAGCCCATTTCTCTATTTCCAGTTCTAGCGGCATGACGATGCGCGCCTATGTCCTGATTGTTGTGGTGTGCGGTTTCGCCGCGATGGCGGCGCTGTTCGGCGCCACGCGATACATGGACCCGCTCTACTACTATGGATCGACCGACAGGCCCGGTATCAATGCTGTTCGTTATGGTGCGGTCGACTTTCCGGAAACGGCCAAGGTCTATTCGGTCGAATGGTACAGGCCGGGTTCTGTGATACTGGGCAGTTCGCGCGCGCAGATCGGTCTCGATCCGTCCCACAAGGGATTCATTCACCAGCCCGTTTACAGCCTCGCATATCCCGGCTCGTCGATGCGCCGGACTCTGCGCTGTTCGAGCATGCGGTTGCAACGAACCAGGTCAAGCAGGTCGTGTTGGCCGTCGACTTCTTCATGTTCCGCGGCTCCCCAAGCACCGACGACGAGTTTGCGCGTCTGGCCGCGTTGCCCGACGGCTCGGCGCCGGATCGGCTGAAGCATTGGCGCGCCCAGGCGCTCGATTTCTGGCGCGCCAGTTTTTCGAGTGCGGCCATCAAAATGGCGGCGGCCGACCTGCTCGCGAATTCGCGGATCCTCGATCTTCGATCCATGCGCTGGATCATGCGCCGGGACGGCCACAACGAACTGCTGAATGCGCATAGCTACGACTACGAAGCGATGTTCGGTGTTGTCGAAGCGAGCTACGCAAAGGACTACGCGAACGGGGAGTTCTGTTTGTCGTCCCGCGTTGGCGACAGTTCGCTCGGGGATTTGCGCGTCCTGATCAGGCGGGCGCGCGATCTCGGAATTGACTTGCGGGTCGTGATCTCGCCGGCGCACGCATCGCTCGCGGAGGTCATCGATCGCGCCGGCCTGTTGCGCACATGGGAAACCTGGAAGCGCGAGATCGTTCGCATCGCGGAGACGGACGGGCGGTCGACGCCGGTGTTTGACTTCAGCGGCTACAACGCGGTCACGACGGAGCCTGTTCCGATCGGTGCTGCCGACGTGCAGATGAACAACTACTGGGATCCATCGCATTACAAGCGGCACATTGGAAATCGCGTGCTGGACGTCGTGTTGGGAAGCGAAAGGCCGCCGTCCGATCCGGAATTCGGCAGACGAATTACCTCGGAGAACATTGATCGGCATCTCGAATTCGATCAGGCAGGATCGGGTGTCCTGGCGGGCTCGCAATCCACAGCAAGTATCCCGCATCAAGGGCATCGAGAGCGAGAGGCGATCCGAACGGAACTGCGCAAGCGGGCGAGACATCGATTGATGGAGCTTGCGTTCAGCGAACGACGAAGGCGGGCTATGTCCCGGAACCGGGAACGCGACGCGCGGCCATCGTGCGCGCGAGGCCCGCATCGCTGGTCTCGACCGGCTCCCAGCCGAGCGTCGCAAGCCGTTGTGGTGCGAGTTCGAGCCGACCCGACAGCAACTCCCAAAGCTGGCTCTGGCCGGACGCGGCGAACAGCAGCGACATCGCCGATCGCGCATCGATCAGCCACGGGCTTCGCCCGATGCCGGCGCGAAGCCTGGCGACAATCTCGGATGCGGTCAGCGGCTCTGCGTCGGCGACCAGCGCGGTGATCATGGCTGCTTGTGGCTGTTCCACGAGATGAGCCACAGCCGACGCCAGATTGCGGTTGCTGACGATCGAGCGCCGCGCCTTCAGGCCCCCCAACGGCAATGGCAGCGGCATGGCGGCAACGCGCGCCAGCAGCGCAAGATTGCCCCGCACATGCGCGCCGTGCACGAGCGGCGGCCGCAGGATTGCGCCGGCGAGGCCGCACGCCGCGACCGCCTTCTCGCCTTCGAGTTTGGATCGGCCGTAATCGTTCGTCGGCTCGGGCGAGCGATCCTCGGTGATGATGTCGTCGCAGCTCGTGCCGGTGATCGCGCGCACCGACGAGATGTAGATGGCCTGTTTGACGCCTGCGCGTCGGGCTGCGCGCATCAGCCGGTCCGTCGCATCGGTGTTGACCGCGAACAGCTGTCGCGAGGCGGTTCGTGGACCTGCGTGCGCGAGACCCGCGGCATGGACCAGCGTATCGATGCCGTCGAGGTGCGGTGACCAGTCGATCGGCCCGGCGAGATCGCCGATGATCGCATGAGAGGCCTTGGTGCCGAAGCGCGCGGTCTGCGCGCCATCGCGCACAGCCACGCGCACGGCATGCCCTCGCATCAGCAGCGCCTCGACGACGGTTGAGCCGACAAATCCCGATGCGCCTGTGACGAGAATTTCAGCCATGCTCGTAGAGGCTCAGGAACTTTGCGGTGACGGCGCGGATATCGTACCCGCCTTGTTCGAGGCTTACGCGTGCGGCGCCTCCCAAACGGTGTCGCAGCGCTGGGTCGGTCACAAGATTTGCCAGTTCTGCGGCGATCGACGCGCCATCCGTTTGTGCCAGCAGCAGCCCGTTGACGTTATGTGCAATGAAGGCGCGCGTTCCATCGACGTCGCCGGCGACCAGCGCCGCACCAGTCGCTCCGGCTTCGAGCAGCACGCGTGGCAGGCCTTCCGGATAGCGTGTCGGCAGCACGAAGATGTCGGCAGACGCCATCAGGTCCGGCATGTCCGCCGGCCGCCGCGCGCCGAGAAATTCGACGTCCGTCGACGTTTCCAGCACCCTCCGCTCGGCTTGATCGAGCCCGTCCGGATCGCCATCCGTGTGCGGTCCGGCGATCACGACGCGTACCGCATTGCCGAACTGCGCCTTGAGGATTTTCGCAGCGTCGACCAGATCCATCACGCCCTTAGACCGCAGCAACCGTCCAGCGTGCAGGATCGTCACGATATCCGGATTGCGGCAAGCGGGATTCGGCCTGAAATCGTTCAGATCGACGCCGGCGCCGGGCAGGACATGCGTGCGGGAGGCGTCGATCGATCCGCGCGACACATAGAAGTCGCGGTCGCCTGTATTCTCGAACGTCACCGCCGCGGCCGTCTTGCCCAGTCCCGCCGTGAGCCCAAGCGATGTCGCGCCGGCGCGCCAACGCGAGGCAGCGCCGTCGAGCGCGCGGCCCAGTCCCGCGACCGTACCGATCAGGCGTGGCGCATGGCCTGCGTGGCTTTGCGCGAACCGTGCCGCCAGGCCGCCGATCAGCAGCGGCTTGATCGTGAACAGATGGATCGCATCGTAGTGCGAGTCGCCAGCCAGGCGCCGCATCGCCAGAAAGAAGCGGACGTCGGTGAGCGGGTTCAGCCGGAACCGCTCGATCGGCAGCGCGAGATGGGCGAAGCCGGAAGCAACAAGGCCCTCAGCGCTCGGATGCGGCGCAGTCGCGACCGTCACCATCCAGCCGGCGTCGCGCGCAGCCTCTGCAATCGGACGGCGGTGCGCGCTCCAGTACGGCAGATCGTTGCAGACATGCAGAAGATTGCGCGTCATGAGACTAAGCGGCTCTTTGCCTGCCGCCGGTGAAATCAGCGGGAACGGGAAAACCCTCGTAGCACGAAGGCCACACCGGCCAAACCCGCGACCAGCATCGCAATCTGGATCGTTGTCGAGGGCATGGCCGTTGCGATTGCTGCCAGGACGGCCAACATGACGTTGAGGGCGAATACGCGACCGACGACCTGCAGGACCGAAAAGCCGTTGCCGGTTGCCTGCTGATAGAAGTGATTTCGGTGCGCCAGCCAGATCTTTTCTCCGCGGAGCAGTCGCTGCGCCAGGGTCAGGGTCGCGTCCATCAGGTAGTAAAGCGGCAGCAGCAGCGCCGCAACGGCTTGGCCGTGCGTCGCGAGGTCGAACAGGCACCAGGCAAGGAGCAGGCCGGTCGGCAGGCTGCCGACGTCGCCCAGGAAACTCTCGCCACGGGGCGGTTGAACGGCGCAAATCCGAGGTAGGCGCCAAAGAGCGCGGCAGCAACAACCGTCGGTCCGGGCGAAAGATGCCCTGCGAGGCCGAACATGGTGAGCGCGACGCTTACCGGCACGACCTCGGCGACAGTGATCCAGTCGATGCCGTCCATGAAATTGACGAGGTTGACGAACCAGAGGCCGGCCAGAAACAGCATTGCGCGCTCGAGCCACAACGGCACGAACGGAACGACTTGCGCGTCCGCCGGGATCGCCAGGAGTATCGCGGTGACTCCCGCAGCCTGCAGCAGCAGGCGAGGGGCGACGGCAATCGACCTGAGATCGTCGATGGCGCCAACGATCGCGAGCAGTGCTGCGGCGGCGAGCGCCGTTGCGACGCCTTGCGCTGCGGTCGAAGCCCAAATCGCGAGCACCAGAGCTACAGCTCCAATGGTCGCCGCGACGACGCCGATGCCCGCGCCTTGCGGCGTCGGAATCTGGTGCGACGACCTGGCTATCGGATGCGCCAGGGCATGCTGTCTGAGCAACGGCAGGATCGCTGCGACAAGCGCCGCAGACGCCACCGCCGCGATCGCCGTCACCGTCAGGACCATCGGAACCGATGCGGTCATCTTAGTGTGCTGAAAGGATCGCGCCCCCGGGGCGGAGGGGGAAGGAATGGGATGGAGGTGTTGCCGAAGGCGTCGCGCTGATGCAATGCCGGATCACGTCGCCAGCCCATGATATCCGCCAGAACGGCTTCGCCGATACATCCGCGTTCCCGTTATAATCTGCTGCATCGGCAGCCCGGAAGCAGCGCTTGAGCGGCCGACAAGCGTGCAAGCCGACGCCTTTGTCAACGCTTTTGTCGCCTGCCGCAACATGTTAGTCGCAATAATTGATTTATCGGGTCGAGCCTTTCGCGCATTTGCGATAAGAGACCTGAAACCGGTTTCCGACCAACGGCTGCGAAGAATTTGTAGCGACAATAGATGACGAATTTTCTGTCCGCACAGATCTCGAGGGAGCGATCGGTCTTTGTGGCCGCGATCGTGCTCAGCCTGTCGCTTTCGGCCTGGAGCGGTTACGCGCAGCAAATTCCCAATCCCGATGCGCTCTATTATCTGCGTGCGGCCGAGTTCTTCCATGCAGGGCATTGGCACCAGGGGTTGGCCGTTTATCGCTGGCCGTTCTTCAGTCTGACGGTGGCCGGGACGATGGCATTGACCGGCGCCACCGCGCAGGTGGCCGCGCAGATCGTCAACGCGTTGTTCGATAGTGCGACTGCGGTCATCTTCATCGCGTTGGTGCGGCGGCTTGCTTCGGACGGAAGCTCGAGAAGCATCGCCGGCTGGGCAGTATTTGTCATCATCCTGCACCCGAAGCTCGCAGTGCTGCGTCCCGCCGTGGTCCGCGATCACGGCTATTACACGTTCTTCCTGCTGTCCCTTTATCTGGTGGTGCGTGATCACCAGTTTCCGCGAGGGTGGATCAAGCCCGCGATTGCGTGCTCCATCGTAGCCGCCGCATTGTTCAGGCTGGAGGCGCTGCTGCTGATCGTTGTGGTGCCGACCTTCTACCTCGTAACCGATACATCCGCGGCGCGGCGAAGGTTGTTGGCTCTACCGGCTGTTCTGCTGGTCGGTCTGCTTCTCGCCGTGGTCTACCTCGTGTGGATCGGCACGATCTTGCCCACCGGCGGATTGGAAGCCGATGTTCTTGAACGCTTTCGTGGGATTGCCGAAACCCTGCGCGTGCGTGCGGCCCGCCTCAGCGAGGTGGTTCCGCCGATCCGCAATGCCGGCGGCCTTGCCTATATCGGCTTCTCGGTGGCGGCGCTGGTCGACGCGCTTCTGCGGGCGCTGACGATACCGCTTGCGATCCTCGCGCTTTTTGCATTCGCGCCGCGGCGGTTGTTGTCTGGCTTCGCGGCCCGATTCATTCTGTGGTTTTCCGGCTGGCAGGTGGTTCTGCTGCTCGCCTTCGTGGTGCTGGCCTTCTTCCTCGACTGGCGCTTTGCGATGGCGTTCGCGCTCGTCATGACCATTCCGGCGACATTCACAGTCGCAGAGATCGCCGCACAATGGCGCGCGCGGATACCAGCCTCGCGCGTCCTGTTCCCGATTGCCTTGCTGGCGATCGTCGTTCCATGGATTCTGGACCTCCCGCGCCTTTCAAAACTCGAATATCTGCGGGACGCCGGCCGCTGGATCGGCCGCAATGTGCCGTCGGACGCGAAGGTGCTCACCAACGACGGGCGCATCGCCTATTTTTCGGGCCGCGCATTTCAGAACGAGGTGGTGTTGCGAAACGCGGCGGATACGACGGATCGTGCGGTCGGTGAATTCGACTACATCGCCGTCGAATCTGCGCGGAACACACCGCCGCCTTTCGTCACGCGCGACCTGCAAGCGCGCATGATCGCCACGATCGATGGCGCCAACAATCGCAGCGTCGTCATCTACAAGACGAAGTGAACGCGCGGCAGCTGTCCGATCTCGACCCCGATTATTGCGCCTGCAACACCTGTTCCGCTTCGCTTACCGCGCACAGCACGTGATAGAAGCTCGATGCCGGGACGTCGTCGACCATCGAGCGGCCGTCGCTGTCAAATTGATCGTACCAGCCGCCCTTCACCGGGTGATCGAGGTAGTGCGTTTTCAGCAGCGTCAGCACTGCACGGGCTTGCTCGTTCGCGCCGGCTTCGCCGCTCTCGGCTTGCGCGATCCAGGCCTTTGCGAGTTCGGTTTGCGGCCAGCAGCGCCGCGACGACTTCACGATCTTTCCCTCGGCGTTCACTTCGTCGACAAGGCAGCCTGCGGTATCGCGAAAACGCAGCATCGACGTGATCAGTCCGGTACGATGCCGTGCGGTAGGGCATCCCGTGATCCGCTCGAACCCCTTCAGCAGCCAGGTCCATTCCGCGAGATGTCCAGGCTCCACCACGACCGGATTGATCCGCGACCAGTCCTCTTCGAAATATTCGCCGAGCGTCTGCGTGCGCTGGTCGAACAGATTGCCGACGAACAGCCCGAAGAAATCGCCCGCGCGGTTCTGGAACACCTGATCGCCGGTCGCGTCGTACAGCGCAATCATTGCCTCGAGCAGATGCATCTGCGGATTTTGCCGGCGTGGCATTGCCGGCGGCAACCCTTCGATGAACCCGCCATGCGGCGATCGCAGGCGCTGGTCGATGAAGCGGAGAGCAGTGTCGATCTCTGCGCGCACCTGCGCATCCTGCGCCAGCTGATAGACGTTTGCGAGCGCCAGCAGAATGAAGGCGTGATCGTAGGTGTCGCGCCTGGCGTCCGCGACGCTGCCGTCGGAGTTAAGCAGGTGGACGAATCCACCATCGGGGCTGCGCGCCTTGCCGAGCAGATAGTCGAGGCCGCTCAGCGCCAGTTCCTTCGCGCCGGGATACCAGTCGAACTGCGCCGCCTTGGCATAGCAGTAAATCTGCCGCGCCTGCACCAGCACGCGCCGCGGCGTCTCCGTTTGCGGCGATCCGTCCTTGTCGAGCCGCTCGACAAAGCCGCCACGCTGGCGATCCCATCCCGCGGTCGCCCAGAGCGGCAGCGCATGATCGATTATCAGCGTCTTCAGCGTTGCGACGATATCAGTCTCGGCGGTGGCAACCTTCGCTGTCATGCTGGTCTTCCATTGTAGCCGTGCGCGGCGCCGTGCGAGCAATACCGACCCGCAATTTGCGACTATACCTGATATAATGTGCTTTGCAGGGCAAGCCCGCAGGTGCCCGTGCAGCGTTGATCTCGGCTCCGAAAGCTGCTTAGTGCTTCCTGATTATGCGGTTTGGCCGGACTGACAAGGATGAACTCGAAAATCGTTCCGGTCATCATGTGCGGCGGCGCAGGCACGCGGCTTTGGCCCGCGTCGCGCGAAAGCATGCCGAAGCAATTCATGCCGCTGCTAAGCGCGCGCTCGCTGTTTCAGGAAACGATGCTGCGGGTCGCCGATGTGGAGCTGTTCGAGCGGCCGATCGTCATTACAGGCGCGAACTATCGATCCCTCGTCGCCGAACAGCTCAGCGCGATCGATGTCGCAGCCGATGTGGTGCTGGAACCGGAGCGACGCGATTCCGGTCCCGCGGTTGCGGTCGCGACCGTTCTGGGCATGCAGCGTCGTCCGGATGCACTTCTGCTCGTTCTAGCATCCGATCACGCGATCAAATTCGTCGACAGGTTTCATGCGGCCTGTCGTGACGCGATCGCGATGGCTGAAGCGGGTTACATCGTGACGTTCGGAATCGTTCCCGACAATCCCTCGATTGACTACGGCTATCTGAAACCGGGCGCGGCACTCGGGCAGGGACAGTTTCGCAAGCTGGATGCGTTTGCCGAAAAGCCGGATCTGAAAGTTGCGGAGAGCTACATCGCGCAAGGCCATCTCTGGAACAGCGGCAATTTCCTTTTTCGGGCCGACGTGATGAAGCAGGAGGTCGAACGGTTCCAGCCGGCGATATGGAGTGCCGCGTCGCAGGCAGTTGCCGATGCGCGGGGCGAATCTGGCGTTACCAATCTGGCTCACGCGGCGTTCGCGTCCGCGCCGCGTATATCGATCGACTATGCGGTGATGGAGAAGACCGGACGCAGCGTGGTGCTGCCGGTCGAACTTGGCTGGTCCGATCTCGGGAGCTGGGAGTCGGTCTGGGCGAATATGCAGCATGACGGCGACGGCAATGCCGTGTCGGGCCCTTGCGAGGTGCTCGATGTCAGGAACTCGATCGTAAAGAGCGATGGCTCGCTGCTGGCAACGGTCATTGGCCTCGACGACGTTGTCGTCGTGGTCTCGAACGGTGCGGTGCTGGTCGCACCCAAAACAGCCAAGGCCGAGATGAAAACGCTGCTCAATCAACTCAAGGCCGCGGGGCGGCCGGAAGCCGATTAACCGCGCAGCGCCCGTCTCCGGGACCGCTGTTGTTTCAATTGTTTGTATTTGCTAGGGAAGTTCAATTCCTCTTGCGGCTTCAGGGCATGATCCCGAAAAGTGGAAACCGGTTTTCGGATTAGGTCATGCCCAAACAAACAGATAAGCAAAGAGTTCTGATCCAGCGAAGCTGAACCAGCCCCTCTGCCAACCGGCCGCTGCTCTGATGCTGAGAAACGGCGTTCGACCTTTCCAACAAGCGTTTGCATGAAGCCGTTCCCGTACCTGACACCACGCATTCTGCTGATCGCCCTTCACGACGCGATTGCAACCGCCGTTGCCGTCATACTGAGCTTCTATTTGCGATTTGGCGAAGACGATTTTACCGGCCGTCTGCCGCAGCTCCTTGTCATCCTCCCTTACTTCGTCGCGTTCGGCATCGTCGTCTGTTACATCTGCAATCTGACCCTGACGAAATGGCGATTTACGTCGCTTCCCGAACTCCTCAACATCGTCAAGGTTGCAACCATCCTGAGCGTCACCTTGCTGGTGCTCGACTACATTTTCGTGGCGCCGAATGTGCTCGGCGCGTTCTTCTTCGGCAAGACGACGATCGTCATCTACTGGCTGCTCGAGATCGGGCTCTTGAGCGGCACGCGGCTTGCCTACCGCTACTATCGGACCTCGCGCACGCGTACGCGTACACTCGCGTCAAATGCAACGCCGGTCCTGCTCGTCGGCAACGCCGCCGATGCCGAGCTTCTGATTCGGAGCATCGAGAACGGTGCGGTTCGGCAAATCTGGCCGATAGGTCTGTTGTCGCCGGCGCTTTCGGACCGCGGGCAGATGGTGCGCGGCATTCCGGTGCTCGGCGGCGTCGACGATCTGACCAGCGTGGTGAATCTTCTCGCCGCGCGCGGCAAGCCGGTCGAGCGGGTCGTCATGATGCCGTCGGCGCTCGATCGCCGAAAGCGCGCCGGAGCAGATCATTCGCGAGGCGCGCCGCCTCGGGCTTGATCGTCAGCCGCCTGCCTTCGCTTGAAGACAGCTACGAGCAGCCGCGGCTCACTCCGGTCGCAGTGGAGGACCTGCTGCTGCGGCCGACCGTGAAGATCGACTACGGCCGCCTCGAAGCCCTGGTGAAGGGCAAGTCGATCGTCGTGACCGGCGGCGGCGGTTCGATCGGCGCCGAGATCTGCAATCGCATCGTCGCGTTCGGCGCGGCGCGGCTGATGATTTTGGAGAACTCCGAGCCGGCGCTGCATGCGGTGATGGAAGCCTTGAGCGGCCGCAACAGCAGCGTCGCAATCGACGGCCGGATCGCCGATATTCGCGATCGCGACCGGATCGTGGCGCTGCTTGGCGAGTTCAGGCCCGACATCGTGTTTCATGCCGCCGCCCTGAAGCACGTGCCGATCCTCGAGCGTGACTTCGGCGAGGGCGTCAAGACCAACATCTTCGGCACGATCAACGTCGCCGATGCGTCGCTCGCCGCCGGCGCTCGGGCGATGGTGATGATCTCGACCGACAAGGCGATCGAGCCGGTCTCGATGCTCGGCCTGACCAAGCGCTTTGCCGAGATGTACTGCCAGGCGCGTGACAACGAAATCGTTCGCGCGGCATCGTCCGGCGCCACGATGCGGCTGATCTCGGTTCGCTTCGGCAACGTGCTCGCGTCGAACGGTTCGGTGGTGCCGAAGTTCAAGGCGCAGATCGAGGCGGGCGGGCCGGTGACGGTGACGCATCCCGACATGGTCCGTTACTTCATGACCATCCGTGAGGCCTGCGATCTCGTCATCACCTCGGCAAGCCACGCGCTCGAGCGGCGCCACGCACGACGTCTCGGTCTATGTGCTCAACATGGGACAGCCGGTGAGGATCGCCGATCTCGCCGAGCGGATGATCCGATTGTCTGGCCTCGTGCCGGGCGAGGACATCGAGATCGCCTTTACCGGCATCAGGCCCGGCGAGCGGCTGCACGAGATTCTGTTCACCGCGGGCGAGCCGCCGACCAAGATCGGCATTGAGGGAATTACCGCTGCGAAGCCGAACGAGCCGTCAATGGTGTCTGTGCAAGGGTGGGTCCGGGCATTGCAGCGACGCGGAGAAAAATCAGGACTACGACTGCATCAGGTCGATCCTGAAGGGGGCCATTCCGGAATTCCGGGAAGGGCAGTGAGCCGCTCCACATTACGTCACTTCGCGGAAATCCCGGCGATGAGCTTTTCCAGGGCCGCCGGTGGCAGATCGAGGCCTGACAGCTTCCAATGCGTGCCTTCGTAGTGCATGCGGATCGCCGTCTGTCCGGCGTCGTCGAGCCGGATTTGCAGCTGCACCGGTGATTTCGGCCGCAGTCGTGTCAGGATGCGGCCGGCGTTTTCCAGTCCGGCGGTGCTGAGGGCCGGCAGCGCGATCGGCGAAACGGTGCCGCCATCGGCCGGCAACGCGCCGCTTTGCAGGACTCTCGTGATGTTCTCGGGCGTCAGCAGTTTTGCGAGCAACGCTTCGATGACGGCTGGCGCGGCGACGCGTTCGATCGTCTTGACCGGGCGCGTCTGTTCGATGCGGCCAAAATGCGCGCGCACGATTTGTTCGGCGAGCGAAGCGCGGAATTTGGGAAGATCGATGCGCGCCATGATCGCGGCGGTGTTGCCGTCGCGCGCATCCTCGACGAGGCCCTGCAGCGACGCCACCGCCGTGCCAAGGTAAACCGCAGACGCGACGACGAGCAGCAGCGTAATTCTGAAAAGCCATCGCATGCATGTGATCCGGGCAGACAGGTTGTTACTGCTACGGCTGCGCTGCGTCAGTTGTTACGGCGAACGCAGGAATTGCAGATCTGGTGGGCCGGACAGGCGCGCCGTTGACTGGCGCATCGCCCATCTGCGAGCGCAATCTTTGTTTCAGCGATGCAACAAACCCGCCATTTCGCAGCAAAGCGGCGTTTTGGCGGCATCTCTCGCGCGCGGCGGCAATGTTGATGTTTTTTCGCGGGGAGGTTAATCCTGCCGAAATTGGGGCGCGCCGCGGGGGCGTGAGGCACGGGTTCGTCCGGATCCATATTCGCTGTCCGCCGGCAATCTTTCGCAGGGGAAGTCTGGACCATGGCTATCGAGTTCATCGATTTGAAGGCGCAATTGCGGACGATCCGCGCGCCCGTGAACGAGCGAATTCAGAAGGTGCTGGACCATGGCCAGTTCATCCTCGGCCCCGAAGTTGCCGAGATGGAGAAGCGCCTCGAGACGTATACCGGTGCGAGCCATTGCGTCAGCGTCGGATCGGGAACCGATGCGCTGCTGGTTGCGCTGATGGCGTTGGGCGTAGGCCCCGGCGACGAGGTCGTCACCACGCCGTTTACGTTCGTCGCCACGGCGGAAATGATCGTGCTGCTCGGCGCGACGCCGGTGTTCGTCGATGTCGAGCCGGACACCTGCAACATCGATCCGGAACTGATTGAAGCTGCGATCACCTCGCGCACCAGGGCGATCATGCCGGTCTCGCTGTACGGCCAGACGGCAGACATGGACGAGATCAACGCCGTTGCGGCGAAGCACGGCATTGCCGTGATCGAGGATGCGGCGCAAAGCTTCGGCGCGGAGTATCGCGCGCGCAAGAGCTGCAACGTCTCCACCATCGGCTGCACCAGCTTCTTTCCGAGCAAGCCGCTCGGCTGTTACGGTGACGGCGGCGCAATCTTCGTCAATGACGGCAAGCTTGCCGACATCATGCGCGAGGTGCGTGTGCACGGTCAGGAGAGCCGCTACTACCACACGCGCATCGGCGTTGGCGCACGGATGGACACGCTGCAATGCGCCGTGATCCTGGCCAAGCTCGATACGTTCGACTGGGAGGTCGAGCAGCGCATTCGGATCGGCCGGATCTATCGCGACATGGTCGCCGAGATTCCCGGTATCCAGGCGCCGATCGTCCGCAACGACCGGACCTGCGTTTGGGCCCAGTTCACGATCCAGACCGACCGGCGCGAGGAGATCGTGAAGTCGCTGAAGGAAGTCGGCATTCCGACGGCGGTTCACTATCCGATGCCGGTGCACCAGCAGCCAGCCTACAGATCGAACACCCGCGTTGCGGGTTCGCTCACCATGTCGGAGAACGTCAGCCGCCGCGTGTTGAGCCTGCCGATGCACCCCTATCTCGATGATGCGACCATGCAAACCATCGTCCATGCGCTGGGCAAGGCGGCCAAGCGGTAGTCGTTAACTATTTTTCGGCCTGGCGCGGGTCTTCCGTCACCGGGGCCGGCCGCTCCTGCGTTGATCGGCGGGCATAAACGTGCTTAACGCTATCGCTGTGCTCCGGCATCCCTTCAGCGATGAGCCAGACGGTGGACTTTCAGCGCTTCGATATCGACGGCCCCGTCCTGATTGCGCCGGGCCGGATCGCCGACCATCGCGGCTTTTTCTCCGAAACCTTTCGCGCCGACCTGCTTGCGGCCGACGGCATTGATGCGGCCTTCGTGCAGGACAATCACGTCCGCTCGGCGGTGCGGGGCGTGTTGCGCGGCCTGCATTTTCAGGTGTCGCCGCGCGCGCATGGCAAGCTGGTGCGGGTCGCGCGCGGATCGGTCCTCGACGTTTGTGTCGACCTCCGCCACGGCTCGTCGACCTTCGGGCGACATGTCGCAGTCGAGCTATCGGCAACGAACTGGCGTCAGATGTGGGTGCCGGTCGGCTTTGCACACGGCTACGTCACGCTGGAGACCGATACCGAGGTCCTGTATAAGACGACCGATTACTACGCTCCGCAGCATGAGCGGGGTCTGGCCTGGGACGATCCGGCACTGGCGATCGACTGGCGGGTGCCGCTTGGCGAGGTGACGTTGTCGGAGAAGGATCGCAAGCAGCCCCGGCTGGCCGAACTCGGCGTCGTCTTTCCCGGCCTTGTTTAAGGGTAACTTTGCCGCATGCGATTTCTTGTGACAGGCGGAGCCGGATTCATCGGGTCGGCGCTCTGCCGCTATCTCGTCGGTGAACTCAGGCAATCTGTCGTCAACGTCGACTGCCTGACCTACGCATCGACACTGAGCTCGCTGGCCAGCATCGCCGACGATCCGCTTTACACCTTCGTGCAGGCCGACATTTGCGACCGCGCGGCGATGACCGATGCGTTGACGCGTTACGAGCCGGATGCGGTGATTCACCTTGCCGCCGAAAGCCACGTGGACCGTTCGATCGCCGCAGCGCAGGTGTTCTCTGCAAACCAATGTGATGGGAACGCGCGTGCCTGCTGGAGACGGCGCGCGGCTATCTCGACAAGGCTCGGTCGGAGAAGCGCGACGCGTTCCGCTTTCTCCATGTGTCGACCGATGAGGTCTATGGCTCGCTCGCCGAGACAGGGCTTGTTCAGCGAGCAATCGGCTTACGATCCGTCGTCGCCGTATTCGGCCAGCAAGGCAGCGGCCGATCATCTGGTGCGCGCCTGGCATCGCACTTACGGCGTGCCGGCGATCATTTCCAATTGCTCGAACAACTATGGTCCGTTTCATTTTCCCGAGAAACTGATTCCGCTGACGATCCTGAATGCCTCGGAGGGAAAAAAGCTGCCGGTCTACGGCGACGGGTCGAACATTCGCGACTGGCTCTATGTCGAGGATCACGCCCGCGCGCTGCATCTCATCGTCGGCAAGGGGCGCCCCGGAGAGAAGTACAATGTCGGCGGCGCGAACGAGCGCAGCAACATCCAGGTGGTCCGGCGCATCTGCGAATTGATGGACCAGCTGTCGCCTTCCGGCGCCCCGCATCAGCGGCTGATTACGTTCGTTGAGGATCGTCCCGGGCATGACCATCGCTACGCGATCGACGCGGCGAAGATTTAGCGCGAGCTCGGCTGGCGCGCGCAGGAGACCTTCGAGACCGGGCTCGAGAAAACAGTCCGCTGGTATCTCGACAGGCGCGACTGGTGGGCGCCGCTGCGCGACGGGGTCTATCGTGGCGAGCGGCTCGGCCTGCTCGGGTCGGGGCGATGATGAAGGTCTTCGTCGCGGGATCGGCCGGGCAACTTGCCCGCGCGCTCGCCGATCGCGCGGCGGCGGCGAGCGTGGACATCCTCGCGCTTGGCCGTCCCGACCTCGATCTCGAACACCGCCAGGGCGCCGATCGCATCGCGGCATTCTGCGCCCGATGCGATCATCAATGCGGCAGCCTACACCGCGGTCGATGCGGCGGAGAGCGAACTCCGCGCGCGCCTTCGCCGTCAACCGGGACGGCGCGGCTTGGCTTGCCGGGATCGCCGCGCAGCGAAAGGTTCCGTTTCTGCACGTCTCCAGCGACTACGTCTTCGACGGCGGTAAGGACGCTGCCTATGCGGAGGATGACGCCGCAAATCCGCAGACCGCTTACGGCAGGACGAAGTTCGCCGGCGAGGAAGCGGTTTTGACGACATATCCGGCCGCGCTGGTCTTTCGCACGGCGTGGGTCTATAGCCCGCTACGGCCAGAATTCGTCAAGACCATGCTGCGGCTCGCCGACCGAGCGCGAGTCCCTGCGCGTGGTCGATGATCAGATCGGCAATCCGACATCTGCGCACGATATCGCGGCCGCGCTGCTTGCGATCGCCAAGCGCGTTACGCAGGAGGATCGCCTGCGCGGCACTTATCATCTGGCCGCGGCGGGCGAGACGACGTGGTTTGGTTTTGCGCAAGAGATCATGCGCATTGCGGCAGCGCTTGGCCACCATGCAGTTCCGGTCGTGCCGATCGCCACCGCCGACTTTCCGACAGCAGCGAAACGCCCGGCCAACTCGCGGCTCGATTGCGAAAAGCTGCATCGCGATTTCGGACTGCGCTTGCCTTGCTGGCAGGACAGCCTTGCGGCAACCATGAACGCACTGCTGGCGGACAGGGACGGCGAGCGGTTGAGGGGCAAGCGATGAAGGGGATCATTCTCGCAGGCGGAAGGGGCACGCGGCTCCATCCGATCACCCGCGTGATCAGCAAGCAGCTGCTGCCGATCTACGACAAGCCGATGGTCTACTATCCGTTGTCGGTGCTGATGCTGGCCGGCATTCGCGAGCATCTCGTCATCTCGACGCCGGAAGCGCTGCCGTTGTATCGCGAACTGCTCGGTGACGGCGGTCAATGGGGGTTGTCGATCTCCTATGCCGAGCAGGACAATCCCGGCGGGCTCGCAGAGGCTTTCATCATCGGCGAAGGCTTCGGCAACGGTTCTCCGGTCGCGCTGGCGCTCGGCGACAACATCTTTTACGGAGCGGGCCTGACCGGCTTCGTCAAAAGCGCTGCTTCGCTTTCGAAAGGCGCGGTCGTGTTCGCCTATCCCGTCGCCAATCCGTCGGCGTTCGGCATCGTCGAATTGAGCAGCGACGGACGGGCCATCTCCATCGAGGAAAAGCCCCAGCAGCCGAAGTCAGGTCTGGCGGTCACCGGACTGTACTTCTACGATGGCGACGTGTTCGGGATTGCGAAGAAGGTCGAGCCGTCGGCGCGCGGCGAGCGCGAGATTACGTCGATCAACGAAGTTTATCTGAAGCGCGGCGATCTGATGGTGCAAAGGCTGCCGCGCGGCATGGCGTGGCTGGATACCGGAACGCCGTCGAGCCTGCTTGAAGCGGCGCAGTTCGTGGAAACGGTCGAGACCCGGCAGGGATTGAAGATCGCCTGCCTTGAGGAAATCGCCTGGCGCAACGGCTTCATCTCGGAGCAGCAGGTCAGGACGCTTGCCGGTGAGTACAACAATGACTACGGCAAGTACCTGGAAGACATCCTGCTCTCGCCACGATAGTGGATTGATTTTCTGTCGTTAAGGGATCGAAGCGGAAGCTGATTTAATGGCGATTCTGGTCACGGGCGGCCTCGGATACATCGGCTCGCACACCTGTGTGTCGTTGCTGCAGAGCGGCCGCGATGTCGTGATCCTCGATAATCTCTCCAATAGCGTCGGCCTCGTCGCGCAGCGGATCGAGGCCATTGCCGGACGCCGGCCCGTGTTCGTTCGCGGCGATATGCTCGATTCGGTGTTGCTCGACCGGATTTTCAGCGAGTATCGAATTGAGGCGGTCGTTCACTTCGCGGGGCACAAAGCGGTCGGCGAGTCTGTCGCGGAACCTCTGAAATACTATCACAACAACGTCACGGGCACGCTCTCTCTGTTGGCGAGCATGTCGAGGGCAGGCGTCAAGACGCTGGTATTCTCGTCGTCGGCCACCGTCTATGGCGAGGCCACCTCGCTGCCGATCCGCGAGGATTTTCCGCGCTCGGCAACCAACCCTTACGGCCGCTCCAAACTTGTTCAGGAGGACATCCTCACAGATGTCGCGAGATCCGACGGCGGCTGGCGTATCGTGAGCCTGCGTTACTTCAATCCCGTCGGTGCGCATGAGAGCGGGTTGATCGGTGAAGATCCGAAAGGGACGCCGAGCAACCTGATGCCGTATCTGCTTCAGGTCGCGATCGGTCGCAAACCGGAACTGCGTATTTTCGGCGGCGATTATCCGACGCACGACGGCACCTGCATCCGCGACTTCATTCATGTGCAGGATCTGGCAGATGGCCATCTTGCCGCCCTGAAGTATCTTGAAACGAAGCCCGGCTGCATCGCGGTCAATCTCGGCGCCGGCAAGGGCGTTTCGGTTCTGGAAATGTGCGACGCCTTCGAGCGGGCGACCAACCATAAATTGTCGCGCAAGATTGTCGAACGGCGCGCCGGCGATGTGGCAGCGTGCTGGTCCGACCCCGCGCTGGCAAAAGCGCTTTTTGGCTGGCGGCCGCAGCGCGATCTGTTGCAGATGTGCCGCGACGCCTGGAACTGGCAAACGAAGAATCCCAATGGCTATGTCGGTTAAGACCTCAGTACGTTGTCATTCCGGGATGCACGGCCCGAACTCGGGTTTACCCGAGTTCGGCATTAGAATTGTCCAGGTCGGCAGCAGCCGACTTGGATGGTGCGGACCCGAAATCTCGAGCTTTGTGAACTCTGCGCATATCATATCGAGATTCCGGATTCGCTCGCTCCGCTTGCGCCCCGGAATGACGGCGCGCGGAAAGGACTGCGCCCGATGACGGACAACCCTGTGCTGGTCACCGGTGCGGCCGGTTTCATCGGCCTTCATGTCGCACAACGGCTCCTGCAGCAGGGACGCGCTATTGTCGGCCTCGACAACATGAACGCCTACTACGACCCCGCCTTGAAGGAAGCGCGCCTCGCCGTGCTCAAGGATCATGACAGGTTCGAATTTGCGAAGGTCGACATCGCCGATCGTGACGGCCTGTTCGACCTGTTCAAACGGCAGCGGTTCTCACGCGTGATTCATCTCGCGGCCCAGCCGGGCGTGCGGCATTCGATCGACCATCCGCACATTTATGCCGGCTCGAACCTGGATGGCTTTCTCAACGTGCTTGAAGCCTGCCGGCACAATGGTTGCGAGCATTTGCTCTATGCGTCGTCGTCGTCCGTTTACGGCGCCAACACCAAGGTCCCGTTCGCAGTCAAGGACAGTGTCGATCATCCGATCAGTCTCTACGCCGCGACCAAGAAGGCGAACGAGCTGATGGCCCATGCCTACAGTCATCTCTACCGGTTGCCTTGCACGGGCTTGCGCTTTTTTACCGTCTACGGCCCCTGGGGCCGGCCGGACATGGCGATGTACCTGTTTGCCGATGCCATCGCGAACGGCCGGCCGATCAGCCTGTTCAACAACGGGAAGATGCGGCGCGATTTCACCTACGTCGATGACGTGGCCGAGGCGATCGTGCGCCTGATGGAGCATGTGCCGCAGGCGGGGGGCGGCTGCCAACGATCCGGGGACGAGCGCCGCGCCCTGGCGCGTGTACAACATCGGCAACAACAAGCCGGAAGACCTGATGAAGGTCGTCGCGCTGTTCGAGCACGAGCTTGGGCGGATGGCACAAAAGGAATTCCTGCCGATGCAGCCAGGTGATGTTCTCGAGACCTACGCCGACATCGACGACCTTGCGCGCGAGATCGGCTTCCGGCCCAAAACCTCGATCGAGGAGGGGATTCGCCGGTTCGTCGCCTGGTACCGCGACTATCACAAGCTTCAAGGCGCGGCCCGCCCCGAAGAGCCGCGTTGACGGGAATCGTGTACGATCTGCGGTGATGATACCTGACGCATCGATTCGAGGCTCTGAATGAGTGCGGCCAGCGAACCGCGGGCGCAAACCTCGCCACGCGTTGCCGTCATCGTTCCCTGCTACAATGAAGCCCTGACGATCGCTGCGGTGGTTGCGCGGGCGAAGGCGGCGCTGCCCGACGCAACGGTCCATGTCTACGACAACAATTCGAGCGACGGCACGGCGAAGATTGCGCGCGCGGCGGGAGCGGTTGTCGCCAACGAGCACTATCAGGGCAAGGGCAACGTGGTGCGGCGCATGTTCGCCGACATCGATGCCGACATCTACCTCATGGTCGATGGTGACAACACTTATGATCTCGAAGCAGCGCCAGCCTTGATCGCCGCGATGCGCGAGCAGTCGCTCGATTTCCTCAACGGCTCGCGGATCGACGCTCATGCCGACGCTTTTCGGGCCGGGCACCGTTTCGGCAACCGGCTGCTGAGCGGGCTGGTGCAATGGATCTTCGGCCACGAGTTCAGCGACATGCTGTCCGGCTACAAGATCTTCTCGCGCCGCTTCGTCAAGTCGTTTCCCGCCGACTCGCAAGGCTTCGAGATCGAGACCGAGCTGACGATCCATGCGCTGGAGCTGCGCATGCCGTGCAGCGAGATGCCGGCGAACTACGGCGTTCGCCCCGAAGGCTCATCCAGCAAGCTCAGCACCTATCGCGACGGCCTGCGCATCCTGTTGCTGATCTCGCGGCTGGTGAAGGACGAGCGCCCGTTTCAGGTGTTTGGCACCGTGGCGCTCGGATTTGCGCTCGCGAGCCTGTGGTTCGGCGTGCCTGTGGTCATTGAATTCGCATCTACCGGGCTGGTGCCGCGCCTGCCCACGGCCGTGTTTGCGACCGGTCTCATGCTCGTCGGCGTGATGAGCTTTTCCATCGGCCTCGTGCTCGATACGGTCACGAAGGCGCGGCGCGAGACCAAGCGCCTCGCCTATCTCGCGCAACCGCCGCTAGGGTAGCGTCACGCCGGGCCCATCGCGGGAGATGCCGCGGGCGCATTCGCAAGCTTCGGCGGCCGCACGTTCATCATCATCTGGAAGCAGCCGGCGATCAGCCCGCAGATCACGGCGAATTTCCATGCCGCATCGTAGTTGCCGGTGGTGTCGAAGATCAGGCCGCCGCCCCAGGCACCGATGAACGAGCCGGTCTGGTGGCTCAAGAACGCGATGCCGGAGAGCGTCGCCATGAAGCGCACGCCGAACAGTTGCACGACCAGCCCGTTGATCAGCGTGGCGGCTCCAAGCCACAGCGTGCCGAGCGTCGCCGCGAACAGCATCGTCGTCAGAGGCGTCGGCGGATAGGAGAAGTAGAGCGCGATGCTCAGCGAGCGGAGGATATAGAGGCCGCCGAGCAGGTGCTGCTTCGGGTAGAAGCTGCCGAGCCAGCCGAACAGGTAACAGCCGAACACGTTGAACAGGCCGATCAGCGCCAGCGCTGTGGCACTGAGCGAGGGAGGCAGGCCACAGATCGCCAGATAGTTCGGCAGGTGATTGGTCATGAACACGAGTTGCAGACCGCAGACGAAGAAAGCCAGCGCCATCGTCACATAGCCGGAATGGCCGAACGCCATCTGCAGCGTTTTCTTGAACGTCTGCTCGGGATCTTCCGACAGCGGCATGTCCACCTTGTCGGCGCGGCCGGCGCAGAGCGCGGCCGGCACCATCACCGCGGCGAGGCCGAGGAAGCCGACCAGCGCGATCTGCCAGTTGAAAGTCGTCATCAATGTCTGCGCAAGCGGCGAGGCGAACACCAGGCCGAGCGAGCCCATGGCCGCGACCCCTCCCATCGCCACGCTGCGCCGGGCCGGCAGCGCCGCGCGTGTCGTCACGCTCATGGTCAGGCTGGTTGCCGTGCACGACAGCGCGATGCCGATGCAGAAGCCGAGGCCAAGCGTCAGCACCGCAGCCGAAGTCGAGAAGATGACGACGACCAGGCCGACGGCGTAGGTGATGGCGCCGCCCAGCATGATGTAACGCGCGCCGTAGCGGTCGGCGAGCATGCCGATGAACGGCTGCGAGATGCCCCAGATCGCGTTTTGCAGCGCCATCGCCAGCGAGAAGTCGGATGAGGTGATGCCGATGGACCTCACCAGCTCGGGCTGGAACAGGCCGAACGACTGCCGCATACCCATCGCCAGGCTGAGCATTGCTGCAGCCCCGCCCATGATGACCCATCGCTGCGCTCGCGAGAGTTCGGCAGCCTGCATCAGCGTGTCCTCGCGCGGCTAGCCGCTGCCGCACATGCCTTGAAGAGACATTCGCACTGCGGATTCGGCAAATGGCGACTGTTTCATTCTCTTTTCCGCAGTCAATTTGGCACAGAATCACTCGCGCAGGAACGATCAACCTGCATGCGGGTCCAGCGGCATTGGAAATCTCTGGGGAACCGCAGCTGCTACGGAATTTGCACGTCTCTGCTGCCGCTGCAGCGCTTGCGCCGTCGGATGCCGCCGGTTAACCCGCCCCCACCAATCGGCAAAAAAAGAAAAGGAAAATCAATGATTCGACGCCAACTTCTGGCGGCTTTCGGCGCGTCGGCGCTCCTGGCCGCGCTTGCAGCGCCCGCCTTCGCGCAAGACTATCCCGTAAGGCCGGTCACCCTGATCATCCCGTGGACGGCCGGCGGGCCGACCGACATCGCCATGCGCGCCATCGCCGAGGTGGCCGCCAAGCATCTGGGCCAGCCGATCATCGTCGAGAACAAGGCGGGCGGCGGTGGTGCTTTGGGCCCGGCGACGATGGCTGCGACCGCAAAGCCGGACGGCTACACCATCGCGCAGATGCCGATCGGCGTGTACCGGCTGCCGATCATGCAGGAGACGACGTGGGATCCGTTGAAGGATTTCACCTACATCATCCATCTCACGGGTTACGTATTCGCGACCTTCGCGAGTGAGCAGTCCGGTTTCAAGACCTGGAGCGACGTCGTCGAGTTCGCGAAGAAGAATCCGGGCAAGGTCAGCTACGCGACGCCGGGCGCCGGCACCTCGCTGCACATCGGCATGGAGCAGATGGCGGCGAAGGAGGGCATCAAGCTGACGCATGTGCCGTTCAAGGGCGCCTCGGAAGTCAACGTCGCAGTCGCCGGCAATCACACGACGCTCGGTGCGAGCGGCACCAGCGCCAAGCCGCTGGCCGACGCCGGCAAGCTGAGGTTCCTGACCATCTGGACGGCGAACCGCGTGAAGCTTCTGCCCGACGTGCCGACGCTGAAGGAAGCCGGCCTGCCGTTCGTGTTCGATTCTCCATTCGGTATCGCCGGCCCGAAGGGCATGGACCCGAAAGCGGTGGCGAAGATTCACGACGCCTTCAAGAAGGCGCTCGCGGATCCGGCGGTGCTCGAGGCGTTCGACAAGTTCGAAATGGTGCCGAACTATCTGAGCAGCGCCGACTACACCAGGTTCGTGCAGGACTTCATGGTTTCAGAACGCAAGGCGTTGACCGACATCGGGCTCGCGAAGAAGTAGGCCCCCGCGTCGCATCCGGTCGGCCGTTGCGGCGCGCGCGTCACAAGTCGGCTGCAGCCGGCTTGTGCACTTCATAGTGTCGATCTCGGGTAAGCCCGAGATCGAGGCCGCTCGCGCCGGTTCCGGAATTCGGAACGCCTTCGGCACTGCACTGTGTCGTCGTTTACCCGAGATGCGACACAAATACCGCTCTCCCGGCCGGCGGAACTCTGATTTGATGCTGTTCATTCAACAGAGGGGCGCACCTGATCAGGTCAAGCCTCCGACAGGGAGGATTGCGAATGACGGGACGATTCCGTTCGGTTGCCATAGCTGTTTGTCTGGCCGTCTGTGCGGCCGCCGTACTCATGTTTCCGTATCACGCCGCGGCACAGGAGTTTCCGACAAAGCCGATCACGCTGATCGTGCCGTTCCCGGCCGGCGGGCCGACCGACCTCGCGCTCCGCGCGCTCGCCGAATCCGCATCGAAACAACTCGGCCAGCCGATCCTCGTCGACAACAAGGCCGGCGGTGCGGGTACAGTCGGCCCTGCGACGATGGCGGCGACCGCCAAACCCGACGGTTACACGGTCGCGCAGATGCCGGTCACGGTCTACCGGCTGCCGCTGATGCAGGAGACGACCTGGAAGCCGGAGGACTTCACCTACATCATCCATCTGACCGGTTATGTGTTTGCCCACATCGCCGCGGCCGATACGCCGTTCAAGACCTGGAAGGACGTCGTCGACTACGCGAAGGCCAATCCCGGCAAGCTCACGTATGGTTCCTCCGGCGTCGGCGGCTCGCCACATCTGGGCACCGAACAGGTGGCGGAGAAGGACGGCATCAAGCTCGTGCATGTTCCATTCAAGGGCGCGGCTGAACTGCATGCCGCGGTCGCAGGTGGCCATGTCATGGTCGGCGCAGGTGGAGCGTCGTCAAAGCAGATCGTCGATGCCGGCAAGGCCCGCTTCCTGAACGTCTGGACCGCGAAGCGGCAGAAGTCGTTCCCGGAGGTTCCGACGCTGACGGAGATCGGCTATCCGTTCGTGATCGACTCGCCGTTCGGCATTGCCGGACCCAAGGGCATGGACCCGAAGATCGTCGCGAAGCTGCATGACGCTTTCAAGAAGGCAATCGAGGACCCGATGGTGATCCAGGTGCTCGATCGTTTCGAGATGGTGCCGAACTACAAGAATTCCGCCGATTACAAGCAGGCGGTCGACGAGCAGATCAAGCTTGAGCGCGGATTGCTCGAGCGGATCGGCATGCTGAAGAAATGAAATAGCGAAAGCGATCTCCAACAAAGAGGCGGCGCATCTCAAGCGCTGCCTCGCCTTGTGAAGGAAAATCACTGCAATCGCAGGAACCGCCGGCTCAACGGGTCTCGCGCAATGAAGGCCCGGCGCTGTCACACGTCGTCCCGTCAGGAGGATTTATGGCCAGTCGCTCGCGCTTGAAGACATTCGTTGCGTCGCTTGCCGTGCTCGCATCGATAGGCGCCGTGTCCGCGCAGGATTATCCGGCGCGGCCGGTCACCTTGATCGTGCCGTGGCCGGCAGGTGGGCCGACCGACGTGTCGATGCGCGCGGTCGCGGAAGCCGCGCAGAAGCATCTCGGCCAGCCGATCATCGTCGAGAACAAGGCCGGCGGGGCCGGGACGGTCGGTCCGGCAACCATGGCAGCGACCGCGAAGCCAGACGGTTACACGATCGCGCAGATGCCGATCACTGTCTATCGCCTGCCGTTGATGCAGAAGACGACGTGGTCGGAGAACGACTTCACCTACATCATCCACCTGACCGGCTATGTCTTCACCGCTTTCGCCGGCGCCGATACGCCGTTCAGGAAATGGCAGGACGTGATCGACTACGCCAGGGCCAATCCCGGCAAGATCACTTACGGCTCGACCGGGACCGGCTCGTCGCTGCATCTCGGCATGGAAATGCTTGCCGAAAAATCGGGCGTGAAATTCCTGCACGTGCCTTTCAAGGGAGCGGTCGAAGTGAACGCGGCCGTGGCGGGCGGGCACGTGATGCTCGGCGCAAGCGGTACCAGCGTCCGGCCGCTGGTCGATGCAGGGAAGGCGCGTTTTCTGAATATCTGGACTGCAAAGCGCGTCAAATCGCTCCCTGATATTCCGACGCTGCTTGAGCTAGGCTACCCTTATGTGATCGACTCGCCGTGGGGGCTGGCCGGTCCGAAGGGTATGGACCCGAAGGTCGTCGCGAAACTGCACGACGCGTTCAAGAAGGCGCTCGAGGAGGAGTCCGTCGTTGAGACGCTCAGCCGTTACGAGATGATTCCGAACTACAAGAACACGGCGGACTACAAGAAGTCGGTCGAGGAACAGGTGAAGATGGAAGAGGCGCTGCTCAAGCGCATCGGTATGGAAAAGAAAGAATAGCAAGCGACAACGAAAGCACAGCAATTCATCGCGAGGCGGGCGGGCGAACAAACAACAAGACGCTCACGGCCTTCGACGAATAGGGAATCGCGATCCACAACGTGATCCGACAAGCCGCGGCCGCCGCGCAAGTATTGGCCGTATCGTTCTCACAGAGAGGAAAAATGAACAAGCAACGTGGTCTGAAAACTATTCTGGCGTCCATCGGCATGATGGTTCTGGCCAGTGCGGCATTCGCTCAGGACTTTCCCGTTAAGCCGGTTACCCTGATCGTTCCCTGGCCCGCCGGCGGGCCGACCGACGTCACCATGCGTGCGATGGCAGAAGCGGCGGCGAAGCATCTTGGCCAGCCGATCATCATCGAGAACAAGGCGGGCGGCGGCGGCACCGTTGGGCCCGCGACCATGGCGGCGCACCGCCAAGCCCGATGGCTACACGATCGCGCAGATGCCGATCACGGTCTATCGTCTGCCGTTGATGCAGAAGACGACGTGGAAGGCGGACGACTTCACCTACATCATCCATCTGACCGGCTATGTGTTCGCCGCGTTCGCCAATGCGCGAGACGCCGTTCAAGAAATGGGAAGACGTCATCGCCTATGCCAAGGCGAATCCCGGCAAGATCACCTATGGTTCCACCGGGTCGGGCACGTCGCTGCATCTGGGCATGGAGAATGCTGGCGGAGAAATCCGGCGTGAAGTTCACCCACGTGCCGTTCAAGGGCGCGGCGGAGGTGAATGCGGCGGTCGCGGGCGGCCACGTGATGCTCGGCGCCAGCGGCACCAGCATCAGGCCTCTGGTCGATGCCGGCAAGGCGCGCTTCCTCAACGTCTGGACCGCGAAGCGCGTGTCGTTCCTGCCCGAAATTCCGACGCTGCAGGATCTCGGCTATCCTTATGTGATCGACTCGCCCTGGGGCATCGCCGGACCGAAGGGCATGGATCCGAAGGTGGTGGCGAAGCTCCACGATGCGTTCAAGAAGGCGCTCGAGGAGAAGTCGGTGATCGAAACACTGCTGCGCTTCGACATGGTGCCGAACTACAAGGGCACCGCCGACTACAACGCAGCCGTGGCCGAGCAGATCAAGCTCGAGGAAGCCCTGCTCAAGCGCATCGGCATGGAACGCAAGGACTGAGAATTTCCGGCAGGAGCGGCTTGCCGCTCTTGCCGTTCTGTTGCCCGTCGCATGACGCCGTGTCCTGGAATCGTTACCAACGGGCGCCGGTGAATGCATGCCTGACGGCTGAGCGAACATTTGCAATCAAATGAGAGGAAAAATGCTGAACATGAAAACCATGAGGACCGTCGTTGCGGCGCTTTCCCTGATCACGGCGTCGGGCGCAGCCCTGGCGCAGGACTTCCCGACCCGGCCGATTACGCTGATCGTGCCGTGGGCCGCGGGCGGTTCGACCGACATCACGCTGCGCGCGTTTGCGGAAGCCGCTTCGAAACACCTCGGCCAGCCGATCATCGTCGAGAACAAGGCGGGGGGCGGCGGCACAGTCGGCGGCGCCACCATGGCTGCGACCGCCAAGCCCGACGGCTACACCATCGCGCAGATCCCGATCACCATTTTCCGCTATCCGATCATGCAGGGCGCGACCTTCGATCCGCTCAAGGATTTCACTTATATCGGAAACTTTGCCGGCTACGTGTTTGCTACTTACTGCTCGACGGAAAGCAAGCTCGGGCGCCTGGAAGGACGTGATCGAGTTCGCCAAGGCCAATCCGGGCAAGTTGACCTACGCTTCGCCAGGACACGGCACCTCGCCGAACATCGGCATGGAGTTGATGGCAGCGGCGTCCGGCGTGAAGTTCACCGAAGTGCCGTTCAAGAGCACGAACGAGGTCAATCTCGCTGTCGCCGGCAACCACACCTTGTGCGGCGCGACCGGTCTCGACGCCAAGCCGCTCGCGGACGCCGGCAAGCTGAAGTTCGTCAACGTGTGGACCGGGACGCCCAATCCGAAGCTTCCCGGCGTGCCGACGCTGAAGGAACTGGGCTATCCGTTCGTGTTCGATTCACCCTGGGGGCTCGCGGGACCGAAGGGCATGGATCCGAAGGTCGTCATCAAGTTGCAGGATGCCTTCAAGAAGGCGCTCGGCGACAAGCTCGTGCTGGATACCCTCGACAAGTACGACATGATTCCAAACTACATGGATGCGGCGACTTACACGAAGTTCGTTGCCGACTACATGGTGTCGGAGCGCGAGTTGCTGACCAAGCTCGGACTTGCCAAGAAATAGGGCAGGCCGCACCGGGGCACCCTGTGCGGGTCCAATAATTGGAACGAGGCCGCGCGCCGCACGGCCTCGTTTTGCGTTGCGGAACGTGTTGACAGTCCGGTCAGGAGACGGATTAGATGAATTGGCTTTACCGGCCCAGTCTCCTTTGTGGAAACGTTTCTTTGCGCTTGGGACTTGAGGCGCCACGATCTGCAACGTAGGCATTGGCAAAGCGAAGAACGCGCAAAAGGTTCGGGCCTCGAGCGACGAACCCGCGGTGGGGAGGAGGCGGAGTGGCGATGATCGGCAGCAGGATCGGGTTGGTTGCGTCGGCGGTTGCGGTTTCGGCGACCATGCTCGCCGCCGAAGTCAGGGCACAGGACTTTCCGACCAGGCCCATCGCGCTGATCGTGCCTTTCCCTGCGGGCGGATCGACCGACCTCACCTTGCGTGCGATCGCCGAAGTCGCGGAGCGCAAGGTTGTCGACAGTCTTGGATTGGGCAAGAAAACCATTGACGACTGACTGCCGGAACTGTTTCCGGCGGGTCCATTCGTCTAACTGACGGGCAGGGTGGGCGGAAGCGGGAGGCGTCTCGCGCTCCACCCGGAATTAATCGATCGTTGAGGCGCGCGGGGACACGGCGCGTGAAGGGGAAACAGTTGTGAAAATCGACAACACCGAGTTGTGGAGCGGTCTCGTCGGGCTGGCTCTGAGCATTTTCGTTATCTGGTCAGGCTATGCGCTGAAGCTCGGCACGATCAACGATCCGGGCTCCGGTTACGTGCTGTTCTACGCCGGCCTGCTGATGGTCGTGTTTTCGCTGATCATCCTCTATGGAGCGGTCAAGGACGGCGGCCCGACCTTTCTCTCGCTCTGGCGCCACGTGCTGTGGACCAAACCGCTGCTCGTGATCGCGCTTCTGATTGCGTTCGCCCTGGTGTTCGAGACGCTCGGCTTTCTCGCGTCCACCATCATCCTGCTGATCGCCCTGTTGCGCGTCATCGACCCGGTGGTGTGGACGCGGGCGATCCCGATTGCGATCCTCGTGCCGTTTGTCTGCTGGTACGTGCTGCAAAAGCTTCTGCTCATTCAACTGCCCTCGGGCATCTTCAGCATCGGGTAAGGGGCAGTCATGGACACGCTTAACCTCGTCGCGCAGGGCTTCGGCGTCGCGCTTCAGCCGATCAATCTGCTGTACTGTTTCATCGGCGTCTTCATCGGCACGCTGGTCGGCGTGTTGCCGGGCATCGGTCCGGTCTCGGCGATGTCGCTGCTGTTGCCGGTGACGCTGGCCGGCACGCCGGAATCCGGCATCATCATGATGGCCGGCATCTACTATGGCTGCATGTACGGCGGATCGACCACGTCGATCCTCGTCAACATTCCAGGCGAAGCCGCGTCGGTTGTGACGTGTCTCGACGGCCATGCGATGGCCAAGCGCGGCCGTGCCGGCCCGGCGCTCGGGATTTCGGCGCTGGGGTCGTTCATCGCCGGCACCTTCTCGATTATTCTGCTGATGCTGGTTGCGCCGCGGCTTGCCGAGGTCGCGATAGCGTTCGGCCCTGCCGAATATTTCAGCCTGATGGTCCTTGGTCTCGTCATGCTGACGTTCCTGACGCAGGGCTCGATGGCCAAGGCGCTGTTCATGGCTTGTATCGGCGTCGTGCTCGGGCTCGTCGGCCTCGACAGCATCAACGCGCAGCCGCGCCTCACCTTCGGCAGCATCCACCTGATCGACGGCATCGGCATCGTGCCGCTGGTGATGGGCTTGTTCGGCGTCGCGGAAGTTCTGTTCAACACCGAACAATCGCTCAAGCGCGAGATCGTCTCGTCTGAAATCAAGAACCTGATGCCGAGCAAGGATGACTGGAAGCAAAGCTGGGCGCCGATTGCGCGCGGCTCGATCCTCGGATTCTTCCTTGGCGTATTGCCGGGCGGCGGCGCCGTCGTGGCGGCGTTCGGCTCTTACGCATTGGAGAAACGCCTTTCCCGGACTCCGGAGGAGTTTGGCAAGGGTGCGATTGCAGGCGTTGCGGGGCCCGAGGCCGCCAACAATGCGGCGGCCGGCGGCGCGTTCATTCCGCTGATGACGCTCGGCATCCCGCCGAACGTGGTGATGGCGCTGCTGCTCGGCGCCTTCATCATCCACGGCCTGCAGCCGGGTCCGTTGATGATCACGCAAAACCCCAAGCTGTTCTGGGGCATCATCGCCAGCATGTATATCGGCAACATCATGCTGCTGGTGTTGAACCTGCCGCTGATCGGCATCTGGGTGAAGCTTTTGAAGCTGCCCTATAACGTGCTGTTCCCGCTGATCCTCCTGTTCACGATCATCGGCGTCTATGCCTCGGGCAACAACGTGTTCGACATCTATGTGATGATCCTGTTCGGCATTGTCGGCTACTTCATGCGCAAGTTCGGGTTCGAGCCGGCGCCGCTGGTGCTGGCCTTCGTGCTTGGACCGTTGCTTGAAAACAACCTGCGCAAGGCGCTGATCCTGTCGCAGGGCGATCTGGTGACGTTCCTGCAGCGTCCGATTTCCGGCGTCTGCCTGGTGCTGGCCGTAGCGATGTTGCTCAGTCCGCTGCTTCCGACCATCCGCAAGAAGCGCGAGGTGGTGGCGCTGGATTCCGAGACGTCCTGATCGCTTTGCGGGACTACGCAAAGGCCGGCCGCCTGGCCGGCCTTTGTCGTTCCGGGCGGCCATGCCTTGACTGCAAGCGCCTATCCGCCGCGCACGGTCCGATGCCGCTGGCGTCGCCGGGCGGTCCTGCTATGTTCCACTGAGCGAAACGGGCACAGACCCGGCTTTTCGGCGGAAGCATCCGCGCGGAGGGAACTGGATGTTCGATCTCGATCTGCTTCGGTTGTTTGTGAAGGTCGCGGAGCTTGGCAGCATCGCCGCGGCCGCGCGCGCCGAAGGGATTTCGCCATCGTTCGCCAGCCGCCGCATCACCGCGCTGGAACAGACGCTCAACAGCCGTCTCGTCGTGCGCACCACGCGCAATCTGATGCTGACCAATGCCGGGCAGGCGTGCTTGTCCTGGGCGCGCGACAATCTGAACCGCCATGACCAGCTGATCGACGAGCTGTCGTCGCTGGAAGGCGTGCCGCGCGGCGTGGTGCGGGTCGCCTCGCATATCTATACCGGCCACACCTATCTCAACGACACGATCCGCGAGTTTCGCGTCGCCTATCCGGACGTGCACTTCCAGATCACGATCAGCGACCGGCCGGCGCGTCTTGTCACCGAAGGCTACGACATCGCCATTCATTCCGGTCCGATGCCGGAGGGCAATTTCGTCGGCCGCAGGATCAGGAACTACCACCGCTTCGTCTGCGCATCGCCGGATTTCCTTGGCCGGCATTTCGTGCCCGTGACGCCGCGCGATCTGGACCGCCTCGATATTCTCAACCACTCGCTCAACGAGCCTTTGACCTGGCACTTCCGCGACGAGGACGGCGCGGTGGTGATGCAGCCGTTGCGCCCGGTGCTGGAGTCCAACTCCTATCTGCTGCTGCGCGATCTCGCGCTGAAGGGCACGGGCGTCATCCGCATCAGCGAGAACATGATCGGCAACGAACTGTCGCAGGGGCGGCTGGTCCGGCTGCTGCCGCGATACAGTTGCGTCGATCCCGGCGGCGACGATTATGCGGTGCGGCTTGTCTATCCGGATCGGCACTTGCCGTTTCGCGTGCAGCTCTTTGCGGAGCACTTGCTGGCGCGCTGGAGCAGCGGACGGTCGCCGGAAGAAGAAGAGATGCGCACCGTTCCCGATGTGCCGGTCGTACCGCAAGCCGCACGTCAGTCGGAACGGCTCTAAGAGTTTTCAAGACGGAACGTTTGCCTAGGGTGCTCGCAATGCATGGCGACGCTGCGCGCGGTGCTGCGTCGATCCCAAGGGAGGAGACAAAGTGACCGAGCCCGTCCTCAAATACGAAGTCAGGAACGAGATCGCCTACATCACGCTGAACCGGCCGCACCGGCGCAACGCGCTGAATGACGAGCTGTCGCACGAACTCATCAAAGTGTGGCCGAAGTTCGAGAAGGATGACTCGGCCCGCGTCGGCATTCTGCGGGCTGAGGGACGTGACTTCTGCGTCGGCCTCGATCTCAATCCGGGCGAGGTGAAGAACGAGATCCCGCACCTGATGCATCAGGGCTATCCGCGCAACGGCACCGAGACGTTCAAGCCGCTGATCGCCGCGGTGCAGGGCAATTGCATGGGGGGCGGCTACGCATTCGCGGTCCGCGGCTGCGACTTCACCATCATGGCCGACAATGCGCGCCTTGGTTTCCCCGAAGCGCGGGCAGGCATCTCGATCGCGCCGATCGACTATGTGCCGCTGATGCCGTTCAAGATCAGCCTCGAGTTCATGATGCTGGCCTACAAGGGCGGGCGCTTCATGGATGCGCAGCGCGCCTACCAGTTCGGCATCGTCAACGAGGTGGTGCCGGAGAGCGAACTGCTCGCTGCCGCCGAGCGCTGGGCGGAGATGATCAAGACCATCCCGCAGCTCTACATCAAGGCGATCAAGTACGGGCACTACAAGGCGATGCACATGGAGTACCTGCAGCGCGAGATGGATTTTGCGCATTTCATCTGGCCGCAGCAGATCAGCGAGGAGCGTAAAGAGGCCGCCGCCTCGATGCGCGAGAAGCGCGCGCCGGACTACAAGAAGACGAAGAAGAAGGCGGGGTAGGGATTCCCGTCATTCCGGGACGCGTCGAAGACGCGGATCCGGAATTCAGTTGCTCTGCCGGGTCGCCGGATTCCGGGTTCACGCGCTATGCGCGGTGAACCGGAATGACCGCATCCAACTACTCCGCCGGCGTTGACGCAGGCGTCCCGTGTGTTTTTGCTTTCTCCCCGGCCTCCGCCGTCCGCGTGACGAGGCGGAAGAACAGCGGCACGAACAGGATCGCGAGCGCGGTCGCCGCGATCATGCCGCCGATCACGCCGGTGCCGATCGAGTGCCGCGCGGCGGAGCCCGCGCCGGTGCTGATCGCCAGCGGCATGCACGCCGAGGATGAAGCAGAGCGACGTCATGATGATCGGGCCGGAAGCGCAGCCGCGCCGCCTCGATGCGCGGCATCGAAGATCGACAGGCCTTCGCGATGGCGCTGCGCGGCGAACTCGACGATCAGGATGGCGTTCTTGGCGGCAAGTCCGATCAGCGTCATCAGTCCGATCTGGAAGTAGAGATCGTTCTCGATGCCGCGCAGCCAGATGGCGACGATCGCACCGAACAGCGCAAACGGCACCGCGGTGAGCACGGCAAGCGGCAGCGACCAGCGTTCGTATTGCGCCGCCAGGATCAGGAACACCATCAACAGGCCGAACAGGAAGCCCTGATAGCCGGTGCCGGCCGTCGACACCTCCTGATAGGCCGATCCGGTCCAGCCGATGCGTGTACTCGGACGACAGCGTATTCTTCACGACCTCCTGGATGGCGGCGAGCGACTGCCCGGACGAGAAGCCGGGCGCAGGGCTGCCCATGATCTTTGCCGCCGGGAAGATGTTGAAGCGGTCGACGGTATCGGGACCGATGATGCGCTCGACGCTGATCAGCGCGTCCAGCGGCACCATCGCGCCGGTGTCGGCGCGCACGTAGACGTGGCGCAGGTCGTCCGGCGAGCGCGCGGAACTCGGCCTCGGACGACAGGCTGACGCGGATAGGTCCGGCCGAACAGCGGGAAATCGTTGACGTAGAGGCTGCCGAACGCACTCTGCATCGTGTCGAAGATGGAGTTGAGCGGAACGCCCAGCGCCTTCGCCTTGTCGCGGTCGACCGTCGTTGCGATACTGCGGCACGGCGGTCGTGAAGGTGCGTGCTGACGCCGCGCAGCTCGGGCCGCTGGTTGGCGGCGCGGCCACGACCTTGTTGGCCGCCTGCGACAGGCTCTCGAGCGTGCCGCCGGAGCGGTCCTGCAAGATAGAACTCGAAGCCGCCGGTGGTGCTGATGCCCTGGATCGGCGGCGGATTGAAGCCGAGCACGATGCCGTCGCGGAAGGTCGCGTTGAGCGCGCCGAACGCGGGCGCGGTGCGCGCGCATCCATTGCCGGATCCTTGCGCTCCGACCAGTCCTTCAGCGTCACGAAGGAGATGCCGGCATTGGTCTTCTGCGCCGACGACAGGATGTCGAAGCCGGCAAAGGCGACGATGTCCTTGCACCGCCGGATTCTTCCGCACGCCCTCGGCGACGGTCTTCGCCACGGCCTTGCGTGCGATCGAGCGAGGCGGCGGGCGGCAGCAGCGTCACCAGGAAGATGTAGCCCTGATCTTCGTCCGGCACGCAGGCTCGCCGGCACGCGCTGGAACAGGACGCGGTGACGCCAGCATCGCCAGCACGATGACGAAGCTCGACTGCCGAACGTGTGCCGCAGCAAGAAGCCGACCACGCCGCGTGAACCGCGCCGTCACCCAGTCGAAGCCGCGGTTGAAGATGGCGGAACGGCGCCGCCGGCTCGCCGTGCTTCTGCTTCAGGAAGATCGCGCCGAGCGCCGGCGTCAGCGTCAGCGCGACGATGCCGGAGATCACCACCGAGACCGCGATGGTGACGGCGAACTGCCGGTAGAGCTCGCCGGCGAGGCCGCCGAGGAACGACACCGGAATGAACACCGCGCACAGCACCAGCACGATCGCGACGATCGGGCCCGCTGACCTCGCTGCATCGCCTTGATCGCGGCCTCGCGCGCCGGCAGCTTGTCTCGGTGCGCATGATGCGCTCGATGTTTTCCAGCACGACGATGGCGTCGTCGACGACGATGCCGATGGCCAGCACCAGGCCGAACAGCGTCAGCAGGTTGATCGAGAAGCCGAGCACATACATGCCGGCGAAGGTGCCGATGATCGACACCGGCAGCGCGAGCACCGGAATGATCGTCGCCCGGACGTTCTGCAGGAACAGGAAGACGACCAGCACCACCAGCGTGATCGCCTCGACGAAGGTGATGGATCGACTTCCTCGATCGAGACCTCGACGAAGCGCGTGGTGTCGAACGGGACTGTCGTAGCGCAGGTCCTCCGGGAAAGCGCTCGGCGATGCGGTCCATCGTCGCCTTGACCGCCTTGGTCGACCTGCATGGCGTTGGCGCCGGGCTGCAGGTAGACGCCGATCGGCACCGTCGGCGAGCCGTTGAAGGTCGCCGGAGAAGGCATAGTTCAGCGAGCCCAGCTCGACGCGGGCGACGTCCTTGAGCGCGCAGCGCGCCGCCGAATCTCGTCGGAGCGCAGGATGATGTTCTCGAATTCGCTGCGGATCGACGAGCCGGCCCTGGCGTCGTCACCGAATAGGTGAAGACGTGCGGATTGTTCATCGGCTCCTCGCCGAAGCGGCCGGCGGCGAACTGGTTGTTCTGCTCGCGGATGGCGGTGGCGATGTCGCTCGGCGTCAGGTTGTACTGGGCGAGCTTGTCGGGCCGCAGCCAGATGCGCATCGAATAGTCCGACGGCGCCGAACAGCGAGGCGTCGCCGACGCCCGGCAGTGCGGCGCAATTCGTCGATCACGTTGATCAGCGCGTAGTTGGAGATGAAGATCGTGTCGTAGCGCCCGCCCGGCGACGACATGGTGATCACTTCCAGGATCGAGCTCGTTGCGCTTCTGCACGACTGCACGCCCTGGCGCTGCACCTCCTGCGGCAGCAGCGGCCAGCGCGCGCTGCACGCGGTTGTTGACGTTGATGGTCGCCTGGTCGGGATTGGTGCCGATCTCGAAGGTCACGGTGAGGTTGAGCGTGCCCGAGCCGGTCGAGGTCGAGCGCATGTAGAGCATGCTTCTCGACGCCGTTGATCTGCTGCTCGAGTG
>CAVZHJ010000015.1:0-97368 GCA_963774995.1 uncultured Alphaproteobacteria bacterium
CCAAGCATAGCCGTCTGAAGGACGGCGTCGCTTTGCTCGCCTGTGTCCCGGCCATGACGGGCTCGGAACTCTACGCCGGCAGCTCCTCGATCCTGTCGACCTTGTTTGGATAGAAAGCGAGATATTCCGTGATCCCGTCCATCGCCGGAAACGGCGTCTCGTAGCTCCAGACCGCGTTCTCGAGCGTCTTGCCACCGGCCTCGATGCTGAAATAGCTGGCGTCGCCCTTGTACGGACAATGTGTTGAGCGCGCCGTCGGTTTCAAGGCCGACATATCGGCATCCTTGCGGGGAATGTAGTTCACCACCGGATAGGTGGCTTCCTTGAGCGCAAGCGCGGAGGTTGTGTCGGCAACAACCTTGCCGCCGACGATGACGCGGACCCGTCGCGGATTTGGCGTAATGGTGATCGGATGATCGGGACCGGGAATTTTCATGCTACGTCCTGTGTCCAAGCGGAGGTCAAGGGAATATAGTGCCTCGAAATCGAGAGTGAAGGAGCCCCGACGATGCCGATGGATGCCCGGGATATCGAGAGCATGATCAAGGCCGCGATCCCGGACGCGGACGTCACGATTCGCGACCTCGCCGGGGACGGCGATCACTATGCCGCGACCGTCATTTCCGAGACCTTCCGCGGCAAATCGCGCGTGCAGCAGCATCAGATCGTCTACCAGGCCCTGAAAGGGCAGATGGGCGGCGTATTGCACGCCTTGGCGCTGCAGACCGGTACGCCCGAAAAGTAGATGACAGCCACTGCCGAGACCATTCGCGTCACGCTGATGCGCGAACGCGAACCGGGTGGACACCATCGCGTTACCTATGTCGAACTGTTCTTCGATCTGGTGTTCGTGTTCGCGATCACGCAGATTTCCCACACGCTGCTGGGACGCTTCACACCGCTCGGCGCGCTTCAGGTTTCGATCCTGTTTCTGGCCGTGTGGTGGGTGTGGATCTACACCTCGTGGATCACCAACTGGCTCGATCCCGAACAGACGCCGGTACGCATCGGCCTGTTCGTGCTGATGCTGGCCGGCCTTGTGCTCTCGACCTCGATCCCGAAAGCATTCGAGGAGCGTGGACTTGCGTTCAGTGTTGCGTTTGCGGCGATGCAGGTCGGACGCACGATCTTCATGATCTACGCCATTCCCGCCCGTCAGACGGTATTGCGAATAAACTTCGTCCGTATTCTTGTCTGGCTTTCGGCGAGCGGCGCCCTCTGGGTTGCAGGTGGTCTTGCCCACGGCGAGTACCGTCTGCTGTTTTGGGGCATGGCGCTTGCCATCGAATACGTGTCGGCGGCAGCCGGCTTCTGGACGCCAGGCCTCGGCCGCTCGTCAGTGAATGACTGGTCCGTCGAGGGCGGTCACATGGCCGAGCGTTGCGCGCTGTTCATCATCATCGCGCTCGGCGAGTCGGTCCTCGTCACCGGTGCGACATTCGCGGACCTCGCATGGACGCCGGAAACGATCGGCGCGTTTCTTGTCGCGTTTGCCGGCAGTCTTGCGATGTGGTGGATCTACTTCCACAAGGGCGCCGAGGCCGGCGCGCACAACATTTCAAACGTGAAAGATCCCGGACGGGTGGCGCGGCTCGCCTACACCTATCTGCATCTGCCGATTGTTGCCGGCATTGTGGTGATGGCGGTCGGCGACGAACTCGTGCTTGCGCATCCCTCAGGGCATTCGGACGCGAAGGCTGTGATCAGCCTGGTCGGCGGGCCGTTGTTGTTCCTGGTCGGCGTGATTCTGTTCAAGCAAACGATCCATGGCTGGTTTCAGCTGTCGCATTTGGTCGGGATCGCCGCGCTGGTCGTGCTGGCGCCGTTCGGCCATCATCTGTCGCCGCTGATCCTGTCGGCGGTCACGACCGCCATCCTGCTGGTCGTCGGCGCCTGGGAAGCGCTTTCACTGGGTGAAAAGCGGACGCTTCCGAATAAATCAGAGGTTCGCGCGCAGCACGTGGACTGAGAACATCGCCTTCGCATCGGTCCAGGACGTGTCCAGCCTCCAACCCGATGCGCGGGCCAAAGCGCCGAGACGCGGGACGCTATACTTGTAGCTGTTCTCGGTGTGAATGCTTTCTCCGGCGGCAAACGCGATGGTCCGGCCGCTTAGCCGCACCTTCTGCGCCTTGCGGCTGAAGAGGTGCATCTCGATCCGGTGCAGTTCGTGGTTATAGATCGCGCGATGACTGAACGACGAGGGTCGAAATTCGTCCCCAACTCGCGGTTCATGCGCACAAGCAGGTTGAGATTGAATTTCGCCGTCACGCCCGCCGCATCGTTGTAGGCGTCGTGCAGCGCGCGTTCGTCCTTCTCGAGATCCACACCGAGAATCATCAGCGCGCCCTGGCCCAGGATATCCCGGCGCGGCGGAGGAATCGCGAGGCCTCCTGCGGCTCGAAATTGCCGAGTGTGGAGCCCGGAAAGAAGCCGACTTTCGGCATGTCGCGGATTTCGACCGGCAGCTCGAAGCCCTGGGTGAAATCCGCGATGACCGGATGCACGGCAAGGTCGGGAAAATCCTTCCGCAGGCCGCTGGCTTGCTGGCCGAGGAACTCACCGGAAATATCGACGGGTACGTAGGCTGCGAACGAGCAGTTGTTCAGCAGCAGCCTTACCTTGGTGGTCGCGCCCGCGCCGAATTCGACCAACACTGCGCCTTTTGGAATGAGCGCTGCGATATCGGGACCGCGGTCGCGCAAAATGCCGAGCTCCGTGCGGGTCGGGTAATATTCCGGCAGCAGCGTGATCTGCTCGAACAGGTCTGACCCCGCCGTATCGTAGAAGTATTTTGGCGAGAGGGTTTTTGGTGTTTGCGTCAGGCCCTCCAGCGCATCCAGTGCGAAGGCCGAGGTCTGTCGATCGAGTAGTTCGCTCTGCAATCGATTGATATGAACATTCATCGTGAATCCCCAATGCAACGCTACGGGTATGCTGGAATAGTCAGGACCGGTAATCCGCAAGACGCAGTCCCGTGAACTGCCAGCGATGGTGCGGATAGAAGAAGTTGCGGTAGGTGAGACGGCTGTGTCCGGCGGGCGTGGCGAGCGACGAGCCGCGCAGCACGAGCTGGTTCACCATGAACTTGCCGTTGTATTCGCCGAGCGCGCCTTCGACCGCCGCATAGCCGGGGTAGGGCGAGTAGGCGCTGCGGGTCCATTGCCAGACGATGCCGAAGGCGTCGTTGAGCTGGCCGCTGCGCGCGGCCACTTCCCATTCCATCTCGGTCGGCAGGTGTTTGCCGCTCCAGCGCGCAAACGCGTCGGCTTCGTAATAGTTGACGTGGCAGACAGGCGCGTCGGGATCGAGCTTCTGCAATCCCGCGAGCGTCATGACGTGCCACGCGCCATCGATCTCGCGCCAGTGGCCGGGCGCATTCCATTCTTCGGACGCTGCGGCCGCAAAGCCGTCCATCAGCCAGAGCGTGGCGGTCGAATAGCCGCCATCCTGCATAAAGGCGAGCCATTCGCGGTTGGTGACAAGGTCGCGCGCGACCTTCACCGGTCCAACCAGCGCGCGATGCGCGGGCCGTTCGTTGTCGAAGCAGTAGCTGTCGTCGTTGTGGCCGACGGTGTGAATGCCTTCCGCCAGATCGACAGCGCCTTCGCTTCGCTTCGATCGCGGCCATTGCCACTCAGCATCGTAGGCGGGCGACACCGGATTGAGCGAGAACGCATGCAGGATGTCGGTCAGCATCAGTTCCTGATGCTGCTGCTCGTGATTGACGCCGATCTCGATCAGCGGCGCGAGCGTTGCCTGCAGCGCATCGTCCGCCGACAGCAACGCCGTCGCCATCGCCTGATCGACGTAGGCGCGATAGGCCGTGACGTCATCCACGGAAGGGCGGGTAACGACGCCCCGATGCGTGCGGGCGTGCCGGGGACCGGCGGTGACGTAATAGGAATTGAACAGGAAGGCGAAGTCCGGATGGAACGGCTTGTAGCCTGCGACGTGCGGCACGAGCAGGAACTGCTCGAAGAACCAGGTCGTATGCGCGCGGTGCCATTTCGCCGGACTGGCATCCGGCATCGACTGCACAAGCTGGTCTTCGGCCGACAGGGGTGCGGCGCGGCGCTCGGTCTCGCCGCGGACCGCGCGGAAGGCCTCCGCCAATTGCTCCGCCTTGCTCTGATGATCTACAGCCGGCTGGACGGGTTGGCTTTTGGCGGTCGCAGCTATGTTCGTCACGCAGAACCCCATTTTGGGAAAAGAACGCTGTCGTCTAAGATGCGTTCCGGAGAACGGGCCGGGTTTCAAGATAAGCGCGACCCAGACCGGCTGAACAGGCGATTTTAGCTATCGTGTCTGTTAACGGCGATGATCGTGGCCGGGATTGGGCATTTCAGAACTGTCAAATTCGCTTGGGCGGCCCCAATGTTTCGGGGTAAGATGATGCATATATGGTTATGGTGACATATATTGTCAGCATGCTGTGACGCCCGGGGGTTCCGGGCGCAAAAGGACGAGATCATGAGCATCGAGACATTCATCGACAATGAAGTGAAATCCAACGATGTGGTGCTGTTCATGAAGGGCACCCCGCAGTTTCCGATGTGCGGGTTTTCGGGGCAGGTGGTGCAGATTCTCGACCACATCGGCGTGCCGTACAAAGGCCTCAACGTGCTCGACTCGGACGAGCTGCGGAACGGCATCAAGACCTATTCGAACTGGCCGACCATCCCTCAACTTTATGTGAAGGGCGAGTTTGTCGGCGGTTGCGACATCATCCGCGAGATGTTTCAGGCCAGCGAACTGCAGCAGCTTTTCGCCGACAAGGGCGTCGCCACCCGCCAGGCCGCCGAATAGCTTTCCTGCGCGGCACGTTATGAGGGCCGCGTAATGGACATCAGGATCGATAACGTACAGTCCTTCGCCGAGGGCCATGCCTTCGGCAAGGCAGGCGCTTATGAGCGCCTGACGGGGGTTGCGCAGGGCGCGCTCGACCCGGAAAATCCGCAGAATTCCTGCATCGTCGATCTCGGAAAAGCGCCGCGCAACGCGCAAGGCCTCGTTGAATACGAGATTGATGTCGACATCCTCCGGCCCGTCGATCCGGCGCGCGCCAGCGGTGTTGTGCTCCACGAAGTGACCAACCGCGGCAACAAGCTGATCGGCCGGCTCAACGGCGTCCTGCCGGCGAACCCTTTGAACCCCATCGAGCTGAACAATCCAGTAACCCGGGCACATGCGGGCACCGGTTTCCTGTTCGAGCGGGGCCTGACGCTTGTCTGGTCGGGCTGGGATCCGACAGTGCCCAGCCGTAATGCGACCATGACGGTTCGCTTTCCGCTTGCGCTCGAAGATGGCCAGCCGATGGTCCGCCGCGTCCGCGAGGAATTCCAGGTCGGCAAGCGCGTCCCGTCATCGGACACGATCGTGCTGACCTATCCGGCGGCGTCGCCCGACAAGAGCAAGGCGAGGCTCATGATGCGCCGGCGCGAGACCGACAAGCGCGTCGAGATTTCGCGCGATCAGTGGGACTTCGTCGATACGCGGCATGTTCGCCTTCTGCCTGAAGGCACATTGCCAACGCCCTTGACGATCTACGAATTCTGGTACGAGGCAACGAATTCCCGCGTTGCCGGCATCGCCTTTGCGGCCGTGCGCGATTTGATCTCGTTCCTGCGCCATTCGCCCGAACTCGCCGCTTGCGGCAAGCAAGCCGCGCCACGCCATCGCGTTCGGTATCTCGCAGAGCGGTCGCTTCTTGCGGCACTTCCTCGATCTGCACATGAACCGCGATCTGGCCGGCCGGCGGGTGTTCGACGGCGTCCATGCGCACACCGGCGGCGACGGCAAGACGTTCATCAACCACTCGTTTGCGGAGCCGAACCGTACGACCTCCCAGCATGTAGACCATTTGTATCCGGAGGCCTGGTTTCCGTTTGCGGCTGCTGCGACCACCGACCCCTTCAGCGGAAAGACCGGTTCGCTGTTGCGCGGCGATGGCAGCGATCCGCTGTTGATCCAGAGCAATACCTCCGCCGAATACTGGGAGAAGGGCGCCTCCCTGCTGACGATCGACGGCCTCGGCAAGACCGACCTCGTCATGCCCGAGACATCGCGCACCTATCTCATTGCAGGCACGCAACACGCCGGCGCGCTGCCGACCGCTCCTCGCGGGCCGAATGCCAATGCCGTCAACTGGCAGAGCCCGATGCCCGCGGTGCGCGCATTGTTGACGGCGATGGAAGACTGGGTTGTGCGTGGCATGGCGCCTCCGCCAAGCCGCGTGCCGTCGATCAAGGACGGCACGGCCGTCGATGCCGCGGCGATCCGTTTCCCGAAGGCCCCGGATTTTGCCACGCCGCACATTCGGGGCGCTCGCACGACGCCGGTCGACTGGGTCGATCCGCCCGGATGCCCCGGCAACGAAAACGGGACTGCGCAAGGCACCTACGTCACGCTTGTGTCCGCTGTCGACGCCGACGGCAATGAGCTGGCTGGCATTCGTCTGCCGCCAGTGGCAGCGCCGCTCGCAACCTTCACCGGCTGGAACGTGTTTCGCGATTTGCCCGATGAGTTTGCCGATCGCGACGGCTCTTACGTTCCGTTTGCCAGGACGAGAGCCGAACGCCAGGCGAGCAGCGATGAACGGGTCTCGCTCGAGGAGCGCTATCGGTCATTGGACGACTACGTCGCGCAGGTCCAGGCGTGCGTAGACAAGCTCGTCGCCGACCGGTTGTTGCTGCCCGCGGACGCTGAAGCCTACGTCAAGGCCGCGAAGGCCAGCAGCGCATTCAGACCGGCCACGGTGCCTTCTGCCGCGGCCAAATGACGAAGACCGCCGCCACAACCGCCGCCAGGATTGAGGTGGTCGTCGCGGACATCACCACACTTGCCGTCGACGCCATCGTCAATGCGGCCAACGAGACGCTGCTTGGCGGAGGAGGCGTGGATGGTGCGATCCATCGCGCTGCGGGTCCCGACCTGCTCGTGGAATGCGCGACGCTCGGTGGCTGCCGCACCGGCGATGCCCGCATCACGCCGGGATACAATCTTCCTGCGAGACATGTCATCCACTGTGTCGGTCCGGTCTGGCAGGGCGGCGAGGAGAACGAGCCGGAGTTGCTTGCCTCGTGCTACCGCCGCGCCTTGGAGATCGCGCGCTCGAACGGCTTCGAATCGATCGCCTTTCCCGCGATCTCGACCGGCGTCTATCGTTTCCCGCCCGAACGGGCCGCTTCAATTGCCGTCAAGACCTCAACTGAATTCATGGCCATAGCACCTTCGATCAAGCGGCTGATCTTCTGCTGCTTTTCCGACGACAGCGCCGACCTGCATCGCGCCGCGCTAGCGCTGAGAAAAGACGATTGATCGGAATTCCGGAAATGCAGCTTTCGCGAGGACTTAACCGACCGCTTGCGGCGCTGTTGCTGCTCTGCCTGGCAGGATCCGGCCCGGCGCAAACAACGGAACCGCAAGGCGACGGCCGATTGTCGCGCGAGAAACTCGGAGCGATTGCGCCCCTTATCAACGGCGAGATCTTCGAGCGGCGGATTCCCGGTGCGGTCGTGATGATCCAGCGGCAGGGCAAGACGGTCTATCTTGAGGCGTTTGGCTGGCGCGACGAGGCCAAGAGGGTGCCGATGACCGCGGACACCATCTTTCAGATTTATTCCATGACCAAGCCGATCACGACTGTCGCGGCGCTGATGCTGGTCGATGACGGGAAAATGCGGCTGGACGATCCGGTCGCCAAGTTCATCCCGGCGTTCGCAGACACCAAGGTCGGTGTCGAGCGCAAGAACGAGACGGGACAGACGGTGCTCGAACTCGTGCCGCAAGAGCGCGCCATGACGATCGAGGATTTGATGCGGCACTCGTCCGGGATTACGACGGGCTGGTATGGCGACAGCCTCGTACGGAAGGCCTACGCCAGGTCGGGCCTTTATGACGGCGATTTCGATAACGCGCAGTTCGCCGACGCGCATTGCGCGTCTGCCTTTGGCCGAGCAGCCCGGCTCGGAGTGGGACTACGGGGCGTCGACCGACGTGCTGGGGCGGGTCATCGAGGTCGTTTCCGGGCAATCGCTCTATGAATTCGAGAAGCAGCGCCTGTTCGACCCGTTGGGCATGAAGGACACCGCCTACCGGGTGCGTGACCCTGCAAATCACCGACGGCTTGCCGAACGGCTGCCGGAAGACAACGTCGTCCGCAGTGCATTTCGGCGCGATCCCCGTGTGGCGCGCAAATGGGAGTCAGGCGCCGGCGGTCTGGTCTCGACGGTGTTCGATTATGCGCGGTTTTCCGAAATGATACTGCGCGGCGGCGAACTGGATGGGCGGCGCTACCTGAAGCCGGAAACATACAGGATCATGGCGTCGAACCGGCTATGGCCGGCATCGAACGTCAACCCGAGCGCCTACTATTTTCCGGGCGACGGCTTCGGGTTCGGCCTTGGTTTTGCCGTGCGGATATCGCGCGGGGTGGCCAACCCGCCCGGATCGATCGGCGAATTGAAATGGGATGGCGCCCTCGGTACCTATTTCTGGGTCGATCCCAAGGAAGACATGTTTGCCATCATGATGATCCAGACGCCGACCCACGCGGAGCGGATCAAGCCGATGCTGAAGCGGGTGGTCTACGACGCGCTCGAGAAGTAAGCAGCCGTCCACGCCTGTTGTCGTCTGCATTGCAGTCAAGGCTTCGACTGAATTCTTGATCTCAGCGTCTTGCATCAAGCAGTTGATCCTCCGCTGCTTTGCCGAAGGGACTGCGCGGTACATCACGGGCGTGCCGAGAGCAATTTGGCGCGGCGGGCAACGTTGTGCCTTGCCTCGCTACGATCAGTCGCTAGTCTTGCCGACAGTCAAACATAAGCAACGGGAGGTGCTCCGATGCGCTCATTGCATTCGCTGGCGATCGCGTCCGTCGTTTTCGCGCTCTTCGCAGCCGGTCCAGTCTGGGCCGAAAGCGTCGGCCAGAGCCAGCCGGAGCAGCTTGGCTTTTCCCGCACCAGGCTCGATACGCTGACGAATTTTTTCAAGGGCGAAGTGGCCGCGGGCAAAGTGCCCGGTGCGATGCTGCTGGTGCAGCGGCGCGGTCAGCCGGCCTATTTCGAAACGTTCGGTATGCGCGATGCCGCGACCAAGGCGCCGATGACGCCCGATACCCTGTTCCGCATCTACTCGATGACCAAGCCGATCACCTCGGTCACGGCGATGATGCTGGTCCAGGACGGCAAACTCTCGCTGGACGAGCCGGTCGCGAAATACATTGCGGGCTTCGCCAAGTCGCAGGTGGGTGTCGAGAAAACCGGCGACGACGGCAAGCCGGTGCTTGAGCTCGTCCCGGCCCGCAAACAGATGACCATTCAGGACCTGCTGCGGCACACCTCGGGCATCACATACTCCTTTTCCGGACGCGGGCTCGTTCACAAGAGCTACCAGGCGGAAGACTTCGAGGCCACCCGCCTGGGCAATGCGGAATTCGCGGAGAAGGTCGCGGCTCTGCCTCTGTCTCAGCAGCCGGGTACGACATGGGAATACAGCCATTCGACCGACGTGCTCGGCCGCGTGATTGAGGTCGTCGAAGGCAAGCCGCTGTTCGAGGTGATGAAGGTGCGGCTTTTCGATCCGCTCGGCATGACGTAACACGTCGTTCTACGTCACTGATGCAGCAAAGCATCCCTTGATTGCTGAGCCTCTGTCGACGCCGGCTGACGGCGGATCGGGAGCAACGGCAATGTTCAACCCGCGCCTTGAGAAGCCCTGGCAAAGCGGGGGCGGCGGGCTGGTGTCAACCATCCGCGATTACGCCCGGTTTGCGCAGATGATCGTCAACGGCGGCACGCTGGACGGCAAGCAGTATCTCAGCCCGAAGATATTCGCATGGATGGCGTCGAACCATGTCGGCCCAACGACTGGCATTACGACCGGCAGTGGCCCAAGCTATTTGCCGGGTGCGGGCTTTGGCTTTGGCCTCGGCTTTGCCGTGCGACTTGATCAGGGCGAGAGCGCCGTGCCCGGATCCGTCGGCGAACTGAACTGGGGCGGTGCCGCCGGTACCTATTTCTGGGCTGACCGGAAGGAAGAAATGTTCGTGGTGATGATGATCCAGAGTTTTGCGCAGCGCGTACGTTACCGCAACATGGTCAAGAACCTCGTCTACACCGCGATGGACAAGCCGAACTGAGGGCTCGTCGCCTCCTCCTCCTCAAGAGGTAGGGCGACGCGCGCACGATCTCACGCGCCAGCGCCACTGTCTCCTCGACCATCGCCGCGCTGACATCGAGATGGGTGCAGGCGCGGACACGGCCGCCGAGCATGGAGACCAGCACGCCGCGGGCGCGCAGCTCGGCTTGAAGCTTCGCAGGCGTGAGGCCACCGCCGTTCGTGCCGATATAGACGAGGTTGGTTTCCGGCTGCTGCACGTCAAGGCCTTCGATCTGGCTGAGGCCGCGCGCAAGCGCGCGGGCGTTGGCGTGGTCGTCGGCAAGGCGTTCGACATGATGGTCGAGGGCGTGCAGGCAGCCCGCGGCGGCGATGCCGCCCTGGCGCAGCGCGCCGCCGAGCCGCTGCTTCCAGCGCCAGACCTGATCGATGAAGTCGCGCGAGCCGGCCAGCGCAGCGCCGATCGGCGCGCCGAGACCTTTGGTGAAATCGATCCAGACCGAGTCCCAGCCAGCGGCCATTTCGCGCGCGGAAATGCCGGTCGCGACGCAGGCGTTGAGCAGCCGCGCGCCGTCCATATGCGTCGCCATGCCTTGCGCCTTCGCCACACGCGCAGATCTCGTCCAGCACGGCCTTCGGCCAGATCGTGCCGCCGCCGATGTTGGCGGTCTGCTCGGCGCAGACGAGCGTCTGCGGCGGCGCGTAGCGGCTACGCACGCGGAACGCCGCGCGCAGGCTGTCGACGGAGAATTGTCCATTGTCGCCGCGCAGCGGCGTGATCTGGAAGCCGCCGAGGGCTGCGTGCACGCCGCCTTCGCTGGTCAGGATATGCGCGGTCTCATGCGCGAGGATCTCATCGCCGGGCCGGCAATGGGCGAGAATGCCCGCGACATTGCACATGGTGCCCGATGGCAGGAACACCGCGGCTTCCTTGCCGAGCAGTTCGGCGACGCGTTCGCAGAGCAGGTTGACGGTCGGATCGTCGCCGACCTGTTCGTCGCCGACCTCGGCGCGCGCGATCGCCTCGCGCATCGCCGGCGTCGGCCGCGTCTGCGTGTCCGACAGCATGTTGATGCGGACGGGGGCAAGATTTTTGTCGGGCGGAAGAGGGGTGTAGACCATGACCAACCTCGTGCTGTCATTTCCGGGTTCGCGTGCCCCGGAATGACGACGCTACCTTAAGCAAAAAGGCCCCGGTTTGCGCCGGGGCCTTTTGAGCAATTGGTATGCAACCTCGCCGTGATGCCTCTTGCGCGTAATCCGATCGCAAAACCGGCATTCACTTTTGCGGAATACGCGCTAGCGCGAATAGAATTCGACGATCAGGTGCGGCTCCATCATGACGGGGAAGGGCACTTCCGACAGGTTCGGAATGCGCGTGAACTTCGCCGTCTGCTTGCCGTGGTCGGCCTCGATGAAATCCGGCACGTCGCGCTCGCCGAGCGCGTTGGATTCCAGCACGATGGCGAGTTGCTTTGAGGCTTCCTTGATCTCGATGACGTCGCCGGCCTTCAGCTTGAAGCTCGAGATGTTGACGCGCTTGCCGTTCACCTTGACGTGGCCGTGGTTGATGAACTGGCGGGCGGCAAACATGGTCGGCACGAACTTGGCGCGATAGACGACGGTGTCGAGGCGGCGCTCCAGCAGGCCGATCAGGTTCTCACCCGAGTCGCCCTTCAGCCGGGTCGCTTCCACATAGATGCTGTGGAACTGCCGCTCGGAAATGTTGGCGTAATAGCCCTTGAGCTTCTGCTTGGCGCGGAGCTGCACGCCGAAGTCGGAGAGCTTGCCCTTGCGGCGCTGGCCATGCTGGCCCGGGCCGTATTCGCGCTTGTTCACAGGGCTCTTCGGGCGGCCCCAGATATTCTGGCCCATACGACGGTCGATCTTGTACTTCGACTCACTGCGCTTTGTCATCCGCGTCCTCGTTAAGAGATTGATATATTTGAGGAAACGCGCCCTCCTGCTGCGCTGGAAATGTTCCAGTGCCGACAGGTCCTTGCCCCAAAGCTTGAGGGGCGGGACCACGGGTCGCGAAACGCAACGCGGGCCGAAAACGGCCCGCGAGCAAGCGGCTTCTAGGCCAAAACGGCCGAAGGGTCAATTCTTTGCTGGCGGCCCATTTCAACCGAAACTGCCGCCGCGGGACCGTCGGGATCGGGCAAAAACGGCTCAATGTCGATGGTTCGCGAACTCTGCCGCGGGGCCAAGCCAGCATGCCATTCTGTTACACCGACCGTCTCAGCGCCCATCCTGGCGAGACGGTAGCACTGCATGCGAGCGCGGGGAAAAACCCCTGCAGGCTGCAGATCGCGCGCGTCGGCGCCGAACGCAAGGTTGTCCTGCGCATGGAGGGCCTCACGATTGGTGATCATTCGACGGCTGATCATGCCGACCGAGACGGCTGCAACTGGCCCGCGGCGATCGAGTTCATCGTCGGCGCGGATTGGTCAAGCGGCTACTACGACATCGTGCTGACCGATGCTTCTGGCGACGCCGCCCATCACTTTGTCTGCGTCAAGCCGGGACGGGACAAAGCGCGCGCGAAAGCGGCCTTCGTGCTCGCGACCAACACCTATCATGCCTACAACTATTTCGGTGGCGCGAATGCCTATTGCGATGTCGCCGGTTTGATGAGCCGGACGAAAAAGCTGGCTGAGGCAATGGAGGGCGGCATCGGTGTGTTGTCGACCAGGCGTCCGTTCGCGCCGTCGATTGTTGCCGCGCCCGCCGATGTGCCCCGTCTGGTCACCGCGCGCAAGCGCGACTTTCGCGAAAAACCGTTCGTCGAACGCATGCCGGGCGCCTCGCCCTACGATCGCTCGGCCGGCTTCCTGAACAAGTGGGAGCATGTGTTCGTGCGCTGGGCGGAGGCGGAAGGCCTTGCGCTGGATTATTTCACCGACTTCGATCTCGACGACGAACCTGGCGTGCTCGATGCCTATGCGGTGCTGATCGTGGTCGGCCACAGCGAATACTGGTCGGCGCGCCAGCGCGATTGCGTCGAAGCGTTTGTCGACCGCGGCGGCAAGCTCGCGATCTTCTCGGGAAACACGGCGTTCTGGAAAGTGCGCTTCGAGGACGGCGGCAAAACCTTCATCTGTCACAAGTGGCGCGGCTTCGACAACGATCCGGTCGCGACAAGCGACGCGCAGGCCGCGACCCACCTGTGGTCGCACAGGACGTTTGCACGGCCTGAGGCCGCGATCACCGGGCTGACGTTCCTGTTCGGCGGCTATCACCGGCTCGGCGGCTGTGTCGCGCGCGGGCAGGCCGGTTACACCGTCTACAACGAGCGGCACTGGGCGCTCGAGGGCAGTGACCTCTATTACGGCGACGTGATCGGCGCCGATATTCCATTCCTCGGCTATGAGAATGACGGCTGCCGTTTCCGCTTCGACCGCGACGGCCGGCCGCAACCGTTGCCCGAGCTCGGCGTGCCGGCCAATCTCGAGATCATTGCGCTCGCGCCGACTGCTTTTGGCGAGGATCTCTCGAGCGGCTATCCGATGCTGATCCCGCCGGAAAACCTGTCGATCATCGCGCGCGAGGTGTTTGGCGAGGAGGGCGCGGACACGGAGGACCGCATCCTGCGCGGACACGCCGTGATGGCGTCATTCGCACGCGGCAACGGCGAGGTGTTCAACGGCGGTACGACGGAATGGGCGCACGGCCTTGCCGCGAATGATCCGTTTATCACGCGGATCACGCGCAACGTGCTGCGGCGGTTCGGCTCCTATTGAACCATCAATTGTCGGCATCCGGGATGTTCGCCCGGGTTTTGATGTCGCGATAAAGCGCCAGATCGGCCTCAATCAGCCTGGCAAAGGGCTCTGCTCCCGCGGGCCGGGCCGTGAGGCCCGCCCTGGCCAGCGTCTCCTGAAGCTTTGGATCGGCGGCGCCTTCGGTGATGATCGCCGAGAGCTTGCTGGTGATCTCCTTCGGCAGGCCGGGCGGGCCGAACAAACCGAACCAGCCGACCATCACATAGTTCGGCAGCCCGCTTTCCTGAAACGTCGGCACATCCGGTGTGCTCTTGGAGCGTTGCGTGCCGCTGGAGGCGAGGACCCGGACATTGCCGCCGTCTTTTTGTGTGACCACCGTCGGATCGAACATGATCTGAATACGTCCCGCCGTGAGATCGGTGAGCGCGGCCGCGCTTCCGCGATAGGGGACGTGGAAGATGTCGATGCCGGATTGCAGCTTGAGCATTTCGCCTGAGAACTGGCCGAACGAACCGAGGCCTGCGGAGCCGAAGTTGAGTTTGCCCGGCTGGGTTTTCGCGAGCGCAATCAGCTCCTGCAGGTTTTTTGCCGGGAGGTCGGCATTCACGCCGATATATTGATCGGTGTCGGCGAGCTTCGCGATCGGCGTGAAGTCGCGCACCGGGTCGTAGCGCGGCGTCTTGTTCATGATCGGCACGATCACATGGGTTGCGTTGTTGCCGAGAAGCAGCGTGTAGCCATCGGCCGCGGCAGTGGCGACTGACGCGCTTCCAAGCGATCCACCGGCGCCGGCCTTGTTCTCGACGATCACCGTCTGTCCCGTTGCCGTGGCGATCTTGTCGGCCATCAGGCGGCCAGCGAGGTCCGAGGACGCGCCGGGCGGATAAGGCACGACCAGCGTGATGATCCGGTTTGGCCAGGACGGCGTCTGCGACTGGGCTTGCGCGGTCGACGCCAGCGCCAGCACCGCAAGTGCAGCCAAGGTTGCGAGTTTTTTCATTCTGCTTCTCCCGGCAGGTTGGTCGATTGCATGCAAGGATTAGGGCCGCACACGGCCTCGATCAAGCGGGATAGGGCGCCGAAATTCCCGGATCAGGCCGGAACGCGGCGGCCGAAAAACGGCGCCAACACCGCGTCAGGCAGCGCAGCATGGCCGGAAGTGAACCGCATCCGCGGCCGGGATGCTGCCTCGCGGCCGACTGACGGCCCGATCAGTTCCGAGGCGCGCCGGGCGATCGCAGGCGCCGGATCGATCCAGTCGACCGGCCACGGCGCGAGCCGCGTCAGCCGATCCAGCAGCAGCGGGAAGTGCGTGCAGGCGAGCACGACGGTGTCGGTACGGGCATCGCCGTTCACAAAGCAGGGTGCGATCTCGGCGGCGATGTCGGCGTCGCTCACGGCTTCGCCGCGCAGCGCTGCTTCCGCGAGTGTCGGCAGATTGGCGGCGCCCACGAGGGTAACCTCGCAGCCCTGGCCGAAATCGTTGATCAGGCGCTGCGTGTATTCCCGCTTCACCGTGCCGCTGGTGCCGAGCACCGACACGCGTTTGGTCCTCGACGATGCGCACGCCGGCTTGATCGCCGGCACCGTGCCGACGAACGGCACGGTGTAGCTTGCGCGCAAATGCGTCATCACCAGCGTCGACGCGGTGTTGCAGGCGATCACGATCAGGCGGGGATCATGCTCGGCGATCAGTTCGCCGATCAGCGGCACGACGCGCGCGACCAGTGCATCCTCGCTGTGGTGCCCGTAGGGGAAAAAGGCGTCGTCGGCGACGTAAAGGCAGCCGACATCGGGCCGCGCCTCGACGATCTCGCGCAAAACCGTCAAGCCTCCGAGGCCGGAATCGAAAACCAGAATCATCGGCGAAGTCTGCACGGCTCACCTTAACAAAATCAGGCAGGGTGGGCTGCTCGCCATGATTGTACCTTGCACGATGAACAATTGAGAGCAACCATGGGCCCTTCGGTATTTTGGGCGGGGCCCTGTCATGGCGGGAAAGAATATCGTCCTTCTTTCGGACGGGACGGGGAATAGTTCGGCGCAGCTGTTCAAGACCAATGTCTGGCGGATGTATCAGGCGCTCGATACGACTGACGCGAAGAAGCAGGTCGCATACTACGATGACGGTATCGGTTCGTCGTCCTTCAAGCTGTTTGCGGCGATAACCGGCATCTTCGGCTTCGGGCTGAAGCGCAATGTGATCGATATCTACAGCTTCTGCAGCCGCAACTATGTGAAAGGCGATCGGATTTACGGCTTCGGCTTCAGTCGGGGCGCCTTCACGATGCGGATCGTTGCAGGGTTGATCGCGCGCGAAGGCCTCGTGCCCTATGATGGCAACGAAGCCAACCTCGCGCGCTTGGCGGCAGATTCCTATCGCAATTATCGCCGGCGCTTCAATCCCACCGGCGGAACTCGGTAAATTTCCTGCGGAACAGGCGTGATGGAGCGATCCAGCTCTGGCGCAGGCTTTGGAGCATGGAGCCGTTCGACAAGAGCAAGCAGATCGAGGTCGAGAGCATTCACTTCCTCGGCCTGTGGGAGACTGTCGACGCCTATGGCGGCCCGATCGAGGAAATCACACGCGCCATCGACTATTGGTACTGGCCGCTGTCGATGCCGGACCGCTATATCAACGCCAAGGTTCATCGCGCCTGTCACGCGCTTGCGCTGGAAGACGAGCGCGATGCGTTCCGCCCAGTGATTTGGGACGAGCGATATGCGCGTCGCGCCGACGGGAAACTTCATGCGATCGATTTCGGCTGGCAGCCGCAGGTGAGCGCGGAGTGGGAGGGCAAGCTGAAGCCGATCGATGGCGGCGGATAAGTCAGGTCTGGTTCGCAGGTGTTCATGCCGATGTCGGCGGAGGCTATCCGCAGGACGGCTTGTCCCATGTCACGATCGACTGGATGATCGATCGCGCCGAGCCCTATGGCTTGCTGCTCGACGCGTTGCGCAAACAGGAGCTGAGATCGTCTTTCAACCCCTACGACAAGCTCAACGACTCGCGTCGCGGGTTTGCCGGCTACTATCGCTACAAGCCGAGAAATCTGGAGGAAATCTACAGCGCGCCGCCCTACAAGCCCTCGATGCGGCGCGATATCGAATACATGGCAGGCGAACTGATCGGCAAAAGGAGTGCGCAGAAAGGCGTCTCGAGGAACTCCACCCCTTTTCTCCTTCGGCATTTCTGGTCGCCACGCCGCTGCTCAAGCCTGATTTCGGTGCGGATACGCCGCTGGTTCTGCTCCGGCCGGTCATTGCTGTCATTGCAGCCTTTGTTCCGGGCTTCCTGAAACCCTGGCTCGACGCCTTCAGCGGCGCGCCGGGATGGCTGGTCCTTGGCGGCGCGGCCTTGCTGCTGTTCCTGTCGATCGGTGCGGGTCTGCAGGTCGCAATACGCGACATGATGCGCGCAATCTGGACGCAGCGTCCGCTGGCCAGCCCCGGCGTTTCCGACACCATCGCATCGGTGCGGATGCAATCCGGCTACCGCATTTTCTTCCATGCGTTGAAGCACTGGGTGCTACCGACGTTCTTCGCGCTGCTCATCTTGTGGATGGTTATCGCCCTTGCGAGCCAGATTGCTTTCCGTTCTGCGGATTTGAGCGGTGCGTTTTGCGGCAACGCTGTCGCAGCGACGCCCGGCGCCGACGGAAACTCCGCCTCGTTCGAAACCAGCAACGTGTGCGCGGCGACGCGAATTAAGGTGCTTGAGGGGCAAACCTATCGCGTCACAATCGCAGTTACCGCGTCCTGGATCGACAGGACGATCGCGACAAACCCGCAAGGGTTCGGTTGGCAGCAAATGTCGTGGTCGATGGTTCCCGCCGTGCCGTTCCGCAGAATAGTGTTTGCCAACTGGTTTGCGCCGGTGCTGCGCGTCGGAAGCGGCGGCGGCGAAGAGCATGTGCTGGATGTTCGGGCCGAGCCGCCGGGCCAGGCGACCACCTATGTCGCGGAGTTCAGGCCGCGCAGTGACGGCGAGGTCTTCGTGTTCGTCAACGATGCGGTTTGGGGATTGCCGTATGTCTACGGCCGCCTCTACGGCAACAACAAAGGCGCCGCGTCGATCAAGATTCAGCGCCTCGATCCGGTTCGATAGAAGACCGGATATTCCTACACCGGCTGCAGCGGCGCGTGGACACCGGTGGGCAGCTCGACGGCGATCGCATCGCCGGGTCGAATCTCGCCGCCGGTGATGACGATCGACATGACGCCGGCTTTGCGGATCAGGTTTCCGCTCTGGTCCTTGTCCAGCGTCGCGGCCATCAAGCCCTTCTGAAAACCGTCGAGCTGGACGCACGGGTTGCGCAGGCCGGTGACTTCGACCGTTGCCGTGTCGCCGAGCCGCAGGCGCGTGCCGGTCGGAAGCGCCAGCAGATCGATTCCCCGCGTGGTGACGTTCTCGCCGATATCGCCGGCCACGACCGAAAAACCTTTGTCGCGAAGCTCATCGAACAGCTCCGAATGCACCAGATGCACCTGGCGCAAGTTCGGCTGGCTGGGGTCGCGTCGCACGCGCGAGCGGTGCTTGACCTTCTCACCCGCGTGGGCGTCGCCGTCCACGCCGAGACCTGCGAGCAGCCGGATGCTCAGCACGTTTCGCTTGCTGAACGTGTGGCCGGAGTTGAGGCTGACGGCCGTGACGTTGCCCATCGTCGCAATCACGCTGCCCCGAACACCCGCTTGAAGATCGTGTCGACGTGCTTGAGGTGATAGCCGAGGTCGAACAGTTCCTCGAGCTCGGCGTCGGAAAGCCTTGCCTTCACCTCGGCGTCCTTCTTCAGGAGCGTCGAGGAAATCGCCTTCGCCGCGCCAGACCGGCATGGCGTTGCGCTGCACCAGGCGATAGGCGTCCTCGCGGCTGACGCCCTTCTGCGTCAGCGCCAGCAGCACGCGCTGCGAATGCACGAGGCCGCCGAGCCGGTCGAGGTTCTTCTGCATGTTCTGCGGATAGACCACCAGCTTGTCGATCACGCCGGCGAGCCGCATCAGCGCGAAATCGAGCGTCACTGTGGCGTCCGGGCCGATCATGCGCTCGACCGAGGAGTGCGAGATATCGCGCTCGTGCCACAGCGCCACGTTCTCCATCGCCGGCATCGGCATAGGCGCGCACCATGCGGGCGAGGCCGGTGAGGTTTTCGGTCAGCACCGGATTGCGCTTGTGCGGCATCGCGGACGAGCCCTTCTGGCCCTCCGAGAAGAACTCCTCCGCCTCGTAGACTTCCGAGCGCTGCAGATGGCGGATTTCGGTCGCCAGCCGCTCGATCGACGAGGCGACGACGGCGAGCGTCGCAAAATACATCGCGTGCCGGTCGCGCGGGATCACCTGCGTCGAGACCGGCTCGACCGCGAGGCCCATCTTCTTCGCGACGTGCTCTTCGACGCGCGGATCGATATTGGCGAAGGTGCCGACGGCGCCCGAGATCGCGCAGGTGGCGACTTCCTTGCGCGCCGCGATCAGCCGCTGCTTGCGCGCGGTCGAACTCGGCGTAGGCCTGCGCGAGCTTCAGGCCGAACGTCACCGGCTCGGCGTGGATGCCGTGCGAGCGGCCGATGGTCGGCGTCATCTTGTGCTCGAGCGCGCGCCGCTTCAGCGCCGCGAGCAGGGCGTCGACGTCCTCGATGAGGATATCGGTGGCGCGCGACGAGCTGCACGTTGAAGCAGGTGTCGAGCACGTCCGACGAGGTCATGCCCTGATGCACGAAGCGCGCCTCGGGGCCGACGATCTCGGCGAGATGCGTCAGGAAGGCGATGACGTCGTGCTTGGTCTCGCGCTCGATCTCGTCGATCCGCGCCACGTCGAAGTCGCGTTCTGCGCCTTGTCCCAGATGGTTTTGGCTGCCGCCTTCGGGATCATGCCGAGTCTCGGCCAGGGCGTCGGCGGCATGCGCCTCGATCTCGAACCAGATGCGGAAGCGCGTCTGGGGCTCCCAGATGGCAGCCATTTCGGGTCGGGAATAGCGGGGGATCATGGGCGGCTTTCTCGCTTAAAAGAAGCCTGTAGCAGAGGCGGAAAGCGGCGGCAATCGGTCCGGAAAGGCTTCTCCAACGATATCCTCGGAGCGAGAAAATCCCTTCCGCCGCAGGCCTATGTCGCCAGCGCCTGTTCGAGCAGTGCGCGGACTTTTTCGACGTTTTTCACGCAGTGGAAACCGTAGCGGCCGGTGTAGTCGGTGTCCGGCTTTCTGATGGAAACGCCGGACGCGAAATTCAGGTGTCCGACATGGCCGCTGATCGGCAGAATCTCGAGCTTCTTGTCCATCGATTCGTAGTAGGTGCTGTCGGCGACTTTCTTGCCCCACGCCGTGCGCAGGATCAGCGCGCGCCGGTCGGTGATCACAAACAGTGTTTGCATATCCCGAATGTAGAGGGCCACCGGTCCGCCGAGCATCACCGCGCCGGTGCTGAGGAAGAAGAATGCTGACTCGTCGATCCAGCCCAGGTGGATGCCAACGGCAGCGAGCGTCAACCATGGCACGCCGAACCACCACAGGAAGCGCAGCATCATCATGTTCGTCCACGCGTCGGGACGGCCCTGCCAGATCACGCGCTCGTCGTCCTGGAGCGTCTTGTCGAGCAGCGTGAGCAGGGCGCGTGGAATACGGGCCATAAGATCACCGTGGAGAAGGCAGGCGCTTGGTCACCGCCATGAAGCGACGATTCGGTCCGGCATGGAATTCATGCGCGTCCACCGTCTCGATCAGCACCGCCAGGGTTTGCGTGCCATCGGGCGCCTCATGCAGCCACGCTTCGGCGATGCCGTATTCGGTCACGCAGCGCCGGCTTTTCGGCAGCCGCTTGTCCGTTTGCAGGATGGTCGCCGCGCCATCGTCCAGTGTCAGTGTCAGTGTCAGCGTGAGGCCTGTCACGATGACACTGCCGAACGTTCCACGCCCGCCCGCGCCGTAGCAGGAGGCTTTGCCGAGGGCAGTCTCGGTGATCGCGAGCCGCGCCTTGCGCGCGCCGGGCAGGGTGATCTCCTGTGTCTTCGCGAGCGGATTCTCGGCCATGTGATAGATGCCGACCTCCTCGAGATCGATGGAAGGCTTTCCGGGAAAATGTTTGCCGGGCACGCCGACGTTCAGCCGCGAGAGCGTTGGTGCTGCCGTCTTCAACATGCCTGTGCGAAGCACGTCGGTCTCGCGCTCGTCGTCATCGCCGATGCGACTGCTGAACGGCGTACCCTTGATGAAGCTGTCGGTGCGCGTGTCAATGACCTGGATTTCGATGATGCGCTCGTTGGAATCATACAGCGTCGAATATTGCTCGAACGCGAATGCGGTGCCGTCGGGCGAAAAGCCCAGCACCTTCCGCGCCGCCGAATCGCCCGCGGACGCCGACGATGTGGCGGCGATGAGGACGCAAAGCGCAGCGAGGCTGCGGAGGAGGTGGTCGAACCCGGGCATGATGCTTTGGTCGCGCCACGGGGGCGAAAAGTTCGCTGTCAGGCGATCAGCGCGCCAACGATCGGGGAGAAAGAAACAGCCTCGTCGAGCGGGCGAAAATGACAATGGCCGCGGCAGCCTTGCCGATCGCGGCGGCGCTGCGATCGAAAGCGCTGCGCCTGGCCTCCCGCCGCTCGCGCGCGGCGGCGCGCCGATAGTAATCGAAATCGATCCAGCCATCGGGATGACGGTGAATGCCGGGAGACGGGGTCATCATGGGCAAGCTCCTGTCGGAACGATAAGCATTGTATTGCAGATCTTTTCGCGTATAATTAGCTTAGTGTTGAGTATATTAATGAATTTTAGGAACGAATATGGACGCGACCAGCGATATGCGCGCGTTTGTCAGGGTGGTCGAGCACCAGAGCTTCGCCGCAGCCGCTGCGAGCCTGGGATTGAGCCCGTCCGCCGTCTCGAAGCTGGTGACGCGGCTGGAGGACCGGCTCGGCATCCAGCTTCTGCATCGCACGACACGGCGCCTGTCGCTGAGTTCGGAAGGCGAGGTCTACTTCGCCCGCGCGCGGCAAATCCTCGCCGATATCGAGGAGGCCGAGATCGAGGTGACCAGGTCGCGCGGGGCGCCGCGCGGTCGTCTGCGCATCAACACCAGCAATGGGTTCGGCATTCATCAACTCGCGCCGGCGCTGCCGGATTTCATGGCCCGCTATCCGGAAGTCGAAGTCGATCTGGCGATTACCGATCGCATCGTCGACATCGGTGTCGATCCGGCCGATGTGATCATCCGCGCAGGGCCGGTTGCCGATGTCGCCGCATCATCGTTCAAGATTGCCGATTTCGAGCGCGTGGTGTGCGCGTCACCCGCCTATCTCGCGCGGTACGGTGCGCCGCGGACGCCCTCGGAGCTTGCCGACCACACCTGCGTCGTCATCACCAGTCAGGTCGCGCGCGGATGGCCATTCCGCACGGCGGATGGAATCAAACATATCGAATTGAAGCGGCGCCTCACCGTCGACAACAGCGAGGCGGCGTTGCGGCTCGCGCTGAACGGCGGTGGCATCATTCGACTGGGCGACATCATCGTGGCCGAACTCATCGCCAATGGATCGCTGGTGCCGCTGCTGGCCGATCTTCACTATGCCGAACCCCTGCGGTTGTCGGCACTCTATCTCGAAGGGCGTCATCGACTGCCCAAAGTGCGGGTGTTCCTCGATTTCCTCACCGAACGTTTTGCCTCGACGCCCTGGCGTGTCGGAGCGCTGAAGTCTCACTAGCCCGCGCCGCGCGCGCTAACCGATCACCGATTCGCCGACGGCCTGTCGCAGCCGAGCGATCCCTGACTCGAAATGACGCGTGGGATGGACGCGGTTGGTGAGCAGCGACCAGGCAATTCCCTGCTGGAAATCGATCCAGAGCCCGGTTCCGGTAAATCCGGTATGGCCGATCGTATCGTCCGAGCAGGATGCGCCGCCGGACCAGCCATCGTATTTCATTTCCCAGCCAAGCGCGCGCTGCGGCGTCTGCCGCGTGCGCAGCAGGCCGATGGTTTCAGGGTGCAAGGCTGTGCCGCTCAACATCGCTGCTGCAAAGTCCAGCACGGCATCGATTGCGCCGAACAGGCCTGCATGGCCCGATGCGCCGCCGAGCGCGAATGCGTTCTCATCGTGCACCTCGCCGCGCAACATGCGATCGCGCCACCGGCAAAATTCCGTCGCCGCGCAGTCGTCAGGATCCGGCGCGAATGTGAACCCGGCATCCAGCCGCTGCTGCTTGAGCGGCATGTTGGTGACACGCTCGATCACGATACCCAGCAGGATGAAATTGATGTCGGAATAGACCGGCGGGCCTCGCTCCCAAACGCGTTGCAGGACGAAAGCGCGCAGCGTCTGTGGATCCTGTCCATAGGTGTAAAGAGGTTCGACCGCCGGCAGGAATGTCTGATGCGCAAGACACTGGCGAACAGTCAGCCCGCGCTCGGCGGCTTTGAGATCGTATTGCCGCAAATCCGGTATGAGTTCGCCCAGAGGCTGGTCGAGCGCGATGCGCCCTTGTTCGACAAGCCGCAGGATCGTCGTCGTGGTGAAGATCACCTTCGTCAGCGATGCGAGATCGAAGATCGTCTCGCGCCGCATGGCGACCTGTGTGGGCTGCAATTGGGCATGTCCGGCAACGGTGATGGCACGGTCGCCCGCCGCATTGACGAGGCCGAGAACAGCGCCTGGAATACGCGCCTCGGCAATCGCCCGGCGAACCGGTTCGAACGCGCGGTCGACGATTGGCCGCAGCGTCACGTCGGATCAGGCCGCTTCGCCGCGCGAGCCGGCGGCTGCGTGGCGAATCGCCGAGATGTTGGCCTTGTAGGCGGTCTCGTTACCGCCCTTGAAGACGGCGGAGCCCGCGACCAGCGCGTTCGCGCCGGCCGCCGCGATCTTGGCGGCGTTGTCGGCCGTGACGCCGCCATCGACCTCGATGTCGATCGGCCGGCCCGCGGCCAGCGCGCGCACGGCGGCGATCTTGTCCACCGCGGAGGCGATAAACGACTGTCCGCCGAAGCCGGGATTGACCGACATGATCAGCACCAGGTCGAGCAGATCGATGACCGGCTCGATGGCGGAAGCGGGCGTGCCCGGGTTGAGCGAGACGCCGGCCTTCTTGCCGAGCGCGCGGATCGCCTGCAGCGAACGATGCAGGTGAGGACCCGCTTCCGCATGCACGGTGATGATGTCGGAGCCGGCCTTGGCGAAGGCTTCAAGATACGGATCGCACGGCGCGATCATCAGATGCGTGTCGAACACCTTGTTCGAATGCGGGCGCATCGCCTTGATGACGTCGGGGCCGAACGAAATATTCGGAACGAAGTGGCCGTCCATCACGTCGAGATGGATCCAGTCGGCGCCGGCCGCGGTCGAGCGCGCGCACTTCCTCGCCGAGCTTCGCGAAGTCGGAAGCGAGGATCGAAGGCGCAATCACCAGCGGGCGGAGCATTTTTCGGAACCTCTCCGGATATACCGGTTCGGGTAACATGAGCGTCCGGCAGGGGCAATGCGTCGCGCTGGGGCAGCCGAAAACCGCGGTGGACAGCGGGCAAGTTTTGCCGCTCAGAGGCGGTTTTGCCGGGTCAGGCAGCGCGAGAAATCCCGGAAAAGCGTTGTCTTTCAGGCCTTCGCGCATCGGCACGACGCTTGCAACACCATTGCTGCTAACGGGCCGCGGCTTGAACCGCGGCCGGCAGAGGACATTCGCATGCTGTTTGCGGGCCTTGCGGCATCTGCCGCAGTCGATTTGTTGTCGCTGTTGCAGCCTGAGAAGCCGTCCGCGAAGAGCGGAACCGGGCCGAAAACGCCATCGTCGTTTTCGGTTGCTGATATTGGCGCCATTGAAGCCGCACCGGCTCAATCTGGGCCTGCGGCTGGTCGCAGCGACGGGCTGTCGCGCGAAGCGCTCGACACGCTGCTGTCAGCGCAAGGGCAGGGGACCCAGCGCAAGAAGCGCTCCATGTCCGTGTTGCTTGACCTTATGCAATCCAGCCAGGACGGTAAGGTCAAGAAATCCGAGTTCGACGCGGCGGTCGGCAAAGGTGACGACAAGTCATCCGAGATCTTCGACCAGATCGACCAGAACCACGACAGCTCGGTCAACCTTACGGAACTGTCGACCTTCCTCGACACCTATCGGCGAAACTCGGAGGCCGGAACGCCGGTCCGGGCGCGGGCCCTCGCGATGGTTGCGTAGACGATTTCCGATCGCATTTCCGGCCGGTTCAAACCGCAACAGGCTCAGCTTCCGAACCGGTCCTTCCAGGACGGCGGACTGCCTGCAAAGGGCAGGGCCGTCGCCTCATAGACACCGCGCGCGATCGCACGCGTGACGACGTTGGCTGCCAGCATGCCAAGCTCGGTCATGTTGACCGGGCCGTCGATCGCCTTCTTGCCGGTCGCAGCAGCAAACACCACGTCGCCATCGAGCGGCGCGTGAACCGGATAGATCGCGCGGGCAAAACCCGTCTGTGCGATGATCGCGAGCCGCTTGCTTGCGCCTTGGTCAGCTTCGCATCGGTGACGACGACGGCGAGCGTCGTGTTCTGCAATGGCGTCGCCGCGCGCCGCCCTTCAGTTTCAATTCATGCATGGCAGCGGTGAAACGACGGTGGCATGCCCGTGTCCGCCGAACTCGCCGTCAGCTCGAACGGGGCGGCCCAGAACCACGGCCCGTCGCCAATGACGACGCTGCCGGCCGCATTGACGACCGCGAGCGCCGCCGACCGTCACGCCGCCGGCGTCGTGGCCGACGCCGAGCCGAGCGCCGCCCTTGAGGTTGCCGGTGGTTGCGCCAAGCCCGGCGCCGGCGCTGCCGAGCGCGAAGTCGCGGCCGGCCGCCGCCGCGCGCGCCGCGTAGCCGAGATCGCGGTAGGGCGGGAAGCGGCCCCAGTTCTTGTCGCCGCCGTTCAGCAGATCGAACAGGATCGCGCCGGGCACGATCGGCACGCGCGCGCTGCCGACGGCAAAGCCGCGGCCCTGTTCGGCGAGCCAGGCCATGCACGCCGCCGCCGGCGTCGAGCCCGAACGCCGAGCCGCCGGAGAGCGCGATGGCGTCGATGCCCTCGACCGTGTTGCGCGGGATCGAGCAGGCGCGTCTCGCGCGTGCCGGCCCGCCGCCGCGCACGTCGATCGACGCCGACCGCCGGCTCGTCGAAGATGATCGCGGTGGCGCCGGAGGCGAGCCGGGGTCGTCGGCATGGCCGACGCGGACGCCGGCGACGTCGGTCAGGAGGTTGCTCAGTCGAGTCCCGCTATTCCGCGCGCAGATGAGCGGCCAAGGACCGGCTTTGCAGATCAACCGTCACGCGGCCATCACATCCGCGCGCGAAGCGGGTGCCGTGCATCGCGACTTGCGCAACGCGGCGCGCCGCTTACGTCGCATCTAGCCCGCATGGACCTTCCGACGTCACCATCCTCGCCGCGCTGGTCGCCGGCATCGTCAGCTTCCTGTCGCCCTGCGTGCTGCCGCTGGTGCCGCCCTATCTCGTCTATCTGACCGGGGCGATCGCTCGAGCGGTGGCCGACGCGGGAGCCGCGACCGCTCGCGGCGCGGCGGGATGATCGCCGCGCGCTGCTGTTCGTGCTCGGCTTCTCCACCGTGTTCGTGGCGCTTGGCGCCGAGCGCGAGCGTCGATCGGCGCGCTGCTGCGCGCCTGTTCGGGCGAGCTGTCGATTGTCGCCGGCATCGTCGATCATCGTCATGGGCCTGCATTTCCTCGGGCTGGCGCCGATCGGCCTGCTGATGCGCGCAGAGGCGGCTCGGATGCCGCAAGCCGGTCGGGCTGTGGGGCGCCTATGTGATGGGGCTTGCCTTCGCGTTCGGCTGGACGCCGTGCATCGGGCCGATCCTGGCGGCGATCCTCGCCGTGGCGGCGTCCGAGGCGACGGTGGCGAAGGGCGCGGGCCTGCTCGCGGTCTATTCGCTCGGCCTCGGCATTCCGTTCCTGCTCGCGGCTTTCGCGGTCGAGCCGTTTCGCGGCTTTCCTCGCGCGCTTCCGCGCTCAGCTCGCCTAGGTCGAGCGCGCGATGGGCGTGTCTGCTGGTGCTCACCGGCATCGCCTTCCTCACCGGCAGCGATCACCCAGGTGAGCATCTGGCTGCTGGAGACGTTTCCGGCGCTGGGGAAGATTCGGATAGTCGGTCATCGAGGCGCCGCAACGACGAGCGATCCGAACGGCACGGCTCCGAATCATGCGGCTGGATCTGTTCCGAAATCGCTCGCAATACGAACCGCGCCGCCGGGGCGGTCTCGACATTCGGTATCGAAGATGCGCTCGTCAGGAGCGCTTGCCCGGTGATTCGGCGTAGCCGTCCTTGTCCCACTTGTAGACGACGTAGTCGAGCAGCGTGATGTCGCCCTTGGCGTCGAAGGAGAGCTTGCCGAGCACGGTGTCCCAGGTGCCGGCCTTGATGGTCGTCGGCGACCTTCTTGGCGTCGGTGGTGCTGGCCTTCGCGGCGGCCTGCGCCCAGACCTGGAACGCGGCATAGGTGTAGAGCGTGTAGCCTTCCGGATCGATGTTCTTGGCCTTGAACTTGTTGACGATCGGCCTGGCGGTCGGCTTGCTTGCGCGGATCGGGGCCGAAGGTGAACAGCACGCCTTCGCCGGCCGGGCCGGTGATCGACGCGAACTCCTTGTCGTGCAGCGCGTCGCCGGCCATCAGCATGCGTCTTCAGGCCCTGATCGCGCATCTGGCGCAGCGATCAGGCCGGCTTCCTGGTGATAGCCGCCGACATAGACGAGATCGATGTTGTCGCGCTTCAGCTTGCGAGACGAGCGCGGTGAAGTCCTTGTCGCCCTTGTTGTAGGACCTCGTAGAGCTTCTCCTTCACGCCGGCCTTGTTGAGCGCCTTCTTGGTCTCGTCGGCGAGACCTTTGCCGTAGGTCGTCTTGTCGTGGAGGATCGCGATGTTCTTGCCCTTGAAGTTCTTGGCGATGATAGTCGGCGGCGACGCGCGCCCTGCTGGTCGTCGCGGCCGCAGACGCGGAACGTGTTCCACAGCTTGCGTTCGGTGAATGTCGGGTTGGTCGACGCCGGCGTGATCTGCAGCACGCTGCTCTTCGACATAGGCTTCCGAGGCCGGGATCGACGACGACGAGCAGAAATGGCCGGCCACGAACGGCACCTTCATGCCGGCGAGCTTTTCGGCGACCGAGCGGGCCTGCTTCGGATCGCAGGCGTCGTCGCCGACCTCGAGCTTGAGCTTCTTGCCCAGCACGACCGCCGGCGGCATTGATGTCGGCGATGGCCTGTCGGCGCCGTTCTTCATCTGACGTGCCGAACGTGGCTTCGCCGCCGGTCATCGGGCCGGCGACGCGCGATGGTGATGTCCTGGGCCCCGGCCGGCGGCCAGGCGACCGTCGTCAGGGCAACCGAAGCGCCGAACGCCAGACCAGCCAAATTGAGAATTTTCATTCGCCTCTCCTTGCAACAGGCGCCGGATCTCGTTCCAGCGCGAGATGACGCGCATTGTCTGACGGTTTTCGGCCCAAGTCACCGACAATCTTTAGGCATGAGGGGCTTTTGCCGGTACATCTTGGCGCAGCCGCCAGCTTAAAGGTCCGGCGCGGCTCATAGAGCCAATAATACTGCCGGACCATCTGGGAGGCGCGCGCATAGCGCCATGAAAGCAGTGCGACAGCCATCAGGCTCGTGGTTTCAAAATGCAGATAACCGGCTCCAGCAAGGGCTCCTGAAACAGCGCGAAGTGCAGGAATCGCAACGCGAAACCCATGGGCACCATGGCGATGGCCGCGATCCATGCGGGCCGCCAAGACTGTGCAATGGCGCGCCCGGCCATCCAGGCGCAGCCGCCGCCGAGAATGAAGGTCAGAAACAGGACATGAAGCAACGATCCATCCGCGTAGAGCCGTGCGGCATCAGTGACGCCCGCCTTCGAGATAGGCCGCGCGGATTTCCGGCCGCTCCAGCAGTTCGCTGCCCGTTCCGCTCAATGTGATCTCGCCGTTGACGATGACATAGCCGCGGTGCGCGAGCTTGAGCGCGTGGAAGGCGTTCTGCTCGACCAGGAACACGGTCAGCCGGTCGCTGCCGGTTAAGCTCGCGGATGGCGCCGAAAATCTGTCGTGCGATCAGCGGCGCCAGGCCGAGCGACGGCTCGTCGAGCAGCAGGAGGCGCGGGCCGGCTCATCAGCGCGCGGCCGATCGCCAGCATCTGCTGCTCGCCGCCGGACAGCGTGCCGCCGCGCTGGGTCAGGCGCTCCTCGAGCAGCGGGAACAGCGTGCAGCACGCGCTCCAGAGCGGCCTGCTCGGCGAAGTGCCGCCGTCGCCGGCGCGTCGCGCCCATCTGCAGGTTTTCCAGCACGCGTCATGCGCGGGAAGATGCGGCGGCCTTCGGGCGACTGCGCGATGCGCAGGCGCGCGATCTCGTGGGTCGGCAATCTGCGTGATGTCGCGCCCGTCGAAGACGATGTGCCTTCGCGCGCGCGCGGCTTGCCGAACATCGTCATCATCAGCGTCGACTTGCCGGCGCCGTTGGCGCCGATCAGCGTGACGATCTCGCCCTCGTTGACGTCGAGGTCGACGCCCTTCAGCGCGACGATGTTGCCGTAGACGGCGTGCACGCCGCGGATCGGGAGCAGGGGTCACTCACCGTCTGCCGCCTCCATCACTGCGACCGCCGTTCTTCGTCGTCACGCCGAGATAGGCGGCGATCACCTTCGGATCGTCGCGGACTTCCCGCGGCGTGCCGTCGGCGATCTTGACGCCGTAATCGAGCACGACGATGTGGTCGGAAATTTCCATCACCACCGACATGTCGTGCTCGATCAGCAGGATCGAGGTGCCGTGCTCGGCGCGGATGGACAGCAGCAGGTCGTTCAGCTCGCGCGCTCTCGCGGGCGTTCAGGCCGGCGGCCGGCTCGTCGAGGCAGAGCAGCACCGGATCGGTGCACATCGCGCGCGCGATCTCGAGCCGCCGCTGCTCGCCATAGGCGAGCGAGCCTGCGGCATCGTCGGCGCGGTCCAGCAGGCCGGTGCGGTCGAGCCAGTAGCGCGCCTGGTCGATCGCGCGGCGCTCGGCGGCGCTGTATGCCGGCAGGCCGAGCAGCCCGACGAAGGTGAAGCCCGAGGCCCGCATCAGCGTGTTGTGCTGCGCGACCAGCAGGTTCTCCAGCAGCGGTCATGCCGGCGAACAGGCGGATGTTCTGAAAGGTGCGCGCGACGCGCGCGAGCTTTGCGATGCGGAAGTCGAGCAGCCGCTCCAGCAGGAAGGTTTTGCCGTCGGCGTGGGTGAGCCGCATCATGCCGGCGGTCGGCTTGTAGAAGCCGGTGATGCAGTTGAACACCGTGGTCTTGCCGGCGCCGTTCGGGCCGATCAGCGCGGTGATCTCGCCGCGCGCCGCGCGAAGCTGCAGGTCGTCGACCGCGACGAGGCCGCCGAACCGCATGGTCAGATGCGTCGACGTCGAGGATGGTGTCGCGGTGGCGTTCATCCGTGCCCTTCCTTGACGAGGGAGGACGAGATCGCGGTCTTGTGCTGCAGGAAAATGGTCGGATCGCGATGGCCGATGAGACCGCGCGGCCGCCAGATCATGATCAGCACCATGGCGAAGCCGAACACCAGCATGCGGTACTGCTCGAACTCGCGGAACAGTTCGAAGCCGCCGATCATCGCCAGCGCGGCGATCGCGACGCCGAGCTGCGAGCCCATGCCGCCGAGCACGACGATCGCCAGCATCAGCGCCGACTTCGCGGAAGGTGAACGATTCGGGGCTGATGAAGCCCTGGCGCGTGGCGAAGAACGCGCCGGCAAAGCCGCCGAACATCGCGCCGATCGCGAATGCGGTGAGCTTGGTGGTCGTGGTGTTGATGCCGAGCGAGCGGCAGGCGATCTCGTCCTCGCGCATCGCCTCCCAGGCGCGGCCGATCGGCAGCCGGCGCAGCCGGATCGTGACCCAGTTGGTGAGGAGCGCCAGCGCAAGGATCAGGTAGAACAGGAACACGATGCGGTGGGTCGGCGAGAACTCGAGGCCGAAACGCGCGGCGAAGCCCTCGTCGCTCGTTGAACGGAAGGCCGAAGAACGTCGGCCGCGGAATTCCGGAGATGCCGTTCGGGCCGCCGGTGACGCTCTGCCAGTTGAGCAGCACCAGGCGGATGATCTCGCCGAACGCCAGCGTGACGATGGCGAGATAGTCGCCGCGCAGCCGCAGCACCGGGAAGCCGAGCAGCACGCCCCAGAACGCGGCGAGGATGCCGGCGAGCGGCAGGCAGATCCAGAACGACAGCTCGAAGGTCGTCGCCAGCAGCGCGTAGGAATAGGCGCCGACCGCATAGAACGCGACGTAGCCGAGGTCGAGCAGGCCGGCGAGGCCGACCACGATGTTCAGCCCCCAGCCGAGCATCACGTAGGTCAGCACCAGGATGCCGAGATCGAGCAGGTAGCGGTGATCGTAGAACAGAACCGGCACGATCAGCGCGAAGCCGAGCAGGGCGGGGCCGACGAACGCGCTAGCGCCGTCGCGAGCGGTCCCGTGAGCGACTTGCGGCACGAGCGGTCGCAGGTTCGCGATGCCGAAAATCGTGCCGCAGCAGTTCGACGAGGACGCTGCCGCCGAAGACCGCGACAACGATCGCAGCGAGCTGCCCGAAGCGCGTCCAGTAGGTCAGTTGCGCAGGTCGTCGCCCTGCTCGGTGCGCAGCCCGATCATCAGCGCGAACAGCCCGAGCGCGACCAGCGCGCTGATGCAGGCCTTCTTCAGGATGAAGCCGGCGTTGATTGCGGACGCGGATTTGGGCGAGGCTTGCGCGGCCGCGTCGGTCACCATCACACCTTCTCGACTTCCGGCCGGCCGAGAATGCCGGTCGGCAGGAAGATCAGCACCACGATCAGGATCGAGAACGCGGCGACGTCCTTGTATTCGATCGAGAAGTAGGCCGACCAGAACGTCTCGATCAGGCCGATCAGCAGGCCGCCGAGCATCGCGCCGGGCAGCGAGCCGATGCCGCCGAGCACCGCGGCGGTGAACGCCTTGATGCCGGCGACGAAGCCGATGTAGAAGTCGACCACGCCGTAATAGAGCAGGTACATGATGCCGGCGACCGCGGCGAGCGCTGCGCCGATCACGAACGTCAGCGAGATCGTGCGGTCGATGTCGACGCCGAGCAGCGACGCCATCTTCAGGTCCTGCTCGCAGGCGCGCATGTCGCGGCCGAGCCGCGTGCTCGCGACGATCCAGGAGAAGCCCGCCATCAGCACGATCGTGGTCACCACGACGATGATCTGGATGTTGGAAAGCCGCACCGTGAAGACCTCGCTCTCGATCAGGGTGTGCCCGCCGGTGACGAGCGGCGGCAGCGGCTTGACGCGCGCGCCCTGCGCGATCTGCGCGTAGTTCTGCAGCATGATCGACATGCCGATCGCCGAGATCAGCGGCGCGAGGCGGAACGAGTGGCGCAGCGGGCGGTAGGCGATGCGCTCGACCGTCCAGCCGTACAGCGCGGTCAGCGCCATGCGACCAGCAGCACCAGGAACAGCGCGAGCGGAACGGCGGTGACGCCGATCGAGACGAGCGCCAGGAAGGCGATCAGCGCGATGAAGCCGCCGATCATGAAGATGTCGCCGTGGGCGAAATTGATCATGCCGATGATGCCGTAGACCATCGTGTAGCCGATGGCGATCAGGCCGTAGATCGAGCCGAGCGTGATGCCGTTGATGAGTTGCTGAGCGAAATATTCCATGCGTTGCCGAAGGAGATTGGGCCGGCCCATCCCGAGCCGTCCGCCTGGGGAAAATTGTTAACAGTGGGGACTTGCAGCGGCAACCGCGACGGATGGCCCCAAGGTGGCTGTCCACGGTAACCGCGGACCATCTGGCCCCGGGTTCCGGTGGCCTGAGGATGCCAACGCGTCGCCGCAGCATCGCCCCGGAGGAACCGGTGGCTCCGGGCAACTAATGCGGCGCCGGGGCGTTGGTCCCGGCTCTCAACAAACAAGGAGTTGGCCGCAATGAACCGGCAAAATCAGAACCCGAACCAGCCGGACCGCAAGCCAGGTCAGCAGCAGCAAGGTGGCGGCCAGAAGCCCGGCCAGCAGCAGCAAGATCAGAACAAGCCGGGTCAGCAGGGCCGGCAGGACAAGGATCAGCACTCCGGCCAGAAGTAGTGTCGAAGCCGTGACGCGAACCCGAAAAAGACACGAAAGGGAGCGCGGACCGCCGGCCGCAGAGGCCTCGGGAAACCGGGGCCTTTGTTGTTTTGCCCGCGCGGAGGTCGCAGTTGTCCCCAGGCCGGTTAAGGTAAACAAACGGTTTAAATTGCCAGTCCAATTTGACCGGGCTTACCTCGCCGTTCAATCAAACGGGCGGCGAGAGAATGGCTCTGGGCTTGCGCATCACCACGATCAACGGGTTTTTGCTCGCGCTCTACTTCGTGCCCGCCTGGACCATTGCTGCGTTCAAGATCGTGGTGTTTCCAATCCGCGGCATCTACGAACGGCCGAACATAGGCCCGGCGCTGTACGTCAACGACGCTTTTCAGCTGTCGATGCTCGGCACCGTGCGCTTCGCCTGGCTGCTGGTGCTCGCGAAATTTGTCGTGGTCGCATACTTCCTGCTCTTTGCCGGTGCTGACACTGCGCCCCGAAGGCGGCAAGCGTGCCGGCGGCGATGAGGCGCTGGCGTTCGCAATTCTGCTCGGCACTCTTCTCAGCATCGCAAGCATGATGGCTGCGTCGTCCGTCGGTGAGGTCGCAGCCCTGCGCCTTCACGCCACGGAATCGCTGATGCTGCTCGGCGCTCGTGCTGCTCGCGATCGAACTTGCAGAGTTATGGTGTGAAGCGCAGCAATGCTCCGCTTGCGGAAGCAGCTTTCGCTGCGAAGCCAGCGAGCTGAAGCCTGGACGGAGCGTAGCGACATCCGGGGCTTCCAATCGCAGAGCAAGCCCCGTATTCGCGATAACCGATGCAAGGCATCGGCGTTCTTGTTCTTGAGAACGGCAGCCGGAAGGCCGCCTATGTCATCCGGGTTACAGCAGCAACTACCGCTGCGTCAGAAACCCAATCAGGGCATCGTTGAACGCGTAAGGCTGTTCGACATTGGATAGGTGCGCGGCGTCGAGCAGGGTCATGTCGGCCTTCGGGATTGCCTTGCGCATGAATTCGGCCTGCTCGACCGTCGTGCCCATGTCGTGGCGTCCCGCCACGATCAGAACCGGCCGCGAGATTTTCGCCAGCAGGTCGCGCTGGTCCAGCCGGCTCAGCGCCTCGCAGCAGCCGACATAGCCCTGACACCGGCGTTGCGACGAACATGCGCCGGATCTCCTGCGTGGCACGGCTCGCGCTCGCGAAAATCTTCCGTCAGCCAGGACGCCATCACGGCATCGGCGATGCTCGCCATGCCGTTCTGCGTCACCGTCTTGATGCGATCCTGAAAGCGCGTCGGGTCCGGGAAGTAGCAGGTGGTGTTGGCGAGCACGATCTTGTCGAACCGGTCGGTCGCGTTCGCGCCGAGCCACTGTCCGACCATGCCGCCCATCGACAGGCCGCACCAGTGCGCGGTGTCGGATGTTCAGCGCGTCGAGAATGGCAATCACGTCGCGCCCGAACCGTTCGAACGAGTAGGGGCCCTGCGGCGCCGGACTTGCCATGGCCGCGGCGATCGTAGCGGATCACGCGAAACTGCGTGGCGAGCGCTGCAAGTTGCGGCTCCCACATCCGGATCGTCGATCCGAGCGAGTTGGACAGGATGACGGTCGGCCCGAGTCGCGCCCGTCGATGGCAACATGGATCGGGCAGCCGTCGGCGTCGATCATCGGCATGGCAGCGTCGGTCCCGGTTCTGTTTGCCGTTCGGCGGTCGATTCTCGCCGTTCTATCCCACCGAACGTCGGCACGTCTCGCAGTTCGCACTGCAGCGGCCGGAAAAAAATGTGCCCGGCTCGACTTTAGGCGATAGCCTTTCTTTCGCGAGGATGGTGCACTAACTGATGGTTTGCGGCGCTGCGACAGCGGCCGAAGGAAGCGGAGACCAGGCGCATGGCTATGACGATGAATGGCGAAGTTCAGCTCGCTGCCACGCGCGACGCGGTGTGGGCGAAGCTGAACGATCCGGAAATTCTCAAGGCCTGCATCCCCGGCTGCGAGGAGCTGGAGAAAGTCTCCGACACCGAATTTCGCGCCACCGCCAAGATGAAGGTCGGTCCGGTCTCCGCCCGCTTCAAGGGCCGCGTGACGCTCAGCGACCTCGATCCGCCGAACGGCTACAGGATCTCCGGCGAGGGCGAGGGCGGCGTTGCGGGATTCGCCAAGGGCGGCGCGACGGTGGCGCTTGCCGAAAAGGACGGCGGCACCGCGCTGACATATAATGTCGAGGCGCAGATCGGCGGCAAGCTGGCGCAGCTCGGCCAGCGCCTGATCAACGGCTCAGCCAAGAAACTGGCGGATGAGTTCTTCGCGAATTTCGCGGAAGCCGTGCAGGGTAAGCAACCGTGACCTGCGGTTGCCCCGCGCCAAATTGCCCCGTATCATGCCGGTTAGACCCTTTCCAGAAGCGGGATTAGTCCCTTTCCAAAAGCCGGATAGCCGGAAAATCAATTGCAGCGCCCCAAAAAGGCGCAGCAGGGAGGAAGATACTGGTGGCGAAAGTCTCGATTACAGTGAACGGCACGGTTCATTCGGCGAACATCGATCCGCGTACGCTGCTCGTTCAATTCCTGCGTGAAAATCTGCGCCTGACCGGCACGCATGTCGGCTGCGACACGTCCCAGTGCGGCGCCTGCGTCGTGCATGTCGAACGGCAAGGCGGTCAAGTCCTGCACCACGCTCGCGGTGATGGCCGACGGCGCCAACGTGCTGACGATCGAGGGGCTGGCCGCCGACGGCGCGCCGCTGCATCCGATGCAGGAGGCGTTCCGCGAGAACCACGGCTTGCAATGCGGCTTCTGCACGCCGGGCATGATCATGACCGCGGTCGATCTGGTGCAGCGCAAGGGTCACGATCTCGACGACCATACGATCCGCGAGGAACTCGAAGGCAATCTCTGCCGCTGCACCGGCTACCACAACATCGTCAAGTCGATCGCCGCCGGCGCAAAGGCGATGGCGAAGTCGGCATAAGGCCGGTTGCAGGCTGAGCTGAAGTCCGCGTCCGACCGAGTTTCAAGGATACCGACGATGTACGAATTCAAATTCTCCCGCCCCGCCACGGTGCGTCAGGCCGCGAACCTGCTGGCCAAGACCGAGGACGCCAAACTGATCGCCGGCGGCCACACGCTGGTGCCAGTGATGAAGCAGCGGCTGGCGCGGCCGGCGCAACTGATCGACCTGTCGAAGGTCGAGGGCCTCGACACCATCGAGATGAAGGGCCGCTCGCTGGTGATCGGCGCGATGGCGCGCCACGCCAATGTCGCGAGTTCGGCGGTCGTGAAGGCGAACATCCCGGCGCTTGCCAATCTCGCCTCGATGATCGGCGATCCGGCGGTGCGCCACATGGGCACGCATCGGCGGCTCGCTCGCCAACAACGATCCGACCGCGGATTATCCGGCTGCCGTGATGGCGCTGGACGCCACCATCATCACCAACAAGCGCAAGCTCGAAGGCGGAAGAGTTCTTTCAGGGCCTGTTCACGACCGCGCTCGCGGCGGACGAGATCATCGTCCGCGTGCAGTTTCCGCTGCCGAAGAAGGCGGCCTACATCAAGTTCCGCAATCAGGCGTCGCGCTACGCGCTGGTCGGCGTGTTCGTCGCCAAGCGTCCGTCGGAAACCCGCGTCGCCGTCACCGGCGCCGGCGGCGACGGCGTGTTCCGCGTGACGCAGTTCGAGGAGGCGTTGAAGAAGCGTTTCTCGCCGAAGTCGCTGGACGGCCTTAGCGTCGCCGCCGACGGCCTCAACAGCGATCTGCACGGCAGCGCCGAATACCGCGCGCATCTGATCGGCGTGCTCGCGCGCCGCGCCGTCGAGGCGGCGAACGCTTGAGGCGGCCGTCCGCGTTGCGAGCTCTGCAATGATCGCGGCACCCGCAGTTCCCAATTCGGTCGATGCCACGCTCGACCTCCTGCTGAAGCACGGCTATCTCGCCGAGCGCGCGCTCGCGACCGTGATGTTCCTGTCGCTGAAGATGGGACGGCCGCTGTTTCTCGAAGGCGAGGCCGGGGTCGGCAAGACCGAGATCGCAAAGGTGCTGTCGGCGGCGCTCGGGCGCAGGCTGATCCGCCTGCAATGCTACGAAGGCCTCGATGTCTCCTCCGCCGTCTATGAGTGGAACAGCGCGGCGCAGATGATCGCAATTCGTCTGGCGGAAGCCTCCGGCGAGACCGACCGCGATCGGCTGTCGCACGACATCTTCGCCGAGCGGTACCTGATCAAGCGGCCGCTGTTGCAGGCGCTCGAACCGGATGCTGCCGGCCCGCCGGTGCTGTTGATCGACGAACTCGATCGCGCCGACGAGGCGTTCGAGGCGTTCCTGCTGGAAATCCTCTCGGACTTTCAGGTGACCATTCCGGAGCTCGGCACGGTGAAGGCGCCGAAACCGCCGATCGTGATCGTCACCTCGAACCGCACGCGCGAAATTCACGACGCGCTGAAGCGGCGCTGTCTCTATCACTGGGTCGATTATCCGTCCGCCGAGCGCGAGATCGCCATCGTCAAGTCGCGCGTCTCCGGCATTTCGGCAAAGCTGTCGGAGCAGGTCGTCGCTTTCGTGCAGGCGGTGCGCGAGGAAGACCTGTTCAAGCCGCCGGGCGTCGCCGAGACGCTCGACTGGGCGACGGCGCTGCGCGAACTCGACGCCAGGACGCTGACGCCGCAGGTCGTCGGCGACTCGCTCGGCGCGCTTCTGAAGTATCAGGACGATATCGGCCGCATGCAGGGCGAGACCCTGGCCAAAACGCTCGACACGGCGATCGCAAAATCGAAATAGGTTCTGCCGCGTTAGCCCGCGCGGCGGCGAGATGCGCCGCGCAACTGCTTGCGTCCGGTTTTGGACCTCGAAGTCAGCAGGCGCTCGCGTTCCGCGCACCTTGATCAGGCTCTCCAGCTCGCGCATCGCGTCCCGGCCGACCCATCGTTTTGTCGCGGCATCGGTCGCGAGCAGTTCGGCGGCCGCGGCAAGCGCGCGATCGTGGTTTGCCGCGTCGCGCTTGCCGATGCTGCGCAGCGCCCATGAAGCCGCCTGACGGGCATGTGGCCGCGGATCGCCGCGCATGCTCGACGATCAGCTCGGTGAAATCCGCCAGAACGCCGTCATCCAGCTGCTTGTCGTGAACAGCCAACTCGGCGATCACCGCGAACGCCGCGCGTTTGACATAAAGCTTCTCGCTTGCGATCCAGCGGCGAACCAGACTCGCAGCGTCAGTTCGCCGGCGCACGAGATTTCCGCAGAGATGGTCGCACAGATCCCACGATACGACGTCGCGCAGCCAGCGATCGAGGTCGGTCCGACGGACCGCTTCCGGATCGGCGATCATTGTCGCGAGCGCCCGCGCTTCATGAATGCCCGTTTTCCAAAGCGGCTCGGCCAGCCCATGCTGGCCCTTCAGCCTTTTCGCGATGGTGCGAATGACGCCAACTGAAACGCCATAGGCCTTGTCCATGGGAATACCGACGCGCGCGGCGGAGGCGCGCTTTCCTGTCGGTCCCGGCGGCCTGCAATTCCTTGAGGATAGCTGCCACACTCGGTGGCCTGATCTGAAGAGAAGGTTGCATAAGGTGTGGCGTCGAAAACAACCCGGTGTGCGTCGAGAGTGCCGGCGAACGTCATTGAATATCGTTCAGTACATCCTATACACTTGCAATCATGCCGCAAAATGTGCCGGAAGCAATTGATCTGCCTGCAGCAACTGGCGTCATCGCCGACAACATCATCGGCTTTGCGCGCGCGTTGCGGGCCGCCGGCATGCCGGTCGGTCCCGGTGCGACCATCGATGCGTTGAAGGCGCTGCAGGTGGTCGGTCTCGGCAATCGCTCGGACGTGTTCACGGCGCTGGAAAGCGTGTTCGTCAAGCGCCACGAGCATGCGGCGATTTTCGCGCAGGCGTTCGAGATCTTCTTCCGAGCGGTGCAGGACTGGGATCAGCTTGTCGATAGCGTGCCGCTGCCGGGTCAACCGGAGCAGAAGCCACCGCCGCCTGCGTCACGCCGGGTGCAGGAGGCTTTGTCGCAACGCGACATGATGCACGAGCGCGAGAGTTCCGTGCAGGAGATGCAGCTATCCGTCTCCGACGAGGAGGTCCTGCAGACGAAGGATTTCTGCGCAGATGAGCGCGGCTGAGATCGATGCGGTCACGCGCGCGGTGCAGCGGATGAAGCTGCCGCTTGCCGAGAGGCCGACACGGCGCTTCCAGCCCACTCTGCATGGCCGCAAGCTTGATCTGCGGCGCACCCTGCGCGGGTCCTTGCGCACCGGCGGCGAGATCGTGAATTTCCATCGGCTCGGTCACATCGACAAGCCGGTGCCGATCGTGGCGCTGCTCGATATCTCCGGCTCGATGAGCGAATATACGCGGCTGTTCCTGCATTTCCTGCATGCGGTGACCGATGCGCGCAAGCGCGTGTCGGTGTTCCTGTTCGGCACCCGGCTGACCAACATCACCCGCGCGCTGCGTGCCCGGGATCCCGATGACGCGCTGGCGCGCTGCTCGAGCCTGGTGGAGGATTGGTCCGGCGGCACGCGGATTGCGCCGTCGCTGCATGCCTTCAACAAGCTGTGGGGCCGCCGCGTGCTGGGGCAGGGCGCGATCGTCCTGCTCATCACCGACGGGCTGGAGCGCGAGGCCGACCAAAGGCTCGGTTTCGAGATGGACCGGCTGCATCGGTCCTGCCGCCGCCTGATCTGGCTCAATCCGCTCTTGCGCTATTCGGGTTTTGAGCCGAAGGCTCAAGGGGTCAAAATGATGCTGCCGCACGTTGACGAATTCCGTCCGGTACACAATCTAAAGTCAATGGGCGAACTGATCAAAGCGTTGTCGGCCGCGCCCGCGGGCGGGCGTTTCGATCACAGGTCCGCCGCCTAGTGTCCCGAATCCGAAGTTCGCGCCACCCAGCGGCCAGTCTTTTGCGAACTTCGGATTCGATAAGGACACTGGCAAGCTTATGATTTTAGTGTGGTTTATGGTTCAGAAGTTCGCTTGATGGACTCGCGGCAAGGATGAAGCGAACTTCTGAAATCACCACACCAGCCCGCATAAGGAGATATCAATGCTCAGCCGCGACGAGGATATTCTGAAGACCGCGGAAGCCTGGAAGAAGGCGGGTCACGGCGTCGCTCTGGCGACGGTGGTCGAGACTTGGGGCTCCGCGCCGCGGCCGACCGGCTCGCATCTTGTGATCAACGAAGAGGGCACGTTTCTGGGCTCCGTTTCCGGCGGCTGTGTCGAAGGCGCGGTTGTGACCGAGGCGCTCGACGTGATCGCCAGCGGTCAGCCGAAGATGCTGGAGTTCGGCGTCGCCGACGAGACCGCGTGGAATGTAGGCCTGTCCTGCGGCGGCACCATCCGCGTGTTCGTCGAGAAGGTTGGATCGTGAAGGCCGAGACCCTCGCTGAGCTGAACGCCGAGCGCGCCGCGCGGCGGCCCGCGCTGGTCGTGACTGATATGGCCGGCGGTGAGCAGCGGCTGGTGAAGGCGAAGGACATTGCCTCCGACAGGCTCGGCACAGAGCTCGACAAGCATCTGCGCATGGGCAAGAGCGGCATGATCGAGGCCGATGGCCGCAAACTGTTCATTACCGTGCACGCACCGACCGCCAAGCTTGTCATCACCGGCGCGGTTCATATCAGCCAGGCCCTGGCTCCGATGGCGCGTGCGCTCGATTACGACGTGACCGTGGTCGATCCACGCACCGCTTTCGCAAGCCCCGAGCGCTTTCCCGATATCCCGCTGATCGCCGAGTGGCCGGACGTGGCGCTGCCGCCGCTGCATGTCGATCACTACACGGCCTTCGTCGCGCTGACGCACGATCCGAAAATCGACGATCCGGCGCTGATGCATGCGCTTGAAAAGGATTGCTTCTATATCGGTGCGCTCGGCTCGCGCAAAACCCATGCGAAGCGTCTCGAGCGGCTGAAGCAGCAGGGCATTTCCGAGGCGGCGCTTGCGCGGATCCATGCCCCGATCGGCCTTGCCATCGGTGCCGTGTCGCCCGGTGAGATCGCCGTTTCGATCATGGCGGAAATCACCGCGCGCCTGCGCATGCCGAAAGCCGCGGTGGCCATGGCCGCGAAAGAACCGGCATGAAATTCGGCGCAATGAAGCCGGCCGACGCGGTCGGCGGCGTAACCGTTCACAGCATCCGCCAGAACGGACTGGTGCTGAAGAAGGGCACAACGATCGGCCTTGCAGAAGTCGAGGCGCTGGCCAAGGCAGGCGTCGGCGAAATCGTCGTCGCCAAACTCGAGCAGGGCGACATTTCCGAGGATGAGGCGGCGGCAAGCATCGCCCAGGCGATCGGCGGCGAAGGCGTTACGGTCGAGCGGGCATTCACCGGCCGCTCCAACCTGTTCGCGGCCTCGGCCGGTGTGCTGGTGACCGACCGGGAGGCGGTCGACCGCATCAATCGCGTCGATGAAGCGATTACGCTGGCGACATTGTCGAATTTCAAGCCGGTTGTGGCGGGCGAAATGATCGCCACGGTCAAGATCGTTCCGTTCGGTATGCCGGCAAGACTGCGTGACGCAGCCGTTGGCTCCGTCCAACGGGGGGCGCTGCGGGTCGCGCCGTACCGCATCAAGAAGGTCGGCATCGTCTCCACGCTGTTGCCCGGGCTTGCCGGCAAGGTCGTCGAGAAGACGCTGCAGGTGACGGCCCAGCGCCTGGCGCCTGCCGGCGCCAAAATCGTTGCCGAGAAGCGCGTCGCGCACGATCAGAAGGAATTGACCGCCGCAATCACTCAGCTGTTCAAGGATGGTGCGGAACTGGTGATCGTGTTCGGCGCCTCGGCTATCGCCGACCGGCGCGATGTGATCCCCGCGGCAATCGAGCGCGCCGGAGGCGCGGTCGAGCATTTCGGCATGCCGGTCGATCCCGGCAATCTGATGCTGATCGGGCAGGTGAACGGCGCGCCGGTGCTGGGCGCACCAGGCTGCGCACGTTCGCCGAAGGAAAACGGTTTTGACTGGATTCTCATGCGCCTGCTTGCAGGTCTTGCGGTAACGCGCGAGGACATCACCGGTCTCGGCGTCGGTGGATTGTTGATGGAAATCGTGACGCGTCCGCAGCCGCGCGTCGCGTTGGAGGCGGACGGCAATCGCAATGTCGCGGCGGTTATTCTTGCCGCCGGACGGTCGAGCCGCATGGGCGGTCCGAACAAGCTGCTGGAGATCCTGCACGGCAAGCCACTGGTTCGGATCGTCACCGAACAGGCGCTCGCCTCGCGCGCGAAACCTGTGATCGTCGTCACCGGGCATCAAGCCGACAAGGTCCGCGCCGCGCTGAACGGGCTCGATGTCGTCTTCGCGGCCAATCCCGATTTTGCCGACGGCATCGCAAGCTCGGTCAAGGCCGGTATCGGCGCAGTACCCGCGGCAGCCGACGGCGCGGTGATCTGCCTCGGCGACATGCCCTTGGTGGACGCCGGCCTGATCGACCGCTTGATCGATGCGCTTTCGCCGGACCGGGGCGGGCTGATCGCGGTGCCGGCCGCCGAAGGTCGACGCGGCAATCCGGTGCTGTGGTCACGCCGTTTCTTCGACGAGTTGATGACCCTGGAGGGCGACGTGGGCGCACGTCACATGATCGCGCGGCATGCCGAGGCGGTCGTTGAGGTCGAGGCGGAAGGGCAAAGCGCCTTTCTGGACATCGACACGCCGGAAGCCCTGGCGCTCGCGCGGGGCTGACTTCCGGGTGGCCGCAACCGCCTGTTTGAATGGAGAATATCCCTGTGACTGTGGCGGAAGCGTCACAGACGGGTAAGATGCATTGACTTATCGTCTGGGTTGAAGTGATTTCAGCAAATCATTGCGGGGCGGGATGAAGAATTTTCTCACGGGCGTAGCTCTGATTGCGGGCACGGTTGCTGCCCATGCTGCCGACATGCCGGTCAAGGCGCTGAAGGCGCCGATTGTGCAAGTCTACAACTGGACTGGCTTTTATGTCGGTGTGAACGGCGGCGTCGGCGTCGGACGGGACCGAACTGTTCTGGTGACTCCCGTTTCCGCCGATCAAAGCAACCTGTCGCCGTTCGGCGCGATTGGCGGTGGCCAGATCGGCTACAACTGGCAAGTCAGCAAGGATTGGCTGCTTGGATTGGAAGCCGATGCCCAGGCTTCGGGCCAGGAAGACGCCTACACGTGTCTGATCTCATGCACGGCGGGATTTGCCAGTCGCTTTAATCAGAAACTCAACTGGTTCGGGACGGCGCGCGGGCGCGTCGGCCTCGTCGATGGCCCTGTGGTCAGCTATCTGACCGGAGGTTTGGCTTACGGTCACGTTTCGACGACGCTGACAGAGACGGTCACGGGGCCGGCCGGCATCTTCACAGGATCTTTTTCAGCGGGACAAACCAAGGTCGGTTATACGCTCGGCAGCGGCGTCGAAGCCTCGCTCGGCGGCAGCTGGACCGGCAAGCTCGAATATCTGTACGTCGATCTCGGAAGCCAGACCCACAACTTCGTCCTGAACGGCGCCCCGCAGAGTCTGACCACGCGTGTTCACGACCACATTTTTCGTGGTGGTCTGAACTATCGCATCGGCGGAGCCACCAGCTCCGTGTCAACGCCGGTCGCGGCGTGGACGGGATTCTATCTCGGTGCCAACGCGGGCTCGGTGCTCGGACGCAACCCGAGCTCTTTCAACAACGCATTCAATGGTTTTGCCGACACGTTCTATCTGGTTCCGGACGGTTATGCCGGCGGCGGCCAGGCTGGCTACAACTGGCAGTCCGGAGCGTGGGTGTTCGGTGTTGAGGGAGATTTTCAGGGTTCTTTTGCGCAAGACAAGGATGCATGCATCTCAACCTGCGGCACTCCGACCGCGTTTGCTTTGAAGCAGACGCTCCCATGGTTCGGCACGGCGCGCGGTCGGATCGGTTACTCGCTCGGCTCAACCCTGTTTTATGGCACCGCCGGCTTTGCCTATGGCGAAACGAAGACAACGATTCCCGGGCCTCCGGGAACGGGCGCCACATTTGTGCTGACGCATAACAAAGGTGGCTGGACTGTCGGCGCCGGCATCGAGAGCCCGTTGAAATTGCTCAGCCTGTTTGGCCCGAACTGGACGGCCAAGACCGAATATCTGTATGTCGATCTTGGTCGAACCACTGACGTCATTGTTCCCACCCCTCGCGTGTGGGCAACGACGCGGACGCAGGAGCATATCTTCCGCGGCGGCATCAACTATCACTTCAACGCGTTGTGATCGCAACGGACTGACGAGGGTCATCGGCCGCGGCCATCGCCGTGGCGCACCTGTCGTGGTTATCGCGGCCGCCATGGAGTGATCACTGGAGATCACAGCTGGGCGTGCAGTTGTACACGCTCTGAGAGCCAACTCCGCGATAGATGGCGACCGTCCTGTTGGCGGCTTTGCCGGTATGCTCAGCGTCCGTAATGCTGCGCAACACGAGCGACAATGTGCCCCGCATATGCGCGCGCGCCAGCATTTCCGCCTGCTCCGAAGTGGCCTCCAGGGTGGCCGTCCTTCCGATGACGGTCGTCTGCCCATCCTTTTCCTTGGGAGCCTGATCGATGGCGAGGACCCGCATGTTGCTCAGGATGACCTGTGATCTGACCGACTCGGAGTTCTTGTCCCGCTTCGAAAGAATAACGTCGACCCGGTCGTTGGGCAGAATGAAGCCGCCGGCGCCTGTCTCCGGCGAGATTGGTGTCGAGACGGCGCGCATGCCGGTTGGCAGGATCGCGGCCATGAAGCCGGAGCCATTGATCGAGATGAGCTTTGCATCGCGGATCGGCTCACCCTCAATGAACGGCGCGCGCGCGATTGAGCCCGCGAGTTGCGTCGTCGCGTCGGGACGTTCGGTCCGGCGAATGAAATTGGCGCCCGTCGTCGACTTGGGCCATGCCTGCCATTGAAGTCTTGCCACGGTGACCGACTGGCCGAGGCCGATGTCGGACTTCGCAACGAGGATATCGACGGTCGGCGATTGCACGACCTCCGGCGCGACGACTTTTTCGCTACCGCTTGCAAGGTAGGCAGCGGTCGCGGCTGCCCCCATGGAAATAGCCAGGACGACAAAGCGTGCCCGGGTCGCACGCGTTCCTCGTGGACGCCTCATGCGCATTGCTCTCCGTTGCGCGGCGAGGCATCACCCGCTCGCGTGAAGTGGTCCATCCGTTTAGAGATTGTCCGCAGGACCTGCCAGCGCTTCGATCAGATGCCGTTAGGTGTCCCTTAAAAGTGCGACGTCGTATTGATTGATTTTGGTCATCAGTCAGGACATCCGCGAGTCCTGATCGTCGCTCACTGCGGATCGATCGTGGTTAAGGAAATGGAAACCGGACAACTCGCCCCGGGGCGCCCACGGCACGCGGTGCTCCGCAACGTAGCCGTGCGGGTCGCCGGTGAAGCAAACGGTGCGCGACTTCAGCAACCCGTAAGGTTTCGATGGTACGGATTGCCGGGGTAGGGGCGGGTTCGTGATGTTGAAATCGGTGAGTGCAACTGGAAGGCAGGGCGAATGTCGGCCCCGCCGAAAGCGCCTTGGTGCGCTACGGTACCGTCTGGCGCTCGTCGCCGTGATGACGACCGTCGGCTTCGCGGCCTTGAGCGTGCGGAACGCGGGCGCCCAGGGCCTGCGCGCAGCAGACAGCGAAAGCGGTCCGGTGCGCCAGGTGGCGATCACCCTGTTCAAGTCACGCACCTTGCAAAGCGACCGGCCGTTCGCCACGGCGCTCATCGGCGCACCCGAGATCGCAGACATTCTTCCGATGTCGGACAAGACGCTCTATGTCCAGGCCAAGAAAATTGGCACGACAAATATTTCGATGTTCAATTCAAATATGCAGGTCGTCGGAGTCGTCGATATCGAGGTGACACCCGATACCGGAAGCCTTCGTGAAAAGATCAGCGCCAGCACCAGCAGCGGCAGCATTCGTGTCTCGAGCATCAACGGTCAGGTGGTCCTGAGCGGCGAGGCGAGCGATGCGGTCGCAGCCGATCGCGCGCTCTCGGTCGCCAAAGGCCTCTCTCCGGAGACGCCGGTCATCAATGCGATGAAAGTCGCGACTTCGCAGCAGGTGATGCTGAAAGTCCGCTTTCTCGAGGTGTCCCGCGAGGGAGGGCGGCAGCTTGGCGTCAATTGGTTCGTCGGCCAAAACGGTCGAGGCGTCACGAGCGGGTCGCAGAGTCCTCAGGTCGGCCAGGCCGCCGGAACGGGATCGGCGGCCGGAGGGAGCGGCATTCCGCTTTTTCAAACGCTCGGCTCGCTGGCTGCGTCGTCATCCGGTCCGTTCGGAGTAGCCATCGCAAATCTTGTCAACGGAGGCAGCACGGTTGACGTGATGGTGAACGCGCTCGAGTCGAAGGGGCTCGTTCGCCGACTGGCCGAGCCTGATCTTGTTGCGCTATCGGGCGACACGGCAAGCTTTCTCGCCGGTGGCGAATTCCCTGTTCCTGTCGCGCAGACCAGTAGCGGTACCGGTGTTCCGGTCATCACCGTCCAATACAAGCCTTTCGGCGTGGAGTTGACATTCATGCCGACGGTGCTGGCAAATGGAGTCATCAACCTGCGTCTGGCGCCGTCGGTCAGCGAGCTTGATTTTGTCAATGCCGTGCGCATCTCGGGCTTCCAGATTCCGTCGCTGACCAAACGCCAGGCAAAAACGACCATCGAATTGCGCGACGGCCAGAGCTTTGCGATCGCCGGTTTGCTCCAGAAAACCAATCGTGGCGATGTTTCGCAGCTGCCCTGGATCGGTTCGGTTCCGATCCTTGGCGCGCTCTTCAGAAGCACCGGCTACGTTCAGAATGAAACCGATCTCGTCATTATCGTCACACCACACCTGGTCAGACCGGCAGCGCCCGGCCAGCAGATGGCCTCGCCACTCGACACGACCTTGCCAGGAAACGACGTCGACGTTTTCCTGATGGGGCAACTCGAGAGGAAGAAGAAGGTCGCCGAGTATATCGCCGCGGGCGGCGACGTTCAGGGGCCCTACGGCCATATCATCGAAATCGCGCCGGGGGCAGGCGACCGCGTAGTGAAAAGGTGACAGCGTGATGTTGAGAACCGGTTTTCGAACAAGAATTCTCGCCGGACAGGCAATGGTGATCTGTTGTCTCGCATTGCCCTGGGATGATCCTTTCGAGCAGTATTTCGAGCGCAAGAATGGCGTCACCGTCGGCGCCGGCGATGCGAAATCGATCAATTCCGCGACTCACATCATCGATCCGTGGTCGCGCAATGTCGGCAATACGCGTATCCCCGGTGATGGCCAGCGAATGTCGGGCGCGGTCGAACGCTATCGCGACGTCACCAAACTCCCGCAGGCAGCGCCGCCGATTGCGACCGAGTATGGCGTGACAACCAACATTCAAAGCAACAACGCGCCTTCGAAGTAACGTCTCTCAACAAGTGTCGGGTGGGTTCGCCAGGCGCCGTTTTGATCGAGTCCCAATCCGGCCTGGCCGAACCCGGCGCGTCGCTCGTGTCGTCTGTCAGCGATTTGGTGCGGCAGCGGTTCAATCGGATCGCGCCCCGCGGCGGGCCTCTCTTTGGAAACATTCAGTCGATCAACGACCTGCGGACCGCTGAACAAAGCGGTCGCTTGAGTCGAGAAGCCGAAGGTTGTTGGCAATCCTCGGATTATCGGGAGCGCGCGCAGAGGCTTTCAGGAATTTCTTGCGCGCGGCCTTGAAGTCGCCCCGCAACATATACGAGTAGCCCAGATTGTTGAGAATTTCGGTGCTCTCGCCAGCCAGTTGAATTGCCGAGGCATAGGCCCGGTCGGCAAGATCGAAGCGGGCGAGCCGATCGTAGCTGGCAGCGAGACCGACCCAGGCGGTCACGTCCTTGGGCGCCTTCTGGACCGCATCGCGGAAATGGCGTTCAGCCAGTCCGTAGTGGCCACGATTGAAGTGCTGGATGCCCGTTTTGAGGGGCTCGTCCGAGGGATAGTACTTGACGTCTTCGGGCTCCTGCATCGTCGGGATTGATCCGGTCGTTACCGGGTCATCGAGCTGTGCGGTGGGCTTGACAGTCTCGCATCCGGCGAGTGCCAGCGCCGACAGCGCCGCGATAAGCAAACAATGAGTACGCACGAGATACTTCCCCCAACATGCGCACCATAGTGGAACCCGACTAACCAAGTATTGACGACGGCGACCCGGCCTGACCGACCTTGCCGATTGTCACGACGTTATCGAAAAGTTGACCAAGCGTGGCAATGCCGCGTTAAGCGGCAATCCCGCGTTAAGCCGGAGCTGACAGAAACAAGCGGCCGCCATTACGCGATCGCGGCTCAGCCGTGGAAACACGCCGGCGACCGACCGACGCCTCGCGCAGGTCGAAAGCAGTTTACCGGGTGGACGCCGCCATCCAGAGCGCAACGAAGGTCAACCGGCCATGCTCGACGTGAGTGGGATTGTTCGCTTGCCAAACTGGTTCGTCGAACCGGATCAGAGCCTGAAGCAATGGGCCGGAACGGTTGGCGGGACCCTCGTTGCAGTTCTGGGCCTGACATCTGTTGTCGCGGCAGTCCTCGCAGCGATGGCCTTCAGCCAGGTCAAATCCGTAAAAGCGGACGTTTCGGCGGCACGTGAAGAGCTGATGATCGCCCAGGAGCACACGACACGACTTGAACGGCGCCTCGAAACGGCATTGCAGAATTTCGATCAGCAACAAGCCAGAGCGAGCGAACAGGCACTGAGCATCACGGGCAACATTGCGGGCAAGGAAAGTCGCGCCGATCGGCCGGCGTTCCAGCTTACGCCAGAAGAGATTCAACTCATTCGAAGCTACATCAAAGCCTCGCCCGTCACCTCGGAGGTGACGGGTTCGATCAGCGTCGGAGGCGAGCTTCGCGATTCGACATTGCTGCCTCTGCCGTTCCAGATCGCCGCGAAGTCGCCGAGACTGTCAGGAGGCCAATTCAGGATTGATCGCAACGGCGCCATCGTCATCTCGCTCCGCAAAAGCCGTCAGGTCGACGCCGTTATTCAACCCAACTAGATCGCTCATTGCGCAAGGCCAATCCGGTCGAGGCGTTCTCGAGGGGTATGGTAGCGCGTTCGAGGCGCCCGCAGCATGCAACGTGCAAAGCCCGATCGGCGGCAACGCCATCTTCACCAAACAGCAACGGCTGTCGCTTAGCTTCCGCCGGTCATCTCGGGGGAGGGGGCGCTCGTGTCGGGTTCTTTTGCGCGGCTGTTCGCGGTCGTCGCGGTTTCCATTTTGATTATGGGTACGGCCGGACCGGCCAATGCCGCGGGCGCTTTAGCCGTCGGCAAGTGTGGCGCGTACGGCCACGCGTTCGATTTCAAGGACGCCCGCGCCGCGATGGACGCCGCGCAGAAGCAGTGCAAGGGCGACTGCAAGGCGATCCCGATGAAGCGCGCCTGTGCGGCGCTCTCCGTCGATATGGCGAACCCTTGCGGCGCGCACGGTTTTGCCGTCGCTCCGCGGATCTCCTCGGCCCAGAACAGTGCCATGCGCAACTGCTACAGGTTCGGCGGCAAGGAATGCGTGATCCGCGCCTGGGCCTGCGACGCCCGCGGCTGACCCGCAATCCATGGTTTTCAGCACTTAACCGGGCCGTACACCCTGACCCGGTCCCATCACAAAGCCGGGAGCCGCCATCTTGGCGCTTGAATATGACTGACTGGTCAGTCATATTAAAGATATGTCGAACTCGAAACCCAAACGACCGAAGTCCAGGCCGCAGGTCGGGCAAGACGCCGCAGTTGGTGGAGTAGCCGCCGCGGAGAAGCCCGCTGGGGCTGCGCGCGGCGGATGGCGCCTGACGTCACGGCGTCCAGCCAGCCGTCGAAACGGGCTGTCCGTGCCGCCGAGCGGCGGCAGGCGATCGTGGATGCTGCGCTGGCCGAATTTTCCGCAAAGGGCTTTGCCGCCGCGCGCCTCGAGGACATTGCGGCACGGGCAGGGGTCGGCAAGGGCACGATCTATCTCTACTTCGCGGACAAGGAGGCGTTGTTTCAGGAGCTTGTCCGCACCTCGATCGTGCCGATCGTCGGCCGCCTGGTTACGCCATCGCCATCCGCGGAGATGACCGCACGGATGGTGTTTGAGCGGTTCATCGACATGTTCATCAGCGAGGTCTATCAGACCCGGCGCGGCGACATCATTCGCCTTGTGATGGCTGAGGGTCCGCGCTTTCCGGCGCTTTCCGAATTCTACTATCGCGAAGTCGTCAGCCGCGGCATCGCCGGCATGCAGATGCTGATCCAGTACGGCATTTCACGCGGCGAGATCGTCAATCCGGCGATCATCAAACATCCCCAACTGGTGATCGCACCGGCGCTGGTCGCGGTGATCTGGAGCGGGCTGTTCGGCAAGCTCGCCCCGATCGATGTGAGGGCGATGTTCAACGTGCATGCCGATCTGATTTTTGGCCCCGGGAGGGCAGCATGAGTATCGCAAGATCCATCGCCGCGATTGCGCTGTGCGTTGTCATGGCGGCGTGCGCCGAACAGACCAGCACCGGCTACCAGGGTTGGGTCGAGGCCGATCTGATCTTCGTCAGCCCCGATGAAGCGGGACGCGTCGTCCGCTTGGCCGTGCGCGAGGGCGATAGCATCACGGCCGGGGCGCCGCTGTACGGCCTCGATGACGACCTGCAAAAGGCCGATCTCAATCAGCAGGCTGCGTCGCTTGCCAACGCACAGCAGACGTTCGATCGCGCGCAGGCGCTGAGCAAGACGGGTTCCGGCACCCAGGCCAATCTCGACTCGGCCGTGTCCGCTTTGCGGATTGCCGAAGCGCGCGTGAATACGTCGCAGACACGGCTGGCGCGGCGCAGCGCCAATGCGCCGGTGTCCGGCGCCGTGCACCAGATCTACTTCCGTGAGGGCGAGATGGTGCCGCTGCAGCGTCCGGTGCTGTCGATCCTGCCGCCCGGCAACATGAAGCTTCGCTTCTTCGTGCCGGAAGGCGATCTGCCGAAGCTTTCGATCGGCCAGGACGTACGCGTGACCTGCGATGGCTGTGCGAACGACCTCACCGCGAAGATCTACTATATCGCGACGACCGCCGAATATACCCCGCCTGTGATCTACAGCCAGGAAGAGCGGCACAAGCTCGTCTATCTGGTGCAGGCGCGGCCGAACAAGCCCGACCTGATGCGCGTCGGCCAGCCTGTCGGCGTCGATCCGTCAGGTGCGGCAAATCCCGCCGTCGCCGGCAAGAAGTAACAGGTCCCGTCATGCAAAGCGTCGCGACACGCGAGCAGCCCGAGCAGCCTCTGACATCGGCCGGCATCGCCATTGATGTGCGTGGTCTTTCAAAGTCGTTCAGCGGCCGCAAGGTCGTCAGCGACCTGTCGATGCAGGTGAAGCGCGGCGCGATCTACGGCTTCCTCGGGCCGAACGGCTCCGGCAAGACCACGACCATCCGCATGCTCTGCGGCCTGTTGACGCCCGACAGTGGCGAGGGCACCTGCCTCGGCTACAACATCCGCACCGAAGCCGACAAGATCAAGCGACGCGTCGGTTACATGACCCAGAAGTTCAGCCTTTATCAGGACCTCTCGGTGCGCGAGAATCTCGAATTCGTTGCGCGGCTGTACGGTCTTTCCAATCCGCGCGTGGCGGCGCGCGACATGATCGTGCGGCTCGGCCTGAACGGCCGCGAGGAGCAGCTTGCGGGTGAACTTTCAGGGGGCTGGAAGCAGCGGCTTGCGCTCGGTGCCTGCACGATGCCGAGCCCGCAACTGCTGCTGCTGGACGAGCCGACAGCCGGCGTCGACCCAAAAGCGCGGCGCGAATTCTGGAACGAGATTCACGCGCTCGCGGCCGACGGGCTGACCGTGCTGGTGTCCACCCACTACATGGACGAGGCGGAGCGTTGCCATGAGATCGCTTACATCGCCTACGGAAAGCTTCTCACGCACGGGACGGTCGACGAGGTGATCGCGCAGTCGGCGCTGATCACCTACACGGTGAATGGAGCGAGCCTGAACGGTTTGCAGGCGGAACTGACCGGCAAGCCCGGTATCGACATGGTCGCACCCTTCGGCAACAGCCTGCATGTGTCCGGCCGCGACGCGCAGGCGCTGGAGACCAGCATCGCTCCCTGTCGCGCGCGCGGCGATCTGTCCTGGCAGCGCAGCGAGCCGTCGCTCGAAGACGTGTTCATCGAACTGATGAACCGCGCGCAGGACAATTTCCGATGAGCGCGACATGCCGGTCCGGCGGACGAACGCGAGCCGCGTTTCGGCGCGCTGCGCCGAACCTATGCGATGCTGGTGAAGGAATTCATCCAGCTCAAGCGCGACCGCGTGTCGTTCGCGATGATCATCATGATCCCGGTGATGCAGCTCATCCTGTTCGGATATGCGATCAATACGACTCCGCGCAACCTGCCGACCGCGGTGCTGTTGCAGGAGGACAGCGATCTCGCCCGCTCCGTGCTGAAGGCGCTGGAGAACACGTCGTATTTCCGCTTTACCCATCAGGTCCGCACCGTCGAGGAGTTCGACAACCTGCTGCAATCGGCACCGTGCTGTTCGGCGTGGAGATCCCGCGCGGATTCGAGCGCGCGGTGCGGCGCGGGGAGCACCCGGCGTTGCTGGTTGCCGCCGACGCCACCGATCCCGTCGCGTCCGGTTCGGCGATGTCGGCCTTGAACAAGATCGCGCAGACGGCTCTGATGCACGACCGCATCGCCGGCGAGGCCGCGCTGCCGCCGTTCGAGGTAAGGACGCACGCGCGCTACAACCCATCCGGCGCCTCGCAACTGAACATCGTACCCGGTCTGACCGGCACCATCCTGACCTTGACCATGCTGATCTTCACCGCGCTGTCGGTGACGCGCGAGGTCGAGCGCGGCACGATGGAGGCGCTGCTGTCGATGCCGATCAAGCCGATCGAGGTTATGATGGGCAAGATCATGCCGTACGTGCTGATCGGATTCGTGCAGGCGGCGCTGATCATTTCGCTCGGCGTCTTCCTGTTCGGCGTGCCGATCTATGGCAGCCTGATCACGTTGGGGCTGCTGTCGACACTGTTCATCACTTCAATGCTTGCGGTCGGCTACACCTTCTCGACCATCGCGCAGAACCAGTTGCAGGCGATGCAGATGTCGATGATGTTTTTCCTTCCCAACATCCTTTGTCCGGTTTCATGTTCCCGTTCGCGGGGATGCCCGGATGGGCACAGTGGATCGGCGAAGCGTTGCCGCTGACGCATTACCTGCGTATTGTGCGGGCGATCATGCTGAAAGGCGCGACACTGGAGAATGTTCAGTACGATTCGCTTGTGCTGCTCGGACTGACCCTGTTCGCCATGACCATCGCCGTTACGCGCTTCCGCCGCACGCTGGATTGAATTGAAGAGGCCATTTTGCTCTCGAACGCCGCGCAATCTGTGAAAGGCCCAGGTTGGTGGCAGTCGACTGCGGCCCTTTCGCGGGCCGAGATATCGCCGGAGTTCAACCTGGCGTTCGTGCGTGGGGTCATGGAGACCGAGCGCCTGCGCATGAAGACGCTGATCGCCATGTCGGTGACAATGGCTATGTTGGTCACCATCGTGACGATCGTGTTTCCGGGATTTATCGACCGGATCTGGAATGCACCGTTCAGCCTTTGGTACGTCTACGTCGTTTTCCTGCCCTTCATCGCTCTCGAAAGCATTGCGCTCGCCGTCATATCGTACGAACTGACGCATCGGCAGAACGTGCCGGTCTTCCGCCGCTATCTCAACGCGTTCATTGAGACCAGCATGCCGACCGTGGGCCTGGCGATCCAGATGACCCATATGGGGGACGAACGGGCGCTCAGCTTCGTCATCCCGATGTTCTACTTCATGTTCATCATTCTCTCGACCCTGCGGCTGGACTTCTGGCTTTCGACCTTCACGGGATTTGTGGCGGCGACCGAGCTCTTCCTGATGGCGATGTTCTTCCCGGCGACGCATGCAGCGACCTACAACCCATGGCAGGAGCTGGGCTTTCATATTGTGCGAAGTGTCGTGCTGCTCGGCGGCGGGGTGCTCGCGGGTGCGGTGGGTGCACAATTGCGCCGGCAGTTCGTGGCAAGCATTGCCGCGGCGACCGCGCGCGACCGGGTGACCAACCTGTTCGGCCAGCACGTCTCGCCGCAGGTGGTCGAGCGGCTGTTAAGCGCCGGATCGGAGGATGCGGCCAACTCGCACAACGTTGCGGTGATGTTCGTCGACATCCGCAGCTTCACCGCGGCCGCCCGCCAGCACACGGCGGAGGAGGTGGTGCAGCGGCTGGACCGTGCATTCGAGGTGCTGGTTGAGATCGTCGACCGCAACGGCGGGATCGTGAACAAGTTTCTCGGCGACGGGTTCCTTGCGCTGTTCGGCGCGCCGCTCGAAGATCCGGATGCGGCGCACCGCGCGGTGACTGCGGCGCGGGAGATTTTGCAGGCGATGGAGCACGAGAACGCCACAAGCGACTGGCCGCTGCGGCTCGGGATCGGCATCCACATCGGCGAGGTCGTTGCCGGCAACGTCGGCTCGCAGCGGCGCAAGGAGTACACCGTGATCGGCGACACGGTGAATTTTGCCGCACGGCTGGAGGCGCTGAACAAGGAGTACGGTTCGCAGCTTCTCGTATCCGCCGACGTTTATAAGGCGGCTCGCGGTCAGACGGACGCGGTCTCGCTCGGCGAAATCCCGGTGCGCGGCTACGATCAGCCGCAGGTGGTATGGCGGCTGGCGTAGTGTCATTCCGGGCCGGCACCTATCGGCGCGTGCCGGAATGACAGCGTGCTAAACCTGCGGCGCGGCTAAATTCTCGATCGCAACGCCGTCGCGCGCCTCGATGATGTCCGCAATGAATTTGCGATGGCAGTCCTTGTGGTCGCGTTCGTAGCAGAGGATGCAGACCGGGCCGGCCGTTGCCGATCAACGTGGCAAGCTCGTCCATCTCCTGCCTGGCTTGCGGCGTCTTCAGATGCCTGGCGTAGATCTGCTCCAGCGCCTTGATGTCGCCGGCGCGGGCGGCGAGCCGGCCTTCCTTCGGTGTGCCGAGGCCCTGAAAGTGCAGGTAGCCGATGCCGCGTTCCTTCAAGCCCGATGCGAGCTGGTTCTTGGAAAACCCCGGACGGCGCGAGGAGGCGACGGCGCGGACGTCGACCAGCAGCTTCACGCCCGCGCTCTCGAGTTCATCAAGCACCGCCTTCGGCGGCGTTTCCTGATAGCCGATCGTGAACAGCCGTTTGCCTTTCGATGAGGCCTTCTTCTTTTTCAAAGACACGGTTTTCCTGGCAGGCGCCGCTTTCCTGGACGACGTTTTGGCCATCGCAATCCGCTCCGCTGCAAATCAATTGTCGCTGCTCACGTCTGTCGCCTGATCAGTTCCATCGCGGCGGCCGGCGCGCGAACCTTGCCTTCGTGGATCACGTAGGCGAACACATCGCGCGGCTGTTTCGGCGCATCCTTCTTGTCGATGCGCGGCAGATCGGCCGGCTGGCCGCCGTCGGCCCAGATCTTCAGCCGCTCGGCCCATGCGTCGAGCGCCTTTGGCGGGTAGCCGGTCGCAAGGCTGTCGTCGGCCTTCTGCAGCCGCGCATAGACGAAGTCCGATGTGATGTCGGCAATCTCGGTGTAGGTCTCGTGCTCGGAATAGACGATGCCGACATTGAACTGCCGCAGCAGCGCAATGAACGCCGGCGTCTTGAAACTGTCGTGCCGCACTTCGACGACATGGCGCAGTTTCTGGTCGCCGACCTTCGGCGGCAGCAATTCGAGGAATTTGCCGAAATCGGCTTCGTCGAATTTCTTGTACGGGTTCATCTGCCAGAACAGGGGGCCGAGCCGGTCGCCAAGCTCGAGCACACCGGAATCGATGAACCGCTTGATCGAGTTCGCCGGCCTCGGCCAGCACGGTGCGATTGGTGACGTAGCGCACGCCTTTGACCGAGAAGACAAAACCGTTCGGCACTTCCGACGCCCACTTGTGGAAGGTGGCGGGCGTCTGGGTGCGATAGAATGTGCCGTTGATCTCGATCGAGGTGAGGCGGCTTGCCGCGTATTCCAGCTCTTTGGCGTGCGACAGGCCGTCCGGATAGAACACCCCGCGCCAGGGCTCGAACGTCCAGCCGCCGATCCCGGTGTAGATGTTGCCGCCGCCGGGTTTCAATGACGGCTTCGGCGGAGGAGGGGCCTGAGACGTTACCTCTGCTTTGACCCTGGCCTTGGTTGCGGCCTTTGTCGTCGTCTTCGCCGTCGTCCTGGCCGCTGTCTTAACCGTCTTCCTGGGTGGTTTGGCTGAACCGGAACTTTTTGGCATTGCCGCCTCTTGAAAACCGTAATTTCGTGACCATATGGGATCCAACGGCGATGTCGATGCTGTCAAAAGCTCCATCGCCGGAACGACCACGCTCTGACCCTCTGCGCCGGATGTACGCGCAAACAGGGGTCGTGCCGTGGTCGTTGGCATTTTAGGGGGGCGCGCGGGCGTTGCGCCACCCGATTTACCACCTACCACCATCACGTCGAGGGCAGTCTACTTGCCTTCCTTCCACGGCCGGGGCGTCGCCCGCTCGTGCGCGCTAAAGCGCTCGTTTTGCCGTTTCGACCAATCGACGCGGTTGTTGCCGTCCATCTCCCGGCGGGATGAATGGCTGAGCAGCCAGAAATTGCCCGAGGCGCGGACCGCGGCTGACTGTCCCATGATATCGGCAGCCTGATTGACCGACATCTTCGACAGTTTGAGCGAGAGCAGGTCGTTCAACGCAATGCGTTCGGCGAGCCAGCGTGTCGCGGTCTCCAGCTCCACACGCGGCACCACGTGGTTGACCATGCCGAGGCGCAGCGCGGTTTCCGCATCGACGAAGTCGCCGGTCCACAGGAACTCCTTGGCCTTCTTGACGCCGAGTTCGAAGAAGTGGGTCGGGTACTCGTGATGGACGCTGCCCCAGCGCACCGAGCGGTCGGCAAACTTCGCATCCTCGGACGCGACGGCGAGGTCGCAACACGCGGCCAGCATCCATGACCCCATGATGCAGTAGCCTTGAATCATCGCGATGGTCGGCTTGCCGATATTGCGCCAGCGGTCGTGCAGGCGCCAGAACACACCCGTGTCCATGTCCTTCACGCGGCCCATCGGCGAGGTGTCGCGCGGAAATTCGTCGAGCTCCGCAGTCATTTCCGCAGAGCCCAGATCGTGGCCCGCGCCGAAATGCTCGCCGGCTCCGGCAACGATGATCACCTTGACGCCGTCGTCGTCCTCGGCGCGCGTGAATGCTGCGTCAAGTTCGGCATAAACCCGGCGGCTGATCGCATTCAACTGGTCGGGGCGATCGATCGTCACCTTGACGATTTCGCCGGTCTGTTCATATCGAACGTATTTGGCTTCCATTTGCCGGTCCTCGTTTCGTTGGGTCAGGCTTGCTTCATCATGTTCCGCTTGTCGCCGCCGACTGCGCGGCAATCTCAACCAGATCGCCGGTCGCAACGTCCGGCGTATCGTCCTTCCAGCGTACCGAGCCGAACGGCCGCTCCAGCATGCGGCGGATGCGGACGGGCTCGGGGCCGGTGTGCATGTCGGTCGCCGTCCTTTGCAGCGCGCGCTCCGCCTCGGTCGGACGGCTGCGCTGGCGCAGATAATCGTGCCAGGTCGGGCAGTGATAGCGTTCGGTCCACAGTTCAGGGTCGGCGACGTCGCGGGCGATCGACCAGCCATAAGCGCCGTTGCGCTGCCGGTTGAGCTGGACCTGCTGCATGACGCCGTAGAACGCGCGCGCCTTTGCCGGTTCGATGCGGTACTCGATTTCGACGACGACGGGACCGCTGCGCGGTGTCAGTGCCAGGCGCACCTCGGGATCCTCGATTGTTCTCGCTGCGTCCTCGTTGGCCGCGTCGACCTCCGGCATGCGCAGCCAGAGCCCGACCACCGGCGACAGCAACATCGCGATGGCGGAGACCAGCAGCGCCTTGTCGATGCCGATGTGGACGGCGAGATAGCCCCAGGCCCAGCTTCCGAGCGCGAGGCCGGCCGAGTTCGAGGTGCGGAAACCGGCGAGCGCGCGGCCCGAGACCCAGCGCGGCGCAGCCATCTGGATCGAGATGTTGAACAGCGCCATCGACATCATCCAGCCGGCGCCGGCGAGCGACAGTGCAAGCGCGGTCAGCGCAGGCGTACGGCTCATCGAGGCGACGGCTGCGCCGGTGCCCATGGCGACCAGCGCTGCACTGGCTGATGCCTCGCTGCCGAATTTCTTGCGGACGTTGCTGACAAAGAACGCGCCCAGGATCGCGCCGATCCCGAATGCGCCGAGCATCGCGCCGTAAGTCTGCGCGCCGCCGCCGAGCACGTCGCGCACCAGCAGCGGCAGCAGCGCGAAGATCGAGCCGCCGAGCGCGCCCGTCAGGATGCACCGCATCATCACCGTTCGCATCGGCGGCGAATGGGCGACGTAACGCACGCCGGAAATGATCGCACGGCTCAGCCGCTCCGGCGGCAGCCGCGACGGTTCCTGCTTGCGCCGCCAGAAGTAAAGAACGGCGAGCACCGGGATGTAGGAGATGGCATTGGCAATGAAGGCGGCGACGGAGCCGGCGGACGCGACAATGACGCCGCCGATCGCCGGACCGAAACTGCGCGCGATGTTGAAGCTGATGGCGTTCAACGTGATCGCGGACGGCAGCATTTTCGGCGGTACCTGATCGTTTACCGACGATTGCCAGGCAGGTCCGAACAGGGCCATGCCGCTGCCGATCAGGAAGCAGAAGGCGAGCAGATTGACCGGCGTCAGCGCGTCAAACCACGCGATCACCGACAATGCCACGGAGCCCGCAAACGTCATCGCAAGCGCAACGAGGCCAACGAGGCGGCGGTCGTACATGTCGGCGATCGCGCCCGCTGGAATCGAGATCAGCATGACGGGCAGCATCACCGCCGTCTGCACCAGCGCGACGATGTCGGCGGACGCGGCCATCTGGGTCATCGCCCAGGCTGCGCCCACGCCCTGGATCAGCGATCCGAAATTGGACAGCAGGCTCGCCAGCCAGACCCGCCGGAACAGTGGTTCACGGAGCGGCGCGCCGATCTCATCGTCCTTGAACATGGTCTCCTTGATCTCGCGCGTTTCGGTCCTGAGTTTGTCATGGCCGGGTCAAGCCCGGCCATGACGCAGAATGTATGACTCGCGCCCTAAAACAACCCGTTGTCGTTGATCGGCGGGAAGATTGCGACCGGTATCTCCTGGATCACGTCCCAGTGCTCGACCACCTTGCCGTTCGCCACGCGGAAGATGTCGACGATCTGCCGGCCGGGCGAACCGGGGACCACCACGGAGTGGACATGCAGCGCGACCAGATCGCCCTCGGCGATCACTCGCTTCACCTCGTTGCGCGCGCCCGGGAACCTGTCGCGGCGGAACCTGACGAAGCGCAGGAACCCGTCGATGCCGTCGGGCACATGCGGATTGTGCTGGATGTAGTTGTCGCCAAGGAAGCCGCGCGCCTTCTCCGGATTCTTCTCGTTCAGCGCGGCGTCATAGAACTTGAGCACGATATCGCGTGCGTTGCTGTCGGGCATGGGGCTCCTCACAATCGTGACATTTCTTTACCTGATCCATCTTGTGAAACAGGATGGATTGCCGGATCAAGTCCGGCAATGACACATGAGCCGTTCGCTGGCGTGTTCCGGCATGCGGCCCAAGCCTGTGGATTATGGCCCTTTCCAAAACCCTCGCGTGAGATAGCATTGGAACTGCGTATCCGGAGCCGACCGGAGCCGAGAAGCCCAGACCCGGAAGAGGTCGCCCAGGGAGGTCACATGCGTCTTGTTCATTTGATTGCCGCGCTTGTCGCGGCGCTCGGTTCGATATCGGGGCAGGGCGGAGCCGCGGCCCAGGATTTTCCGACCAAGCCGATTTCACTGATCGTGCCTTATACGGCGGGCGGTCCCTATGACATCCTCGCCCGCTTCATGAGCGAAAGCCTGCGCAAGCAGAAAGTGAGCATTGCAACGATTGTCGAAGCAAAACCCGGCGGCAACACGCTGATCGGCATCCAGCACGTGCTCAAGGCGCCGGCTGACGGGCATACGGTGCTGATCTCGACCTTGCCGATCACCGCCAATATCATGCTGATGAAGAATCCCGGCTACAAGTACGAAGACTTCGTTCCGGTTGGACCCGTCGCAAGGCACCCCTACATCCTGTTCGTTCCGGCCACGCTGCCGGTCAAGAACCTTGCCGAACTCGTCGCCTATGCCGAGAAGAACCCCGGCAAGCTCAATATCGGCGCGCTGTCACCGGGCGGTCAGGTCCAGCTGCTGGCGGACAAGTTCATCAAGGCGTCGAAGCTGAAGATCGAAAAAATCCCCTACAAGGGCGCCGCCGAACTCGCCACCGCGTTGCTGACCGGCGATCTCCAGATGAGCTTCTTCGCCTATTCGGCTGGTGCTGCGTTCCTGAAAGACGGCAAGCTGAAGCCGATTGCGATCGCGACCGACGAGCGCTCGCCGCTGACGCCGGACATTGCGACCTTCAAGGAGCTTGGCATGCCGGCGGTGACGGGCGAGAGCTGGGTCGCGCTGTTTGCGCGCGCCGACACGCCGAAGCCGGTGCTCGCGAAACTGCAGGCGGCCATCACCGAGGCGTCCAGGGATCCGGACTATGTCGCCAAGATCAAGCAGGCCGGCAACGACCCGTGGGTCATTCCGGTCGACAGGATCGACGCTTACATCAAGGCCGACTTCAAGCTCTGGGAGCCGGACCTCAAGCTGATCGAGCCGCAGTAGTCCTTCGCCGTCATGGACGGGCATGGCCGTTCTTCGAACGGCTGTGGCCGGGAATGACGATGCGTTGCAATGTCCCCGGGTTGCGATGGTCGACAAGCGCGCGGTATGGATAGGGCTGCGGGGAGAGCAGTCCGATGCATGACAAGGTCGATGTTCTGATTATCGGGTCCGGGGCGTCGGGCGCGGCGGTCGCCTGGAGCCTTGCGGACACGAAGATGCACATCCTCTGCCTGGAGCAGGGCGACTGGGTGAAGCCGACCGACTACCCGACCAACGGGCGCGACTGGGAGGCGCGGCTGTTCAGCGACTTCGCCACCAGCCCCAACCGCCGCGCACGGCCGACCGACTATCCGATCAACGACGACAACTCGCCGATCAAGATCGTCAACTTCAACGGCGTCGGCGGCAGCACCATCATGTACACGGCGCACTATCCGCGCCTGCATCCGTCGGACTTCAAGGTGCGCACCCTCGACGGTGTCGCCGACGACTGGCCGGTCGACTACGACACGCTGGAGCCGTTCTTCGCCGAGAACGACCGCATGATGGGCGTCTCGGGGCTTGCCGGCGATCCCGCCTATCCGCCGAAAGCGCCGCCGATGCCGCCGCTGCCGCTCGGCAAATCCGGCGCGCGCTTCGGCAAGGCCATGAACGGGCTCGGCTGGCACTGGTGGGCGTCGGACTCGACCATCGCGACGGTCGACTATGACGGGCGCGGCCGCTGCATCAATCTCGGCCACTGTACGCCGGGCTGCGCGCAGGGGGCCAAGGCCTCGACCGACATCACCTATTGGCCCGCACGCCTTGCGCGCCGGGGTCGAGCTTCGCACTTACTGCCGTGTCCGCGAGATCACGCTCGATGAGCAGGGCATGGCCTCGGGCGTCGTGTACTATGATCGCGAGGGCAGGGAGCATTTCCAGCCGGCCGAAATGGTGATCATTGCCTGCAACGGCGTCGGCACGCCGCGGCTGATGCTCAATTCGGTTTCGGCGAAGTTTCCGAACGGCATCGCCAATTCGTCCGGCCTCGTCGGCAAGAATTTGATGCTGCACCCCTACGCGCAGACCTACGGCTATGTCGAGGAGCCGCTCGACGGCAATCACGGCCCGCCGCTCTGCCTGTGGAGCCAGGAATTCTACGAGACCGACCAGACGCGCGATTTTGTCCGCGGCTACACCTTCCAGTTCGGCCGCGGCATCCGCCTCGATCCTGGAAGCCATCGTTTCGACCAGCGCCGGCCGGATTCCCTGGGGCGAGGATCACCACGGGGCCTATCGACGCCTTGTGAACCATCGCATCAGCATGTCGGCGATCTGCGAGGACCTGCCGGAAGAGCATAATCGCGTCACGCTCGATCCGGTGCTGAAGGACTCGAACGGCATTCCGGCGCCGAAGATCGACTACACGATCAGCGAGAACAGCCGGAAGATGATGACGCACAGCATCGCGCGCGCGAAGGAGGTGCTCACCGCCGCCGGTGCGACCATTTTCGGCGGCGAGGTTCCGATCCTGAACGGCGGCTGGCATCTGCTCGGCACCGCGCGCATGGGCACCGACCCCGCGCGCTCGGTGGTGAACGAGTGGGGCCGCTGTCATGACGTGAAGAACCTCTTCATCGTCGACGGCAGCATCTGGGTGACCTCCGGCGGCGTGAACCCGACCTCGACCATCCAGGCGCTGGCGCTCTACATCGCAGACCAGATCAAGCAGCGCCTCGCCAATCTGTTCGACTGAGATATTTGACCATGCAGAACGATGACCTGTCCGCCGGCGAAGTTCGCGATCTGCGCGCACTTGCAGGCCAAATCATCCCCGCGAGCGCGAAGTATCACGTGCCGGGCGCCGACGACGAACTGATCTTCAACGACATCTGCAAGAGCCTGGAGCGCGACCGCGACGACGTCCGCCGCGCACTTGCAAATCTCGCCGGGCTTTCCGGCGGTTCGTTTGCCGGCCTCGATGCGAAGCGCCGCACCGAGGTGGCCAACGCGTTTCGCGAGGCTGGCGGCGGGCCGCTCGCAGCCCTCGTGCGCCTCGTGCTGCTTTGCTACTATCGCGACGACCGGGTGATGCGTTCGCTCGGCCAGGAACCGCGACCGCCGTTTCCTTTGGGTCATGTGGTGGAGCAGGGCGACTGGTCGTTGCTCGATCCGGTCCGTGCGCGTCCGCCGATCTGGCGCAAGGTGAAGTGACGGCGAAGGGCGCCCGCGTTCGCGGCCAACAGATTCAATTGTCAAACAGCTTGCGCCTTTCGGCGCATTTCAACTTCAAAATCATCCAGGAGCGCGCTCTTGCGCGCGTCTCGAAGGATGCAGGCCCGTAACTCGCGGCTTGCACCTCGGCCTCGACCCTTCGAGACGGCGCTTCGCGCCTACTCAGGGTGAGGGTTGAGGTATGAGCTCGCTTGTCAGCTGAAGTCCACACGCGCGTCATCGCCCCGTGTTTTGTCCGGCTTCAGGGCGCGCCGGTCTCGAAACTCATTTGCCTTCCTCATATCCCCCAAAGGGGCTTGCGGAACGCAGGGCGTTTTACCGCGCCCGCGGCGCCACGTGGGTGAACCACGTGGCATCATGTGCCTTTCGGTCACATGACTCCGTGTGCCGAAGCACACGGTGGTGTTGCCGTGTACACGGCAACGGCCTCGGACGCAGCGCGTACGCCCCGCGTTCCGCACGCGAATGGATTTCTCGGCTTGCTCCATGTCCCAGGAGGCGTCGCTTCCGCCGCCGCTTTCCCGTTCGTGCGAACTGTCGCCCGGACATGCACTTGGGCCGTCCGCCCGTGTTGCCGGCGTCTGTCCTTTCATCTGCTTTCGGGATCGGAGATCCCGAAAGCAGCGTCAGGGTCCGGCATCGTGGCGGCCACCGCTACCCGCTATCCACGCCACAAAGACGATTGCGACGCGCCCCGTAAAGGAGCGGGATGGCCAATAAAATATTCCTGGCCGGCCGGCGTCGTCAAGTTTATTTCTGAAAAACAGAAGAGTGATCTGTGCGTAAACCTGTGCAAAACGCCGACCCCGCATCGCCATTGCCGGCGCATTTCAACCTCAAGCCCTCATCCCGGGGAGCGGCAACAGGTCCGCGCAAAGCGCGGCCTGATGACAGGCTCCGCCGCGTCTCGAAGGATGCAGGCCGGTGCGTTGCGGCCGGGAACGACGACTGAGCCTACGACCCCGGCTTCCTGCAAACCTGATCAAGCGGCAGGCAGGATTTGCACGCCGATGCCTGGCCGTCGCAGCACTGCTGCAGCTTGCCGCAGGCTTTTGGACCATGCGAGGCGGCGAGGGAGAAATCCGCTGCAAGGTTGACTTCGCCGCCGATCTTCAGGGCGCCGGCGGCATTCTTCTTCGATGCCGGAACCTTCAGGCCCAGTGTCAAACCTTCGGCGCTCTGGTTGGTGATTTCGACCAGGCTGAAATCCGCGGGCGTGAGCTTTACGTCGCTTGTCTTGACTTTCGACAGGTCGACACCCGCGCGCGGGGCGACATTGATCGTGTTCGTCACCGCCTTGTTCGGGCTCTTGCTGCCGGGAACCTCGACGACCAGTGCTGCGCCCTGAAGGATATCGAGATCGCCCTTCGCGGTCTTGCCGCCAACCGTCACGCTCACAGTTCGCTTGCCGAGTTGCGCGTTGTTCGAGAGGTCGAGCGCGATCCCGACGAGTTTTGCCGCAGTGTCGAGCACCTTGATCCCGCGCACGTCATGGTCCGGGGTGATCGTGATCTGCGCGACGGTTACTTTCGACAGGTCAAAACCGCCGTCGGACTCGATCGCGAGGCGATCGGTGGCGCCCGTCACGATCAGCGCCGGCGACAGCGTGAGCCTGGCGTCCTGGGCGAATGCTGAACCGCCTCCCGCAGGCATCGCAGCGAGGCAGATGGCAAGGTAGATGGACTGAATGACGTGGAACAGCGGCCTCGCCGCCTTCTTCGATGTTCGCATGGTGCGCCTTCTTCTTGTTCTTGTTGTTTCAAACGTTGAAGCCCTCGCGCGACGGCGCGAGGGCTTCTGAAAGGTGAGACGGGTTCAGCCGAAGCGGTAGTGCTGTTCCATGTTCTTCTTGATGAAGCTCATGTGCTCGAAATACTGCAGGAAGGTTCCGTTGTAGTTGCCGTCCTGCCGCTTCTGGTCCTCGCCCTCGAAGTTGTAGTAGCCGGGCGTGCACTCCTTGTTGCGGTTGGTGCGGCCGCGGTTCTTGATCACCTCGTCCACCCACCACTGCTCGGTGTCGGGCGCAGCGTCGATCGACACCTTGTCGCCCTTGGCGCGGGTGTAGGCGACGCACTCGGCGATGTGGTCGGCCTGGGTCTGCAGCATGAACGTCAGGTTGAACTGGAACGAGGCCTGGTAGCCGCCCATGATGAACAGGTTCGGATAGCCGGACGAGTGCACGCCGAACACGGTGCGCATGCCGTCCTTGTACTTGTCGTTCAGTTCCAGCCCGCCGACGCCGCGGATTTCGTTGTAGATGCCGGTCTTCTGCACCACGAAGCCGGTGGCGTAAATCAGGCAGTCGAGCGGGTAGGTCTTGCCCTCGAACACGGGGCCCTTCTCGTTGATCTCGTTGATGCCCTTGCCGTCGGTGTGCACCAGATGGACGTTCGGCAGGTTGTATGCCGGCAGATACACGTCATCATAGGTCGGTCGTTTGCAGCGGTGCATGTACCACGGCTTCAGCGCGTCGGCGGTCTTCTTGTCCTTGACGATTTCATCGACGCGCCGGTGAATGCGCATCATGTGCTCGATGTTCAGGTTCTTCTGCCGGCGGATCTTTTCATCGCGCGGCAGCTTGGAAAGCTCGATCAGTTCCTCTTCCGTGCGCTGCGGGCCCCGCATGTGGGTCATGCGGCGTTCCTTCTGCCAGCCGGACTGCAGGCCCGCCGCCCACTGCGGATCGGTCGCATAGTCGTCGCGGAAGTCGATTGCCGAAGGCGTGCGCTGGAACACGTAGAGTTCCTTCGCCGCGGCACCGACGCGCGGAATGATCTGCACGGCGGAGGCGCCGGTGCCGATGATGCCGACCACCTTGTCCTTCAGTCCCGACAGGTCCTGACCCGTGTACTCGTAGTCGAAGCGGGAGGTGTGGAAGGAGTGGCCCTTGAAGCTCTTCATGCCGGCGATGTTGGAGAGCTTCGGCTGCGACAGCGTGCCGTTGGCGACGATGACGAAGCGGGCGGTCATATTGTCGCCGCGGTCGGTGCCGACGCGCCAGACCTGCCTGGCTTCATCCCACACGGTGGAGTTCACCGTCGTCTGGAAGACGGCCAGCTTGTAGAGGTCGTACTTCTTCGCAATCTCCTGGCAGTGAGCGTAGATCTCGGGCCCCTTGGCGTAATAGTTCGGCGGCACCTTGCCGGTCTCGTCGAGCAGGGGGATGTAGTCGTACGACGGGGTGTCGCAGGCGATGCCGGGATAGCGGTTCCAGTACCAGGTGCCGCCGACGTCGGCGCCGCGCTCGACGATGCGGATGCTCTCGACGCCCTTCTCGCGCAGGCGGGCCGCGGCCAGCAGTGCCGAGAAGCCGCCGCCGATGCACAGCACCTCGACATGATCGGTGAACGGCGCGCGCGCGACCAGGGGCTCGGCGAACGGATCGGTCTCGTAGTGGGCGAGATCCGGGTCCTTGTCCAACTCATCGATGTATTGCGCCTTGCCCTCGGGGCGGTAGTTGAGGCGCAGGTCGCGCTCTTCACCGAAGCGCTTCTCGATCTCGTCGTAATACGACTGCGGCTTGTCGGTCGGCGGCTTCAGCGGATCGAAATTCCGGATCCGCGACACCCGCGCGGACGCGGCTTCCGGCTCGTGAATTGTTTCATTCTTCGCCTGCAATGTGTCCGTCATCAGATGCTTCCTGGTCCCTTTTGTCCGACTGGCCTGTGCGCCCGGGTGATTTGTTCTTGCTGGTATTTTTGAAGCCACGTCGGCGCGAACGCAAGGCCGGCAAACCCGCCATTGCTGCATTCGGCCCATGCGAGATCGCGACTTGTCGTTGTGCCGGGACGGGGAACGGTGGCTACGATGCGTCATTCCGGGGCGCGAGCTCTTGCGAGCGAGCCCGGAATGACCGAGGCCCAAACAAAAACCCCGGCATCGCTGCCGGGGTTCTGCATTCCTGTAATTGCGTTGGCCGTCTGGATCAGAAATCCATGCCGCCCATGCCGCCGCCCGGGGGCATGCCGCCACCCGGCGCGTTCTTCTTCGGCAGTTCCGCGATCATCGCCTCGGTGGTGATGAGCAGGCCTGCGACCGAAGCCGCGTTCTGGATCGCCGCACGCACGACCTTGGTCGGGTCGATGATGCCCTTGGTGACCAGGTTGCCGTATTCGCCGTTCTGCGAGTCGAACCCGTAAGCATACTGGTCCTTCTCGAGGATCTTGCCGACGATGACGGAGCCGTCCTCGCCTGCGTTGATGGCGATCTGGCGCGCAGGTGTCGAAAGGGCCCGGCGCACGATCTCGACGCCGGTCTTCTGGTCGTCGTTCGCGGTGCGGATCTTCTTCAGCGCCTCGGTGGCACGGAGCAGGGCGACGCCGCCGCCCGGAACGATACCTTCCTCGACTGCCGCACGGGTCGCATGCATCGCGTCATCAACGCGATCCTTGCGCTCCTTCACCTCGACCTCGGTCGCGCCGCCGACGCGGATCACCGCGACGCCGCCTGCGAGCTTGGCGAGACGCTCCTGCAGCTTCTCACGGTCGTAGTCCGAGGTGGTCTCCTCGATCTGCGCCTTGATCTGCGCCACACGGTCCTCGATTTCCTTCTTCTTGCCGGCGCCGTTGACGATCGTGGTGTTTTCCTTGTCGATCATCACCTTCTTGGCGCGGCCGAGCATCGCCACCGTGACGTTCTCGAGCTTGATGCCGAGGTCCTCGGAGATGGCGGTGCCGCCGGTCAGGATCGCGATGTCCTGCAGCATCGCCTTGCGGCGATCGCCGAAGCCCGGAGCCTTCACGGCTGCGACCTTGAGGCCGCCGCGCAGACGGTTGACGACGAGGGTCGCGAGAGCCTCGCCTTCGACGTCTTCAGCGACGATCACGAGCGGCTTGCCGGTCTGCACCACAGCCTCGAGCAGCGGCAGCAGTTCGTTCAGCGAGGAGAGTTTCTTCTCGTTGATGAGGATGTAGGCATCCTCGAACTCCACGCGCATCTTGTCGGCGTTGGTGACGAAGTAGGGCGAGATGTAGCCGCGGTCGAACTGCATGCCTTCGACGACGTCGAGCTCGGTGTCGAGGCGACTTGGCTTCCTCAACCGTGATGACGCCTTCGTTGCCGACCTTGGCCATCGCCTTCGCGAGGAAGTCGCCGATTTCCTTGTCGCCGTTCGCCGAAATGGTGCCGACCTGGGCGATCTCGTCGTTGGAGGTGACCTTCTTGGAGTTGGCCTTCAGATGCTCGACCACAGCCTCGACCGCGAGGTCGATGCCGCGCTTCAGATCCATCGGGTTCATGCCGGCGGCGACCGACTTGGCGCCTTCCTTGACGATGGCGGCTGCGAGCACGGTCGCGGTGGTGGTGCCGTCGCCGGCCGCATCGGCGGACTTGGAGGCGACTTCGCGCACCATCTGTGCGCCCATGTTCTCGAACTTGTCCTCGAGCTCGATCTCCTTGGCGACGGTGACGCCGTCCTTGGTGATGCGGGGAGCGCCGAACGACTTGTCGAGCACGACGTTGCGGCCCTTCGGGCCGAGCGTCACGCGCACTGCGTTGGCGAGAATGTCGACGCCGCGCAGCATCTTGTCGCGCGCGTCGACGCCAAATTTGACTTCCTTAGCTGACATGTTTTCCGTTCCTCTGGATGTTCTGACCCCATCCTGAGGAGCGGACCCTTTTGTCCGCGTCTCGAAGGATGAGATGGCTTGATCGGGACCTCATCCTTCGAGACGCCGGCTTCGCCGGCTCCTCAGGATGAGGAGTTGGGGCTTAAGCGGCCTTCTTCTTGGCAACCTCGCCTTCGAGGACGCCGAGAATGTCGCTTTCCTTCATGATCAGGAGATCCTGACCGTCGATTTTCACTTCGGTGCCCGACCATTTGCCGAACAGCACCCGGTCGCCGACCTTGAGGTCGATCGGGATCAGCTTGCCGGCCTCATCGCGGCCACCCGGGCCGATGGCAACGATCTCGCCCTGCGAGGGCTTCTCTTGCGCCGTGTCGGGGATGATGATGCCACCGGCAGTCTTCTCCTCGGCACCGATGCGCCTGACGACAACGCGATCGTGAAGCGGACGGAACTTCATCGCTGTTCTCCTAAATTACTGTGATTGCTTGATATTTTGATGGATTGGCAGTCTCTGCGGGCGAGTGCTACCCGCGAGCACCCGGGACATAAGCCAGTCCCGTCGATCGATCAAGGGCATACATCATTTTTTTGGCAGTCAAAGAGCGCGTTTGCCAATTTCCTTCATCATTCTTAACGGCGGAAGCGTGACGCCGCGCACAGACTGTTAGCAGGCGATCGAGTATGCTGCTAATGCCTTGATAATAAACAGTTTATTATGTTTTTAGGCTTGGAATACAGGTGAGTCGTGCGTCAGAATTTACTCATGCCCGTAATGGAGGTTGGCATGGTTGGGAATGGCGTTGGTTCAGGTTTGGGTTCAGGCGCATCCGGTGGCGTTGCGTCGAAGGAGTTCGTCCAGCAACTGCAGGGCTATGGTCTGACGACCGCGGAGATCCTTTACCGCCGTCCGGACCGAACGTGGCTTCTGCAAAGCTATGTCTGGCAGAACTACGATCTGTTTCCGAAATTTCCGAAGCTGCAGGAGTTTCTCGCCTTCTGGCAGGCGAAGCTCGAGGGGCCGCTGTTTGCGGTCACCGTCGCGCATTCGCGCCTGGTCAAGCCGGCGGAATTCCGGACAATTGACGGCGTGTTCCGCCTGCATTGATGCTGTCTGACCCGGACTTGCTCCGGGAGGTTGAACCGCCCGGTTGCTGCGCGGGACAAACGTAGACAGCTGACAGGGTGAAAATCCAATATGGGTTGTGCGGCGCGGATCGCGCGGTTCTGTCTGGTCGTGGTCAGCCTTGCTCTCGGTGGCGTCATGGCCGCGGCGCAGCCTGCGCCGCGGATTGCAGGCTGGTGGATTGCGATCGACGATACATTCGTGCGGGCCTGGTCCAGCGGCGGCATCACGGCCATGGAAGAGCTTCTGATCATCGACGACGACGGACGCTTCGAGAATCGGGTGATGGGATTTTGGTCGGTCGAGGCAGAGAATTGCGCGCGGGAACGTGTTTGCAGCGATGCGCCGCTTGCCGCACGTGGTCGCGCCGGCGTTGATCGCGGCTCGCTGTCGCTGTTCGACATCCGGCGGACGGATCAGCCGCTGGACGGCGAGCGCGACCGTGCGGTGCGCGCGTTGCTGTTCAGTGCGTCGCCGAAATGGACGATCACCCGAATGGATGCCGTACGGGGCTTGCTTGTCCTTGACGGGAGCGGCAGGGGTCAGCGCACCTTCGTGCGGGTCGAGCCTGATCGCTTGCGTCGCCTCCGAGCCGGCTTGGTGGCTGCAGGGTTAAGCGCGGTGGACCACTGGCGTTGCTGGGTCGCGACACCCGCAGGCTCATCCTCGGCGTCGGTATTGCAGTCCGACGCGTCGCTGCCGGAACCGGTCGAGACCTTTGTTCGGCTGGCGAGTTGGCGGCAGACGTTGTTGTCGCAGGCAACGCGTCCCGTGCCGGACGACCCGGACGCAGCGCAAGCGAAGCTTGCGCATACGGCGATCGAAGAACTCATGAACGAGACATTCGCCGATCTGCCCGATCCTGAATCGGTGAAGGTGCAGCGTCGGAAAGCAAGCGGCGCCAGATATCGTGAGCTGATCGCCGAGGGCCGGCCACACCTGCAGGCGCGGTTCATGCTCTGGCAGGATTTCGTGTCACCCGACATGACGAAGCAGTTTCCGGCGACGGAGGTCGCGACCGCGCGCAAATTCGCCGGGTTGGCCAGCGCGGAGGCCAGACAGGTGTTCTGCGCGCGTTGACCCGGGAGCAATTCGCTACGCCGTGATGCCGCCGTCGATGGCGACCTCGGCGCCGGTGATGTAGGAGCTTTCGTCCGAGAGCAGGAACAGCACCAGCCGCGCGACCTCTTCGGCGGTGCCGTGCCGCCGCATCGGCACCATCTTGAGGCGCTTGGCGGTCTCCTCGGGCGTGCGCCAGGCGATCATGTCGGTTTCGATCGGTCCCGGATGCACCGAGTTCACGCGGATCTTCTTCTTCGCCAGCTCCATCGCCGCCGACTTGGTCATGCCGCGAAGCGCCCATTTCGTCGCGCTGTAGGCAAACGCCTGCGGCGAGCCGCGCAGGCCGGCGCCGGAGGAGATATTGACGATCGAGCCGCCGCCGGCATTCTGCATCGCCGGCACCACAGCCTTCATGCCGAGGAAGCAGCCGAACTGATTGATGCGGACGTGGCGGTCCCACAGCTCGTTGTCGGTCTCCATCAGCGACTTCGGCGTATAGACGCCTGCATTGTTGACGAGGCCGTGCAGCCCGCCCATGCCCTCCGCCGTCTTCACGGCCCGATCCCAATCGGCATCGCTGGTGACATCGTGGCGCACGAATTTTGCCGCAGCGCCCAACTCCTTCGCAAGCGCGATACCTTCCTTCTCGAGCACGTCGCCGATCACGACCTTTGCACCCTCGGCCACGAGTGCGCGCGCTTCCGCAGCGCCCTGGCCGCGTGCCCCGCCGCTGATGAGAATGACCTTGCCGTCGAACCGCGCCATTGTGCCTGCTCCCATTTGTTGTTCTTGCGGATCAGTCTGGCAGGTTTTGTTCGCCGGAGTTCATTTCCGTCATTGCGAGCGAAGCGAAGCAATCCGGCGCTGCGCGAGAGGCGTCCGCTGCTCTGGATTGCTTCGTCGCCATGGGCGAGCGAAGAACGGCATCGCTTCGTTCGCAATGACGGCTAGTTCAACACTCCGACAATGGCACCCATGAGACAGGTCGCCAAGGTGCCCGACACAATCGACTTCATGCCGAGCGAGACGATGTCCTCGCGCCGCTCCGGCGCCATCGTTGTCAGGCCGCCGATCATGATGCCGAGGCTGCCGAAATTGGCGAAGCCGCACATGGCGTAGAGCATGATCAGGCGCGAGCGGGCGTCGAGCGCGTCAGGCGTGAGTTTTGCCAGGTCGAGATAGGCGATCAGTTCATTGAGGATGGTCTTGGTGCCCATCAGGCTTCCCGCGGTGACGGCCTTGTCCCACGGAATACCCATCAGCCAGCAAACCGGCGCCATCATATAACCGAGCAGACGCTGCAGCGAGATCGGCGCGCCGCCGATGTCGGGAAGGAGACCGAGTGCGGCATTCGCCAGATGCACCAGCGCGACCAGCACCAGGAGCATCGCGACGATGTTGAGCAGCAGTTGCAGGCCGGACGTGGTGCCCTGCACGATGGCGTCCATCGTCGAGGACGCGGGCGGTGGCGGCGTCACAAGATCGCCGTGGGTCGTCGCGTCGCCTGTTTCCGGCACCATGATCAGCGCGATGACGATCGAGGCCGGCGCGCCGAGCACGGACGCGATCACGAAATGCGCCGACGCGTCGGGGATGTGGGGCGCAAGCATCACCGAATAGAGCACCAGCACCGTGCCGGCGATGCCGGCCATGCCGCCGGTCATCACCAGGAAAAGTTCGCTGCGCGTCAGCTTCGCCAGATACGGCTTGATGAACAGCGGCGCCTCCACCATGCCGAGAAAGATGTTGGCGGCAGTCGACAGGCCGACCGCGCCGCCGACTTTCAGGGTCCGCTCGAGTACCCAGGAGAAGCCACGCACGATCGGCGGCAGGATGCCCCAGTAGAACAAGAGTGTGGTCAGGACGCTCATGACGAGCACAAGCGGCAGCGCCTGGAAGGCGAGAATGAAATCCGCGCCCGGCGATTTGAGGTCAAAGGGCAGGGGGCCGCCGCCGATATAGCCGAACACGAACGACGTGCCCGCGCGCGTCGCGTTCGCGATGGCGCCGACGGCATCGTTGATGATCGCGAAAGCCTTTGCGGCATAGGGAATTTTCAGCAGCACAATCGCGGTGGCGAACGTCACTGCGAAGCCGATCGCGATCTGCTTCCACGACACCGCGGAGCGGCGTTCGCTGAGCGCAAAGGCGATCGCCAGCAGTGCCAGAATTCCAAACGCAGATTGCAGTTGCAGCATGTCCCGCCCCTGAAAACCGTGTGTACATGAGTGGCAACGCCCACGCCATATCCCGAATGCTGCCAGATCGGGGTAGCGCTTCGCCGGAAAATTGCCTTGGGTCGCCTCCATAAAGTGGCGACAGGAGATCACATCATGAATGCCCTGAGCGTCAGGCAGTTGAGCGAAAGCGACACGCGGCTCGCCGCCGAGATCATCACGCTCGCCTTCGCCGCCGATCCCGTCACGCGATGGACGTGGCCGGATCCCGGCACGTACCTGGCGGCGATGCCGCGGCTCGTGCGCGCCTTCGGCGGCAAGGCGTTTGCAATCGGCAGCGCGGATTGCGTTGGCGAGCATGGGGGTGCGGCGCTCTGGCTGCCGCCGGATGTCGAGCCCGACCAGGAGGCGCTGGGCGAACTGATGCAGACGACGCTGACGCCGGCGAGGCTGGAGAAGGCGCTGGTGCTGTTTCAGCAGATGGCAGCCTGCCATCCGCACGAACCGCACTGGTATCTGCCGCTGATCGGCGTCGATCCGGCAAGTCAGGGCAGAGGTCTTGGCGATGTGCTGATGGCACATGCGCTGGCGCGCTGCGATCGCGACGGCGTGGCCGCGTATCTGGAATCCACCAATCCGCGCAACATCTCGCTCTATCGCCGCCATGGTTTCGAGCCGCTCGGCGAACTCCGCGCCGACAACTCTTCGCCGACGCTGGTGCCGATGCTGCGCCGGGCGCGGCGCTGACCGCCGCCGTCAAACGATGAGGCGCCGTGTCGCGCCACTCGCATTCCAGCGGTCGGACCAGTCGCGGCATGTGCTGATTGTCATCACTTGCCCGATCCGCAGTTCTTGCCCATCCTGACACGTGGAGGCAACCACATGCGCATCCGTTTCGATTTTGGCTCGCTCGCCCTCGATGCCGAACTGCTGGATACGCCGACCGCCAGGGCGGTGGCGGAAGCGCTGCCGATCACGGGCTCCGCTTCGACCTGGGGCGAAGAAGTCTACTTCGACATTCCGGTGAAGGTGCCGCGCGAGAAGGGGGCGCGTGCGGTCGTCATCCCCGGCGAGATCGCCTACTGGCCGGACGGTCACGCGATCGCCATCGGCTTTGGGCGAACGCCGATCTCCGAAGGCGATGAGACGCGGCTCGCCAGTCCCTGCAACATCTGGGCAAAGGCGTTGGGCGACGTGAAGACGCTTCGCATGGTGAAGGCGGGCACGAAGGTGAAGGTGACGGCGGTTTAGCGTCGTCGCGCATGTATTTGCGCCGTCTCCCACAAGGGGAGAGGGCGCAATTACGTGCGCAGCACTCTCCGAACCTTACCCCCGCCCGACGAATGGCATCTTCGTCGCCATGATGTTGATGAACAGCGCATTGGCATCCGGCGGGCGCGTCGCCATGAAGACGATGGCGTCGGCGACATTCTGCACGTCCATGCGCGGCTCCGGCACCGTCTGTCCGTTCGGCTGCAACTGGCCGGCGGACGATCGTTCGGTCATGGGCGTCAAGGCATTGCCGACGTCGACCTGGCCGCAGGCGATATCGTAGGCGCGGCCGTCGAGCGCGGTGGCGCGGGTCAGCCCCGAGACGGCATGCTTGGTCGAGGTGTAGGGCGAGGAGAACGGCCGCGGCGCGTAGGCCGAGATCGAGCCGTTGTTGATGATGCGGCCGCCGCGCGGGGTCTGGTCCTTCATGATGCGGAACGCATGCTGCGTGCACAGGAACGGCGCGGTGAGGTTGGTGTCGACCGTGGCCCTCCACTGCTCGATGGTGAGGTTTTCGAGCGGCACCGGCGGCGTGCCGACGCCGGCGTTGTTGAACAGCACATCGAGCCGCCCGTAAACCTCCATCGTCCTGGCGAACAGCGCGGCGATCGACTCAGGTTTCGTCATGTCGGAGACGACGACCAGGCTCATCCCGTCCGGACCGAGCTTCGCGGTTTCGTCCAGCTTCTCCTTGCGGCGTCCCGTCAGCACCACATGATAGCCGGCCTTCATCAGAGCGATCGACGAGGCGCGGCCGATGCCGGTGCCGGCGCCGGTGACGAGCGCAATTTTCCTGTCAGCCATGGGAGTCCTCCGGGAATAGCGAATGGCGCGTGGCGAATAGCGGGTAGTGTAGCAGCAGGGAAAGGAGGCACCACTCCCTATTCGCTACTCGCTATCTTTGTAGGGCGGTCGCGGAATGTTCTGGTGGGCGGCACGAAGTGCGGCGGACCAGCGCGAGCGCAGGTCGTGAAAGTAGGGCTCGCCCGCCTCGATGCGGTGGTTGAGATCGGCGTCACCGATGTCGGGCCGCACCACCAGCACGTCGATCGGCATGCCGACGCCGAGGTTCGAGCGCATGGTCGAGTCCATCGAGATCAGGCCGATCTTCAGCGCATCATAGACATCGACATCGTAGGAGATGGCGCGGTCGAGCACCGGCTTGCCGTATTTGTGCTCGCCGATCTGCAGATACGGCGTGTCGGTGGTGCATTCGATGAAGTTTCCCGCCGGGTAGATCATGAACAGGCGCATGCGCGAGCCCTTGATCTGACCGCCGAACAGGAACGACACGTCGAAGTTGATGTCCTCGCTCTGCAGCGCCTTGCCTTCGGTGGCGTTGATCTGGCGGATCACCGCGCCGATCCGCTGCACGGCCTTGAACATGGTCGGTGCGTTCATCAGCGTCTCGACTTCGCCGGTCTCGGGATTTTCCACGCCCTCGCTCAGCGTCGAGATCACCGACTGGCTGATGGCGAGATTGCCTGCGGTCGCAATCGCCATGATCCGCTCGCCGCCCTTGCGGAACACATGCAGCTTGCGAAAGGTGGAGATGTTGTCGAGCCCCGCATTGGTGCGGGTGTCGGCGATCATCACCAGTCCTTCACGCACCAGAATCCCGCAGCAATAGGTCATTTCGCGTCCCTGTCGGTCACGCGGGCCTTTTAGCAGGAAACGGGAGAACAGCCAGCGCTCGCCGATCTCAGTTCTGGCTCTGCCGGCCGGCCTGATCGACCTTGACGGTAACGGAGAGCGTTTCGCCGCCTCCGCCGTAATAGGTGCCGCGCACCGGGGCGGCGCCGAGATAATCGAGGCCGATGGCAATACGGGCATGGGCGTCGGTGGTGCAGATGTCGTTTGCCGGATCGAAGCCGACCCAGCCGAGCTTTGGAACAAATGCTTCCGTCCAGGCGTGTCCGCCTTCCTTCGCGGGCTGCCCGTCGGTGCGGTAGAAATGACCGGACACGAAGCGGGCAGGGACACCGGCAGCGCGCGCGCAAGCGGTGAAGATATGGGCGTAGTCCTGGCACACGCCGCGCTTCAGCCTGAAGGCTTCGATTGCCGACGTTGCGCTGTGCGTTGAGGCGGTATCGAAGGCCAGGTGATCGCCGACCTGCATCAACAGCGCATGCAGGAAATCCAGCGTGTTGCCGCCGGCTTCGTCGAACAGCTGGCGCGACAGTGCGACCATCTCGGCATTGGCTTCGGTCAACGACGTCGGGCGCAGAAAGAACGTCGGCGGAAAACGCTCGACGGTTCCCTTCAGCACGCCGCCGGTGTCCTGCGTCTCGACCATTCCCGAGACATGCACGGTCAACTGGTCGAGCGGTCCGTGGCTGAACACATGCGTCACGTTGCCGAACGCATCGTGCTGCATGTCGAGCCTCGCATCGACCGACACGTCGACATGCCAGTCGGCGACGTACTGACCATCGTGATTGCCGGGCGTCAGCCGCAGCACCTGGATCACGCCGGTCGGCGGCGGATCGTAGTTGTAGGTGGTGGAGTGGGAAATCTTGAGACGCATGGCTGAGCCCAGGCCGTCATTGCGAGGAGCCAACGGGTCCGCGCAAAGCGCGGCCCGATGACAGGCTAAGCGACGAAGCAATCCAGAGCCGTCCGCGCGGTGTTTGCAGCTCTGGATTGCTTCGCCACAGGCGAGCGAAGCGACGCCGTTCTCGAACGGCTATGGCTCGCAATGACGGAATGATCTGGCGCATGGTTCAAATCAAATACTGTTTGGCGATGATGTCGCCGAGGCGGGTGTTGTCGTCGATGAATTCCTCGATGAATTCGTGCAGGCCGTGCTGGAAGATGTCGTCCATGTTCGAGTGATCCAGCCGGTTGCGGATGCCGCGCGCATGGCGCTGCGACGCGCCCTGGCGTCCGTAAGCGACGCCGATCTGGTCGAGATTGCGCACCAGGTTTTCGTAACAGCTTGCGAGCGAGCGCGGCAACGAGTTGTTCAGGATCAACAGGTCGGCGATCAGCCAGGGTTTCAGCGTCTCGCGATAGACCCAGTGATAGGCGGTCAGCGCCGAGACCGAGCGCAGGATCGAGGTCCACTGATAGTAGTCGAGCGGCCCGCCGATGTGCTCTTCCTCCGGCAGGAGCATGTGATACTTCACGTCGAGAATGCGCGCGGTGTTGTCGGCGCGTTCCAGATGCAGCCCCAGCCGCGAGAACCAGTAGGCGTCGTTGCGCAGCATGGTCCGGTAGGCCGAGCCGTCGAAGCGCAGCGAGGTCTCCTGCACGAAGCGCAGGAAGCCGGACAGATGCTCGCGGCTGCGGACGCCCTGCAGCCAGACGTTCTGCAGCTCGATCCACGCGCCGTTGATCGTGTCCCACATTTCGCTGGTCAGCGCCGTGCGCACCGAGCGCGAGTTGAGGCGGGCGATCTCGATACAGTTGCGGATCGAGGTCGGGTTGTCGGTGGAGAAGGCGAGGTACTCGACCACGCTCTTCTCGTCAGCCTCCTCGTACTTCTTGAAAAAGTCTTCCTCGACGCCCGCGGTCAGGACCGCCGATTCCCATTCGTTGCTCTTGCCGACATACGCGCTCGGCAGCGCGGTCGCCCGCAAGGTCGCATCGATGGTGCGCGCAAGGTATTCCGCCCGTTCGACGTAGCGGGCGAGCCAGTAGAGGTTTTCGGCGGTACGGGAAAGCATGTTATTCGTCCAGCACCCAGGTGTCCTTGGTGCCCCCGCCCTGGCTTGAGTTGACGACCAGCGAACCCTCCTTCAGCGCCACGCGCGTCAGGCCGCCGGGCACGATGGCGGTGTGCTCGCGGCCGGTCAGCACGAACGGGCGCAGATCGACATGGCGCGGCGCAAGGCCTTTTTCGGTTGCAATCGGGCAGGTGGACAGCGCAAGCGTCGGCTGGGCGATAAAATGATGCGGATGCGCCTTCAGCTTGTCGCGGAAGGTCGCGATCATCTCCTTGGTCGATGCCGGGCCGATCAGCATGCCGTAACCGCCGGAACCGTGCACTTCCTTGACGACCAGTTCGTGCATGTTGTCGAGCACGTATTTGAGGTCGTCGGCCTGCCGGCAGCGCCAGGTCGGCACGTTGTTCAGGATCGGCTCTTCGCTCAGATAGAATTTCACGATCTCCGGCATGTAGCTGTAGACGGCCTTGTCGTCGGAGATGCCGGTGCCGACCGCATTCGCAAGCGTGATGTTGCCGGCCGCGTACGCGCTCATCAGACCGGGCACGCCGAGCATCGAGTTCGGGACGGAAGGCGAGCGGATCGAGGTAGTCGTCGTCGAGGCGGCGGTAGATCACGTCGACGCGCTTCAGCCCCTCGGTGGTGCGCATGAACACCTCTTCGTCCTTGACGAGCAGGTCGCGGCCCTCGACCAGCTCGATGCCGAGCTTGTCGGCGAGGAACGAGTGTTCGTAGTAGGCCGAGTTGTAGATGCCGGGCGTCAGGAGCGCGACGGTGGGCTCGGCCGATGCAGTGGCCGGCGCGACCGAGCGCAGCGCGGCCAGCAGTTCATCGGTGTAGTTCTCGACCGGCGCCACGCGGTGCCGCGCAAACAGGTCCGGAAACAGCCGCATCATGATCTCGCGGTTTTCCAGCATGTAGGAGACGCCGGACGGCGTGCGTGCATTGTCCTCCAGCACGTAGAATTTTTCCGGGTCGACCCGGACGATATCGATGCCGGCGATGTGCACATAGATGTCATGCGGCACATCCTGCCCGTTCATCTCGGGGCGGAACACGGGATTCTGGTAGATCAGGTCTTCCGGGATGATGCCGGCGCGCAGGATGTCGCGCGCATGATAAATGTCGCCGAGGAACAGGTTCAGCGCCTTGACGCGCTGCTTCAGGCCGGCTTCGAGGATGGTCCATTCCCTGGCCGAGATGATCCGCGGGATCACGTCGAACGGGATCAGCCGCTCCTGCGCCTCGGCGTCGCCGTAGACTGCGAAGGTGATGCCGATCCGGCGAAACAGCAGCTCGGCTTCCTTGCGGCGATATTCCAAGGCGTCCGGCGGGGTGTCCTTGAGCCAGAGCGAGAGTTCCTGATAGGCCTGACGCAAACTGCCGTCGGGCTTGTTCATCTCATCGAACGCAACTGCCATAGGCCGTCAGACTATTCCCCCAAGGAGCCATGCCGTGAAACCTTGAAAGTGGATGGCTCGAAGGCAATGGTAGCAAGGCGCGGGCCAGCGCGATATGCATTGATTGAAGGCCATTGGCAGGGTGGAGAAATGCCGTCTGCCACAAAAATGAGCGAAGGTTTGCCACTTGCGCAGGCACTTTGCTGCGGTGCGATGCCGGCCGATGATGCAGGCGGTCGAAGGAGTTTGGATCAATGAGCGAGATCGTCACGGCGGGAATTCTGGTCATCGGCGACGAAATCCTGTCCGGCCGGACCAAGGACAAGAATATAGGCTTCATCGCCGAATACCTGACCAATATCGGCATCGATTTGAAGGAAGTCCGCGTCGTCGCCGACGAGGAGGACGCGATCATCGAGGCGCTGAACGCGCTGCGCGAGCGCTACAACTATGTGTTTACCACCGGCGGGATCGGGCCGACCCATGACGACATTACCGCCGACAGCATCGCGAAGGCGTTTGGCGTGCCGATCAACCACCATCCGGACGTGGTCGAGCGCTTCAAGAAACGGTTTGGCACCGACATCAACGAGGCGCGCTTAAGGATGGCGCGGGTGCCGGACGGCGCATCGCTGGTCGAAAGCGCGACCATCATGGCGCCGGGGTTCTGGATCGGCAACGTGATCACGATGGCGGGCGTGCCAAGCATCATGCAGGCGATGATGGATATCGTCGCGCCGAAACTGAAGTCCGGCGTGCGGATGCTGTCGGAAAGCGTCAAGGCCAACGCCCGCGAGGGCGACATCGGCGGGCCGCTGCGGGAGATCGCGCTGGCGCATCCGGATACGATGATCGGCAGCTATCCGTTCCTCGACGATGAGAAGAAGCCGAATACCAACCTGGTCGTGCGTTCGCGCGATCCGGAAAAGCTCCGCGCGGCGATGGACGCGGTGCAGGCGATGCTCGCGCAGCTGAAGGTGACGCGCTAGTGGCGCTGACGACCCGTCCGGTGGACTTGAGCGACCTGGATCTGATCTGCCGGCATCGCGAGGAGATGTTTCGCGCCTCGAATGCGCCGGGGCGAAGCGACGACGCCTTGCGGGAGATGACGGCCGCATTCCGGGTCTGGGTGAGGCCGCGTCTGCGTGACGGCAGTTACTTTGGCTACATTGCCGAGGAGGGGAGTACAGCGATCGGGGGCATCGGATTGATGGTCATCGACTGGCCGCCGCACCCCTCGCACCCGAGCGAGGACAGGCGCGGCTATGTGTTGAACGTCTTCGTCGAGCCGTCCCATCGTGGTCAAGGTCTCGCAAAGATGCTGATGCAGCTTGGCGAAGCGGAATTCGCAGAGCGTGGCGTATCGTTCGCCATCCTGCATGCGACGCGGATGGGCCGGCCGCTCTATGAGAAGATCGGCTGGGCGCAGACCGCCGAGATGTCAAAGCAGATACAGCAGCCATGACCACAGCGCCTTACGATCCCGAAAAGAATTTCCCCGTGTCGTGGGACCAGTTTCACCGCGACTGCCGCGCGCTGACCTGGCGGCTGAACGGCATGGGCCCGTTCAAGGCGGTGATCGGCATTACACGGGGCGGGCTCGTGCCGGCCGCGATCGTGGCGCGCGAGCTCGGCATCCGGATGATCGATACGGTTTGCGTCGTCAGCTACGACCACCAGGCGCAGGGGGAACTGAAGCTGCTGAAGCCGCCGTCGGAGCAGACGATGCAGCTTGGTGGCGGCACCGGAAGAGATTTGCTGGTTGTCGACGACCTCGTCGACACCGGCAAAACCGCGCGCGTGGTGCGGGATCTGTTGCCCGATGCGCACTTCGCCAGTGTTTACGCCAAACCGCAGGGTCGGCCGCTGGTCGACACCTTCATCACCGAGGTGTCGCAGGACACCTGGGTGCACTTTCCCTGGGATACCGGCCTCGTGTTCCAGCCGCCGCTTCGCGATGGCGCGGGGTGACATCAGTCCGTGCTGCGGATCATCCAGTTGTAGCTCGATATCACGCTGTGAATATCCATGCCGTAGCTCATGCCGTTGACGCGGCCTTTGGCGATTTCGGCGCGCATCTCGCGCAGCTTGCCCAAGATATCGCGGGTGTGTGAATCGAATGACGACGACTTGCCCGACGTCCGCACCAAAGTGTCGTACTGCTTCACCGCGTCGCCGAAGCTGGCGAGCGCCGCATCGAAAGCCTTGAGGTCGCCGGGCTTGCGCGGGTCGCGCGGCATCAGATCGACGGTTTTCTTGGCGAGCATCGCCGTGTGGCGGGCATGCCAGCGCACGCTCCTGCCTTCGGCTTTCTCGATCCGCGCGAGTTGATGCCGGTCGAGCAGGTCCTTGAACTGTTCCTGCAGGCCTTCCGCCTTCTCACGCGCGGCGAGATAGGCGAGCGCGGCGGGCACGAGCTTCGCGTGCAGTTCGCGACCGCCCTTCATCTTGTCGTAGAGATAGTCCTTGCGGTCATAGTAGGCTTCGGCTTCGTTCAGGATCGGCACCAGCGTTTCGAACGCGGCCGCAAGCTCTTTCGTCGCGCCGTCGAGCGCAGGGATCGCAGGCTCGCCGTCGGCGCCGAGCCTGGCCTTCTCGATCGCATCCTTCGCAGAGGAGTCGCTGACCGAGTAGAGCCCGTAGATGATGCGCTCCTTGCCGGTGGGGCCTCGCTTGACGTCGACCCAACTGAGATAGCGCGACCAGGACTCCGAGGCGCGCAGCGATGTGTTGAACAGTTCGACGACCGCGTTGGATTTGCGGACATAGTCCTCGGTCTTCCCGTCCGGGATTTCCTGCAGGCCGATCTCGACCCGTGGCTCAGCCCGGCGCGGTTGCTGTGCGTCTGCAGGCGTGCCGAAAAGGATCAGGCTGCAGAGCGCAATCGAGGCGGCGCGGCCGAATTTCATGATGGTTCCCCTGTCCGAAGTTCCCGGACGGCTACGATCCGGGTCTCTCTGAAGGATTGTCGCGTGGAGAGCAGGACGGGTTCAAGGCGGAAATTTTCGCGAGGGGAGGCGCTGGACGTCATTCCGGGCTCGCACTTCGCGCGCCCCCGAATGACGGAATTGGCTACCCAAACCGCTGACGTGCCAACCTCGCGCCTTCGCCCAGCGCCTTCAGCTTGGCTTCTGCGACATCACGGCGCATCGGCGCCATGCCGCAATTGGTGGTCGCAATGATGTTGTCCTTCGGTACGTACTTCATCGTCTCGGCGATCACCTTGACCACATCTTCCGCGGTCTCGATCGCATCGTTGGCGACGTCGATCACGCCGGCCTGCAGGATCTTGCCTTGCAGCAGCGCCATCAATTCCATCGGCACATGCGAGTTGCGGCATTCGATGGCGACCTGCTGGATCGTGCTTTTGGCGATGACCGGGAAGGTCGCCTCATACTGCCGCCATTCGCCGCCGAGCGTCTGTTTCCAGTCGGTGTTGGCCTTGATGCCGTAGCCGTAGCAGATGTGAACGGCGGTCGCGCATTTCAGGCCTTGCGCTGCGCGCTGCAACGCCTCGATGCCCCAGTCGCGCACCTCGTCCATGTAGACATTGAACGCCGGCTCGTCGAACTGGATCATGTCGACGCCGTCGGCTTCGAGCGCGCGCGCCTCCTCGTTCAGCAGTTCGGCGAAGGCGAACGCCATCTTGACACGGTCGCCATAGTAACGGTCGGCGACCGTGTCGACGATCGTCATCGGCCCCGGCACGGTGAATTTGAGTTTTGCCCTGGTATGCGCGCGCGCCTGTCTTGCCTCGTCGGCGTGCACGCGGCCGCGCAGCTTCAACGGGGCGACAACCTGCGGCACCATCGCCTTGTAGCGATCCTTGCGGATGCCCATCTCGACCTTGTTGGAAAAGTCGATGCCCTCCACGCGCTCGAGAAAGCCGTGCACGAAATGCTGCCGCGCCTGCTCGCCCTCGGTGACGATGTCGATGCCGGCATCCTCCTGCAATTTGACCGCCAGAAGTGTTGCGTCGCGCTTGGCCGCCGCCAGCGCCGCGCCGGCAGGCTTCCACGGCGCCCAGAGTATGTTCGGTTCCGCGAGCCATTCGGGTTTGGGCAACGAGCCCGCGATCGTGGTGGGAAACAGCATGGCGATGACATCCCGGCAGGGGCCAAAGTGGCGGCGCAAACCTGCCATGTTGCGATGGAGGCGTAAATGCAGGACGCTGAGGCGATCTGCCGAACCGGCTCCCATGACGAACGGCGCCGGGCTTGAGAAATTTGCATAGTTGTGTGCAAGTTAGTCGCAAGTCCTGCCGGCGACGCCGGATCGATAAAAGCAGAAACGTCAGGGGAGGCGTATATGATGTCACGGCCGCCATTTCAGGGCCATATCGGCCGCACGGTGCATGAATCGAAGCCGCATTGGCCGGATTTGCCCCGGCCGCGCCAGGGCGCTCCCAACGTCGTCATCGTTCTGTTCGATGACCTGGGCTTCGCCCATCTCGGTTGCTACGGCTCGTCGATCGCTACGCCCAATATCGACAGGCTGGCGGCCAACGGTCTGCGCTTCACGAATTTTCACACCACCGCGCTGTGCTCGCCGACGCGGGCGGCGTTGATGACCGGCTGCAATCATCATTCCGTCGGCATGCGCGGTCTTGCGAACTGGAACACCGGTTATCCGAACTGCACCGGAACGGTGTCGAAGAGCGCCGCCACGATCGCGGAGGTTTTGCGCCCGACCGGCTATTCCAATTTCGCTGTCGGCAAGTGGCACCTGACGCCGATGGAACAGACCTCGCCCGCGGGTCCGTTCGATCAGTGGCCGCTCGCGCGTGGCTTCGACCGTTATTACGGATTTCTCGAGGGCGAAACCGACCAGTGGCATCCGGACCTGACCAGCGACAATCATTCGGTTCAGCCACCGAAGACGCCGGAGGAGGGCTATCACCTCTCCGAGGATCTGGTGGATCAGGCCATCGGCATGGTGCGCGCGCAGAAGGCCGCCGTGGCCGAGAAGCCGTTCTTTCTCTACGTTGCCTTCGGTGCGACCCATGCGCCGCACCAGGCGCCGAAAGAGTATCTCGAAAAATACCGCGGCAAGTTCGATGCCGGCTGGGATGTGGTGCGCCAGCAATGGTACGAGCGGCAGAAGCAGCTCGGGATCATTCCGGAGGGCACCGAACTCGCGCCCCGCAATCCGGGCGTCGAGGCCTGGGACGATCTGTCGGACGATCAAAAGACGCTGGCGCTGCGGCTGCAGGAAGCGTTCGCGGGCTTCCTCGAACACACCGACGCGCAGATCGGTCGTCTTGTGGACTATCTCTCCGACGCAGGCGAGCTCGATAACACGCTGTTCGTCCTGATGTCCGACAACGGCGCCAGCCAGGAAGGCGGCCCGAACGGCATGGTGGACTACTCGCGCTACTTCAACGGCCGCCCGGAAACCGTTGCCGAAAGCATGGCGCGCATCCACGAGATCGGCACGCCGCAGGGTTTCAACAACTATCCATGGGGCTGGGCGCAGGCCGGCAACACGCCCGGCAAGCGCTACAAGCAGAACACCCATGGCGGCGGCATCCGCGATCCGTTGATCGTGCACTGGCCGAAGGGAATCGACGACAGGGGCGGCGTTCGGCATCAGTTCCACCACGTGACCGACATCGCCCCGACCATCATGGAAATCGTCGGCGCGAAGCGGCCGGACACGCTCAACGGTCACGCGCTGATGCCGATCCACGGCACCAGCCTTGCTTACTCGTTTCCGCGCGCCGCGGCGGCCGAGCCGACCCACAAGCGTGTGCAGTATTTCGAAATGTTCGGTCATCGCGGCATCTGGGCCGACGGCTGGAAGGCCGTCACCTATCACGAGCCGGATACGCCGTTCGATAACGACGTGTGGGAGCTCTATCATCTCGATCGCGACTTCTCCGAATGCCGCAACGTGGCAAAGGAAAATCCCGCCAAGCTCAAGGAGATGATCGATCTGTGGTGGGTGGAAGCCGGTCGCAACGGCGTGCTGCCGCTCGACGACCGCCGCGCCGAGCTGTGGCGGGCAACCACGAGCTGGGGCGATCCGCGCAACAAGCAGCGCTACATCTATCGCCCCCCGGTCGATGAGATCCGGATGTCCACGGCGCCATCGCTCGGCAATCGCACCTTCACGGTGACCGCCGACATCGAGCGCACCGCGCAGGACACCCAGGGCTGCGTCCTGACATTCGGCGACGGACGCAGCGGCTTCGCATTGTACGTGCTGAAAGACCGGCTGGTGTTCGACTACAATCTGTTCGGTCAGCACCTCAAAACAGTCTCGACCGAGTCCCTGCCGGTCGGCAAGGTGAACGTCGGCGTGTTTCTCGAGCGGGTCGGCAGGGTCGGACGGGCCACCGTGCTGGTCGCGGGCAAACCTTGCGGCGCCAGTATCGATATTCCGTTCCTGGTGCGACGGCATTCGGGCGGCAACCTGAACATCGGCCGTGACGAGGGCATTGCGGTCAGCAACGACTACAGTGCCCCGTTCGAATTCCAGGGTCGCATTCATGAGGTCGTGATCGACTTGCCCGCGCAGAGCCGTCCCGACGCGAAGCGGGCCGCCAAGGCCGAGGTGGAGGTCGATCTCGCCAGACAGTGATAAAGTGTCATGGCCGGGCTTGTCCCGGCCATCCACGCCTTTACAACAGGACAGTCTCCCAAGACGTGGATGCCCGCGACATAGGCGAGCGAAGCGACGCCGTTCTTCGAACGGCTATGCGCAGGACATGACGAAGAAAAGCCAAGGAAACCCAAAAAAATGATCGAATTCTTCTTCGACTGCTCCAGCCCGTGGACCTATCTCGCCTTCAGCAACATCCAGCCGCTCGCCAAGCAGTACAATGTGTCGATCACCTGGCGGCCGGTGCTGGTCGGCGGCATCTTCAATGCGGTGAACCAGAGTGTCTACAACAACCGCAACGATCCGGTGCCGGCAAAACAGCGCTACGGCAAGAAGGACATGCAGGACTGGGCGCGCTCGGCGGGGTTGAAGATCAAGATGCCGCCGACGGTGTTTCCGGTCAACGCGGTGAAGTCGATGCGCGGCTGCATCCTGCTCGACAGGGAAGGCAAGCTCCTGCCGTTCGCGACCGCGTGCTTCGAGGCCTATTGGGGTGACGATCAGGACATTTCCAAGGACGATGTGCTGGCGAAAATCTGCCAGCGCGTCGGCGTCGATCCGCAAAAGTTCCTCGCCGGCATTGCCGAGCAGCCGGTCAAGGACCAGTTGAAGGCCAACACCGACGAGGTGATCGCCCGCGGCGGCTACGGCTCGCCGACCATGTTCGTCGACAAGACCGACATGTATTTCGGCAACGACCGCCTGCCGCTGTTGCGCGAGGCGGTGGAGCGGAAGCTGGGCCTGCGGACGTAAGGGACTCGTCAGCTTTTCCAGCGTTGCAGGGAAGCGGGCGAATAGTCTATTTCTCCGTCATGGCCGGGCTTGACCCGGCCATTCGCGTCTTTCCTTCGGCAACACCGTGAAGACGTGGATGCGCGGGTCAAGCCCGCGCATGACGAGAACAACAAGGACCCTGAATGCCGAGAGCCGTTGTCTGCCGCGAACTGGGCGAACCTGAATCGCTGCACCTGGAAGAGTTCGCGAGCAAGCCGCTTGCCGCCGGGCAGGTGCGTGTCGCGGTGCGCGCCGCCGGGCTGAACTATCCGGACGTGCTGATCATCGCCGGAAAATACCAGCACAAGCCGCCACTGCCGTTCGTGCCGGGCATGGAGGCGGCCGGCGACGTGATCGAGGTGGCGCGCGACGTGACGGAGTTTTCCGTCGGCGACCGGGTGATGGTGAAGCCGCGGCAGGGCAGCTACACCGAGGAAATCATCTCGGTGCCGGCCGACCTCAAGCTGATGCCGCGCACGTTCGACTATGCACAGGGCGCGACCTTCTTTGCCGGCCACGGCACGGCCTACTATGCCATCGTCGATCGCGCGAAAATTCAGCCCGGCGAAACGCTGCTGGTGCACGGCGCCGCCGGCGGCGTCGGCCTTGCCACCGTCGAACTCGGCAAGGCCTATGGCGCGAAGGTGATCGCGATCGCCTCGACCGAGGAGAAGCTCGCGGTCGCGAAGGCGCGCGGCGCCGACCATGTGCTGCTGTCGGGCGAACCGTTCCGCGACAAGGTCAAGGAATTCACCGACGGGAAGGGCGCCGACGTCGTGTTCGATCCCGTCGGCGGACCGGTGTTCGAGGAGAGCCTGCGCTGCATCAACTGGAACGCGCGGCTCTGCATCATCGGCTTCCTTCAGGGGATCGGAGCTGCCAAGACCAACCTGGTGCTGATCAAGAATGCGAGCGTGCTCGGTGTTCGCGCCGGCGAGGCGATGCGGCGCGATCCGTCGCTCGCAGGTCCCCGCCAGCGCGACCTGATGCGCCTGGCGGAGGAGGGCAAGATTTCCCCGCACATCTCCCACCGCCTGCCGCTGGAGCGCTGGGCCGAAGCGATGCGGCTGCTGATGGACCGCAAGGCGATCGGACGGGTGGCGCTGGTGATGGATTAGCGAGTGGTGAATAGCGAGTAGCGAATAGAAATGTTTGCTCCGTGCCTGCCCTGCTCGCTGCTCACAACTCACTATTCGCCATTCCCATCATTCGTACTTCCGGTCTTCCCACCACGGGAAATACGCCGGCATGTCCTTCGAGACCTTGGACTCAAACTGCGGCGGACGCTTCTCGAAGAACGATTTCGCACCTTCCTTTGGGTCGGGCGACAGCGCGCGCGAGTAGACGCCGCGGCTGTCGAGCTTGTGCCCCTCCATCGGATCGTCGGCGCCGAGCAGCCGCCACATCATCTGACGTGTGAGCGCGATCGACACCGGCGCGGTATTCTCGGCGATTTCGCGCGCGATCGCCCGCGCCGTCGGCATCAGGTCGTCTGGAGGGACGATCTTGCTGATGAGACGACCGGCCAGCGCTTCCTGCGCCGGGAACACGCGGCCCGAATAGGTCCACTCCAGCGCCTGCGCGATGCCGACCACGCGCGGCAGGAACCAGCTCGAGGCCGCTTCGGGAACGATGCCGCGGCGCGCGAACACGAACCCGTAGCGTGCGTTCTCCGACGCGATGCGGATGTCCATCGGCAACTGCATGGTGACGCCGACGCCGACAGCAGCACCGTTGCAGGCGGCGATCACCGGCTTGAGCGACTTGAAGATGCGCAGCGTCAGCTTGCCGCCGCCGTCGCGGACGGCGTCATGGCTCCAGTCGGGGACGCCGTTCGCGTCCGTCGGCGCAAACCCGCCGCGCGCAGACCGGTCGAAGCCCTGCGAGATATCGGCGCCCGCGCAGAACGCGCGCCCCGCGCCGGTGACGATGATCGCCCGCACATTGTCGTCGGCGTCGGCGCGGTCGAAACAGTCGATCAGCTCGGGCACCATGCCGGGCGTGAAGGCGTTCAGCTTCTCCGGCCGGTTCAGCGTGATCGTCAGGATCTGGTCCTGCACGTCGTAAAGTACGTTCTCGTAGGCCATCTTCGGGTTTCTCCGCGTTTCTTGTTGACGGGTCGACAGGGCGCCGTCGCCGCCGTCATGGTCGCATGGCCGGCAGCCTGCGTAAACGCGCGCGGGCGTCATTCCGGCACGCGCTGCTACTTGTACTTCCGCTCTTCCCACCACGGAAAATACGGCGGCATGTCCTTCGACACCTTGTCGGTGAACTGCGGCGGGCGTTTCTCAAGGAACGAGGCGACGCCTTCCTTCACGTCCGCCGAGGCGCCGCGCACATAGATGCCGCGGCTGTCGACCTTGTGCATTTCCATCGGATGATCGGCGGTCAGTCCCTTCCACATCATCTGCCGGATCAGCGCGCACGACACCGCCGCGGTGTGGTCCACGAGCTCCTTGGCGATCGCGCGGGCAGTCGGCAACAACTGGTCCGGCGGCACCACCTTCATGACGAGGCCGCCTGCGAGCGCTTCGTCTGCCGGAAACACCCGGCCCGAATAGGTCCAGGCCAAGGCCTGCTGGATGCCGACCAGGCGCGGCAGGAACCAGCTCGAGGCTGCTTCCGGCACGATGCCCCGCCGCGAGAACACGAAGCCGAAACGCGCCTCGGTGGAGGCGATGCGGATGTCCATCGGCAACTGCATCGTGACGCCGATGCCGACCGCAGGCCCGTTGATCGCGCCGATCACCGGTTTGAGGGATTCGAAGATGCGCAGGGTGACGCGGCCGCCGCCGTCGCGCACGGCATCGTCGCTGTAGTCGACCGACCCATCGGCTTTCGCAGGCGCTGCGCGGCCGCGCGCGGCACGGTCGAAGGTGTTTGCGCCGGAGGAAAGGTCGGCGCCGGCGCAGAAGCCGCGTCCTGCGCCGGTGACGATGATGGCGCGGACGTTGTCGTCCCTGTCGGCGCGGTCGAACGCATCGATCAGCTCCGATTGCATCGTGCCGGTGAAGGCATTGAGCCTGTCGGGCCGGTTCAGCGTGATGGTGAGGATATTGTCCTGCACGTCATAGAGAATGTGTTCGTAGGCCATGCGGCGCTCCTCGCGTTTCTTGTATTGAGGCCAACATTGCTGCACGCCCCTTGGAGCAGGTCAACGTGCCGACGGGGCAGGGGGAGCCGCCCTTTGAGTGCCGCACGCCAGGGTGCTACAAGGCCCGCGCGCGGGCATGGCGGAATTGGTAGACGCAAGGGACTTAAAATCCCTCGGTTCGAAAGGACTGTGCCGGTTCGATTCCGGCTGCCCGCACCATGACCTCGGGCGTGTCGCCGAAAGGCGAGCCCGCACGCGCGTGAGGCCGGATTCGATTCGACCCGGCCGTGACCATCTTCGGCTGTCAGAGGGCGAGTGACGCAAGCTTGCGGGGCGATGCTGCCAGGACTGGTTTGATGAATGGACACGCCGACCGCAATCCTTCGGCACGAACGGGGGCGGGCTGCTCGCGGCCGATCGCGCAAATAATAGCGCAATCCGGAAGATCAGGCCCTTGCAGGCCTGAAGCCTGCGCAGAGATTAGCAATCCAAAAACCATTCGTCGGTATGCTCGAGGCAAGAAACTCCAGAATGGACGGACCATCATCCTGGCGAGAAGCGCCCCGGGCGTTCATCAGCACTTGCGATGAACAGCACGACGGCGCTGCAAACCGAGTTGATCGGTCGCAAGCATGCCTATGCCACTGCAAGAAAATTCAATCATCGACGAACTCGAGCAAGCGGTCAAAAGTGGCTCTTCCGAACGAAGGGTTGCGACGCTCAGGCATGTGACCGATCTGTTTCTGAACGACGCGGACCGCTTTTGAGAAGATCAGATACAGGTCTTCGACGACGTCCTCTGCCTGCTGATCTCGCGCATCGAGACCAAGGCCCGGATGGAGCTGAGCGAGCGGCTGGCGGCTGTCGAGACCGCTCCCCTCGAACTCATTCGCACGCTTGCCCGCGATGGCGACGCGACCGTCGCGGCCCCTGTGCTCACCAACTCCGTGCGCCTGAGCGAGCAGGATCTGGTCCAGATCGCTCAAACCTACGGTCAGGGACATCTGCTTGCAATTTCCGGACGACGCGAGGTCGCGCAGGCCGTGACCGACGTCATTCTCGAACGAGGCGAGCAGCAGGTCATTCTCAAGCTTGCCCGAAATTCCGGAGCGCGCTTCTCGGAATCCGGCTTTGCGACGCTCTCGCAGCGTGCGGAGAGGGATTTCGATCTGGCCGAGACGGTCGGGTTGCGTCTGGATCTGCCGGTGAAGTTTCTCCGCGAACTGTTGGCGCGTGCCACGGAAGCCGTGCGTGCGAAGCTGCTCGCGGCCGCGCCTCGGTTTGAAGGCGAAATCTCGAAGATGCTGAGCGCGATCGGAGATATGGTCGGCAAGGAAGTTTCCGCCACCCGGTCCTATTCGGCTGCCGAGCGCGCGGTGGCGAAGCTGTTCGAACAAGGATTGCTGGACGCTGATGCCGTGGCGAATTTCGCCCGCGAGGGTGAGATCGAGGAGCTCAGTGCCGGACTGGCTCGCTTGAGCGACATGTCCGTGGAAATGGTTGCAAAGCTGGTTCAGAGTCGCGAACCGACACGCTCTTGATTCCCTGCAAGGCAGCGGGATTCCCCTGGCATGCCGTCGAGGCCATTCTCACGGTACAGGCAGAACGGTCACACCATTTCTGAACAGGTCCTGGCGCTTGCCCGCGCCGACTACCTCAAGCTTTCCGTGCAGGTCGCACAGAGGACGGTCCGATTCTGGAAGGTGCGCGAGACAGCGGAAAAATCCTGAGTTTTGCGGAGAGCGGGGCTGCGTGGAGCCGGCGCGCGGTCGCCGCGGATTTTTCCTCTCGAACAGACATCGCGCTGTCGGCGTGACTGGTCAGGCTTGACCTGACTCAAGCGGTATCGCCTTGTATCCTGGCCTTGTGATCGCGATTCTTGTTTTTCATTCGCCTTGAGAAGTCACGCCCTTGCGCTCGTTTCCGATGCAAACTGCGACGCTGAAGTCTTCCGATTGGCTAAGTAATGCGGTCTTCGAGGATTTCGAACAGTTCAAGTACGGATCCCACGTCGCTTCGGGCTGCAGCCTCCCGTTCGATGCCCGCCAATTTCGCGCCGAGCGGGTGTCGGTCGAGATGGGTGGATTCTTCATCAACCTGACGCAATGCATGCCGCGCTTTTTCGAGGGTGGTGTCGCTCACCGGGGACCAACTTTGATTTTCCAGACGGCACGCCGGCTGTCGACGAAGGTCAACGGGTCAATTGCAACGCCCGATGCCGTCGCGATCGCGCATCGAGGCGACTGTTCGCTTGTCGAGGACGAACCGGGTTGGATCGCGGCTCTGGAATTCGTGGACGGCGCCGCTGCGCGGGATTGGCCTGTTCCACAGGACGCGCTCCGGCTGTTCCGCTCCTCTTCGACCGCGGTCGCCGTGTTGCGCGCGACCGTTTTTTCGCTGGTGTGGGCGCTATCTGCATCGCCCGAAGGTTTCACCGACCCCGCCGCGCGGGATGCTGTTCGTAAATTGCTGCTGGCAGCTGCAGACGGCGTCATGTACGCCGAAGAGGAACGCGCATGGATCGGTGCACCTGCGCGTGGGCGCTATCGCCGGATCGTTCGCGCGATCGACGAGCAACTGCGAACCGGGATGCACAAGCCGTTCTACAGCGCTGAACTGGCCCGTGAGCTCGGAACCAACGTCAGAACAATTCATGCCGCCGTTCTGGCGGAGCGGGGACTTTCACTGCATAGATACATCAGGCTGTATCGCCTCTGGGGCGTACGCCGTGCCCTGCTCGGCGAGGCGACCGGCCAGACGATCAAGCAGATCGCCCTGTCGCATGGTTTCTGGCACTTGAGCGAGTTCGCCAGGGCGTATGGCGAGACTTTTGGAGAGTTGCCGTCGGCAACGCAGATGCGTGCAACGCGAGGCTGGTCGGCTTTGCCGGGTTCGTGACACAAACCGCCATCAAAATTGAGTTGAGGCGAGGCAGACGCACCACCTACGTCTGGAACCCCAGACGCCCAGATCGAAAAGAGCGCAAGCGATGGACGCAAATGTTCGCATACGGTCCGTGGGCGCGCAGGATTACGATCAGTGGTTTCCGCTCTGGACTGGCTACAACGCCTTCTACGGCCGCACCGGTACAACCGCGCTTGCGCCGGAAATCACCAGCATCACATGGTCGCGCTTCTTTGACGGGCATGAGCCGATGCATGCGCTCATCGCGGAAAGCGACGGAGAGCTTGTCGGGCTCGCGCACTATCTCTTCCATCGCAGCACGACGTCGCTTTCGCCGATCTGTTACCTGAGCGATCTCTTCACAAGTGAGAATGCGCGCGGGAAGGGCGTCGGCCGGGCACTGATCGATGCCGTCTATGCGAAGGCGCGGGATGCGGGATCGCCGCGCGTGTACTGGCAGACGCACGAGACGAACCAGACGGCGAGGGGCCTTTACGACAAGGTCGCCGAACTCTCCGGCTTCATCGTCTACCGGAAGCCCCTGTAGACCCTCCAACTGGGGCAATTTTGGGTGCTCAGGTGCCCGAGTTTCAAGTCGCTAATGGTATTATGATAAGCAAGGATTGCATGCCCTTCTGGTTGTATGCGCGCGAGAGATGGGAATTAGCTCGAAATGCCGTAGGTTGTTTCGCATTCTGGACGGAAGCTGTTCGATAGTTCTCATAAGATATTGAATTAAAAAGAAGACCATCGCTGATGTGTCGTTTCGTAAGCGGGTTGTCGGTATTTGGGTAAAGCATAAAATCACCTTTTCTCCGTCGCCATGATGACAAAATATATACCAAAGTTGTAAGCGGAACTTCGCAGGCCGCACTTGCTGGTTGTAGCCGGGGACACGGCGCGGCAATCGCAGGCCAAGCGAGGCAGCAGGGAGCGCATCACGCTCAAATTCCCTGCAACGGGGTTGGGTCATGGGTGGAATGTCTGGGCCGTCGCGCCCCTGCGCAGCTTTGGCGCTCGTCGCGTTGCTTGCCGCGCTCCTGATATCGGGTCCGGCCGCCGCGCAACGCGGGACCGGTGCGCCGCTTCCCAACAAGCCGGACCTCGGCCCGATCGGCGAAAGCATCAATTCGAACACCATCGCGATCGTCTCGGGCAACACCAACACGACGTACCTGTCGATCGCCTACGACCTGTCCGCGGTCCTCGACGATGGCGATGCGTTCCGCATTCTGCCGCTGATCGGCATGGGCGGCGGGCAGAACATCAAGGACGTGCGCTACCTCAAGGGCGTCGACATCGGCATCACCCAGTCCGCGATCCTGAATGCGTACAAGGCATCGCGCGAGATCGGTTTCATCGACGACAAGATCGTCTACATCGCAAAACTGTTCGACGAGGAGATGCATGTGATCGTCCGCGCCGACAGCGGCATCACCATGATCGATCAACTCGCCGGGCGTAAGGTGAATTTCAGCGATGTCGGCAGTGGCACGCAGCTCGCCGCGCGCGACGTGTTTGGAAAGCTCGAGATCGCCGTCCAGGAGATCAACATCGGCCAGGCCGACGCGATCGAGAAGCTGATGAACAAGGAGATCGCCGCAACGATCCTGATCGCGGGCAAGCCTGAAGTCATCGACACAGAAGCTCAGGGCCGGGGACGGGCTGCGCATGCTGCCGGTGCCATACCGCAAGGTGCTTCACGCCGGCTACCTGCCCGCGAGCTTGTCGGCCGCGGACTATCCGGGGCTGATCGGGCCGAACCAGACGATCGACACCGTCGCGGTCGATGCGGTGCTGATCGGTTACAACTGGCCGCGGGGCACGGACCGTTACCGGCGCGTCCAGAAATTCGTCGATACGTTTTTCTCAAAGCTGGCAAGCTTTCAGACCCCGCCCCGCCATCCGAAGTGGAAGGAGGCCAATCTCGCGGCGACCATCGCCGGCTGGAAGCGTTTTGAAGGGGCGGAGGAGTGGCTGCGCAGGCAACAGCAGCCGGCGACGCCGCATGTGCAGCAACGCGACCAGTTCGACCGTTTCCCTGCCGCGCGCTCCGGCAACCCCGGGGCGCCGGCGGATAGCCGAGATCAGCTTTTCAAGGAATTCATGCAGTGGAACAGCAATCGCGACAGCCGCTGAATGATGACTGGTGAACTTCAGGGAGAATGACAAGCGGTGCGCGCGCACCCGAACAAAACGACAGGAGGTTAGTGATGAGTGCTCCCGTCCAGGACAATATTGACAGGCGCTCCATGTATGCGCCGCCGTGGGCAAAGAACGAGCAGAGCGACGACGATGCCCGCCGAATTCAGGCGGAGATCGTTGCCGCGGCTGAGCAACCGGAAGGACAACAGAAGCCTTCGCGCGCCGGGCCGCAGCAGACCCATCGAGACGCCATGATGAGGCTGAAACCGATTCCGCCAGGATCTGTCACGAGGACAAGACCTATCCGGGGGAATGGCCCATCCGGAGGAAGAGCAGCAGTTTGATCTCGAGGACGCCATCCGCGGGGAGTGGATGGCATCGCGGCTTGAGCCGGTGCGAATGCCGCCGCCGCCGAAGGCCGACGGTCCGACATGGGGCATGCTTTCGCGGTTGACGGGGGCGGCGGGCTTTGCGGTCATCGTCGCGATGTTCGTGACGGGGGCTATTCCGTTGCCGTCGATCAATATCTCCCTTCCGCGCGACGACAGGGGTGCAAAACAGCCGAACCGCCGCCGGCAAGGCCGGAAGCGGCAAGGCAGGCGGCGAGTGCGCCGGCGGCCCACGCCGCACAGCCTTTTTCGCCCCCCGGCCCGCGCCGCCCATTCCGTCGACGGTGGGGGTCGCCATGAGCGCGCCCGCGCCGGCGATCACGGCTTCAATTCAGCCCGCAGCACGGGTGGAGCCGCCGCGCCCGCCGCAGGCCTGGCCGGACGCGCGCGGGGCCGGTTTGATGAACCGTGACGAAATCGATTCGCTGCTGAAGCGCGGACACGAACTGCTCGCAAGCGGCGACATCCCGGGCGGACGGCTGCTGCTGACGCGTGCAGCCGAGGCCGGCGAGCCGCGAGCATCTTTGGCGCTGGCCGGCACGTACGATGCCCCCGTGATGGCCTATCTCGGCGTCATCGACGTTCCTCCGGATCCGGTCAAGGCGCGGGCCTGGTACATCAAGGCTGCCGCGCAGGGGTCGCCCGAGGCATCGCGTCGCCTCGAGCGGCTGGCCGGACGCTGATTGCCATGAGTGAACTGCTTAGCGAAGCGCGGATGCTTGCGGCGCTCAGCGCCACGAACGAAGCCGTTCTGAGAGCCCAATCGAGCGCCGTCCTCTTTCAGCGCGTGTGCGAGGCGGCTGTGGACGGGGGTGGCTTGTGTCTCGCGGCCGCGATCCTTCCCGACAGTGCGGGGTTCCTGCGCTTTGTGGCGCAGGCGCACCATGGCTGCGAACCGCTGCACGCCGTTATCTCGATCGATGCAGATCGGGATCGCGGGCAGGGGCTCGCCAGCGCCGCGTTCAGAACCGGTCGCACGCAGATATCGAACAACTCCTTCAACGACGGCCGGTTGAAGCCCTGGCGACAGCTCATGATCGACCGGGGTTTGCGGTCCGCCGTCGCGGTTCCGATCCGAAGCGAACGCCGGCGTGTTCCTGTTCTATTTCGCCCAACGTCATGCACTGAACCAGGACCACATCGCGCACCTGGAACGCATGGTGGAGAATGTCTCCTTCGGTATGCGAAATCTGGAACGCGAGCAGCAGAGCGATCGCATCTCACGCATGCTATCGGCGCTGAGCGCCACGAACGAGGCTATCATCCGCGCGAAGACGCACGACGAGCTGTTTCAGATGGTTTGCGACGCCGCCGTGAGCGGCGCCAAATTCACATCGGCGACCATCTTCCTGAGCGTCGAGGGCGACGACTTCTTCCATCGGGCGGCGATCGCAGGATCGCACACCGAGAAGATACGCTCGCGTCGTTACGCCAGGACGGCTGACCGCCCTGAGGGCCGCGGCTTGACCGGAACCGCCTTTCGCACGGGCGAGCCCTGCATCAGGAACGATTTCGAGGCGCACGAGCGGGCGATCAACTGGATCTACGACAATTCCGAGAAGCGGACGGCGAAAGCCGCCGCATGCCTGCCCTTGTTCGGCAAGAACGGCATCGCGGGCGTCATCCTGTTCATGGCGGTCAAGAAGAACACGTTTACGCCGGAATTCATCGAGCTCCTGCAGCGGCTGGTCGAGAACCTGTCGTTCGGCCTCGAAAATTTCGATCGCGCCGAGGAAAAGAAGCGGGCGGAGGATCGTGTCCAGTACCTTGCAACGCATGACGTACTCACCGGCCTGCCGAACCGGGCGATGTTCACCGAGCTGTTGCAGCAGTCGGTGAAGCTGGTGCGGCGCGACGCGCAAGTGCGCGCTGCTGTTCATCGACCTCGACGGCTTCAAGTTCGTCAACGACTCGCTCGGGCATGCAGCGGGAGATGCCCCTCTCGTCCAGGTCGCGGGCCGTTTGCGGGCGTGCCTGCGCGAGAGCGACGTCGTGGCGAGGCTTGGCGGCGACGAATTCGTCGCAATCCTCAACGACGTCGGCGGTCGCGAACGAACGTCCGCCGTCGCCTGCAAAATCCTCGATGCGCTGGCGGACCCGTGGACATTGCGGACCGGCAGTGCTGCATCGGTGCGAGCATCGGGATCGCGATTTGCCCCGACGACGGCGACGACGCCGAGTTGCTGATCAGGAATGCCGATGAGGCCATGTACGAAGTCAAGGACGGCGGAAAGAACGACTTCCGCTTCTCTTGGGAGGGCAAAGTTCGGGCCTTGACCGGTGATGCGTCTGAGGCGCCGGTGATCGCGTCGCCGCCGTTGCAGGCCCAGCCTCGGCGCGGGGTTGCCAGTCCAGGTGCCCTCGCCACCGACCGCCGTT
>CAVZHJ010000016.1:0-220520 GCA_963774995.1 uncultured Alphaproteobacteria bacterium
AGGCGATGTGCAATACGACAAGTTCACCGGCACTTGCCGCTCTTGGGAAAATTATGTTGCGCAAACCGGCGTGCAAGATTGCGCAGGTCGCCTGCACCCAGGTTGGATAGGCGCGACGCGTTGTACCGTCACGGCGACGGGTTACAAATTTACCCCCAAACGCGACAAGGGAATTCTCGGACGCACCTGTTTCTCGGTAGAGTTACCGCGTAATGCCAATCAGTTCCAAGTAGCCTCGGCGTGTGTGCGTATCGTCGATTGGGTGCCGGGCGCGGCGGTAAACCCATCCTGTGCCGAGAACCGGCGCTCTTGGTTGGATCAAGTGCTGAACCACGAGCAGCAACACGTCTATCATTGCGATCTAGAAGTGTGGAAAGCGAATCAGCGCTGGGTAAAGCAATCCCACCGGTATTCCGCGTGCGGCTTCACCGAGCGCGGCGCCTTGAATGAATTAAAGGAAGAAATCAACGATGCCATGAACGCGGAAACGCGCAGAATCATGTGGAGAACATCGAGCGAGAATCGGAACGCTTTCACGGAACGCCGCAGGGGCAGGCGCTTAATACCAATTGCAACATTTGCAAATGAGACCTTTGTCATTCCCGCGCAGGCGGGGATCGATTTCGGCACATCAATTTGCGACGGACCTATGGATTCCCGCCTGCGCGGGAATGACAAGGGGGATAGGTTGTTGGTAAAAAGACTAACCCTTCTTCTTCTTAAACGCGTCGATCTTTTCTTTTAAGAGACTCATTTCCGAACAGCCGGTCAGGCAAATGGCGCGTAGTTTGTTGAGATGATCTTCCGCTTTCGCGAGATCATTTTTCATCAGATACGCCTCGCCGATGTATTCGTGAGCCGCTTTGTGGCCGGGCGATAGCGCCAGCGCCTGCTCGTAATGCTTGAACGCGCTGTCATAATCGCCGAGATTACGATAGGAGTAACCCAAGTAATTGTGAACATCGGGATTATTCTTGTCGACCTCGAGCGCTTTCTTCAGCGCGTCTTTCACTTTTTTGTAGTCCTTTGCCTCCAACGCTTTTTGCCCTTCGACAAAATTCGGTTCGGTCACGCTGGCGCTTTCCTCCACACCCATGTTGGCGAACGCGGGGGCGAGGGTAAAGGCGAGGGCAATTGCGATCAAGTGGCGGGATACGGTGGGTAACAAATTCATGGGTGATCTCCTCAAGCAAAAAATTTGTCGGACGCTCAGTCTTTAACGCCTGCGCTGACGACAAGTTTACGATCGGTATTATAAAGCTTTCTTTTTGCCCGATCCCTCTGATACTGGCCTTGCCAAGACTTAAGCGTGGTAAGCCTCTCCGGATAGGCATGGCTGAGAGCGAGACTGGAGGCTGCTCCTGGCGTGGTGCGTTCGGATTGCATGTCTACGCCCTTGCAGCCGCTGTCGGAGCACGTTCGTAAGTTGCTCGGTATCATTAAGTTATAATCAAAGGCTTAGCGAAAAAAGTGCATAGTGTGGAAACAACTGGAGAAGTGCGATGACGGCAACAACCGCGCAGAAAGCGCAGATTATCAAGGATTTTCAACGAGCTGGTAACGATACCGGTTCGCCCGAAGTGCAGGTCGCGCTGATGACTGGGCGCATTAACGAATTGACTGGGCATTTCAAAACCCACGTCAAAGATTTCCATTCCCGCCGTGGCCTCTTAATGTTAGTAAGCAAGCGCCGTAGTTTGTTGGATTATTTGAAGCGCAAGAATGCCGATAGCTACAAAGCCCTGATCGAACGTCTTGGCATCCGCAAGTAAGCGCGGTTGGCCATAGCAATCACGAGCACGAGAGCCTGCATAGTCAGGCTCTCGTGCGTTTAAGACCACTATCCGTGGCGCGCCATTTCGAGTTGCGAAAAATCCGTTCAGGCTACGCGCCGCGCAATAATTAAGGAAGATATTGTGAATCCCATTAAAAAAACATTTCAGTACGGCAAACATACTGACGCTTGAAACCGGCGAATCGCGCGTCAAGCAGACGGCGCGGTCATGGTCAGCATGGGTGATACGGTAGTGTTGGTCACCTGCGTCGGCGCAAAGAGGCGCAGACAGAAGGCCAGGATTTTTTCCCACTCACCGGCGATTATCAGGAGCGCACCTACGCTGCGGGTAAGATTCCTGGCGGCTTTTTCAAGCGCGAAGGCAGCCATCGGAAAAAGAAACGCTGACCTCGCGCTTGATCGATAGGCCATTGCGTCCGCTGTTTCCGGAAGGCTTCTACAACGAAGTGCAGATCATCGCCACGGTGCTGTCGGCAATCCGGAAATTGATTCGGATATTCCTGCGGTGATCGGCGCATCGGCGGCCGTCGCGCTGTCCGGCATTCCGTTTGACGGCCCGATCGGCGCCGCGCGCGTCGGCTACATCGACGGTCAATATGTGTTGAATCCGTCGGCCACCGAAATGAAAACGTCCCAGATGGATTTAGTCGTCGCCGGCACCGAAGCGGCGGTGTTAATGGTCGAATCGGAAGCCCACGAATTATCCGAAGAGATCATGTTGGGCGCGGTCGTATTCGGTCACGAGCAAATGCAAGCCGTGATCAACGTGATCAACGAGATGGTGGATGAAGCCGGCAAGCACGCCTGGGAATGGGCGGCGCCGGCGAAAGATCAACCTCGCTGGCCGCATTACCGAGTTGGCGGAAAACGAACTAAGCCTGGCCTATGCGGTGCGCGAGAAGCAGGCGCGCACGAACCGCGTAGATGAGATACGTATTAAAGTGATGAGCAAGTCATCACGTCGGATTCCGATCTAAATCACGCCAACATGGTTAAGACGCTGTTTTCAGGCGCTGGAATCGAAAATCGTCCGCAGTAAAATTTTGACTTCGAACGCGCATAGACGGCCGCAACACCCGCACTGTCCGCCCCATTACAATTCGCACAGGCGTGCTGCCGCGTACCCATGGTTCCGCGCTGTTTACCCGCGGTGAAACTCAGGCATTGGTCACCGTCACACTCGGCACTTCGCGCGACGAGCAAAAAATCGATGCGTTGCAAGGCGAATATAAAGATCGCTTCATGCTGCATTACAACTTCCCTCCTTTTTCCACCGGCGAAACCGGCCGCGTCGGTACACCCAAGCGCCGCGAAATCGGCCATGGCCGTTTAGCCAAGCGAGCCCTGATAGCGGTGCTGCCTTCGCGAGAAGAATATAATAATTCCCTGCGCGTCGTGTCCGAAATCTCCGAATCGAACGGCTCCAGTTCCATGGCTTCGGTATGCGGTGGTTCGTTTGCGCTGATGGATGCCGGCGTCCAGATCAAAACTCACGTCGCCGGCATCGCGATGGGCTTGATCAAGGAAGGAAATCGCTTTGCGGTATTGACCGATATCCTCGGTGACGAAGATCACCTCGGCGACATGGACTTCAAGGTTGCCGGTACCGAGCAGGGCGTGACCGCATTACAGATGGACATCAAGATCAACGGCATCACCAGAGAAATCATGAAGGTCGCGCTGGGCCAAGCCAAGAAGGCCGCATGCACATACTCGGCATGATGCAACAAGCGATGCCGCGTGCGAACCAGAACTTTCCACTTCGCGCCGCGCATGATCAACATTAAAATTAATCCGGAAAAGGTCCGCGATGTCATCGGCAAGGGCGGCGCGGTAATTCGCGCCCTGACCGAAGAGACCGGAACCACCATCGATATTAACGATGACGGCAGGTCACCATAGCCGGCGTCACCAGTGAAGCGGGCGAACAAGCAAAACGCCGTATACAGGAGATCACTGCGGAAGTGGAAGTCGGCAAGGTATACGAAGGCACAGTGATTCGCCTACTCGATTTCGGCGCCATCATCAGCATCATGCCGGGCAAAGATGGCTTGCTGCATATTTCGCAAATCGCCAACGAGCGCGTCAACAAGGTCGAAGACTATTTGAAGGAAGGCCAAAAGGTTCGCGTGAAAGTGCTGGAAGCGGATGAAAAAGGCCGCGTGCGTTTGAGCGCGAAAGCACTGCTGGAGCACCCTGCTCCGGAGACCGCGCCGGCGGAATAACGTCTCGATTTGCGACTTTAAGAAAAAGGGTAGGGTGGATCAAGCAAAGCGGATCCACCGAACTTCCTAACAATGATAATAGTGTTTGGTGGATCCGCTGCGCTTGATCCACCCTACATTTCTTTGTTGTGCCACGAGCCTTATCCTGCTTGCCTCCTGGCACAACGCTCTATCCGGAGAGGAACTATCCATGCGGCTCTCCGGCTTGCCGTGTTATAACTCCTAAGCAGGTCCCAGCGATGAAATAGAAGCCACGGCCTTGACTTCGCAGTGTCATAAATCTTTCATCGATTCGTCACAATCGCTTACTACACTCCAAATGTATGATTGGGTATCAACTGTAGCGGGAGCGTAGTGACTGCATCAAATTTGCCACACGGTGGGGTGTTAACAGAGCGCTTAGTTTCGCCGGCAGCGGCCAGCGTTTGGCGCAAACAAAAGACGCTTAAAGGCCTGTGGCCGTTAACCACGCGGCAATTGTGCGATCTGGAGTTGATCGTGAACGGCGGATTTTCTCCCCTCAAGGGATACATGGTGCGCGCCGACTACGACGGCGTGGTGAGTCGCATGCCAGCCCAAGCACGGAGCGCTATGGCCGATACCGATCACCCTCGATGTTGCCGATGCATTCTCTGAAAAACTCGCGATCGGCGATTGCATCGGATTAACCGATAACGATGGCGCGCTGACTCGCAGCCCTCGAGATTGAAGATTTGTGGCAACCGGACTTACAGCGGGAAGCGTTCGAAGTCTATCAAACCCAAGATCTAGGTCACAGCGGCGTTGCGCGACTGCTTACTCAAAGCCACCGAACTTACGTCGGTGGAACGGTATTCGGCCTGGAGTTACCACAACACTTCGATTTCCCGCACCTGCGCCATACGCCCCGGCAACTACGCGAACTTTTTTCTTCTCTCGGCTGGTCACGAGTGGTCGCGTTTCAGACGCGCAATCCCATGCATCGTGCCCATGTCGAACTCACCCGGCGAGCGGCCCGCTCCGTCGATGCGAATCTATTGTTGCAACCCGTGGTGGGCGAGACCCAAGCCGACGATATCGATTACTACACCCGCATGCGATGTTACGAGCAAGTATTGCGACGCGGTGCTGATGAAGACGTACTGCTCTAAATGCTCCCACTCGCGATGCGCATGGCCGGCCTTGAGAAGCCCTGCTACACGCCATCATCCGCAAGAATTATGGCTGCACCCATCTTATCGTGGGCCGCGATCATGCCGGTCCGGGGCATGATTTCTATTCGCCTTGTCGCCCAGCGCCAGCACCAGCGAACGCAGCGTGATGGGCGATTCGTGCCGAAAATCGCGACGAGCGCGCTGAACAGTGCCAGGATCAGCACCCACAGCAGCATCGAGCCTTCGTGGTTGCCCCAGACGCCGGTGATCTTATAGATCAGCGGCTTCAGCGAATGTGAATTCTCGAACACGTTGACGACGGAAAAATCCGAGACGACATACGCAATCGTCAGAGCGCCGAACGCGAACAGGGCGAAGGCGAATTGCGCGACCGCCACGGGTCCCGCCACGGTCATCAGCATCGGTTCGCGCAGCCGGTTGCCGATGACCGGCACGACAGATTGCACCAGCGCAAGCGCCAGGGCGAGAACCAGCGCGTAGTGGCCTGAACTCGATAATCATCGCACAGCGCGATCGGGGTTCGCGGCCTTGTTCGTGGCCTTGGCGGGCGCTGCGTTCTGCGACGCGCCCTCATCCTTCCAGTGCCCCTGCTTTTTCAGCGCGTCAGCAACGTCCTTCGGCATGTAGGTCTCGTCGTGCTTGGCGAGCACCGTGTCGGCCTTGAATACCCCCGACGCATCAAGCGCACCCTCTGTGATCACGCCCTGCCCCTCGCGAAACAGATCGGGCAGAATGCCGGTGAACACCACGGGCAGGCCGGCGTTGCCGTCAGCGACGACAAACTTCACCTGCAACTGATCGCCGCGCACCAGTGATCCCGGCTGCACCAGTCCGCCAAGCCGGAAGCGCTGGCCGGGCTTGATGCCCTTTTCGGCGGCCATGCTCGGTGTGGAGAAAAACACGATCAAGTCGCGCAACCCATTCAGGACGAGCGCTGCGGCGATGCCCAGCACCGCAAGCGAGCCTCCGATCAGAACGAGCCGTCGTTGCTTTCTCGTCATGCGGTTGATCTAACCCTCGAGCCCGAGATCTTTGAGTGCATCGTTCAGAGCGCGGAGCCGATCGGGGCTGCCGCCTGTCGCCTGACGCGCATCGGCGATAGCCTGCTTCGCCCTGTCCGGCTGTCCAAGGACCAAATAGGCGCGAACCAGCCGCAACCATCCCTCGACATCGTCACCGTTCTGCTTCAGCCGCTCGGCAAGCCGGTCGACCATGCCGCCGATCATCTCGGCGCGCTGCGCCGCCGGCAAATCATTCGATGCGGCGACGATCTCGCCGGACAGCTCCGGTGCTACGCCGCCAACCTGAGCCAATGCACGTTCGACGAGAGGACGCCACGGCGCATTCTGCGGCGCAGCCTTCAGCAGGTCGCGCCAGATCGCCGCCGCCTGCTCCGGACGGCCATCCTGTTGGGCCGCGACCGCCATGAAGTATCGCGCCTTCACGTCGCCGGCATCGCGTGCGAGTGCTTCCTCGAACTCCGCCTTGGCCTCTGCCGTCACGACGCCGCCTGCGGCCGCGGCGATCGCCTCGCCGAGATCGGCGCGGCGGGCGGCTGTGTCGCCATTGTGGCTGAGAGCATTGCGATATGCGCGAACCGCATCATCAGACCGGCCAAGCTTGAGCAGCACGGGAGCCAGAACCTCCCAGCCGCGGCCGTCGTTCGGATTTTTTTCCAGATGCGCCTCGACCTGGGAGACGAGCATTTCAAGCGACGCTGATGCAGCCGGAACGGCCGCGCGGCCGGCGAGCGGAAAATCCCCGAGCATCGGCGAGCCGTGCCGCAGATAAAGGGCGGTCGAAATCAGCGGTACGCCCAGCAACGCAACCACCGCCACGGCGCGGCGGAGATTGAGACGCGACACCGTCGGCAGGTTGTCCTCAGACCTGGCAGCGGCGAGAAGACGCCGCGAAATTTCAACCCGCGCGGCTTCGGCATCCGGACTGGAGACAAGCCCGGCCGATTGATCGCGCTCGATCTCGGCGAGTTGATCCCTGTAGATCGCAGTTTCGTTGCCGGATCGCACACGCGTAGAACGACCCAACGGCCACAACACCGCGAAGACGGCGGCGGCGGTCATCAGCGCAAGAACGAACCACAGCGACATATCAGGTTCCGGAGAACTGCACGGTCGGCCCTTTTGGGCCTCGAACGCGCCGGTTTACACCATGGCTGACCTCGCCAGGCAATTGACGATTTTGGGAGATTTTGCCGCCGTAGATGGGCACACTAGCCCGTCTTCTGGCTCTTCCGCTCGCCGCTGATTGCCATTTCCGCGGCCTTCGTCATCAGCGACGCGTATTCATGGCCGAAGATCAATTCGCAGAAGCGGATAGCCGCGTCGACCTGCAACTGGCGGAAGGCGCGGACGCGCGCGTCGCCGGTGCGCAGCGACTCGACCAACGCCTCGGTCGCCGACTCTACATAGTGCTGCAGGTCGGAGTAAGCCCGAAGGGTGACCTCGTTGATTGCAAGTTCGCTGGCGTAGTTGCGACAGACCGCGACGAAGCCGATCAACGCCGCCGTCTCGTCGATCTCGGTGGCATCGAGCTTTGCGCCGGCATTGATATCCTTGTCGGGACGCTGGCGCAGAAGCCTGCGCACGCGGCCGGGAACGCTTTCGATTTCGGATTTCAGCGCATTGGAGACATCAGTGCGGATCGCCGAGAGATGGCGACCCCATTGCGAGTCGGAACGGGTGTCGAGCTCGGTGCGCAGATCGCGCAGTCCATCATGCAGGGTTTTGAGATGGTGCGCGCTCTGGTCGAAATTGCCGCGCCTGATGTCGGTGCGGAGATCGTCGACAAGACGCGCAAGATCGTACAATGCCATTGAAACCGCGACGCCGAACGGCGAACCCGCGATGCGGCTCTCCTCGTCGGAGCCGACGATACTGATCGCCAGACGGATGATCTGCCAGGGCGATGTTAGCCGATGCATCACAAGCGACAGCGAAACCTGCAACGCCTCGGGCTTCTGCAGAGACGGAAATTGGTCCAGCAGGCCTTTCACTGATGCAACCTGGGCTTCGGCGAAGGTGCGGATGATCTTGGGCAGTCGCGACTGCAGCGCTTCGAGCGCTTCGCGGTTGGTGAAGATGACGCCGATCGCGGGAAGGTCTTCAACGGCGTTCGGAGAGCCGACACGGACGAGACTTCGGTTGCGGTCGTCGCCGCGGGATGACGGCGATACCGCCATCGAAATCGCCTCAGTCGCTGCGATCTGAAATTTGCGGATGGCCTGATCCGCACCGGCCGCCGGCGGAGGCCCGCTTGCCGACAGGGTTGCTTCAAGCTCCGTTGCGGCGTCGACGATCGCCGTCTTGCTCAGCCACAGCCACACCGGCTCGAGCGAGGATCGCCTGATCTGGCCTGGACGCTGCTCGCCGTCATCAACCAGAAAGGGGGTCAAGCAGGTAAACACCAGCCGCGGCAAATCTTCGATACGCGGGCGGTCGTTGCTATCGCTGGCGCGTACGATCTTGCGCAACTCGCCGAGCACAAAGTTCGCGACCGCAACATCCTCGCCCCGCTCCAGCGCCAGTTCGAATTCTCGCATCAGCAGCGCCTGGGCCGCGGGAGCAAGTTGGCGCAGATAGTCCCGCAACCGGTCAACCGGTAGCGTCCTGGCAGGCGGCGGTTGTGCCTGTTGCTCCATAACGGCCGAAATCCATCCGATGGCGCGGAGAGCGCCACCGGCCGTCATAGCAGGCGCCCCGTTAAGATGGCGTTGAGGATTTAGCTTACAGCGGTCCAGGTGCCGTCCGGATTGCGGCAGGCGGTACCGCGGACGACCTCCGGCCGGGGCCCAACATAGACGGTGTGAGTGTAGGAGCGGCAGCGTGATCCCCGCTGCACGTAAACGGGTCCCGGCACGATGTTACCGTAACGACCGGAACCCGGATTGCGCCAGCCGGTCGGGGCGCCGACCGGCCCCTGCTCCAGTGCGGCCATTTCGGCTTCATAGGCGTAGCGGCGATCTTCCTCATCGAGCGAAGCGCCGATCCGGTTGCCGATGAGCCCGCCAATCGCCGCACCGGCGATTGCGCCGCCGATCCGCTCCCCGGTTCCGCCGCCGAACGCCGACCCGATCACGGCGCCTGTCAGCGCGCCGATCGCAGTTCCGCTGCCCTCGCGCGGACCGGTCCCATAGGGATCGCTTGCACATCCGCCCAACAGCAAGACGGCACCCGCAAAAATCGCAATCCTGTTCAACATGGTCCCTCCGGCGCGATTTCAGCTCAACGAAACCGCTGCTGTCACCAAGGCGGGAGGATTGGGGCGAAGCTTGGGCGGAGCTTGCCGCTCGGAAAACTAGACCGCAGGCAGGAGCAATTCTGCCCTCAAACCGCCGGCCGGGGCCGCACCCAACGCCAGGTTGCCGCGATAGAGCCGCGCCAGATCGGTAACGATCGACAGGCCCAGACCCGAGCCAGGCTTGGTCTCGTCGAGGCGCTGCCCCCGACGCGCCACCTGAGCGCGTTCGTCGGCCGTCAAGCCGCGCCCGTCGTCGTCAACGATGATTCGCACCATCGGCATCGGGTCATCGACTCCGCCCGTTCGGCAAGCACCTCGATGTGCACCTGCGATTGCGCCCACTTGCAGGCGTTGTCGACCAGATTGCCAACCATTTCCTCGAGATCCTGCCGCTCGCCGCGAAACTTCAGCGGCTCGGCGATTTTGACCTCAATCTCGATATCGCGATCACGATGGATTTTTTCCATCGTGCGATGCAGACCCTCGATCACCGGCGTGATGTCGGTCAACGTGGTGACCGCCGTCAGGCGCGCGGCAATGCGCGCGCGTTCCAGATGGTGGGTGACCTGATCGCGCATGATGGTCGCCTGCTCGAGCACCTTCGCGGCGAACGGCTCGTTACCATGCGCCACGGCCTCATTGACGATCACGGACAGCGGCGTCTTCACCGCATGTGCAAGATTGCCGACATGGGTGCGCGCGCGCTCGACGATTTCGCGATTGGCGTCAAGCAACGCATTGGTTTCCCGCGCCAGCGGCGCGATCTCCACCGGGAAATCGCCCTCAAGCCGCTCGGCCTTGCCGGAGCGGATCGCCGAAAGACCCGTGGTGATGCGTTTCAGCGGCGCGAGCCCGAAGCGGACCTGGAACAGCGTCGACAGCAGCAATCCGAAGGTCAGCGCAACGAACGTGGCAGACAGGTAGAAGTCGAACGTACGCGTCTCCTCGAAAATCTCGGTCGCGTCGCCCGCAACAGTGACGATGAAGCGGCCGTCCGAGCCGAAATCGACCAGCCGCTCGACGATGCGCAATTGCTGATCTTCCGGTCCTGCCATGTAGCCGAGCCGGACGCCCGACGAATTGAGCGGAATACCCTGGTCTTCGAGCTTCGGCAGCTTGCGATCCCACAACGACCGCGACGCGCGCTCGTCGGGCTTCGACGGATCGGCGCGCTTGCCGCCGTCGATCCGCACGATCTGCCAGTACCAGCCGGACAGCGGGAGTTCGAACAGCGGTTCGCCAAGCGCGGGTTGTGTTTTGTCGTCGGCGTCTTCCGCCGGCGCGACCTCGGCGATCAGGGTGCGCAAATAAAGATTCAGCCGCCGGTCGAAGGAACGTTCGACCGCCTGCTGATACAGCGACGACAGCGCGATGCCGGTGATGAACAGGATCACCACCACCAGGATCGTCGCGGAGATGAAGAGACGAGCGGAGAGCGAACTGGTGCCCCGCTTCCGAAGTTCGTTAAACATTGCCGCAATTCCCTGCACGAACTTCGAAAAACCAAGGGGCACCAGCAAACTCATGATGCCATTGCCGCGAGTTTGCCGCGTCCAATGCAGGAATTTCAAACTGGCGGCAACCGTGCCCCGCTTGCGAGGTTCGGCGACGCTCGTGGCCCGATTCCAGCATTCGCATCCCGAGCAAGCGGCAAGCTGGGTAGCGAATGTCAAATCCGCTAACGCGCCTCGACCGGAGGAGTCAGAAGGTAGCCAAGCCCGCGCACCGTCTGGATGATGTCCACATCAAGCTTCTTGCGGATGCGCCCGACAAAAACTTCGATCGTATTCGAATCGCGATCAAAATCCTGATCGTAGAGGTGCTCGACGAGTTCGGTGCGCGAGACCACGCGTCCCGCGTGGTGCATCAAGTAGGCAAGCAGGCGATACTCATGCGAGGTCAGCTTGACCGGATTGCCGTCGACGCTGACCCGGCCGGTCCTGGTATCGAGTCGCACCGAACCACAGGTCAGCTCGCTCTTGGCATGGCCCGCCGCACGGCGCACCAGCGCACGAATCCGCGCCAGCACTTCCTCGACATGAAACGGCTTGGCGACGTAGTCGTCGGCGCCGGCATCGAAGCCCTGCACCTTGTCGCTCCAGCGATCGCGCGCGGTGAGGATCAGGACCGGCATCATCTTGCCGGCTCGCCGCCACGCCTCCAGCACCGACAATCCGTCCATCTTCGGCAGGCCGATATCGAGGATCACCGCGTCGTAGGGCTCGCTTTCGCCGAGGTAATGTCCCTCCTCACCGTCGAATGCACGGTCCACCACGTAGCCGGCATCGGACAACGCCGTCGTCAATTGCCGGTTCAGATCCGGATCGTCCTCGACTACAAGAAGACGCAAGCAAACCTCCTGCTCGGCGTTCGCGCACTTCAAACCACAACATGAACTGGACGCAGGTGAATGGCAGGTGAACGTGCCCGCCGCGGCGCTCCGTCGTCCACCAGAGCCATGACCAGCCTGCCGACGCGCCAACCGCGTTCTGCTTCGGCCAAGCTAACGAGTTTTTCCCGCGCCCGTCCAGAGACATAGACGACCAAACCGGGCGGACCCACAACAGTTTGATCGGTTGACAAGCCGCGTGTGGCAAGGTTGATCGCGGCCGATGACCGCGCGCATTTCACACATCGTTTTTCTCGCGGCGGGGTTGGCGCTGCCGGCGCCCGCTCATGCGATCGTCGGTGGCGGCGCGCCGAGTTCAGAGGGCATCGGCCGCAATGTCGTGACGATTGTCGGCTCGCGCGGCAACTTCTGCTCGGGCACGATGATCGCTCCAAACGTCGCGCTGACCGCGGCGCATTGCGTGCAGAGCGGCGTAACCTACAAAATCGTCGAATATGATGCGCAGCGAACGCCGCAGTTGCGCGATGTCGCGCAGGTCGCGACCCATCCGCAGTTCAATCTGCAAGCCATGCTGGCGCATCGCGCGACAGCCGACGTCGCGCTGCTGCGGCTCGCAGGCACCGTCGCTGCCGCGCGTCAACCGCCGCCTGTCGGCACACCGCGAGCGCCGATCGGAGCCGGCGGCCGTTTCACGGTCGCAGGCATCGGCGTAACGATACGCGGCGACGGCAAGAGCGGCGGCATCGTTCGCGCAGCCGGTCTCGTCGCGACCGGCAGGCCCGGCAATCTGCAGATCCGCCTCGTCGATCCGCTCAGCGACGGCAAACGCGAAGGTCTCGGCGCATGCACCGGCGATTCAGGCGGGCCCGTGTTTGAGGATCAGCAAGGCCGCGCGGTCGTGATCGGCGTCGTCAGCTGGTCGACCGGACCGAACGGCACTGCGGGCTGCGGCGGCATGACCGGCGTCACGCCGCTCTCGCTCTACCGCGACTGGATTTTGCAGACGGCGCGGGGTTGGGGCGCAGGGCTATAGTTATAACGATGGGCGAAGCGATGCTTCGCCACCGTGCCTCGTTCAGCCGCTGAGTTTCTTGCACCTCCTTCACCCAAAGCCCGCCGTTCGCCGGGCTTTGCCAAGGGGTACGGGCCAAACCTCAGTAGCAGCTGCGGGTGCAGGTACGGCTGTTTCCGCTCTTGGAGCATGTCGTTGAGCAGGTTTTCTGCGACTGGGCGAAGGCGGGCGCAACCGAGTTCGACAATAAACACGCAGGCAATCGCAAAGATTATGTATCTCATTTTCTCGCTCCCCGAGCGCTCCCACGGCGCCGTCCGAAGAGTATCAATTCACGTTATAGTTGCAACATAGCAATACCACACTATTTGTCCGCTATATCGCGGGATTTTCCAAATCAGCGTCGTTTGCGGACCGGCGCTGCGTGCAATCATCTTCAGGTTGTTGCGATCGTCTTGGTGATCTCGTGTGCCCAGCCTGCGCACGGACGGTCCGGGCTCTGCCTGACGGGCTTCCTGCACGGTTTCGATGATTTGCTCGCCGTGCTGGAGCAAGGTTCCGGTGCGACGTCAGTCCGGATCAACCTGATCGCGCTTGGGACCGGCCAGCGGCCGCTCTTCCATCAGCGCCATCGATAGTGCTGCGCCCGCCATCATCAACCCGGCAGCCGCGAAGATATAGCGGAACGCTGATGCGGCTTCCGCGCTGGTCAACTCGCGTGCGAGATCGATGTTGTCGCGTCCCGCCGCGCCTGCGCCGAGCGCCGCCATCAGGATCGCGGTGAAACCGGCAACGGCGAACGACGACATCAGGGCTCGCGCGTAGTTCATCGCACCAGTCGCTGTGCCGATCTGGCCGCGCGCCACGGCATTCTGCATCGTCGCCATCGTCGTCGAGAACATCGGTCCGACGCCAAACGAGCCGACTGACAGGATGACCAGGAACAGCCAGAGCGGCATCCGGTCCGCGAAGGCGAGCGCAGCGAAGCCGATGGCGGCGAGCGCGCCGCCGGCAATGCTGATCCAGAGATAACGATGCCGACGCAGCATGACCCGGCCCGCGATCCAGGATCCGGCACAGACAGTGCAACCAGCGGCAGCAGCGCGAGTCCCGCCTCGCTCGCGGACAGCTTGTAGACGATCTCGTAGAACATCGGCAGGTAGACCGTGAGCCCGAGCAAGCAGCCGACCGTCAGGCCGCCGGCGACAATGGCAAAGGGAACGACGCTGCCGCCGAGCAGACGGAGCGGAATGAACGGCTCTGCTGTCCGCTCCGCATGCCAGATGAAGGCAGCCAGCAGGGTGACGGCGCCGCCCGCCATTGCGACAATCGCCGGCGACGACCACGCATGGCGCACGCCACCCCAGGTCAGAACCAGCAGGATCACGATCGCCGACGCCATCAGCAACGCACCGCCGAGCCAGTCGACCTTGCGCCTGCGATGGTTGATCGGCAGCACATGCATGCGCGGCAGCAGAATCGCGAGGGCGATCGCCGTCAGCGGCAGGTTGATCCAGAAGATCGCCGACCAGTGCAGATACTCGGTGATAACGCCGCCAAGCAGCGGGCCGCTAATTCCGGCTGCGAGCCAGACGCCGCTGAAATACGCCTGATACTCACCACGCTCCTTCGGGCTGATCGCGTCCGCAATGATGGTTTGAACTACAGGAATGAGCCCGCCGCCGCCGATCCCTTGCAGGAAGCGGGCGAGAATCAGCGTCAGCAGGTTCGGCGCCAGCGCGCACAGCACGGAGCCCAGGACGAAGATGCCGAGCGCAATGACGATCATGACGCGCCGGCCGAAAATATCGCTCAGCGTTCCGAACACGGGCGCGACGGCGGTCCCCGAGAGAAGATACGCCGTCACCACCCACGACAGATTGCTCATGTCATGGAACTGCCGCCCGATGGTCGGCAGCGCGATCGCGACGATGGTCTGGTCGAGCGCGGCCAGGAACATCGCGACCATCAGGCCTGCGAGCAGCGGCCGAAGTTCGGCGGCTGTCATCGTGGAACGCGACGACGATTCGCCTGCGCCGGCGTCAGTTTCGCTCCGCTCCAAGCCGCGGCCTTGTCGCGCAAGATTGTCCATGGGGTTCAATTCCGCGGGCAGCTTAGTCGACCGGCGCGCAAGCAGCAGCGGCGGCGACGCATGTCAGGCTCCCGGTGCTGTTTTGCTGTTGCGACATTACCCGGGCCGAGGCTCCCGCGCCTTCTTCGGAAATTGCCCGGGCCATTTCACGATATGATCCTCCCAGTCTGCCTGATCGATATCGCTCTCGCTGCCGGCAACGCGGCCGCGCACTGAAACACCGGCCTGATGGACCGTTTCCGGATCGCCCGAGACGAGCGGGTGCCACCAGTAAAGGTCCTTGCCTTGCGCCACGAGGCGGTAGCCACAGCTCGGCGGCAGCCAGTTCAGCGTGCGGACGTTCTGAGGTGTGAGGCGAACGCAGTCGGGCACTTTTTTGTGACGATCCGGGTAGTCCGTGCATGCACAGAGCTGTGCGTCGAGGAGGCGACAGGAGATATGCGTAAAGTAGATCTTGCCGGTGTCCTCATCCTCCAGCTTTTCCAGGCAACAACGGCCGCAGCCGTCACACAGGCTTTCCCACTCAGAGGCCGTCATCTCTTCCAAGGCTTTGGTTTTCCAGAACAAATCTGTCATCCGGTGTCGCCGTTCTGGTCCATCGGGATTCGGCGCCGTCGCCGGTGCATCCCGTGGTGCTGCTTATACCTTCCCCCCGGCACGGCAAGACCGCTGATCTGAGGAACCGGAGCCAAATCCTTGATCCGCAAATCTTTAGTCCCCAAGTCCTTGGTCCCAATGGTTGTTAGCCTTCCCCGGCTTAATCTGCTCTGCCCCATTGGCCTGATCGCGCCGCTCGGCTAAAAGTTGCGGAATCCTTTGTGGTTGCTTGCGGAATCGCGCCGTCAAAGCGCCACGGGTTGCCGTGATAGATGGCAGTCGAAGCGTGTGGCGCGGCCAGTGTCTCTGAACGGCGCGCTTCGCAAGATGGATCAAGGCTCCGGTGGGCAAGTTCGACTTGAAGGATCCCAAGAACTGGTTCCGGCATTTCCTGCTGGATCTCGACGCGCGGATCGATTTCGACCCTGTTCTCGTCGGGCACGGGCGCGCGCGAACTCTACGAACGTTTTTCGACGTTCATGGATCGCTTCCATGTTGGCCGCTGGAAGCGCTGGGTATTCATCGAGCCGGCTTCCGAGGCCGCCACCCTCGGCCTGCTCGGATTGATCGCGATGCTCGCACTCGCAATTCCGGCATTTCGTGAAACCGCGGACGAAGACTGGCTGAAGAAGTCGGAACTCGCCGTGCAGTTCCTCGATCGCTACGGCAATCCGATTGGCAACCGCGGCATCAAGCACAACAACTCGATCCCGCTCGAAGAGTTTCCCGACCATTTGATCAAGGCGACGCTCGCAACGGAAGATCGGCGGTTTTACGAGCATTTCGGCATCGATTTCGGCGGTACATTCCGCGCCCTGCTGACCAACGCGCGCGCCGGCGGCGTGGTCCAGGGCGGTTCGTCGATCAGCCAGCAATTGGCAAAGAACCTCTTCCTGTCGAACGAGCGAACGATCGAACGCAAGGTCAAGGAAGCGTTCCTGGCCGTATGGCTGGAATCACGCCTGACCAAGAACGAGATCCTCAAGCTGTACCTTGACCGCGCCTACATGGGCGGCGGCACCTTCGGCGTCGACGGCGCGGCTCACTTCTACTTCAACAAATCGGCGCGCGACGTAAACCTGTCCGAGTCGGCAATGCTGGCCGGCCTGTTCAAGGCGCCGACGCGGTATGCCCCGCATATCAACCTGCCGGCCGCACGCGCCCGCGCGAACATCGTGCTCGACAATCTGGTCGAAGCGGGATTCATGACTGAAGGTCAGGTGTTCGGCGCACGCCGCAATCCCGCGAACGCAGTCGATCGTCGCGACGAAAATTCTCCGAACTACTACCTCGACTGGGCGTTCGACGAGATGCGCAAGCTCGTCAACACGTTCCCCAAATCCTACACCGAACGCGTGTTCATCGTGCGCACCGCAGTCGACATGAACGTTCAACGCGCGGCGGAAGCCGCAGTCGAGAACAATCTGCGTCAGTTCGGCCGCGATTATCATGCCACCCAGGCGGCGGCCGTGCTGGCCGACCTCGATGGCGGCGTGCGGGCCATGGTTGGCGGCCGAGACTACGGCACCAGTCAGTTCAACCGGGCGGTTGATGCGATGCGTCAGCCCGGTTCGTCTTTCAAACCATATGTTTATGCGACAGCATTGATGAACGGCTTCAAGCCGACTTCGATCGTCGTCGATGGGCCTGTCTGCATCGGCAACTGGTGCCCGCAGAACTATGGCCGCTCCTATTCGGGTTCGACGACGCTAACGGCCGCGATCACGCGCTCGATCAACGTGATCCCCGTCAAACTCTCCATCTCGATGGGCGGGCGCGAAGGGCCGCGCGCGGGCCGCGCCAAGATCGTCGATACCGCACGCAAGATGGGCATCAAGGCCCCCTTGATCGATACGCCGTCCTTGCCGATCGGCTCAACGGAAGTGAATGTGCTGGAGCATACGGTCGCCTATTCGACCTTCCCCAACCGCGGCCGCGCGCCGACCCCGCATGCAGCGCTCGAGGTTCGAACGCCGACGGGGGACCTGGTCTGGCGTTTCGATCGCGACGGCAAGAAGCCCACCCAGGCCATTCCGGCTCAGGTTGCCACCGACATGGCGGAGATGATGAGCCATGTCGTGTATGAAGGCACTGCCCGGCGCGCCCAGATCGAGGGTGTGCCCGCGGCCGGCAAGACAGGTACGACCAACGCTTTCCGCGATGCCTGGTTCGTCGGATATACCGGCAACTTCACAGCGGGCGTCTGGTTCGGCAATGACGATTATTCCTCGACCAACCGCATGACCGGTGGCTCGCTGCCCGCGATGACCTGGCGCGCGATCATGGTCGCCGCGCATCAGGGCGTCGAGATCAAGGACATTCCGGGCGTCACGCTCGGCAAGCGCGGGCCGGCCGTCGCCGCCGCAAATGCTGCGGCTCCCGGCGTCGGCGACGGAACGGCCGGGCCGCCGCCGGTGCTGACAAAGCGTGGTGCTGACATTCTGGTGCGGGTCGAAAAGCTGCTCGATGAAGCGGCCAAGGTGGCTGATCCGCCGCCTGCGAAGACCACATCTTCGAACGCGCCGGCAGACAGCTTTGCGGCGGCGACACCAGCCAATACGACGGCGTTGGCGCCGCGCAAGAACTAGCTTGCGTACAATCGTGGAAATTCCGTGCGGCTGATTTTCATATCGTTGATCGCGCTGGCTATCGCAACGGCCGTTGGTCTCGGCGCAACCTGGACCACGTCGACGCGCGGCCTCAGCTTCGACGCAGTGACGGTCGGCCCCTGGAAGGCCTGGCCGCGAACGGGCACCTCGGATATCGATCCGTACGCGCGCGCCTCCGTCGCCCGCAGCGGTGAATTGCCGATCGGCAGCGGCGACGGCGTCGCTTTTGTCGCGCGCGGTGACGACAAGGGACGGCCGCTGGACGGGCGCTGCGACGTTTCGGTCAGCGGCATCACCCCGGCCGCGCGCTTCTGGACCCTGACGCTGTACGACGGCCAGGGAAACCTGGTGAGCAATTCGCTGCAACGCTATGGCTTCACTAGCCAGGAGATCGTGCGCAGCGCCGACGGCGGGTTCGAAATCCGGATCGCCGCGCGATCGCGCGCCGGAAACTGGCTGCCGACCGGCGGCCTCGACCGCTACCTGTTGATGATGCGGCTCTACGATACACCCGTCGGCGTCTCCACCCGCTCGCAAAGGGACGCGCCGATGCCGGCGATCGTCACGATAGGCTGCCCATGATCCGCTGGATCTTTGCAATTCTCGGCGGCGTCGTGCTGGGCGGCATCGTCCACCTTGTCAGCGTGCTCGCGCTCCCGCGCGTGGCAACAAAGGACGCCTATTCACGCCTGACGCCGGTGACCAACGTCAATGCGGTGGCGCAACTTCCCGCGGCGGAGCCGCGCAATGCCCTGCTCCCGTTCCAGGACCCCGCATTCGCCACGGCCGTATGCCGCTACGATCTTTCATTCGGATCGATCAAGTTCTCGGTGCCGGTCAGTCAGGCGTACACCTCGGTGTCGTTCTACACGCGCAACGAGGTTGCCTACTACGCGATCAACGATCGCTCCGCGGGCCGCAGGATCATCGAGCTTGATCTGATGACGCCGGAGCAGCGCGCCGAATTGCCGGAGGACGAGGAAGTCACCGCGGCCGACCGTCTCATCATCGAGTCGCCGACGCCGACCGGCCTCATCATCATCAAGGCCTTGGCGGCGGAACCGGATCTCATGCCGCAAGCGCGCGCGTCGCTGATGGCGGCGACCTGCCGACCGCAGAATGATCCGGCGACCCGTTAGCCGAACTTCCGAATTCGTCGAGCTTTTCAGGCGACAGGCCGCGCCGCGATTGGTGCCGCGTCAGCCTTTGCTGACGACTGACCTGCCCTCGATCGGGGACGCAACCGCCGGCGCGCTGCGGCCGTCGAGCTGAGCGATGAGACGATCTGCATCCGCGGCCGCATCGTCCGGCGCGTGGATAACGAGCCGTTCCAGCGCCCACCGATAGGATGCAACGCGCTGTTGCAGGCACTGCTGCACCCATTCGACGATCAGCCTGTTTTCTTTCATGCGGGCGATCGCGTCATCGCGCTCCGGACGATCAAGGGCGGAGACAAGTGTCAAGGCCTGTCCGCGCTTGCCGTCGAGATCGGCGACCACGGCGGCAGCGGCGAAGAACGGATCGAACCGCGTGAGATCGTCGCGGACATCCTCCATCAACTGCGAATAGCGCGAGGTGTGCGAACGGTGCGGCTCGTCGATCAGCCTTCGGCCGTAGGCGGTGCGATCGAACACGACCTCCTGACGCCACGGTGAAGGCATCGGCGCATAATTGCCGAACACCGTTTTCCAGGCCGGACGCGAGTGCGGCGGCTCGATAAAGGGATAAGCGAGGTCGCGCAGCAGCCGCTCGTTGTCGGTGAGCTGGAATTGCGAAGCGCGCTTACCGGTGCTGTTGACCGCCTCGGCGCCAATCCAGCGGTGCATGTCGTCGTTGAGGGCCGAGCCGCGCGTGCGTCCTAGATCGCCGCCGGCGCATCCGCCGAGCGCTGCGCCGAGCAACGCAAGGGGAAGTATCAGGAACGCCCCTCGCCGATTGCGAGCGCGAACAGCAGGTGAGCTGCGTGGCATTCGAGTATGCCGGGTTGGTGTTTTCAGGGACGCGCGCGCCGCTTGCGGCCGCGTCCGGACGGCGATCCCTGTTCCGAGCCGCCGCCGCCGAAGATATCGCCTTCATGGCGCTCGATCCGGATCACCGGCAGGATCAGCACCGTTCCCATCCCTTCTTGCCGCGACAAGTCCGTCGCAGCCGGCCGCCGTTGAGTGGCTTCCGCAGGAAACTCCACGACCATACCCATTGCTCTCTCCTCGCCCCATCGTCCGCCGCCGGAGCGTCGTGGATTGCATTAAGAGCCCGGCAAGGTTAACGCGCTCTTAAGGGGAAGCGGCATAAGGTCTAACTGTTGTTTCCCAGTTGCGTCAGATCGTCATGTCACAGCCGCCCCTATTTCCGAGTTTCGACGGCTTGATGCATCTCGCAAAGCGAGAAGGCATCGACGTACGACCGACGTTGCTGCGCGTGCTGACGGATCTCTACGTTCAGGCGCCGGGCCACTCGGCGGAAGAACAGCAGCATTATGTGGAACTCGCGTCTCGACTGATCGGTCAGGTCGACGATGCAACGCGCAACGTGGTGCGTTCCCGCCTCGCAGTCTATCCCGACACGCCGCACGAGATTCGCGAGCTTCTGGGCCTGACGAAACCGGCCGCGCTGCCGCAAACTGTGACAAATCCGGAAAACTTCCCGCAGAACGAACCGCAGCAAGACGAGGCAACCGCTACGGATCGTCACGAGACCACGCTGTCGATGCAGCCGAGCGACGCTGCGTCGATCGACGACATGTTCATGAGGGCGGCGCCTGCGGAGCGAATCCAAATCCTGCGCAACCTCGAAGGATCGCCGCTGAGACCCGCGGCGCGGATCGAGCCACGCCGCGCAGGCCGCGCCGTCGCCGTCCTCGAACGCGCGGCGTTCGCCCGCGACCGCTCAGCCTTCGCTGCCGAACTCTCGGATGCGCTGCTGCTGCCGGCATCTGTCGGCGAGCGCATCGTCGCGGACACAAGCGGCGAGGCACTGGCTTGCGCCGCGAGGTCGCTGGCGATGCCCGGCGAGGTCTTTCAACGCGTCCTGCTGTTTCTGAAGCCCGAATGGAGTTCTTCGGTCATCAGCGTGCTGCGCCTCGCACGGCTCTACGACTCGCTGGGCGAACACGTGGCGCTGATCATGCTGTCGATCTGGCGCGGCACAATCGTCGCTCAGACGAAAGCGAAATACCGCCCGGCGCTCTACGACGACGAGCGAAGGCGTGCACGGCCAGCAACATCCGTGCCGCAGCCCGCAGGCGCCGCCGAGGCCGCCAAGCCATTGGCCGGGCGCGCAACGACCCAAGCTAAGGAGCACTAGGTTTTCGCCAGATCAAGGAAGTGCCGTCCGGCACGGTCTTCGATCTCGACGATCCAGATGTCGGAATCGAAACGTATTTCCTTTGCAAGCCGGTCTTCAATGATCTGTTCGGCGGCCGGCGCCGGCGTCGTCGGCAAAAACACGCGGTCGGCAGGTCTGCTCTCGTCATAGGCGGCTTGCGGCGCCGGCGTGAAGAGAAGCGCGTTGCCATCAAGCATTGCGAGCTTGATGAAAATGGCCCCGGCCTCTTCGGCACCGCGCCTGCGCACGACGCCAAAGATGTTCTCGGTCTGGCAACGACGAAGATACGCTGCGACCCAGATGCTGGATTTGATCCTCATGCCACGAAGGCTACGCGAAGCAGCGCCGGCGAGCTACTCGAAGCTGCGGCCGGTCGCCAGACCCAATTCGCGCACCAGACGCTCGGACATTTGTCCGGTGAGCGGAAGCTTGCGCTCGCGCTCGAATTTCTGGATCGCCGCCTGCGTGTCCGCACCGACGGTCCCGGTCGCTTTGATCTGTCCATAGCCGTAATCTGTCAAGGCGCGCTGTACGGCAGCAACGCGCTGCGACGACCCGATCAGGCTTGCCACCTGATCGTTCTTGACCGCAGCCGCCGGGATTGCCGCAGGCGGACGCAGTGCGTTCGCAACAGGCGCAACAGCTCCGGGCGCATTGGTCGAACGCACGAGATTGCCTAACGGATCGCCGGGTCGCACTTCCGCTTCTGCCGGACGCGGGCGTGGCATCGGATTGGTAGCCGCTTGCGATGGCGCCATCGCCTGCTGCACCGGGGCCACCGGCACGGTTTCGGTCCTCTGAATGACCGGCGGAGGCGGAACGCTCTTTGCGGGCGGCAGCACCGTTCCGAACAGCGGCGACGGATGGCGGCCGGCCTGCAGGAACGCGGCGTTGACGATGATCGCCAGAACCGCCGCCAGCGCAACCGCGCCGGCTAGCGTATCCTTCGGCGAGTGAAACACGATCTGCATGATGAGGCCGCGTTCCTTGCGCGCGGCAGCCGCGCCCTTTTGGCGCCGCGGAACCACGTGATCGTTCATGGCGATTGATCTAGGCACTTCGCTTCACCTTCTGTTCGACTTTGTCCTTCTGCCTCGGCGCGAGCGTGGCGACGACGGGCGGCGATTTCGTGGCGCCGCGTTCCAGATCGAGCGGCAACACGACGGATATCGTGGTTCCGACGTCAAGCTTGCTTTGCACGGTCATTTCGCCTCGATGCAGCGCGACCAGTGATTTGACGATCGACAGACCGAGACCCGTGCCTTCGTGGCGGCGGCGATAGGTCTTCTCTGCCTGGAAGAATGGATCTCCAATCCGCTTCAGATCGTCGGCACTGATGCCCACACCGGTGTCGCTGACCTTGAGCGCAAGATCGACGCCTTCGACCGACGCAGACACTGTGACCGAACCGCCCCGCTCCGTAAACTTGATCGAATTCGACAGCAGGTTGAGCATGATCTGCTTGAACGCCTGCTGGTCGCCGATCATGCTCGGGAGATCTTCCGGCAAATTGACGACGAGATCGATGCCGTTCTCGCGCGCCTTCAATGCCATCAGGTTGCAGCAGTTCATGATCGCTTCACGCGGAACAAAAGGCTCCGCCGAAATTTCAAAGCCGCCGCTTTCCATCTTCGACATATCGAGGATGCCGTTGACGACCGACAGCAGGTGCTGGCCGGAATTGTTGATCAGCTTTGCGTATTCCCGTCGGCGCGCCGCATCGAGACCGAGTTCCCTCTCCTGCACGATCATCTCCGAGAAACCGATGATGGCGTTCAGCGGCGTCCTGAGCTCGTGGCTCATGGTCGCGAGGAACTGGCTCTTGGCGGCGTGCGCCTTTTCCGCTTCGCTATGCGCATCCTCGAGCGCCTGCTCCTGCGACTTGCGCTCGGTAATGTCGCGCATGACGGCGACCACTTCGACATCCGTCGCGGAGCCCTGCGCAGTCCGCTCCAGCGGCCGGCAGCGCATTTCGATCCAGATGAAACCGGTCGCAGGCGAAGGCGCATTTCGCGCTTCGCTGTCGACGCCGCATTTGACGCGGAATTCAACGTCGCGTTCGCTCGCGCCGCGCGCGACGTCCGCAAGCGCGGTCAGATAGGCCGGGCGATCCGCCACATGGACGCGATCGAACAGGCCGTGCCCGGTCAATTGATTGACCGGAGCGCCGAACAGCGACTGCGCGGCGGGCGAGATGAACTCGACCACGCCGTTGCGCCGATGGCGCGTGATCACATCACCCATATTGCGGGCGAGAAGCCGGTAGCGGCTCTCTTCAGCGTTGAGCAGGCTGCGGCTTGTGCTTCCGAGCATCTCGTTCGCGAATGCCAGCGTCGCGCAGTACAGGACAACCGATGCTATTCCGAAAGCCTCGAATGTCGCGCTGAGGCGCGCGGGAATTTCCGACAGCGGCAGCCAGTCGCCGGCATCAAGGCCGATCAACAAGCCGGCGCAGACCATCGACAGCGAGGCGGCGAAGCTCACGACCTTGCGCGATGTCGACAGCGCCGCCTCGATCGGGATGGCGACCAGCCAGACGGCCGCGAATGACGAGATGCCGCCGGTGGTGATCGCCACTGCGGTCACAAGACCGGCAAGCGCGAGCGACGAAAAGGCATGCGCGCGCTCGTAGTGGCCGGTGCGCGACAAATAGTAGGCGATCAGGATCGGCGCGATCAGCCAGGCAAAGCATGCCACTTCGAGCACGCCCGGCGCGCCGCGCACGGCGACATAAATCGGGAAGCTTGCGAGCAGCACGAAGCTGCCGAGCAGGCGGGTACCGATGAACACACGATGACGCGCCCCAGCCATCGCGTCGTAACGCGCAGACGGATGCAGCAGCGCATCAAGAAACCGGCTTATGGCGACAAAGAATGTCAATCGATCCTTGCGTCCGGGCATTTTCGATCCAGGTCAGGATCGGCCGGCACGCCCCCTTTTTTATCTCGGGCGATCGTCTCAGAGTGAAATTAAGCGAACGCTAAGGTGAGCTCCGGCAGGCCGGCGAACTGCCGCGAAGTGGGACAATGCGGGCGTCTCCGGCGGTTCATTTTACCCGCATGGTGAACGCTGTGTTTCCATCAGGCGCACCGTTATGGTTTCGAAATTCTGCACACGCGCGCACAGGCGGCCCAAAAGCGCCGGATTTTGAACGGGAAGCGTATCAATCGAAAATTTACGCCAACCGGAATGATTTCAATTTTGATGCAAATTGCGCGCGCCGTGAAAACCCGGACTTCACATGCCGCTGCTAATCGTGAGCCCAGATTGCGAGGACAATCGCAACGGGGATGTGTCGAACTGGACGGGAGAACGCGATGTTCTTTCTTATGCGAATGGCATTCTGGCTCGGGCTGGTGCTCGTGCTGCTGCCGACGGAAAAGACGCCTGACGCGGAGAAGTTGCCGCAGATCGGCGCAACGGAAGCCGTAACGGCCGCGGGCGCCGCGGTGTCCGACATGAGCCAATTCTGCGTCCGTCAACCTGCCGCATGCGAGATCGGCAGCCAGGCCGCGACCGTGATCGGTCACCGCGCGCAGGCTGGCGCGCGCAAGGTCTATCAGATGATCACCGACAAGAAGCCCGACCACACCGGGTCAATCGGCCGCGCGGATGCGCCGACCGCGCAGGGCGCGCCGGCGGATACGCTGACGCCCGACGACTTGAAAGCCGACTGGCGCGGCCCGATCGGCGCTCCGGCGACGACGATCCGCGGAAGCTAGTCCGGGAACAGGTCAGAAGCCGCAATTGATCCATGCCAAAGATTGGCAGACGTCTCGCTTTCGGCGGCGCGCATTCTCATATATGGCTTCAGATGAAGTGCCGTCCGTGCGGTTAAATCTGACTTTCGCGCCAGCGGGCAAGACCGCCGAGTGCGAACGTCGGAACCGGGACTTGAGGCGGCTTCTGGCAACCTGAACACGCAATCTGGACACATGGCGACGATCGACGAGATCAAGGACAATTTCGCGCTGCTCGAGGAGTGGGACGACCGCTACCGTTACGTCATCGAGCTGGGACGTACGCTTGTGCCGTTGCCGGAACAAGACCGTTCGCCGCAAAACAAGGTGCAAGGTTGCGCAAGCCAGGTCTGGCTCGCGCGACACGTCGAACGCAATGGACACGGCGAGCCTGTGCTGTCGTTCATCGGCGACAGCGATGCGCACATCGTGCGCGGGCTGATAGCGATCCTGCTGTCGCAATACTCCGGACAGACCGCCAAGCGGATCCTTGAAACTGATGCGATCGCGCTGTTCAACGAGCTGGGCTTCCGCGAACACTTGTCGCCACAGCGCTCCAACGGCCTGCGCTCGATGGTCGAGCGTGTCCGCCGCGACGCACGTGACGCGCTCGCGGTCGCATCCTGAGATTCGCCTTTGTCGAAATCGTCAGCGCTTGCCGTTGCGCTGATGGCCAAGACCCATCTTTTTGGCAAGCTGAGAGCGCGTCACCGCGTAGTTCGGCGCGACCATCGGATAGTCGGCCGGCAATCCCCACTTGTCGCGGTATTGCTCCGGCGTCATGTTGTACTGCGTGCGCAGGTGCCGCTTCAACGACTTGAATTTCTTTCCGTCTTCGAGGCAGACGATGTATTCGGCGGTCAGCGATTTCTTCACCGGAACCGCGGGCCTGGCAGGCGCGATCACTGCGGGAGCCTGCCCCTCGGACACACGCATCAGCGCCGCATGCACCTGACCGATCAGCGCCGGCAGTTCCGCCGCCGGCGTCGTGTTGTTGCCGACATAGGCCGAGACGATCTCGGCCGTGAGATCGATGAAAGCCTTCGCGGGCGAATTGGTCATGCCGGGAGCCTCTGCGTCACTGGCTGATTCTACGGTCGACGTTCCGCAGCCTGAATATACTATGCCATAACGGCGATCGATTTGGCCGACAAAGACGATGCAAGTTCTGGCAACCGCAGCGCGGATCGAAATCAAGATCAGGCGGGGAATTGTAGCGCGCGCCAGCAGTGATTACTGGCGCTGTTCTACATAGGTCCGCAACGCATCGAGCGACGCAAAGCGGATCGGACCTTCGCCGGGCAACTGCGCTTCGATCGAACCATCGGAATAGAGCGTGTAAGCCATCCCGTCGACGGTCCCCGACTTGATGACGCTTACGCCGTCGGGGAGATCGGCCTTGGCAGGCTCGCTTTGCGGCGCAGCCGATCGGCCAGCGTCCATCTCGCTGCTTGCTGCTTCAGCGCTTGTCGCTTCAGCCCTTGTTGCGTCAGCCCTTGTTGCGTCAGCCTTGGCGAGGGATGGTTCGCTGCGGTCTGTCGAGCCACTCGGCCGCGATGGAATTCGGCCAGGCATTCTCGAACGAAACCTTCGGTTCCGCCTCGAGTGCGGTGGTCGATAGCGGCGGTGCCGCAGCCGGCGTTGCAGGGTCCGTATTGTCGCGCCGCTTGGCGGCGAAGAGCAGATTCCGGCGCGCCGGACGATCGGGCGCAAGCGCAGGCGCCGCGTCGCGAGGCTCAACGGGAGCAATCTCCGGAGCGAGTGGACGCGGCCTGGCGCGCGTCGCGATTTCCTCGGCCCATGGCGGCGGCGAAGCCGGTGCACCGTCTGAAACGCCATCGCCAACGGTCGGCCGTTCGGCAGCCGGCTCGCCGATCGCAGCGGCAAACGGATTTGCCGGCGCAGAGAGCCTGGGCGAAGCAACGGATCTCGCGGCCTGCGCGCCTTGCCCGACGACAAGCCTTGCGACATTCACCATCTCACGTGCAGCGAGCCACATGCCGATGAGGATCACGCCGGTGCACAGGATCACGACGCCGGCGATCAGCAGCGCGTTGCCGAAGCTGGTATCGTTGATGGGAATTCCGAAGCCGATGGCAAGCAATCCCAGCACGCTTACGCCAACGCCTGCGGCGAGCAGCACGATCATCGTCAACCCCACGCCGCACACAGGCGGCAACGTTCCTCTGGTCTGCCCAAGCCGAGCGAGACCCAACCCGACGCCACAGTACCGTCATACGCTTCGCTCTGCAAAACTGGATTTGTCCAAACGGCTGACATGGGCGTTTTGGTTAGCGGATAGGCTTAATTTCGCAGTCCAGGGCACGACGCGGGGCGACGCCGGGCCCAGGCGAGGGCCAACCGATCCTCGAACGTCTGGCCGCCTCGGTCTCCTGATCCTGCATGCCGGCGCGGCTGGCCCTGACCGCGAAGAGCGCTCTGCCGCGGACGCTGCAACGCTGGCGCTAGTGCGCAGGTCGCTGCACGTGACCAGCGTGCCATGTGGCTGGTCCTGCTGCGCTCACCGACGCTCCGCGGTCGCGGCGACAACATCGCCATCGCTCGGCGCCTGATTCGCGCTGATCATGGCGCTCAACATCTGGTCTGATGTGGCGGCGTCGAGGTGCGCGGCTCGTCGACTGCGACCGAGGGAGGGCGCAGCAGCCGGCTCATCCGGCTCGTGTCGCGCATCAACCTCATGCTGGCTGCGATGACCTGATGCATGGTCGCGCAGCGAGCGGCAATCGGTAGGACCATTCAGTGAGGTGAAGCGCGCCCGGCACGCAGATGAACAGGCAGTCATTTTGGCGCGCTGCTTCATTCCAAATAATCTTTACCGTGCGGGGGTTTATTGCATTGCATTCAGAAAATTAGTCCATAATTCGCTAGTACACCTGAAACGTGACCGCGATATAATCGACGCGGGGAAGAGCCCATGCAGCGAGTTTGCGGGGTCAGAGGAACGGTCCGGTCTAGCAACAGATGTCCACTATCACATCGATCGTCGACACGCCTGCGCGGCGATCGATAACGCAAACCTGTGACGACATTGCTCTGCTGTCGCTGGCCGCAATCGCCATCATCGCATCGCTGACGTTCAAGCGGTACGGCCTCGGCTGGGACGACTATACCCACGCGGAATATGCCGAGCTGTTGCTGCAGCTCTACAAGTCGGGCTTCACCGACACGAGCGCGCTGTCCTTCGTCAATCTCTACATGTATGGCGGCGGCTTCGACATGGCGGCCGCGCTGCTTCACAAAATTCTTCCGCTCGATTTGTTCGAAACGCGCCGTCTGGTCGGCGCCTTCGTCGGCGTTATCGGCATCGCCTTGACATGGCGGCTCGGCCGCCGCGTCGGCGGTCCGTTGCCGGCCTCGCCGCGCTCATGCTGGTCGCGGTGTGTCCGGCTTTTTACGGCCACATCTTCATGAACCCGAAGGACATCCCGTTCGCGATCGCGATGGTGGTGCTGCTGCTCGGCCTCGTCCGCCTCGTCGAGGAGTATCCCTAGCCTTCGCCGCGCACCGCGCTGATCGTCGGTCTCGGCGCCGGTCTTGCATCGGCTGCCGCATCCTCGGCGGCTTTGCGCTGGTCTATGCACGCGATCGCGTTCATCCCGCTGCTGCTCGACGAAGTCGCGGACGCAGGGATGGCGCGAAGCGATGCACCGGCTTGCCCATGTCGTCTATGTGCTGATCCCCGCGCTTGTGTTCGGCTATCTGGTGATGGGCCTGATCTGGCCGTGGTCGATCGTCAAGCTCGACAATCCGTTGCAGGCGATGACGTATTTTTCGGCCTTCTTCGAGAAGCCGTGGAAGGAACTGTTCAACGGCGAGATGGTCTCGGTGCCGGACATGCCGTGGTCGTACCTGCCGACCCTGTTCGCGCTTAAATTGCCTGAAGTGATGATGGTGCCGCTGCTGGTCGGGCTTGGCGTCACTGTCGCCTCGCTGTTCCGCCGCGACGTACCCGCCAAGCGCAAGATGATCCTGACGATGCTCGCGCTCGCGGCAACGCTGCCGCTGATGATCGCCATGGTGAAGCGCCCGGCGCTCTACAACGGCATCCGCCACTTCCTGTTCGTCATTCCGCCGATGGCGGTGATGGCCGGCGTCGGCTTTGTCTGGATCATCGATCGCGTCAGACGCCAGGGCGTGATGGCGGTCGTCGGCGTCAATGTCGTGTTCGCGGCCGGCCTGCTGCTGCCGCTGACCGAGATGATCCGGCTGCATCCCTATCAATACACCTACTTCAATCACGTCGCCGGAACGGTCCGCGCGGCGGACGCGCTCTACATGCTGGACTACTGGGGCCTCGCCTTGAAGCAGGCGTCGGAGGAGTTGCGCGAGCAGCTCGAGGAGCGCCAGGAGATTCCGCCTGCGAGCCGCAAATGGAAAGTCGCGGTCTGCGGCCCGCAGCGGCCGGCGCGGGTCGCGCTCGGACCCGAGTTCAGCATCGGCTGGGACAGCCAGAGCGCCGACTTCGCGATGACGCTCGGCGAATTCTACTGCAAGGGTCTCAACGCGCCGGTGCTGGTCGAGATCAAGCGCGACGACGTGATCTTCGCGCGCGTCTACGACATCCGCGGCAGCAGCATCTCGACCCTGCTGACGATCCCTGCGCCGCAGTAGACCCCTTCTTCCGTCGCCAGGGCATCGCTGCCTGATGTGCACCAGGCAAACGGTGTCTTAGGTCCGCGCCTCGGCGAACGCCGCGAGGATGCGCGCCCACGAGCGGATGCCCTTGTGGAAGCTCTTCAGGTCGTACTTCTCGTTCGGCGAATGGATGCGGTCGTCGTCGAGGCCGAAGCCGACCATCACCGTATCGAGCCCGAGCGTGTTCTTGAAGTCCGCCACGATCGGGATCGACCCGCCGCAGGCGATCAGCAGCGCGTCCTTGCCCCATTCGTCGGTCAGCGCGCGTTGCGCGGCGCCAAGCGGCTTCATGGTCAAGTCCAGCGCGATCGCCGGCGCATTGCTGTGATCGCCGAATTCGGCCGAGCAGTCCGCCGGCAGCCGCGCCTTCACATAGGCGCGGAAGGCCTCGCGGATCTTCTTCGGGTCCTGGCCCTCGACCAGCCGGAACGACACCTTGGCGGTTGCTTCCGCCGGGATCACCGTCTTTGCGCCCTCGCCGGTGTAGCCGCCGAAGATGCCGTTGACGTCGCAGGTCGGGCGTGAGGAGACCTGCTCGATCAGCAAGCGGTCCTTCTCGCCCGCGGGGATCGAAAGTCCGATCGGCTTGAGGAACGTCTCGGCGGAGAAATTCAGCTTCTTCCAGGCTTCCAGCACATCCGGCGGCGTATCCTTCACGCCGTCGTAGAAGCCCGGAATGGTGATGCGGCCGTTGTCGTCGAGCAGCTCGCCGAGAATGTGCGTCAGCACGCGGATCGGATTTTGCGCGCCGCCGCCGAACAGGCCCGAATGCAGGTCGCGGTTGGCGGCCTTGATCTTCACCTCTTCATAGACAAGGCCGCGCAGCGAGGTGGTGATCGCCGGCGTGTTCTGGTCCCACATGTTGGTGTCGCAGACGAGCGCGAAATCGGCGCGCGAGATCGCTCTTGTTGTTCTTCAGGAATGCGCCGAAGGTTCTTCGAGCCGACTTCCTCCTCGCCCTCGATCAGCGATCGTGATCGGCAGCGGCAGCTCGCCCGTCACCGCCTTCCAGGCGCGGCAGGCCTCGACGAAGGTCATGAGCTGGCCCTTGTCGTCCTGCGCGCCGCGCGCGACGATCGCCTTGCGGCCGTCGGGCAGGGTTCTCGACCGCCGGCTCGAACGGCGGATGCTCCCAGAGATTCAGCGGGTCGACCGGCTGCACGTCGTAGTGCCCGTAGAACAGTACCCTTGGACCCGTGGCTGGACCAGAACCGTTCGACTTGCCGACAATCGCCGGATGCCCGCCGGTCTGGCGCACGTCAGTGGCAAAGCCGAGCGAGGCGATATCCTTCGCCAGATGCTCGGCCGCAGCCTTGCAGTCGCCGGCAAATGCGGGGTCTGCAGAAATCGACTTGATCCGCACCAGCGCAAACAGCCGTTCGAGGCTGCCGTCGATATCGGCATCGATGTGCGCGAGCACGGCGTTCAGGTCTGAGGGGCTGGGCATTGATCTCTCCGAAAGACAGACATTCGGTCTCCTTTTAGCCCACCTTGGCCCGCGTCGCACAGTGACGGAATTGTACAGCTAGAGCTTGACCTTCACGCCGGCCTGCCGGTCGAGATAGGCGATCAAGCTGCGGATGCCGGCTTCCGATCCGAATGCGCCGCCGCCGGTCCTGCCGGCCCGAACGGTGATCGCCGCCGAGCGGAGCTGCGCGCGTCGCGCGAAACACCTGATAGTAGCGAAGCGCGCGGTCATCGAGCGGCCGCTTTTGGCGATAAGCGCGCAGATAGCTCCGAAGCGCCGATCCGATCACCAAGCGCAACACAGGGCGCAGGGCCGGCGGCACATTGAACGGAACGGTGCTGATGTTGGCCAGCGCAGAGCCGACGTCCATTTCCGGCGCCGCAACGACCACATTGGCCCAATCGATCACGCCGGTCACCCGGCCGGAATCCGCCATGATGTTGAGCGGATGAAAGTCGCCATGACAGATGGTGGCGCACTGCGGCAGGCCCTGATGGTTCACATCAAGCCAGGACAGGGCCGGGGTGAGCCCTGAGAGCCCCGCGCTCTCGATCGAGGCGGCCAGCCGCGCCCGCTGGCCCTCGAACGTCACTGCACGCTGATCGAGCCCGGCATCAGCGACAGCTTTCAACAGCGGCTCGGCTGGCAGATCGTGGAGACGCAACTGGATATCGACCCAGGCCGCGCTGATTTTCCCGAACAGCGCCGGTAAACCCATCATCCCGCGCAACTTGGCTGCGAGCGAAGCCCCCTCACCCAGTCCGTCCGCCTCATGCGCGAGCGGCCGTCCCGCCAACCGCTCCATGATCACGAATGGACCACCCAGCGCGGCCGCGCCGGTCTCGACCACGGCGACCCGCGGCGCCGGATAGGCCATCGCCGCGAGCGCGTTCTGCACCACGGCTTCAAGCTTGAGGCGAAGCGGATCGGCGCTCGGCTGCGCGAGCCGCAGGATCAAGGGTCCGGCGAGTTCCTGCGGCGCGTGATCGAGCGTAAAGCCAAAAATCGCGGCATCGAATCCGCCCTTGATGCGCGAAGGCGCAACCGCATAAGCCAGATCGGGCCTGTCGAAGCTCTGTGCGAGATAGCGCAGCAGCCGCGCATCAGTTTCCTGTGCATCGCCGATCGACGTCATGAATTTGCCACGCGCCCCGATCGCGCGCCCGTTCTCCGCACGCTCCCTCGCGATGCGTTTGCGCGAGAACAATCCTGTTGCGCGCTCGTGTCCCGAATCCGGCGTTCGCTGAACGTCACAGCAAGCTCGGGAGCGAACGGCGGATTCGATAAGGACACTGGCGACTTTATGATTCCGGTGTCGTTCATGCTTCAGAAGTTCGCTCGACGGGCTCGCGGCGAGAATGGAGCGAATTTCTGAACCGTGACACTAGCGCCGCAGCAATCCGCCCAGCGCGCCGCGAACGATGGTGCGCCCAATCGTGCCACCGAGCTGTCCGCCGACAGACTTTCCAAGATCGGCAGCGATCTTGCCGGCGACGCGATTGGTCATCGTGCGCGTCAAGTCGCGCGCGATCACCTGGCCGGTGGTCAGTCGCGTGCCGCGCTTGCGGCTGGTGCCGAAGATAATTCCGACGATGGCGCCCAGGTGCCCGAGGACGCCGCTCGGTGCTTCTTCCGCCGGCGCCTGGCCGCCGGCTGGGGCCTGCATCTCCGCTCCTTCTGCCGCCGTGTCCTTCACCCGCTTCCGCAGCATCTCGAATGCAGATTCCCGGTCCACCGGCGTGTCGTATTTACCCTTGATCGGGCTCCTGGCGATCAGCGCCTTGCGCTCCTCGGGCGTGATCGGTCCGATCCGCGCCGAAGGCGGTCGGACGAAGATGCGCTCGACCATCGACGGCGTACCGTTGCCTTCAAGAAATGAAACGAGCGCTTCGCCCTTGCCGAGCTCAGTAATCACCTTCTGCGTATCGAGCTTGGGGTTGGGTCGAAACGTCTGCGCAGCGGCGGCCACCGACTTCTGGTCGCGCGGTGTGAAGGCGCGCAACGCGTGCTGCACGCGGTTGCCGAGCTGCGCCAGAACCTTCTCCGGCACATCGATCGGGTTCTGCGTGACGAAATAGACGCCGATGCCCTTCGAACGGATCAAGCGCACCACCTGCTCGATCTTGTCCATCAGCGCATCCGGCGCGTCGTCGAACAACAGGTGGGCCTCGTCGAAGAAGAACACCAGCTTCGGCTTCGGCAGATCGCCGACTTCGGGAAGCTGCTCAAACAGCTCCGAGAGCATCCACAGAAGGAAGGTCGCGTAGAGTTTCGGGTTCTGCATCAGCTTGTCAGCAACGAGGATATTGACGAGACCTCTCTGGTCCTTGTCGGTCCGCATCAAATCCTTCAGCTCGAGCGCCGGCTCACCGAAGAAATGTGTGGCACCCTGGTTTTCCAGCACCAGAAGCTGGCGCTGGATGGTTCCGACCGTCTGCTTTGATACGTTGCCGTACTGAGTGGTGAGCGCCTTGGCGTTGTCTGCGACGTCGGCAAGGATCGCGCGCAGGTCCTTCAAGTCAAGCAGTGGCAGTCCCTGCTCGTCCGCCACGCGGAACGCGATGTTCATCACCCCCTCCTGCACCTCGTTGAGGTCCATCATCCGCGAGAGCAGGAGTGGCCCCATCTCGGAGACGGTCGCGCGCACCGGATGACCGGCCTCGCCGAAAACATCCCAGAACACGGTCGCAAACTCGTCCGGCTGAAACTGAAGGTCCATGTCCTTGGCGCGCTTGAGGATGAAATCCTTCGCTTCGCCCAGGGCCGAAATGCCGGAAAGGTCGCCCTTTATGTCGGCGGCGAATACCGGAACACCCGCGCGGGCAAAACCTTCGGCCAGAACCTGCAGCGAGACCGTCTTTCCGGTACCCGTGGCGCCAGTGACAAGGCCGTGCCTGTTCGCCAGCGCAAGCGTCAGCCAGGCTGCCTGTTCCTCCTTGCCAACAAAGATCGCTTCTTTGGTGTCAGTGTTCGCCATGGTCACGCCTTCTGCGTTCGAACGAAAGAAAAACTCTGGAATTGCCCGCGAGACAATGAATTTATCTGAATCTCTTGCGAACGCGAGACGTTCGATCGGCCGTTTCGGCGATCGGCGCCGCCCAAACGGGTCGTTCGGCGCAACACCTCAGTGTGATGATTGCGAAAAATCGTCAATCCCGCGCCTTCATCCGAACTCTATCAGGGATTTCGCCACGACTCTTGCATTGTTGCAACACTTGGCAGCGATAAACCGTTCGGAAGGGCGTTGATGCTTGTCTTTCGCGATTGGCGAGACCTAAAGTGAAACCCAGACACGCGATAGACGATGGGCCGGCAAGAGCGGGATGACATGAGCAGGCGGGTTGGAATGCTGAACGCTGCCGTCGAATTTGAATTTTCGGCAGCGCGGCGACCGGTGCGCCCGGTCTCCTGGTTTCCCCGATCAAGGCGAAGGCTTTTCGGTTTGCAGCGCTCGATCTTTCTTTTGATGAGTTAGACGGTCGTCCAAGTTTGCGTACGCTTTCGAATTCAGCTGTCTGAACGACTGTTTGCGAGTGCCATGAACTACCCGTTGAAACATATTGATGGAATGACCCCGGTTCTGGAGGTCAAACTGAAATCAAAACGCATCCGCACGACCGAAAAGCTGCTCGAGGCGGCACGATCGGTGAAGGGCCGCAAGGAACTTGCCGTCACCATCGGCATTTCCGAGCAGCAATGGCTCGACTGGGCTAACAATGCCGATTGCATGCGCATCAAGGGCATGGGCAGCGAGAAGGCAAAACTTTTGCGCCGCGCCGGGGTGACGACCGTCGGCGAACTCAGCCACCGAAACCCCAAGAAGCTGGCGGAAGCGATGGCGGAAGCCAACATCAAGCACCGGCTCATGCGCGCGCAGCCGACCGAGAAGTCGGTGCGCGTCCTCATCGAACGGGCAAGAAGACTTCCGCGCAAGATCACGTACTGAATCCATTGATCGAATGCCCGTCGCGTTGGGCAGTTGCCCGTCCGCTGACGGATACCGGCTCCTTGACTTCAGGCATTGGACCGCGCAAAGCGCACCCATGATCGAGGCGTCGCAAATTCAGCTGGTCGGAGTGGTCCGGAGCACCGCAGCCGCCCCTGGATGGCCACCGGAAAGGCGTCCTTATCCGGCGGTGATGGGCGTTCTCAATGTCACGCCGGATTCATTTTCTGACGGCGGAAAGTTCCTCGATCCGAGCAACGCACTCGCCCAGACCGAACGGATGATCGCCGACGGCGCCGATATCATCGACGTCGGCGCGGAGTCCACCCGGCCCTACGGCGGCCAGCGACCGGTATCGGCCGACGAGGAGATCAGCCGGCTCCGCACGGTCCTGAAGGGCGTCATCGCGCTGGGTAAGCCGGTCTCGATCGACACGATGAAGGCGAAAGTTGCCCGGTTCGCGCTGGATGCGGGCGCCACCATCGTCAACGACGTCTGGGGTTTGCAGCGCGACGCGGAAATGGCGCGCGTGGTAGCCGAGGCTCGCGTGCCGCTGGTGGCGATGCACAATCGCGAGGCCGCGGATCCGACAATCGACATCATGCAGGACATCGCCGCTTTTTTCGCGCGCACGCTCGAAATTGCTGCGCAGGCAGGGATCTCTGCGCGAGCGGATTGCGCTCGATCCCGGCATCGGCTTCGGTAAAACCCCCGAACAAAGCGTAACAGCGCTGGCGCGGCTCGCAGAACTGCGCTCGTTCGGTTGTCCGCTGCTGGTCGGCGCCTCGCGCAAGCGCTTCATCAGCGTAATCGCCAAGTCGGAACCGGATCAGCGCCTGGGCGGCTCGCTCGCCGCGCACCTGATCGCAGCGCAGAACGGCGCCGCGATCATTCGAGCCCATGACGTGGCTGAGACCGTTCAGGCGCTGCGGGTCAACGCGGCAATCAAAGGACGACGATGACCGATACGATCTTCGTCCACGGCATTGTTATCCATGCCCGTCACGGCGTTCTCGAACACGAGGCCGAGGTCGGCCAGCGTTTCGTCATCGATCTGGAACTGTCGACGGACTTGAGCGAGCCGTCCCGGACCGACAGGCTGAAGGACACCATCTCCTATTCAGACGTGGTTGCGACGGCAACAAAGGCCTTCAACGGCCGCAACTATTATTTGCTGGAGCGTGCGGCAGGCGCGGTCGCCGACGCAATCTTGTCGTCGTTCCCCTCCGTCCGTGCGCTCAAGGTAACGGTTCACAAGCCGCATGCGCCGATCGCCGCGATCTTCGGCGATGTCGGCGTGATCCTGATGCGAACGCGGCAGTGATCAACGAAGATGCAAGTCATGGCTAGCGCCCTGATTGCCCTCGGCGGCAATGTCGGCGACGTGCGCGCGACATTTGTGAGTGCAATCCACGCGATCCATGGCCGGACCGGCGCTCACCTCTTTGCGCGGTCTTCGGACTACACCACCCCGCCTTGGGGCGACGAGCAGCAACCGCCGTTCGTCAACGCCTGCATCGCGATCGAGACCGTACTTGATCCGCACGCGTTGCTTCAGGCTTTGCACGACGTCGAAAGGGCGCACGGCCGCGATCGGTCGCAGGAAACCCGCTGGGGACCGCGCACACTCGATCTTGACCTGCTTGCCTACAACGACCTGACGATCGAGGAGCGCGGACTGATCCTCCCGCACCCTCGCCTGTTCCAGCGCGCTTTCGTACTGGTCCCGTTGGCCGAAATCGCCGCCGACCGACCGATCAACGGCCGGACCGCCGCCGAAGCGCTGGAAACGATCGCAACCGAGGGGATCGAGCGGCTTCCCCCACGCTCCTGACCTGAGCAAACGGCCAATTGGCGCAGCCCTTGCGCCATGGCATTTTTCGGTCAAAGAACAGGATATCGATACTTGGGACATCGATATTGGAGTTCCTGCGTTCATGCCCGCCGATGCCGACGATTTGCCGCTTGCGTCCGATTTTCCCGCGGCCACCCGCGAGATGTGGCTGAAACTCGTCGACGGCGTGCTGAAAGGCGCGCCGCGCGAGCGCCTCACGAGCAAGACCGCGGATGGACTGACGATCGAACCGCTTTATCCGCGCGCGGGCGGAGCAAAGCCTGTCGCCGGCCGTGCGGCTGCTGCACCCTGGCAGATCATGCAGCGGATCGATCATCCGGATGCCGTGGAGGCCAACAAGCAGGCGCTCGCCGATCTGGCGAACGGCGCATCGGGTCTCACTCTCGTTTTTGCGGGCGCCAATGGCGCCGCCGGTTTCGGCCTCGATCCGTCGCCGGAGGCGATCCGGCGCACCCTCGACGGCATCTACATCGACGCCGGCATTGCGCTCGAATTCCAGATCGGGCCTCAGTCGCGGGAGGCGCCCCATCATCTCCGCGCCCAGCTGAAGGAAAAAGGCATCGCGCCCGACACCTGCGATATCCGCTTCGGTTTTGATCCGATCGGGGCGACGGCCGTCTGGGGCTCAAGTCCGTATTCATGGACCGAAATCGCGCCTGCACTGGCCGGCGCCGTCGCAGCCGTGGCGTCGCAGGGCTTCAATGGTGCTGCCGCGGTCGCCGACGGTCGCGTCATTCACGACGCCGGCGGATCGGAGGCGCAGGAACTTGCCTTCGTCCTCGCGGTCGCCGTGGCTTACCTGCGCGCACTTGACGCCTCCGGCATGCCGCTCGCCAGGGCCCGCGACATGATCTATGCGCGAATGAGTGCGGACGCGGATCAATTCCTCAGCATGGCGAAGTTTCGCGCGCTCCGAAAACTCTGGGCGCGGGTCGAACAGGCGTGCGGGCTTGAACCAGCCCCCCTGTTCATCGCCGCCGACACGGCTTGGCGCATGCTGACGCGGCGCGACACTGACGTCGGCATGCTGCGCGCGACAATGGCGACATTCGCCGCAGGCCTTGGCGGTGCCAACAGCATCACCGTGCTGCCGCACACGCTGGCGCTGGGCCTGCCCGATGCCTTCGCGCGCCGCGTCGCACGCAACACGCAGCTGATCCTGCTCGAAGAGTCCAATCTGGCGAAGGTCACCGATCCCGCCGCAGGCTCCGGAGGCATCGAGGCCCTGACTTCAGAGCTTTGCACGCGCGCGTGGGACCTGTTCCAGCAAATCGAGAAGGCCGGAGGAATCTGGACCGCACTGGAAAGCAATGTGCTGCAGCGTCAGGTCTCTGAAGTTCGCGCGGCGCGTCAACGGAACGTCGCAAGGCGCAAGGACGTCATCACCGGCGTCAGCGAGTTCGCCAACCTGCTTGAAAGGCCGGCTGGCATTCTGGATGCAAAGCCGCTCACTCTTGCGTCGTATGGTGAAGCAAAATTCAAATTTGATCCGCTGACGCCGCATCGTCTGGCCGAGCCGTTCGAAGCGCTGCGCGACGCGTCGGATGAGATCCTGAAAAAGACCGGCAGCCGCCCGAAGGTGTTTCTCGCGAACCTCGGCACACCGGAAAGCTTCACAGCCCGCGCGACTTTTACGAAAAATCTCTTCGAAGCAGGAGGCATCGAGGCCCCCGACAATGACGGGTTCTGGGAAATACCCACGCTCGTGCATCATTTCAGGAAGGCCGGGACGTCCGTGGTTTGCCTCTGCTCGTCCGATGCAGTTTATGCCACCAATGCGGCGGATGCCGCGAAGGCATTGGCGGAAGCCGGCGCGGGCCCCATCTATCTCGCAGGCCGTCCCGGCGAGAAGGAAGCTGAATTTCGCGCCGCTGGCGTCAACGAATTTATCTTCGCAGGCTGCGACGCCCTGGCGTCGCTGCGCGCTGCCCATGCGAAAATCGGAACATGAAGCAATGAGCGCCGAGCGAAAATCCGTCCTGACCGGAGGCTGCCAATGCGGCGCTGTCCGGTTCGCGGTTTACGCCGAGAAGCCGGTCAGGATCGGCTTGTGTCACTGCCGCATGTGCCAGAAGGCGGTGGCCGGTCCGTTCGTCTCGCTCGCCGATATTCGCCATGAAGATTTCGCCTGGACCCGCGGCAAGCCGGCGACGTTCCGGTCCTCGACCATCGCCGAGCGTGACTTCTGCGCGGCATGCGGAACGCCGCTCAGCTATCGCCAGATTGGCGGCCCGAATATCGAACTGACGACCGGGAGCTTCGATTTCCCTGAGCGCGTCGTTCCGACTTACGCCACAGGAACGGAATCTCAGCTGGCCTGGGTCAACTCCATCGGCAGTTTGCCGGGCAGGACCACTGGCGCGCTGTCCAACGCCGAGGCGCTGAAGCGGATTGTCAGCTATCAGCACCCGGATCATGATACATAAAGCAAGACGACCAAGGCCTGAAGATCGATGAGCCGAATTCCAGATTTCACGCAGGTGGCCTTCGCTGAGGCAACGATGCCAGCCCTCGACGCAAGTGCGACGCCCTGGCTCACGCCGGAAGGCCTCGCCGTGAAGTCTGCTTTTTCGGAAGCTGATCTTGCAGGCATCGATTTCCTCGACACCTATCCGGGCATCGCGCCCTATCTGCGCGGTCCCTACCCGACCATGTACGTCAACCAGCCGTGGACCGTGCGTCAGTATGCCGGCTTCTCCACGGCGGAGGACTCCAACGCCTTCTATCGCCGCAACCTCGCGGCCGGACAAAAGGGCCTGTCGGTCGCCTTCGATCTCGCCACCCATCGCGGCTACGATAGCGATCACGCCCGCGTGTCCGGCGACGTCGGAATGGCGGGCGTCGCCATCGAACTCGATCTACGACATGCGCACACTGTTCGGAGGCATCCCGCTGGACCAGATGAGCGTGTCGATGACGATGAACGGCGCGGTCCTGCCGGTGCTGGCGCTGTATGTCGTCGCCGCCGAAGAGCAAGGCGTGCCGCCGGAAAAGCTCTCCGGCACGATCCAGAACGACATCCTCAAAGAGTTCATGGTGCGGAACACCTACATCTATCCGCCCGCGCCCTCGATGCGGATCATTTCCGACATCTTCGGCTACACCTCATCGAAGATGCCGAAGTTCAATTCGATCTCGATCTCCGGCTACCACATGCAGGAAGCGGGCGCGACGCAGGACCTGGAGCTCGCCTACACCCTCGCGGACGGCGTCGAATATGTCCGCGCCGGCGTCGCCGCGGGTCTGGATATCGACCGCTTCGCACCGCGCCTGTCGTTCTTCTGGGCGATCGGCATGAACTTCTTCATGGAAGTCGCCAAGATGCGGGCGGCGCGTCTGCTCTGGGCGAAGCTGATGAAGGGCTTCAATCCGAAGGATGTGCGCGCGCTGTCGCTGCGCACGCATTGCCAGACCTCGGGCTGGTCGCTGACCGCGCAGGACGTGTACAACAACGTCATGCGCACGACCATCGAGGCGATGGCCGCAACGCAAGGCCACACGCAGTCGCTGCACACCAATGCGCTCGACGAAGCGCTGGCGTTGCCGACCGATTTTTCCGCCCGCATCGCCCGCAACACCCAGCTGTTCCTGCAACTGGAAAGCGGCACCACACGCATCATCGATCCGTGGGGCGGCTCCTATTTTGTCGAACGGCTGACGCAGGATCTTGCGAGGAAGGCGTGGAGCCACATCCAGGAGGTCGAGGCGCTTGGCGGCATGGCGAAAGCGATCGAGGCCGGGGTGCCGAAACTGCGGATCGAGGAAGCCGCGGCCAAGACGCAGGCGCGCATCGATGCCGGCCGGCAGCTGGTGATCGGCGTCAACAAGTACAAGCCCGAAAGCGAAGCTGCGATCGACGTGTTGAAGGTCGACAATTCGACCGTGCGGCGCCTGCAGGTCGACAAGCTGACCCGCTTGAGGAAGGAGCGCGATCCGAAGGTCCTGAAAGAGGCGCTGGACAATCTCACCCGCAGCGCTGGCGACGGCAACGGCAACCTGCTCGCGCTCGCCATCGACGCCGCGCGCGCCAAGGCGACCGTCGGTGAAATCTCCGACGCCATGGAGAAGGTGTTCGGACGCCATCGCGCCGAGATCAAATCGATCAGCGGCGTCTACAAGCGCGAGGTTGCCACGATGTCCGACAAGGTCGAAAAGCTCGCGCATCTCATTGAGGCGTTCGAGGACGCCGAAGGCCGCCGCCCCCGTATCCTCGTCGCCAAGATCGGTCAGGACGGACACGATCGCGGCCAGAAAGTGATCGCATCCGCCTTCGCCGATATCGGCTTCGACGTCGATATTGGCCCGCTGTTTGCAACGGCCGACGAAGCAGCGAGACAGGCAGTGGAGAACGACGTGCATATCCTCGGCGTTTCCTCACTCGCCGCCGCGCACCTGACGGCTGTGCCCGAATTGAAGGCGGCGCTGAAGAAACATGGACGCGAGGATATCATGATCATCATCGGCGGCGTCGTTCCGCCGCAGGACTACGACGAGGTTTACAAAGCAGGTGCCGAGGCGATCTTCCCGCCGGGAACCGTGATCGCCGACGCCGCTGAAGAACTGCTCCGCAAGCTCAGCAGCCGCCTGGGGCACTCCAGCGAGGCGGCGGAGTAACGCCGTGTTGCGCTGGATCATCACTGGCATCGCGTTTGCGGCCCTCGCCGTACTGCCCTCCCTTGCGCAGGCCGCGCCCAAGGCTGCCATCGCCACCAAGACCAAGGCCGTCGAAATCAGCGTCACCATCGACGACACGATCAACGCCAGGACCGACCTCAGCGCCAATGTTCTGAGCGAGGCCAAACGCTGGGCCGAGCGCGAGCGCCGGGAAGCCGACCGGGAGTGGAAAAACTCACCCGAGCTGTTTCGCGGCGGACAGCGCTGGACGCTTGAGCGCGACTATGCGGTGACCTCCGTCATCGCCGGCCGCTACATCAGTATTCTGCGCACCGACTATGGCTACACCGGCGGCGCGCATCCAAACACGACGCTGGAAACCCTGCTCTGGGACGAGCAGATAAAGAAGCGCATCAGCATTCGCCCGTTCTTTACCGACTTGTCCGACAACAGCCGGGCGATGGTGGAAATCCAGAATGCAGTGATTTCCTCGCTGACCGCGGAGAAGAAGGAGCGCGGCACCTTTGATCCGAACGACAACGAGTGGTTCAAGGCCGTGCAGCCCAGCCTGTTCAAGATCGGCGCCGTGACGCTGGAGCCGTCCAGCCAAGGGGGCAAAAGCTCCGGACTGATGTTCCACTACTCACCCTACGCGGTCGGCCCCTATGCCGAAGGTGCATATACCGCTTTCGTTCCCTGGCGCATCTTGCGGCCCTACCTGACCGCGGAAGGCCTTGCCATCTTCGCCGGGGACAAACCGAAGGATCCGAAGACGCATTAGGGCATGATCCCGAGAAAGCGGACAGCGGTTTGCGGATGAGATCATGCCCAAACGAATGGCAAGCGACCAGTCTGTTTCAGCGAAGCTGGATCAGTCCGGGGCTCAAGTCCCGCGGCCTCCCTCGCCTGCATTCGTCAATCGTTGTAAACCGGGCCCATGAATCGCCCGGAACGCGCCGTTGCCATCGATCCATCCACTCTTGCAGCCGGGGTGCGCAAGGGAGACCGCGCCGCGCTGGCGCGCGCGATCACGCTGATCGAGAGCAGGCGCAGCGACCATCAGGCGGCCGCGCGCACGCTTGTCCAGATGCTGCTGAGCGAGACCGGCAAGGCGATCCGTGTCGGCATCACCGGCTCGCCCGGCGTGGGCAAATCCACCACCATCGACGCGCTCGGGATGTATCTGATCGACCTTGGGCTGAAGGTCGCGGTCCTCGCCGTCGACCCATCCTCGGCGCGCACCGGCGGCTCGATTCTCGGCGACAAGACGCGGATGGCGCGGCTCTCGGCCTCGGACGTTGCTTTCATACGCCCCTCCCCTGCCGCCGGCACTCTCGGCGGCGTCGCGGCAAAAACCCGCGAGGCGATGCTGCTCTGCGAGGCCGCTGGTTTCGACGTGGTGTTGGTGGAAACCGTCGGCATCGGTCAGTCGGAGACCGCCGTCTGCGACATGACGGATTTCTTCCTTGCGCTGATGCTGCCCGGCGCGGGCGACGAACTGCAGGGCATCAAGAAGGGCCTTGTCGAACTGGCCGACATGATCGCCGTCAACAAGGCTGACGGCGACAACATCTTGCGGGCGAGGAGCGCGGCAGCGGAGTATCGCGCGGCGCTGCATATCCTGTCGCCACGCTCGGAGCACTGGCACCCGCCGGTCGTGACATACTCCGCGCTCACCGGCAACGGCATCGCCGATCTCTGGCAGAAGGCGCTCGATCATCGCACCGCGATGCAGGCCTCCGGCGATTTCGCCGCGCGACGCCGCGAGCAGCAGGTCAAGTGGATGTGGTCGATGCTGGAAGAACGCTGGCGGTCACGCCTGCGCGCCGACCCTGCGGTTCGCGCAAAGGTCAAGCAAACGGAGACCGCCGTCGCCGACGGCCGCATGACGCCGGCCATCGCCGCGGAGCAGATCGCACAATTTCTGGAGAAGCCGTGACCTTGCGCGTCCTCATCACCGGCTTTGGTTCGTTTCCCGGCGCGCCGTTCAACCCGACGATGCCGCTTGTGCAGCGCCTGACAAAGCTGCGGCGCCCGGCGTTCGCCGACATCGACCGCACGTCGCACATCTTCAAAGTGACCTATGGCGATGTCGACCGCGACCTGCCGCGCCTGCTTGCCGAGCGCCGTCCCGACGTCCTCTTGATGTTCGGACTTGCTGCACGTACGCCGCATGTGCGGATCGAGACGCGCGCGCGCAATGCGATCACCACGATCTGGCCGGATGCCGACGGCACGCTGGTCGGCCTCGGCAGGATTGCCGCGGGCCAGGCGACGGCACGAACGTTCGGCCCGCACACCACGCACCTGCTGCGCGCGTCGCTGCAGACCGGCGTTGCCTCAAAATCCTCCCGCGACGCCGGGCGCTATCTCTGCAACTACCTGTGCTGGCGCGCGATCGAGGCGAATGCGGTCTCGGCCAGGCCGCCGCTCACGGCTTTCATTCATGTTCCGCTGGTGCCGCGCGGCACCGTCTCGCAGCGCAGAAGCGCGACACCGCGCGTCAGCCTCGAACAGCTTGTCGACGCGGGCGAAGCGATCCTGCTGGAGATGATGCGGGCGGCGCGCGGTTTGCAGCTCTAACAGCATCGACTCGGCGCATTTCGGCCACAAGCGCTGTTAACCACCCTGCTCAACAATCCCGGCTCTCACCGCCTTGTGTGACGCCGCGCGCCGCGATCCGGCGGTATGCAGGACGCCAGAGTTCTAAAAAGCCACGAGGCGCCCGATGGATGTGAATCGCAGGAGCGTTCTGAACGTATCTGCTGCGGCGGCGGCCGGCGCGCTGGCGGCGGCGCCGAATGCTGCGGTAGCAGCACCGCTGATGTCGGCGCTCGGCCGCGACGCGTCCCAGTTCGGCGTGCGCCCCGGCAGTCCGGATGATCAGACCCGCGCCCTGCAGCGCGCAATCGATGACGCCGCGAAAGCGATGACACCGCTCGCGCTGCCGCCCGGCGTGTACCGTACGCGCGCGCTCAGATTGCCCGACAACGCGCAGCTCGTGGGGGTGCGCGGCGCGACGCGGCTGGAATTCGGCGGCGGGGCGTCGCTGCTCGGAAGCGAAGGCACGGCCAATGTCTCGCTGACCGGCCTGACGCTCGACGGCAACCTGGTCACAATGCCCGCGCGCCGCGGCCTGTTCCATTGCGAGAAGGGCCGCGAGATCCGCGTCGTCGATTGCGAGTTCATCAACGGCGCCGCGAACGGCATCTGGTTCGAGCAGGTCTCCGGCGACGTGCGCTGCAGCCTCTTCCGCAACATCGGCTCGACGGCGCTCGTGTCGTTCGACGCGCAGGGATTGCTGGTGGCGCAGAACACGATTTCCGGCACACGCGACAACGGCATCGAGATCATCCGCCACCGGTCCGGCGACGACGGCACGCTGGTGATCGACAACCGGATCGAGGATATCGTCGCCGGTCCCGGCGGCACCGGCCAGCACGGCAACGCCATCAACGCCTTTCGCGCGGCCAATGTCATCGTACGCGGCAACCGCATCCGCAACTGCGACTTCTCCGGCGTGCGCGGCAACTCCGCCTCCAACATCCAGATCATCGGCAACAGCATGACCAACGTCCGGGAGGTCGCGATCTATTCGGAATTCTCCTTCGAAGGCGCGGTGATCGCCAACAACACGGTCGACATCTGCGCAATCGGCGCGGTCGCCTGCAACTACAACGAAGGCGGCCGCATCGCCGTCGTGCAGGGCAACATCTTCCGCAACATGCTGACGAAGCGCCCGGCCGCTTCGCAGGCGGGGGATGGCGCCGGCATCGGCATCGCCGTCGAAGCCGATGCCGCGGTGACCGGCAACGTGATCGAGAATGCGCCGAGCTACGGCATTATCGCCGGCTGGGGCAGATATCTGCGCGACATCGTGATTAGCGGCAATGTGGTTCGCAACGCCGACGTCGGAATTGGCGTCTCGGTCACGCCGGGCGCGGGCGCAGCCCTCGTGAACGACAATCTGATCTCAGGTGCAAGAAATGGCGCCGTGGTCGGCTTTGATCATCACAAGCGAATAACCGGCGATCTGACAGCGCAGGGCGCCGCGAAATTCGCGCAGCTCGCCATCGGCTCCAATCTCGTACGGTAAGTTGATATAGCGTCAGGCCACCGAACGCTGCGCTTCTGCCTCAAACGGCGAAGGCGGTGTCTGTGTGCGAACGAATGCGGGCTCGGCGGGCAATGCGAAGACCTGCGCAGCCGGCTCCTCCTCCGGCCCAAGCCTGTGCTCCGGTACGAGTGCTTGCTCCGGTGCGAACCCTTGCTCCGGTGTGAACCTTTGCTCCGGCGCAAGCCTTTGCCAATGCGCCACCGCCGCCTTGCTGTCGCGGATGATGCGGAGAAATCTTTCTTCGCTGAAGTAGCGCCGCCAGCGGCCGCTCTCGTAGAGCAGCGTCATATGTTCGAGGCGGCGTTCCGCAAGCACGCGCCAGCGTTCCAGCGCATGCTGGTATCGCGAAGCATCGGAGGGGGTTGTCATTCAGGCGCCGGGCATAATGCCACTTGGAGGAAAACTGACTCAGAAGAACAACTGACTCAGAAACGCTCACCTGCAACGATCACGCGCATACCAGCTACGAATCAACCTTTACCCGATTCGTGCTCGTGACAAAACGTGCAAGCGCCTTATCGCCGTTATCCACTGGCGCGGACACTGGCAGCGGCCTGGAAATACGTCAGGCCTTCTTGCTCCGCGCGTAGTGCCGATGCGACTTGGCGCGGTTGCCGCACGAACTCATGTCGCACCAGCGGCGCGTGCCGCCCTTGCTGCGGTCGACGAACACCCACCGGCATTTGTCGTTGGCGCAGCGACGGATACGCCGTTCGCCTGCATGCGTTAGCAGGTCGGCGGCCGACCAGATCACCGGCGCCAGCGCCCCGCCGAGCGAGGCAGGCGGCGCTGCCACGATCCAGGAATATGCGGCGCCCGTCGCGGATATGCCGAGCCGCCGCGGCGTGTCCGCCAGCGCGGAATTGAAGACCTCAAGGTCGCGGGCCGGTGGCGACTGGCCCTCGCCGATCGCGAGAAATATCCGGTAGATCGATTCACGCAGGCGAAGTGCCTCATCGAACAGGGCGTCGAGATCGACGCCCCCATCTCCGCGCCGTTTGCCGCCGTGCGCCGTCGGCATCGCGGTATTGGCGACAAGCCAGCCGCCGAGGTCTTTCGGGCTCGCCAGGGTCTCCGTCGCCGCCGGCTCGCTGCCGCGCCAATAGCGGGTGTTTGCAAAATTCAGGCAGAGCTCCTCGGCGGGAGCCGGAACCAGAACCGTCGCGTCGGGAGCTGCTGTTGTCATCGAATCCACTTCTAACCCCTTAGCCGGTTGACATCCAGCGCGAGCGGGTTTAGTGTCTTCTAACCATATAGATGGTTAGGGAGAAAAAGCCATGTTCGATCACATCTCCATCGGCGTCAGCAACGTCGCCAGGACCAAGCGCTTCTACGACGCCGCGCTCAAGCCGCTCGGTTTTGACTGCCTGAGCGAAGGCTCGGACTCGCTCGGCTACGGCGCCGGCGGCGTCGGGTTGTGGATCGGCACGAGCAACAAGCCTGTCCCCGCCGACGAGGCATCGGGCCTGCATTTCTGCTTCATCGCGCCGACGCGTGCGAGCGTCGATGCGTTTCATGCGGCCGCACTGAACGCTGGCGGAAAGTCCAACGGCAAGCCCGGCCTGCGCGAGAGCTATGGCCCCAACTATTACGCAGCGTTCGTGGTCGATCCGGACGGCTACCGGATCGAGGCCTACTGCAAGCAGGCCTCGTAAGGACGACATGCACCGCGTTTCTCGACGCGCTCAACAGCGCCAGCCCCTCGCCCGATCGTGCCGGCAAGATGAATCTCTATGGCTGGCTGGTCGGCTCGTGGGATCTGGAGGTCACCGCATTCCTGTCCGGCGGCGCAACGCGTTGAGCATACCGGCTCGGCAAGTACCGCTGCCGTCCAGTCTAGCGCACCGTCACCTGGATCGCGGCGCGAAAGGATTCGCGCTCGCCGTTCAGCCGCGGCGTGCCCTTTGCGCCCGCTCCAGCCGCGTTTAGCGGCGCGCCTTGCGCGGGCGTTGCAGGCGGGGGCGCTGACGAGCCAGCCGCGGCTGCGCCGGCGGGCACCACTTCCAGCGCGCGCCCAAGGGCGCGCGTGTAGTTCGGTACGGAAGTAAACGCGTCGCGCGAAAAATTGTGTTTGATCCCGTCATTGTCGCCTGGTCGCACCGTGCAGACGGCGACGATATTCTCCACGCCCTTGTCCCTGGTACGATACTGGAACGGCGCATTCGATGCCGGAAACTGGATCGACGTTCCGGCGCGGATCAAATTGTTCTGCTGGAAACGGTTGGGCAGCAGCACGGTGCCCTCCCCCTTCTCGTCGACATTGGTCAGCGTCAGGTAGCAGTCGCGCGTGGACGCGATGGTGAACACCGGTCCGTCTCCGGGCCGATAAAAATCCGCGTCCGAGGTGAGCGACAGTTCGTCCGTGAGCGATACCTGCGGCAGCGGTTCGCGCCCACGCTGGCCGGCAACGCGGACGATCTTCTGATCCGTCAGGGCCGAGGCCAGTTCGCGATAGGACAGCTCGAATTGATCGCGCGGCACCGCCCCCTGCTCCAGCCGGCGCACCACCGCATAGAATTTCTGATCCGCCGACGACGATTTTATCCTCGCCTTGTCGATGCCGAGTTCGGCGGCGGCGAGTGCGAGATCGACATCGTCCTCATAGCGCTTTGCCAGCGCATTGATCGGCTCGACGCCGTTCAACTTCAGCCCGGGCTCGAGGCCCGCGCGCGCAAGCGCGTCGGCAAAGCGCTTCGTGTCGGCCTCGATCAGCGCGTCCATCCGCGCATGCGGCGGATGCAACGCCTCCACCTTGTCGCGAACATCGCGCGGCAACGTGCGCGACCCGAGCACGATCTCGCGCATTTCGTCGCGCGCCTTGCGCAGCCCCTGATCGTGGCATCCCATGCAGGATACGCCGGCGGTCACGGCGGAATCCTTCCGCGTCGGGTCGCGCACGACCGTCGTCGGCCCCTTGTCGAGGCGGGCGCCGGTGGCCGTGCTCAGGAAATAGCCCTGAAAGCCGTTCGGCAGGCTGAAGATCGTCTCGCTGCCGTCGTGCTGAAATCCGTTCGGTCCGGGACCGAGCGGAAACGCGAACAGGTTCTGGTTGCCGCGATTGCCGCCGAAGTCATAGGAGGTCCAGAAGTAGCCGCTGCGCGAGGCGTGCCGCTCGATCATCCGGTTGTTCTGGCTCACGCCGGACCGCTGGAAGCCGGCGCGCTGCGCGACGAAGTTGCGGATGTCCGCCTCGACATTCACCCCCTGCTCGCGCGCGAGTTCGTTGAAGCTGTTCGGCAGCCGCATCAGGTCGTCGTAGAGCGGCGGCTGCGACGCTGCGTACGCAAACCAGTCGGCGCGCAGGGCCGCAATCTGCGTTTGCGTCGCCGCTGCAATCGTCGAACTGGCTTGTCCCGTCTGCTGCATGTTGTAGGGATAGGCCGCAAGCACCGTCTCCCAATCAGCAGCGCTCCAGCCGATATCGGCAAGGTTGATGCGCAGGATCGATGCATCGGCATCGATCGTCTCGACCTTCACGGTATGAGCTGCCCGGCTGAGCGAGTTGACAAGCTTGATGGCGCCCTGCCGGTATACCTTCATCGCCGCCGCACTCGCGCAGGTGTTGGCGAGGTGGGTCAGCGTCAGATAGCGCGTGGTCGCGCGCCGCGCGGCCGGCAGGCGTTCGAGATCGGCGGCCGTCAGGCTGGCGACCGCGGCGGGCACAACGACGGCGCGATTGGCGCATGCCGCGGTCGTGCGCGCGCCGAGCGCAACGATCCAGCGCTCCAGCGCCTGCAGATCGTCCGCGGTGACGTGCGGATAACGCGTGTCACCCTCATAGGCGACGTCGTAGGGCATCTCCCGGTCTGCGATCTGCCGAAACAGCTTCGAGCCGAGCGCGTTGCCCGGCAATACATAGTGCGGGCTTGCGGCGATCTCATCGAGCTTGAGGATGTTGCCGAAATTCTTGGCGGGCTTGTCGCGATCGATCAGCCGGCCTTCCTGGTGGCAACGTGCGCAGTGCCTGTCGAGGACATCGAAGGCGTTCCTGGCAACGGGATCGGAAGGCGGTACGAGTGTTTGGGCAAGAAGTTCCTGCGCGGGCATCAACGCCAATACCGCGAGCAATCCGCCGCTCGCGGCACATTTCCAAAACTTCCAACCACGCATGGATGTCCCTTCCACGACGACACGCGAACCGCTAGTGCCGCTTCCGAACTTCGTGCCGCACTGGCGGCGAACTCTCACACGAACTTCGCAAGCAAAGGGGCACTGGAAAAAACAACACTCCACCCGGTCATGGGTCGTGGAAGGTCGGCTCGAGGTTCAACGAATACGCGTAAAGCCCGCGGAAAAGAAAAGGCCCGTCCGGGGGGACAACCGGACGGGCCAGCCGTATTGGCGCTTGGGGTGGATGGGCGCTCGCGCCGAACACAGCCTTTCTGGGAGGGATTGGGCTCCCTCGCTTCAATTGGTCATGCGACCCCCGCCCTTGGTTCAAGGACGGTTCAAAATTTCTTAAGAAAAGTTAGCGGACGGAAAACGCTGACCTATCAGCGACTTATCTTTGGCAGGTCAATCGCGCGCGACGCCGCGCCGGCCGTCACGGGCCGCGCGGCCTGAACCGCGCCCAGCGCATTGGCGAGCCCGGCCCCGAATTGATCATCCTTGCCCCTGGGGCCGAGATCCTGGGCGGTATCCGTGAGGATCCTGCGCACCACCTCAGGTGCCACGCCCGGATTGCGTTCGACAATCAACGCCGCAAGCCCGCTGACATAGGCCGCCGCGAACGAGGTTCCGGACGCGACCTGATACTTTTCGTCCGGTGACGGCAGCAGCAGATCGACGCCGGGGGCCGCAAGCGCCAGATGATTGCCGCGGTTCGAGGCATCGAAGAGCTTGTCGGCGGAATCGGTTGCGCTGACCGCAATCACATTGCGGTCGGAGGCCGGATAGAGCGGCGGCGATTTCGGACCGGCGTTACCGGCAGCCGCGATCAGGATGATCCCGCGCTTGGCGGCGGCGGCAAGCCCGCGTTCGAGCAGCGGATCCTTTGGCCCGGCAAAACTCATATTGATGATTTGCGCGCCCTGCTCGACCGCGTAGTTGAGGCCCTTCAGTACGACAAACGAGGTGCTCTCGGCGCCGTTCGTGGTGGCGCCGAACGCGCGGATCGCCAAAAGCCGCGCCGACGGTGCACTGCCCAACAGGCGCGAACGCGCCGCAATGGCGCCGGCGATGCCGGTGCCGTGCGTGTGCGGGCCTTCCGTCGAGCGAAGCGCGTCGTAGGTTCCGACGATCGCACCTGCAAGTTCGGGATGGGCGACATCGATGCCGGAATTGATCACGGCGATCCTGACGTCTTCGCCCCTGGTCACGGCGTGCGCTTCGGTGAGATGCAGTTTGCCGATCGCGTACTGGCCAGGATCGTCTCTCGCCGTCTCCGCTTGCTGCAGCTTGATGATGAAGTTGCGCTGCACGGAGAGCACGGTGCCCTCTGCCAGAAGCCGCTGCGCGACCGTATCGATCGAGCGGCGATCCGGAATGCTCCAGCGGAACATGGTTGCGCCGATCAGCGGAAAATTCTGCGATTCCACGCGCGTAAGGCTGTGCCGTCGCGCGAGCGCGATCGCCTGCGCCTCGGTCACCGCGCCGGCGACTTCGATGATGATCTCGTTCGGCACGGAATTGCCGGCCGCGATGGCCGTCGTGCCGCCTTTCGGCGCCGCCTTCTTTGCTGCGGCCTTCGGCGGCTGCTTGTCGCCTCCTCCGCCCGCGGATTGCGCGACGTTGCGCCTGGATCTTTGCACGCACGGCCGGCCGCCGAAGCCTTCGAAACTCCGATAGGAGCCGCAGTTCGGGTTTGCGCCCATCGAAAAAGGCGATTCCGGCTTGCCACCCGATAGGCCCGGGGTGCGCGGGTCAATGTTGTGCGTCTGAGTTGCTCCGGCATTTGTCGGCGTCGTTGCGCCGGAGTTCGTCGTCGGCGTAGCCGTCGGAGTCACCGTGGTCGTCGTCGTCACGTTCGGCGTGAACGTCCCGCCACCACCAACGCCGGTGGGTCTCGGCGTGGTCGGTCCCGGACCTGTCGGCCCCGCGGGTCCTGTCGGTCCGATCGTCGGCGAAATCGTTGGCGCAACAGGCGAGAGCCGCGGGATGATCGGTCCCTGTCCGACACTTGGAACAAGCTGCGCGACGGCCGCGGTTGCGACGATCGCAGTCGCCAATCCCGCCACCGCAACGATCACGAGCGCGCGCGGCGCCCGGCCGAACAAATGATGCTTCTTGTGAATGCGATCGCTGGTCATGTGACCTCCGCGAGTTTTTTCACGTTACGCCCGCGCCCAACCTTATCGGCTATTGCGCCGGCGCGACAAAGCTGACGATCTTTTCCTGTTCCACCTTCTTCATCAGGCCGGCGATCTCGTCCTTCGTCATCCGCTTTTCGCCGAACTGAATCCGGAACAGTCCGGCCTTCAGACCCGCCGTAATCGAAGCGTTGTAGTTATCGAGAAACTGCGTGATTTCGGCCACGCGCGCTTCCGGCGCGAACCGCACCAGCGCTCGCACCCCGCCGTCCATCTGCCCTTCATAGGCAGCCGATTGAAAATTGCTCTGCTGCTTCGTCAGCACCGCGCCGATCACGCCGGCCTGCAACAAGAGCGCAATGGCAGCCGCGGTGGCCGAATAGGCAAGCGTGCGCGGCGAGAGGCCTGCGAAGAATTCGGCGACGCGCGCACTGAAGGTCGACGAAACCGAGGGGGCACGCGCGGGCTCCGCGTCGATGCCCGCGAACAGGCGCTGCATCGCGCGCGACGACGGCGCACCGAGGCTTTCATTGAGATGGATGGTTTCGGCGAACTCGTCCTGGATCACGGCATACTGCCGGGCGAGCTTCGGATCGCGAGCCAATGCCTCGTCGACGCGGCGCGCATCGCGCGTGCTCAGCGTTCCCGCGGCATGCCACGGCAGCAGCGCTTCGACTTCCTCAGGATGCATGTCCGGAAGCTTGCTTAGAGCAGTCATGGCCAACCTCGCTCCACGCCGGCTGCCTTCAGCAGCTCGGCCAATTTCTTGCGCGCATAGAACATGCGCGTCTTCACCGTATTCTCCGGAATACCGACGATCTCGGCCACCTCCTCCACGGACTTCTCGTGGTAGTAGACCAGATCGATGATCTCCCGATGGTCCGGCGTCAGCGCCGCAAGGCATTGTCGCAGGACCTTTCCCGTATCTTTCTTCTGCGCCGCTATTTCAGGATCGTCGGAAGGATCCTCAATCGCAGCCGCGGCCTCGTCGTCCAGTTCCGCGTCCTTTCTCTTGCGGAGAGCGGACAGGGCCTTGAACCTCGTAATCGCCAGCAGCCAGGTTGAGACAGCGGAGCGGCCTTCGAACTTCCCGGCCTGCCGCCACACGTCGAGGAAAACCTCACTCGACGAGATCCTCCGCGACCTGCTCGTCCCGCACGAGCCGAAGCCCGAACCGATAAACCCGTACATGGTGCCGCCCATACAGCACCTGCATGGCAAGCCGGTCGCCTTGCGCGATCCTGGCAATCAGGAGTTCGTCTGACGCCGCGGGATTTGCACTCAACGCTCGGCTCGCAAGGTTGGTCGCGGCGATTTTCGGGGAGGTTCGATCAACAATGGAAAAATCTTCTCGATTTATCGGAATCGACTGGGCGATTCCGTGATTCAACGCACGCAAGGTGCCCTTGGAAGGGAGCCAAGAGCAAGTCCGCTGGACTAGCAAATAAAGGTAATAAACCACCTTAATTTGCGTCGAATGTGCAGAACCGGGCGGAAATCCGGGCGACCGGTCGGGGTGATGGCGCATCGCTGGCCGGCAGGGCGGATCAGGCTCTGCCCAAGGTGCGCACCCCCGAGCGGCAAGTCACTGACGACACTTGCCGAATGCCGCTTAAGGTTTGCACATCGCAGCCTTCACCGATGCAATCCGCATGAGTTCCGATACGGAAACTAAAGGCTTTCTGCCTACGCTCCGGACTGAAAGCCTTCGGATTTCGATGCAAAGCACCGCCACATCCCCCCGACCTTCCCTCGAAGACACCGACGCGGCCGGATTGGCGCCGACGCCGAAGGTCCTCGTCCGCCGCAGGATCAACCGGCGCAACATGTTCGTCGCCATGGGCGCGAGCTACGCCGTCGATGCCGGGCTGTTCGCTCTCTTCGCGCTCGCCGGGTCCACCACCTTCGCGACTCCTGTCGTCTACGGAATTTGTGGCCTGACGAGCACGCTGGTCCTCCTGGCGACTGTCCGAGGCCGGCTTCAACGACCGCTTCTCCGACCACTATCTGACGCTTCCGCAAGCCTTCGGCTCATCGATGATCATGCTGGGTGGCGTCTACTTCGCGCCCGAGGTCGGCTTCGCATTCTGCTGCCTGTTCTTCATCATCCTGAGCTTCGTGACCCTGCGCGCGAGCGCGCGGCAGGCCGGCATCATCTGGACCTTCGCCACCGTCGGACTGACGGCCGTGCTGCTGCTGACCGACAAGCCCCTCAACATGCCGACCGGTTCCTGGGAGGAACGCGTCATCACGCTGGTGTTCCTGATCGTGACGCTCGGCCGCTGCATGTCCATGGGCCTGTTTGCGATCTCGATGCGCGAGGCTGTCTACAAGCGCGGCAAGGAACTGAAGGCCGCACACGATCGCATCGAAGAGCTTGCGCAGATCGACGAACTGACCGGCGCGCTCAACCGTCGCTACGTCATGAAGGAACTGGACCAGGAACTGCTTCGCTGTGTGCGCAGCAATCAGCACTGCTCCGTCGCGCTGATCGACCTCGACTGGTTCAAGAAGATCAACGACACGTTCGGTCATCCGGCGGGCGACGAAGCTTTGCGCGCATTCGCGATCACGATCTTCGCCAACATCCGCGGCATCGACAAGTTCGGCCGCTACGGTGGCGAGGAATTCCTGCTGATCCTGCCCGACACCCCGCAAGGCACCGCGGTCCGGACGCTCGACAGGCTCCGCGAAATGGTGGCCGCCCTCGATTGGGCGGCGATCTCGCCGAACATGACGGTCACCATGTCCGCGGGGATTACGTCGGTTCGCACCAACGACACAACCGACACGATCCTGAACCGCGCCGACCGGGCGCTCTACCGGGCCAAGGAAGCCGGCCGCGACCGCGTCCTTGCCGCCTGATCCTGCCGCAGCGAACCGAAAAGATGCCCATGCCGAAACGATCCAACGTCCTTGCCGTCGAACTGATCGATGAACTCGAGGAAACCCTTGTCCACGGCGCGGTCGCGCGCCGCGTGGAGCTGCTTCGCAGTATCACGGACCTGTTCTTCGCCGGTGTCGTCGATTATTCCGACGATCACCTCGCGGTGTTTGACGACGTGTTCGCGACGTTGATGCAGAACATCGAGGTCTCGGCGAAGGCGCTGCTGGCGAACCGGCTCGCCCCGCATCCCGCGGCGCCGCCTCGCATCATCCACACGCTCGCCTTCGACGACATGATCGAGGTTGCAGAGCCGGTGCTGACCCAATCGCCGCGGCTTGACGACAAGGCCCTGATCGAGAACGCCCGCACCAAGAGTCAGGCTCACCTGCTGGCAATCTCCAAGCGAAACCAGCTCAGCGGCGCCGTCACGGACATCCTGGTCGAACGCGGCAATATGGAGGTCGTGACATCGGCTGCCGGCAATCCGGGCGCGGAGTTTTCCGACGCCGGATACGCGAAGCTCGTCGCACGCGCCGAGAGCAACGACAGTCTGGCTCAGCGTGTCGGTTCGCGCTCCGGCATTCCCCGGCATCATTTGCTGAAACTGCTTGCCAAGGCCTCCGACGCCGTGCGCGAGAAGCTGCAGGCGGCCCACCCCGAGACGCGCGAGGAGATCGACGGCGCCGTCAGGAAGGTCGCGGCAACTGCACAAAGGCGCACTGCGGCCGATGACGGCGACGTGACAGCCGCACGGCTCCATGTCGGCAAGCTGCACGAGGCGCGGCAGTTGGACGAGAACCGGGTCTCGCAGTTTGCCCGCGCCAACAAGTTCAACGAAACCAACGCCGCCATCGCGTGTCTGGCCAACATCCCGTTTGTCACGGTCGAAACCATGATGATCGAGTCCCGCTCCGAAGGCGTGATGGTGCTGGCGAAGGTGCTCGATTTCTCCTGGCCCACCGTAAAGGCCATCCTCGACATGCGCGGCGGCCTGCAAAGCCCGGCCAACGCGGACGAAGCGTTCACCAAGGTCAGCTATGAGCGGCTGAAGCCTTCGACCGCGCAGCAGGTGCTGCGTTTTCAAAGAATGCAGCAGCAGCCGGCCACCACCACTTCATAGTCTCGCGGAGGGACCATGCGGGAGCCGGTATCGTCTCATGGCTTTGCCAGTTGCTCCCCCATCAACCGGTGCAGCAGGTTGATCGCCTTGAGCGGGCGCACCATCACCTTGAAGCGCGTGATCCGGCCATCGTCTCCGAACGTGATCATATCGACACCGTTGATCTTGATCCCGTCGATCTCCTTTTCGAACTCGAGGATCGCGCTCGTGTCGCCCCGCCATTCGCCGATATAGGCGAAGCCCGGACCGCCCAGCACCTTTTCCGCGCTCGCGAGATACTTGAACGTGACGTCGCGTCCGCGCTGCGGCGTATGCACGACGGGGCTTTCGAACACCGCATCAGGGTCAAGCAGATCCCACAGCGCCGCACGGTCGTGGGACTTCATGTAGTCGTACCATTTGTCCAGGGCGGTCGTGGTCATCGGACGTCTCCTATGCGCTGGTTAGTGCATCACAATTTGCCGCCTCTACCATCCATTTGCGAAAGGCGGCAAAACCCGGTTCGTCCCGGCGCGCCTCGCGGTAAATCAGATACCAGTGCATGCCCTTTGGCACGCTCATTTTGAACGGGGCAACCAGCCTGCCGGCGGCAAGATCGTCGTCGATATAGGGGCTGATGCCCATCGCGACGCCGACGCCGTCGAGCGCCGCCTGCAACGCGTGACCGTAGTAGTCGAACTCAGGCCCCTTCGCCGACACTTTCGACAACCCTGCCGCCCTGATCCAGCGCGGCCAGTCGTCGCGCGCATGCGTGACCCGCAGCAACGTTGCCGATCGCAGGTCGTCCGGCTGCTTCAGCCGCCGCGCAAGCTGTGGCGCGCAGACCGGCGTGAGATCGGCTGCGAACAGCCGTTCCGAGACCAGCCCCGGCCAGCCGCCATCGCCGAGCGTGATGCCGCAAGTCCAGTCGTCGCTGAAGGGTGCCGCCGCGCCGCCGGTCGCGAAGCGGACTTCCATGTCGGGTGCGACCTTCTGAAACTCGGCCAGCCGCGGAATCAGCCAGCGGATCGCAAACGTCGGACCAACGCCGACTGTCAGCACGCGCGCCCCGGCCATCGCCGAAACCTGCGCCGTCAGGTTGGCGAGCGCATCGAACAACGGCGTCAGCCCCGCCTGATAGGCGCGGCCCGCGGGCGTCGGCGCGAGACGGTTGGCCTTGCGCTCGAACAGGCCCGTACCAATCCGCTCTTCAAGGAGATGCACCAGCCGGCTGACCGCCGCGGGCGTCACATGCAATTCGTCCGCGGCCTTGGCGAAGCTGCCGGCGCGCGCGGCGGCCTCGAATGCCCGCACGCCATTGAGGAACGGAAGCCTGCGCATGTCTCACCATTAGAAAAGCTGATGCTGAGGCTTTGATAAACCAGTTTGCGCGACGCGGCAAACGAGATCATCAAGGACGCGGAGGCAAGCCCGTGAGTCCGCTGATCATCGCCCTGCTCTGCCTGACTATGGTCGCGACATCGTTCCTGTCCGGCATTTTCGGCATGGCCGGCGGCATGATCCTGATCGGAGTTCTGCTTGCCCTGCTGCCGTTGCCGCAAGCCATGGTGCTGCACGCGGTCACGCAAATGGCATCTAACGGCTGGCGCGGTCTGCTGTGGTGGAAATACATCCGCTGGCGGCCGGCAGCGGCCTACGTCGCCGGCTGCGTCGTCGTACTGGCGCTCTGGTCATTCGCGCGCTACGTCCCGGACAAGCCGGTAGCCCTGCTTTTGCTTGGGGTCGTCCCGTTTCTCGCACGGATGACGCCGGCCGGTTTTCAGCCCGATCCGACAAATCCGCTGCAATGCGCAGGCTATGGTGTCATCTGCATGACGCTGTTGCTGATGACTGGCGTTTCAGGCCCGCTCCTCGACACGTTCTTTCTCGGCGGCGGGAAGATGGACCGGCGCGAGATCGTCGCGACCAAGGCGGCGTGTCAGGTGTTCGGGCACGCGGCCAAGCTTCTCTATTTCGGCGGCATCGTCGACCAGGCAGGCCAACTGGATCCGGTGGTCGCAGGTCTTGCAATTCTTGCATCCGCGATCGGCACCACCCTTTCGACCCGTGTGCTCGGCGCTATGAGCGATGGCCAATACCGGCTGTGGGCCAATCGCATCGTTACCACGATCGCGCTCTATTATGTCGGACATGGCAGCTGGCTGCTCATCGCACCACGATTCACCGCATGACATTCCGGAGGCGCCAATGACGACGACATGTGATCCGCTGGTGTTCGACCTGGTGCAATGGGTCGCGCGCGCGCCGCGCACCTACGCCGAGGTCATCGATGCGTGGAGGACTTCGTGCCCGCGTCTCACGGTGTGGGAAGACGCCATCGACCAGGGTTTTGTCGCCCGCAAGAATATCGGCGCACGCGGCACCATCGTCGTGGTGACGGGCGCAGGACAGGCGCTGCTCGCGGCGCAGCCTGTCGAAACGGCGATCAAGCCCAGAACGAAGCCGCCCGCGCGCAAAAACACTGCTCGCGTATTTGGCGCGGTCTGACTTCATTACCGTGATCCTGACAATGTATCGTCCATCCGCATCGAAGAAGGCGATCCCCTTCGGGTCGATCCCTTAGCGCTCGATCTTGGCGCGGTCGGCTTTCTGCTCCCATGCGAGCAGGCTCCAGGTGCCGACGAGTTGCTCTTTGAATGATTGCCTCTGGCCCGGTGCGTCGGCTGTCATCGTGTGCCTGCTTCCGGGTCGGATTTCTGCCGTCGCGCAAGGCTCTCTCCGCGCGACGTCGCTCGCTTTCTCCACACCCGCAGGTCAGCCATGACTTTTATGGTCGCCGCGAGGACCAGCGCGCAAAGGGCCGCCTTCGACATCGTCTCCATCGTCCCCTCGACCAGCATGCCATGGACCACACTCCCTACGACGATGACCACCGCGAGGGACATATGAGCGATGCGCCACGTTCGCGGTCGCAGTCCCAATCGCCGGCGGAGTGCAGCCAAAAGCGCGACGGCGAAGATCGCCCACATGGCGATCACACCGCAGGGGGAGAACGGCGTCGGCGATGTGAAGAGAAGGGCGTCAATCATGTCCGGCGGACTGGTGATCCAAAGGCCCCCGACGTGGACCACCACCGCCACGACCAGCGCGCCTCCGATCCAGTGATGTGCACGCCGTCCACGATAAGCCGACAGTCCCGGCAAGTATCCGGCAATCAGCAAAGGCTGAACGAGCATGAGACCCAGTGCGACAATCCCTGCGAATCCGGCCAGTATGTAGACCGGACCGCGCCATGCGAGCAGAGGGCTCGCCGCTGCAGCGGCGATCGGCACGCAAACGGCGGCTGCAAGGGCGGCCCAGATCAGGGTCACCCGGGCCAATCTCATCCCTTTGTTCCCAACTCGGTCAGACCGGCTGAAGGACGAAGTGCGCCTCCAGGCTCTTATCTTTTGCGCTCCGCATCACGGGACGCAGAAAGACGGTTTTGAATTCACCACTGTCATAGGCGAGGTGACCATGCGGTTGGCCAAAGATGGGAACAATCTGCGGCATCTCAAGACGGAACGTCCCGTTCTTGTCGGTGAGCGTGGCTCCATGACTTTGCGGCTCGTGCTCCTGCCCTTCGGTCGTGTGCGCCCAAATCTGGATGCGCTGCCCGGCAAGCGGAGCCCCGTCGCCTGCGCGGCGTACGGTGCCACTCATCCAGAAGCCACCCTTGCCGATCCGATCCACGATCGGCGCGCCCTTGCGGTAGTTGTTGGACCCGCCCGACATCGAAGGGGTCGGTGCGAGGCCTTGCGCGCGCGCGGGCAACAGGAGCCCGGAAACCCCGGTTGCCAGGACGGAGCCGCCAGCGGCGAGGAGGTTGCGGCGGTTGAGTACGACGGTGGTCATGTAAATTCCTCCTGGCGACCGTGCAGTTGCTCCGCCGAGAGGACGGCAACAGCGCGAGACGCCCTGAATTTAGCGCGGTTGCGACCAATTTCCAGTTGAGGGAGGCGAAGAGCGCGATAGGTCGCAATAACAGTTTTGTGAACGGTGTGTCTGACCTTGAATTTTTTGCAGAGTTAGCGAAGGCTTCAAAGGGGCACTGATTTTCCTTGTCTCTTCCAATCGTCGCATCGTCGTCCAGCTTGCGTCAATCAGGCTGTGGCTGCGCATTTAGGAGCCCTCGCCCTAAATTCTCAGCACCCACCGCCCCGCGAGCGCGCCGACCAGCGACACGAGCGCCAGGGCGAGCGTGTACCAGGTGGCGACGAACAACGGCGAGTCGTCGACGCAGTGGGCGGCATAGAACGTCGCCGCGATCCCGCCGGCGACAAGTCCCGCAACAGCGCCGGTCAGCATCGGCCGGGTGGCCGCGCCGTGCCTGAGGCCGATCAGTGCGGCAACCAGCAACGGCAACGACAGCATCGGAATAGCCGTCAGGCAGACCATCGAATTCGATCCCATCAGCCTCGCGTTCCACGCCGAGGTCTGCGGCAACATGACGTCCGCGGCGATTCCCGCCGCGAGCAGGCCTAATGGTACGGCAAGCAACCAGGCCGCCTTGCGGACCGGCGTGCCCGGACGCACCAGCCGGGCCGCGAGCGCCACGCTCGCAATCACGAGCGCGAGCGTGACGACAAACTTGAGGTCGAAGAACGGATTTCGCATCGCCGTCATGAAATCCGGGCGCATGCCGAGCCGCATCATGAACATCGAGGCCGTGATCGGCACCGCCACGACGAGCGCAATGGCAAGCACCATGCCGACAGGCCGGGCGCGCCAGCCATGGTCGGCGGCAAGGCTGCGGACGAGTTCGTTGGTGTCCATCCTCAATCCCTCCGCAGCTTCGCTGCGAGACTGGCAAGCCCCCGGTGCAGCGCCACCCGCACCGCGCCCTCGCTCATGGAGAGTTTCGCCGCGGTCTCGCGGATCGAGGCGCTGTCGATCGCGACCGACTGCAGCACCTCGCGCTGCCGCTGCGGCAGGCTCGAAAGATGCGCGCCGGCTTCGCCCGCGGGCAACTGCTCACGCGGCGGTTCGGCCGGCAGCATCTCGGCAAAGTCATCGATATCGACGAACACCCGGCGGCCGCGCTTGCGCAGCGCGTCGATCAGCTTGTTGCGCGCGATCGCGAACAGCCAGGGGCCGAACGGCGCGGCCGGATCCCAGGTGTGCCGCTTCAGATGCACGGCCAGCAAAATCTCCTGCACGATATCCTCGCATTGGTCGGTCGGCTGACCCGCCCGCGCCAGCCCGCGCTGCGCGGTGGCCCGCAACACGGGCGTGATCGCCAGCAGCAGCCGGTGATAGGCGGCGCCATCGCCCGAATTGGCCGACCGCATCAAGTCCGTCCACTCGCCCTCACGTTCGCGCACGCGCCTTCAATTCCCAGTTCGTCACAATGCGGCCTTTTGTTACGCCGGGAACCTCGATCCATGCAACTTTGCGGAGCGCTGACGCCGATTTCCGCCTGCCTTTACGACCATGTGCGGCGAGGTACTGCCCCGTTTTTGCCCCGAGACAACCGGAATTTTTCCTGCTTTCGCTCGCGTTAAGGACATGGCTGCGGGTGCATGCTCGCTGTGGGACTGGCAATCGGGGGAGCTTGCCATGGTGGACAGCAGGGCCAAGGGGCGCTTGGCACTCACGATCGCGGCAGCCGTTGCACTCGCCGCGCTTACAGCAAAACCTCTTTACGCGTGCGAACCTACAGGCTGCGCCACGGGCTCTCAGAGCCTGGGTAACACCGCCGCAAACGCACTTCCGACATATCAGCAGCCGACGGAAGAGGCCGCTGAGCCGGTCGCCCTCAAGAAATTCACGAAACCGCAGACGCGAACGGCGCGGCGCGCCCAATCGCGCAAGGCGACGCTGGCGCAACGCGCGCGCGCCGGCAAATACGCCGCGCGCAAGGCCAAGACAGATCGAGCAGGATGCCGCGGAAACGGCAGCGCCTGTCCGTTCAAGGGCAGAACGAAAAGTGGCTGACGGCCGTGGCCGACGCAAAGGCAGAGTTGGTCGAGCCTGATACCGCCAAGCCCAACGCGGCTGAGGTGGGCAATCAGCCTAAGGTCGCCACTGCCGAAACGCAGGCCGACGCCGTTCAGCCTCCGGCCGTCGAACTCGTAACCGCCGAAGAATTCAATGATCTCGATCGGGTCGCGTGGGAAAAAAATCAGATGCCGAAGCTGATGCAGCTCTCGGCGCTCGACAGCCGGGCCGAGTTCCGCGACGACGATTCGAAATGGGCGCAGACATCGACGATCGGCAAGCTGTTCGTCGCGTTCGGCGCGCTGCTGACGATCGGATCGGCCATCAGGATGTTCATGGCCTGACGAGGCCGCAATTAGCCAGCGAATAGATTTCGCGACTGCCATTCATGCGGCCCGCCAATGCCCCGGCGGGACCGCCATTCGCTTTTCGAAGCTCGCGACGGCGGCAGGCTTGCAGTGCGCCGCCGCAATGGGCACAGTCCGCCGAAATCAACCTGAACATCAGCAAGGTCAAGGACATGAGTGCTTACGAACACATTCTCGTCGAGACGCCGCGGCGCCATCGGCATCCTGCAACTCAACCGGCCGAAAATGCTGAACGCGCTATCGGTCGATGTGTTCAAGGAGATCGCTCGCGCAATCGACGATTTCGAGGCGGATGACGGCGTCGGCGCCATCGTCATCACCGGCAGCGAGCGCGCGTTCGCGGCCGGCGCCGACATCAAGGAGATGCAGCCGAAGGGCTACATCGACATGTTCAAGGCGGACTTCATCGCCATCGGCGGCTTCCGCGTCGCCGAATGCCGCAAGCCGACGATCGCCGCCGTCAGCGGCTTCGCGCTCGGCGGCGGCTGCGAACTCGCAATGATGTGCGACATCATCATCGCCAGCGACACGGCGAAATTCGGCCAGCCGGAAATCACGCTCGGCACCATTCCGGGGCTCGGCGGCACGCAGCGCCTGACGCGCGCGGTCGGCAAATCGAAGGCGATGGACCTCTGCCTCACCGGCCGCATGATGGACGCAGCGGAAGCCGAACGCGCCGGCCTCGTCAGCCGCATCGTTACCGCCGACAAGCTGATGGATGAGGCGATCGCGGTCGCCGAAAAGATCGCCGCGATGTCACAGCCTGCCGTGATGGCCGCGAAAGAAGCCGTCAACCGCGCCTATGAGACCACACTCACCGAAGGCCTCAGCGCCGAGCGCAACCTGTTCCACGGCACCTTCGCACTGGAAGACCGCTCCGAAGGCATGGCCGCGTTCATCGCGAAGCGGCCGCCGGCGTTCAAGGGGCGGTAAAGGGTTTCACGTTCAAAGCTACGCCGGCGTCATTGCGAGCAACGCGAAGCAATTCTGACCGTATGAGATGATTGGATTCCTCGTCGATTTCGCTCTTCGCAATGGAGATGCCATGCGAGTACGAAGAAATGACCGCGGAAAAGTTCGTCGATGCCACTAAAGAAGTCGATCGCGAATCTGCGATAAACGGATCTCTTTCTGCATCGCGAACCCACCCGGCCAAAGCTCTCGCAACAATCGAAAGGGCCGCTGAATGTATCTATCCCTCGATAAAGACCGGCAACAACTCTTGAGCTCATGTGATTGGCGAAGAGTGGATAGTGAAATTTTTGCTTCCTATGTTGCTTGATAGCACGATCCGTGTGAGCAATGATCCGCTGAAGGTGCGATTGAAATCCCAGGAACCGCCACGTCACTGAACGCCGGATGCCCCATGTGCACGATGTATAAAGGCCCGCGCTGCCAGCTTGCTAGAACCAGCGTCTTCGCCGACGTCCCAAACGACTCTACCGCGCGCTGTCGAACACCTGCCGCGCCCAGGCGCACGCATCCTTCATCGCGGCGTCGGCGCCTGCGACGATGCCGACCCAGAACAGAAAGCCGTGGTTCATGCCCGGACGGCGGGTGATCCGTGCCGCTACGCCGGCCGCCCGAAGCCGCTCGCCGTAGAGTTCGCCTTCATCACGCAACGGATCGTATTCGGCGCTTAGCACATAGGCCGGCGGCAGACCGGCAAGATCCGCTGCACGCAGCGGCGAGGCGTAAGGATTCTCGGCTTCCCCCGGGTGATTGAGATAGTGGTCCCAGAACCACTTCATCGTATCGCGCGTCAGGCCATAGCCGTTGGCGTTCTCCTCGTAGGAGCGAGTGCCTGGCGTATGGTAGTCGGTGACGGGATAGAGCAGCATCTGGCCGCACAGCGCAGGGCCGCCCTCGTCGCGAACGCGCAAGGCGATGACCGCGGCCATGTTGCCGCCGGCGCTGTCTCCGGCGACCATGATGCGGCCCGGATCGGCTCCGAACTCGTGTGCATGCGCCGCCGCCCAATGGGTCGCCGCCAGGCAGTCATCCGGCCCTTTCGGAAACTTGTGCTCGGGAGCAAGACGGTAGTCGACCGACACCACCACGCACCCGATGCCCGCCGCGAGGTTGCGGCACATGCCATCGTGGGTGTCGAGGCTGCAGAGCACAAAACCGCTGCCGTGGTAGAACATCATCAGCGGGAAAACGCCCGCGCCGAAGGGCGTGTAGATACGCAGCCTGAGCGGACCGCCCTCCCCGTCGATGCTGCGCTCGACGACGCTCGCGACCTCCGCCGCTGGCGCCATCACCGCGATGCGCGCCTCGTATTGCCGCCGCGCCTCGGCCACCGGCAGGGTGTGTGTTGCCGGGACACCGGTTCCTCGATCCAGCAAGACCTGGATCTGCGGGTCGACAGCCATGTTATTCTGCCGCCGCCATGCGGCCCGGCTTGAGGTCGGTGGAATAGTTGAGATGGACCGGCGCGTTGGCCTCGAACGGGCTCTTGAGATCGAGCTCCTTGGCGATCTCGCGGATCGCCGGGAAGACTTCCTGGCCCATCAATCGGATACAGGTCAGCGAATCCTCCTGGCTGACGCGGCCGTCGTTGCCCCACAGCGCCAGGATACCCGGCCGCGTCTCCTCCAGGATGCGCTTGAGCTTGGCGACCACAGTCTTGGGCGTGCCGGCGATGATGCGCAGGTCCGCCATCTGCTGCTCGAAGGTCGTGATGCCGCGCGGATTGACGGCGCGGCCGGCGGCGAACTCGACGAATGCACGGCGGTTCGACGGCGAGCCGTAGCCCGACGGCGTGCTCCACACCGGATGCGCGAGGCCTGTGAACTCGCCCTGCATCCAGCGGAACTGTTTCGCGTTCTCGATCGCCTTCTCTTCGTTGTCGGAGATATGGACCTGGATCAGGTAGCCGCGGTTCTCCGGCCCGCCGACATAACCTACATCGGCCGCCGTCTTGTCATAGAGCTCCCAGATCTTCCTGGTCTGCTCGATCGAGGTATTGAGCGCGATGTAGGGATAGCGCTGCTGCGCGGCCCAAATGATCGTCTCCTTGCTGATGACGCCCGGAATCCAGACGCGCGGATAAGGCTTCTGCAACGGCACGGCCCAGGGGTTCACCACGCGATGCTGGTAGTGCGTACCCTCGAAGCGGAACGGCCCGGGCTGCGTCCACGCCTTGACGATCAGTTCGTGCGCCTCTTCGAAGCGCTCGCGGTTGAAGGCGGGATTGACGCCGGTTGCGAGTTGCTCCTGGCCGCCGCCGCGCACGAAACCCGAAACCAGCCGCCCCTTGGAGATCATGTCGATCATGGCGAGTTCTTCGGCGAGCCGGATCGGGTTTTCCGCGAGCGGCAGCGGATTGCCGAGCATGACGATCTTGGTCTTCTTGGTCATGCCGGCCAGGATTGCGGCGAAGACGTTGGCCTTGGCCTGCATGCAGAACGGCGCATTGTGGTGCTCGTTCAGCATGATGCCGTCGATGCCGACCTCCTCGGCGAGCATGTATTGCTCGATGTAGTTGTTGTAGAGGCGCGAGCCCTCGACAGGATCGAAGTTCGTGTTCGGGAACATCAGCGCGGTGGCGCCAAAGTCGCGGCCGGCCTGTTCAGAGTAGGCCGACATCGGCTGCTCGGTGAAATACATCAGGTGCATGGCATTACTCCCGACCGATGAAATCGATGACCAGTTTGGCGAGCGCGTCCGGCTGCTCCATGTCGACGCAATGGCCGCTTGCCGCGACCATTTCCAGCCGGGCGTTGGGCAACGCCTCGAGGTAGCGTTTGGCGGCGCTCGAACGGCACGACCCTGTCGTCGTCGCCCCACACCACCAGCGCCGGCGCACGCACCGCCCCCAGCAAATGCGGCAGCGTCTGGCTGTACATGTAGGGCTTCCAGGCAATGCGGAAACTCATCTCGCGGCAGATGTCCCACATCTCGAGCTGATCGACGGACGGCTCGGCGCCATAGACCCGGTCGAAGGCCTTCTGGTCGTGGAAGCCGGCGCGTGCGTAATCGACGTAGCCCGTGACGGCGAGATCGAGGATGTCGCCTTGCGGCGGCTTGATGCCCATCGCGCCGACGAGAACGAGATGCGACACATCCGCCGGCGCCATGCTGGCCATCTCGGCTGCGATCCAGCCGCCGAAGCCCAGACCGACGAGGGCTGGTTCGCGCACTTTCAGGTCGCTCAAAAGACCGCGATAGACCACAGCAATGTCGCGCACGCTGCGCATCCAGTCGGGTCGCGACCGAGCGGCTGTAACCGGGATGATGAGGCAGAAGCACATCGAAGCGGGAGGCCAGCGCGTCGTAAAATGGCAGGCGGTCGAGCGTGCCGGTTTCATGATGCAGCACGAGGAGCGGCCTGCCCTTGCCGGCTCGGCTCAAATGGAGTTTTGCTCCGGCCACCTCGACGGAAGAGTTGGTCCACTGTACCGGCGCCATGATCCATCCCTTTTTTTCTAGGATGGTGACACATGGGCGTAGAGAATGAAACGCTCCTGCGCGAACTTGTGTTGGCAAATGTCGCGGCGGCTGCCGTCAACCGCGCCTGGTCTTGGAACGACGTCCCCTCGCCGTCATCCCGCGATGCGCACCGGCAGCGTCTCGTAACCCTTGACGAAGCTCGAATACGGCCGCACCGGCTCGTCCATCACCTCGATCCTGTCGTAGCGCTTCAGGATCTCTTCCCAGATGATCTTGAGCTGCAGCTCGGCCAGGCGAAGGCCGACGCAGCGGTGGATGCCGAAGCCGAACGAGAGATGGGTGCGCGGACGCTTGCGATCGATGATGAAGTCGTACGGCTTGTCGATCACGTCCTCGTCGCGGTTGCCTGAGACGTACCACATGACGATCTTGTCGCCCTTCTTGAACGTCTTGCCCTTGAACTCGAAGTCCTGGAGCGCGGTGCGGCGCATGTGGGCGAGCGGCGTCTGCCAGCGGATCACTTCCGGCACGAAGCTGTCGATCAGTTCCGGATTCTCGCGCAGCTTCCTGTACTGCTCAGGATATTTGCTCAGGGCATAGATGCTGCCCGACAGCGTGTTGCGCGTGGTGTCGTTGCCGCCGACGATCAGCAAGGTGAGATTCCCGAGAAAGTTCATCGGGCTGACGTCACGCGTGGCATCGCTGTGCGCGAGCATCGACAGAAGGTCGCTCTTCGGCGGCTGGTTGATCCGCTCCTTCCAGAGCCTGGTGAAATAGTCGGCGCACTCCATCAACTCCGCTGTCTTCTCGGCTTCGGTCGTGACGATACCGCCCGGGCCCGGAATGGTGGTCGAGACGTCCGACCAGCGCGTCAGCTTGCGACGATCCTCCCAGGGAAAGTCGAACAGTACGGCGAGCATCTGCGTGGTGAGTTCGACCGAGACGTTGTCGACCCAATCGAAGGTTTCGTTGCGCGGGAGATTGTCGAGGCAGGCGGCGGAGCGCTTGCGGATGTTGTTCGCAAGCTCATCGAGATGGGTCGGCGTAAACATCGGTGCAACAGTCTTGCGTTGCGGCCCATGCCTCGGCTGATCCATCGCGATAAAGCTTTCGCGACGAAACTCCGTCGGCTGATCCCGGATCGTAATTCCGCCAAGCGCCGAGGCCGACGAGAATACGGCGTGGTTGGTCTCGATCTCCATGATGTCGTTGTACTTGGTCACCGACCAATAAGGACCGAACATGCCCCCTTGGCAGTAGTGGACCGGGTCCTCTTTGCGCAGCCGGTCGAAATACGGCCAGAACGAATTGGTCCGGAACAACTCGGGATTGCCGACGTCGATATCCTCGAGCGGTATCGAATACGCACGCTCACGTGCGTCGTCTGCCTGTTTGACTGTTCCGTGCATGGCGTGTCTCCCGCAGTCGGTCGCTTTCGCCCGCCGCCGATGTTGCTTCGTTGGACGCAAGTATTGCCGCTTTGCAATGTGGAGCAAGCCACAATACGGCGGTGGCTCTCTGCGTGTGGCGCAAACAGGCGCCCGGGCCTTACTTTGCCAGCTTGTCCTGCGTCCTCGTCTCGAAATCGCTCGCCTCGTGGCGTTCGCGGAGCTGGCTCTTGGGATCGCCCTGGACACGGTTGACCATGCGCCCGCGTTTGACCGCCGGCCGCGTGCCGATGGCGTCGGTCCAGCGGTTCACATGCTTGTAGCTTTGCACATCCAGGAATTCGCCCGAGCCGTACAGGAGCCCCTTCGCAAGCGCACCATACCAGGGCCAGATCGCCATATCCGCGATCGAGTATTCGTCGCCGGCGAAGTACTCGCGATCGGCGAGGTGCCGGTCGAGCACATCCAGCTGGCGTTTGGTTTCCATGGCAAACCGGTCGATCGCGTACTCCATCTTGCTCGGCGCGTAGGCGTAGAAATGGCCAAATCCGCCGCCGAGGTAAGGCGCGCTGCCCATTTGCCAGAACAGCCAGTTGAGCGCTTCGGTGCGCCTGTCCGGATCCTTGGGAAGAAAGGCGCCGCCAAACTTTTCCGCGAGGTAGAGCAGGATCGATCCGGATTCAAACACCCGGCGGGGTTTTGCGACGCTGTGATCCATCAGCGCCGGAATCTTGGAGTTCGGATTGGCCGCGACAAAGCCGCTGCCGAATTGGTCACCCTTGCCGATCTCGATCAGCCACGCATCGTATTCGGCGCCGGTGTGGCCAAGGGCCAGCAGCTCTTCCAGCATCACCGTCACCTTCACGCCGTTTGGCGTTGCGAGCGAATAGAGCTGCAACGGATGCTTGCCGACCGGCAGGTCCTTCTCATGGGTTGAACCCGCGATCGGCCGATTGATATTGGCGAACCTGCCCCCGCTCTCCTTGTTCCATTGCCAGACATTCGGCGGGGTGTAGCCGGCGACATCGTTCATCGTCGAAATTCCTTGTCCAGGTGGGCGGCGGCCTATTCGGTTGGCCGCGACTTTCGCCCAGAACGATGCAGGCTACAACTCCCGCGACTGAGGGGCAGCCACACGGGACCAACAGGGAATTTTACAGGGAAACGCGCGATGCCGGCGCAAGGCTCACCGCTTCGTATAGCCGGACCATAAATCCTGGCTGATATCCGCCTCATCCCAAACGCCGATGAGAATCCCGCGCTTCTCGGCGGCGCCGCGCATGTTCCGAATTTGTTGATCGGAACGTGTTTGCCGCTGCGACAGTCGCAACGCCCATTCCGACAAAAACGCCGCGAAGCGTTGCCGGACGGCCTCGCAGGCCGGATCTGCGCCAAGGTCGTGCAGTTCGTCGGGGTCGGCGGACAGGTCGAACAGCATCGGACGAAATCCGATGGCATGAACGTATTTCCAGTCTCTGTCGGCCACCATGAACATTCGCGCGTCCTGGGGCGCAACGCCGAGCACGGCCGACGCGGACTGGACCGAATAGTCGAATTCGCTGACGACGTAGCTGCGCCACTCGTCCGGGCGCACCCCATCCACCAACGGGAGCAGCGACCGGCCTTCCAGCCGGTGCGTTTGCTGCGCGGAGTCGCCGCCGAACGCGTCGAGAAAGGTCGGCAACAGATCGATGCTTTCCACCAGTTCGTCGCAGAGCGTGCCGCGCGTGGCATCCGCGGAGCGCGAAGGGTCGTAGATGATGAGCGGAACTTTCACCGACGGATCGTGAAACAGTTCTTTCTCGCCGAGCCAGTGATCGCCGAGATAGTCCCCGTGATCGGAGGTGAACACGATCATCGTGTTCTCGAAGTATCCGTTCTCTTCGAGGAAGCGGAACAGCACGCCCATCTGATCGTCGATCTGCTTGATCAGGCCCATATAGACCGGGACGACCTCGTTTCGCACTTCGTCTCTGGAGAAGCTGCGGCTGACCCGACGCGACATGAACTCGCGATAGACCGGATGCGGATCCTGCCGCTCCTGCTCGTTGCGCACGACCGGAATGAGGTGATTGGCCCCATACATGTCGTTGTACGGCGCCGGCGCGACGTAAGGCCAGTGCGGCTTGATGTAGGAGAGATGCAGACACCAGGGTTCGTGTCCCCGCTCGCGGATGAATTCGATGCCACGCTGCGTCATGTAAGGCGTCTCGGAGTGCTCTTCGCTGACGCGCGCCGGCTTGCGCGCGTGGCGCATGGCCCAGCCCGAGGCTATGCTGCCGTCTTCGCCCTCCGCGGAATTGGCCCAGTCATGCCAGGGGTTTTCGCCCGCATACCCCTGTTCATTGAGATAGCGATTGTAGCGCGGCTGCTTCCTCGGTCCGCCCGCCGGGCCTCGGCCATGCAGGCCGTCGTCCCGTTCGTATGGGTCGAACCCGCACTCGGACACGCGCACACCGATAATCGAATCCGGGGCGACGCCGAGCCGCTCCATGCCTTCCTGATCGGCGACCATGTGAGTTTTCCCGACCAGCACCGTCTGAACGCCCAACGGCCGCAGATAATCGCCCATGGTCAATTCGCCAACCTTCAGCGGGATGCCGTTCCAGTTCGACCCGTGCGAGTGCATGTAGCGGCCGGTATAGAAGCTCATGCGCGACGGACCACAGATCGGCGATTGCACATAGGCACGCGTGAAGCGCACGCCGCGCGCAGCCAGCGCGTCGATGTTCGGCGTCTGCAGCGTCGGATGCCCTGCGCAGGACAGGTAGTCCCAGCGCAACTGATCGCACATGATGAAGAGGACGTTCTTGACGGCTGGACGCACGAGACAAACTCCATGCTCGACGGAAGCGGACCGGACGGACAAATCGATGACAGGAGCTAGTCGAGCTTGAAGCCGGATGCCTTGATCACCGGCGCCCATTTGTCCAAATCCACCTGCTGGATTGCGGCAAGTTCGGCGGGCGATGAGCCTGTCGGCTTCAGGCCGAGCGAGGTGATCCGCTCCCTGACCTGTGGCGACTGCAGGATAGCGACGATCATCTTGTTCAGCCGATCGACGATCGCGGGCGGCGTGTTCGCCGGCGCATAGACACCGAACCAGCCGGTACCGACAATGTCGATGCCGCTTTCCTTGAACGTGGGCACGTCTGCAAGGCCGGAGAACCGCTCTTTGTCCGTCGTCGCAACAATGCGAATTCGTCCGTCCTTGTGCAGCGGCGCAAGGTCGCTGGCGAGCGCCATCATCATCGGTACCTGGCCGCTGATCAGATCCGTGATGCCATTGGCCGTGCCCTTGTAGGGCACATGGGTCATTTCGATCCCCGCAGCGCGACCGACGAGCAGGCCGAAGAAATGAGGCAGGCCTCCGCTCCCCGGACCACCGAACATCGCCTTCTCTGGATTGGCCTTCAGCCAAGCCACCAGGTCTGACGGAGTCTTCACCGGAACATTCGCGTTCACCGCGAGGCCGAACTCAAAGGTCGCGACTTGCGCGATCGGCGTGAAATCCTTGACGGGATCGTAGTCCAGCGACTGATGGATATGTGGAAACAGCGTCATCGGCGCCATCTGGGTCAGCAGCAGCGTCGCGCCATCAGGTGCAGCCGCCTTGACGGCAAGCAAACCGATCCGGCTGGCGCCCCCCGCCCGGTTTTCGACCACTACCGTCTGGCCAAATTCGGCCCGCATCCGATCGGCCAGCAAGCGCGTCAGTCCATCACCACCGCCACCAGCCGCGAGCGGCAAAATGAAGCGGATCATGGGCGACGACGTCTGCGAGAGGGCTGGTGCGGTTTCGACGCCGAGTATCAGCGACGCGGCGACCGCAAGTTTCGCGATCCAACAACACATGCTCTTCATGCGACCACCGATCCAGCTCGCGCCCCAAGGATACCGGGCAATCGAAACTAGGGGCGCCCGGCGTCAGGAGCAGCAGCTTTGTCGGAAGCGTCCGTCAGACGGACACGATCTGCCGAACGCGTGGTCGCGCCTGGACGTCAGTCCAGCTCGATCTTCGCCGAGCGCGCGACCTTGCCGAACATCTCGGACTGCGCGCGCATGTAGCTCACCAGTTGCTCCGGCGTCCGGTTCGTTCGATCGACATAGACCCCGAGACCCTTCATCTTCGTGGTGAGCTCTTCGATATCCAGCGCTGCCTGCACGTCCTTGTTGACCCGCTGCAGAATACCGGCAGGAACGCCCTTTGGCGCAAGAACAGCGAACCAGCCCGAGATCGCAAATCCTGGAAGCGTTTCGTTCACCAGCGGCAGAGCCTCGAGTCCCGCCAATTTTCGTTCGGACGTCACGCCGAGGCCGACAAGATTGCCCGCGGTGATCTGCGGCAACAGCGCAGGCACGCCGTCGATGACAAGGTCGACGACCCCGCTGATGGTATCGGTCACTGCCTGCGAATTTGCACGGTACGAAACGTGCTGCATCTCAACGCCGGTCATCGACTTGAACAGCTCTCCCGTCAAATGCGGCACGTTTTTCACACCGGGGGTCGCGTAGGAGAGCTTTCCGCCGCTGGCCTTCGCCTTGTCGATGAGTTCCTTGATACTCTTCACGCCGAGCTTCGGCGAGGCGGCGATCAGCATCGGACCGTCGCCGACAAACGTGATCGGGTCAAAATCCTTGTCGATGTCGTAGGGCAACTGTTTGAATAAGTGCTGATTGAGCGTCAGCGGCGCGGCCTGACTGAAAAGCAGAGTGTAGCCGTCCGGCGCGGCGCGCGCCGCCGCGGCGACGCCGATATTTCCGCCCGCTCCCGGCTGATTCTCGACGATGACCTGCTGGCCCCATTTCTGCGTCAGGCGGTCTGCAATGAAGCGCGCCATCACGTCGGGAGCGCTGCCCGATGACCCGGGCACGATCATCTTGACGTACTTCGCCGGCCACTCCTGCGCGTCGGCCTGAGTTGCGAAGACGATAGCAAGAAGCAGCGCGCACGCGCGCGTCAGGCGAGACATCCTGTTCTCCAAAGGTTCAAATCGCAGAATTTCAATTGCGCGTGACGGACTCGAGCCAGGCGCAGTTGACCGGTGCCCGCACGCCACGCGCGGCCGCATCGAGGCGCATTTGCCGGAAGCGGTCACGCTGCTCGGGCGGCAGGTTCAGCCGCTCATGTCCCCAGAAACTCGGCCCGTCGAAGGTCTCGTGCGGCTGCCAGGTGGCCGGATCGATAACCCGGCCGCCCCACCCGTATTCGACGAAGAATTCGGACGGCGTGCGCACGTAGAAGGATGTCATGTGATCGTTGGTGTGCCGTCCAAGCGAGTACGCGACGCGCTCGTCCTGCATCTGCGCCAGGTCATAACCCTGCCCGACATCATCGAGGCTGCCGAGCTCAACCATGAAATGGTGCATCGTCTGTTTGCCGGATTCGACCATGGCGAAGCTATGGTGCCGTCCGTTGATGTGAAAGAAGCAGAGCTTCACCGGCTTGAGGCCGTAGTCGCTGATCCCGAATCCCAGCAGGTCGCGGTAGAAAGGCAGCAGTTGATCGACGTTGCTCACGTTCAGGACCACATGCCCCATCCCCAGCGGCCCGGTCCGAAAGCCGGAAATCGGCCGACCCGGCACAAACGGCGTGTCCGCGATCTCGGGCTTCCAGAAGGCTTCAAGCCGGTTCCCGCCCGGATCGGCAAAACTGATCAGATCCGTCACGCGTCGCTGTTCGGCGAGCGCACGTGATCCGCGGGCTACGGCAACGCCGTTGGCTTCCAGCCTCGATGCAAGTGACTCGAGATCGCGCCCGGCTTCGACCTCCCACCCCATGAAGCCCAGCCCATCCGCACCGTCGTCGGAAACGATGTATCTCTGCTTGCGATCGTCCATCCGGAATGTGCGCAGGCCCTTTGCCTGATCGACCGGTTGCATGCCCAGCAGCCTGGTTGCGACCTCGCTCCAGTCGGACAGCTTGTCCGACCTGACGCCGATGTATCCGAGCGACTTGAGTTCACTGTTCATTGCAGTTCACTGTTCATTGCATTGGGATTCATTGCCTTGGGAGACCTCGCGGCCATCGTGCACCGCAACAACTCCGGCGCACAGTTTACAAAGACCTGCCGATCATCCTTACATGTGCCGGAAACGCAAGCTCAACCACTCCCGCAGTACTGTCCGTTAGGCGGACAGCGCATCTGATATGGTGCGACCGGTCCATGACAACAAAAGCCGACAAACCTGCCGAAGGGGTCCGATCGATCCAGCGTGGCCTCGACGTGCTGCTGGAAGTCAACCGTTCGGGCGGCATACGCGCGAGCGAACTTGCGCAACGGCTGGATCTGGCCCGACCGACCGTCTACCGGCTGCTCGAAACGCTGGAGGAACTCGGCTACGTCGCGCGCAGCGCCTCGGACGATCGCTTTCGAGTCACTCGACGGGCGAGCAGCCTCGGCGACGGGTACGATCCCGGCATCGTGATCAGCGAGGCTGCCGCGCCCGTCATCGGCGAGCTCTCGAGACGCTTTGTCTGGCCAATCGATCTCTCGACGTATGAAAACGCTGCGATGGTGGTTCAGGAGACGACACACGCGCGCAGCCCGCTCTCCATTGACCGTGGCATGATCGGGCGCCGTCTGCCGCTGCTGCGAACGTCTGCCGGACGCGCGTACCTCGCCTTCTGTCCGGAGGCCGAACGAGACATCATTCTGAAGCACATCGCGCGCATTGAGGATCCCGAGGATCAGCCCTTCCTGCTCAAGGAACACCTTGCGCAAATGCTCGCGGAAACACGCGCGCAAGGCTACGCAACCCGCCTGGACGGCGAATACAATTCGCGAACCTCGAGTATCGCCGTGCCGATCATCCGCGAGGCTTACGTCCTCGGCTGCATGTCCATCATCTGGATCCGCACCGCGCTCGACCCGCAAGACGCCGTATCGCAGTTTGCCAAACCCATGCTGGACGCGGCCGGCCAACTCGGCAACCCGCGCTAAAGCGATGCGTTGTGGTGCGGTTCCGCGTCAGCGGAAGCGCCGCGAAACAATGCAACGCGCTAGCCCATTGCCAGTCTCGGAAACAGGCGGACGGCGTTCCCGGTTCTGATCAGACCTTTCTCGGCTTCCGTAAAACCTGCGAACGCATCGAGCGTCGCGGCCTGCGGCGCGATGGTGGTTTCCGGGCGAAATGGATAGTCGTAACCGATCAGCAACCGCTCGGCCGGCACGAACTCCTTCAGCAGCGCGATGTTGCCCGTCTCGCTCATGGCGGTGAGATCGTAGTAGACGGATCGAAGCAGCCGCATGGCTTCGTCCGGCGGCGTCTTGACGCCTTTCTGAAAGCCCGCCGACGCTGCGCGAGCGATGCGCGACGCCAGATAAGGAACGGCGCCCCCGCCATGCGGAACGACCAGTTTGATGCCGGAATATCGCGCGAGGGCGCCGGAATAAAGCAGGCTCGCCAGCATTCTCGTGCTGTCGAACGGATACTCCAGGATCGGCGCCGGAAGTCCGAGATCGAAGTGCTCAAACGCGGTGGGCTGCGCCGGGTGGACGAACACGACGGCCTTTCGGCGATGCAACTCATCCAGAAGCGGCGCAAAGCGCGCGTCGCCAAGGTATGCACCATCCACATTGCTGTAGAGGCCTATTCCGTCGAACTTCAACTCGTCGAGCGTGTATTCAATCTCGCGCAAGGCGGCCCCGATATCCGACAGCGGCAGGACTGCCAGGGCCGCAAATCGCCCGGGGTGCTTGCGAACGAGGCCGGCCATGGCGTCATTCAAAATCCGCGCGAGCGTTCTGGCCCCGGCGCCCGTCTCGAACTGGACCCCCGGCGCCGTGATCGAGAGCACGCTCGCCTGAATGCGGTGGTGGTCCATGACGCGCAAGGTGTCGCCAAGGCTCCACGCGGGAAACGGAAATCCGTCGCCCACCACTCGCCCGGCGTCATCGACGAGCCCGGCCGCACGCATGGCCCCGAGATAGCTGTCCGGCAGGATGTGTGCATGAACGTCAATCACATTGTGCGACATATGCTTCTGTTCCACCGTTCGCCTTTGCGGCGCGCGCCGCATACCATACTTCGCAGCAACCGGCTGGGCCGCTATGCTTGCTGTCCGCTTGGCGGACACAGGCAATCCGCCGGTGCGTCAATGTCCGTCTCGCGGACAGACGCCGAACCCGCCTTGCACGGCACCAGACGTTCGCGGATTGATACGCTCCATGACGCAGTGCTCCCAGCACCCCGACCTTGAGGCCGACGTTGTCATTGTCGGATACGGCCCGGTCGGGGCGACATTGGCAAACCTCCTCGGATTGCGAGGGGTCAGAACGCTTGTGCTGGAACGCGAGTCCAGCGCGTACCATCTGCCGCGCGCCGTTCATTTCGATGACGAGGTGATGCGGGTCTTCGAAACGCTGGGACTGAGCGACGCGATCAGGCCAACGGTCATTCCATCGGTCGGGATGCATTTTGTCGACACCGACGGCAAGCTCATTCTCGACTGGTCGCGCTCGTCCGAAACGACAACGCAAGGGTGGCAGACCAGTTACCGGTTCCATCAGCCCGAGCTCGAATTGATCCTGCGCAGCGGCGTGGGACGCTGGCCGAACGTATCCGTCATGACGCGTTGCGATGCTTTCGCGCTCGACGAGGATTTCGACGGCATCAGCGTCCGGTTCGAGGATTTGTCCACCGGATGCCTCTCGCGATGCCGCGCCAGATATGTTGTCGGGTGCGACGGAGCCCGGTCGGTGGTGCGACGGTTCATGGGCAGCACCATGAACGACCTCGGCTTTCACGAGCGCTGGCTCGTCCTTGATTTCATTCTGAGCCGTCCGCGTCCCGACCTCGGCGACTACAGCGTGCAGTATTGCGATCCGATCCGGCCGGCGACCTATGTGCGTGGCACCGACAATCGGCGCCGGTGGGAGATCACCCTGCTACCCGGCGAGGACGCGCATGTCATGACGACGGCTGAGTGCATCTGGCCACTTTTGCGGCGATGGGTCGGGCCCGACGATGGCGCGATCGAACGCGCCGCCGTCTACACGTTTCATTCGGTCGTCGCCGAACATTGGCGCGCCGGGCGCATGCTGCTCGCCGGAGATTCGGCCCACCAGACGCCCCCGTTTCTCGGACAGGGGATGTGCGCCGGCATCCGCGATGTCTCCAATCTCGCCTGGAAACTTGCCGACGTCGTTTCCGGCCGAAGTCCCGACAGCTTGCTGGACAGCTACGCAAGCGAACGATCGCCGCACGTGCGGGAATACATCGAGCGAGCGATCCGGCTCGGCGGCATCATCAACACGAAGCATGCGAGCCAGGCATTGGCGTCGCTTGGCCGCAAGGGCGACGAGACGATCAAGTTTACGTCGGCCAAGCCACGCCTCGGGCCGGGGCTCTGGGCCGGCGACGACGAACTCGCCGGCCGGTTGTCCCCCCAGCCGGCACTGAACAGCGGCGTCAGGCTCGACAGTGCGGTCGGCTATGCATTTGCCCTGCTCGCGAGGCCGGCGTTTACGCGATCGCTGTCGCCGCGCGCGAAGGCTGCAGCCCGTGAGATCGGCCTTTGTATCGTCGACGACGCCACGCCCGCCCTCCAATGCTGGCTCGAAGACAACGGCGTGGAGGCAGCACTTCTGCGGCCAGACCGCTATGTGCTGGGAGTCGCACGGAACGAAGACGAGTTCACGAAGCTGCTGCGCCTGATGCCGGCAGCGGCCCCCACCCGACAACCGCATGCCGCCCGGCTCTGACGCCCAAGGAAACGCAATGCAGAACTCGCTTCGTACGAACATGCCGGCAAGCCCTCCTATGGCGTGGTGAAGGGCGACGGAATCGTCGACCTCGGCGCCCGCCTTGGGCATGCAACCTTGCGGCAGTTGCTTGCGAACGATGCGCTTCATGCCGCCGAAGAGCTCGCCGCATCGACCGGCCCGGACGTTTCCCTGTCCGACGTCACCCTGTCGCCCGTCATTCCCGATCCCGACAAGATCATTTGCGTCGGGATGAACTACCATGATCATGTCGCAGAGATCGGTCGCAGCGTGACGGCGAAGCCGGCCCTGTTCGCGCGGTTTTCGGGCAGTCAGGTCGGGCATCTGCAGCCGATGATCAAGCCCGCCGCATCGGAGGAGTTCGACTATGAAGGCGAACTCGCCGTCGTGATCGGTCGCGGGGGCCGTCACATCAGGCAGGATGATGCGCTTCATCACGTCGCGGGCTACGCCTGCTACAATGAGGGCAGTATCCGTGACTGGCAGCGCCATACCTCGCAGTTTCTTGCGGGCAAGACCTTCGCAGGCACGGGCGCGTTCGGTCCCTGGCTTGTCACCTCCGATGAGATCGCCGATCCCGCAAACCTCGCCCTTGAAACAAGGCTGAACGGTCAACGTGTGCAGCATACGACCACGGACAAGCTCATCACGAGCATTCCGGCGCTTATCGCTTACTGCTCGACGATCATTCCGTTGCTTGCCGGCGACGTGATCGTCACCGGAACGCCGGGAGGCGTCGGCCTCAAGCGCACGCCGCCGCTCTTCCTGAAGCCGGGCGACATCGTCGAGGTCGAGATTTCCGGCGTGGGCCTGCTTCGCAATCCCGTCATTGCCGAGCAGGCTTTTGAGCTCGACGCATGAGTGCGCGACTGGAACTCGGGTCGGACGGTGGGCCCACCCCCACCTATGACGTCGATCTCTATCGCGACGACGTGCTTGCCGACCCCTATCCGTACTATCGCGAGATGCGCGACCTCGGTCCGGTCGTCTGGTTGCCGCGCAATGCGATGTACGCCATGGCGCGCTATGACGACATCCGCGAGGCGCTGCGCAATTATCGCCTGTTCTCTTCGGCGGAAGGCGTCGGCGGCAGCGAGACCACCAACAAAGGCTCCAAGGGGACGATGATCTCCAGCGACCCGCCGGACCACACGGCGATCCGGCAAATCGTCGGCGCGCCGATGCTGCCCGGCGCGTTGACGGCGATCCGTCCCCGGATCGAGCAACTCGCCGAGCAGCTTGTCGAACGACTGGTCGCGCGACAGACATTCGACGCCGTCACCGATCTCGCCCAATTCCTGCCTCTCAATGTCGTATCGGAGATGGTCGGGCTGCCCGAGGACGGACGCCAGAACATGCTGAAATGGGCCGCCGCGACCTTTGACATTCTTGGCGGCGAAAACCGGCGCTACGCAGCGGCGCTGCCCAGCATCCAGGAGATGCGGCACTACACGGCGCACGACGCCACGCGCGAGCGGGTGAAGCCGGGAAGCTGGATCGCCAGGCTCTACGAGGCCAGCGATCGCGGCGACATTCCGGAGGCACGCTGTCCTATCCTGATGCGCGACTATCTTGCGCCTTCGCTCGATACGACGATCTTCGCCATGGCCAATGCCATCTGGCTGTTTACGCAGTTTCCCGACCAATGGGAGCGCGTGGTTGCCGAGCCGGCGCTGATCCCGAATGCGGTCAACGAAGCCATTCGGCTGGAATCCCCCATTCGCGGATTCACGCGACAGCTGACTGCCCCGCTCACCATCGAGCAGACAACCATCCGGCAAGGCGCGCGTGTCGCCCTTTTCTATGCGTCAGGCAATCGCGACGAGCGAAAATGGGATCGCGCGGATACCTTCGACGTCACGCGCAAGGTGTCCGATCACCTCGGCTACGGCCACGGCATTCACACCTGCGCCGGCATGCATCTGGCGCGCCTCGAACTCCATTCGGTCCTGGCAGTGCTTGCCCGGCGGGTCAGGCGTATCGAATTGCTGGATGCCGTGCGGGATATCAACAATGTGCTGAGAGGCTTTAAAAGCATTCAGGTGAAAGTGGAAAGGCAGTAATCCGGTCACCAACTCTTGTTCAGCGCAGCGCCAACCAGCACACGATAAACCAGATCCGCTAGCCCATTCGGATTGTCGAGGCCGAGCCGCGCCAGCGCCACCTCATTCGCAACGCCGCCTCCGAGCAGCCCGCTCAACGCCAGCCTCACAATCGAGAGCGGCGATGCGGACGCATCGCGCAACGTCTGCAGCGCCGGAATAAGCGCCTGCTCGACCGGCGTGAAATCCGAACCGAACGGGAATGACGGCAACAGACCGGACTCGCGCGCGGGCTTGAGCGCCTCGGCGATACGCTCGGGAAAGTTCTCCCGGTGCACGGCCGGAATTTCGAAGGCCCTCGCCAGCTTGCCCGTATCCTTGGCCTCGCGGATCAACTCACCCTGGAAGCGCGAGTCCGAGATCGCAAGCATTGCCGCGATCACGTCCTGGTCCGATTTGCCGCGCACATCCGCCACGCCATACTCGGTCACGAACACGTCGCGCAGGTGCCGCGGGATCGTCTGATGACCATAGGACCAGCGGATGTTCGACTCCGCCTTCGAGCCCGAGCCGCGGCTCGCCTCCAGCGTCAGGATCGAGCGGCGCCGCGGAGTGCGAACGCCTGCGCGACAAAATTGTACTGGCCGCCGACACCGCTGACGACCCGCCCGTCATCGAGGCCGTCGGACACCGCGGCGCCAAGCAGCGTCGCCATCATCACATTGTTGACGAAACGCGCATCGATCCGCGCGCGGCGCTTGGCGTCCGCATCCTCCAGGATCTCATTGGTGAACGACACCGCCTTCATCTGGATGTGGTTCAGCTGTTCGGCCGGCATCTCGCGCAGCGCACGATAGAACCCTTTCGGCCCGAGGAAGAACGCCGCATGCAGCAGCGCGCCGTCGACCTCGCGCTTGATGATCCCGGCATCGATCAGTTTCAGGAACGGTTCGACGAACATCTCGCTGACGCCATAGAGGCCTTTTTCGAACCCGTCGGCCTCGAAGCTGGCTGGCAGCGCGCCGTTCAGCAACCTTTTCGACACTGCCAGGTACTTCGCATTGTCCCGATGCCGCACGATCAGCGCCTGCGCCAGCGCGTCGCCGATCTGGCCGATGCCGATCTGCAAGGTTCCGCCGTCACGCACCAGCCCCGCCACATGCAGGCCGATCGCGTATTTTCGGTCGGAGATCGGCTCCGCCGGTGGCGCGAACAGCGGAAATTCAAGGTCGGGTCCCTCCAGCACACCCGCGAACTCGTCTGCCGGAAGGTCGCCCTCGCCGGGCATGAAAGGCAGTTCGGAATTCACCTGCCCGTACATCCTGAACGCCGTGCCGCCCGCGCGGCGAACCTTTAGAAGGTCGACGGTGATGTCGGTGTTGCAACTGAGGCTGTAGCGCGGCACGCCATCGACCACGCGCTTCGCAACGAGCTGGGCGACGACATTGGCGCCGCGCGACAGCAGATAATTGAACGCATGGGTATAGTTGGCCGAGATATAGTTCTGCTGCGCCGTGGGCGATCCGAGCCAGCGCCCCGCCAGGAAGAAGAACTCGTTGACCTCGACATTCGGCGGCAGCGCGTTCGCATGCAGCGCCCTCGCATAGGCAAGCTCGGGATAGCCGCCGAACAGCCGCTCGATCACCGGGTTGATGAAACGCTTCTCGAGCTCGCTGGACGGCCGCGGTTTTTCCAGCGTCAGCGCGGTGAAAATCGTCAGCCTGATCGAGGGATCGGCCGCCGCACGCGCGAACAAGGCGTTGGCGATGTGGTTCGCCTTGCCGAGCCCGAGCGGCAGAGCGAGGACGATCGTCTTGCCGACGTCGGCGATGATCCGGTCGGCAATCGCCTCAGCGTTCGCAAAGCCCTGTGTCACAACTCAATACGCCGGTCAGACGGTTGCGACCGGCGTCACTGGCGAGCCGACCGCACCGGTCAGACGCAGCGGCGGCGCCGTCAACATGAAATGGCTGCGCCGTCCCTGCCGCAAATGCATCGCCAGTTCCGTGAGATACCAGAGTTCGCCGAGCGGAATGCCGCGCTTGAACAGGCAATGCTGGTGCAGCGGCAGCCGGTGCGTCACATGCAGCTCGGGCGATGCCTCCATCCGTTCCACGGCAAAATTGTCGGCGCACAGTGCGGATACCTTCTTCGCCGTCAGCCAGTTGTGCAGCGCCGCGTCGTCGCCCTTCAGCGCCGCGCACATGTGATGAATGCGGTCCGGATCCGGCGTACGGCCCATCTTCAGCACCTCGTCGCCGAACCCGGTGTGGATGCACACCATGTCGCCGGTCTCGACGGTGACGCCGTCCGCCTTCATGACGTTTTCGAACTCCTCGAACGTCACGGTCTTTTCCGCCCGTCCAAAGTGCTTTTCCAGATCGATCAGCACGCCGCGGCTCTGGATCGCCTTCACCGCGAACTTGTCGATGCCGAGCGTCATCGCATAGTCGTCACCGCGCTCGTTCGGCGGAATCACGTCGATGCCGGCACGATAGCCGTTGTAGAAACAGGCCACCTGCTCGCCGCTCTCGTCGAGATCGAAGGTCGATCCGACATGGGCAAAGCTGTCCCACTGGGTGGAATACTGCGTGCACATCAGCACCGCGTCATCGCAGACCACATCGCAGAAGAAATGCGTCTTGGTGCGCACCCGCGAGTTGAACACCGGATTGCCGTCGCGCTCGGTCGGCTGCAGCGTCGGCGGAAACCGGATCGGCGCCAGCGACCGCCCGCCGGGATAGTCGAGCGGCAGGCTGAGGCAGAACGAGCGCCCTTCCCGCACCTCCTTCACCGCACGCAGCACGGCCTCGCTTGAAATGAAGTTGAGGCTGCCGAGTTGATCGTCGTCGCCAAACTCGCCCCAGTTCGATCCGTCCGGCCGCCTCTTCCAACGCTTCGCCATAGCGCCTTTCCTTGACCTCAGGGCCTGATCTTGAAGTGAACCTTGCCCGGGGTGCGCACCGGCTCGGCGAGCCGCGCAAATTCACACAGCAGCGGACGGGTCTTGCGCGGATCGATGATCTCCTCGACCCAGAATTTCTCCGCGGTGCGGAACGGCGAGCGCAGTTTGTTCAGTCGTGTCTCGATCTCCTCCAGCTTCGCCTTGGGATCGGCGGCCGCCTCGATCTCCGCACGATAGGCCGCCTCGATACCGCCTTCCAGCGGCAGCGATCCCCATGCCGCGGACAGCCATGCGTAACGCATCGAGTAGCGCCCGGCGGGTTGATGCAGGGCGCCGGCAACACCGAAGGCATTGCGGACGACGACGGTACACCAGGGAACGGTGGTCTGATTGAGCGCGGCGGCGGCGCGGACGCCGTGGCGGATGGTGGCGGTTTTCTCCGCCTCGAGCCCGATCAGGAAGCCCGGGCAGTCCTCAAGATAGACGACCGGCAGGTGGAATGTCTCGGCGAGATCGACCCAGCGCACGACCTTCTGACAGGCGTCGGCGTTCCACGACCCGGCGTAGTGGTAGGGATCGCTGGCCAGCAGCAGCACCGCACGGCCGCCGAACCGCGCAAGGCCGGCGATGATCGGCCGGCCAAAATTCTGACCGACCTCGAAGAACGAGCCCTTGTCGACCACCGACTCGATGATGGTCCGCATCTTGTAGACCTGCCGCTTGTTGCGCGGCACGATCTTCATGAGCGCCTCATCGGTGCGTTCCGGGTCGTCGTCGCACGGAACCGTCGGCGGCAGCTCGTGCACCGAGGACGGCAAATAGGACAGAAAGCGCTTTATGCATTCGATCGCGTCCTCCTCGGTGTCGGCGGCGTGATCGATCGCGCCGCATTTCGTCTGGATTTCCCAACCGCCGAGTTCTGTCTTGCTGAGCGGCTGGCCGAGCCGGGCCACCAACGGCGGCCCCGCAACGAACATCGCTGACGTCTTGGTCATGACAGAGTAGTGGGTCGAGGCCAGTCGCGCGGCCCCAAGGCCAGCGACAGAGCCCAGCCCAAGTCCGACCACCGGCACCTGCGCCAGGTTTTCGGTCATGTAGTAGAAGCCTTGCGTGCCATCGACGCCGCCCGGGAGATTGGCTGCGCCCTTCGTCTCGATCGTCTTTACCGAGCCGCCGCCGCCGGAGCCCTCGATGAGGCGGATGATCGGCAGGCGGAACGAATTCGCCATCTGTTCGGCCATCAAAGGCTTGGCCTTGATTGACGCGTCGGCCGAACCTCCCCGCACAGTGAAGTCGTCGCCGACGACGACCACCGGACGTCCGTCGACCTTGGCGCGGCCGAAAACGCAGTTCGCCGGCATCACGGTCTTCAGATCGCCATTGGGTTCATACTCGCCAACGCCCGAGATCGTGCCCGTTTCGTGGAAGCTGCCCTTGTCGGCGATCCTGTCGATCCGCTCGCGTACCGTCAGCCGGCCGGAATCGTGCTGCCGCTTGATCTTGTCGGCACCGCCCATTTCGCGTGCAAAGGCCTCACGCCGGGTCAGTTCGTCGAGTTCGGGCTTCCAGTTCATGCGGGGCTCCGTTTCCAACCTGTTTTTGCTTTTAAGCGCAGCGCACAACAGCACGCGCAGCGCCATCCCTTGTTCCGGAACGTTTCTGAACGCAATGCGCGCGCTGAGCAAGGGCGCCGGAGCAATGCGGCGCTGACGGGATCGCATTCGGCCGCGACGGACGCGGCAAAGTTGCCGGTTCTATTCTGACACACGGAATAAAATTCCACTTGCGGGGGGCGCAGGCGCGGGCGATCCTTTGCGGACAAAAGAAGCCGCGCATGACGCGGTCTGCGCCCCTTTGGGCGCATCGGGAGGATGGGAATGCCGCTGTCACATCTGCGCGCTGTCGAGATCGGCAGCGCGGCTGCGTCGGCCTGTTGCGCACCACAATGATGGAAGCGCCTGCCCCCGCACAATTGAAGCCGGCGAACGGCCGCTTCGTCGCGGCCGCTGATTTCCGTGCGGGGCCTCGGCATCCGCTTCAAGACCGCGCAAGGCGTCTGGCAGGCGACACGCAAGATCGACTTCGACGTTGCGCCCGGCGAGCGCGTCGGCATCGTCGGCGAAAGCGGCTGCGGCAAGACCATCACCGGCCTTTCGATCCTGCGCCTGCTGCCGAACAATCTCGCCGGCATCGACGGCGCGATCATGTTCGGCGACACCGACCTCGCCTCGTGCAGCACGCGAGCGATGCGCGACGTCCGCGGCAAGACGCATCGCCATGATCTTCCAGGAGCCGATGAGCGCACTCGATCCGGTGTTCACGGTCGGCCATCAGATCGCCGAGACGCTGCGCATCCACACGAAGATCAGCAAGGAAGACGCGCGCATGCAAGACCATCGACATGCTTCGCCGGGTCGGCATCGCCTCGCCCGAACGGCGCATCGACGACTATCCGCATCAGCTGTCCGGCGGCATGCGCCAGCGCGTGATGATCGCCGCGGCGCTGATCTGCGGCCCGCAGCTGCTGATCGCCGACGAGCCGACCACCGCGCTCGACGTGACGGTGCAGGCGCAGATCCTCGAACTGCTGCGCGACCTGAGCGTGACGTCGGAACCGCGCTGATGCTCATCACCCACGATCTCGGCGTGGTCGCCGAGACCTGCACGCGCATGATCACCATGTATGCCGGCGAAGTGATCGAGGATGCGCCGGTGGATGCGGCGCTGATCCGGCCGCTGCATCCCTACACGTCCGGCCTGCTGCGTTCGCTGCCGCATCTGAGCCCGCGCCGCGGCAAGCTGTCGTCGATCCCCGGCCGCGTGCCGTCGATCACGCGAAATGCCGGACGGCTGCCGCTTCAAGGCGCGTTGCGCGCTACGCAGCGGCCGGCTGCGACGCCGAGCAGGAACTGGTCGATGCGGGCGACGGACGAAAAGTTCGCTGCTGGCGCTTCAAGGAGCTCGAACTGCCCGGCGCGTTGCAGCATGCGGCATCCGCGCCGCTGCGGCGATGGCGGCCAGCGATGACGACGCCCGCGACCACGACGAGGCGCAGCCGGACACCATCGTCTCCGTGCGCGATCTCGAGGTGCTGTTCCAGACGCAGGATCGCCGCGCCACGGTCAAGGCGGTCGACGGCGTCAGCTTCGAGGTGCGCCGCGGCGAGACGTTCGGCATCATCGGTGAATCCGGTTCGGGCAAGACGACCATCGGCCGCGCGCTGGTGTTTCTGCAGAAGCCCACTGCCGGCGCGATCCTGCACAACGGCATCGACCCGCAAGCCTTGCCGCGCGGGCGGTTCCAGAGCCACCGGCGCGACTACCAGATCATCTTTCAGGACCCGAACGCGGCGCTCAACCCGCGCATGAGCATCATCGTCGTCGGTGCTGGAGCCGCTCGAACTCGCGCGCGCCGGCCACGAAGGCCGAACGATTGACGCGCGCGCACGACGCGATGGACCGCGTCGGCCTGCCGCAGGAGACCTACCAGCGCTATCCGCACCAGCTTTCCGGCGGCCAGAAGCAGCGCGTGCTGATCGCGCGCGCGCTGACGCTGCGGCCGAAGCTGATCGTCTGCGACGAGGTGGTGGCGGCGCTCGACATGTCGATCCGCGGCGACGTGCTGAATTTGTTTGCCGAGCTGCAGCGCGATCTCGGCCTCACTTACGTGTTCATCACCCACGATCTGTCGGTGGTCGTCGCACATCAGCGACCGCATCGCCGTGATGTATCTCGGCCGCTTCGTCGAACTCGGACCGACGGAACAGGTGTCCGGAAATCCGATGCATCCCTATACCCAGGCGCTGTTGTCCGCGGAACCGTTGCCGCTGCCGTCGACGATGCGCAGCGACCATCGCATCATCCTGCAGGGCGAAATTCCAAGCCCGATCGATCCGCCGTCCGGATGCCGCTTCCGCACCCGCTGCCAATATGCGCAATCCATCTGCGCCGAGACGACGCCCGATTGGCGCGAACTCGCGACCGACCACTGGGTCGCGTGTCATTTCGCGGACCGCCCGAATTTTTCGCCGAACGAAGCAACTGCCAACGAAAAGAGGACAATGCCATGACACATGACCGTCTTGCGGCAGCAGCAATCACACGGCGCAACGCCATCGCCCTTATGAGCGGCGCGGCGGTGGGCGTTTCGCTCGGGGGGCCGGCGTTCGCGCAGGGCACGCCGAAGCGCGGCGGCACGTTGCGGGTCTCGGCCTTCACCAACCCGTCGAGCCTGGACCCGACCACCGGCGGCGCGGGCTCGGACCACACATTCCTTTACACGATGTACGACACGCTGACCGAATGGGATTTTGAGACGCTGAAGCCGAAACCCGGCCTGGCCGAAAGCTGGAGTTTTACCGATCCGACGACGCTCGTGATCAACATCCGGCAGGGCGTGACGTTTCATGACGGCACCAAACTCGATGCCGAGGCGGTCAAATTCAACCTCGACCGCGCCAAAACCGATCCGAAGTCGAACATCAAGGCCGATGTCACGACCATCGCCTCGGTGGATGTCACCGGGCCGATGCAGGTCACAGTGAAGCTGAACACGCCGGACTCGGCGATGCCGGCGATCCTCTCCGATCGCGCCGGCATGATGGTATCGCCGACGGCGCTGAAAGCCGCCGGCGGCAACGGGCTCAATCGCACGCCGGTCGGCACCGGCGCGTTCACCTTCGTCAGCTGGGCTGACGGCGAGCGCATCGTCACCAAGCGCAACGAGAAGTACTGGAAGCCCAACCGCCCCTACATGGACGCGATCGAGTTCGCGCTCATTCCGGAACTGACGACCGGCGCACGCTCGGTCAGCGCCGGGCAGAACGATCTGATCTATCAGCTGCCGCCGCGGCAGAAGGTCATCATGGAGCGCTCGCCCAACCTGAAGATCGTCACCGGGCCGACACTTTATGTCTTCCAGATTTTCTTCAACTGGGGCAAGCCGCCATTCGATGAGTGAAAGTCCGCAAAGCCTTCAATTTCGCGATCGATCGCGAAGCGCTCGTCAAGGCGTCGCTCGCCGGCCTCGCAGAGCCCGGCTACATGAATTTGCCCAAGGCACACTGGGCTTACGACAAGACGACGGCCGCGCTTTACCCCTACGACGTCGCCAAGGCGAAGCAACTGCTCGCTGAGGCCGGCTTCAAGGAAGGCACGGTGTCGAACTGGGCGGCTATCCGGACCAGGATTCGTGCAGCGGCAGGAGATCCTGATCGAGCAGCTGCGCAAGGTCGGAATGAGCCTGAAGTTCAACAACGCACCCGTGGCGGAGACGGCCGCTGGCTTCTTCGGCCCGGAGAAAAAGAATTCCGCCCTGCTCGCGGCATGGACCGGCCGTCCCGACCCGAGCCAGACCTACTCGCTGATGTTCACCAAGGACGCTTACTTCAACGCAGGCCGTGCTCCCGTTCCGCCGGAGCTGGAGCGGCCCTGAAGGAGTCGCGCGCCTCCGAAGACATCGAGACGCGCAAGAAGGCCTTCGAGAAAGTACAGCGCATCATCATGGAGAATGCGTTCGTGTGTCCGCTTGCCTTCCAGTTCGAACTGGTCGCAATGAACAAGCGAGTGCAGGGCTACAAACCCAACCTGCTCGGCAAGCCGAAATACGACGACGTCTGGCTGGAGAGCTGAACGGTGGCGCGGCGAAGTCCGGCGAAGGTCATCGGCAGCCGCCTGCTGCAGGCGCTGCCGGTGATGCTGCTCGCGACCTTCATGGTGTTCTCGCTGCTCAAGCTGGTGCCCGGCGACATCGCCGTGACACTCGCCGGCGAGAACGCCACCGACGCCCGCATCACCGAGATCAGGAAAATCTACGGGCTCGACCGGCCGTTCCTCGTGCAATACGGCTCCTGGCTCGGCAACGCGATGCAGGGGGATCTCTCGCAATCGCTGCTGTCCGGCGAGAAGGTTGCGAACTCGATCGCCCGCGCCTTTCCCAACACGCTGCTGATCGTCGCCATTGCGCTGGTGCTCGCGCTCGTCAGCGGCATTCCGATGGGCATAGTTGCTGCGATCGAGCCGAACGGCTGGGTCGACAAGGTGGTCAGCATGCTGGCCTCGCTCGGCGTCGCCATTCCCGAATTCTGGCTGGCGATGATCCTGGTCGCCGAGATTTCGCTGAAACTGAACTGCTGCCTGCGACCGGCGCAAAACCTTTCCTGGTGTCGCCGTGGGAGGCGTTCCGCCACGCCCTGCTGCCGGCCATCGCGATCGCCGCCTACGGCATGGCGGAAGTCGCGCGGCAGCTGCGCGGCTCGCTGCTCGAAGTGCTGTCGTCGCAGTATGTGCGCACGCTTCATGCCAAGGGCCTGTCGATGTCGAAATCCTCTGGCAGCACGGCCTGAAGAACGTCAGCGTCAACCTCTTCACCATCATCAGCCTCCTGGTGAACCGCATGCTGGCGGCGACCGTCGTCGTCGAGGCGGTGTTCGCCATTCCGGGCATGGGCAGTCTGATTGTGCGCGGCGCGATTCAACGCGATTTCCCGATCGTGCAGGGCGTGGTGTTCTCCATGGTGGTGGTCGTCATTCTGGTGAACCTGATCGCCGACCTGTTCTGCGCCGCTGTCGACCCGAGGATCGAGCAATGACCGACTTTGCTCTTCAGCGCCCGCAACGCCGCGCCGATCCCGGCCCCGTGCGGCGCTTCTTCCTGTGGCTGGCGTCGGATTGCGGGCGGCGCTCGCACTTGCGGTGCTGTGTCGGGCTGGTCATCGTCGCTCGCGACCGCGCCATGGATCGCGCCCTACTCGCCGACCGCGCAGGACGTGAACAACATGCTGGCCGCGCCAGCCTGCCCACCTGCTCGGCACCGACGATCTCGGCCGCGACATCTTCAGCCGGCTGATTTATGGCGCGCCGGCCACGGTCTATGCGAGCCTGCTTGCGGTCAGCGTCGGCGTCGCCATCGGCCTGCCTGTCGGACTGATTGCAGGCTTCTTTGGCGGCTGGATCGACGACCTGATCAGCCGGGTGATCGATACGTTCCTGTCGTTTCCGGCAATCGTGCTGGCGATCGCGGTCACCGGCGCGCTCGGTATCGGTCTCACCAACGGCATGATCGCCGTCGGCATCGTCATGTTCCCCTCGCTCGCCCGCATCGTCCGCGCGCGCACCCTGATCGTGCGGCAGGAGCTCTACGTGGATGCCTCGCGCTGTTTCGGCGCACCGGCCTGGCACATTCTCTGGAAGCACGTGCTGCCGAATTCGCTGCAGCCGGTGATCGTGCAGGTCACCCTGCTGCTCGCTGCCGCCCTGCTTGCGGAGGCCAGCCTGAGCTTCCTCGGCCTCGGCATCCAGCCGCCCAATCCAAGCTGGGGCGCGATGCTCGCCCGCGCCTATCAGTACATGGAAATCGCTCCGGAGCAGATGTATGCGCCGGGCCTTGCAATTCTGGTGATTGCCCTTGCATTCAACGCGCTCGGAGAATCCTTGCGCATCGTACTCGATCCGACCATGAAGGATCGCTAATTCCAACAGGAGACGTAAATGGCTGAGATCAAGATCAAGACCGAAGTGGCGGGACGCGTTTGCGGGATACCCGCCGCAATCGGCGCGAGCCTCGACAATGGCGACGAAATTTTGCTGGTGGAAGCCATGAAGATGGAAATTCCGGTAACGGCGACGGCGGGCGGCAAGCTCAAGTCGGTGCTGGTCAAGATCGACGATGTCGTCGCCGAAGACCAGGTCGTCGCCATCATCGAAGGCTGACGATCGCAGCGCGACGCGCCGGGCAGCAAAAGCAACAGGGAGGACAACATGGCCCACGATTACAAGACCATCATCGTTTCGGACGCGGAGCCGATGATCCGCCGGATCACGCTGAACCGCCCGCAGTTCCTCAACGCCTACAACCATGTGCTTTGCCACGAGGTCACCGAGGCCGTGGACGAGTACATGAAGAAGGATGCGCTGCGCTGCCTGATCATCACCGGCGCCGGGCGTGGCTTCTGCGCCGGCGGCGACATCTCCGGCACCGAGCCGATGGAATCGCGAATGGCGCGCATCAACGTCCAGATCGGCCGCGGCGTTGAGATGCGCGACGGCATGCACCGGGTAGTTCTGGCGCTGGCGCGCTGCGACAAGCCGGTGATCGCGATGGTCAACGGCCCCTGCGTCGCCGGCGGCCTCGCGCTGGCGCTCGCCTGCGACTTCCGCGTCGCCTCCGACAAGGCGAAGCTCGGCGACACCAGCGGCAAGTTCGGCCTGTTGCCCGACGAGGGCGGCGCATGGCTGTTCCCGCGCTTCATGGGTATGGACAAGGCGCTGAAGATGACCCTGCTCGCGGAAGTCTACGACGCGAGCGAAGCCGAACGGCTCGGGCTCGTCACTCAGGTCGTGCCGCACGATCAGCTCGAGGCGAAGACCATGGAGTTTGCGCGCGCGCTGGCCGCCCAGGCTCCGCTCGCCGTACGCCTCGCCAAGCACATGATGCAGCGCTCGACCGACATCTCCCTGGAGCGCTCGTTGCAGGACGCGTCGCTGGCGGTGATGATTGCCAACCCGGCCGAGGACGTGACGGAAGGCCGCAAGGCCTTTCACGAGAAACGCAAGCCGGTGTTCAAGGGAAGGTAGTCTTCGAGTCACATACTTCTCTTTTGGTCATTCCGGGATGCGCCGTAAGGCGCAGACCCGGAATCCATTAGCTCTGCCTTATCGCTGGATTCCGGGTTCGCTCGCTTTGCTCGCGCCCCGGAATGACGTCATCCCCGCACCGGCCACTGCGGCGGGTGGCTGCCGAGCGGCATGGCGGGACGCGTCCATTTTGCGGGGGTCTTCGACAAGATTGCCGAGTGCCGTACGGCGCTCAGTTCGCCGAAGCCGGACGGCATCGCCTGGATGTATGTCTGGACGGTCTCGGGCGCGAGATCCGGCTTGCCCATGGCCCCCTCGACGCGGCCGAGATTCCAGAGCCAGCGTCCGGTCTGCGCCAGCGACACCCGCACATGCCAGCTGCCGCCTTCGCGTGCCTGGCGTGCTTTCGCCATCATCGCGCCGAACGCCATCAGATATCCGGTGGCATGGTCGAGCATCTGCGACGGCAGTTCCTTCGGCCCATCGACACCCGCGGCCTTTCCTTCCGCATGATTGAAGCCGGTCGTCGTCTGCACCAGTAAGTCAAAACCGCGCCGCTCGGCCCACGGCCCCGCGTGCCCGTAAGCGCACAGCGAGACGTAGACGATGCCCGGATTGATCCTTGCTGCGTCGTGCGGTGAGAAGCCGAGCGCCGCCAGTGAGCTCGGGCGATAGCCTTGCGAAAAGATGTCGGCCTCGCTGAGCAGCGAACGCAGCGTTGCTCTGCCCTGTTCACTCTTCAGCTCAGTAAATGCCGAGAGCTTGCCGCGGCCGTTGTCGATGGTGAGCCAGTCGATCTGCGGCAATTCGGGTCCCGCGATCAGCAGCACGTCCGCGCCGTGTGCCGCGAGCGTGCGCCCCGCCACCGGGCCTGCGATCACGCGCGACAAGTCGAGTACCCGCACACCTGCGAGTGGACGGTCGCCTGCGGGCCATGGTTTTGGCGCGGCCTCGCCGATCTTCTCGATGGTCAGCACCGGCAATTCCGCCAGCGCGCGGGCATGCGGATGTTTTGACCAGGTCTCGTGCGAGCGCATGAACGAGACGACGCAGCCGCCGGCATAAGCCGCGGTCTCGAAGGCCTCGCCGTCCCAGCCGTTCAGCGCGGCCTGCACCTTCTCGCGCTCCGCTTCGCAGTTCAAAACCTTGCAGACATTGTCGCGATGATGTTTGAAATTGGTATGCAGCCGCACGAAACCGTCGCGCACCTTGTAGACGCCGGCAATCGCGTCCCATGCGGGTGGCGGCGGCTTGCCGGCGACGCGCAGGTAGCGTTCGCTGCGGCATTCGACGACGGCGTGTTCGAGATCGACCGCGACGTCCTGGCTCTCGTCCGAGCGCTGCTTCCAGATTTCGGCCGCAGCCAGTCCTGCCGCAGCGACTGTGACCTGTGCCGCGGTGTCGATCGCGAACGAGCACGGCAGCATCGGCGCCGTACCGGTCAGTTTGACCGCATTCAGCGCGGACGGATCGCCGCCCGCCACGGCCCAGAGATCTTTCAGGACGTCGGAACTGGACTGCATGGCCTCACCTTTCGTTGTCGCGGCGAGTATGACGCCAGTGCGTTTTGCCGTCATCATTGATTGGGGTAATCAACATATTGCAGCGTCATGCCCGCGAAGGCGGGCATCCAGTTCGCCGCAGCGTTGGTTATAGAAGCGCTGATGCTCTGGAATACTGGGTCCCCGCTTTCGCGGGGACGACGGCGGAGGTTTTCGTAGCGACTTCGCATCTTCCTCAATGAAAATCGCGCGAGCGCGGCAGGATGCGGACGTTGCGCGGATGGTGCGCGCGGGGCGTTTTGTTGCGGTCGTAGCGGGGATGCTCCTCGCCATCGAGCGGCTCGATCAATGCTGCGCCTGCAGGCAGGGCCGCGAAGGGCTCAAGCGAGCCGTCCGACAGGCGGCTCATCTCATAGGTGCGGTCAATCAGCCGCTCGGCCACGATGTGCACGACGCCCTCGATGCTCTTCTGGACTTTTCCCTCGATCAGGATCAGCCGTGCGCCCATCACCTCCTTGCGGAATTGGGCCATTTTCGTCGGCCAGACCACGACATTGGCGATGCCGGTCTCATCCTCGATGGTCATGAAGATCGTGCCCTTGGCCGTGCCGGGCTGCTGCCGCACCAGCACAACCCCGGCGCATTTGGTGGTTCGGCCATCGTTGAGACCGGTCGCATCGCGGCACGACCTGATGCCCTCACGCGCAAAAGCCGCCCGCAGGAATTCCATCGGATGCCCCTTCACCGACAGGCGAATGGTCTGGTAGTCGGCGACCACGTGCTCGGACAGCGGCATGGCCGGCAGCGGCCTCGCCGCCTCGTCGGGCTGCTCGCGCGCCGAGGCTATAGTAAAGAGTGGCAGCGGCACGTCGTCCGGCAGGCGGCGCACCGCCCAGAGCGCCGCGCGGCGGTCGAGGCCGATGGAGCGGAAGGCATCGGCGTCGGCCAACAGGATCAGCGCGCGCTTCGGCAAGGCGGTGTCGCGCGCAAAATCCTCCAGCGAGGTGAACGGCCGCCGCGCGCGGGCTGTCATGATGCGATGTCCCCAATCCTCTTCAGGACTTTCCTCAAGCGCTTCATCGTCCAGCCGCCTGAAGCCGTCGATCTGGCGAAAACCGAGACGCAGCGCCATGGGCCTTGCCTGTGCGGACGACGGCTCCACGGTGTTGTCGCTGTGGCTGAACGACACATCGATCGGACGCACCTCGACGCCGTTCTCGCGCGCGTCGCGCACGATCTGCGCCGGTGCGTAAAAACCCATCGGCTGGGAATTCAACAGACCGCAGGCGAAAACCTCAGGATGAAAATGCTTGAGCCATGACGAGACATAAACCAGCCGCGCAAAACTCGCCGCATGGCTTTCGGGAAAACCGTAATCGCCAAACCCCTTGATCTGGCTGAAGCAGTTTTTCGCGAACTCCTCCGGATAGCCCCGCGCCGTCAGGTTCGTCACCATCTTGTCTTCGAACTTGTGAATGGTTCCGACATGGCGGAACGTCGCCATCGCGCGGCGCAACTGATTGGCCTCGTCGGCGGTGAATTTTGCCGCCTCGATGGCGATCCGCATCGCCTGTTCCTGAAACAGCGGCACGCCGAGGGTTTTGTGCAGGATCTGCCTGAGTTCATCCGCCTCGCCGTGCTGCGGTGACGGCGCGGGATAATTCACCTTCTCGATGCCGTTGCGCCGCTTCAGATAGGGATGCACCATGTTGCCCTGGATCGGCCCGGGGCGCACGATCGCGACTTCGATGACGAGATCGTAGAACGTGCGCGGCTTCAGGCGCGGCAGCATGTTCATCTGCGCCCGGCTCTCGACCTGAAACACACCGAGCAATTCGCCCCGCTGCAGCATCTGATAGACGACATCGTCGTCCTCGCCCTCGATGTCCGCGAGTTCGTAACGCTCGCCCTTGTGCTGCGCGATCAGGTCGAAACATTTGCGGATGCAGGTCAGCATGCCGAGCGCGAGCACGTCGACCTTCATCATGCGGATGGTGTCGATATCGTCCTTGTCCCATTCGATGAACGTGCGCTTCTCCATCGCCGCATTGCCGATCGGCACATAGGTGTCGAGCCGGTCCTGGGTCAGCACGAAGCCGCCGACATGCTGCGACAGGTGTCGCGGAAATCCCATCAGCGATCCGGCCAGGGCGACGGCCTGCCCGATCATCGCATTGTCGGGATCGAGCCCGGCCTGCCGCACCTGCATGGCGCTGACTTCGGTGCCCCAGCTTCCCCACACCGTGTCGGCGAGCGCCGCCGTCACATCCTCGGACAATCCCAGCGCCTTGCCGACATCGCGGATCGCGCTGCGCGGGCGATAATGGATGACGGTTGCGACGATCGCCGCGCGGTGGCGGCCATAGCGATCGAACACATACTGCATCACCTCCTCGCGCCGCTCATGCTCGAAATCGACGTCGATGTCCGGCGGCTCCAGCCGCTCTTCCGACAGAAACCGCTCGAACAGCACATCGATCTCGGTCGGATTGACCGAGGTGATGCCGAGCACGAAGCAAACGGCGGAATTCGCCGCCGATCCCCTGCCCTGGCACAAAATGTTTCTCGCCCGCGCAAAATGGACGATGTCGTGAACGGTGAGAAAGTAAGGTGCGTACTGGCGCTTCGCGATCAGCATCAGTTCCTTGTTCAGGGTCGCGCGCAGCTTGTCGTCGATGCCGTCCGGAAAGTATCTGGCGACACCCGCCCAGGTCATATCCTCCAGATGCTGCTGCGCGGTTTTGCCCGGCGGCACCGGCTCATCCGGATATTGATAGCTGAGCTGCGCCAGCGAAAACGTAATGCGCTCCGCGAAACGGATGGTCTCGGTGACGGCGTCCGGATGATCGCGATAAAGGCGCGTCATCTCCGCGGGCGGCTGCAGATGCCGCTCGGCATTGGCCTGAAGCAGCCGTCCCGCCTTCTCGATCGTCGTCTTCTCGCGAATGCAGGTGACGACGTCCTGCAACGCGCGTTGCTCATGGACGTGATAGAGCGCGTCGCTGGTGGCGATCAGCGGCACGCGCGCCGTATCCGCGAGGCGCTGCAGGCGATAGAGCCGCCGCCTGTCGTCACCGCGATGGAAATGACTGGCGGCCAGCCAGACGCCATCGGCGCGGGATCGGCTCAAGGCATCCAGCGCGCGAAGCGTCGTCGCCGTCTCGATCCGGTGCGGCGTCATGACGACAAGCAGAAGCCCTTCGCTAAACTCAAGCAGATCATTGAGCTGCAAATGGCATTCGCCCTTGTCGGCACGCAGCTTGCCCTCGGTCAACAGCCGGCACAGCCGGCCATAGGCCGCGCGGTCCTTCGGATAGGCGAGAACGTCCGGCGTGCCGTCGGTGAAAACAAGACGCGCGCCGATGAGCAGTTTCGGCTTATGCGTCAGCTCGGAATTGGCGAGTTCGGCATAGGCGCGGACCACGCCTGCCAGCGTGTTGCGGTCGGCGATGCCGATCGCATGCAGGCCGTAGTCACTGGCCTGACGCACAAAATCCTGCGGATGCGACGCGCCGCGCAGGAACGAGAAATTGGTGGTGACGCCGATCTCCGCATAAGTTGTCATGCGAACAGCCCGTGCAGGAACCAGCGGAAGGTCGCGACCTCGCGCCCGAAAATGCCCTCGCGATAAATCCAGTAGCGGACGCCCTGCCTGTCCTCCGCGCGAAAATAGTCCCGAGTCAGCAGGCTGCCATCCTCGACGATATCCGTATCCGGCTGCGGCGGGTGCAGACGCGTGAATTCGTCCTCCAGCTCGGTCTCCTCGCGATGCCGCCACCACTCCATCGCAATCCGTTCGGGGCCTTCGGTGCGGGCGATGACATGCAGATTGCGCCGCCAGCGAAACTGCACCGGCGGGCCGTCGGGAAAGTCCGCCGTGACATCGATCAGTTCGGGCCGCGCGAACAGCCGCAACGGCCGCGATGGCGGCTCGCCCTTCACCGGCGCGGGCCAGACAACCGCCCCGTGGTCCTCCTGCGCGGACACGGCCAGCGCCGCATGTTCCGGGATATGCGTATCCTGCGGCACATAGCGGATGACGCGCCGCCGGCCGACCCGCGCGACCAGACGATCCACCAGCAGGCCGACATCCTCAGCCTCGTTCGCAGCCGTATCGAACCCGTGCTGAACCGCGGCAACGCTGACGGTGTGGAGCGCGGACAGGCGGATGAGATCGAAGCCGAAACCCGGATCGAGCGGATCGGCCAGCGCGTCGAGCTTTTCGGCGAACAGGCGCTCGACGATGCCGGCGCGGGTGATCGGCTGGCCTGCCTGCACCGCGATCGCCCGCATCGCGCCATCGGTGCGGAAAAAGCTCGCTTCCAGCAGCCGCGCACCCTTGCCATGCCGTTCCATGGCCGCGGTCAGCACAGCGGCAAGCGAGGAAAGCGTCAGCGCAATGACATCATGGGTTGCGACCGGCTCGGCGAAACGCTTTTCCACCACATAATCCGGCGCGGGCTTGCGCGGCGAGATCGGCGCATCGCCCTGCCCCAGCGCCTGTTGCAGGATCGACATGAACTCCGCACCGAACCGCGCGGCGATTTCAGCAGGCATGCGCGAGGCAACATCGCGAATGGTTTTCAGGCCGGCGCGATTGAGCCCGCGCACGATCTTCTCATCGACGCCGAGTGTGGTGACCGGCAAAGGTGCGACGGCGGCGGCCTCCCCGCCACAGGCCACGATCCGCCCGTGCGCATGCCGCGTCAGTGCGCGGGCCGCCACCGCCGTTCCGGCAACCGCGCCGCTGACGATGAATCCCTGGCGCGACAGCGCATCGCAGACTTTTGCCAGCATCTTAAGCTCGCCGCCGAACAGATGCGCGCAGCCGGTGATATCGAGGAACAGTCCGCTGTTGCCGTCCAGCGCCACCAGCGGCGTGAAGCGGTCGCACCAGTCGGCGACCGCATCGAGCGTCTTGCCGTCGGCAACCGGGTCCGCATCGATCACCTCGAGCGCGGGCAGCATCGCGCGCGCAGTCGCAAGCGGCATCCCGACCACGAGCCCCGCGGATGCCGCCGCATCGTTCAGCGCTGCGACCTGCAACGCGTTGTCGATCTTCGCAGCCACCACCAGCGGCACATCGTCAGGCGCTGCGGCGCCGTTCTGCCGCTGCAGGCGGCGGAGGCGATCGGTCGGCAGGCGCGGCAGCCACACGCTGAGGATGCGCCGCCTGTTCGCGGAAACGGTACTCATCACTCGTCCATTCCATGATCCATCGCCCGAGGGGCCCGTGACGGTTGCGGGCCAGTTCAACGTCGAACACCGGCCAGCCCCATGCTTCCACTTGGAGCTTCCCAACTTGGAGCTTCCCGACCTGGAGTTCGCCAGCTGGCGACCGGCGGCGAATGCGCGGCGCGCACGATCCAGCGCGTCTCGGCGGTCGAGGCCTGCGGCACAGCGCCAAACCGCAGCATCAACGCGGTGACGCCGGATGCGCCCGCGGCAAGCGTCAGCTTGCGGCTGGCGACCAGATCGAATGCGCGCGTCTCGCCCCACATCTCGGCGACGACCGCGCCGAGCGCGTTGCAGGCGAGCCCGTCGGCGGCGGTACGCAATACGATTTCCGCCGTCGGCGCACGCACGACAACAATGTGGCTCGGATCAAGACCGAGTTCGGCGAAACCGGCCATCGACAGATCGCCGGACTCGCGTGAGGAAAAATCCTGCCTGATCCAGAGGACGAAGCGCTTGCCCTCAGTCAGGCGTCGCGCCAGGCCGATGACAAAACCGGTCGCCGCCGCCGACTGCACGCTCCCGGCCGCGAACACCTCATGCATCGCGCTCTGCAGAAGCCCGCCCTTCAGCGCGGCATCGGCGCCGCCAGCCCCGAGCGCTGTGCGCGCGGACAGCCGTTCGCCGCCGCCGGTTTCCAGCCGCTCCACTTCGCTGCGCAAAGACGCAAGACTGCTCACGCGCGCGACAGGCATCCTGCGCCGCTCCTGATCTCTTGTGGCGGGACCCCAGGCCGGGAAACCAGCTTGAGGCAGCCTACCATGTTCATGTTATGTTCTCATTAAAGGCACAAGACGGAAAAGAGTTAATCAATCTTGGCGTGAAAGTTTTCTTCGAGAAAAATCAAGGGATTGGTTGCCCCTAGCAGGCGGCCTCAGAGCGGGCTTCGTCCTCCGCCGACTTCGCGGCCAGCATCTCGGCCTCGACCCTTCGAGACGCCTGCTTCGCTCTGCGAGCGTCGCAGGGCTCCTCAGGGTTGTTCAGACCGGGGACAAGGGTGAGGGTTGAGGTTTGAGTTCGCTTCTCCGCCGAGGTCCACACGCGCGTCATCGCCCCGTGGTTTGTCCGGCTTCAGGGCGCGCCGGTCTTCGATCTCGAATGCCTTCCTCATCCCCCGAAGGGGCGTGCGGAACACAGGGCGTTTCACCGCGCCCGCGGCGCCACGTGGGTGAAACACGTGGCATCATGCACCTTTCGGGCACATGACTCCGTGTGCCGAAGCACACGGTGGTGTTGCCGTGTACACGGCAACGGCCTCGTACGCAGCGCATACGCGCCCGCGTTCCGCACGCGAATGGATTTCCCGGCTTGCTCCATGTCCCAGGAGGCGTCGCTTCCGCCTAGCCTTCCCGTTCGTGCGAGCTGTCGCCCGGACATGCACTTGGGCCGTCCGCCCGTGTTGCCGGCGTCTGTCCCTTTTTCCGCTGTCAGGGTGAGCGACCCTGACAGCATCCCAAGGGTCCGGCATCGTGGCGGCCACCGCATCCCGCTATCCACGCCGCGGAGACGACCGCGACGCGCCCCGTAAAGGAGCGGGATGGGAAAACGCTAGCTCCGACCACAGAACAAATCAAGAACTATTTTCGGGAAATCAGAAAAAAAACGGACATCCAGATCGAATAACCGAGCTTCGATTTACAGCTTGCCGCCCAGCACGCGATAGATTTTCTGCCCCGCCCGGCCGGTCGGCTTCATGCCGGCTTTCTTCTCGGCATCGGCAATCGCCTCGCGGGTCGCGGGGCCGATCCTGGCGTCGGCAGTCCCGATTGCATATCCCCTCGCCACCAGCAGCTTCTGCAGATCGATCCGCGCCGCGCGCGACAGGCCGGGATCGTCGGTCGGCCATGGCGTCCGCAGCGCGGGACGGCTCGCAAGCCGGTCCGCCAGATGCGACACCGCAAGCGCATAGGAGTCGTGATGGTTGTAGGCGTAGATCGCATCGAAGTTGCGGAAGACGAGAAACCCCGGCCCTTTTGCGCCCGCCGGCAACAGCAGCCCCGCCCTGCCTGCGCCCGACAGTTTTGATCCGTCGGCGCGCACGATGCCGCGGCGGGCCCACACTGCGATCGGCGCCTTGCGCTTGCGCCCCGACGCGCCGCGATAACCCGACGGCAGCTTGACCTCGATCATCCAGGGATCGCCCGTGTGCCAGCCGGCCCGCTTGAGATAGTTGCCGGTCGATCCCAGGGCGTCCGCGGCCGAACCGACGAGATCGCGACGCCCGTCGCCGTCGAAGTCGACGGCAAGACGTCGATAGGTGGTCGGAATGAACTGCGTCTGGCCGAACGCGCCGGCCCATGATCCTTTCAGCCTGTCGAGCGCAACCTCGCCCGCATCGACGAGCTTCAGCGCGGCGACGAGTTCGCCGCGGAAGAATGAGGCCCGGCGGCCCCCCTGACAGATGAGCGTCGCCAGCGCCGCAGGCAGCGGGCTGTCACCCATCTCGCGCCCGTAGTCGCTCTCGACGCCCCAGATCGCCGCGATCACGTGGCGATCGACACCGAAGCGCTGCTCGGCCGTGCGCAGCGTGTCCGCGTGCTTTTGCATCATCGCGCGGCCGTCGGCGACGCGCTGCTCGTCCACCAGGAAGCCCATATAGTCCCAGATGGCGATCTTGCCTTCCGGCTGCACCTTCGACAGCCGCAGCACCTTCTCGTCCGGTATCGACAGGTCGAGTGCGCGCTGAGCGAGCGGCCGGCTGACGCCCGCCTTCACCACGCCTTCCCGCAAATTTGCAACGCAGGACTCGAAGTCCGCCGCTGCGGGTCCGGAAGCAAGTATGCCAAGCGACACGGCCAAGCTTCTCGAAGCTGCCCACATGGACCTGGCCATTCTCCAATCAGACCCGCCGCAGACCGCGGAGGACGCTGAACCGCATCAAGCCAGCATGACCGATTCCCGCAGCAGTGTCCTATGGTGGCGTTTCGGAACGGGCCACAGCAGGCCTCGGCCTCCGATAATTTCCTGGCACTGGTCAGGACGATGAAGAAGGCAAGCGTGCGACGACGACGCAGAATTTGACGGGAGCTATTGCAGCGACGAGACCCGCTACCGCCCCACCCCGCGCTTCGCCACGCCGCCCGCAAGCGCAATGTTCACCTGCCTGCCGTGTTCTGTCCTGACGATTGCCGCGCCTGCCGATGAGCGGATGAGTGCGACGATGCGGGCGGGGGCCGGCGCCTGGGCCGCGATCGATGCCGCGCCTCCCTTGAAACTGATCGCCGCGAGCGATTTGCGATCGAGTGCGGGCAGGACGATTTCCGGGATGCCGTCACCGTCGATATCGTCGATGCGCGCCAGATCGATATCGCGACTGCCCGGAATGTGGTTGGTGAATCCGTCGATTTTTGCGACGGCCTCCAGGGTTCGCCCCACCTGCCGATAGATGCGCAGCGAACCGGCCAGATGCGGCGTGACCACTGCCGCAATCATGCGCTCGCCCGTTCCCGTGAAATCGGCAACACCCACAATGTTGAGCCAGCGATGACGCTGGCCCACGGCTGCGCTTTCAGCAAGCGGCGTAATACCCTCCGGGCCAAGGCGATAGACGGCGATGGCCGAACCGCGATCCAGGTAGGATTTGATGACGATAGCCTCAGCCACACCGTCGCCGTCAAGATCGGCAAGCCGAACGCGGCGATCCTCGAATACCGCGCCGGCATCCAGCCTCAGAAGCTGGCGCAGCCCCTTGCGCTCGACCGCAAATCCGCCCGCCTCGATCGCGTCTCCAAGAACGCCGTGATCATAGCGCGTGACCGGATCGATCAGGTACGCGCTCCAATCGCCCGATGTGGTGACTTCACCATCCGGCAGACGGCTCAATGGTTCAGCGCCGACGCGCTCGGGCGATAGCGTCGCGCCAAGCACCAGCACGGCAGCAACAACGCGACCGATCGATCTGCAACGACAGGACATCAAACGTCTGCACCGCGACATTCTCGATGAACTCGATTGAAAGCGATCGTCGCCGCGGCAAGGTGGCATCTATCGGAAAGCCGTGTGCCGCCAGCGCAGCAACGCCGGCGCAAACCGCGTTAGAATTGCCGTCAGGATTGCCACGCTGCCGATCTGCCACACGAGCACCATCAGTCCCGCATCCGTCGCGTGAAACAGCCTGAGCCCAAAATCCCCAAGCGCGGCGGCGGCCAGGGCTCCGAGCCCGACCGCGAGGTGGGGAAGCAGCGGGGCGCCACGGCGCAGCATGAAGGTAATCGCCACGGCCGGGATCGCGCCAACGAGCGCAATCGCCGGAAAACACGACCAGTCGCTTTCAAACACGGCATCCCCGCGCACCCAGTCCGCAACACACCCCCATCCGATGCTCGCGAGCCACAACGACAGCGGGATAACCGGCAGCGCAATCCAGTAACGCGACCGTCCGGGGACGATAATCACGAACGCCGCAAACGCGGTCGTGATCGCGGTCAGGAGCGCTGCGATCTGCTCGGTGACATAACGGGCGTCATGCAGCTTCGCGCCAAGATCCGTGCGCGGCCCCATGAGCCAGACCGACAGCCCCACCGCCGCGAGCGCGAGCGCAAGCCATGCGGTCGTGCGGAGCAACGGGTCGCTCAGCCGGCGGACCGGCTGCGCATCCCGAACGAGTTGGGCGATCATCCTGTCAGTGTCCATGTCAGCTCTTGTCCTTGATCGCCTTGCGCAACGACCGCATTGCGCGGTGGACCGCAACCTTGAGCGCAGAAACGCTCAATCCACTCATCCGGGCGGCCTCTCGCAACGACAGCTCGCGGATCTTCAGCATTTCCAGCGCATTTCGTTGCCCGGCCGGCAGGCTGCCAAACGCGTGGGCCAGGGTGTCGGCATCGATCAACCTCTCCTCAGTATCCTTCGCATCATCCGCCGAAAAGGTTTCAGGCAGTTCGCCGCCGGCGACCTCATTTTCCGAGCGCCGGGCATGGCGCCGCGCCGCATCGGCCATCCGGTTGCGAACAATCGCCGTCAACCAGGGCACGAACGGCCGCCCGGGGTCGTAGGACGATCGCACCGAGTGCAACGACAGCAGGATGTCCTGCACGATGTCTTCGACATCGGCCGGCTGCAGAAAACGCCGCCTTTGCCTGACCATCCTGCGCAAGGCGACGGCGAGCAATTTCAGCAGACGCTCGTAGGACGCCGCGTCGCCATCCTGCGCGGCGCGCATCAATTCGCCGAGTTCGCGTTCTTCCTCGCCGGAAATGGTCATGCCGAAGGTCACAAGCCCGTGAAGTCAAAATCGCCAAGCTGAGCCGATGTAACTTTTTCTGCGCCCGCTGAGAAGGAGTTTGCGAGGAGAACGCAATGGTCTCCTCGCGTGCTCCGTTTCCAAGGTCGCATCAATTTGCGGCGGAGCACTCGCACACCGCACCAATCTCAAACGGAGCGCTTCTCGCCATGTCCCGATCCCTGCTCAAGCTGCTTCTCGCCGCGGCCTTTCTCGTCACGTCATTTGCCGCGCATGCGGCTCAGCCCTTCACCGCGAAATCCTTTCAGGATGCGCAGGCTGCCGGCAAGAGCATCCTTATCGATGTCACCGCGTCCTGGTGTCCGGTCTGCAAGGTCCAGCGGCCGATCGTCGAGGGACTGGAAAAGAGCAACCCGCGACTGGCGGTGTTCGAGGTCGATTTCGACAAGGCCAAGGACGTTCTGAAGCAGTTTGGAGTCCAGAGCCAAAGCACGCTGATCGTCTTCAAGGGCGCAAAGGAAGTCGGCCGCTCCACCGGCGCCACCGACCCGGCCGCGATCACGGCCCTGGTCCAGAAAGGTCTCTGACTTGGCCGACATCGTCAGCCTCGTCTTCAGTTACGGCGCCGGTGCGCTTTCGACGCTGTCGCCTTGCGTGCTCCCGCTGCTGCCGATCGTCGTGATCGGCGCGATCGAACAGCATCCGCTCGGTCCGGTCGCGCTGGCGATGGGTCTCGCCGGGTCGTTCGCAGCAACCGGCATTCTCGTCGCGTCAGTCGGGCTGAGCATTGGCATCGACAGTTCGACGCTGCGCGCCACGGTCGCCGTGCTGATGATCTGCTTCGGACTTGTGCTGCTGTTTCCATCCCTGCAGATGGCCCTCACGGCCGCCGCCGCACCATTGACCTCCGGCGGCAACAATCTGCTTGGCCGGCTGTCCTTCGACGGCATCGGCGGGCAATTGCTGCTTGGCGTCCTGCTCGGGATGGTCTGGTCGCCCTGTGCCGGACCGACGCTTGGCGCAGCGATCGGGCTGGCCGCGCAGAGCAGCACCCTGCCAAGCGCCGCGCTGCTGATGCTGATATTCGGGATCGGTGCTGCGACGCCCGTGCTCGCGCTCGCCTACGGTTCGAGGCAGGCCCTGATCGCGCGCCGCAACCGCCTCGCCCAGGCATCGCGATGGCTGAAGCCTGTTGCCGGCAGCGCGCTGGCTGCTGTCGGCCTCTTCGTAATCACCGGTCTCGACAAGATCGTCGAGACACACCTGACGAACGCCATGCCGGACTGGCTGGTGAACGTAACGACACGGCTATGATGCCTTGCCGTCTTCTGCAACTGACTTGGAGGGACAAGATGAGTTCACTGAAGAAATCCTTGCAGATTCTGGGGTCTGTCGCCGCCGTCAGCGGGATGATGGCGGCAACCGCGGCTCCAGCCGTGGCGCAGGCCGCTAATCCCTGCGCGGCCAAGACAACAAAGAATCCGTGCGGTGCAAAGGCCGCCGCCAACCCCTGTGCCGCGAAAGGCAATCCCTGCGCAGCGAAGGCGTCCGCAAATCCCTGCGCCGCGAAAAAGAAGATGTAGCGCGGCAGAACGATATAGTGCGGACTTGAGCGGGGCAGGCGGATCGACATCCGCCTGCCTCGCGGTCGCGACAGGCTTGAACCGATGACATATGCACCCGATCAGCTCCCGGCTCTCCCAGGCGAAATGCTGGACCGGATGACCACAGCCGGCATCACGGCCGTCAACTGCATTCGCGTGCTGTCCAAGGGCGGGCAAAATCTCGTCGGCGAAGTGCTTCGCGGCAACGACGAGTTCACGCAATGGGAGCACTACCCGCCTGATGACGTTCGCGATCCCGAAACGCACGCGCAGTACTACTTTCATGCGCATGCGCCGGACGATCGCCGCGACGGGGATTACGGTCATTTTCATACCTTCCTGACGCGCCCGGGAATACCGATGGGCATCTCGCCGCTGATCCCTCTGCACGCCGTTCCACAAGCCGACCTGAACGGGCCGTGTCATCTGGTCGCGATCTCGATGACGCGGGAGGGCATGCCCGAGAGGCTGTTCACGACAAATCGCTGGGTCACCGGTGAGACCTGGTACGCAGCACACGACGTCATCGCGATGCTCGATCGCTTCGAGATGGATATCGCCTGGCCCTCCTGGCCGCTCAACCAGTGGCTCACGGCAATGCTCATGCTGTTTCGCCCGCAGATCGAGCGACTGCTGCTGGAGCGCGACCGGACAATCAAGGACTGGCAGACAAGGTATCCCGACCGCGACGCCTTCGAGGATCGCGAGCTTGAAGTCACTTCTTCGCTCGACATCGCACTCGACCGGCAACTCCAATGGCTCGACCGTTGGTGACCGCGCGCGGGACGCGCCCGAGCTCGTAGCCGACCCGCTGTTTCACCATTGCCCGTTGCGCAGCGGCGGAGCGATTTGGCATCGGCGCCGTTGCACGAATGGCGGATGCCCGCCGCCGATCGCGGCGAGTACTGCCTCAATACGCCCCGGCGGCTCGCGAAGCGCGCGCCCTGCCCTGTCGTGCAAACCCGCAAGGCCTGTCGTGTTTTCCACGACACGCTTGCTGACTGTTTCCCCTTCCGGTCAATTCAGGTTCGCTGGAAGTCGCACGCGTCCGAATTAAGGACGTTTGTTCGGACCTGATTCTTTTCTGACTGCAAATCATCCTCGCGTCCAAACGGACACTGGTCGGGATACCAGTTCACAACGGGGATTTTTCAATGTCAGCCATTCTTCTTTCGGAGTCGGTCCGCTCCAGCCTTTCCTCTCTCAAGCAGACCAACGATCTGCTTTCGATCACCCAGAACCGTCTTGCAACCGGCAAGAAGGTCAATTCCGCAAACGACAATCCGCTGGTGTTCTTTGCAGCTTCGGCAATGAACAATCGCGCAGCCTATCTCGGCAATGTGCTCGACAACATTGTCGCCGCGACCAAAGTCCTGAAGTCGACGCAGGACAGCCACAAGGCGCTCACTAATCTGGTCGAGTCCGCTCAGGCAACCGCGCGCTCGGCTCTTGCGAGCGTCGGTACGACGGCCCGCACCACCGGCTCTGTGGCGAATTTGACCGGGACCAGTTCGTTTACTGTCGTCGCTCCCCGCACCATCACCGTCAACGACGGGACAACGACCGCGACCATCACATCGACCGGATCGGTGACCGTCCAGCAGGTGATCGACGGCGTCAACAACACTGCGAACCTGCGGGTGAAGGCATCCCTGACTGCCGACGGCAAGCTTCAGCTTGAGGCCACTCAGGCGAACGCGATCACCATCGGCGGTACGATCACGGCTCCGGAACTGACGCAGTTCGGTCTGGCGGCCGGGACGACCGTTGCCGGTACGCTCAACGTGTCCCGCAGCGCATTCGCGGCGCAGTACGATGCCGCGCGCACGCAGATCGATCAACTCACATCCGACGCGACGTTCAACGGCACGAACCTGCTCGCAGGCGGCAGTCTGCGGGTTACCTTCAACGAGAAAGCGACATCGTCGCTGAGCGTTGCCGGCGTCAACGATACGGCGACGGGCCTGGGTATTGCCGCATCGGCCAACACCTTCCAGACCGACAAGGACATCAACGACGCGCTGACCAACCTCTCAAACAGCCTCATCACGTTGCGTGCGCAGTCCGCAGTGTTCGCGTCCAGCAACGATATTCTGACCACGCGGCAAGACTTCACCAAGTCGCTGATCGCAACTCTTAAGTCGGCATCCGACAGTCTGGTCGCCGCAGACACCAATGAGGAAGGCGCAAATCTGCTGGCGCTCCAGACCCGGCAGCAGCTTTCGTCAACCGCGTTGACGATTGCGGTTCAAAGCGAACAATCCGTCCTGCGCCTGTTCCGCTAGACGAAATCGACAGGAGCGATGGCGGCGGGAGAATTCTCCCGTCACCACCACTCGTTGCCTGTTTCGATCCTCAAACGCTCTGCAGTTCAAAAAGCCCCGCCACAGGTTTCAGTTTTCCGATTACCGGAAGGCGGATTTTCACGGCATTAACCCGGGCAGCATAGGTTGCTGCAAACCAACCAACGCTCATCGTTTCAAACTTTTCTACCTTCGATTTTCTACTGGAGCGTATCGTGACAACCATTCGCGTCGCAGTTGCAGATGACCATCCGGTGATTCTTGCCGGTCTCGGCATGATGATTGAGGCCGAGCGAGATATCGAGATTGTCGGTCAAGCCGCATCCGGGCCGGCCGCGCTCGAATTGATCCGCGACCGTACACCGGATATCGCCATCATCGATATCTCGCTGCCACTCATGAACGGAATCGAGCTGGCAACCAGACTTCGCGACGAATGTCCATCGGTCGGATTGGTCGTCCTCACGGTGTATGAAGATCGTGCTCATCTGGATCAGGCGTTGCTAGCCGGCGCCCGCGGATATGTTCTCAAAAAGTCGGCGACGCACTGTCTGATAAACGCCATCAGGGGCGTGTGGGTTGGCGGGCTGTATGTCGATCCAACGCTGGCCGCGGGTATGTTTCTGCCTGTGAGCAGGATGGGGCAGCGAACAGGAACACGGGCTGTCTGTTCGACCCTGACCGCCCGCGAGACCGACGTCATCAAGCGAATTGCGGCGGGCCTGACCGTCAAACAGATTGCACTGCAGCTCAATCTTAGCGCGAGTTCGATCGAGACCTACAAGGCGCGCGCGGCTGAAAAGTGCGATCTGAAGACCCGCGAGGAAATCGTCCGCTACGCATCCAACCGGGGTTGGCTCGCAAACATTGCGTAGAGAAAATCAGCGAAGAGTAGCTCAGCGAAGATCTCGAATGCTGCGCCGACCCCGTTCGCCCGGATGTTCAGTATCGGACAACTTAACGGTACCTTGGCGCGTCAGGAAACGCCTGACCGTGAAACACCGGTGTCGTAATCGTTCGCAAACCTCCCCGGCAAGATACTCGCGCTGTTCCGCACACAGCCGGGATGCCAATGCGTCAGCCCCGAAAACACGCCGCAAAAGAACGGTACCGGCATTCTCAAGGGTTTTCGCACCAACTGACTTCAGCGTGCGCCCTTGAGAGTGCATGATGTAGTGCAGGTTGTTCTGGTCCCTTTCGAGCAGGCGATGCAGACGGCGGTGCACTGATCGAGATTCCCGGGATCAAACTTCGAATAGAATTCTCGCGGCACAAATTGAGACGTCTGAACCACTCTCATCGGGTGGAGAACAGGCAGAAGCAAGCAGGCTCAGCAGCACGAGAACCGCAGCGGTGCGCACCGACGCGCCTAGCTAACGAGCGGCCGGCGGCCAGCATCTGCTTTCAGATGCCGTAATTGAGATTGAAGAACCTCCGTGAGCTGGCGCAATTCGGCGAGTTCCTGGTCCAGCAGGGTTTGCACTTCGCTTTCCATTGGCCGGCAGAGCCGTTGCAGCCGGTGTGCGGTGCTTTCCAGGACAAGACTAATGCAAGCAAGTTCACGGGTTACACGTTCCTCAATGTCTGCAAACTGAGCAGCAAGCTCAAAATGCTGACCGGGCTGCCCTTGCTTGAATTGTCTTACGTTGGTCATTTTTCCTCCAGCGGTTCATGTGACTAAAGGGATCTTCGAACGATCTGCAAATCGCCGGACCAGTTCGCTCCGCGGCGCGCTTGACGCAGATCGATGACGCGCTGGAACTGGACGCGCTCACCTTGTCTGCGATCCGGGACCGCTGCGACCATGGCGCTGCCTTGCATACAGCGCGCGGCGGCTCACAAAGCCCGGAGGCCTCAGGCAACGCGCGCGCTCGCTGCCGAATGAGACTGTGGATCGACATGGCCGACAACGCGGTTGCGGCCGTCACGCTTGGCAGAATACAGACAGCTGTCAGCACGCTCGATCAGCGATTCCGTCGTGTCGCGCGCCGAAAGTGTCGCGACGCCGACCGAGACCGTGATCCGCCCAAAAATCTCCGCCGTCGACTTTTTCCTCAACTCCCTCGCCATCACTGCCCGTCGAATGCGTTCGGCAACCGCAATGGACTGCTTGAGGGACGTGCCCGGCAACACGACGGCAAATTCCTCACCACCATAGCGAGCAGCGAAATCCTTATCCTTGATATTCTGCTTCAGCGACATGGCGACCAACCGCAGGACCTGATCCCCCGTGAGATGACCGTGCGTATCGTTGAACAGCTTGAAATGATCGATATCGAGCATCAGCAGCGACAGCTGTTCGCCACGTTCGCCAGCCGCGTGAATCGCCTTGCTGATCGTGTCGTCGAAGTGCTTGCGATTGCCGAGTTCGGTCAGCGAATCGGTGCGACTCTCGACACGTATCACTTCCAGGCCTTGTTGAAGCGTCGCGATCTCCTTTATGGCCTCATCGAGCCGATTCCTGAGCCGCCGGCTATCCTCCTGCACTTCGAGTGTAGAGGCCGCCAGCGAGCGTACGACGGATTCTATCGAACCGTGGTCGTCCGCCGCGATCAGGCCGCGCGACGCTTCCGCCAGCGAATCGTTGTAGGTCGACGTCGACCTCAGCGCGCCGGTGATCAAATCGACCACATTGTGAAGCTCTGCGCCGATGCCGTCGCTCACCTTGTCAACGCGGCGGACAAGGCCAGCCGGCGACAGGTGGGCATCATGGATACGCTCCAGATCGGATTCACTCAACCGACCCGTCCTCGTGCAAGCCTCATCAACGGCTCTAGTCAGGCCGCAATTTGTTCCTGTGACGTAAGTGTACCAAATCTCATAATTTCTCGGGATCGGCGCTTGGCCGTGCTCCCTCATCCTGGCCTGCGCGGCTTCCGCAAACACAAGCGAACGAGCGCTTTCGGGGTTCAGCGGCCTGGCGCACTCATTGTCAGGTTGCGGCATTGTGATGGTACTCTGCGTATGATTCGGGCGCTGAAATCGCGGGCGCCTCGTCGTCGATGACCCGCCAAGGATACGCTATCGGCTGTCAACTGCATTCATGATTGAGAATCCTGGAACGTCAGGGAATTCCTGACACGGTAACGTTCGGGAAAGAACATCGCCGACAGCTTGCCCAAATCCGATAGAGCGCCTGTGGCGATTACGTCAACCAGCCTTCGCCCAACGCGAATTTGACGATTTCCGACTTCGATTTCAGGCCCAGTTTCTCGCTGGCGCGGCTGCGATAGGTTTCAACGGATTTCACGCCGATCGCCATCAGATTGGCGATCTCCTTGGAGTTGTGTCCCAACGCCGTCAGTCGCAAGACCTCTCGTTCACGCTCGCTCAGCTCCCCTGCAACATTCGTCGCCCGGCTATTCGGACCTTTCAACCGTCCGACGACCAAGGGATCGACGAACGTGCCGCCGGCAATCGCCGCGCGGATTGCCGGCACAAGACTCTCCGCAGCGGAACGCTTGACGACAAATCCGCAGGCGCCCGCCGCGAGCGTTTGTTTGAGATGGGCCTCATCCTCGTACGCGGTGAGAACAAGGACTTTGACTGAGGGGCGCTCTTCCTGAATTTTCCGGGCAAGAACAATCCCGTTCATTTCCGGCATGGCGACGTCGATTACGGCGACATCAGGAGTTGTCGCTCGCACCAGGCTCAGCGCCTGCAGGCCGGTGGTCGCCTCGCCGACGAGTTCAAAATCAGCCTCCGCCGTCACGAGTTGCTTCAGCGCCAACAAGATAAACGGATGATCATCCGCCAAAATGATCCGAAACTTTTCGGCATGCACGGCTGCAAAGTCCCCACTGAAGTACTCTGGTTCGTAGCGTCTGATGGACGCCAATGACAATCGATTTCCCGGCCGAATGCAACGCGGGACACTAGCCGGTTGCGGCACTGCTCCGCCGCACGTCCGCCTCGTTCTCGAATTCGCCGGCGGCGATCAGCGTTTCAATTTTCGCGACGGCGCGGTCCCTCGCAACACGACAGCGGTCAACCGCGATATCGACCGCTTGACCTTCGGCCACCGCGGCTTCCAGAGCCCGGCACGCGTCAGTCAATTCATCGAAGCCCAGCATTCCCGCCGCGCCCGCGAATGAATGTGCTTCCTCTGCCACAAGCGGATGCAGGTCTGTGCTGATTGGCTCCGTCCTGAACCGTTCGCTCGCTTCGATCTTGAGGAGCGCCAGCAATTTCATGACGTTCTGTTTTCCAACCCGTTCCCGAAGCTGATCCAGCTTTGCACCGTCAAGCACGCGGTCTGTGTTGCCTTCTTCGCCGGTCCGACGCCGTCGATCGCCCGTGCTCGGCTGGGCGATCAGATTGTTCTGCCGGCTGCCGGCGAGCCGGTCGATGGTTGCGAAAAGCAGGTCCCAGTCCACCGGTTTTGGAACATGCGCATCCATTCCCGCCTCGCGGCATCGTTCGGCTTCATCGGAAAGCGCATTAGCGGTCAAAGCCACGATCGGTGAAAACCCGGAACCATCGACATTTCGCCTGATCATGCGCGCGGCCGCGTATCCGTCCATTTTCGGCATCTGAACATCCATCAGGATGGCATCGAATTTGTCCTTCGCCGCCGCCTCGACCGCCTGCAACCCGTCCGCCACGCCGATCACCATGTGGCCGGCCCGTTCCAGCATCGCCGTAATCAGTTCGCGACTGGTCTCGTTGTCTTCGGCCAGAAGAATACGATGGCTGACGCCCGGCCTTGGGTTGCTCCACGTCGTGGGACGCAGTTGCGACGGGTCGGCGGACTGCAGCCGCAACGTGAAGAAGAAGTCGGAGCCCTTGCCGGGGGTACTCTGCACCTCGAGCGTCCCGCCCATCAGTTCGACCAAGGCCTTCGATATCGCAAGCCCCAATCCGGTACCGCCATAGCGGCGTGTTGTCGAATTGTCGGCCTGGGTGAACCGGTCGAACAGCGCCGCGATCCGGGATTGCTCAATCCCGATTCCGGTATCACTGATCGAAAACGTCATACCGTCGGCCACGGCGTCACCCTTGACCTCCAAACGAACCGATCCTGCTTCGGTAAACTTCACCGCGTTTGACAAGAGGTTCAGCAGCACCTGACGCAACCGCATCCCGTCTCCGGACACGCAATCTGGAACCTCGGCCGATACCTCTACCGACAAATCGAGACCCTTCTTCGTGGCCTCGTCGAGCATCAAGCTCACACAGCTGCGTGCAACTTCACCAGGCGAAAAAGGCGCACTTTCGATTTCGACATGACCGCTGTCGATCTTCGAAAAATCGAGAATGTCATTGATGATCGCAAGCAGCCCTTTGCCGGCGTCGCGCTGCATCTCAAGGTAGCGCCGGCGACGCTCCGGCGACGGCGAGCCGCCAAGAAGCGCCTCGGAGGCACCAATGATCGCCGTCAGCGGCGTTCTCAACTCGTGGCTCATGGTCGCCAGAAAATCGCTCTTGGCTCGCGCCGCGGCCTCCGCGCGTTCCTTCGCCTCCAGCAAGGCGGCTTTCGTCGCGCGTCGAACTGTGACGTCGGAATAGGTGCGGACCGCTCCGCCGTTCGGCAATGCCGCGGTTCGAACTTCAAGAATTGTTCCGTTTGGCCGCTCGCGCTCGTAGAGGGCCGGCGTTGCATCGTGCACCGCCGGCTTTATGAACTTGCGCATGCCCTTGTCCTCGGGAGGAAACTCTCCCCGCTCCCTCAGCAATGCAATAACCTGTTCGAAGTGCGGGCGGGTCGCAGCCAATTCTGCCGGCACATCCAGCAATTCCAGGATGCGGCGATTGTACACCGCCACTCTTCCATCCGCCCCGACCAGCGCGAGGCCTTGATCGATATTGTCGAGGGTCACCGCCAATGCGTCGGCCTGCTCCGCGGCAACCCGCATTTGCTTCAGGAGAAGAATCGTCCCCGCAACAATTGACGCCAGCAGCAACAGTATCATGGGACCGGTGATACGCAGATGATCATACCAGGGCTCCAGCACATCGGCGCGCGCCATGGTCGCAAGGATCATCAGCGGCAGTCCCGGCACCGTCTTGTATCCGACAATGCGATCCTGCCCGTCGACAATGCTGACAGTTTCGTAGGAGCCCGCATCCGCGTCCACGGCGCGTTCAAAACGGGATGATTGTCCCACAAACGATTTCGCGTAGACATCTTCCTGATAGGGCTCGCGGACGAGCACCGTTCGGCTGACACGGTGCCGCAACACGACCGTGCCGTGGTCGCCGAGCTTGATCGTCCGGTAGATTCCCGTGAAATATGAGAGGTCGAGCGGCGCAACGACGACACCGGCAAAACTTCCGTCAGAGTTCTTCAGCCGCCGCGAAACGGCGCTGATCCACTGGCCTGTCGCGACCGAACGAAACGGGGCCGCGATGAACAGTTCATTGGCTGCCTGTTCGCGATGGACAACGAAGTGAGGCAGATCGGCGATGTTCGGGCGTGGCGGATCGTTCGGATATGAATGGGCTTCAAGATCGCCGGAGGCATTGGTCCAGCCGAGGGCAACAAGGATCGTCGATGTCTGCCGCAAACGCCGCAACGCTGCGTTCGCTTCTTCCGTGGCTTTGTAGTTCCCCTCACGAAGATCGTCGCGAATGGATACCGCTTCGCGCAACGTCCGGTCGATCGCCTCGAACGAGCGGGCGGTATGCTCCGCGAGAATTTCAGAAAACTTTCGGGTTGCCCGATGAGCGTCGTCAAGCGCCGCTTGATACTGATTGCTCAGGTCCAGCAGGAACAAAAATACAATGACGCCGCTCACAAGGCTGCTGAACACGATCAGCGCCTTGTTCGGATATTTCATGAGTGTCGTTGCGAACTTTTGCCTTGCCCGCTTCGGGCCGGCGTCCGCGCGTATCGATCTTCGCGGTACCGCGGAGGCAAGTCGTCCGGCCACTGAAGCGGCGACCCGCCTGAACATTCCGGTCCTCGTGCTGGCCAGTCGATCAACGCGAATCACATGCAGGACGTTCTACGCGGTTTGCCGATCGAGCGGTAGCGACAACTCGATTTCGACGCAGCCGGGACACGACAGGCCGTCTCCCCTACCCCTTCTTCGCGGCCGCAGCCCTTAACTCGTCGATCGTCCGTGCCGCTGTAATCGCCTGCGGATCGAGCAGGCAATGCAGGATCGCAGGCTTGCCCGAGGTGAGTGCGCGTTCAAACGCCGGCTGAAATTCTTCAGTGGTCTCGACGCGCTCGCCATGTCCGCCATAGGCGCGCGCGAGTGCGGCGAAATCCGGGTTCTTCAAATCGGTCGACGACACGCGGTGCGGATAGTTGTTTTCCTGATGCATGCGGATGGTGCCATACATGCCGTTGTCGATCACGATGACGATCAGCGGAATGCCGAACTGCGTCGCGGTTCCGAACTCCTGGCCGTTCATCTGGAAACAGCCGTCGCCCGCGAATGCGACGACGATCTTCTCCGGCTGCTGCCGCTTCGCCATCACCGCCGCCGGCACGCCATAGCCCATCGAGCCGGAGGTCGGCGCGAGCTGCGTGCCGAACTGGCGGAAGCGGAAAAAGCGATGGATCCATCCGGCGTAGTTGCCGGCGCCGTTGCAGACGATCGCATCCGCCGGCAGGTGGTCGCGCAGCCAGCACATCACTTCGCCATACTGGAAGCGGCCGGGCAGTTTGCGCGGCGTGTCGGACCAGGCGAGATAGTCCGCATGCGCGGTGGCCGCCTCCTCCGCATTGCCGCGCGGACCGATGTCGAGCGCCGCAAGTTTTGCAGCGAATGCGATCGGGCTCGCCTGAATGGCCAGCGCCGGCTGATAGACCCGCCCGAGTTCTTCGGCGCCCGGATGCACATGCACGAGCTTCTGCTTCGGCACCGGCACGTCGATCAGCGTGTAGGCCGATGACGGCACTTCCGACATGCGCCCGCCGACCAGCAACAGCAGATCGGCTTCCTTGATGCGCGCGGCGAGTTTTGGATTGGGACCGATGCCGAGATCGCCGGCAAAATTCGGATGATCGGCCGGGAACAATTGTGCGCGACGGAACGACGCCGCCACCGGAATGCCGGCGCGCGCCGCAAAATCGGCAACCGACTTGCAGGCGGCATCGCTCCAGCGCGACCCGCCGACAATCATGAACGGCCGCTGCGCGCCCTTCACCATCTCGCCGAGCGTCTTCATCTCGGCGTCGGACGGCGTCGTATCCGCAGGCTCAACGCGCGGCGCGTCGGCAACGCCCGACATCTCGGTCAGGACGTCCTCCGGCAGCGACACCACCACGGGACCCGGCCTGCCCTGCATGGCGACGCGGAACGCGCGCGCGACCAGTTCGGGAATTCGCTCGGCGCTGTCGATCTCCACCACCCATTTGGCGATCGAGCCGAACACCGCCCTGTAATCGAGTTCCTGAAACGCCTCGCGGCCCAGCATGCCGCGTTCGACCTGGCCGACGAACATGATCATCGGCGTGGAATCCTGCGCGGCAATATGAACGCCGTGGGCGCCGTTCATCGAGCCCGGGCCTCGGGTGACAAAGCACACGCCGGGACGGCCGGTCAGTTTCCCGTAAGCCTCCGCCATGATCGCCGCTCCGCCTTCCTGCCGGCAGACCAGCACGTCGATCGCGGCATCGTGCAGTGCATCAAGCACCGCAAGAAAGCTCTCGCCCGGTACACAGGTGAGACGCTCCACCCCCTGGACCTGAAGCTGATCGACGAGAATCCGGCCGCCGCTGCGGGAATCGCCCTGAGCTCTCACGATTGTCACTCCCTGTTAGATAAGTCCGCAGAACAGCTGGTCCTGCGGAACCTGTTCCATCTATTGCAACGAGCACGGCCCGGACCGCAACCAATGCGTTTGATCGCTCGTTTTCCGTGCGGGCAGCGGCAGTTAGCTACTTGACCTCACTGTCATTGTTAATGCATGGCTGAATAGCCGGAAATTTCGCCCAGCGACATTCTGGCAAAAATAACTGCGAAAAACTCGCACAAAAACATGAAACGGGAGGTACGGACTTGACTCATCCGATCATCAAGCTTGCGTCGATCGCTCTGGCCGGAACCGCCGTTTTGACGGCGCCGGCGTTCGCGCAGGTGAAGCTGCCGCCGACGCTGACAGCGACGGCCTATGACACCGGCACCGCCGGTTTCAACATCACCGTCGCCATCGGCAAGATGATGAAGGACAAGTACGGCACCGACATGCGCGTGCTGCCGGCCGGCAACGACGTGGCACGGCTGCAGCCGCTGCGGCAGGGCCGCGCGGCCATCTCCGGCATGGGCTCGGGGGTCTACTTCGCCCAGGAAGGCGTGTTCGAGTTCGGCACCAAGGAATGGGGCCCGCAGGCAGTCCAGATGACGCTGACGACAGTGGATTGCAACGCCGGCAGCCTCGGCATCGCAGCCGACACCGGCGTGAAGACGATGGCCGACCTGAAGGGCAAGCGCGTCGGCTTTGTCGTCGGTTCGCCCGCGCTCAACCAGAACACGATCGGTGTGCTCGCTTTTGCCGGGCTTACCGAAAAGGACGTGAAGGTCGTCGAATTCGCAAGCTACGGCGCGATGTGGAAGGGCATCACCAACAACGACGTCGATGCCGCCTATGGAACGACCATCACCGGGCCGGCGAAGGAAGTGGAAACCTCGCCGCGCGGCCTGATCTGGCCGCCCCTGCCCGCCGACGACAAGGCCGGCTGGGCGCGCCTGCAGAAGGTTACGCCGTTCATCAATCCGCACCTTGCGACCTGCGGTGCAGGCGGCATCTCGAAGGAGAAGCCGATCCAGCTCAGCAACTACCCGTATCCGATCTACACGGTCTACGCCTCCCAGAAGGAAGACGACGTCTACATGCTGACGAAGGCAATGATCGAAGGATACGACGGCTACAAGGACAACGCGCCGGGCGCGACCGGCATGGCCGTGAAGGCGCAGACCAAGAACTGGTCGGTGCCGGTGCACAAGGGAGCCGTGAAGGCGCTGAAGGAATCCGGCGCCTGGAGCGACGACCAGGAGAAGCACAACAACGCATTGTACAAGCGCCAGGAGACGCTGATCGCCGCCTGGGCCGACTTCAACAAGGCGAACCCGCCGTCGGACGCCAAGGAATATGCCGACGCCTGGATGAAAACGCGCGCCGCCGCGCTGACGAAAGCCGGCATGCCCGTCGGTTTCTGAACGAAGCCGCCCTTTAACGGAAGAGAAACTCCGGAGTATTCATGTCGACAGTGTCCTCTTCCGGTCCCGCGCAATCCTCGGCAGCCTTGGCTGCCGAGCCTCCCGAGAGGGTCGTGTTCGCGGATCCGCACGCACATAACCCGGGCCTGGTCGAGGCGGAAGTCACCCGCGTCCGTACCCTGCAAGGGTTCTGGCGATGGGTGCTGATCGTCGCGACTGCGGTGACGATCTTCCTCTGTATCAACCAGCAGTTCACGCTGCGCTTCTTCATCGGCTACACGCAGCTCAATACCGAATATTTCTACCTGCTGATCGCACTGATGCTGCCGTTCACGTTCCTGATCTTTCCTGGAACGTCGACCGCTCCACTGGATCGCATCCCCTGGTACGATACGGCGCTGTTCGTCATTGCGTTCGGCGCATCGATCTACCTGATGCAGTTCATACGCGCAGCCGCGTCGAACGGCTGGGAGTTCGGCGGCGCGCCGACGGGTGTGCTCGTTGCCGGCGGAGCCATGTGGATCCTGCTGATGGAAGCGCTGCGCCGCACGGGCGGCTGGAGCCTGCTGCTGAGCGTGCTTCCGTTCACCGTCTATCCGCTGTTTGCAGACGCGAGCTGGCTTGGGCCGTTCCGGGGCACGGAGTCGACGCTTGATCTGGCGATCTCCTATCACGTGCTCTCGGGCGAGAGCCTGCTCGGCATTCCGGTTCAGGCCTTCGCCGATACGGTGATCGGCTTCCTCGTGTTCGGCACCGCGCTGATGATGACCGGCGCCGGCAAGTTCTTCATCAACATCTCGTTCGCGGCCTGCGGCACGTTCCGCGGCGGCGCGGCGAAAGTCTGCATCTTCGCCTCGGGCCTGCTCGGAATGATGTCGGGCTCGATCATCTCCAACGTGCTGACCGCCGGAACGATGACAATTCCGGTCATGAAGAAAACCGGCTTCCGCGCATCCTATGCCGCGGCGATCGAAGCCTGCGCCTCGACCGGCGCCGTGCTGGCGCCGCCGGTGATGGGTGCAACTGCCTTCATCATCGCCCAGTTCCTGAACATCAGTTATGCCGAAGTCGCCGCCGCCGCGATTATTCCGGCGGTGCTCTACTACGCCGGCCTGTTCATGCAGGTCGATTCCTACGCCGCCCGGCACAATCTCAAGGGACTGCAGCGCGCCGAGCTGCCGCGCGCCTGGGATACGATCAAGGAAGGCTGGTACTACATCTTCGTGATCGCGCTCCTGATCGTCATGCTGTTGTACTTCAAGCGCGAAAGCCATGCGCCGTTCTACGCCACCGCACTGCTGCTGGTGCTGAACCAGATATTTTCCAAGGAGACGCGCTGGACGCCATCGACGATCGCCAAGTTCTTCGAGGTCAATGGACGCACATTCGTCGAACTCGCCGGCATTCTTGCCGGTTGCGGCCTCCTGATCGGTGCATTCTCGATGACCGGCGTGGTCTCCAGTCTCGCCAACGACCTGTTGCGCATTGCCGGCGACAACGCCTTCATGCTTCTCGTGATGTGCGCGATCACCAGCCTGATCCTCGGCCTCGGTCTCACGACCACGGCCTGTTACATCTTCCTCGCCATCCTGATCGCCCCCGCGCTGGAGAAGGCCGGCCTGAACAAGATGGCCGTGCACATGTTCATCTTCTACTGGGGCATGCTGTCGTCGATCACGCCGCCTGTCGCCATCGCCTCGTTCGCCGCAGCCGGCATCGCCGGGTCGCCGGCGATGAAGACGGGTTGGGAATCGATGTGGGTGGGAAGCATCATCTACTTCCTGCCGTTCTTCTTCGTGATGAATCCGGCGCTGGTGCTGCAAGGCTCCTACTTCGAGGCGCTTGGCCTGATGACACTCGCAGGCGTCGGCATCCTGTTCATCTGCGGCGGCATCCAGGGCTACCAGGCATTCGTCGGCGATCTGCGCCGAACCGGCGCACTGGAATGGCCTATCCGCGTGCTGCTGGTGATCGGCGGGTTCACCATCGCGACGCCGGGCGGCGGGATCAATGTGCTGTCGCAGTTGCAGATTACATCGCTGGGCGTTGCGATCCTGCTGCCGACGGTTCTGCTGGCGCTGGTACTGATGCGACGCCCCAACGCGCCGGTGGTACCCGCCTGACTTCGTCGCATTGCCGCGCTGTGAACAATCCGGAAAGCGGGGCATGACCCCGGCCCGGACCATGTCTTCGGAACATCCATGTCGATGAATTCTTCGTCCGGAAGCGCTTCCGCGCCGAAAGAGACAGTTGCAGCGACCGATCCTCATGCGACCGACACCGGGCTGAACGAATCCGAGGTCACGCGGATCCGATCGCTGCAAGGCGTCTGGCGCCTGGCGTTGCTCGTCGCGACGCTTGCCACGATCCTGCTGTGCATCAACCAGCAGTTCGCGCTGCGTTTCTTCATCGGCTACACGCAGCTCAATACGGAGTATTTCTATCTCCTGATCGCGCTGATGCTGCCGTTCACGTTTCTGATTTTTCCCGGCACTCCAGCGCGCCACTGGATCGCATTCCCTGGTACGACCTGGTGCTGTTCGCCGCTTCGTTCGGCGCATCGATCTACCTGATGACCTTCATCCGTGCCGCGGCGTCGAACGGATGGGAATTCGGCGGCGCCCAACCGGCGTCTACGTGGCCGGCCTCATCATGTGGTTCGTGCTGATGGAGGCGCTGCGCCGGACCGGCGGCTGGAGCCTGCTGCTCAGCGTCTTTCCGTTCACCGTCTATCCGCTGTTCGCCGACGAGACGTGGCTCGGTCCCTTCCGGGGCACGCAGTCCTCGCTCGAACTGACGACATCCTATCATGTCCTTTCGGGCGAAAGCCTGCTTGGCATTCCGATGCAGGCCTTTGCCGATACGGTGATCGGCTTCCTGGTCTTCGGCACCGCGCTGATGATGACCGGCGCGGGAAAATTCTTCATCGACATTTCCTTTGCCATGTGTGGCACCTTCCGCGGCGGCGCGGCGAAGGTTTGCATTTTCGCCAGCGGACTTCTCGGCACCGTCGGCGGCAGTATCGTGTCAAACGTGCTGACAGCCGGCACGATGACGATCCCGACCATGAAGAAGACCGGCTTCACGCCGTCCTATTCCGCGGCGATCGAGGCCTGCGCATCGACCGGCGCGGTGCTGGCACCTCCGGTGCTCGGCGCAACGGCGTTCGTGATGGCGCAGTTCATGAACGTCAGCTACGCGGAGGTGGCGTTGGCTGCGACAATTCCGTCGGTTCTCTATTACGTCGGCCTGTTCGCACAGGTCGACGCCTACTCCGCGCGCCACAAGCTGAAAGGCCTGCCGCGCGCCGAGCTGCCGCGCTTCTGGGACGCCTTCAAGGAGGGCTGGTACTATCTCTTCGTCATCGTGATCCTGGTCGTCATGCTGCTGCACTTCAAGCGCGAGAGCCACGCCCCGTTCTATGCGAGCGCGCTGCTTGTGATCCTGCATCAATGGTCAGGACCGGGGCGCTGGAAGCGCGGCAACACCGCGGTCCTGATCTTCTCCGCTCTCACGACCGCGCTGATGTACTGGTACGACATCAACAACGCCGTGCTGTGGGGCATGTGCATTCTCGCCGCGCTGAACGAATTTTTCCCCGGCAAGAACTGGGGCGGTGCGCGCTGGCTGACCTTCCTCGAACTGAACGGCAAGACCTTCGTCGAGCTGACCGCCATTCTCGCCGGCTGCGGCCTCCTGATCGGCGCGTTCTCGGTCACCGGCGTGATCTCGAGCCTCGCCAACGACCTGTTGCGCATTGCCGGCGGCGACGCGTTCCTGCTGCTGATCATGTGCGCGGTGACCAGCCTGATCCTCGGGCTCGGCCTGACCGCCACGTCCTGCTACATCTTCCTCGCCATTCTGGTTGCGCCCGCGCTGGAGAAGCTCGGCCTCAACAAGATGGCCGTGCACATGTTCATCTTCTACTGGGGCATGCTGTCGGCGATCACGCCGCCTGTCGCCATCGCCTCATTCGCAGCCGCGGGGATAGCCGGCGCGCCGGCGATGAAGACCGGCTGGGAGAGCATGTGGGTCGGAAGCATCATCTACTTCATCCCGTTCTTCTTCGTGCTCAATCCGGCGCTGCTGCTGCAGGGCGACAATCCCTGGCTCGAGGCGCTGGGGCTGACGGGACTGCAGTGCTTCGCGATCCTGTTCATATGCGGCGGCATCCAGGGCTATCAGGCGTATGTCGGCGACCTTCGCGGCGCAGGCGTGGTGGAGTGGCCGATACGCGTCTTGCTGGTCGTCGGCGGGTTCATCCTGGCCACGCCCGGCGGCGGCATCGTGCCGATCTCGCAAGGACAGATCATGATGCTCGGCCTGTCGATCCTGATACCGACGGTCACGCTCGCCTTCCTGCTGGTGAAGCGCAGCGAGGCACGCGCAGCGGTGGCGTAGGACGCCCCTCCCCATAGCCGTTCGAAGAACGGCGTCGCTTCGCTCGCCTATGGCCGTTCGAAGAACGGCGTCGCTTCGCTCGCCTATGGCCGTTCGAAGAACGGTTGTGGCTCCTCAGGGTGAGGAGAAGGGCTGCGCACCCAGCCGCGTGGACGTCTTTCAGCGAAATGCCCGGCACAAGGCCGGGCACGACGGTCGCCTACGCCACGAGCCTTTTCCCAACAATCCAGCGCCGGATTATGCCGCACGCACAGTCGAGAGGAATTTGTCGACTTCAACCCTCAACCGCGAACTCTCCGTCGACAATGACTGTGCAGACGAAAGTACCTGCGACGAAGCCGATCCGGTTTCGGACGCGCCGCGATTGACCTCCGAGATGCTTGAGGCCACCTGGGTGGTGCCTTCGGCTGCCTGCTGGACGTTGCGGGCGATTTCCTGCGTGGCGGCGCCCTGCTCTTCGACCGCGGCCGCGATGGTAGACGTCACCTGCGAGATGCGTCCGATCGTCTCGCCGATTTCCTTGATCGCTGCGACGGATTCCGCCGTCGCACTCTGAATCTCGCCGATCTGCTCGCTGATTTCGCCGGTTGCCTTCGCAGTCTGCGCCGCCAGCGCCTTCACCTCCGACGCGACCACCGCAAATCCTCGCCCGGATTCCCCCGCCCGGGCGGCTTCGATGGTTGCATTGAGCGCAAGCAGATTTGTCTGTTCGGCAATCGTCGTGATCAGGTTGATGACGTCGCCGATCTTGGACGCGGCCTGGTTGAGCTTGTTGATACGGATATCGGTTTGCTGCGCCTGATCGACCGCGGCCCGCGCGATCGCGGTGGAAGCCTCGATCTGCCTGCCGATTTCGCTGACGGAAGAGGACATCTCTTCGGTGGCCGAGGCGACCGATTGGACATTCGCCGACGCTTCTTCGGAAGCAGAGGCCACACTGATCGACAGCCGCTGGGTCAAGTCCGCTGTCTGCGTCAACGTCCCGGCCGCTGCTTCCAGTTCCGTCGATGCAGAGGAGACCGTTTCGACGATCTCGCCGATGGCGGCTTCGAAATCATCGGCAAGTTTGCGCATATCGGCTTTGCGGCGTTCGGCGGCCTGATGCTCCTCGATGGCCTTTGCCTCAGCCTCATGTCGCGCCTTCTCCTGCGCCAGAACCTTGAACTTCTCGACAAAGTCCGCCACGGCACCGATCTCGTCCTTGCGGCCGAGGCCGGGGAGCACGACACTGAAATCACCCTCCGCGAGCGTGTTCATTGCCCGGCCCAATGCCTGCATCGGCCGCGCGACGGTGAAGATCGACAGCACGCAGGACAGGATCAGCAGCAGCATCGTGGCGGCGCCAATGGCGAGGTTTTCCCGCTCGATCAGCAGCATTTCGGCGGCAGAGGCCGCCTGCGCGTCCTCGACGCTTTTCTTCGCGAATTCCACGATCTGATTGGCAAGCGCCTCGAGTTGCACAGCAATCGGCAAGGTCACTTCCCTCGCGATGCGCACCGCCTCGGTGTCGAGAGCCTCGATGCGCGCCCTTGCGTCAGCCGGCAGTTGACTGCCACCCGCGGCCTTCGACCGAAGCTCGATGGCTTCCCGCAGCACTTTCGCGATGTCATTCGCACGCCCGGCATAGTCACCGACCATGCCCCTGAGCTTCTCGATCCGTTCGCGATTTTCCTTTGAACTCGACAGCTTCAACATCTCATCGGCAAAGCGTGTCGCGGAACGCTGGCGTGCCTTGAGATATTCGTCCGCCTTGTCGAGATCAGCATTGGCACGGGCCAGGCGCAAGTCGCGCACACCGATTTGCATGCCGCGGATGGAGGCCTTCGCATCGATCGCGTCGGCAACGATCGTCTGCTGTCGCAGCGCTCGCTCATCTGCTGCGCGAACGGTGACATTGCCCTTGATCTGAATGACGATCATCGCAGCCAAAAGAAGAATGCCGAGAGCCGAGGAAATGCCGAGCTTGGTGCCGATGCGCAGGTTGAGAAAAAATCGCTTCACGTGAAGGTCCCCCGAAGTGCCGTTTACAAGTTGTTAAGTAGCCGGGCGTACGCTCGCCATGGTTGTATTGCACACGCTCGCCGAACATCGGTGTTCGCCCGATCGCGAAGCACGACAACAAAACCGCGCCTTTCCCCGAAAGACGCGACGACAGCCGCCCTGTTGGAGCGGCAACGTCGCCTCCCCACAGGCTAGGCAGCGCAAATTTCGATATGGTTAATTTGGAACCCGCCGACCGGTATCTGAGGAGGGAACTGCTATCGGAATCGGGTAATTTGCGCGAGAGCAGCCGATCACGCCCCTACGCCGCGAGCTGCATCTCCACCAGCCGGATCCAGTACGACGTGCCGAAGACGATTGCATCGTCGTTGAAATTGTAGGCCGGGTGATGCAGTCCGGCTGAATCGCCGTTGCCGATAAAGATGAAGGCGCCGGGCTTTTCTTCCAGCATGAAGGCGAAATCTTCTGCCCCCAGCATCGGCGGTGCGTTCGGATTGACATTGCCTTCGCCGGCGACTTCCGAGGCCACGCGCACCGCGACGTCCGTCTGCTCGACGTGATTGACCAGCACCGGATAGCCGGTGCGGTAGTCGAGGTTGATCTTCGCGCCGCTCAGCGCCGCAACGCCGTCGACGACCTCCCGCACCCGCTTGCCGACCAGCTCGCGCACCTGCGGATTGAGCGTACGGACCGTGCCGGACAGCGTCGCGGTCGCCGGGATGACGTTGCTCGCCTCGCCGGCATGAAACATGGTCATTGAAATGACGGCTGCTTCCAGCGGATCGACGCTGCGCGATACGATCGATTGCAGCGCCATCACGAGCTGCGAGCCGATCAGCACCGGATCGATCGTGTTGTGCGGCCAAGCCGCGTGCCCGCCAACGCCTTCGATCGTAATGTTGACGCGGTTGCCCGACGCCATGTACGCGCCCGGCCGGATCGCGAACTTGCCGACCGCAAGCCCCGGCGAACTGTGCATGCCGTAGACCTGGTCGATGGCGAAACGATCCAGCAGCCCGTCCTGCATCATCGCCTTGGCGCCCGCCCCGCCCTCCTCGGCCGGCTGGAAGATCACCGCGACATCGCCGGCGAAATTCCTTGTCTCGGCAAGATAGCGCGCGGCGCCGAGCAGCATGGCCGTGTGGCCGTCATGGCCGCAGGCGTGCATCACGCCGGGATTCTTCGACGCGTAGGCCACGCCCGTCGCTTCCGTGATCGGCAGCGCATCCATGTCGGCACGCAGTCCAAGCGTCCTGACCTCTTGCCCCTCGGCCGCCTTCCTGCGCCCCCTGATCAGGCCGACCACGCCGGTGCGGCCCATGCCGGTCACCACCTCATCGCATCCAAAGGCCTTCAGTTGCCCGGCGACAAGGGCCGCGGTTCGATGCACCTCATAGAGAAGCTCCGGATGCGCATGAATATCCTGCCGCCATGCGGCAATATCGGCTGCAAGATCGGCGACGCGATTGACGATAGGCATGAACTGACCTTCTAAATGAAGCAGTGAAGTTCCACCGTCATTGCGAGCGAAGCGAAGGCAATCCAGAGCCGCGAATTCAGACAGGATTGCTTCGTCGCTCCGCGCCTCGCAATGACGGCGTCGGTTGTCAAGCAGCGAGCTGCGTTTCGACCAGGCGGATCCAGTACGATGTGCCGTAGACGATCGCATCGTCGTTGAAGTTGTAGGCCGGATGATGCAACCCGGCCGAGTCGCCGTTGCCGACGAAGATGAAGGCGCCGGGTTTTTCTTCCAGCATGTAGGCAAAATCCTCGGCGCCCATCATCGGCGGCACGGTGGTGTTGACATTGCCCTCGCCCACGACCTCCGAGGCCACGCGCGCGGCGATGTCGGTTTGCGCTGCGTGATTGACCAGCACCGGGTAGCCGCGATCGTAGTTGAGCGTGATCTTCGTGCCGGTCAGCGCGGCCACGCCGTCGACGACCTCGTTCATCCGCTTCTCGATCAGGTCGCGCACCTTCGGCTTCAGTGTGCGAACCGTGCCGTTGAGTTGCGCCGTCTGCGGGATGACATTCAGCGCATTGCCGGCATGAAACTGGCACACGGAAATCACCGCGGATTCCAGCGGATCGACGCTGCGCGAGACGATCGACTGCAGCGACATGATCAGCTGCGCGCCGGCCAGAACCGGGTCAACACACTTGTGCGGGCGCGCGGCGTGTCCACCGAGCCCTTCGATGGTAAAGTGGATCTCGTCCATCGACGCCATGTAGGGGCCGGGCCGGATCGCAAACTTGCCGAGCGCGAGTCCCGGCGAATTGTGCATGCCGTAGACCTGATCGATCGCGAAGCGATCCATCAGCCCGTCATTGATCATTGCTTTCGCCCCGGCGCCGCCCTCCTCGGCCGGCTGGAAGATCACCGCCACGTCGCCGGTGAAATTCCGCGTCTCGGCCAGATAGCGCGCGGCGCCAAGCAGCATGGCCGTGTGGCCGTCATGGCCGCAGGCGTGCATCACGCCGGGCGTCTTCGATGCGTATTGAACGCCGGTGATCTCATTGAGCGGCAGCGCATCCATGTCGGCACGCAGCCCAAGCGTCCTGATCTCCTGCCCCCCGTCCGCCTTGCGCCCCTTGATCAGGCCGACGACGCCGGTCCGGCCCATACCGGTCACCACCTCGTCACACCCGAATTCCTTCAGCCGTTCGGCAACAAAAGCCGCCGTGCGATGCACCTCATAAAGAAGTTCCGGATGCGCATGAATATCCTGCCGCCATGCGGCGATATCAGCCTGCAGGTCGGCGACACGATTGACGATGGGCATGAGCGGACCTCTTGGGGGCAAATCAAGGGGTCAGTTCACCACCAAGCAGAGGCCAAGGAAAGGGCTAAGCAGGGCAGTTGGCCCTCACCCCTTCTTGTTGCGGTCCTGGTCGCGCTGGTAGCGTTCCATGGCAACCTGGACCATCGGCATCCGCTTCTTGCCGGAATCGCGCGGATTGGGCAGCGCGTAGCCCGGGTCCAACTGGCCCATGCGGCGGGTAATGTAGGTCGAATGCGAGGCCATGATGTGCGCCGTGAAACCTTGCGCGTCGAGCGCCTGGTTGATCGCAAGCTTTGTCATGCGCATGTCGAACGGATCGTTCTGCGCGACGTCGGCCGCGTAGGCCATCACCTCCTCCATCAACTTCTCGCGCGGCACGACCCTATTGACGAGGCCCATCTCCTTTGCCTGCTGCGCATCGATGAACTTGCTCTGGAACAGGAACTCCTTCGCCTTGCGATGATGAATGTCGTAGGGAATCGAGAAATACTGGAAGGCCGAGCCGAGAAACAGCGCATCCTCCGAGGCGAAGATGATGTCGGCAGTCGAGGCGACCATCCAGCCGCCGAAGATGCAGTAGCCGTGCACCGCACAGATCATCGGCTTTGCGACATTGCGCCAGCGCAGATGCATGTCGACATAGAGCCGCCACGAACGCTCGAAGATACCGCGCGTGCCGTCCTCGATCGGATAGTCCTTGCGGTGCTCCATTTCCTCGGGCGTGCCGAGATCGTGGCCGGCCGACCAGTTCTTGCCCTCGCCCGACAGCACGATGACGTGCACGTTCCTGTCCGCGCCCGCGGCGTCAATGGCGTGGTCGAGTTCTTCCAGCAGGATCGTGCTCTGCACATTGGCATGCGCGGGACGGTTCAGGGTGATGCGCGCGATCCTGTCGGCGACCTCGTATTTGACGTGCTTGTACGCGGAGGGCTTCGTCGCATATTTGATGTGCTGATAGCCGGTCATGGGCTTGTCCTTTGGTTGTTATGCGACTGGGAGGTTGGAGGTCACGCCCTCTGCCTCGAGTTCATCGAACTCGCTCGCCGTGAGGCCGGCCAGTTCCAGCAAAACCTTTCGTGTGTCGGCGCCGAGGCAGGGCGATGCGCGATGCTGTGAGCCCGGTGTCAGACTCAGGCGGAACGGCAATGTCATGTAGGCATGCGTACCAGCCTCGGCATGCGACAGCGTCACAAAGGCGTTGCGCGCGGCAAGATAGGGACTCTCGGTCACGTCTTTCGGCTGGTTCACCGGAGCCGCGCGAATGCCGGCCGCCTGCAAGGCATCGGCGATGTCGGCCTTCGCATGCTGCCGGGTCCATTGCGAGATCGGCTCACGCAAGAGGTCCTGATTTTTCCAGCGGGCGTCGAATGTTGCGAAACGCGGATCGCCGGCAAGCGAACCGTTGCCCATGATCTCGCAAAATTTGCGCCATTCGTCGTCGCTGCCGACAGCGATCGTCACCCACTGATCGTCGCCACCGGCCGGATACGCATCGTGGGGCGCGGCCCAGCGAACGCGATTACCATGGAGCTCCGGATCCTCCTTCGCCGCGATCGCATAAAGCAGTTCCTCGCCGATGAACTGCATCGCAGCCTCGACCTGCGAGAGTTCGATATACTGGCCCTCGCCCGTCTTCAGCCGATGCATCAGCGCGGTCATGACCGCAGACGCGCCGTTATAGGCACCCATTGGATCGGGATAAACCTGACCGGTGGTGGTCGGTGCGCCTCCGGCATAGCCGATCATCGCGCACATGCCGGCGGCCATTTCCATGGTCGCACCATTGGCCGCAGCCTTCGACAGCGGGCCCGAGTTGCCGAAGCCCGGCATTTCCACGACGATGATATCGCTCTTGATCTTCTTCAGCGCTTCGTAGCCGACACCCATTCTGTTCAGCGTACCGGCGGTGAAATTCGCAATCACCACATCGGCGGACGCCGCAAGACGATGCATCGCGGCCAGCCCCTTCGGGTGCTTGATGTCGAGGCTGAGGCCGAGCTTGTTGTGGTTCTGCGAATTGAACAGCGCGGCGCGATTGTGCGGCCGTTCGCCCGCCTTGCCGTCCGGATAGCGCTTCGCCTGGAACACCGCATTGTGCATGCGCCAGGTGTCCGGCCGCGACGCCGACTCGACCTTGATGACCTCGGCACCGAGGTAGGCGAGGATACGACCGCACATCGGACCGGCCCAGGCGGTGGTGAAGTCGAGCACGCGCAGACCGGTCAAGGGACCGCGACCGGTAGCAACACTGCGAGATGGAACATCGGGCTTCCCGGCATGAGACGCGCTTGCGAGTGCCTTCGCATCATGTTCGCCGAGCAGCGGCGCGCCTTTCCGAACCTCGCGCGGCGAGCGACTGAGGCGGTACGGCGGACCGAGGATCGGCCGCGGTCCGGCTGATGTCTCGACGCTTTGCCAGTATTTTCGTTCGATCAGGTGCGGCGTTCCATTCCAGAGCTGCATCGGTGTGTAAGCCTTCGCCGCCGCAACGCGTTCCTTCAGCAGGCGATCGAGAAATTCGTCGCCCGGCATATTGCGCACGCTGTCCTGCACCAGCCTCGTGAGTTCTATCCAATGGTCCTGTCGCTCCTTGCCCTTGGCGAAGCGCGGGTCCTGCTCCAGTTCAGGGATGTTGGCGGCCTTGCAAAAGCCGGCCCACACATGCAGATGCACCCAGACGCTGACCCAGCCGTCGCTGCACTTCACCACCATGAACGGCGACCGGCGCTCGCCGCGCGGATCCTCGATCCTGTTGTAGACGTATTCCACCGTCGCAGGCGGCGCCATCGACGAGGTGTTCATCGCAACGTCGAGCGCGACCTGCTGCCCCCGCCCGGTGGTCTTGCGTGAAAAAAGCGCGGCCAGAACGGAGATGTAGGCGCCGACGCCCGCAGCGCACTGCGCGCGATGACCAACCCCGTAAAGCGGTTCGCGATCGGGAGAGCCGTTGACATGCATCATTCCCGACAGCGCCTGAAAGATCATCTCGCTGCCGCGCCAGTGCTTGAAGGGTCCGTCATCACCGAAGTCGGACACCAGCGCGACGATGCAGGAGGGATTTGCCTTTTGCAGCGCATCGCGGTCGGTATCGACGCCAACCACGACGACGTCGGAGGATTTCACAAGCTCAAGCAGCTTCGCGCGGCCCTGGTCCGTCGTCCGATCGAGCACGATCGAGCCTTTGCCGAGATTGAGATGAAAGAACAGCAGCGAGCCAACACCATCTTTTGCCGGATCAAACGGCGGCATGCTCCGGATCGGCGATCCTGCCGGCGGCTCGATCAGCGTCACCTCGGCGCCGAAGTCCGCCATCATCCGGCAACAGAATTGCCCGGCAATGCTGTCGCTCAGGTCCAGAACGCGAAATCCGGAGAGTGCACCGCTCATGAGCGCGCCCGCATTGACGTCTTCAAGCGCGCTTCGCTGTCCATGATGTTTCTCCCGCTGCGTTTCTTTGGGGTCATTCTAGGTTCGGGGTCAAAGGCGTCAATGTCGCGAACGGAACGACACCTATGCGAGGCAAAAGAGCCGTTTGCCGGGGACCGGCAAAGAGCAAGTCTGCCGCCCGAATTCCCCGCAAGGAAGCGCGCTCACGCCGATGAGGCCAACGCGATTGTCACCGCGCTCGCGCGTCGTTACGTTGCGGCAGGTTTTCAGTCACCGGGGAATGACAATGTTCGTGCTCTATCATGGCTGGCGTTCAAGCGCGTCGCGCCGTGTCAGGCTTTGCCTCGAGGAAAAGGAACTGAGCTACGAAAGCCATGTCATCGACATGGCGAAGATGGAACATCACTCACCTGAGTTTCTGAAGATCAACCCGAATGGCGTGATCCCCGCCCTGATTCACGATGGACGCCCGCTCTACGAGAGCGGCACGATTTGCGAGTACCTTGACGAACTCTATCCCGATCCGCCGTTGCGCCCTGCCGATCCCTACGATCGCGCGACCATGCGCAACTGGGTGCGGCATGTGGATGAGCGCATCGGCAACCTCATCATCTTCAACTGGCGGCATCATTTGCAGAAGACCGCATCGCAGTGGTCAGACGCCGAACTCGCCGAGAAGATGAAAAGCATCCCGAGCAAGGAACGGCAGGAGGCGTGGCTCCGTGTCGCGCGGAAGCCCTACACGGAAGAAGAACGCGCCGCGGCACGCGGCAAGCTCGTCGAACTGCTGGACCGCATGGAGCAGACGCTGCAGACGACGAAATGGCTTGCCGGTGACCAGTACTCCATTGCCGACATCGGCGTCGTGCCGTTCGTCAAGCGCATCGAGGAAGAAATCGCCCCGGACGAGGTGACGAGGGCAAAGCACCCGCGCGTCACCGAATGGTGGACCACCATCCAGGCGCGGCCGGCCTTTGCGCGCGCCAATATTGGGCCGTTCGTAAGCTGATTTTGCGCTGTCGCAAAGCCTGTCGTTTCGGGGTATCATGCCCGCCGACGCACCGCCGCGAAGCGGAACAGCCTTCAGAAAACGCCCAAAAACCGGATCAAACCACCATGATGAACGTTGCCGCCAAAGGCGCCGCCAAGGAATACGCCGACGGAAAGATTCTCCAGAGCGTGTCCGACGGCATCGGCATCCTGACATTCAACAATCCGGACAAGCGCAACGCCATGTCGATCGAGATGTGGGAAGGCACGGCCGAGGCGCTGGAGGCGTTCCGCGACGACCCGAATGTGCGCGTGGTGGTGCTGGTCGGCGCCGGCGGCAAGGCGTTCGTCTCAGGTGCGGACATCAGCCAGTTCGAGAAGAACCGGAGCAACGCGGCGGCTTCCGAAGAATACGGCCGGCGCAGCGGCAAGCCGCGCGAGATGCTCGCTGACGGCTATCCGAAACCGACCATCGCCTGCATCCAGGGTTTTTGCATGGGCGGCGGTCTGGCGCTGGCGATGTCGGCCGATATGCGCTTTGCCTCCGAAGGCAGCCAGTTCGGCATTCCGGCGGCAAAGCTTGGCATCGCCTATGGATATGACGGCCTCACTCACCTCACCCAACTGGTCGGCCCGTCGCGCGCACGGCTGCTGATGTTCACCGGCATGCGAATCGATGCGTCCGAGGCCTACGGCATGGGCCTGATCGACCGTCTCGTCAGCGAGGACGATCTCTGGAGCACGACCATGGAGATCGCCCAGCAAATGGCGGAGAACGCCCCACTCGCCATTCAGGCGGCGAAGCTGACGATCGCCGAAATCCTGAAGGACCCCGCCAAGCGCGACATGCAGGCGATCAAGGACATCGGCACCAGGTGCATGGACAGCGAGGACTTCAAGGAAGGCCGCACCGCGTTCATGGCCAAGCGCAAGCCGCAGTTCAAGGGGCGGTAGTTCCCCTCATTTGGCGTAGTGCAGGTTGCAAGACGTGGATGCCCGGCCTAAAGGCGGGCATGACGCCGAATACCCGGATGCCCCCGTTTAGATGACCGAAAGCACGACCTCGCTGCGCATCTTCGTCGATGCCGACGCCTGTCCCGTGAAGGATGAGATTTACAAGGTCGCGGCGCGGCATGCGGTGCATGTCACCGTGGTCGCAGGCGGCTTCATTCGTGTGCCCCAGGACCCGATGATCGAGCGCGTGGCTGCCGGCGCCGGCATGGACGCGGCCGACGACTGGATCGCCGAGCGCGCGAATGCCGCATCCGTCGTCATCACAGCCGACGTGCCGCTGGCCAGCCGGTGCGTGAAGGCGGGGGCCGCGGTGATCGCGCCGAACGGACGCGCGTTCACGGAAGAGTCGATGGGCATGACGCTGGCGGTGCGGAACCTGATGCACGATCTGCGCTCAAGCGGCGAAGTGACCGGCGGCCCGGCACCCTTCAAGCCCTCCGACCGCTCGGCCTTCCTCTCGGCGCTCGATCAGGCCATCCGCCGCATCAAGCGCGCACAGCAAGGCTGACGATGGCCCCGCCGCTGATCCAGTTGAAGGACATAGCGCTGACGTTCGGCGGCACGCCGCTCTTGACGGGCGCAGAGCTCAGCGTCTCGCCCGGCGAGCGCGTCTGCCTGGTCGGCCGCAACGGCTCGGGCAAGTCGACGCTTCTGAAGATCGCGGCCGGCCTCGTCGAACATGACCGCGGCACGCGCTTCCTCGAACCTGGCGCCACGATACGCTACCTGCCGCAGGAGCCGGATTTCGGTGACGCCACGACGACGCTTGCCTATGTCGAAGCTGGCCTCGGACCTGCCGACGACCCGCATACGGCGCGCTACCTTGTCGAACAGCTCGGCCTGACCGGCGAGGAAGACCCGGCGCACCTTTCGGGCGGCGAGGCGCGGCGCGCGGCGCTGGCGCGCGTGCTGGCGCCCTCACCCGACATTCTGCTGCTGGACGAACCTACCAATCACCTTGATCTTCCGACCATCGAGTGGCTGGAGCAGGAACTCGCCGGCCGCAATTCCGCGCTGGTCATCATCAGCCACGACCGGCGCTTCCTGTCCAACCTCTCGCGGGCAACCGTGTGGCTCGACCGCGGTGAGACGCGGCGGATCGAGCGCGGGTTCGCGGAGTTCGAGGCCTGGCGCGACGAGATGCTGGCGGAGGAAGAGCTGAACCAGCACAAGCTCGACCGCAAGATCGTCGCCGAGGAACACTGGCTGCGTTACGGCGTCTCCGGCCGGCGCAAGCGCAACGTCAAGCGGCTCGGCAACCTGCAGGCGCTGCGCGAGGCGCGGCGCACCTACCGGGGAGCAACCGGCAAGGCGAGCCTTGCGGCCGCGACCGCGGAAAAATCCGGCTCGATGGTACTCGAGGCGAAGGGTTTAAGCATCGCATTCGGCGACCGCCCGATCGTCAGCGACTTCTCCACCCGCATCCAGCGCGGCGACCGCATTGGTATCGTCGGACCTAACGGCAGCGGCAAGACCACGCTGGTAAGCCTTTTGACCGGCGCGCTGCCGCCAGACTCCGGCACGCTGCGGCTCGGCGTCAATCTTGAGATGGCGACGCTCGACCAGCACCGCGAGAGCCTCGACGGCGAGACAACGCTCGCCGATGCGCTGACCGGCGGGCGCGGCGACACGGTGATGATCGGCGACAAGCCAAAACATGTCGTCAGCTACATGCAGGATTTTCTGTTCGCCAAGGAACAGATGCGCACGCCCTTGCGGGTGCTGTCCGGCGGAGAGCGCGGGCGGCTGATGCTGGCCCGCGCGCTGGCGAAACCATCGAACGTGCTGGTACTGGACGAGCCGACCAACGACCTCGACCTGGAAACGCTGGACGTGCTGGAGGAGATGCTCAGCGATTATCAGGGCACGGTGATCCTGATCAGCCACGACCGCGACTTCCTCGACCGCGTCGTCAGCGGCGTGATCGTGCCGGAAGGCAACGGCAGGTGGATCGAGTATGCCGGCGGCTACAGCGACATGTTGCAGCAGCGCGGCGCCGACGTCGCACGGCCGGCGAAGAGCGAGGCGGCAAAAAGCAAAGCCGAGACGTCGACCGCCTCTTCCGCGCAACTGCAGGCGGCCCGACGAAAGCTCAGCTTCAACGACAAGCACGCGCTGGAGAAGTTGCCGAAGACGATGGCGGCGCTACGATCCGAGATAGCAACGCATCAGAAGCTGCTCGACGATCCGAAGCTTTTTGCCAGGGATCGCAAGACGTTCGACGCAGCTTCGACAGCGATCGCTGAAGCTCAGCATAAATTGGTTGAAGCGGAAGAGCGCTGGCTGGAGCTCGAGATGCTGCGTGAAGAGATCGAGGGGAGTTGAGATTTTCCTCAGTCATTCCGGAACGCACCAAAGATGCGGGCCCGGAATGACCATTCAGGTGGAAGATTCCAGCCATCGCACCGCGCCCCTCCCCGCCGCCACGCCCGTTGCAAAACACGCCTGCAGCAGGTAGCCGCCGGTCGGCGCTTCCCAGTCCAGCATTTCGCCGGCGGCGAACGTGCCTGGCATGTTCTCCAGCATGAAATTGCCGTCGAGCGCCGCGAACGGGATTCCGCCGGCCGAGGAGATCGCCCGCGCGATCGGCGCGACGCCGACAATACGAAGGGGGACATGATTGACGCGCTCTGCAAGTTCGCGGGGTTTCAGCCCCGCCAGGCTTTCGCCGGAAGCTACGGCCGCCTCCTGCAGCAGCCCGATCGCAACCGGCGACAGGTTGAGCGCCTTGCGCAGCCAAGTCGACATCGACTGCTTGCCGCGGGGTTTTGCAAGCCGCGTTTCAAGTTCTGACCCGGTGCCGTCCGGACGGAGCGCAATGTGAAGCGTCGCCGCGCCTTTCTCCAGCACCGCATCGCGCAGCGGCGCGGAGATGGCATAGACCGCGCCGCCTTCGATGCCTGACAATGTCACGACCGCTTCCCCGCGCACGGTGCGACCGGCAAAACTCAGCGCGACACCCTTCAACGGCTGGCCCTCGAAGCGCGTGCGAAACACCTCCGACCAGGCGACACGAAAGCCGCTGTTCGAAGGCTTCAATGGCGCGACCGTAACGCTGCGCTTCTCGAGCACATTCACCCACTGCCCGTTCGAGCCGAGATTGGGCCAACTCGCACCGCCGAGCGCCAGGACCGTGACGTCCGGCCGCACAAGCACTTCGCCATCGGGCGAGGCGAACAGCAGGCTTGCCTCGCGCCAGCCGTCCCAGCGATGGCGCAACTTGAAGGTCACGCCCGACGCATCGAGCCGCCGCAGCCAGGCCCGCAACAGCGGCGAGGCCTTCATCGATCTTGGAAACACGCGCCCGCTCGAGCCGACAAAGGTCTCCTGCCCCAGCGCCTCGGCCCATGCCCGCAAGGCTTCGGGCGGAAACGCCTGAACGGCTGTTCGCAGCTTTGGCTCGGCTTGCCCATAGCGCGCGAGAAATGGTTCAAGCGATTCGCTGTGCGTGAGATTCAGCCCGCCGCGACCTGCGAGCAGAAATTTTCGCCCGACCGACGGCATCTGCTCATACACCGTGACGCGCACGCCGGCCGCGCAGAGTACCTCGGCCGCCATCAGCCCGGCCGGACCTGCGCCAATGATCGCCGCCTGTTTCATCGCGTGTTCGTTCGACACAATTTCATCGGTCTGTTAGCCTCAATGTACAGGCTTGCCGCATACAAGAAGCCGTATCAGGAAACGCACAAAAACAACTAACGAGGGCTCACATGGCCGACTATCTCCGACTTCGTCAAATCTGCCTCGCCGCCCCGCGCCTTGCGCCGGTGGTTGCCGACCTTGAAGAGATTTTTGGCATCCGTGTCTGCTATCGCGACGTCAATGTCGCCAAATACGGCCTCGAAAACGCGCTGTTCATGATCGGCACGAATTTCCTCGAGATCGTCGCTCCGACCCGGGACAACACGGCGGGCGGCCGCTTCATCGAACGCACAAAGGGGCATGGCGGCTATATGGCGATCTTCCAGGCGAACGACGTGCGCCGCCGCCAGAAGCATGCGGAAGGCATGGGCGTCCGCGTGGCCCATGTGATCGACCGCGACACCTATCAGAACGTGCAGCTGCATCCGCGCGACTGCCGCGCGTCGTTCATCGAGTTCGGTCATTCGGTTGGCGGCGACGATCGCATGGGCACCTGGTGGCCGGGCGGCAGCGACTGGAAGGATTTCGTCAAGACCGACACGACGAAGCGCATGCTCGGCATCGAGGTCGAAAGCCCGCAGCCGGACGACCTTGCCGCGCACTGGTCGAAGATCATCGAGGCGCCGCTGACCCGCGACAAGGGCGATCCCCTGCTCACCTTCGAGGACGGGACCATCCGCTTCATCAAGGGCGAGAGCGAATGCCTCGGCGCGGTCATCGTCGAGGTGGCGGATGTGGCGAAAACGATGTCACGCGCGGTCAATTGCGGCTATCGCGTCGAGGGCGACTCGTTTCACCTTGGCGGAGTGAATTTCCGGGTGCGGGGTACGGCCTGATTAACTCATTCGTTCCCGGTCACCCCGGAATGGCCTCGCCACCAGCCGCCAAACCGGGGGCCGCCCTGCGCGTCAGGCGCATTGGCAACGGCCTGCCAAGTCACTAAATTCCGCCCACATTTGCGCTATCAGCCGGGAGACAAAACCATGACCGCCAGCATCGTTGGATGGGCCCATACCCCGTTCGGCAAGTTCGACACCGAAACCGTGGAAAGCCTGGTCGTGCGTGCGGCCACCGAGGCGATGGCCGACGCCGGCATCGCTGCGTCCGACGTCGACGAGATCATCCTGGGCCACTTCAACGCCGGCTTCTCGCCGCAGGATTTTACCGCCTCGCTGGTGCTGCAGGCCGATCCGGCCTTGCGCTTCAAGCCGGCGACGCGCGTGGAGAACGCCTGCGCCACGGGATCAGCCGCCGTGCATCAGGCGGTCAAATCCATCGCTGCCGGCTCGGCCAGGACGGTGCTGGTCGTCGGCGTCGAGCAGATGACAAGGACGCCCGGGCCCGAGATCGGCAAGAACCTTTTGCGCGCATCGTATCTTCCGGAAGACGGCGAGACGCCCGCGGGTTTTGCCGGCGTGTTCGGCAATATCGCGAAAGGTTACTTCCAGCGCTATGGCGACCAGTCCGACGCGCTGGCGATGATCGCTGCAAAAAACCACAAGAACGGTGTCGCCAACCCGTACGCACAGATGCGCAAGGATTTCGGCTACGAGTTCTGCCGCGCCGAGGGAGACAAGAACCCGTTCGTCGCAGGTCCCCTGAAGCGCACCGACTGCTCGCTGGTGTCGGATGGTGCGGCGGCTCTCGTCATCACCGACGGCGAGACCGCAAAATCGATGACCAAGGCGATCAACATCCGCGCCACCGCGCACGCGCAGGATTTCCTGCCGATGTCGAAGCGCGACATTCTGGAGTTTGAAGGCTGCGCGGTTGCCTGGCAGCGCGCGCTGCAGGCGGCCGGCGTGACGCTCTCCGACCTCTCCTTCGTCGAGACGCACGACTGCTTCACCATCGCCGAGCTGATCGAATACGAAGCGATGGGCCTGACGCCGAAGGGCCAGGGCGCGCGCGCGATCAGGGAAGGCTGGACGCAGATCGGCGGCAAGCTGCCGATCAATCCATCGGGCGGGCTCAAGGCCAAGGGCCATCCGATCGGTGCGACCGGCGTCTCCATGCATGTGATGACGGCGATGCAGCTCGCCGGGCAAGCGCCGGAAGGCATGCAGCTCAAGAATGCGACGCTCGGCGGCATCTTCAACATGGGCGGCGCCGCGGTCGCCAACTACGTCTCGATCCTCGAGCCGGCGAAGTGACGCGCCAGCGTCATGCGCGGGCTTGACCCGCGCATCCATCTCTTTGAGAACGATAGATTGCCGGGTCATAGGCGAGCGAAGCGACGCCGTTCTTCGAACGGCTATGCCCGGCAATGACGTCGAAAACAACAACAGCAGGTGTGGGATGGGACCGCTTCAGGGCGTCAAGATCATCGACATGACGTCCGTGCTGATGGGGCCTTACGCCACACAGATGCTGGGCGACTACGGCGCCGACGTGATCAAGGTGGAGAGCCCGGAAGGCGACATCTCGCGCCAGATCGGCCCTGCCCGCGATGGCGACATGGGACCGCTGTTTCTCAACTGCAATCGCAGCAAGCGCTCGATCGTGCTCGACCTGAAGCAGGCGGCCGGCCGCGACGCGCTGCTCAAGCTGGCGGCCACCGCCGACGTACTGGTCTACAATGTACGCCCGCAGGCGATGGCGCGGCTGAAGCTCGGCTACGACGACATCGCCGCCGTCAACCCGCGCATCATTTATGCAGGTCTGTTCGGTTTCGGCCAGGACGGTCCCTATGCGGCAAAGCCGGCCTATGACGACCTGCTGCAGGGAAGTTCCGGGCTGTCGCACCTGATTGCGCGGGCGGGCGACGGTTCGCCGCGTTATGTGCCGACGGCGCTGGCCGATCGCGTGGTCGGCCTCACCGCGCTCGGCGCCATCCTTGCCAGCATCGTGCATCGCGACCGCACCGGCAAAGGCCAGCGCCTCGATGTGCCGATGTTCGAGACGATGACGAGCTTCGTCCTCGGCGATCATCTCGGCGGCCTCACCTACGATCCGCCGCTCGATTCCGGCGGCTATGCGCGCCACCTGGCGAAGGATCGCCGACCCTACGCGACCGCGGACGGATTCATCAGCGTCATCGTCTACAACGACAAGCAGTGGGCCAGCTTCTTCGATGCCACGAAGCGCGAGGACCTGCGCAGCGACCCCAGATTCTCGACCTTCAGCGGCCGCATGGCCAACATCGACCACGTCTATCGCGAGCTCGGCCGCATCATCGCGACGCGCACCACGGCCGAATGGCTCGAGTTCTTCATCAAGGCCGATATCCCCGTGCTGCCGATGCATACGCTGACCAGCATCCTGGAAGACCCGCACCTGAAGGCGGTGGACTTCTTCCAGGCGGTCGAGCATCCAAGCGAGGGATCGATCCGCAGCATGCGACCGTCCGCGACGTGGTCGGACACGCCGATCGAGATACAGCGGCTTGCACCGCGCCGCAGCGAGCACGCGGTCGAGATCCTGAAAGAGGCCGGCTACAGCGACGCCGAGATCGCGGCCCTGCTCCGCGATGGCGTCACACGAACGCCCGACAGGCAAACGTCCGAACCGAAAAAAGCAGCGCGGGGCTGACGATGGATTTCGCGCTGACCCAGAGCCAGGAAACCATCCGTGACGCGGTCGCGCAGCTCTGCCGCGATTTCGACGACGCCTACTGGCTGAACAAGGACCGCGAGGGCGGTTTCCCGTTCGAGTTTCACAAGGCGATGGCGGACGCAGGCTGGCTCGGCGTCTGTATTCCGGAGGAGTTCGGTGGCTCCGGCCTCGGCATTACCGAGGCTGCGCTGATCATGCGCGCGATCTCGGAGTCCGGTGCGGGCATGTCGGGCGCATCCGCGATCCACATGAACATCTTTGGGCTCAACCCCGTCGTCATGTTCGGCAACGACGCGCAGCGCAGGCGGATGTTGCCGCCGATGGCCGAAGGCAAGCAAAAATCCTGCTTCGCCGTCACCGAACCGAACACCGGGTTAAACACCACGCAGCTGAAACTGCGCGCCGAACGCAGGGGCGACCGCTACGTCGTCAACGGCCAGAAGGTCTGGATCTCCACAGCGCAGGTTGCCGACAAGATGCTGCTGCTGGCGCGGACCACCCCGCTGGAGGAGATCAAGAACGCAACGAACGGCCTCAGCCTGTTCTATACCGACTTCGACCGCAAGCGCGTGCACACGCGTGAGATCGATAAAATGGGCCGCAAGGCGGTCGACTCCAACGAGCTGTTCTTCGAGAATTTCGAGATCCCGGTCGAGGACAGGATCGGCGAGGAAGGCCGCGGCTTCGAATACATCCTGCACGGCATGAACCCCGAGCGCATTCTGATCGCCGCCGAAGCCGTTGGCCTCGGCATGGTCGCACTCAACCGCGCCAGCGACTACGCCAGGAACCGCGTCGTGTTCAACCGGCCGATCGGCAAGAATCAGGGCATCCAGCATCCCCTGGCAAAGAACTGGATGGAGCTTGAGGCCGCCTGGCTGATGACAATGTCGGCCGCCTGGCAGTACGACAACAACATGTCGTGCGGCGCCGCCGCCAACGCCGCGAAATATCTCGCCGCCGAGGCGGGCTTCCATGCCTGCGAACAGGCGGTGATGACGCATGGCGGTTTCGGCTACGCGCGCGAATATCACGTGGAACGTTACCTGCGTGAGAGCTTCATCCCGCGCATCGCGCCGATCAGCCCGCAGCTGATCCTGAGCTTCATCGCCGAGAAGGTTCTCGGCATGCCGAAATCCTATTGAGTTTGAGGAGCGAACGATGCCGGGGCTTTACTTCGAGGAATTTCAGGTCGGTCAGGAATTTCACCATGCGTTCAGCCGCACGGTGACCGAGATGGACAACACCATGTTCAGCCTGCTGACGATGAATCCGCAGCCGCTGCATATCGACGCACATTTCTCCGCGAACACCGAATTCGGCCAGCGGCTGTTCAACAGCATGTACACGCTCGGCATCATGATCGGCATGACGGTCTATGACACGACGCTCGGCACGACCATCGGCAACCTCGGCATGACCGACGTTCGCTTTCCAAAACCCGTGTTCCATGGCGATACGCTGAAGGCACACACGAAGATCATCTCGGTGCGCGCCAGCAAGTCGCGCCCCACCCAGGGCATTGTCGAGTTCGAACACACCGCCACCAACCAGCGCGGCGAAGTAGTGGCGATTTGCCGCCGCCAGGGCCTGATGCACTGCAAGCCGAAGGTCTGATCGCATGCGTTCCTTTTTGTTCGTTCCGGGCGACAGCGCCCGCAAATTCGAGAGCGCCCGCAAGACAGCGGCCGATGTGCTGATCCTCGATCTGGAAGACTCGGTTGCGCCGGACCAGAAGGCCGGCGCACGCGGCATCGTCCGCGAGATGCTGAAGGCCGGCGATGGACGGCAGAAGCTCTACATCCGCGTCAACGCGCTCGACACGGGGCTGACACTGGCGGACCTTGCCGCCGTGGTGCCGGGCAAGCCGGACGGCATCATTCTGCCGAAGTGCGAGGGCGGCGCCGACATCGACAAGCTGTCGCTGTATCTCGACGCGTTCGAGACCGCCTACGGCATCGAGGCCGGACACATCCGCATCATTCCGGTCGCGACCGAGACGGCGATGGGCGTGCTGAAGCTCGATACTTTTGCCGGATGCAGCAAGCGTTTGTGGGGATTGACCTGGGGCGGCGAGGATTTGTCCGCAGCACTTGGCGCCACGCGCAACCGCACCGATGGAAGATTCCACAGCCCCTATCTGCTTGCGCGCGACCTGTGCCTCATCAGTGCTGTGGCGGCAGGCGTGGTGCCGATCGACACGATCGCTGCCGATATCGACAACCTCGAGGCCTTGAGGGACGAATCCGTCGCCGCCCGGCGCGATGGTTTTCTGGGCAAGATGGTGATCCACCCAAAACACGTCGACGTCGTCAACGCCGCCTTCACGCCGTCGGACGAGGAAGTCGCGCACGCCAGAAGGATCGTCGAGGCGTTCCAGCAAAACCCCACCGCCGGCGTGGTACGGATCGACGGCAAGATGGTCGACAAGCCGCATTTGCGTGCAGCGCAGAAGATTTTGGGGCTGGGGTAGACCCCGTCAAACTCATCGTCATTCCGGACGACGCCGAAGGCGTCGATCCGGAATCCAGTTTCTCTGTCGTGTCGCCGGATTCCGGGTTCGCCGCGATAGGCGAGCGAAGCGACGCCGTTCTTCGAACGGCTATGGCGGCGCCCCGGAATGACCGTAACCATTTGCGATCCCCGCTCCGTCCGCTAGGATCACCTCAACCACAAAAAGTACGGGAGGATCTGATGGGCAAGTTCGTCTATGTCGGCGCAGCGGGTGCGCCTGCGACCGGGTCGGGACCGAAGATGCAGGGCGCCTATCGGCTCGATGCCGCAACGGGCAAATGGGAGCAGATGGCCGGCGGCCTGCCCGCCAATATCGAGGTCCGCTCCATCACCATCCAGCCGGGATCGCCGAACATCGTGTATCTCGGCAGCCAGGACGGCGTCTGGCGCAGCGACGACGCAGGTTCGACGTGGAAGCATTTGCCACTGCCCGGCAAGGACAAGGTGGTCTGGTCGATCCTGATCCACCCGAAGAACCCGCAGGTGCTGCTGGTGGGCACCGAAGTGACCACCGTCTATCGCAGCGAAAACGGCGGCGCGAGCTTCACCGAGCTGAAGGTCCCTGCCCCCAAGGGCGTCGTGAAGATGAATTTTCCGACCCGCGTGCTGCGTATTGCTGTGGCGCCGCAGAACCCGGATGAGATTTACGTGGCGCTTGAGGTCGGCGGCATGGTGCGCAGCCTCGACGGCGGAAAAACCTGGGATGACTGTAACCCGAACCTGCTGGCTTTCACCGAACAGCCGAAATACCGCAGCAAAATCGGCAGCGACACCGAGACCGAAGGCATGATGGATTCGCACGCCCTCGCCGTCAGCGGCGCGCAGGCCGGCACGGTGTTTCTCGCCAACCGGATGGGGCTGTTCCGCAGCCAGGACCGCGCGAAAACCTGGAAGGACATGGAGGTCGGCCGCTTCTCGCCGCTCACCTATGCGCGCGACGTGCAGATCTCGCCGCACAATCCGAACACAATGTACGCGGCGCTGAGCATCGCCGCAGTCAGTGACGCGGGCTCACTCTACCGCAGCGACGACCATGGCGAGACCTGGAAGCGCTTCGACCATGGCGTCTCGATCGAACTCGACCCTGATGACGATCTCGCCGAGCCATTCCGACGCAAAGCGCGTCTATTGCGCGGCGCGGCGCGGTCAGGTGCTCGGCACCGAAGACGGCGGCGCGACCTGGAAGACCTATCAGCTCCCCGACGGGGCGCAGGGCATCTACTCGCTCGCAACGGCTTGATCGACCTGATGCCGCAACCGGAAGTCCAGTCGAAAGCGCTCGACGGCGATTTCGACTATATCGTCGTCGGCGCCGGCACCGCCGGCTGCATCCTCGCCAATCGCCTCTCCGCCGACCCAGGCAAGCGCGTGCTGCTGCTGGAGGCCGGCGGCAAGGACAACTGGATTTGGTTTCACATTCCGGTCGGGTATTTGTTTGCGATCGGCAATCCGCGTTCCGACTGGATGTTCAAGACCGAGGCCGAGGCCGGACTGAACGGCCGCGCACTGGCCTACCCGCGCGGCAAGGTGATCGGCGGCTCGTCGGCGATCAACGCCATGATCTCGATGCGCGGTCAGGCGGCAGACTACGACCACTGGCGGCAACTGGGATTGACCGGCTGGAGCTGGGACGACGTGCGCCCGGTGTTCCGCCGGCTGGAGGATCACTTCCTCGGTGACAGCGAACATCATGGGGCCGGCGGCGGCTGGCGCATCGAGGAACCGCGGCTGTCGTGGGAAATCCTCGACGCGGTGGGCGACGCCGCGGCCGAGATGGGCATTCCAAAACTGGCCGACTTCAACACCGGCAGCAATGAGGGTTTTGGCTACTTTCACGTCAATCAGAAGCGCGGGCGGCGCTGGTCGGCGGCGCGCGGCTTTCTCAAGCCCGTGCTGGATCGACCAAATCTTCGGCTGCTCACCGGCGTGCTCGCCGACAGATTGATCATCGAAAAAGGCCGCGCAGCGGGCGTCCGCTTCCTGCTCGACAACGAACCGCTTGAAGCCCGCGCAAAAGGCGAAGTCATTCTCGCGGCGGGCTCGATCGGCTCGACACAGATCCTGCATCGTTCCGGCATCGGCCCGCATGAGTGGCTCAATGCCCTCGGCATCGACGTCGCGCTTGATCGGCAGGGCGTCGGACGAAACCTGCAGGACCACCTGCAGCAGCGCGCTATCTTCAAGGTGCACGGCGTGCGCACGCTGAACGAGACGTATCACTCGTTGATCCGCCGCGGGCTGATGGGCCTCGACTATCTGTTCCGCCGGCGCGGCCCGTTGACGATGGCGCCGTCGCAACTCGGCATTTTCACCCGATCCGATTCCCGGCAGGAACGCGCCAACATCCAGTTTCACATCCAGCCGCTGTCGCTCGACAAGTTCGGCGATCCGCTGCACCGCTTTCCGGCGATTACCGCCTCTGCCTGCAACCTGCGCCCCACCTCGCGCGGCACGATCCGGCTGCGCAGCCGTGAACCCGGCGACGCGCCGATGATCGCGCCGAATTATCTGGCGACCCCCGAAGACAGGCAGGTCGCCGCCGACGCCATCCGCGTCACGCGCAAGCTGATGAAGCAGCACGCACTGGCGAAATACCAACCTGAAGAGTTCTTACCCGGCCTATCCGTCGGCGACGATGATGCGTCGCTCGCAAAAGCCGCCGGCGACATCGGCACGACGATCTTTCACCCCGTCGGCACGGCCAGGATGGGATCTGCGACCAACTCCCTCGCCGTGGTCGACGAACGGCTGCGGCTGCACGGCATCGGCGGCTTGCGCGTCGTCGATGCGTCGGTGATGCCGACGATTACATCAGGTAACACGAATACGCCGACCGCGATGATTGCCGAGAAGGGATCGGCGATGATTGTGGAGGATGGGCGATAATCCGACAGGCCGTGCTCGCGCTATGGGCAGTCAGACAGCCGCGATCGCCCCGCAGTATCTCGCCTGCAGCAAGACGCGGGCTCGCGGTTCTTTCCATGAAGCGTTCCCTCTTCCGCCGATTGCAGGCTATAACAGCGCATCGCGCAGGCACGGCCTCAGTCAGTGATGGTTCAACTCCCTAATGCCGAAAGCAGCCCAGACCCGCACGGCCAAGTTCGAAGCCAAGCAGGAGTTGATCCTGAATGCCGCCGCAAGGCTGTTCAACACGCGAGGCGTGCGAGCGACGACGCTCGCGGACGTCGCCGGCGAAGTCAAACTCGCGACCAATAGCGTCACCTACTACTACAAGCGCAAGGAAGACCTCGCATCGGCGTGCTTCCTCCGCTCGATCTCCACGACACGCGAGATCATCGAACAGGCGGCAAGCCAGACGACGGTTGAAGGACGCATCCGGCATTTCATCAAGAGCTACGGTGCAATGCTCGAAGGACTCGCCCGGCAGCAAAACCGCGACCTCGTGACGTTCAAGGAAGTGAGGGCGACGACCGGAGCCGATCGCGCGCGCCTGTTCGACAGGTATGGCGAGATGTTTCGCGCCGCGCGCCGCCTGTTCGGAAGCGACACAGGATTGAGCCACCGCTCTCTCAACGCCCGCACCCATCTGCTGCTGACGGCTGCGGTCTGGACCCGCAACTGGATCGAGACCTACGACCTGCACGACTATCAGCGGGTGCACGACACGATCGCCGACATTCTCATCCGCGGGCTGGGCGCGGACGGTGCGCAATGGCGCATCACGATCAATGACCCGTTCCGGTCCCGGACCGGGCCGGTGAACGACGATATCTCCAACGATCTGTTTCTCCAGGCCGCGACCCGGCTGGTCAACGAGCAAGGCTACGTCGGCGCGTCGGTCGACAAGATTTCCGCGGAACTCAAGGTGACGAAAGGGGCGTTCTACCATCACATCGACAACAAGGATGAGTTGATCACGTCCTGCTTCAGGAGAACGCTGGACGTCGTGCGAAACCTCCAGACGATCTCGGAGGAGCGCAACGCGTCGGGATGGGAACGGCTGTGCGACTGTGCGCAATTGTTCATCCGCTACCACCTGTCGCCGAACGGACCACTCATCCGCTTCACCTCGTGGGTTTCATTACCCGAGCCGATGCATTCGGAGATGCAGGGCGAAATCCGCCGCGTGACGCAGAGATTCTCCAAATTCTTCGTTGACGGAATGGTCGACGGCTCGCTCCGGATCCTCGATCAATCAGTGGCATCCCACCTTTTGAGCGGCTGTCTGAATGCCTCCGCCGAATTGCAGAACTGGGTCGCCGACGTCGACCAGGACGAAGGCGTGGAGATCTATATCAAGCCGCTCTTCATGGGCATTCTCTCGAAGCCATAGAGCCGCGTTCCGACGCGATGGCCGCGCGTCAGATGCGGCGCCCGGTTTCGCCGTCGAAAACGTGAAGGTGCTTCGGGTCGACCGACAGGTGGACCGCCTCGCCCGGCTGGCACGACGTCCGCCCACGCAGCAACGCGCGCACAGCCTGACCTGCGAACCGCAGGCCGATCTGCGTCTCGGTGCCGGTCGGCTCAATGACCGACGCCACCGCCGGCCAACCGGAATCGCCAAGTTCGATATGTTCGGGCCGGATGCCCAGCGTCACCCTGGAGCCCGGTTTCACGCCACCAAGACCTGCGGGCAACCGTGCGACGGTCCCCTCCGCAAGCACCGCGCCCCGGCCATCGGCGGCAACCGTTGCTGCAAGCAGATTCATCGCCGGGGAGCCAATGAACGTCGCCACAAAGACGCTGTCAGGTCTGTCAAAGACATCAAGCGGGCGCCCGGCCTGTTCGATATTACCCTCATTCATGACGACGATCCGGTCTGCCAGCGTCATGGCCTCGACCTGGTCGTGGGTGACATACACCGTTGTCGTCTTGAGGCGCTGGTGCAGTTCCTTCAGTTCGGATCGCATCTGCACCCGCAATTTCGCATCCAGATTTGACAGCGGCTCATCAAACAGGAAGACGGTCGGATCGCGGACGATCGCGCGGCCCATCGCCACCCGCTGACGCTGGCCCCCCGAGAGCGCGCGGGGCTTGCGATCGAGCAACGCCTGCAACCCGAGAATTTCCGCGGCGGCATTGACGCGTTCGTCGACCTCGGACTTCGGAAACCGTCTCAGCCGCAGCGAGAAGCCCATGTTGCGGCGAACGGTCATGTGCGGATAGAGCGCGTAATTCTGAAACACCATGGCGATATCGCGGTTTCTCGGCGCCACGTTGTTCACGACGCGGTCCTTGATTGCGATCTCGCCTGCGGAGATATCTTCGAGTCCTGCAATCATGCGAAGCAGTGTGGACTTTCCGCAGCCCGACGGTCCGACCAGCGCGACAAACTCGCCGTCGGCAATCGATATCGAAAGGTCGTGGATGACTTTCACGTTGCCATACCACTTTTTTACATTCTTGATGTCGACGGTACCCAAAACGGACTCCAGACTTCGGTGACGGCAACCGCTGCGCGGTCACCCCTTCGTGGCGCCGTCAGCGAGCCCGCTGATCAGCCATTTCTGCACGAGCATCGCAAAGATCACGACGGGCACCACGGTCAGCGTACCCACCGCGGCCAAGGCGCCCCAGTTCGCGCCGTTTACGGTGTCGCCGGCAATTCCCGCGATCGAGACCGGAACCGTCGCGGCGAAGCGCTTGGTGAGCACAAGCGCGAAAAGCAGCTCCTCCCAGGCGAGAATAACGCTGAAGATCAGCGTCGAGAGAATTCCGGGCATCGAAATCGGAACGATGATCCGCATGAACGCGCCGAAACGCGTGCAGCCGTCGATCATCGCAGACTCTTCCAGTTCGACCGGCAGCGACTTGAAGAAGCCGCGCATCAGCCACATCACATAGGGGATCAGGAAGGTACAGTAGGCGAGGATCAGCGTGATGTGCATATCGAGCACATCCAGCTGACGCGCGACGAGGAACATCGGAACGGCGAGCGCGATCGGCGGCACGCCGCGCGACAGCAGGATCAGCACGCCGATCGTGGCCGCGCCCTTCAGGCGAACGCGCGCGAGCGCATAGCCGGCCATCGAGCCTGCGACTATCGAAATCAGCCCTGCCCCGCACGCGACAACCACCGTATTGAACATGCGGCGGGGAATGTCGGCGTGGCTCATGTAGTTGACATAGGTCTCAAGCGTCGGCGTGAAGAAGAAGGTCGGCGGCGTCGTGAATATCTCGCGCGGCAATTTGAACGATGTGATCACCATCCACAGAATCGGGAACAGAAACACGATGGTCGCGATGATACTGGCCGCGATGCGCGCGTAGTATCCGGCCGTCCGCCGCCCCGTCGTCATCGCTCGGGTCTCCATGCTGCTCAATTGAGCTCCTCCAGCCGCCTGCTGCCCCATAGCATGCCGAGCGTCAGGACGGTCGTTCCAGCGAGGACGATCACCGTCATTGCCGCGGCCTCGGCGAAGTGCAGCGAACGGAAGGCCTGCTCATAGATGTAAAGATTCACCACATTGGTGGCGTTGCCCGGTCCACCGTTGGTGGCTGCCAGCGCAATGTCGAACATCTTCACCGCGCCCAGCCATCGCACGACCAGCGTCGCGGCGATGACCGGAACGAGCAGCGGCAGCCCGATCGACCAGAACTTCACCCACCAGTTGGCGCCGTCGATTTCGGCGGCTTCAAAGACATCGCGCGGAAGCGAAAGCAACGCAGCCGTCGCGATCAACGTGACGAACGGCGTCCATCGCCAGGTGTCGATAATGACGAGGGTGGCCATCGCGAGCGTTGGATTGCCGAGCCAATCGAGCGGGGCAAATCCGAGAAGTCCGATCAGGTAGTTTGTCAGGCCCCAGAGCGGGTCGAGCAACATGCGCCAGATGCCGCCGGCGACGACCGGCGCGACAACCATCGGAATGATGAGCAGGGCCCGGAGCAGACCACGCCCTTTCCACTCCACATTGATGCAATGGGCGATTCCGAAACCAAGCAGCATCTGGATCGGCAGCGCGAAAGCCAGATAGACCGCGGTCACACGCAGCGAGCGCCAGAAGCGCGCGTCTTCCATGACCGATTCGTAGTTCTCCCAGCCTACCCAGGCGACCGATTTGAATGTCGCCAGATCGAACTCGGCGAAGCTGATGAAGACGGCATAGCCGATCGGGTAGGCAAGCACGGCAAACAGCAGAATGCTTGCGGGAAGCATGAACAGCCATCGGCTGAGGATGTCCCGCAAGCCTGCCGACCTGAGCGGCGGAGGATGCCGCTCGAACGCACCTTCTCGAGAAGGCATGACTATCGAAGTGTCCGGTCGACTCTCTTGGCAGCATCGGCAAGCGCCGCCTCTGCGGTGGACTGGCCGGATACTGCGAGGCCGGTGACGTCAGCCAGGATTTGCTGGACCGCGTCGGACTTCAAATGCCGGGGACGCCACATCTTGCCCATTGCGGCGACGTCGTACGATTGCTGCAGCGTCTTGAAAACCGGGACGAGCCACTTGCTTTCCGGATCGTGCGCCAGCGTGGACTTGCGCGCCGGGAACACGCCGAGATTGTTGGAGTGCCATTTCTCGCCCTCCTTCGAAGTCAGCCACTGCAGCATTGCCCAGGCGGCCTGCTGATTCTTGCTCTTCCTGGCGAGCGTGCCGCTCCAGATGCCGCGGTGGGTCGAGGCAAACTTGCTGCCAACCGGCATGACCTGAATGCCGACCTGCTCGGGCTTGAGCGTAGTTGTGGCGGCGTCGATCGCCGAGCCCTTGTACACGCTGCCCCACTGGAACATCGCGGCGACCTGCCCCTGCCTGAACGCCTGCAGTGACTCGTTGAAGCCATGGCTGGTTGCGCCCGGTGGTGCGTACTTCAGCATGTCGACGTGAGTTTGCAGCGCCTTGATGCCGACCTCGTTGTTGAATGCCGCCTTGTTCTGATCGTCCAGAAGCGCACCGCCGTTCGAATTCAGTACGGCTTGCCAGATCGTCGGGGTCAACGTATCGCGCGTAAAGTAGGTACCGATCGCCCAGGCGTCCGGCTTGCCGTCGCCATTCAGATCCTGGATCAGTTTCGGCGCCTGGGACATGAACTCCGTCCACTTCAGCTCCGGCGTCGGATGCGGCAGGCCGGCCTTCTCGTAGTGGGTCTTGTTGTAGAACATCAGCAGCATGTTGCTGCGAACAGGCACGCCGTACTGGACGCCCTTCCACTCGCTGGCCGCGAGCGGCGCGCTGTTGAAATCCGCCCAGTCGAATTCGGGCTGCGTCCACTGCGCAACGTCCTTGCTGAGATCGAGCAACGCGCCGGTCTGTGCGACCTGCGGAATCCACGGGTCGTCGATGATCAGGATGTCGTAGGTCGGAGTTGCGCTCGTGACCTCAAGAAGCAGCTTCGCGAGCTGCTCGGCATACGGCACGCCGTCGATCGTCAACTCGATGTTCGGGAACGCCTTGTTGAAGGCAGGCACCATGCTGGTCTGCCATGACCGCGCATAGGCCTCATTCGCCATCATGCGAAGCTTGACCGGCGCCGATGCGGTCCCGAGGCCCCCGCCCTGCGAGGCCGACTGCGCAAACGCGCGGGTGCGCAGCAGCGGACCGATCGCAGCCAGGGTCGCGCCCGCAAGAACTGCCCGCCTGGACAACCCACTCCGGTTTCGCTTGCCGCTCATGATCGACCTCCCCTTAATCCTTGATTTTGTTTGGCACGCGCAGGTTCTTAAAAAAGATACGGTATGTCAATAACTATTGCTGAGAAGATCAATTATGATATTTTAGAATTGTTGGTATGCAACGGAAGGAAACTTTTGGCGGGCGATAAACCCCTTCGCTCAAAGGCTTTTTCCAGCGAAGCGCCCGGGGCGGCCAACGAACGCGAACTCCTGCCGACTGCCAGGCCGGCATCCAACGTTCAGAGCGAGGAAACAATGAAGGCAAGAATACGCGAAGTGAAGATTCTGTCCTGCAGCGCGTCATGGCGGAACTACTTCTTCCTGAAGGTGACGACCGAGGACGGCGTGGTCGGCTGGAGCGAGTTCGACGAGAACTTCGGCTCTCCGGGAGTGGCCGCGGTGATCGAGCAGCTGTCGCACCGCCTCATTGGACAGTCGGCGATGAACCACGAGCGCATCCGCGAGGATTTGCACAATGTGACCCGGCCCGGTTCTGGCGGAATTGTCGGACAGGCCCTGGGTGCCATCGAAAACGCACTGCTGGACGCAAAGGCGAAGACGCTCGGCGTGCCGTGCTACGAGTTGCTCGGCGGCAAGATTCGCGACCGGCTGCGTGTCTACTGGTCGCATTGTGTGGCCTGGCGTACGCGGCGACCGCACTATCAGCCGGAAATCGTCGACGCCGACGGTGTGCGCGCGCTCGCGCGCGAGGTCGGACAAAAAGGCTTCACGGCGCTCAAGACGAACATCTTCCGCTACGAGGACGGCAAAATCCTGGGATGGTCGCCCGGCTTCGGCACGCCCTTTTTGCCCGAGCTCAACATCGACCGCAAAATACTCAAAGGGCTGCGCGAGCATCTGACGATCATGCGGGACGCCGCCGGGCCTGACATGGACATCCTGCTGGATCTGAATTTCAACGCCAAGCCCGAGGGTTACCTGCGGATTCTGCGCGAGATCGAGGACCTCGACATGTTCTGGATCGAGATCGACACGCTGAACCCGCAGGCGCTCGGCTACATCCGTTCGCAAAGCAGGCACCCGATTTCATCCTGCGAGACGCTGATCGGTCTGCAGCAGTTCCTGCCATACTTTCGCGAGCAGGCGATCGACGTCGCCATCGTCGATACACCGTGGAACGGCGTCTGGCAGTCGATGAAGATCGCCGCAGCGGCCGACGCGCACGAGGTCAATGTGGCGTGCCATAACTTCTACGGCCATCTTTGCACGATGATGAATGCCCACTTCTGCGCCGCCATCCCGAATCTGCGGATCATGGAAGTCGACATCGATCGCATTGCCTGGGATCACGAGCTGTTCACGCATCTTCCGGTCTACGAGAACGGCCATCTGGTCGTGCCCGACCGGCCGGGCTGGGGAACCGAGCCGAACGAAGCGGCTTTGCTGGCGCACCCGCCGGTCAAAGGCGCGGGAATGATCAATCGCACGCCCAAGCCGATCTGATCGTTACGACAAGTTGCAACCCGGCGAGACGAAGCGCGAAGCACCGGACCTCATGGCATGACGACGCCTGTTGACGTTCTCATCATTGGCGCCGGCGCATCGGGCGCAGCCATCGCGTGGAGTCTCGCCGATACAAGGATGCGAATTCTTTGCCTCGAGCAGGGTGGATGGTCGAAGCCCTCGGACTTTCCCAGCACGGGACGGGACTGGGAAGCCAGACAGTACGGAGACTATTCCATCAGTCCGAACCGCCGGGGCCTCCCGGCGGACTATCCGATCAATGAAGATGACTCGCCGATCAAGGTGGCGAACTTCAACGGCGTCGGCGGCGGCACGATCCTTTATGCCGGGCACTTTCCCCGCATGCGCCCGTCCGACTTCCGCGTTCGCACACTGGATGGCGTCGCCGACGACTGGCCGATCGATTATCAAACGCTCGAGCCCTACTTCGCGCTGAACGATCGCATGATGGGCATATCGGGACTGGCCGGCGACCCCGCCTACCCGCCCAAGGACGCTGTGATGCCGCCCCTTCCTCTCGGCAAGACCGGCGAAACGTTCGGCCGCGCGATGAACTCGCTCGGCTGGCACTGGTGGCCGTGCGATAGCGCGATGGCAACCGTCGACTACGAAGGACGGCCCCGTTGCATCAACCTTGGCCATTGTGGCGCCGGTTGCGCACAGGGCGCGAAGGCCAGCACGGACATCACCTACTGGCCCTGGGCCATTCGCGCGCGCGTCGAGCTTCGAACCAACTGCCGGGTCAGCAGGATCGCGACGAACGACGCCGGAATGGCGTCAGGGGCTTTCTACTTCGACGCAGACGGCGTTGAACGCTTTCAGCCGGCGGAAATCGTCATCCTGGCATGCAACGGGATCGGCACGCCTCGCATCCTGCTCAACTCTGCCTCCGACCGCTTTCCGGACGGCCTCGCAAACTCCAGCGGGCTTGTCGGCAGGAATCTCATGTTTCATCCCTACGCCCTGGTGCGCGGCTTTTTCGACGAGCCGCTCGACGGGTATCGGGGGCCGCATATCGGCACCTGGAGCCAGGAGTTTTACGAGACGGACGCGTCGCGCGGATTTGTCCGTGGCTATACCTATCAGTTCTCGCGTGGCCTCGGCCCGGTCGCCACGGCCATGACCGGCATGGCGGACGATCTGATTCCCTGGGGACAAGGCCATCACGCGGCGTATCGCCGCCTGTTCGACCGGAGCGCCGGCATGGTCTCGATTTGCGAAGACCTTCCCGAAGAGCACAACACCGTTACCCTTGATCCGACGCTGAAGGACTCGCACGGCATCCCTGCTCCGAAAATCCGCTACACACTGAGCGAGAACAGCCGCCGCATGCTCGATCACTCGATCGCCAGGGGCATCGAGATTCTCAAGGCAGCCGGCGCCCGCAACATCATCACCAAGGCGGCATTGCCCTATGCCGGCTGGCATCTGATGGGAACGGCGCGCATGGGAACGGACCCGAAGCGATCGGTCGTCAATTCCTGGGGCCGAAGCCACGACGTCAGAAACCTGTTCGTCGTCGATGGGAGCCTGTTCGTGACGTCGGGCGGGGTGAATCCGACGGCGACGATCCAGGCGCTGGCTCTTTACGTCGCGGACAATATCAAGGCGCGGCTGGATAACCTGTTCGATTGAGGTCTGGATGCCCGCCTTCACTGCCGAACCCGCACTCACCGACGCCGAGCAGCAGTCGCTGCGTTGCGTCGTCGCACACATGATTCCCGCGAGCGCGAGCTACGGCGTTCCCGGTGCTGACGACGACATAATCTTCGCCGATATCATCTCCTCGCTCGATCGGGACACCGCGGCCGTTCGCCAGGCTCTCGCGTTTCTCGATCGCTTCGCAGGCGGGGCGCTGAATGCCTCATCGGCGGAGCGGCAGCAGTCGATCCTGCGAGAGTTTCGCAGGCAGCAGCCTGCCTTGACGGCTGCTCTCATCGCCGCGACGGTCCGTTGCTACTATCGCGACGATCGCGTCATGCGCTCCCTTGGCATGGAACCACGGCCGCCCTTCCCAAAGGGTTTTGACGTTCCGCAAGGCGACTGGTCGATCCTCGAACCTGTTCGCGCACGCGGCAGGATTTATCGCGATACGCTCTAGCTGGCAGCGGCTACGACGCCCTGAAGTTGGGTACCCTTCGCTCGTTCATCGCCTTGACGCCTTCCTTGTAGTCGTCGGTGGCGCGGAGCCAGGTCTGCTCGAAGAACTCGCGCTCCGTCGCGCCGGCGAAATTACGCTCCAGATCGCGCCGCAGGGTTACACGCGTCGCCTGCACCGCGAGCGGCGCGGAAAGGGCGATTTCTTCGGCCATCTCGTGCGCGGTCGAGCGCACCTTGGCGAGCGGGACGAGGCGATCGATCAGGCCGATCTTGAACGCTTCGTCGCCGTCGATGCGCTCGCCGGTGTAGAGCATCCATGACGCCTTCTGGACGCCGACAATCCGCTGCAGCGTATGCGTGGTGCCGAACCCCGGGTGATAACCCTGTCGCGCGAAGTTGGCGCTGAAGCGCGCCTCGGAACAGCCGACGCGGAAATCGGCGACCAGCGCCAGGCCGATGCCTGCGCCAACGGCCGCGCCATGCACAGCGGCCACGAACGGCTTCCTGGTCCGCACCAGACGATTGGCCTCGTGATAGAGATGCTTGCCGGCCGCTGCGGGCTTGCCGGCAGCCTCATTCGCCAGCCGCTGTCCGAGATTGGCACCGGCGCAAAAGTGCTTGCCGGCTGCACACAACACGATCGCACGGACCTGATCGTCGCGATCGAACTCCTCGAACGCGCCCGACACTTCGCCGATCAATTCCATGTCGAGGAAATTGTTCGGTGGCCGGTTGATCTCGACCGTCGCCACGTGACCGTTCCTGCTGACCTTGATATCGGCCATTTGTATCACTCCCTCTCTGAGATTCTGTGCGAGTTTATCCTGCAGCCTTCAGCACCACCAGCGCATCGGCAACGCTGACACCTGAGCCGTCCGCATGCAGGATGATGGGGTTGAACTCCATTTCCTGAATGAGGTCCTTGTTGGCAATCGCCGCTTCGGACAGTCTTGCGATCAATTCGGCCGCGGGCTTGATATCGACCGGTGGCGCACCGCGAAAACCCTGCAAGAGCTTCACAGATTTCAGCCTGCCAATCAGTGCGATGGCGTCAGTGACGCTGAGCGGCGCAGGCGCGTGCACCACGTCGCCGAACAGTTCGACCGTGACGCCGCCAAAACCCACCATCATGATCGGACCAAATGTCGGATCGTTGACCATGCCGACGACCAGTTCGTGGCCCTTCGGCGCCATCTTCTGCACCAGCACGCCCTCGATCCGGGCATCCGGCTTGTGCGTCTTCACCGATGCCAGGATCGCGTCGTAGGCAGCCGACACGGCCTGCGCGTCGTTCAAATGCAGTTTTACGCCGCCAACCTCGGTCTTGTGCATCACATCCGGTGACTGGATTTTCAACACGACCGGAAAGCCGAGTTTCATCGCAGCCGCGGCGGCGCCGTTCGCAGACGTTGCGAGTTGCTCCTCGCCGGCCTTCAGGCCGTACGGCGCGAACAGCGCTTTCACGCGATGCTCGGACAGGACGGACGGCGTATTCGCCGGCAGCGCGAGCGGCGCGGCCGGCACCCTGGCGGACGACGCAAGTTTCGCGCGGTGCTCCGCATAATCGGCGAGCTTGCCGTATGCCAGTGCCAGCAGGCGAATGTCGGGCAGCAGCAACGCGCCAGCCTCGGCCGCGGTCCTGCGGCCGATCGCGGATGGCAGCGTGTAGGTCCACACAACGAGCGGCGACCTGCCGCGCTTCACCACGGTCCGCATGCGATCGGTGATCAGCGAGACGCCGTTCTCGCGCGCGGTTGAAACGATCACGCAGACCATGTCCACGTCGTCGCAGGCGTCGAGGATCTCCATGCAGGTCATCATGATCGGGCCGGTCCGACCGCCTTGCGCTGTGATGTCAACCGGGTTCTGCGGCGAGGCATGCGGCGGGATCAGCGGGCGGATCGTCTTCTGCACGTCGTGCGACAGCGCCGGCACGACCAGGCCTGCGGACGAGAACATGTCGGCCGCGATGGCGCCGCCGCCGCCCGACCCGGTGACGATGCCGACGCGCCGCCCCTTCGGCAGCGGGCATGACGCCATCACTGCTGCGATCACGCAGGCCTCGTCCAGGTCGTTCGCCTCGATGACACCGTAGCGGCGAAAGACCGCGTTGTAGGCGGTCTGCCAGCCGGTGAGCGACGCGGTGTGGGAGGCGGCTGCCCGCGCGCCTGCGTCCGAGCGGCCGATCTTGATGACGATGATCGGCTTGCCGAGTTGTTCGGCTTCCATCGCCGCGCGGCGAAAGCGCTCGCCGTCGCGAATAGTCTCGCACAGCAGCATAACGATCTGCGTGTTCGGATCGCGCACCATGTATTCGAGGTAGTGCGCCGTCGACAGATCGACCTCGTTGCCGGACGAAATGACATAGCTGAAACTCAAGCCCAGCGCACGGCCGCGCGTGTAGAGTGCAAAGCCAAGGCCGCCACTCTGCGAGACGACGCCGACGCGCTTGTCCGGCGCGATCTCGAACACGGTCTCCTTCTCTTTCGCGAGGTTCTCGACGACCGGGCTGAAGGTTGCCGCGACATCGGCAAGCGCATTGAAGTAGCCTTCGCAGTTCGGGCCAGCGATGCGGATGCCCGTGCGGCGGGCGATGTCCTCGAGCTTTTCCTGCAGGCCGGAGGCAGCACCGCCCTCCTCCGCAAAGCCCGAGGCGATGATCATCACATTGCGCACGCCGACGCGCGCGCATTCCTCGACCACATCGACCACCAGCTTCGCCGGAATGACGATCACCGCCAGATCGACCGGCGCTCCGATCGAGGTGACGGTCGGATAGGTCTTGTAGCCCGCGATCTCCTTGTGAGTCGGGTTGACCGGATAGAACTTGCCGGGAAACCTGTTCTTGACGATGAAGTGCATCAGCCGGCCGCGGATGGTGTGTTCCTCGGGCGAGGCGCCGACCAGGGCGATGGATTTCGGCCAGAAGAAATCGGCAGGCAAGGAACCGTCAGACGCCACAGCCTCCGATTGCATCGCCTTGTTCAAGGTCCGTCCTCCCGCGCGCTTCTTCTGGTTGCTGAGGCGATAGAACCGCAGCCTGCGGCCACACGTCAATCGCCCGGAGTGCAGGCCCGCCACGCGGCGCAGACGTTCCATATTGCAGAACCGTCATTCCAGGGCGACGCGAAGCATCGAACCCCACTCTCCCTCAAGCGAAAACGGCCGGCGGATTTCTCCGCCGGCCGTTTCACCACGCAGGCATCTTCATGCGAGCGCGATACTTTCGTATTCAGCCCGGTGGCCTAGACGTTCAGAACCGCAACGATCTTCAGTGTGCGCGGCTCGACGATGATGATCTCGTCGTTGTAGACGAAGTAGCGATAGCCCTTCCACCTCGGCTGAATCCTGATGATCGTGTCCGGAACTTCAACGACCCGAACGCTCGACGGTACGACCGTGCCGACATTGATCGAGAAGTTGATGTTGGTCGCGCGCGGCGCATTGGACGTCAGAACCGTCGTGCGGATCGTCGTGCGCTGCTCGGTTGTCAGGTTGACAGCACCTGCTGGAGCGGCGCCGACAGTCGACCCGGACTTGGTACCGTCCTTGGCACCGTCCTGGCTCATCTGCGACTTGCTGTCAGAAGCGCCCGGCGTGCGATCCTGGGCCTGAGACTTCTGGGCATCCTTGCCCATCTCCTTGCCCTGCACCTGTTTCGACTTCAGATCGTCCCTGGACATCGAATCCGTGGACGTCGAATCCTTCGACATGGAGCCGTTATTCTGCGTCGATGGCGCGACAGAACCGCTGGACGGCGCGTCCTGACGCTGCATCGTGTTGCCGGCCGGCGCGCCGCCTGAGGAGCCCGGCGACGTGCTGCCGGCACCTGTACCCTGCGCCAGTGCGACGCTTGAAATTCCGAGCAGCGCTGCGGCCGAGATCGCGGAAAGAACCCTGGTCGTCTTCATCCTGACATCCCTTTTGATGATTGCGTTGCCCCTAGGCACTCACTCGCACCTAACGCCACATGGATGGTCGCGTTCCGCTGAAATCCCGCCATCACAGCAATATCGCGCGAAGGTCTGATTTTCGTTGCAGTGATGAACTCGTGTTCACGCTATGATTGCGGGAACCGGGAGCTGTCCCGCTTGCGGCCAAATCACCCGGCGCGATCCGGTCCATTCCAAAGGTTGGAACACGCGCCTTCGCATCTGCGAACGATTTCCGGCGAACATAGGGCCCAAACATAGGGCCCATGAATTTCCGGCACGGTAAACGACCTTGACGTCTCCATTGCATGTGGAACAACAGCGGCAAGCGGCTCCAATCGCTCAACTCAATGGCCAACAGGGAGAAAACCCATGCATCTCAAGGGAAAATCGGCAATCGTCACCGGCGCGGGGCGCGGCATCGGCCGTGACATCGCGCTCCTGCTCGCCAAGGAAGGCGCAAGCGTCATCGTCAACGATCCGGGCGTCGGCCGCGGCGGTGAAACCACCCAGGAACGTCCCGCCGACGATGTGGTTGCGGAAATCAAGGCTGCCGGCGGCAAGGCACAGGCGAATTATGACTCGGTGATCGATTACCAGAAGGCCGGCGCCATGGTCCGCAAGTGCGTCGAGGACTACGGCAAGATCGACATCCTCGTGAACGTGGCCGGCATGCTGCGCGAAAAGATGATCTGGAACATGTCGGAAGACGATTTCGACGCGGTCGTCGGTGTGCACCTCAAGGGCCACTGGAACATGTCGCATCATGCGATCAAGTACATGCGCCAGGCGGGATACGGCCGCATCATCAACTTCTCCTCCGACGCCTTCAAGGGCTCGGTCGGCCAGTGCAACTACTCGGCGGCGAAGGCCGGCATCATCGGACTGACCCGCTCGATCGCCAAGGAGTGCGCAAAATTCGGCATTACCGCCAACGCGATCTGCCCCGCCGCGGACACGCGCATGATGATGAATGACGCGGTGATCGCCAGCCAGAAGCGCAAGCTGGACGCAGGCCTCATCTCGCAGGATCAGTACGACCGTTTCTTTGCCGGCCGCGGACCGGAGCACATCGCGCCGCTGATCGGCTATCTCGCGCTGGATCAGGCCGACTACATCAACGGCCACCTCTTCCATGTCGAGAAGGGGCGTATCAATACCTATGTGTTCGGCGACGACTACAAGGGGCTGTACAATGACGGTTCGGTGTTCACCATCGACGAACTGATCGAGCGCATCCCGACCACCATCATGGTCGGCGTCACCCCGGTTGTACCGGCCGTGAAGATGGCGGACGCCGTCAAGGCCGGCGATCTGAAAAAGGCAAGCTAACGCGCGGGCAAGCGCACGTCGATTGAAGTCAAACGGCAGGCTGACAGCCTGCCGTTTTGCTTAGGCGACACAGAAATTTTACGGGAGGACAGCAATGCCAAAGGCAAACCGTACGGCCTTCATCACCGGCGCTGGCAAGAACATCGGCCGCGCCTGTGCGCTCGATCTTGCCGGCCGCGGCTACAACGTCGTCATCAACGGACGCGCGGACAAGGCTGCCTGCGATGCGGTGGCCAGGGAAGCGATCGCCAAAGGCGTGAAGGCTCACGTCATCATGGCCGACGTCGGACTGGCTCCGGAGGCCAAACGCGCGGCAAAGGAAACTCTCGCGGCATTCGGCACCGTCGATGTACTGGTCGCCAATGCCGCGATCCGCCCCGACAAGCCGTTTCTCGAGACCACCGAGGAAGACTGGCGCCGCGTGATGGGAACCAACCTGGAGAGCTCCATCCACCTGTCGCAGGCATTCCTGCCCGGCATGATCGCACAGACATGGGGACGCATCGTCCTGATGACCGGGCGCAACGCCATGCGCGGCTATCCGGGCCACGTCACCACGTCGGTCGCCAAGCACGGGCTATGGGGACTGACCAAGACACTGTCGCGCGAGTTCGGCCCTCAGGGGATCACGGTCAATGCGATCTCGCCGGGCGTGATCGATACGAGCAGCGATCCGGCGTTCATCGCAAGGGCACAGAAGATCGCGCAAACCGAGATTCCCGTGCGGCGGATCGGCACGCCCGCGGAAATCGCAGCCATGTGCGGCCTGCTCTGCTCCGACGAAGGCGGCTTCGTCAACGGCCAGATGATCGGCGTCAATGGCGGGATCGATACCTGAGCCAAACGATCATCCTCAGACCCTCACGGTGAGGAGCACGCCGCAGCCCGCAGGGCGAAGGCGGGCGTCTCGAACCATGGGGCCGAGGAGCTTGCCGCGCAGCACGGGGCACATCTTCGAGACGCCGCTTCGCGGCTCGTCAGGATGGAATTGAGAGCCGAACGCTACGAAACCATCCGCCCCGGTGTTAGGGGCGCCTGTATTGCCAAGCCTTTGGGGATAACATGACCGCTCATATCTACGTCGCAATCGTCACTCTGCTTGCGCTGCTGCTCTACTCATGGATGGGGACGCGGGTCTCCAACGCCCGGGGCAAAACCGGAATCCGTGCGCCGGCCATGACCGGAGATCCGCTGCTCGAGCGGACCATTCGCGCCCACTACAACACGCTGGAGTGGCTGCCGGTGTTTCTGACGTCGCTCTGGCTGTTCGCGATCTACTGGAACAGCGCGATCGCAGCGATCATTGGCGTCGTCTGGATCATCGCGCGCATGATCTACTTTCTCGGCTACGTGTCCGCCGCCGGCAAGCGCAGCCTGGGTTTTCTGATCCAGACGCTGGCTGTGGCGGTCCTTCTGTTCGGCGCGCTTGGCCGCCTCATCTATCTCGCCGCCACATCGTAGGTGTTAGTCGAGCGAGCGTGCAATCTCCCCCTGTCCTCATGGTGAGGAGCGATACGCAGTGTCGCGTCTCGAACCATGAGGCCAAGGCGGGACCTCATCCTTCGAGACGCCGCTTCGCGGCTGCTCGGGGTGAGGAATAAAGGTACGAGGCGCTCACTCCGGGAACGGGTTCTTCTCGCCTTCCGGCAATGCCACCTGCGCGGTGTTCAGCACCATCGACACCAGCACGTAGTAACCGCTGATGCCGAGGATATCGATCACGCCGTGCTCGCCGAAGGTTTCGACGCCCTTCTTGTAGGTCGCGTCGCTGACGCGCTTGGTGGTGTGCAGTTCGGTGCAGACGTCATACAGCACCGCTTCGTCCGCCTTCATGCTGGCCGGCCGCTTGCCGAGCCGAATGGCCTCGATGATCTCATCCGAAAGTCCGCCCTTCTGCGCGATCGGCGCGTGCGCAAACCATTCGTACTGCGCCCGCCAGTTGTAGGCGGTGATCAGGATCGCCATCTCGGACAGCCGCTGCGGCAACGACGTGCCAAAACGCATGAACTCGCCGAGCACCGCGGCACGCTCGCACACCTCGGGGCTTCGCAGCATGGCCGGAAACGGCCCGCGCACGCCGGCGCGCTTTCCCGCCGTCACGGCCTTGACGGCGCGACGCTGCGCGTCGGTCAGCTTGTCTTCGGGGATCATCGGCAGGCGGGTCATTGTTCTTCTCCCTAGGGTTATGGTCCCTTGTCTACGAGAGCCGCATCCGGCGCGCAACAGCACCGCGCGCCATGGAAGCCGGTTGCAATCACAACCCGGCTCAAGCAAGCTTGGGCCGCTGACAGAGCGGCTGCCTGCAAACGAAAAACGACAAAATCGGCCGGAGGAAACCATGACTCAGCCCGACTTTCGGAGCGCGAAATTCTTTGAATTGATGATGCGCCGCCGCGGATTTCTCGGCCTGATCGGCGGGGCTGCGGCAACACATGCCCTGGGCGTACCGTCGGCGATGGCGCAAACGCCGAGGCGCGGCGGCGTGCTGAAAGTCTCCGCGCCTGCCAACCCCTCAAGCCTCGATCCTTACACCGGCGGCTCCGGGCTCGATCATTCGTTCCTCTACATCATCTTCGATACGCTGATCGAGTGGGAGTACGAGACGCTAAAAGCGCGGCCCGGCCTTGCCGAAAGCTGGAAGTTCACCGATCCGCTGACGCTCGTACTCAACTTGCGCCAGAACGTGGTGTTCCACGACGGCACGCCGTTCAACGCCGACGCCGTCAAGTTCAATCTCGATCGCGGCAAGCAGGATCAGCGCTCCAACATCAAGGCCGATCTCGTCACTGTCGCCTCGGTCGAGACCACAGGCCCGCATCAGGTGACGCTCAAGCTGAACCAGCCCGACACGGCGCTGCCGCTCATCCTGTCCGATCGGGCGGGTATGATGTCGTCGCCGAAGGCGGTGCAGGAACTTGGCCGCGAGCACGACCGCAAGGCGGTCGGCACCGGTCCCTGGAAGCTCGTCAGCTTCGCCGACGGCGAGAAGGTCATCGCAACGCGCAACGAGAAATACTGGAAGCCCGGCCTGCCCTATCTCGACGGCATCGAGATGGCGATCATTCCGGAGGTTGCGACCGGCCTGCGCGCGGTGTTGGCCGGCGAGAACCACTACGTCTATCAGCTGCAGCCCCAGCAGCGGCAACTCGTCGAGCGAAACAAGAACCTGGCGCTGGCGAGCGGACCGACGGTCTACTGCGCGCTGCTCTACTTCAACTGCGCGCGTGCGCCATTCAACGACGTTCGCGTCCGCAAGGCGGTCAACCACACGATCAACCGCGAGGATTTTGTCAAGCTGACGATGGGCGGAGTAGCCGAGCCAGCGGCGATGATCCTGCCGACCACGCACTGGGCCTATGACAAGGAGACCGCCAGGCTCTACCCGTACGACATCGACAAGGCGAAGGCCCTGTTGGCCGAGGCCGGCCACAAGGACGGCCTCGATGTGAACATGGTCGGCTACACCGATCAGAACTCCATCCGGCGCCAGGAGGTGCTGATCGAGCAATTCAAGAAGGCGGGGATGCGGCTTCGCTTCTCCAACGGAACCATCCCCGAGACCAGCGCCAACTTTTTCGGCCCGGAGAAGAAAGGCGACGGCCTGCTCGCCGCGTGGACCGGACGGCCGGACCCTAGCCTGAGTTACTCCCTGATGTTCCTCAAGGACTCCTATTTTAATCCCGGGCGTGTCGAGTTATCGCCTGAACTGACCGAGGCGATCAGCGCGAGCCGGAAGTCGGAGGACCTCGAAGGCCGCCGCGAGGCGTTCGCGAGGGTGCAACGGCTGATGATGGAAAACGCGCTGTGCGCCCCGCTCGCGTTCCAGTTCGAGCTCGATGCATTCTCGACCAAGGTCAAGGGATACAAGCCCAACCTCCTGGGCAAGCCGAAATTCGAAGAGGTCTGGCTGGAAAGCTAGTGGTTTCGGGCTCGCAGCAATATTGACCGTCATTATTGACCGTCATTGCGAAGAGCGTTAGCGACGACGCTATCCATTCTTCGCTTGCGACCCTGGATTGCTTCGCCATAGGCGAGCGAAGCGACGCCGTTCTTCGAACGGCTATAGGCGAGCGAAGCGACGCCGTTCTTCGAACGGCTATAGGCGAGCGAAGCGACGCCGTTCTTCGAACGGCTATGGGCGAGCGAAGCGACGCCGTTCTTCGAACGGCTATGGGCTCGCAATGACAACCGCGTCAGGAGACCACCAATGACCGCACCCGCCAGGCAGGCCTCCGACGCCATCGCACCGGACACGACGGGCCAGAACTTCTTCCGCGCCGACCGGTCGCTGCAGGACCTGTTGCAAATCCATCTGCCCGAAAAAGTGTACCGGCACATCGAGCCGCATCTCGACCGCCTTGGCGGGCTCGCCGGAGACCATCTCGACAATTGCGCACGGCTGGCCGACCGGCACACGCCTGTGCTGCATCATCGCGACCGGTTCGGGCGCGATGAGCAATGGGTCGAGTATCACCCGGCCTACAAGGAGCTCGAGCGGGTGGCGTTCGGCGAGTTCGGTATCCACGCGATGTCGCATCGCAAAGGTATTCTCGGCTGGCCGGACACCTACCCCGCCGCGGCAAAACATGCCTTCACCTATCTGTTCAATCAGGCCGAGTTCGGTCTCGGCTGCCCGATCAACGTCACCGACGGCGGCGCGATGCTGCTGTCGCGCTTCGGCGACAAGGCTTTGCAGGACAAATATCTCGACGGCCTGACGCAGACCGACATGAGCCTGCTGACGCAGGGCGCGCAGTTCATGACCGAGAAGGAAGGCGGCTCGGACGTGGGCAGCCTGACCACGGTCGCGAAACGCGATGGCGACCATTGGCGGCTCTATGGCGAGAAATGGTTCTGTTCGAACGCCGACGCCGGCGTCGCCATGCTGCTGGCCCGCCCCGAGGGCGCGCCATCCGGTACGCGCGGCGTCGGCCTGTTCCTGATGCCGCGAAAACTCGACGACGGCTCGCCCAATCACTACCGGATCGTGCGGCTGAAGGAGAAACTCGGCACCCGCTCGATGGCCTCCGGCGAGATCAAATTCGACGGCGCGATTGCGTATGCGGTGGGCTCGCTCGGGCGCGGCTTTTTGCAGATGGCCGAGATGGTCAACTGGTCGCGGCTGTCGAACGGCGTGAAATCGACGGCGCTGATGCGCCGCGCGCTGCACGACGCGCTGACGGTGGCGCGCGGCCGTGTCGTGTTCGGCAAGCGCATCGTCGACCTGCCGCTGGCGAAACGGCAACTGCTGAAGATCATGCTGCCGGTCGAACAGGCGCTGTCGCTCTGCTTCCAGACGGCGGCGGCGCTGGACCGTGCCGAGCGCGAAGGCAGCCAGGAGGCGGCGACGCTGCTGCGCATCCTCACCCCCGTTCTGAAATTCCGCTCGACCCGCGATGCGCGCAAAGTCTGCGGCGACGCGCTGGAGATGCGCGGTGGCATCGGTTACGTCGAGGAGTTTGCTTCCGCGCGACTGCTGCGCGACGCGCATCTGGGTTCAATCTGGGAAGGCACCGGCAACATCATCGCGCTCGATGCGATCACCCGCGCCATCGGCCGGCACCACGCGGAAGGTGCGCTGGCCGCCGATCTGCACGCGCGGCTGCAGGAGACGCCGTCGTTGCCGCAGGCCTATAGGGACAAACTCAAAGGCTTCGTCGATCGCGCGATCTCGTTCGCGCAGAATGTCGCGGCAAAGGCCGACAATGAGGCCGACGCCCGCCGCGCCACCAGCATGCTCTATCATACGGCCAGCGCCGTCGTGCTGGCGTGGGAAGGCGAACGCGTGCTGGAAACACGCGGCGATGCGCGGCGGTTTTTACTGTCGAAGCTGGTGGTCGATCACCACCTCGCGGCGCGCGATCCGTTCGCGGCAGGAGCGGGTTCTGGAGAGATTGAGATCGCCGACATGCTGCTCAGCGACGCGCCGGTGGCGAAAGCGAAGGCCGTCACAGTGCTGGCGGCATAGGGGAAGCCTAGCTTGTGGCTGCGGCCCATACGAGTCGGCCGCCGCAACACTCGATACAGTCAGCCGATCGAAGCTATTGCCCGCCATGCCGGGCAAGCTCAGCGTCGCTCAACTTCCAATCCTGCCGGAGCGCCAACGTCGCCAGCAAAACGACCGCAGCACCAAGGGCGAGGTGCCAATACCTGAGCGTGCCTGCGTCGGCGTAGCCAAAAATCATTGGCGACCCCATCAGCCACAGCCCGCACGCAGCCTGGAGGCCCTCCTCCCAGCGATGCAAATCCACCAGCTCGGACACGCCGAGTACCAACACCAGGACGCCAATGAATGCGGCATTGATCGAAACGGTTTGGCTGGGAGCGTCACCGATCGTCCATGCGGTCAGCACGATGAGAGCACCCAAGGCCATGCCGAGATAATCTTCCCAGACATAGTGAACATCGAAGAGGCGAATTCCTGCCATGTTAACCTCCATTGATAAGAGGCATAGGTTGCGGCCAGGACGGGACTTCTGATTGCCGGACGACCGATCCGGCCGCATCAGACGCGTATGTGCAATGTTGAGATATGGAACGGGATGCCCTTCGACAAGGATAGCTTGCCCAGCGCGCCAAGCCTGCCGGAGGTATTGAGCTACGGCCCACGCAGGCAGCGTCGCGCCGGATCGTCCAGCCCGTGGAGCGACTGAACCGCCTACTCTCCCACGAACGCCGATGCAGCTGCGCGGGAGGCGCAGCAGGGCCATCGGTCCTCGAAATCGCGTGATGGCTTAGTTGGGAACGACCTCGATCCCATCCAGATAGCTGGACAATTTTCGCACCCACATGCGCGACGCGTCGGTGTCCGCACTCTCGCCAGCCTGTTCAAGCGCAACGCCGATGTCAGTGATGGCCGGGAATCCGAACATGCCCCCGGAGCCACTCATCTGGTGCCCCAGACCCGTCACGGTCCCAAAGTCACCTCGATCCAGGGCGTCCAGCATCAAGATGGCATTCTGCCGGCAGTTCTGCAGATACGCCGGGATCCGGTTCGCAAATTTGGGATTCGCCCGCCGAAGGATCTGGGCCGGCTGGCTGCTTTCTTCCTTTGATGGGGGCGGCGCGACGATGGAGTGCTCTCTGATCGCCTGCAGCAGCACCTCTTGTTTGATTGGTTTCGTCAAAAATGCCGTACATCCCGCGGCCAGACACTTCTCTCTGTCCCCCTTCAAGGCGGAGGCCGTCAGCGCGATGATCGGTGTTGGCGATCGGCTGTTCGCACGTTCCCACGCGCGAATTGCCCGCGTCGCGGTCAAGCCATCCATGACCGGCATCTGCCGGTCCATCAGGACAAGGTCGTAACGTCCGGCTTCAAACATTCTCAGCGCGATCGCCCCGGTCTCGGCGATTTCGACCAGGTACGGTGTGTCCTCCAGATAGGCGATCGTGATCGTGCAGTTGTCGGGAGAGTCCTCCGCGAGAAGAATTCGCAGCGCCGGCAGCGCCGGCTCAGGCTCAGCGCCGACCTGCAGCGCGGCCGGCCGATCGGCTGCGGCCCAGATCTCGAATGGCACGGCGAAAGCAAACACGCTGCCTTTCCCGACTTCGCTTTCGACCCAGATGCGTCCGCCCATGAGCTCTACCAGCCGCTTCGAAATCGTCAGCCCCAACCCCGAGCCTCCAAACCTGCGCGTTGTCGACGAGTCGGCTTGCGTAAAGCGCTCAAACACCTGACCCAGTTTCTCGCCTGAAATGCCGATGCCGGTGTCCGAGACGGTGAACCGCAATGCGGTCGGGACGGAAGAGTCCGCGTCCCGTTCGACTCGTAACGACACTTCGCCGGATTGCGTGAACTTGATTGCGTTGCCAAGCAAGTTGAGCAGCACCTGGCGCAGCCGTGTCGGGTCGCCGACCAGGCTGGTTGGCACGTTCGGCGCGATCTCACACACCAGGGTCAGTTCTTTCTCGAGAGCCCGGGCCGCCACCATCTCCGTCACTTTCTCCAAGTGGTCGTTCAACGAGAAGCCGGTCCGTTCCAGCTCGAGCTGCGAGGCTTCGACCTTGGAGAGATCAAGGATGTCGTTGATGAGATTCAGCAGGTTGTCGCCGGCGCGGCGAAAGATCTGCACATACTTGTCCTGCTCAGGGGAGAGAGCGGTCTTCGCCAGCAGGTCCGCGATTCCCATGATCGCATTCATCGGCGTCCGGATTTCATGACTCATGCTCGCGAGAAAATCCGATTTGGTCCGGCTTGCGCTCTCGGCGGCAGCCTTGGCCTGCTGCAATTCCGCCTCGACCCGCTTGCGCTCCGTGACGTCGCGCGCCGCTGCGAAGACGCCTTGCAGCGTACGGTTCCGATCGTAAAAGGTGGTTGCGTTGTAGGACACTACCGTCTGCTTGCCGTCACGCGCGCGCGCCGTGAGTTCGTAGTCGGTGACCGATTTTTCGTTCAGTACACGGTTGATTCCCGCTTCGGCGCGCTCCGGATCGGTGAAGTAGCCCTTGAACGGGGCGCCGATCAATTCGTCGCGCGTGCAGCCGGTGAGCGCTTCCATCTGCTTGTTGACGTCGGTGATGATGCCGGACGGATCGGTGGTCATCAGCGCGTCGATATTGGATTCGATCAGCGAGCGCGTGTAGAATTGCTGGTCGCGCAGGCGTTGATCGGACTTTTTCTGCTCTGCTTCGACCAGCTTGCGCGCCGTATTGTCGGTGCCAATCAACAGATAGCCGATGATTGCGTGCGTCGCGTCGCGCAGCGCGGTGACGGACACCACCGCCGGGAATCGGCTGCCATCCTTGCGGATGTAAGTCAGCTCGTAGATGTCCTCGATCCCGCGCGAGGCCTTGAACACCAGAGCCTGGAAGCCCGGTGTGATCGAGGTTCCGAGCTCGACGCTGAGCGCCTTGGCGCGCGCGATCAGTTCCTGCGGATCGGAAATGTCGGCCGGCGTGATCTTGTTCATCACTTCAGCCGCCGTGTAGCCAAGCATCCGTTCGGCCCCGACGTTGAATATCTGGATGACGCCCTTGGCGTCGGTGGCAATGCTCGAGAAGTTGGCGCTGTTGAAAATCGCGCTCTGCAGGGCGCCCGCCTTGAGCTCGGTGCCAATCAACAGATAACCGATGATCGCGCCCTGCGCGTCGCGCAGCGCCGTGACGGACACCACCGCCGGGAAGCGGCTGCCATCCTTGCGGATGTAGGTCAGCTCATAGATGTCTTCGATCCCGCGCGAGGCCTTGAACACCAGGGCCTCGAAGCCCGGCGTGATCGAGGTTCCAAGTTCGACGCTGAGCGCCTTGGCGCGCGCGATCAGTTCCTGCGGATCGGAAATGTCGGCTGGCGTGATCTTGTTCATCACTTCAGCCGCCGTGTAGCCAAGCATCCGCTCGGCTCCGACGTTGAATATCTGGATGACTCCCTTGGCGTCGGTAGCGATGCTCGAGAAGTTGGCGCTGTTGAAAATTGCGCTCTGCAGGGCATCCGCCTTGAGCAACGCCTCTTCCGCCTGTTTGCGCGCGGTGTTGTCGGTGCCGATCAACAGATATCCAATAATGGCGCCCTGCGCATCGCGCAGGGCGGTGACGGATACGACCGCCGGGAAGCGGCTGCCATCCTTGCGAATGTAAGTCAGTTCGTAGATGTCTTCGATTCCGCGCGAGGCCTTAAATACCAGAGCCTCGAAGCCCGGCGTGATGGTGGTTCCGAGTTCCACGCTCAGTTCCTTGGCGCGTGCGATCAGTTCCTGCGGATCGGAAATGTCGGCCGGCGTGATCTTGTTCATCACTTCGGCCGCGGTAAAGCCAAGCATCCGCTCGGCGCCGACATTGAATATCTGGATGACCCCCTTCGCGTCGGTGGCGATGCTCGAGAAATTGGCGCTGTTGAAAATCGCGCTCTGCAGGGCACCGGCCTTGAGCAGCGCCTCTTCCGCCTGGCTGGGCACGCTGTTTTCAGCGCCCTCGGAAGCGCCGATCGGCGTCCTCGTCCCGTCGTCTCTCGTGGTCAGGTGATCCCCCCATAGCTCATGCTCATCACGCCCGGCGGACGGATTGGATGAATTCAGAATTACGCTGCGAGCAGGTCTTCGACTGACTTCTGGAGCTGACGCTGCGTATATGGCTTCTGAAGGAAGTGCGCACCCGCAACAAAAAGGGCCTTCGTTTCATCGTCGATGCGCTTGCCTGTGGTGTAGAGCACACGCAAATTCGGCCGCCGCTCGATTGCTTCGTGGGCAAGTTCATACCCACCGAGCATCAAAGCTTTCAGATAGATATCGGTAAAGAGTGCATCTATGTGCTGGGCATCGCGCAGAATTGTGAGGGCCTCAGCTACATCGCTCGCCAGAAGTGTATGGTGCCCCAGGTCTTAAATCGTCATATCCGCATCGTCACGGATAAACATGTCGTCTTCGACGATCAGGATCACACCCATCAGAACTCTTTCTGCCGTGACAACCAGAATGCCGGCTATCGGATCTCTGCAAAGTCGAAAGTCGACTGTCGGAGCCCCTCCAAAGAGCCATCAAGGCCAAGGCTTACGCCCGCAGGCGCGAAAGGTTCCGAAAGTTTTTCGCAATTTCGAGAATATAACTGCCTTGCTGTAAACACTGCGCAATATCAGTTGCTTAGCCGGGCCCCGACAGGGAGCGGGCTGCAAATGGGGTATCTTGCCTATCGCTCGCGTAATCCGTGACTTGCACCGAATTCGATGCGTCGGCTTGCCTGAGGGGCGGTCGCATCTTGCGCTATTGTTATCCGCCATCGGGATCATATCGGCTTCGAGATGCTTGTCCCGATGTTCGCAACTCGTGAGAGCGACAGTGCGGGCCGATTTCTTCACTTCACCACGAAAGCGCCCGCCATGATGGTCCCGCATCAGTCCGCTGTCCCCGCATCCGTTCTCATCGTCGAGGATGAGATGCTGCTGCGAATGCGCGCGGTCGATATGGTGGAGGATGCCGGGTTTACGCCGGTCGAGGCCGTGGATGCTGACGAAGCTGTTGCAATCCTTTCCTCCAGGTCCGATATCGCGTTGCTGTTCACAGATATTCAGATGCCCGGCAGGATGGACGGCCTGATGCTCGCGCACGCGGTGCATGAACGCTGGCCGCAGATCAAGATCATCCTGGTATCCGGGCAGCTGACGGCGGCAACCATCGATATTCCAGCCGACAGCCGGTTCTTCGGAAAGCCGCTCGAGCCCAGGCAAATGATCGCCCAGATGCGGGACATGATCGGTCACGCCTGACGCACTGGCGGGCGGAAACGACCGTATTCGCTCGATTATGATCAAAAGCCGGATGCAATTGATCTGACCGGTACCCGACATATGGTGATACAGTCAGCGATGTTCGAAAATGACCGTCGTCAGGATGGGCCTCATTCTGCTATGAGCCCAGCGCCTCCGCAGGAATTCCTGGCGGCAGAGAATGTCAGCCTTCGGCTGCTCCTGGCGCAGGCGGAAATCAACGCCCAGGAGCTCCTCGATCAGGCCGGCATCGACGCACGCCAGCGCGAGGCGGCCGACAAGCTGCAAAAGCTGATCCTGGAAGAACTGCACCACCGCATCAAGAACACCCTCGCGACGGTCAGCGCCATCGCCTCCCAGAGCCTTCGCAACGTCGCGGGCGCCGAACATGCTCAGCATGCGATCGAGGGCCGGCTGCTGGCGCTGGGTCGCGCTCACGACCTGCTTCTGCAGGCGCAGTGGACCAGCGCGGATCTCGGCAAGATCGTTCGCGGCGCCACCGAGGCTTTCGACAATCCTGATGTTCCGAAATTCGCAATTGCGGGACCCGATGTCCGGATGACGTCGGGAGCCGTGATCGCGATTGCGATGACCCTCAACGAGCTCTGCACCAACACCACGAAGTTCGGCGCCTTGTCAGTGCCTGCCGGTCGCGTCGACATCGCCTGGACGATTGATCCCAAGGCGCAGCGTCTGCATCTGAAATGGACCGAGAAGAACGGCCCCGTGGTTCAGGCTCCGGACAAGCGCAGTTTCGGAACGCGGCTGATCGAGACGCTCGGAAAGCAGCTCAAGGGCGATGTGCGATTGACGTATGAGCCCAGCGGCTTCGTCTACGCGCTCGACGTGCCGCTGGCATCCCTGATGTCGACGGTCAGTGAATAGCCGAAAGCGTCGCCGCGCGATCACCGGGAATGAACGCCCCTTGACGAAGCATTTTCTTCGCTGGCATTGTCGGGACAATATTCTCAATTGATCTTGGGCCGATGATATTCAGATTGATTTGCGCTTTGCTTGCGGCATTCCCGCTTCTTGTTTCCGTCCACTCCGCCCTTGCGCAGGGTGCACCGGATCGACGGGGATGGGGGAAGGCAATTAACAGCCAGATCGCAAAGCAAAAATTCTATCCTGGCTATGCGCGGAACAACGGAATGCAGGGGATCGTGATCGTTCAATTCACTCTCGATGGCTCCGGTAACCTCATCGACAGCCAGATCCATCGGAGTTCCTGCTTCGCAGAACTCGACGAGGAAGCTTTGGCGACCGTCCGCCGTGCCGCCCCTTTCCCGCCAAATCCGGCCGGCACACCGACGTCGAAGTCGGCTTTTGTCGTGCCGTTCAGGTTCTCAATTCAGGCGCCGCGGCCCGATCAGCCTGCGCGCGTCCGATTGAGCAGCAATCCCTGTCCTCGGGCCTGAGATGCGGCGCGCAGCCTGCGCACAATCTCAGAAGCTGCTACTCCCCTACAAACGTCACCGCCTCCGACAACGGCGCGCGGGAGGTACGATAGCTGTTGATGACGTGGTCGTGCTTCGGGTAGCCGAACGAGATGCCGCAGACGACGCGCTGGTCGTCAGCGAGCTTCAGGTGCTGACGCACCACGTCCGAGCGCCGCGCAAGGGCGGCCTGGGCAATCGAACCCAGTCCAAGCGCCTGCGCCGCCAGCATGAAGTTGCCGACATAGGCACCGCAGTCGACCGCACCGTACACGCCAAGCGGCTCGGTGGTGGTGATAATCGCCACATGCGGTGCGCCGAAGAAGTTGAAGTTCTCAAGCGCCTGTTTGGCTGCAGCCGCCCGGTCGCCCTTGGCGATGCCGAGTGCGTCGTAGAGCTGGAAGCCGCTTTCGCGCCGCCGCGCCAGATAGACGCCGAGATACTCACGCGGCCATGGAAAATCCGGTGCAGCCTCCGCGCCGGACGAGGCCTCCTCGTACATGGCTTTGCGGAAACGCTCGGTTTCCACCCCGCTCATGATGGTCGCATGCCACGGCTGGCTGTTGCACCACGACGCCGTGCGCTGCGCGGCGACTCACGATGCGTTCGATCACCGCGCGTGGCACGGGATCGGGCTTGAACGCGCGACAGGAGTACCGCGCGGCCAACAGGCCCTCGAGCACATCGATGGCGCCCGCACCAACTGCGGACGCGGCTGACTTGCCCTGTGCCACGGCGGCGCTCATGCGCGGCCCTTGGTCGGGATCTTGTTGAAGGGCACGTTCTTGTCGACGCGAATATCGCCCGGCAGACCCAGCACGCGCTCGGCGATGATGTTGCGCATCACCTCGTCGGTGCCGCCGGCGATGCGGGCGGACGGCGACGACAGCACCATCTTCTGGAACTGGCCTGCGACCTCCGTCTGGTCCTTGTCGACGAGCACGCCCTCTGCGCCCTGCAGGTCCATGGCAAAGGTCGCGATCTCCTGCAGCATGCTGCCCGCGACCAGCTTGCCGATCGAGTTTTCCGGGCCCGGCCGATCGCCGCGCGAGAGCGCGGAGATCGTGCGGTAGGTCGGTGTATTTCAGTCCGCTGGTGCGCACCGCCCAGGTGGCAAGCTTGGAGCGTACCGCGCGATCGTCGATCGCCAGGCCCGCCATCGGTCATCAGGCTGTTGCAGTAGTCGAAGATCTCCGGAAAGCCGGTGGCGACGCCGGCGCCGATGGCATAGCGCTCGTTCATCAGTGTGGTCAGCGCGACGTTCCAGCCCTCGCCGACACCGCCGAGCCGCTGCTTGTCGGGAATGCGCACGTTGGTGAAATACACCTCGTTGAACTCCGACGCGCCGCTCGCCTGCTTGATCGGGCGGATTTCGACGCCCGGGCTCTTCATGTCGAGAAAGAACATGGTGAGGCCCTGGTGCTTCGGCACGTTCGGATCGGTGCGCAGGATCAGAAGGCCGTAATCCGAATAGTGCGCGCCGGACGTCCAGATCTTCTGGCCGTTGACGATCCAGTCGTCGCCGTCCTTCTCCGCCTTCGTGCGCAGGCCTGCGACGTCGGAACCCGCCGCACGGCTCGGAGAACAGCTGGCACCAGATCTGCTCGCCGGAGGCGAGCGGCGGCAGGTAGCGCTTCTTCACCTCGTCGTTGGCATAGGTCATCAGCACCGGGCCGCACATGCCCTGCCCGATCAGGAACGGCGCGCCGAGCTTGTTGTAGACGCCCTCCTCCTGCTGCCAGATCACGCGCTCGATCGGCGTGCGAGCCGCGCCCGCCATATTCCTTCGGCCATTGCAGGCAGGCCCAGCCGCTTTGCGCCTTCTTCTTCTGCCAGTCCTTGGAGACCGCCAGAACGTCGCCGTCCTTCAGCTTGATGCGGCCGAGCGAAGCTTCCTTCAACTCGCTTTCAAGCTCCTTCGGCGCGTTCCTGGCGATCCAGCCGCGCACTTCGGTGCGGAATGTGGCTTCCTGCGGGGTGTCGTCGAAATTCATGGTTTCGATCCTCTCGTTCAGGCGGCTTCGGTGTTGCGGGTGCGCATGCGGTCGATCAACTGGTCTTCCCAATAGGAGATGTTGCCGAGACCCAGCGCGAGCGCATTGGAGCGCCGGTAGTAAAGGTGGCAGTCGAACTCCCAGGTAAAGCCCATGCCGCCATGCACCTGGATGTTCTGCTTCGAGCAGTGCTGGAACGCCTGTGTCGCGCTGATGCGCGCGGCCGCGGCGGCTTCGGCCAGTTCCGAGGAATTGGTCGAGAGCGCCCAGGCGGCATAGTAGGCGTTCGAGCGCGCCAGGGTCGCCGACACATACATGTCGGCGAGGATATGCTTGACCGCCTGGAACGAACCGATCGGGCGGCCGAACGCCATGCGGTCCAGCGCATAGTCGCGGCCCATCTCCAGCGCCCGCTCGGCGCCGCCGACCTGTTCGAACGCGATCAGCACGGCGGCGCGATCCAGCACGCGCGTCAGGTCGCTCCAGCCTTCGCCTGCGCGTGCCGAGCAATTCGGCCGCGCGCCGTTGAACTTGATCTCGGCCTGATTGTGGGTCGGGTCGATGCTCTGCAGTGAGCGGCGCTCGACGCCCTTGCCCTTCAGGTCGACAATATAGAGAGCGATGTCGCTCTCGCGGCCGCTGTTGCCGCTGCGTGCAACGACGATGGCGAAATCGGCGATCTCGCCGTCCGGCACCGGCGTCTTGGTGCCGGTGATCGCACCGTTCGCGACCGAGGCCTTGATCGCGGCAGGCGACAGCTTGCCCTTGCCTTCGAACAGCGCCAGCGTGCCGATTGTCTCGCCCGACGCCAGCCCCGGAAGATACTTCCGCTTCTGCGCATCGGTGCCGGCCAGCATGATCGCTTCAGCCGCAAGGTAGATCGAGGATGCGACCGGCACGGGTGCGACCACCCGGCCGAGCTCTTCGGCAATCACTGCGAGTTCGAGATGCCCCGCGCCGGAGCCGCCGAACTCTTCCGGAATGGCGACGCCGAGGAAGCCGAGCTCGGCAAGCCCCTTCCAGAGCGCGCGGTCGTACGTGTCCTTGCCCTCCAGCACCTGCCGCACGGCCTTGGTCGTGCACTTCTCAGCGAGAAACCGCCGCGCCTGATCGCGCAATTGCTTCTGGTCGTCGGAAAAATCGAAATTCATGGTGAGCTTTTCTCCCTCTATTCTTGCTATTCTTGGTCCGTTTTCGCGCGCCTACTTCGGCGCCATGCGGATCGCGCCGTCGAGGCGGATGGTCTCGCCGTTCAGCATCGGGTTCTCGACGATGTGAACGCGCCAGCTGCGCGTACTCGCTCGGGATCGCCGAGCCGCGCCGGGTGCGGCACCTGCGCGCCGAGGCTCTTGCTGCGCCTCCTCCGGCAGCCCCATCAGCAGCGGCGTCAGGAACAGGCCCGGCGCGATGGTGCAGACGCGGATGCACATCGCGGGCGAGATCGCGGGCGATCGGCAGCGTCATGCCGACCACGCCGCCCTTCGACGCCGAGTAGGCCGCCTGGCCGATCTGGCCGTCGAAGGCCGCGACCGACGCGGTGTTGATGATGACGCCGCGCTCCTCGCCGATCGGCTCGGCCTGGCTCACGCCGCTCGGCGAACAGCCGGAGCACGTTGAAGGTGCCGATCAGGTTGATCTTGATGACCCGCGTGAAGACGTCGAGCGGGAACGGGCCGTTCTTGCCGAGGGTGCGCGATCGCGTTGCCGATGCCGGCGCAGTTCGACCAGCACGCGGGCGATGCCGTGCGCGGCTTCTGCTTTCGCGATCGCCGCCTTGACCTGCTCCTCATTGGTCACGTCGGCGCCGAGCGCCAGGCCCTTGACCTCCTCGGCGACCTTGTCCGCATTCTCCTTGCGCACGTCGAGGACAGCGACCTTCGCGCCTTCGCGGCCATCGCGCCGCGCGGTGGCCGCGCCGAGACCCGAACCGCCGCCGGTGATGAGAACCGGAACATCTTTCAGTTGCATCGATCAGCCTCTCTCTGAACTCTTGTAAAATAGAAACTCATGCGCGCGAGCGCAGCGCCGGCTTCCCGCCCCAACCCTCGAGAATTTCCGACACCTCGGTGGTCCCGACGCCAGCAGAATGCTGGATCGCCGACGGCGTGCGCGAGAAGCGCGGCGCCGGCGCCGGCTGCACGCCGCCGTCGTGCTCGACGAAGGTTTCGCGCGCGGCCAGATGCGGATCGCGTTCGGCCTCTTCGAACGTGAGCACCGGCGCGGCGCAGGCGTCGGTGCCGGCAAGGAGCTTCGCCCACTCGTCGCGGTCGCTGGTGCGGAAGATCGCGGCTGCAGCTTCTCCTGCAGCGACGGCCAGTGGCTGCGATCGTTCTGGCGGTCGAACGCGGCGTCGCGCAAGCCGGCGCTTGTCGCGCAGATCGGCGTAGAACTGCGGCTCGATCGCGCCGACCGCACATGTAGCGGCCGTCGCGCGCACTTGTAGGTGTCGTAGTAGTGCGCGCCGCCGTCGAGCATGTTGGCGCCGCGTTCGTCGCGCCAGCTGGCCTTCGTGGCGCAGGTGCTGGAACATCGTCATCAGTCGACACGATGCCGTCGCACATCGCGGCGTCGACCACCTGCCCCTGGCCCGAGCCGACGCGCCTCGATGATGCGCGGCGAGGAAGCCGACCACCAGGAACAGCGCGCCGCCGCCGTAGTCGCCGACCAGGTTCAGCGGCGGCGCCGGCGCCTGTCCGGCGTGGCCGATCGACGTCGAGCGCGCCGGTGATCGCGATGTAGTTGATGTCGTGGCCGGCGCGCTCGGCCAGCGGGCCGCTCTGGCCCCAGCCGGTCATGCGCCCGTAGACCAGGCGCGGGTTGCGCTCGAGCAGCACGTCGGGCCCGAGGCCGAGCCGCTCCATCACGCCGGGGCGGAAGCCCTCGATCAGCGCGTCGGCGGCGCGCGATCAGCGCGCGCGCCTGCGCGACTTCGTCCGGCTCCTTCAGGTCGAGTCGACCTGCGCCGCCCGCGCACCGTCGGTCGCGCGCTCCATGCTGGCCACTGGCCGCGCCGCGCGATCGTGCACCACGTCGGCGCCCATGTCGGCCAGCATCATGGACGCATAGGGACCGGGTCCGATCCCGGCGAATTCGACGATCCGCACGCCGCTCAGCGGCCCGGTCGCCTTATCCTTGCTCACGATATCCTCCAGAATGTTCTTGTTATCTATCGGTTGCGGATGACTGTTTGCTGGTCTTTCCGTTCCTGGCCGGCGGTGGTTTCAGTATGCCGCCGCAAATCAGCTCTGTCATGTGCGTCACGTAGCGGCGGCGCACCTCATCGGTCACACCCCCTATGCCAAGAGCGGGGGACATCGCCGTCCGCCCATGGAACAGATGGTCGCAGGCGCCGATCAGGCTGATGTAGAACATCATTGGATCGACTTTACGGAATTCGCCGGCCTCGACGCCTTCATCCAGCACGCGCCGCTGGAATTCGAACACGGGTCTGGCGAAGAAATGCGAGACCTCCTTTGCCGCCTTTTCGTTGCTTTCGTAAAGCAGGCGGTGGATCAGGCGGTTGAGATAGGGGAAGCGATGGTAGGCCTTGATGATGCCGGCGATGTGCAGCTTCAGCTTCTCGGTCGGCGAAATCGGCTGCCGCAGCAGGTAGTCGAGGTTCTCGATCTCGGACTGCGAGTCGCGCGCGAGCAGCGCCAGCAGCAGTCCGTCCTTGTTGCCGAAATGATATTTCACCAGCGCCGCGTTGATGCCGGACTTCTTCGCCAGTTCGCTTAAAGAGATATCGATCGAATTGCGCTCGGTCATCAATTCGCCCGCGGCCTTCAGCAGCTTTGCAGCCGTGACGTTCTGCTGCGGCTGCGCAGCCGGCGTGGCGGAGTTTGTTTGCGTTCGCATACGGTATTCCGGTCTCCAGCGGGCCGCAGCTAAGCCCATCGGCGAGGTGCGCTCAAGAGTTAATTGAATGATTGACTAAATCGGAGGCTGCCGTTTAATTCGGCGCGCTGAGGCGTGGCGAACATGACGCTCGTCGAAAGACCGTGAGCAAGCGATGACCCATCCGTCGATCCACGCCAAGGCGACGCCTGACAAAATCGCCTACATGATGGCGGAGACGGGGCAAGCCATCACCTACCGCGAGCTCGAGGACCGCTCCAACCAGGGCGCACACCTGTTTCGCAGCGCAGGGGTGAAGCGTGGCGATCACATCGCCCTGCTGCTGGAGAACTGTACTACGTTTATGGAAATCTGCTGGGCAGCGCAGCGTTCCGGCATCTACTTCACCGCGATCAGCCGGTACCTCACCGGCGACGAGATCGCCCACATCGTCAAGGACTGTGGCGCGAAAATCTTCATCACCTCGCCTCAGTGTCTTGACCGCATCGCCAGCCTGCTCGACAACGAGCTGAAGGGTGTCAAACTGTTCATGGCCGGCGGCGTCAAGCCGGGCTTCGAGGCCTGGGAAGCCGCGATTGCCAAACAGCCGACAAGTCGGATCGCGGATAAGTCCGTCGGCCACGACATGCTGTATTCGTCAGGCACGACGGGACGGCCGAAGGGCATCAAGCGCGCTGAATCGACCGATCCGGTCGACATGATCAATCCGCTGATGCGCATGCTGTGCGTGGCCGGCTGCGGCATGTCGGAGAGCACCGTCTACCTCTCGCCGGCGCCGCTCTATCACGCGGCTCCGTTGCGATTCAACATGATGGTCGGCTCGCTCGGCGGCACCTCGGTGATCATGGAGCATTTCGACCCGGAGACCTACCTGCGGCTGATCCCGAAATACAAGATCACGCAGTCGCAGCTGGTGCCGACCATGTTCGTGCGCATGCTCAAGCTTCCGGACGACGTGCGCAACAAATACGACCTCTCGACCCTTAAAGGCGCAATCCACGCCGCGGCCCCCTGCCCGATCGACGTGAAGGCGAAGATGATCGACTGGTGGGGACCGATCCTGGTCGAGTACTACGCGGGTTCGGAGGGTAATGGCGTCACGGTATCGATGTCGAAGGATTGGCTGGCGCATCGCGGCACGGTCGGCCGCGCGGTGGTCGGCCAGTTGAAGATCCTCGATGAGGAGGGCAACGAAGTGCCCACGGGCGAAATCGGCACGATCTATTTCGCCGACGGGCCGCAGTTTGCCTATCACAACGACCCCGAGAAAACGAAGCGCGCCTTCAACGATCGGGGCTGGTCGACACTCGGCGACGTCGGTTACGTCGACGAGGGCGGCTATCTCTTTCTCACCGACCGCAAGGCCTACATGATCATCTCCGGCGGCGTGAACATCTACCCGCAGGAGACGGAAGACGTGCTCGTCGGCCATCCCGATGTGACCGACGTGGCGGTGTTCGGCGTGCCTAACGAGGAAATGGGCGAAGAGGTGAAGGCCGTCGTGCAGCCGCGCGACATGGCGAAGGCCGGCACGGCGTTCGAAGCCGAGCTGATCGCCTACTGCCGCCAGAAGCTCTCGCCTCTGAAGTGCCCGCGCTCGGTCGATTTCGAAGCCGAACTGCCCCGCACGCCGACCGGCAAGCTGGTCAAGCGCCACCTGCGCGACCGCTACTGGGGCGACCGGAAGCCGGCGCAGGCGTGAGGCGCACGCGATCGAACTTCCGCGTCGTCCTCGCGAAAGCGAGGACCCATACGCCGTGTCCCGCATGATGCGAAAGACGTTCATGGCGTTGCTTGGCCACCGCCGTCGTCGCCAATTTTCGCGGAGGCGATGGGTCCCGGCCAAAGGCGAGCGCAAGCGACGCCGTTCCTTGACAGCTATGGCTTCGCTTGGCCGGGACGACAGCTACTTCTGTGCCCGCACCACAAACTTCGCTGCCTGCCGCAACACATTGTGGGCGCGTTCGACGACCGGCACGTCGATCATCTTTCCCTCGAACGTCACGGCGCCGAGGCCCTTGGCCATCGCATCGTCGTAGGTCGCGATCATGCGTTTGGCGCGATCGACGTCGTCTGCGGAGAAGCCATACTCCTCGTTCAGGATCGCCACCTGGCTCGGATGCACGCAAGTGCCGCCGGCAAAACCAAACTTTCGCGAGCGCGTGATGGTCTCGCGGAAGGCGTTCAGGTCGGCAAAGTCAGCGACCGTGCCCATGAATCCAAGCGGCAGGACGCCGGCGGCGCGGGCTGCGATAATCATCGTCTGCTTGGCCATCTGCAGGGTCTCGCCGATCGGCTCCATCGAGAGCGCCAGCGCGAAATCCTCCGCCCCCAGTGACAGTCCGACGATGCGCGGCGACGCCTTCGCGATTTCCCGCAGGCGGAAGAAAGCGTCGGCCGTCTCGACCAGCGGCACGATTTTGGTGTGACCGACCGGCAGGCCCTTTTGCGCTTCAAACGTGTCGAGCAACTCCGCGATCACGCCGATATGCTCGGCGCTTTCGGCCTTTGGGCACATCAGAGCCATCACGCCGGGTCCCACCGCCGCCTCGATGTCGAGGAAGGCCTGATGCCATGGCCGGTTGATGCGCACGACCACATCGGCGCCAGCCTTGCTGACCTCCTTGGCCGCCGAATGGATGAGCGTCCGCCCCCGCGGCTTCTCCGCCTCGGGCACGCTGTCCTCGAGATCGAGGATGTACGCATCGGCGCCGCGTGTGTGCGCACTCGCGACAAATTTCTCGCGTGTGACCGGGACGAACATCAGCGACCGCCACGCCGGCAGGTCGTTACGCAACTCAGCCATCAGACAATTCCTTGCGAACGGAGATTTTCGAGATCGGTCTTGCCCACGCCAATCCGGCCAAGGATTTCCGCCGTGTGCTGCGCCGAGTTTTGGCGCAGGCGTTCGCAACATGCCAGGCGTGGCCGACAGGCGCGGCAGGATGTTATGCATGGTCACGCTGCCGACCTCGTCGTCCGGCACGTCGATCACCACCTGCCGCTCGCGCACATGCGGGTCATCGACGAACTGGTCGATGTCGTACACCGGCGCAGCCGTAACCTCGGCCTCGTCGAACAGCGCCAGGCATTCGGCGAAATCGCGGTCGGCGATGAACTCGCGGATCGGCCGTTCGGCCTCGTCGGTGTTGGCCAGGCGCGCACTGTTGGTGGCGAAGCGCGGATCGGCGTTCATGTCGGCGCGGCCGATCATGGTGTAGAGCCGCTCGGCCATCGACTGCATCGATCCGGAGACGGAGATCCAGCGCCCGTCGCGCGTCTGGTACACGTTGCGCGGGCTTGCGGTGTTGGAGCGGCTGCCCTGAGCCGCTTCGGCATGAAGCCCGTGGCCTTGAAGCCGCCGGCGTCGGCACCGACGACCGAGTGCATCGCCTCCAGCAGCGACAGGTCGATCACCTGCCCGTTGCCGCCCTTGGTCTCGATCTCGCGCAGCGCCGTCATGGTCGCAGCCCAGCCGTAGAGGCCGGCGATCATGTCGGCCAGCGCCGTCGGCGGCAGCACCGGCTCGCGATCAGCGAAGCCGGTCTTGGCGGCGAACCCCGACATGCCCTCGACCAGCGTGCCGAAGCCGGGCTTGCCGGCGTATGGCCCGGTCTGGCCCCAGCCCGAGATGCGCACGATGATCAGGTTTGGGTTGCGCGCATGGAGTACGTTTGGGCCAAAGCCCATGCGCTCCAGCGTGCCGGGGCGATAGTTCTCGATCAGCACCTGCGCGTTATCGGCAAGCTTCAACAGCAGTTCGCGCGCCTGCGCGTTGCGCAGGTCCAGCGTCAGGCTCTTCTTGTTGCGCGCATAAGCCTTCCAGAAAAACGACCTGCCGCCGATCTTCCAGTCGCGCAGCGGATCACCCTTGCCGGGGTCCTCGACCTTGATCACTTCCGCGCCGAAATCGGCAAGCTGCAGCGACAGCATGTTGCCGGCAACCAGCCGCGACAGGTCGAGCACAACGATGCCTTGAAGCGGGCCGGTTGCGTCAGGCTGGAAGGGCGTGATGGTTGGCGTCATTTTCAGGTGTATCTATCAATCGCTGTACGGCTGACACAATCACAATCGTCATGCCCGCGAAAGCGGGCATCCAGTACGCCGCAGCGTTGCAATTGAACACTACGCCTGGAATACCGGGTCCCCGCCCATAGGCAGCGAAGCGACGCCGTTCTTCGAACGGCTATGGCGGGGACGACATCCGGGCTACCGCAGATGACACGCCACGAATTGCCGGGGCGCAATCTCGCGCAGCGCGGGCGACTCTACCTTGCAGCGGTCGACCACATAAGGGCAGCGGGTGTGGAAGTGGCAGCCGCTCGGTGGCTTCACCGGGCTCGGCACGTCCCCCTGCAGCACGATCTTGTTGCGCCTGATCTTCGGGTCGGGCACCGGCACCGCCGAGAGCAGCGCCTCGGTGTAGGGATGCGCAGCCCTGGTGAAGATCGTGACCTTGTCCGCATACTCGACGATCCTGCCGAGATACATCACCGCGATCCGCTGGCTGATGTGTTCGACCACCGAAAGATTGTGCGAGATGAAGAGATAGGACAGGCCGAGGTCGCGCTGCAGGTCCATCAACAGGTTGATGACCTGGGCCTGGATCGACACGTCGAGCGCGGAGACCGGCTCGTCGCAGATGATCAGTTTTGGATTGAGCGCAAGCGCGCGCGCGATGCCGATGCGCTGGCGCTGCCCGCCGGAGAACTGGTGCGGAAAACTTCTCATCTGCGCGCGGGTCAGGCCGACACGGTCGAACAGCTTGGCGACCAGTTCCTCGCGCTTCTTGCCGGAGGCGATGCCGTGCGTGCTCAGCGGTTCGCCGACGATGTCGCCCGCGGACATGCGCGGATTGAGCGAGGAGTACGGATCCTGAAAGATGATCTGCATCTGCCGTCGGAACGGCTTCAACTCGGCCTTGCTGAGCCCGCGGATATCTTCTCCGCCGATGCGGATCATGCCGTCGGTCGGCTCGATCAGTCGCAGGATGGTGCGTCCGACGGTCGACTTGCCGCAGCCGGACTCGCCGACAAGGCCGAGCGCTTCGCCTTCCTCGATCGTGAAGCTGACGCCGTCGACGGCAAGCACGTGACCGTGTGTACGGCGCAGAAAACCCTTCTTGATCGGGAAATGCTTTTTCAGTCCCTCGATTTCCAGAACGGGGGGGCGAGACCCCTGCACAGCAGCTAGAGCGGCATCAGCCATAAGCGCGGCCCCCGGCCCCGTCGGTATGCCAGCATGCTGCCCAATGCTCACTGTGCTTCTCCTCGTAAGGCGGATACTCGCTCCGGCATTTGTCGTCGGCGCGCGGACAGCGCGGTGCAAACACGCAGCCCTTCGGCAGACTGTACAGCGCCGGCACGATACCGGGGATTTCCTGCAGCCGTTCGGCCTCCGCCCCCTCACCACGCATCAAGCCCAGGCGCGGGATCGAGGCCATCAAACCTTGCGTGTAGGGATGCAGTGGATTGGAGAACAATTCCTCCGCGGAGGCTTCCTCGACCTTTCGCCCCGCATACATCACGATCACGCGCTGCGCCATTTCCGCGACAACGCCGAGGTCGTGGGTGATCAGAACCACGGCCGTGCCGAGCTTGCGTTGCAGGTCGGCGATCAATTCGAGGATCTGCGCCTGAATCGTGACGTCGAGCGCGGTGGTTGGCTCGTCGGCCAGCAGCACTTTCGGGCTGCATGCCAGCGCCATCGCAATCATCGCCCGCTGCCGCATGCCGCCCGAGAGCTGGTGTGGATATTCCTTGGCGCGCTGTGCAGGCTCGGGGATGCGCACCAGCGCCAGCATGTCGACGATCTTCTTCTGCAACTCGTCGCGCGACATCTTCTTGTGCATTGTCAGCACTTCGCCGATCTGGCGGCCGATGGTCATCACCGGATTGAGCGATGTCATCGGCTCCTGGAAGATCATCGAGATGTCGCGGCCGCGCATCGCCCGCATCTCGTCCTCTGGCAGTTTCAGCAGGTCCACGCCATCCAGCACCACCTCACCGCCGACGATGCGGCCCGGCGGATCGGCCACCAGCCGCATCAGCGACAGCGCCGTCATGCTCTTGCCGCAACCGGACTCGCCGACAATCGCCAGCGTCTCGCCGCGCGCGATCGCGAACGACACGCCATCCACGGCCTTGGCCGTGCCGTTGCGCGTGAAGAAATAGGTTTTCAGGTCGGCGACGGTGAGCAGCGGATCGGCAACCACGATACCGGCGATGCCGTCGGCTGACGTTGCCTTTGCCCGGCCATTGTCGGCGGACAGCGGCGCGGCTTGCAGTACCTGTGACTGGGACATGAACGCGATTTCCCTCAAGAACTTCAGGTCCGCAGCCGCGGATCGAGCAGATCGCGCAACGCATCGCCCAGGAGATTTGCGCCAAACACGATAAGGCTGATGGCGATGCCCGGGAAGATCACCAGCCACGGAGCGGTGCGCATGTATTCAGCAGCCGACTCCGACAGCATCCGGCCCCATGACGGATAGGGTTCCGGAACGCCGAGGCCGAGGAAAGACAGGGACGCCTCGACGAGGATCGCCGAGCCGAACTGGGCCGTGGCGAGCACGATCAACGGCGCCAGCGTGTTCGGCAGCACATGCCGCGCGGCGATCCAGGTCTCACCGATGCCGATGGCGCGCGCGGCCTCGACGAACGGCATTTCCTTCAGCGCCAGCGTATTGGAACGAACGATGCGGGCTATGCTCGGCACCAGCGGGATGGCGATGGCAATGATTGTATTCTGCAGCGACGGTCCGAGCGCGGCCGCCATCACCAGCGCGGTGACGAGCAGCGGCAGCGACTGCATCATGTCGATGAAGCGCTGCACGATCAGGTCGAGCCAGCCGCCGAAATAGCCGGACGCCAGGCCGACCGGAACGCCGACCAGGAGGCCCAGCGCCGTCGCGCCGATGCCGACCGCGAGCGATATCTGCGCCCCGCCGATGATGCGGCTGAGGATATCGCGCCCCATGAAGTCCGCGCCGAGCCAGTGGGCCGCGCCAGGTACCGCAAGCGATGAGCGCGCGTTGGTCGTGGTCGGATCGTAAGGGCTGATCCAGCCCGCGAATATCGCCGTCAGAGTGAAGAGCAGAATGATGACCGCGCCGAACGCACCGAGCGGGTAGCGCCGGGCGAGAAACACCAGCGCCTGCCAGCGGGTCGAAACGTTGGCGCCGGCCTTCTGAAGCTCGGCGCTGTGATCGAGCGTCGTCGTCATGCTGAAGCTCCGTTCATGCTTCCAGCCTGATCCGCGGATCGAGCATGGTGTAAGTCAGATCGACGATGAAATTGACCGTCACCACGATCACGGCGATGAACATCACCAGGTTCTGGACGATCGGATAGTCGCGGGAACGGATTGCTTCGACCAGGAAGCGCGCCACACCCGGTATGTTAAAGACGGTCTCGGTGACGATCAGCCCGCCGATCAGGAAGGCGGCTTCGATGCCGATGATGGTCACCACCGGCAGCAGCGCGTTGCGCAGCGCGTGTTCGTAGTTGACCGTTTGCTCGGAGGCACCCTTGGACCGCGCGGTGCGGATGTAATCCTGCTTGAGCACTTCCAGCATCGATGAACGCGTCAGCCGCATCACCAGCGCCGAGCTGCGGAAACCCACCACCAGCGCCGGGATACTGAGCAGGCCGATTTCGGCCCAGAAGTTGTCAGGCTGGCGGTTGTAGATCGGAAGCCATCCCAGCACGTGCACGAACCCCATCAGCACGAGCAATCCCAGCCAGAACGACGGCATCGAAAGTCCGCTCAGGCTGATCACCCGCATCAGGTAATCCAGGAACGTGTTGCGATGGACCGCGCTGATGACGCCAAGCGGTAGTCCGATCAGTACCGAGAATACCAGCGCCAGCACCGCGAGCTTGGCAGTCACCGGAATCCGCGGAGCAATCTCCTCGATCGCCGGCCGCTCGCTGACATAGGCATAACCGAGATCGCCGCGCGCGAGACCGGAAACCCACTGCCAGTACTGAATGACCAGCGGCTGGTCGAGACCGAGTTCCTTCTCGATCTTCAGCTTCTGCTTCGGATCGACGATTCCGGCGGAATTGACAAGAATGTCGGCGATGTTGCCGGGCACGAGCCGCATCACGACAAAGATCAGGATCGACATGCCGAACAGTGTCAGCAGCATCAGCGCAAAACGGCGCAACAAATAACCGCTCATCGTTCGCGCCCTCCCGCGCTCGTGCCGTCTGGTTCCTGTCGATCGCGCGCAAGCGCACGCATCGACATCACGTCAGCCTAGCCTATTTGTCCAGCCAGGTATCCTCGAACCGCGTGTTATTATAGATGCTGTTTGAGTGCGCAGCGTAGCCCTTCACGTAGGAGTGCCAGCAGTTCCCTGACGGGCCGTGCGTGATGATCGGACGCGCAGCGTCATCCACCAGAATGCGCTCGATGTCCCAGACGATCTTCCGGCGCTTTTCCCGATCGGCTTCGCGCGATTGCGCCACCAGAAGCTTGTCGACTTCGGCGTTGCAATATTGCGTATAGTTGCGCTCCGACTTGCACGAATAGTTCTCGACCAGGTTGGCGTCCGGGTCATCGACGCTGACGCCGGTGAGGTTGAAGCCAACCGTGTAGTCCTTGCGCGCAACCTTGGCGTACCACTGCGGCGTGTCGACGATCTCGAGCTCGGCCTCGATATAGATCTTCTTCAGTTGCTCGAGCAGGATCACCGCCGGGTCGCGATAGGTCGGCAGGTTGCGCGTCGGCAGCTTCATCTTGATGGGCTTGGCAGCGCTGAAGCCGAGCTTCTGCATGATCCCCTGGGCTTCCTTGAGCCGGCCTGCATAGTCCGCGCTATAGCCCCGCAGCGTGGAGACCACCTCTTCCGGCATGCCCCACTGTCCGGCCGGCCGCGGCAGCATCGCTCCGCCGTAGGAAGCCTGCCCTTCCTGCAGAATGGTGTTGAACTCGTTGCGGTCGAACGCAAGCGACATGGCCTTGCGGATCTCGGGATTGTCGAACGGCGGCTTTTCCCGGTTGACGATCAGGTTCGAGCTGACGCCCGATGGGTTCAGCACGCAGGTTGCGGTCGGCGCCTGCGCCTTCATGTCCTTCATCAGCGGCACGGTGATGTCGGACGGATAGGTGATATCGAATTCGCCGGTTGTGAAGGCCAGCAGCCGCGTCGAGCGGTTGTCGATCACCTTGTAGGTGATGCCGTCGAGATAGGGCTTCCCGGGCTTGAAGTAGTCCGGATTGCGGACAAGGCTGATCGACTTGCCGCGTCTGAAATCGACGAACTTGAACGGCCCGGTGCCGATCGGTTTTGTGCGCATCACCTGCTGCGGAACATGGCAGGGATAGACCGCCGAGAAGCCGCTGGCGAGCAGCATGATCAGCGCCGGTTGCGGCGCCTTCAGATTGAATGTCGCGTCATAGTCGCCGCTGATCGTGACCTCGCTCAGGTTTTCGTACCAGACCTTGCGCGGATTCTTGCGGAAGTCTCCGACGTCACCCTTGCCGATCAGCATGTGCCAGGTGCACTGCACGTCCCTGGCGGTGAACGGCTTTCCGTCGTGCCACTTCACGCCCTGACGCAGCTTGAAGCTGAGTTTCGTCTTTGTGTCATCCCACGACCAGCTTTCGGCGAGATCGGGAACGATGGTTTCCATGCTTTCGTTCGGCTTCAACTGGTCGAACATCACCAGGTTGTTGAACACCGCCATGAACGGGCCGGTCGCCGACACCGTCGCCTCTTCCAGCAACGACGCGCTGGGCGGATTGTCGTTGTGATACATGCGCAGGGTACCGCCGCGCTTCTGCGCTTCGGCCGGCACCGCCGCCACTACCGCAAGCGCAACCAGCGCCACTGAAACGTTTCCAGCCCGGCCCAGCAACCGTCTAACATGCATTGCAACCTCCCTCAAACGTTGTCAGATGACACGTGAGCGCTTGGTGCGCGCTCTTCTCGTTGAAGCTCTTGCTGCCCGGCTTCGCGAAGCCTGCGGGAGGCCGGGCGCAGGCGCCTTTATTTGTCCAGCCAGAGGTCCTCAAAGCGCGTGTTGTTGTAGATCGCGTTGTCCTTGACGACGAAACCCTTCACGTGCGGGTGCCAGCAGGTAGCGTTGATGTTGTGGTCGATAATCGGTCGTGCCGCGTCGTCAACCAGCAGCTTTTCGATCTGCCAGACGACCTGCTTGCGCTTTTCCTTGTCGCCTTCCCTGGATTGCACAGCCAGCAGACGGTCGACTTCCGGATTGCAGTACTGGGTGTAGTTGCGCTCCGACTTGCAGGAATAGTTCTCGACCAGGTTGGCGTCCGGATCATCGACGCTCGCACCGGTCAGGTTCATGCCGACTGCATAATCCTTGCGGGCGATCTTCGCGAACCATTGCGGGGTATCGACGTTCTCCAGTTCGCCATCGATATAGATCGCCTTGAGCTGATCGATCAGGATGACCGCCGCATCGCGGTAGGTGGCGATGTTGCGGGTCGCGACCTTCACCTTGAGCGGTTTGTCTTTCCCGTAGCCGAGACCTTCCATGATCTTGCGCGCTTCCGCCTGGTTCTGCGCGACGGTGCCGCCATAGCCGACCAGCTTTTCGAGAACATCCTTCGGCATACCCCACTCGCCCTGCGGCGCCGGCAGCATGGCGCCACCGATCTTGGACTCGCCCTCCGCCAGAATCTTGCTGAAGGATGCGCGGTCGAGCGCAAGCGACATCGCCTTGCGGACATCCGGGTTATCGAACGGTGCAGCGGTGCGATTGACGATGAGATTGTTGGAGACCCCGGTCGGCTGAAACTCGCAGATCGCCTTCGGAGATTGCGCCTTGATGTCCCGGCCAAGCGGCACCGTAACGTCGGTCGGGAACGTCATATCGAAGTCGCCGGACGCGAAGGCAAGCATGCGGGTCGAGCGGTTTTCGACGATCTTGAAGTCGATCGCGTCGAGGTAGGGCCGGCCCTTCCTCCAGTAATCCTGGTTTTTCACCAGCTTGATCGAACTCGCCGCGCTTGTATTCGACGAACCTGAACGGCCCAGTGCCGATCGGCTTGGTGCGCATGTCGCGCTGGGCAACGTGGCATGGATAGACCGGCGAATATCCCGAGGCGAGCAGCAGCGGGAACGCCGGCTGCGGCTCCTTCAGCACGAAGGTCGCCTCGTGGTCGCCGTTGAGCGTCACCTCGCTCAGATTGTGCCACCAGATCGCGCGCGGGTTCTTGCGAAAGTCCTCGGCGTTGGCCTTGCCGATCAGCATGTGCCAGGTGCATTGCACGTCCTTGCCGGTGAAGGGCTTGCCGTCGTGCCACTTCACACCCTGCCGCAGCTTGAACGTCAGCTTCGTCTTCGTATCGTTCCACGACCAGCTTTCCGCAAGATCGGGCACGATCGAGTCCGCGTTCTCGTGCTTCTTGGCATTATCGAAGACGATCAGGTTGTTGTAGACCGACATGTAGGGAATGGTGACCGAGATGGTCGCCTCTTCATGCGGCGATGCACTCGGCGGGTTGTCGCGCTGGGGAATTCGCAGCGTGCCGCCAGACTTCTGCGCCAGGGCGGCACCAACATCCAAAATAAGAAGTGCAGCAACCGCCGCGATGGCGGCCAAGGCGCGTCCGAACATAAATCCTCCCAAGACGACGATCTCCGGCGCTTGCAACGCTCTTAAAGACCTGTTTCGCGAGGCGAACCTAGCACGGCTGCAAGCCGGGGCAATGGGCTGCGTCAACAGGCGCACTCGCGATGCAGCAATTTGGAACGGTGATCCGTACGAAATCGGACTTGCCACGATCGCCGCCTCATCGTCATGATCCGGACGTTCAGGCCACACGGAATCATGTCGTTCCACACTCTTTTTGCGTCCCTCACACCTCACCGCGATTGGATCGATGCGACATTTTCCGCCACGCCGGATCGTCTGCCTGACGGAAGAAACGGTCGAAACCCTTTATCTTATCGGTGAACAGGACCGGATCGTCGGCGTCTCCGGCTATGCGGTGCGGCCGCCGCAGGTTCGGAAGGAAAAGCCGCGCGTCTCCGCGTTCATCTCGGCCGATATTCCGAAAATCCTCGCGCTCGAGCCCGATCTGGTGCTGGCGTTTTCCGACCTTCAAGGCCAGCTCGCCGCCGACCTCGCCAAGGCCGGCATCGCCGTCCATGTGTTCAACCAGCGCGATATCGCCGGCATCTTCGCAATGATCCGCACCGTAGGCGCATTGGTCGATGCATCGCCTAAAGCCGAGGCGCTCACGAACCGGCTGCAGCGAAAGCTCGACGCCGTCGCGACGGCGGCCCAAAGCAGCGCAGCGCGGCCAAGAGTCTATTTCGAGGAGTGGAACGATCCGCTGATCAGCGGCATCTGCTGGGTTTCCGAGCTGATCGAGATCGCCGGCGGCAACGATGCCTTTCCCGAACTCCGCCGCGAGCAAGGCGCGAAACAGCGGATCCTCGATCCCGCTGCGGTCATTGCCGCAGCGCCCGATATCATCCTCGCGTCCTGGTGCGGCAAGAAAGTCCGGATGAAGGATTTCTACGAGCGTCCGGGCTGGAACGATATTCCCGCCGTGAAAGCCAAACGGATCGTCGAGATCAAGTCGACCATCATTCTGCAGCCGGGACCGGCCGCGCTGACCGATGGCCTCGATGCGATCTGCGCGGCGTTGCGCGAGCAGGACGCAAGTGCCGCGGCAAACGGCTGAACAGCTTCAGTAGCCGCCTTGGACCGGCCGATCAGCGGAACAGCTTTGTGATCAGTTCCGCACCCAGACCGACCTGCTCGTAGTGCGCCTTGCACATGGCGATATACTGGTGCACGTCAAAGAAGCCATCGGTCTTGCCGTCTTCGTCGAGCCAGATCAGCGGGCCCTTGACGATGAACAGCACGCGCATCGGGTCCTTGTGCTCATAGGCAACGAGCGTGTGGCTCTCACCCGGCGTTTCGTAGACGAAATCGCCGGCTGTGGCGGTCCAGTCATGCTCCAGATAACCCCATTTGCCGGAGATGGTGTAGGCGAACACTTCGTGCGGATGATAGTGCCGGTTGACCAGGCCGGCGCCCTTCGCCGTGAGGATATCGCACCACTTGTTCTGGCTCGGCGATATCCAGAGCGGCCGCGACGAGACGGTCTCGGTGAACGGCACGTAGTATCGCTCATCCTCGGTCACCGCACCTGCGATGTAGACGTCTTTCAGGGCGTCGGGCTGGAACACCGGGCTGACCGGCTTCAGCGATTTCCAGAACTCATTGCCTGGCAGTTCGGGCATGGTCACGGTCTCCCAGCTAGTGTTCCGAATCCGAAGTTCGCACCACCAAGCGGCCGGTTTTTTGCGTATTTCGGATTAGACAATCTCTCACACATGCATTCCGCCGTCGGCCATCAGCACGCTGCCGGTCGTGAAGCTGCTTTGGTCCGAGGCAAGGAAGAACACCGCATCCGCGATCTCGTCCGCGCGGCCATGTCGCTTCATCGGAATCATCGAGTCGAGGAAGTCCCTCGCATCGCGGCCGAGCACACCCGTCAACCCGCGCTCGACGTCGTGTTGAAACCCGTTGTCGATCGGCCCCGGCGCCACGGCGTTCACGCGTATCCCCCGCCCCGCGGTTTCCTTGGCGACGGTGCGCATCAACCCTATCAGGGCGTGTTTGGAGGCTGCATACGCGCAGATGCCGGGATCGCTGGTCACGCCGACGACGCTCGCCGTCATGACGATGCTTGCCCCCGCTCGCATCACCGGCAAGACGTGCTTGCAGGCCAGGAACGAACCTTTCAGATTGACTGCCAGCACACGGTCGAAAACATCTTCCGGATAGTCGGTCACGGGAAGAATTGGCCCGCTGATGCCGGCGTTACTGAAAAGAACATCAATGGTCCCGAACGCCGCGACGGTCGCATCGACGTAAGCGCGGGTCGCGACGCTATCGGCGACATCGGCGGCAAAGGTCGCAATGCGACCGCGGGGCGCATCGAGCCTGCGGGCCGCATCGTCAAGCGGACCGGCGTCGCTATCGACCAGCATCACGCGCCCGCCCTCGGCGACGAACCGCGAGGCTACAGCGCGGCCAAGACTGCCCGCGGCTCCGGTCACGATGCATGCTCTGTTTTCGAAGGCAGTCATTCTATTCGCTGTCGGATCGCGATCGAAGCAGGACAGGCCTATGCCGCCTGCCCTGCTTCGAATCTCTATTGCTTCCAGGCGGGCTTCGGAACGACGACAGCGGCAGCACCAGGACGCTGAGGCGCGACGCCGACGAAAAATCCATCCTGCCATTGGCCGATGTGCCAGAAGGCATCCTTCGGCATGTTGTTCTCGAGTTTGATCTTGCCGATGATGGTGTCGAACGTGCCTGTTTGCAGTTCCTTGATGATCGCCTCGCGGTCGATCTTGCCGACACGTTCGACCGCCTGCTCGAGCATTTGCAAGGAGGCATAGCCGACCTGGCTGCCCCAACGGTCAGGGCCGCGGTTGAACATCTCCGTATGCTTTTTCGCATAGGCCTGCGTCGACGCGTTGTCACGCGACCATCCGCCAAGCGACATGATGCCTTCAGTGTTGGCGCCGAACCGCTGCGGATAGAGCGGAAAGCCGACACCTACCCCCAGGAACATGATCTTGGGTGCAAACGACGCGACCTTCGACTGGTCGGTCAGGGCCATCGTGTCCGGCGGATAGCTGAACGCCACGAAAGTATCCGCGCCGGACCGCTGCGCTTCGGCGATGATCGGCGCCAGATCCTGCGTGCCGACGGGATAGCTCTTGTCGTAGCTCAGCTTGAAACCGGCATCCACAAAGCCTTTGCGGGCCGCGCCGGAAAGGTCGATGCCGAATCCATCGGCAACGCTGATCATCGCAACGTCGCCATTTATTTTCCCGTCCTCGCGCAGCTTCTTCAGAAACGCGACCAGCGAGTCGACATATTGGGTGCTGGTGCCGAGCAGCCAGAAGCTGTTCGGCCAGCGCTTGGCGAGTTCGGGGGCGCGGTCGGTCACGGCGCTGAAGGCCAGCTGCGGATAGCCGTACTTGTTGAACACCGGCCCGACGGCGAGATTGAGCCCGGTACCCCAGGGCGGAAACAGCAGATCCACCTTGTCCTGGGTAACCAGACGCTCCACGGCGCGGATCGCTTCCTCCGTATTCGACCGGTCGTCGTACTCGACCACCTCGATCGGAACCCGCTTGCCGATGCTTGACAGCATCAGCCCGCCCTTAGCGTTCACATCCTTCACCCACATCTCGTAGTTCGGAATCTGGGTGATGGTCGCACCGCCGGCATTTGGACCCGATTTCGAGATCGCATAGCCGACGCGTATTTTATCTTGCGCTGCGGCAAAACCTGGCGCGCCCGCGATCACCGCTGCCGCCATCGCCAGCAAAAACGCCTGCCTTCTGTTCATGAAAACCTCCCTCGCAAGGACCGCGGAGCCTTCGATGTGCCCCGTCAGTCGTTTTCTGCGTTGAATTTGCTTCGGACACCCGTCGAAGCCAGCCTCGCGCTGGTGAGATGGCCCGACGGTTGACCAAGGAAGCCAGATGCCAAAGAGCTGACAATGGACGAAACTGGCCAAAGATTGCAGAGAACCGGGCGATGACGTAGGAGCACGGTTCCGTTGCCTGCAAAATTCTCAAAGTCCACAATCAGAACAACAAGGACGAGGAACGCCCGATGGACGAGGAAACACCGCGAGGCGCACGGCTGCCGGATGCCGGAATTCGCGCACTCTATACTCTGGAGAACCGCTGGCAGGCGTGGCTCGACGTCGAGGCGGCGTTGGCGCGCGCGCAAGCTGATCTCGGCATCGTGCCGAAAGACTGCGCCGAGCGGATCGCCACTTGCGCGAAGCTGACGCTGATGGACCGCGCGCGCATCGACGAGGCCGACAAGCGCACCGGGCACACCATCGTCCCGCTGGTCTGGGAACTGTCGCGCATCTGCGGCGAACCTGCCGGCGGCTGGGTGCATTGGGGCGCGACGACGCAGAACATCGTGCAGACCGGCGACCTGCTGGTGCTGCGTCAGGCGCACAGGATTTTCATTCAGCTCATTCTGAAGACGCTCAATGCGATGGCCGATCTCGCCGAACGTTCGGCCGACATGGTGATCCCCGCGCGCACGCACGGGCAGCACGCGGTGCCCGCAACCTTCGGCTTCAAGGTCGCGGTCTGGATCGACGAACTGATCCGCCATCTCGAGCGCTTCCGTCAACTCGAGCCGCGCGTGTTCGTGGCGATGCTCGGAGGTGCTGCCGGCACCTACGCCTCGCTCGGCGCCCAGGGACCGGCGGTGCAGGCCGGCATCGGAAAATATCTCGACATGGTGCCGATGCGCGTGCCGGCGCGCACGCTCGGCGATCACCTTGCGGAATATGTCTCGCTGCTCGGACTGTTCGGCGCGACCGGCGGCAAGATCGGTCGCGAAATCTACACGCTGATGAAGACCGAATTCGGCGAGGTTGAGGAACCGGTGCCGCCCGGCACGGTCGGCTCATCGACCATGCCGCAAAAGCGCAACCCGAAAGTCTGCCAGGAGATCATTGCGCAATCGGCGGAGCTGCGCTCGCTGGTGCCGCTGGCGCTGGAAGCGGCCATGACCGAGCACGAGGCCGACCGCGCCACCAGTTTGATGATCCGCGAGGCAACGTCGCGCGCCGTCATCCTGACCGGCGATATGCTGATACGCCTCGACTACGTGCTCTCCGGACTGCAGCTTGATCCGGCACGCATGCGCGCGAATCTCGACCTCGGCGGCGGGTTGATCATGGCCGAGGCCGTGATGCTCGATCTTGGTTCGACGATCGGCCGGCAACATGCCCACGACATCGTCTATGACGCAGCGCAGGCGGCGTTCGTCGAGAAAAAGTCGTTCGCCGATCTGCTCGCTGCGGACAAGAGGGTCACGCAGCATCTCGCACCCGCAGCCATTGGTGAATTGATCAATCCTGTCGGCTATATCGGCCTGTGCGCCGACATGGCGCGCGAAGCTGCCGCGCGCGCGAGGTCCGCATCATGAGCGCCATCGCATTCGATCTTCCGGAGGACGTGATTGCCGTTCGCGACGGCGTCATGCGTTTCGTCGAAACGGAAATCGTCCCGCGTGTCGACAGCAACCATGCCTTGTTCGACGACCAGCGCAAACTCTATGACGAGGCCGGACGTTACTCGGCAGATGTGCAAAGGCTGATCCGCGAAACCCGCATGCTCTCGGCCAAGGCCGGATTCTATGCGATGTGCGCGCCGGAAGAGCTCGGCGGCGGCGGCTTCGGACACCTCGCCTATTATGTCGCCTGGGAAGCGATCAACCGGCGTCTGGGCCATCACACCATCCTGACGCCCTGGGTCATCTCGCACTGGGCGTTCGGACCCAGCCGGGTCCTGACGCAGGTGACGCCGGAGGCCTCAAAGCGCTGCCTTGCCGGCATGATGTCCGGCGAAACCTCGATGTGCTTCGGCCTTTCGGAACCAGGCGCCGGCTCCGACGCCAGCATGCTGAAAACCCGCGCCGTCCGCACCGACAAGGGCTGGCGCATCACGGGGCGAAAACTCTGGACCACCAACAGCCCGACCGCCGACTGGTGCATCGTGTTCGCCATCACCGATGCCGCGAAGGCCGAGCGAAAAGCCGGAGGCATCAGCGCCTTCATGGTGCCGACCAGCGCTCCCGGTTTCAGCGTCGAGAGCATCGTCAAGCTGTTCGGCGATGCCGGCGGCAATGAGGGCGCGCTGGTGCTCGAGGACGTCGACGTGGAGCCGTGGCAACTCGTGGGCAAGCTCGACGAAGGGTTCAAGATCGCGGTCTACGGCGTCTCGCTCGGCCGCATCTACAATTCTGCGCGCAGCGTCGGGCTCGGACGATGGGCGCTCGAGAGCGCCATCAAGTATTCACAGCAGCGCGAGGCGTTCGGCAAAACGATCTCGAACTATCAGGCGGTCTCCCACCCGCTTGCCGATGCTGCGACGGAATTGCACGCTGCCCATCTGCTCGGCCTGAACGCCGCCATGCTGCTCGACCGCGGCGAGCGGGCGATCAAGGAACTGTCGATGGCGAAGAGCTATTCGGTGCAGGCCGGCTTTCGCGCCATCGATCGCGCGATGCAGACATTCGGCGGCATGGGCCTGACCAACGAGATCGGCCTCGTGCATATCTGGCACACGCTGCGCATCATCAACATCGCCGACGGCACCAACGAGATTCTCGCACGCACCATCTCGCAACGACTGCTCGCGGGCGATCTGGAGCTGTGACGCAGTCCCGGACGGGCAGCGCAACTGCATCTTCCTTGGCAACGCTTGCCGATAAATTACACAGAGCACCCGTCGTTATTTTCTGGGAGCCGCGAAGTCTGCGAAGCAAGCGTCGCGCATCTGGTCATCTAACATCCTGTACGAACTAGACTATTTTCAATCGACTGATCCGAAAGAGTCGATGTGACGCTCCGCGTCCCAACTGGCCCAAAATTCGCATTATGGCATCAGAGCCGAGAGTGCCCGAGGCCCGCAAGAATCGGTGAGCGATTCCCGGCGCTCCTCGCCAAGCGGTGCAGCAAAATTGAGCACGCCTCAGATCGCATTGAAAAACTCGGATTGGAGGATGTCATGAACGTGCATGCTGCGGTCGATGTCAAAACGACCGGTCTCACTCGCCCGAACGGCGATCCCCTCCGGCTGAACACTCAGGATTTCGTGGCCATCGATCGCGACCGCAATGCGAAGTACGAGCCCACTTATCGCCCGCAAGCTCTCTACAACCGCGCGGACGAAGGCTTTCGTGCAAACCACGAAACCTTCCTGCTCCACGAGGTCGCAACAAATCTTCCGATCTATCTCCCTGACACCGGTCCCACCGATTTCCATCTTCACCTGCCGCCGGGCGGTTTCCAGCTCGTGCTGGTCACCTCCGGCATGTTCACCTTCGATTACGACGGGCGCTTCTACAATGTCGGTCCTGGCGCAGTGATGCTGCAAAGCGCGATCGTCCATCGCCAGCTCTTTTACACGTGGTCGGGTTTGTCCACCGAAGAGAACCTGAAGACGCCGCAGACGGTGGTGCCGGATTCGATGTCCATGGGCTACTCCGGCAAATTCCTCGAAGCCTTCGTGACCGATCCGACGACTTTTCCGAACCCGACAATCGTTGGTCCGGATCAGATCAACGAAGCCGAAACGCCACGCGTCGCCTGGAGCCACCCTCTGCATGATCGCCCGGCCAATGCTGGCTTCTGGCTCCAGGATCCGCTCGCGCTGGACGCGCTCTTCAAGCCGCTGGCTGATGGTCTCATCAAATCGGCCTCACCCGTTTACGTGCGTGATATCGGTATCGAGGTTCCGAGCGGTCATCTTGCTACCGGCCACATCATCGCAACCGACCCGCACAGCCACTCGCTCTTGCCGAAGAGCACCTCGGCAGCAGCGGACGCCGCCTCTTTTGCGAAAGGTGAGGTCGTCATTTATCGCGTAATTCGCGGCACAGCGGAATTCAAGGATAGTGCCGGGAAGACCTTTGAACTTGCGGCTGGTGATACGTTGACCGCGGGCAAGAACGCGACGAGCCTCGTGGGGGTGGGCGAAAATACGCAAGTTCTACGGCTCGGCCTCCTGAAGGGCCTCGAGAATCTTCGCACGTGGACACCGACGCAGCGTGACGAAATTGACGGCCTGGCCGGTCAAATCATCACACGGAAGGACATTCGTCCCTTGCGGACCAAAGGCAAGCCGGTCGGGTACTTGTACGAGTAAACGCGGCCTGCACGAACCGCGACTACGGACGTCCCGCGGAGCAGGCTGGTCGCTCATCCCACTGCCTTTGCGCGGATCGGTCGGCCCACGCACGATTGTCACGAAGCTGAGCACTCCCGCTTCATGCGCAGCCTGCAAAACAGGCAGCCACAAGGCCTGTCGCCTAAAATTCCACCTCCAGCTCCTCGATATCCTCCGGCTCCAGCTTCGCAGCAGAAATCCACTCCTGCATTTCCGGCATGGCCAGAATGTGCTCGGCGTAGCGGGCGAGCCGGTCATCGAGCGTCACGTCGTAGGTCTTGAAGCGCGTCACCACCGGCGCGTACATCGCGTCCGCAATGGTCCGTTCGCCGTACAGGAATGGCCCGCCGGACCGCGCCAGGCATTCGCGCCAGATCGCAAAGACGCGGTCGATGTCGGCCTGCGCACGCGACCAGATCTTGAAGCCCGGAAAATGCCCCTTGAGGTTGACCGGCAGCGACGCACGCAACGTGGTAAAGCCGGAATGGATTTCACCGCAGATAGCCCTGCAATGCGCGCGCAAAACGCGATCGGACGGCAGCAACTGCGCCTCGGGCTTCAGTTCGTTGAGGTATTCAGCGATCGCCAGCGTATCCCAGACCGTTGCGCCCTCGTGGCGCAGGCACGGCACGCGGATCGATGATGACAGCAGCAGGATTTCGGCGCGCACGTCCGGGTCGTCCGGTGAGATCACGATCTCGTCGAATTCGAGCCCGGAGAGCTTCGTCAGCAGCCAGCCGCGCAGCGACCAGGATGAATAGTTCTTGCTGCTGATCGTCAGTGTCGCCTTTGCCATGAACCCTCCAACACAAGCCGCACTAGGCTAACGCCGGCCGCTCCCGCCTCAAGGGCAGGATGCAGGCAGCGCGTGCCCATTGTTTGCGCTGGAGCAAACCACGTGCCAGTTCGATAATCGCTGACAGCGCAGTTTCTGGCGTCGATATTGCATCGGAACTTGAGGAGAGCGGTCCAGCGGATGACATTGATGCTTTATCAGGCGTATCAGAACCACGTTGACTTCACCGAGCCGTGGCGTACCGGCGCCGGCAGTGCCCTCTCCCTGATCAACCAACTGCCGGTCAGCGCCTCGGACAAAGTCCTGAAACGGCTCGCCGCCGCTTTTGAACTCATTTCCCGCTCGAAGCTGACCTACACGCGGCCCGCCTACGGGATCGACCGGGTGACCTCCGGCAACCGCGAATACGAGGTCGTCGAGAAGGTCGAGTTCTCGACGCCGTTCGGCTCGCTGTTGCACTTCATCAAGGACGGCGCGCCGTCGCAGCCGCGGCTCTTGCTCGTGGCGCCGATGTCGGGTCATTTCGCGACGCTGCTGCGCAACACCGTCAAGACGCTGTTGCAGGACCACGACGTCTACATCACCGACTGGCACAACCCGCGCGACATCCCGCTCGACGCCGGAACGTTCGGCCTCGATGAGTACACCGAGCACCTCATCTGGTTTCTTGGCGAGATGGGCCCCAGTTCGCACATGGTCGCGATCTGCCAGCCGTCGGTCTCGGCACTCGCCGCAGCAGCGATCATGTCGGAGGACAATCATCCGGCGCGTCCGGCAAGCCTGACCTTGATGGCGGGACCGATCGACACGCGCATCTCGCCGACCAAAGTCAACGAGTTCGCGACCAGCCGTCCGCTGCGCTGGTTCGAGCAGAACCTGATCAACTACGTGCCGATGCAGTGCGGCGGCGCGTTCCGCCGCGTCTATCCGGGCTTCATCCAGGTCACGGCCTTCATGACCATGAATCTGGAGCGTCACATGAAGGCGCACGTCGATCTGATGGACCATCTGGCCAAAGGCGAGACCGAGAAGGCCGACACCATCAAGACCTTCTACGACGAGTACTTCGCGGTGATGGACCTGCCGGCCGACTTTTACATCGAGACCGTCCGCGACGTGTTCCAGGAGCACCTGTTGCCGCAAGGCAAGATGACCTACCGCGGACGGCCCGTGAATCCGAAGTCGATCCGCCGCATGGGGCTGATGACGGTGGAGGGCGAAAAGGACGACATCTGCTCGATCGGCCAGACGGTCGCGGCACAGGACCTCTGCACCAGCGTGCGGGCCTATCGCAAGGTGCACCACATGCAGGCCGGTGTCGGCCACTACGGCGTGTTCAGCGGCCGGAAGTGGAATAACGAGATCTACCCGCTGTTGCGGGACTTCATTCACCTGAATTCATAGCTCCCGGACCCGGCTCCCAGACCTGGCTCCCGGACCTGGCTCCCAGTCCCGCGGTCCGGCCAACTGGACTGGCCCCCGTGCCGTGCTACTCCTTGGGCAAAAGACTAGGGAGAAAGCAGAAATGTCCTGGAAAAAGGAAGTCGGCGAGATCGAACGCCGCAAGACCTTCGCGCGCCAGATGGGCGGCACCGAGGGCGTGGAACGGCAGCGCAAGCGCGGCAAGCTGACGGTGCGCGAGCGGATCGACCGGCTGGTCGATCCGGGTTCGTGGCACGAATTCCTCGGCCTCACCGGGACCGGACGCTACGACGGCGGCGAGCTGGTTGGCTTTACGCCAAAACCTTCCGTCGACGGCGAGGCGAGGGTCGACGGGCGCAAGGTCATCGTCACTGCCGGCGACTTCACCGTGCGCGGCGGCTCGGCCGGATCGCGTGGCGGCATGGGCCAGGAGTTGTCGTCGAGCCAGCGCGCCCTGGAATGGCGCCTGCCCTATGTGCGGCTCCTGGATGCCGCCGGCGGCAGCGTCCGGACCTTCGAGGAACATGGCCGGACCTACCTCCCCGACGGGAACGCCTGGACAACCTATGACGTGCAGTTGCTGTCGAGCGCACCGGTCGTCTCCGCGGTGCTTGGGTCGGTCGCTGGCCTACCCGCGATCAACGCCTGCATGTCGCATTTCAGCGTGATGGTGCGCGACATCAGCCAGCTTTTCCCCGGCGGCCCGCCGGTAGTGAAAGCAGCGCTCGGCTACGACATCACCAAGGAGGAGCTTGGCGGCGAACAGATCCATGTGCGGCAAAGCGGCTCCATCGACAACCTCGCGGAAAGCGAGGACGACGCGTTCGAGCAGATCCGAAAGTTCCTTGGCTATCTGCCCAGCAGCGTTCATGAAATGGCGCCACGCGGACCGGTTGGTGACAACCCGCAGCGCGCCGACGAAGAGCTCCTGTCATTCATTCCGCGCGACCGCCGAAAACCGTTTGACGGACGGCGGCTGATCGAGATCGTGGTCGACAAGAATTCGTTCTTCGAGCTCTCTCCGCTCTACGGCCGCGCCCGGGTCACTGGCCTGGCGCGCGTCAACGGCTATCCGGTCGGCATCATGGCGAACAATCCGCGGCACAATGGCGGGACAACGGATGTCGCCGCCGGCAACAAGACCATCAAGCTGATCCAGCTATGCGACACGTTCCACCTGCCGCTGATCTCGCTCGCCGACGAGCCGGGTTTCATGGTCGGGCTGCAATCCGAAAAGCAGGGTATCGAACGGGCGGGTGCAAAGCTGGTCGCCTATGTCTGCCGCAGCCGCATGCCGTGGCTCACCTTCGTCGTCGGCCGGCTGTTCGGCGTCGCCGGCCAATGTCATCACCGGCCGTCCGGCATGTTCCGCCGCTACGCGTGGCCGTCGGCCAGTTGGGGGTCGATGCACATCTCCGGCGGCGCGTCGGCGGCCTACCGCAACGAGATCGAAAGCGCCCCAGATCCGGAAGCCAAGCGCATCGAGATCGAGGCGCGGCTGAACGCGCTGGCCTCACCGTTCCGCACCGCCGAGGCAACCGGCCAGGACATCATCGATCCGCGCCAGACCCGGGCGCTGATGTGCGAATTCGTCGAGGACGCGCAACGGATTCTGGCGACGCAGGTCGGGCCGCCGCCGATCCCGTATCTGCCATAGGTGGATTCTTCCACGGCCCGCACTCCCGTCCGTCATCTTGAGACGCGAGCGCAGCGAGCCTCGAAGGATGGTCGGCCCTGGCATCTGCCGCACTGGCCGGGCCGTCGCCCTTCGAGGCCCGGCTGCGCCGGGCACCTCAGGGTGACGGTTTGAGCTTTGGCTGGCGGCGCCAACCCCTACCTCTACTTGATCCTGTCGGGCCGCGTGTACTGGTTGGTCTGGCCAGCGTAGTTGATGCCCTTCTTGAAGGCCCAGACGGTCACCTCGAAATGCAGCGGGATGACGCCGAAGTCGGCCATCACAAGGCGTGAGCCTTGCGCCAGCATGCTGTTGCGCTGGGCATCGTCGATTGTCGTCATCGCTTTCTTCAAGAGGTCATCCATCTCCTTGTTGGAGTAACCGCCCGGATTGGTTGCGCCGAAGCCGATCTTCGGGTCCGGCGTCGCCGCCAGCGCCCGCAGCGGGTTCGACATTTCGCCGGTATCGGCGCCCCAGCCCGCGAGCCAGATGCCGAACTCACGCTTGGTGCGGCGGTTGAAGAACGTCGCCGCCGTCATCGCATCGACCTGCGCCTTGATGCCGATGCGGTTGAGCATCTGCGCAACCGCCTGCGTCACCTGCGCGTCGTTGATGTAGCGGTCGTTCGGCGTGCCTATGGTGAGGCCAAAACCGTTCGGATAGCCCGCATCGGCGAGCAGCTTCTTCGCCTTGTTCGGATCCGGCTTCGCTGGCTGGATTCCGGGATTGGTGCCATCAAGCGGATTGGGCAGGAATTCGGCGGCGGCCTTCGCCTCTCCGCTCATGATGCGCGCGACGATCCCTTCCCGATCGATCGCAAGCGAGATCGCCTCGCGCACGCGCTTGTCGCGGAACGGGTTCTTCTCGCCCGCATCCGTGACGCCGGGCGCGACATCGGCGACATAGTTGAAGTGCAGATAGATGACGCGGTTCGACAGCTTCGAGGCAAGCGCAAAGTTCGGATTGGACTTGATGCGCGGCAGATCCTGGATCGGCGGGTTCTCGATGAAGTCGACGTCATTCGCGAGCAGCGCCGCCACGCGGGACGCCGAGTTGGTGATCGGGCGCTGGATCACCTTCTTCCATTTCGGCTTCGTCCCCCAGTAGGTCTCATTCGCCTCCATGACGATGCGATCGCCTGGCGTGAACTGGGTGTATTTGAACGGACCCGTGCCGGCGTATTTCAGCTTGTTGAAGTCGTCGGTCTTCGGCCAGGCCGAAACTCCCTCGCAACCGGCCTTGTTGAACTTCAGATCATCCGGCGCGCCGCCGTTCCTGGCGGAGATGATCGCGACATTGCTGACGGTGATCGCCATCAGCGGGAACGGCTCGGCAGTGGTGATGATGAGAGTGTGCGGATCGGGCGCCGTCATGGTGTCGACCATGCGGGTCGACGCGATAAACGACGACGGCGAGTTCTCGACCTTCGGCACACGGCAATAGGAGAAGATCACGTCGCGGGCGGTGAATTCGGAGCCGTCGGCGAACTTCACGCCCTTGCGCAGCTTGAACTCCCAGGTCTTGTCGTTGGTCGCGCGCCAGCTCTCGGCGAGACCCGGCGTCGGCTTCTGGTTCTCGTCCTGATCGGTCAGTCGCTCATAGACCTGCGTTGCGATCTGGTTGTTCGGCCCCAACTGGTGATAGTGCGGATCAAGCGCGCTCGGCTCCGCAGCCAGACCGATACGGAGTTCCTGGGAACTCGCCGGCGCAAGCATCGCAAGCGTCACGGCAAGCGGAGCCGCAGCCGATATCAAGGCGCGGCGGATCGGGTTGTTCATTCTTCTTCTCCGGTACGTGAAAGCGATTGTTGCAGTTCAATTGGCCGGCATCGCCATTTCGACGAGCCGCGCCCAGTAGCTCATGCCGACCGGCAGCGCCCCGTCGTTGAAGTCGTACTTCGCGTTGTGCAGACCAGCCGTGTCGCCATTGCCGACGAAGATGAACGCGCCCGGCCGCTCCAGCAGCATGAAGGAGAAATCCTCCGCGCCCATCGACGGCTGCATCGCGCTGTCGACGCGTGTCGTGCCCGCGACGTCCTTTGCGACCCGCTCGGCCAGTTCGGTCTGATCAGGGTGGTTCTCCGTCACCGGATAGCCGGTGGTGATCGTGACCTTCGCCTTGGTGCGATGCGCGGTTGCGATGCCGGTCGCAACTTCGTGGATGCGCGTTTCCGCGAATTCCCGCGTCGCATTGTCGAGGGTGCGCAACGTGCCCGCGACATATACGCGGTCCGGTATGATGTTGAACGCGGTGCCGGCATGGATTTGCGTGATCGACAGCACGGTGCCGGCGAGCGGATCGACGTTGCGCGACACGACCAGCTGAAGCGCCGTCGTGATCTCGCGTCGCGACGGTGATCGGGTCGACGCAGAGATGCGGCTTGGCCGCATGGCCGCCGGTGCCTTCGATCTCGATTTCGATGCGCGTCGATGACGCCAGCATCGCTCCCGGCTTCAGTGCGAAGGATGCCGACCGGCATGCCCGGCATGTTGTGCATGCCGTAGACCTCGCTGATGCGGAAACGGTCCATCAAGCCGTCCTCGCACATCGCCTTCGCGCCGGCGCCGCCGTTCTCCTCGGCCGGCTGAAAGATCACAACCGCCGAGCCGTCGAAGTTGCGCGTCTCCGCGAGATAGCGCGCGGCGCCAAGCAGCATCGAGGTATGCCCGTCATGGCCGCAGGCATGCATCACGCCCTTGTTCTGCGAGGCATGCGCAGCGCCGGTTTCTTCGAGAATCGGCAGCGCGTCCATATCGGCGCGCAGGCCGACGACCTTCGACGACGTGGACTTGCGGCCCTTGATGACGCCGACCACGCCGGTCTTGCCGATCCCGGTCACCACCTCGTCGCAGCCGAAATCGCGCAAATGCTGCGCAACAACCCCTGCCGTCCGGTGCACGTCATATTGCAGTTCGGGATGCATATGCAGGTCGCGCCGCCACGCGGTGACGTCGTCCGTGAACTCATGGATGCGGTTGATGATGGGCATGATTGACCTCGAGACCGTATTGCCATGGCGGCAGCCAGGCGGCCGCAAGCACTGAAGGCAAACTTCATTCCAACAAATTGGGCAAGGCGTGGCAACGGGTTGGGCCGTGACATTTTCGTCTAAGGCCGGTCACCGGGCGCGTCATTCCGGGGCGGCGCGCAGCGCACCGAACCCGCAATGACATGCTTTTTGCTCTTTACTCCGCAGCGATCCCGGTTCCCTGCGGCGGGCCGACAAAACCTGCAACGTCGCCGAACCGCTCGACCATCACCTCCGGCAGGTCCTTCGACTTGTGCGTCACGCAGGCGCCGGACCGGACCGTGTAGCGGTGCTGCCGGCCGACCTGCTCGGGCTCGGTTCCCTGCTGCAGCGCCCGGGCGGCATCCATGACGAACTTGCGGAAATGCAGGATGCCGAGATCGGTCGGGCCGAGATGTTCGCGGGTGCGGTCGGCGATCGGTCCCTGACTGTCCTGCACGGCTGCATCCTGCTCGGACACGCCCTTGATGCCGGTGTAGCTCTTCGTCTTCTGCAGCGCGCGATCGATCAGGTAGTCGTTGCCCTTGTGGCGCAGCGGCACATAGTTCTCGTCAACCACGGACATCACGCCGTTGCCGCGCCGGTACCCGTCCCGCTCGTCCTGCGTCAGCGGCCGGTGCGGGTTCCAGGCATAGGTGTAAATCCAGCAGTTGGTGTCGGTGACCGGCACGAAGGTCTGGCCGAAGATGTTCTCGCCGGGCATCGAACTCGGCGCATAGGAATGCACCGGCATCAGGTATTGGGCGATCCGCCAGTAGATATTGTCCGAGCCGGTCAATCGTCCGCCGGCAACCGTCAAGCCCGCATCATGCGGCGTCGACTTTGATCACCGGGCGCGGGTCTTCGGCGATCCAGCGCATATGATCGGTTTTCACGCGCGCCAGCGGATTGACGAAGTGCTTCTTGATGTCGAGGATTTCGTTCTCTTCCTTCTCAAAGCTCAAGTGCGCGAAGGTGAAGTGGGCGGTGTCGATGCTGCCTTCCAGCGCCTGCACCCAGTTGCAGTCCTGCCACTTCTTGGTGACGAAGCGATGCTCCGGCGGCAGCAGCGCCATCTCCAGCGCCGGCAACTCCGGCTGCTGCACCGAGGCCGGGCCCATATAGGCCCAGATCATGTCGCCCCACTCGCGCACCGGATAGGCCTTGATGCGGATCTTGTCCTTGGCGTTGAGGTCCGGATACGAGGTCGGCATGTCGACGCACTGGCCGTCGGTGTCGAACTTCCAGCCATGATAGACGCAGCGGATGCCGCATTCCTCGTTGCGGCCGAGCCAGAGATTGGCCCCGCGATGCGGACAATACTGATCGACCAGACCGACGACGCCGCGGCTGTCGCGAAAGGCGAGCAATTCCTCGCCCATGACGACCACCTTCTTCGGCGTCCCGTCAGCCTCGGGCAGTTCTTCGCTGAGCAGAACCGGCAGCCAGAACCGCCGCAACAGTTCGCCCATCCCGTTCCCGCACCGCTTTCGGTCAGGAAACGATTGTCCTCGGCACGGAGCATCGGCGCCCTCCGGATGTTTTATTGATTTGTGCGCGCGAGCTTGGCGCAGGTGCAGTTGTTCGTCAACGACGGCCTTCCATGGTCGCGAAGCGACGCCGTTCTTCGAACGGCTACGCCCGGCCAGGACAGCTCCTGTATCACCCCACATCATTCAAATGGCACGCCGACATCCAGCCCGGCGCGATTTCCTTCAAGCGCGGAACCTCGTCGCGGCAGCGCGGCATGGCGTGCGGGCAGCGGGGATGGAAATGGCAGCCTCGCGGCGGATCGAGCGGGCTCGGAATTTCCCCCTCAAGCGGGGCAAAGGCGTGCTTGCCGGTCTCCACCCGCGGCATGTTGGCAAGCAGCGCCTGCGAATAAGGATGATTGGGCGTCGCCAGCACTTTTTCGGCGGGGGCGAACTCCACCACGCGTCCGAGATAGAGGATCGCGACGCGGTCGGCGATGTGCTGCACAACGCCGAGATCATGGCTGATGAACAGGTAGGCGAGATCGAAATCCGCGCGCAGCTTCATGAACAGGTTGATGACCTGCGCCTGAATCGATGCGTCGAGTGCTGCGATCGCCTCGTCGCGACGATCATGCGCGGCTTGACCGCGAGCGCGCGGGCAATGCCGATACGCGCGCGCTGGCCGCCGGAGAATTGATGCGGATAGCGTTCGGCGTAGGCCGGGTTCAGCCCGACGGTGTTCATACCTCGGAAATGTAGCCGCGCCACTCGCTGCGGCTCGACCACGCCGTGAAACAGCGGCGCCTCGCCGATGATGTCGGCAATCCGCAAACGCGGATTGAGCGAGGACATCGGATCCTGAAACACCATCTGCACTGCGAGAAACGCGCGCTTGCGCGCATCGGCGTCGAGCGCCGTCCGGTCCCTGCCCTCGAACAGCACCTCGCCCTCGCTCGCGTCCTGCAGACCCGCAACGATGCGGCCAAGCGTCGATTTGCCGGAGCCGGATTCGCCGACGAGGCCAACCACCTCGCCCGGCGCAACCGCCAGATCGACATGATCGAGCGCGTGAACGACTGCATGCCTGGCCGGCGCGCCGAGCAGTCCGGCGATTTTCGACGCAAGATCCGGCTTGCGCACGAAACGCCTGGAAACCTGCCGCGCCTCGATCAGAGCGGTACTCACTACGCTGCCTCGGCCGCCGGCAGCGGATTGTAGCAGCGCAGCCGCCGGCCATTGCTCCGCATCAATCTCGGCGCGGCGCTGTCTGCCAGCACATGTCGACGGCGCGCGTGCAGCGTGGCGCGAACGGGCACCCCGCAGGCAGCTCCAGCAGCGAGGGTGCTGCACCGGGAATCTGATTGAGCGGCCGTCCGCGCGGATTGCGCACCGGCAGCGAGTTCAGGAGCCCCAGCGTATACGGATGCATCGGCCGGTTCAGCACGTCCGCCGTCGGCCCCTCCTCGACGATGCGGCCTGCATACATCACCGCAAGTTTGTCGGCGAGGCCCGACACGACGGCCAGATCGTGCGTCACCCAGACCACGGCGGTGCCCGTCTCGGCGGCGAGCTTCTGCACCTGCGCCACGATCTGCGCCTGGATCGTCACGTCAAGCGCGGTGGTCGGTTCATCAGCAATGATGAGTTCGGGATTGTTGAGCAGCGCAATCGCGATCGCCACCCGCTGCCGCATGCCACCCGAGAACTGGTGCGGATAGGCACTCAAACGTTCGTCGGGCGACGGAATGCCGACGCGTCCGAGCGCATCGCGGCAACGCTGCCGTGCGGCGCCGTCCGGAATCTTTTCATGCGCAAGGATTGCCTCGATCATCTGCGTGTCGATGCGCAGCACAGGATTGAGCGTCATCATCGGATCCTGGAAGATCATCGCCACCTTTCGGCCGCGGATCGTCCGCCACGCCTCCTCGCTCGCGCCGACCAGTTCCTGTCCCGCAAGCCGGATCGAGCCCGCGACGATGCGCCCCGGCGGATCGATCAACCCAAGGATCGAAAGACCCGTGACGGTCTTGCCAGAGCCGGATTCGCCGACCAGCCCCATCACCTCGCCTCGCTGAAGCGAAAAATCGACTCCGTCGACTGCCGCGACGACACCCCGCCGGGTGAAGAAATGCGCCTTCAAATCACGAACTTCGAGCACTGCGGTCATCGCTGCAGGCTCATGACTTCAGTCGCGGATTGAGCAGGTCGCGCAGGCGATCGCCCACCAGATTGATCGCAAGGATCGTCACGAGCAGCAGCAGCCCCGGATAGACGCTGATCCAGTATTTTCCGGAGAGAATGTATTTATAGCCGTTGGCGATCAGCAGACCGAGCGACGGCTCGGTAATCGGTACGCCGACGCCGAGGAACGACAGCGTCGCCTCCAGCGAGATCGCATGCGCCACCTGGATCGTTGCGACCACCACCAGCGGCGGCAGGCAGTTCGGCAAGAGATGCCTGAAGATGATGCGATACGTCGGCAGCGCAAGGTTGCGCGCGGCGTCGATATATTCGCGCTGCCGCTCCACCAGCGCGCCGCCGCGGATCGTCCGCGCATAATAAGCCCACTGCACGGCCACCAGCGCGATAATGACCTTGTCGACGCCCTTGCCCAGCAGCGACAGCAGGATCAGCGCGATCAGGATCGCCGGAAATGAAAGCTGAAGATCGACAATGCGCATGATCACCGTGTCGATGCGGCCGCCGAAATAGGCAGCGATCATGCCGGCCGTAATGCCGATGGCAAGCGCGACAGCGGTCGAAACGATGCCGACGAAAAACGACAGCTTCAGGCCGTAGAACATGGCCGAGAGCATGTCGCGGCCCTGATCGTCGGTGCCGAGCAGATAGAGCTTGCCCTCGGTCGAGCGTTCGCCGGGCGCCAGCATGTTGTCGAAGATCGACAATTGCATGAGGTCGTACGGGTTCTGCGGCGCGATCAACGGCGCCAGCGCCGACAGCGCGATCAGAACGACGACGACGGCCAGTGCTGCGATCGCAATCCAGCTGCTGCAATAGTCGGCCACGAAGCGCGCAAGCGGCGTTTCGACCTGATCCTTCGGCAGCGAGGTCTTGATGCTGAGGTCGGACATCGTTCACTCGCCCGTATCGGAAAGGCGGACGCGCGGGTCCAGCACCGAATAGAGGATATCGACCAGAAGATTGATCAGCGCGAACAGCGCGACCACGATCATCAGGTAGGCGACGATCACCGGCCGGTCGAGCCGGCCGATCGAGTTGATCAACAGCTTGCCGATGCCGGGCCAGGCAAACACGCTTTCGGTGACGACGGCGAATGCGATCATCGAACCGAGCTCAAGCCCGATCACGGTGACGATGGGAATCAGGATGTTCTTCAGCACATGCACGCCGAGGATGCGCCGTCGCGACAGCCCCTTGGCGCGGGCAAACCGCACATAGTCCTGCAACATCGCCTCGCGGGTGCCGGAATAGGCGAGCCGGATCACGAGCGAGACCTTGTAGATGGCAAGCGTCAGCGCGGGCATCAGGAGATTTGGCCAGCCGGCCGGGTTGAGCAGCGACAGCTCGATGCCGAAAAGACTGCCGGTCGGCCCGCGCCCGCCCGCCGGCAACCATTGCAACGTCACCGCGAAGAACAGGATCAGCATGATGCCGAACCAGAAGTTCGGCAGCGAGAAACCGACGATCGAGCCGGTCATGATGCTGCGGCCGAGCCAGCTCTCGCTCTTCAGGCCGGCGATCACGCCAAGCGGAATGCCGACGAAGGTTGCGAGCACAAGCGCGACGAACGCCAGCTCCATGCGTCGCCGGCAGCCGCTCGAAAATCAGGCTGACGGCGGAGGTGCCGTGCACGAAGGATTTGCCCAGATCGCCCTGCGCAAGGTCGGCGAGGAAGATCAGGAACTGCTGCCAGACCGGCTTGTCGAGGCCGAGCCGCGCGATCGCTTGCGCACGCTCGGTCTGATCTGCATCGGGGGCGAGCAGCACATCGATCGGGTTGCCGATCAGGAACACGCCGAGAAAAACCAGAGCGGCCATCGCCAGGATGACAAAGAAACTCTGACCGATCCGCCGGATCAGGAACGCCAGCATCGAATACTCCCGCCGGACCCCATGGTTGCATGCCGGGGCAGCCCGACGCAAACGATCCCCAGGGCCCTCCTCGCACGAAACGTGCCACTTTCAGGGTAACACAACAGCGCGCAGCGCCGTCGAATACGATCTTTCGGAACCTATTAAACTCATTGCCACTTGTGCGGAAATTGGTTCGCAGGCTAGGACTTAAGGTCAAGACAGTCGAGCAAAACGACAATGGCGGCGGGGCGGCGGACGATCAAGGATGTGGCGAGGCTCGCGGGAGTCTCGCTGGGCAGCGCGTCGCGCGCCCTGAGCGGTGCGACCAACGTCTCCGAGGACACGGTTGCGCGCGTGCAAAGAGCTGCGGCTTCGCTGCGCTACCGGCCCAATCATGCCGCGCGTTCGCTCCGCTCCCGCAACACCAAGACCATCGGCTGCATGTTCTCCGATCTGTCGAACCCGCTCTATGCCCGGCTGTTCGGCACTCTGGAGGATCGGCTGGCGCGCGACGGCTACATGACGCTGATCTCGAATACCTCGAACGAGCTCGATCGCGAAATCCGCACCCTGAAACTGTTCACCGAACGCGGGCTGGACGCCCTCATCATCGCGCCGAGCCACGAGCGCAACCGCGAACTGAACGAATTCATCGAAACTCTGCCGATGCCCTACATCATCCTTGACCGGGAGATGCTGGTGAAGGCCGATACCATCCTGTTCGACCACGCGGGCGGACTGACCCAGGTGGTCGAACACTTCGCCGAGCTTGGCCACAAGCGGCTCGGGCTCGTCACCGCCAACCTCAAGAGCCGGCCGGGACGGCGGCGCATCGCCGCGTTCAAGGCCGCGATCCGCACGCAAGGGTTGACCGTCAACGACGAAAACCTGGTGCTGCCGGAAAGCTCGATGAGTTCGGCCTATGACGACGTCATCAGAATGCTGTCGCGCAAGGACCGGCCGACCGCCATCATCGTCCAGGGAACGGGCGTGCTCTCCAGCACGCTCAACGCCATCGCTCAACACGGCTTGCGGATTCCGGATGATATTTCGCTGGTCAGCATCGGACGCGCCGACTTTATCCTGAATCACGTCCCGGCGATCTCGACGCTGCGGGTCGACTACGAAAGGCTGTCCAACGAAATCACGGCGCGGCTGTTCGAACGGCTCGCAAACGGTCATGGCCGCAAGCCGCCGCTGCGGCGACTGTTCCCTTACCTCTTCGAGGTGCGGGGTTCGTCCACCGCGCCGCCCGGCAAATAGCGCGATTTGATTACCCCGCGAGGGCCGCTAATGTAGCGCCCGTCAAAAGCCCGGCCAGAGAACCGGGCAGAACGTCGGGAGGTTCATGTGCGTGTTCAGGACAAGATCGTCGTCGTCACCGGCGGGGCCAAGGGTATCGGCAAGGCGCTGTGCGAACGCTTTCACAAGGACGGCGCGCGCAAGGTCATTGTCGCGGATATCGACGTAGCCGGCGCGAAAGCCGTCGCCGCATCGATCGGCGGCGATGCCTATGCCTGCGACGTCACCATGGAAGCCGACATCGTCCATCTCGTCACCGATGTAGAGGGCCGCATCGGCCCGATCGATCTGTTCTGCTCCAATGCCGGCGTCGCCGTCGCCTTCAATCCATTGACCGAGAACGCCGCCGGCGACAGCAACGAGATGTGGACGTTCGGCTGGCAGGTGCATGTGATGGCGCACGTCTATGCGGCGCGCATTCTCGTTCCACGCATGAAGGCGCGCGGCGGCGGATACTTCCTGCATACGGTTTCAGCGGCAGGACTGCTGTCGCAGATCGGCAGCGCCGTCTATTCGACGACCAAGCATGCCGCGGTCGGTTTCGCGGAAAACCTCGCCATCACGCATCGCGCAGACAACATCCGCGTCTCGATGCTTTGCCCGCAGGGCGTCGACACGCCGCTGCTGCACGGGCTGCCGATGGGACCGCAATCGCGCGACGGCATCCTGAGCGCCGAGGCCGTGGCCGACGCGGCCGTCGAGGGACTGGAGCATGAGACGTTCCTGATCCTGCCGCACAAGGAAGTCTCCGGCTACGTGCAGAACAAGACCAGCAACTACGACCGCTGGATCGGCGGCATGGCGAAACTGCACAAGGCATCGCGGGACCGCGCTGGGTATTAGCCCTCGGCGTCATCGCGAGGAGCGTAGCGACGAAGCAATTTTGTCTTCCTTTGCCGCTCTGGATTGCTTCGCTTCGCTCGCAATGACGAGCTACTTCACATGCAGCACGGCTTTGCCCGCGAACTTCCGGTCGAGCAGATCGGTCGCGACCCGGCCAATGTCCGTCCACGAAGCCTCGACTTCAATCTTTGGCACCAGCACCTTGCGCTGCACGAGATCGGCGAGCAGGGCCAGCCCGATCCGCGCCGGCTCGACGCGCGCCAGTTCCTCGAAGATGATCAGGCCGTAAAGCCGCACACCGCCCTGGCGGAAAAAGCTTCCACTCTCGAAGGTCGAGGTCGGCGCTTCCGAAATGCCGAAGGTTACACAGGTACCGGTGTAGCGCAGCATGGTCAGCTCACACGCGAGCGTCTGGCCGCCGACCGAGTCGAGGATCAGATGAAACGGCCCGAGCGGGCGCGCCGTCTCGATCGAAGCGCCGACCGCGACGCCGCCGTTGCACCAGGGCGCCACGGTCTGGCGCAATTCCTCCCGCCGCACATGCCCGCAAACGATCGCGCCCGAGGCCGCCGCCAGTTGCACGGCCAGATGGCCGACACCGCCGCTCGCCCCGTCGATCAGAACCTTCTGGCCCAGCAGCAATCCGCCCTGCCGCAGCGCATGCAGCGCAGTCAAACCCGCCACCGGCAGCGTCGCCGCCTGCGCGTCGCTCACGCCGTCGGGCAGCACCGCGACACTCTGGACCGGCACGCGCACACGCTCGGCCCAGGCACCGCTCAACAGGATGCCGACAACGCGAGCGCCGACCGGTGGGCCTCCGCCCTGTTTCGCCGCCTCTTCGACCACGCCTGCGAAATCCCAGCCCGGACGCGCGCCCGGCTCCGACGCGGTGACGGCGCGCTTGACCTCGCCGCGATTGAGCGAGATGGCGGTGACGCGCACGGTCACATCGGTTGGCCCCGCGGGAGCAAGCTTCGCCGACTGCACCGACAACCTGCCGGGCGCATTGGCGTCAACAACGATGGCCTTGACTTGATCGGACATGCTTTCATCCCTCATTGTTTCGTCATTCCGAGGCGCGAGCTCTTGCGAGCGAGCCCGGAATGACGGCCTTGGTTACGCGACCGCTTCCTTCACCGGCACGATCACGTGTTCTTCCAGCAGAATGCTGCGCACATGGCCGATGAAGGTCGAGCCATGCGCAAACCACGCCTTGCCCTCGGCAGACGCTATCATCCGGGCACGCGACTCCGGGCTGTCCCACCAGCTTTCGGTGAAGCCATCAACGGGACCGTCGAGCGGAAACGGCACGATATCCGGGCGAAACTGCTCCTCGGCGATCTCGGACAAGGCGAAGCCGCGCAAACCGGGAACGCTGCGCGCCATCGGCGCATGCACGACAGCCCATTCGTGGTGGAATTCCTGCGCCGAAAGCGAAGGTTTTCGCTTGATCACCGACAGCGTCTTGAATTTCGGGCGATTGCGTGGCGGCACCGGCACGACGAGGCGCTCGCGGGTGACGAACATCCGGATGCCGCCGATGATCGTACCGCCATCGGCGTGCCAGCGCTTGCCCTCGGCCGAGGCCGCCGCATCCGCCCTCGCCTCAAGGCTGTCGAACCAGACCTGGGCGACACCGTCGAAATCGCCCATCGGCAGGCTCGGCACATCCGGACGCGACTGATGTTCGACGATGGTGGAGACCGCATAGCCGCGCAGCCCCGGAACGGCGTGGCACATGGGTACGTGCACATCGAGCCAGTGCCGCACGAAATCCTGGCGCGAAAGACCCGGCTTTCGCGCCAGAAACGAGATTGATTTGATCAAGGGACGCCCTCCCGGAATTGTCGCTTTCCGGGCAGTCATAGCATAGGCCCGGCGAACGCCAGCCTGCGCCTAGGAGATGCCAGCGGCCAGCTTTCGGAAGCGCTTGAGCTGATCCGGCTTCAATTCGCGCTTGTCGTCGCGGCCGACGAACACCTTGAACATGATGCCGCCATCGACGTTGAAGAAGGCGACAAACGCCGACGACTTGCCGAAGAACGGCCGCTCGACGAACGCCACGCCGCCGCAGCGCTCGTGACGCAGGTGGCCGTGCAGGCCCTTCGGCTGCATCAGGTTGAAGTAGCCGCGGCCGATTTCACCGCGCGGCACTGAGCCGGAAAACTCAAAAATCGCGTCATCGGTGTGGACGATCAGCGTGACATCGCCCCAGTCGGCAATGTCCTGCATGACCGGGACGAACTGATCGCCCTTGCCTGAGCGAACCATGCCTTCGGGCAGCGCCTCGATCACCGCGCGGGCGGTGACCTTGCGCTCGCGCGCAACGTCCTCGATCACCGCGCCGGCATTCTCCGCCATGAACGTCTTCAGTTCGACGAGTTCGGTATCGAGCATGAGGCTCAGGCCGCAGCGCTGGCGTTGCGCTGGGTCTGCACGACGTCGAAGCCCTCGAACTTCGGATGGTCGAGATAGAGCGGACCGGTCAATTCGTTGCCGGCGCGGGCATGCGCCTTGCGGAACTCGTCCGACTTCGTCCATGCCTCGAAGGTCGCCTTCGAGCTCCACACGGTGTGCGAGGAGTAGAGCGTGTGGTCTTCCGCTTCAGGGCCCTTCAGCAGATGAAATTCGACAAAACCCTGCATGCGGTCGAGATAGGATTCGCGGCTCGACCAGACCTTCTCGAAAGCGTCCTCGGATCCCTTTTTGACCTTGAAGCGGTTCATCGCGATGAACATTGATTGTCTCCTGACTGTCTCTGTCGTCCAGCGTTGCGCTGCCGTTCTTTTAAATCCCTGTCGCCTGAAATGAAAGTGCCGGGACCCCAGCGGCGACCCCGGCTCTTCAACGAATTCAAAGGCAGCGCATCACACGCCGCCAAAGCGGACTCTCGCTCCGATCTTGTAATTGTCCCCGGCCCCGCGCTCGCCCACAAAACGTCGTTCTGGGTCGAGGTGAAGTCGGCCGAACGCGGCACCGCGTAGGGGCGATAATACTGGTTAAGGGTATTATCGATCGAGAAGTTGAGCGTGATGTCGGCGTGCGGCCTGTACGTCAGATAGACATTGACCAGATCGTACGAGGTTCCTGGAAGGAATGTCGGCGAAATGTCCGTGTTGGCCTGGAACGAAGCCCACTGTGCGGCCAGCGTCAACTATTCTCGAACAAACGCACACCGGCCGTCGTCGTGATCTTGCGCGGCTGCACCGTCGCCAGCCCAACACCAGTCCGCACATTCTCGCCACGCTGAATGGTTGCCGAGACACCGACAAACCAGCTGTTCGCATCGTAGAAGGTCTCGGCTTCGAAGCCCTCGATCCTGGCGCGCGCTATGTTCTGATACTGGAAGTACTGGTTGGCGGGCCGGAGGGCCGAAGCAACAACACGCCGTCGATAAAGTCGTCGATGTCATTGCGGAAGACGTTGAACTTGGCACGGAAGGTATCACCCTGCATCAGCAGGTCGTTCTTCTTGATGTTCAGGCCAACTTCCTTGTTCTTGCCGACCTCCGGCCGAAGATTGGGATTCGGCAGGAAGCAGAAAAAGCCGCGCGAGCCGTCGGAACAGCGCGAGGTGTCGCCTTGTCCCGGTCCCGAAGCGACGTGCGAACCGGTGACGAGCGTCTCGGTGATCGACGGAGCCCGGTAGCCCTCGGCGTAGCTGACATAGGGCGTAACCACGGAACCCGGCACCAGCGCGAGCGTCACCTTCGGTGAGAATCGGTCGCCGTCCGCGGAGTTGGTCGCGGATGTGAGGTGGTAGTTGTCGTAGCGGATCGCGCTGACGATATCGAACCAGTTCAGATAACCGACCTTCCATTGCGCGAAGGCGCCGGAGACGGTGCGGCGCCCGCCGGGCGTCGTAGCATTCGAGTTGCCGCTGGCGTCAAAGGTCGAAACCTCGTCCTGGAACGCATCACCGCCGTAGGTGAACGCGTGCCTGAAGCCGCCATGTTCGAACCGCGAGGTGTTGTGAACATCGAAACCAACCGTATCGAGCAGGTAGCCGCGCGCATCACCGTTGCAGCCGGAAATCGCATTGCCCGGCAACCCCCGTGCAAAGCACGGCGTTCCAAAAGCGGGCACCGTCGCGGTATGGGCGATCTTCACCTGGTCGCTGTCGGTGCGATTCCAGTACACTCTCGCATCAAAGTCGAAGATCTTGTCGTCCGGACGGGCATACTTCCAGCCAAGGCTGGTGTTGTAGCTCTTCACGGTCGTCGCATAGATCGACGTTCCATTGCCGGCTGCGCCCGCCTGCGAAAGCGGCAACCCGAGCGCGCGTCTCGGCTGCCCGACGTCGTAATCGAAATCCTGGAAAACTCCGCCGAGCTTGATCTCGTGACCGTCCGCCGGGCGCACCGTCACCTTGCCGATCGCGCTGCCAACCCTGTTGGCGCTGTTTTCGACGGTGACGCCGGAACCATCCTTATAGTTCGTTTGCGACGTGAACGATCCACCGCCAAAGACGTCGACGTTGGGATTAACCCGGTAGCCACCAAAGGCCGATGACATGATGCGGGCGTCGTTCGTTCCGGCCGTCACGCCGACTTCGGTTCCCCACCGCTGGCCGGGGCGCACGACATCTTCGATATCCTTGGTCCGAAACGACACGACACCGCCGATCGCGCCGGAGCCGTAGATATTGGCCGTCGGGCCCCGCACGACATCAATTCCCCCGATCAACTCGGGATCAAGAAAGAACGCGCCATTGGCGCTGTGAGCGGAGCGTTGATAGTTCTGACGTGCGCCGTCGACGACAACCGCCACGCGGCCAAAGTCCTGCAAGCCGCGAATGTTGACCGATGTTGCCGGATCGTCGCCGCGATCCTGCAGCCAAACGCCTGGAACGTTATAAAGAACGTCCCCGACGCGGTTCGGCTGAATCCCCTGTATCTGCTCCAGCGTGACGATGCTGACCGGCGCCAGCGCATCGATCGCCCGCTCCTCGGTCTTGGTCGCCGCGATCGTGATCGTGTCGAGCGACTGCGTGGACGTCGATCTGCCGGTCTGTGCGTTCGCGTTCAGCACATCCTGAGCTTGGGTCTGCGCAACAGCCGGCTGCTGCTTCTTGCTGCGCTTGGCGTTCTTTTGTTTCGCATCCTGGCCGGAATTGCCGGTAGCTTGCACCGCATTCGGCTGCTGCGCCTGCGCTGCACTCTCCGAAACGCCGTACAGAAACAAAGCAACAGCAGATACACCCCAGAGAAGCGCATGCGCGCTCCTGGCCCCGTTAGCCATCTTCAGTCCCCACGCCTGTCTTTTTAAACCGGCCGCGGCTGGCGGGCAGGCCACACTCTATGTGGCAGCTAGCTGGCTAACGGATGCGCCCACTGTGGGGCGTAGATCAACAGATTGGTGGTAGTTGGCAGAACCGGTGAAATCAATCGCCCGCGGGCCAGATTAAAGCGATTGTAAAGTGGAGGGCTTGGAGTCTGGCGGGGCGCAAACCTATAAGAGACCGATCAAAATACTCCGGAACGGGAATGAATTTGGGCCAGCCAACTCCGCCGCGCGAGCCAGCCTCGAACGATGACAATGCATCGGACAGGCCGATTGCCGAGCAGAGCCGGAGCGTCGTGATGCGCGGAAACCGGTTCGACAGCCGCGATATTTTTCAATCGGTGCGCGAGATCATCATTGCGCATGGTGAGGAAACCTATCGGCTTCGCCTCACCGCGCAGAACAAGCTGATTCTTCACCAAATGAGCCCGCCGGCTTTTCGCACGCGGCACCGCCGTGTTCGCTGGCTGACCGGCGCGCTCGCCGGATTGCTGGCCGTTGCCCAAGCCGGCGCTTCGGAAATTCGCAACGCGAAAGCCGCACGCATCGTCACCGTCGGTGGAGCGCTGACCGAGATCGTCTATGCGCTCGGCATGGATGAGCGGCTTGTCGGCGTCGACACCACGAGCCTTTATCCTCCTCAGGCCCTGCAGCAGAAGCCGAATGTCGGCTACATGCGGCAACTGTCCGCCGAGGGCGTACTCGGCCTCAATCCCGAACTGATCATCGCCATCGAGGGCTCCGGCCCGAAGGAGACGCTGGCCGTGCTCGGCGAAGCGAGGGTCCCGATCGTGACCGTACCCGAATCCTTCAGCGAGGACGGGATCGTCGAACGCATCCGCATCGTCGCGCGCGAGCTCGGCGCAGAGCAGCGCGGCGCGTGCCTGAGCGAGGCGGTGACGACAGATCTCGCCGCGATGCGCAAGCTGCGGGAGAAAATCACCGAGCGGCGGCGGATCATGTTCGTGATCTCGTTCGTCAACGGCCGCGCCATGGTCGCAGGCAAGAAGACCGCCGCCCACGAAATCATTGCGCTCTCGGGCGGGGTCAACGCCATCAATGCTTATGAAGGCTACAAACCCCTGAGCGAGGAGGCTATTGTCGCAGCCAGGCCCGATGTCATTCTGGTCATGCAGCGGGGCCGGGACTTGATTTCGCCGGACGCGATATTCGCGAACGCGGCTTTCGCGCTGACGCCGGCTGCGAAGGACAAATCGTTCATTGCGATGGACGGCCTCTATCTGCTCGGCTTCGGTCCGCGCACCGCAGCTGCCGCACACGACCTTGCGATCTCCCTCTATCCCTCGCTGGCCGCACACGACGAGATGGGCAAGCCGAGCGTGTTGTCCGTGAACTGCCGGCAATGAGCGCCGCCGGCATATCGGCGCCTGCTTCCGTCAAACCAGCCGCAGCACGCAGACGCCGCCCGAAAGCATTCGGCGTTTTCGTTGGCCTGCTGGCGCTGCTGCTCGCCGTTTCGCTGCTCGCGGCCACCATCGGCGCTGCGGGAATTCCCCTCTCCCGCCTGTGGCCCGCGCTTGGCCTCGGCGGAACGGCGGACGCGGCCGCATTCGCCCGCGACCAGCTCGTGCTCTGGTCGATCCGTATCCCGCGCATCGCCATCGCCGCCATGATCGGCGCGCTGCTGGCAGTGTCCGGCACCATCATGCAGGGGCTGTTCCGCAACCCGCTCGCCGACCCCGCGCTCGTCGGAGTGTCGAGCGGCGGCGCGCTCGCCGCGGCCTTCACGATCGTCATTCTCGACAACGTGATCGGGCCCAACGCCGCCACGAACGCATTCGAACTGCTGCCGCTCGCGGCGTTCCTCGGGTCACTGGTCACCACGCTGCTGCTCTATCGCATCGCCAGCCGCGACGGGCGCACATCGGTCGCGATCTTCCTGCTGTCGGGTCTCGCTATCGCCGCGCTCGCCAATGCCGGCATCGGACTCTTGATCTTCATGGCGGACGATCGGCAGCTGCGCGACATCACGTTCTGGCTGCTCGGCTCGCTTGGTGGCGCGACCTGGAGCAAGGCTTTGCTTCTCCTGCCCTTCGTAGCCGCCACGGCAGCGGCGATACCGTTCATCGGACGCGGTCTGGATGTGCTGGTGCTCGGCGAGTCGGAAGCATTTCATACCGGGGTCAACGTCGAGCGATTGAAAATCATCTGCATCGTGCTGGTCTCGGCGATGACCGGCGCTGCGGTCGCGATCTGCGGCGTGATCGGCTTCCTCGGCATCGTCGTGCCGCACCTGTTGCGGCTCGCGATCGGCCCGGGACATCGCATGCTGCTCCCCGCCTCCGCCTTGTTCGGCGCGGCGCTGATGGTGTTTGCCGACACATTCGCGCGGGTGCTCGCAGCGCCCGCAGAGATTCCTGTCGGCATCCTCACCGCAACAATCGGCGCGCCGTTCTTTCTCTACGTGCTGTTGCGGCAACGGGCCCTGGTGGGGTCGTGATGACGGCGATCGAGGTTGCCGGCGTCTGCATGCGCATCAAGAACGCGACCCTGCTCGATGCGGTCGATATGCGGGTGCAGCCGGGCGAGACCGTTGCCATCGTCGGGCCGAATGGCGCGGGGAAATCGACACTTCTGCGAATCCTGTCCGGTGACATGACGCCGACCAAAGGCTCGGTGCAGATCAAGGGCGCCGCGCTGAATTCCTATTCGCCCGACCGGCTGGCCGCGCATCGTGCCGTGCTGTCCCAGCATATCAGCATCAGCTTTCCCTTCACGGTCGAGGAGGTCGTTCGCATGGGCGCAGGCGAGATGGCGCGCGTGGCGTCGCAGCCGCTGGTCGATGCGATGCTGGACGAGATCGGCCTTGACGCCTTCCGCGACCGCGAACTGCCGACGCTTTCCGGCGGCGAGCAGCAACGCGCGCATTTCGCCCGCGTGTTGCTGCAACTGGCAGCCGGCGAAGCCAGACACGGCCCCGGCGTGCTGCTGCTCGACGAGCCGACGTCGAGCCTCGATCTGCGCTATCAGATCAATCTGGTCGAAACCGCCAAGCGCCGCGCGAAAGCCGGCACGGCGGTCATCGCCATCCTCCACGATCTCAACCTGGCCGCCCGCTTCGCCGACCGCGTCATCGTGCTTCATCACGGCAGGCTGGTCGCCAGCGGCACCCCGCGCGAGACGATCACCAACGCGATGCTGCGCAGCGTGTTCGAGGTCGAGACCAATGTCGATCTGATCGCCGGCCCCCTGCCACATGTGTTGCCGCAGGTGATGCAGGGGGTCTAGCACTGTCATTCCGGGTTCGCCGCCGCCGCGGTGCCCCCGGAATGACGGGTCATCCCCGTCATTTCTTCGCCGGCTCTTTCTGATCCTTCGGCGCGGTCACCGCCTTGAGCTGATCGATCTCGCTGCGCATGACGGCGACCAGTGTCTTCAGCGCCGCTATCTCGCGGTTGGCGGCGT
>CAVZHJ010000017.1:0-55949 GCA_963774995.1 uncultured Alphaproteobacteria bacterium
ACACAACGGATATTCCAGTGAGGGAGTGCAACGAGTGACCCAGGCAAGCCTTCGGAACAGGGGCGAACTTCTCGCACCGGACATGACACCCCTAGACGGCACTGATCCGCAGGATTGGTACTTCGCGCAGGGCTATACAGACGGACTCCCCGTCGTGCCGCCAACGCCCGAGAAGGTGGATGCCATGATCGCCGCGCTGGGTGGTGACGCGAACTGTCTGGAGGCGCGCGTACCACCACGCTGGGGCAATCTGACGCGCCGCGTGCTCGCGATAAACGCTGTCATGGCCGGCTGCCTGCCGATCTATGCGCCGGTGCTGCGCGCCGCAATGAGGGCGATGTGTGAGCCGCACTTCAATCTGAATGCGATCCAGGCGACCACTCATGTCATTGCGCCGCTTGCGATCGTCAATGGACCGGTACGCAACGCGATCGGCATGAACGGTGGCCATGGCGCCTTTGGCCCTGGCAATCGCGCCAACGCCACGATCGGACGCGCGATTCGTCTCCATTCTGCTGAATGTCGGTGGCGCGTTGCCCGGTGTCCTCGACAAGAGCGCGCAGGGGACGCCCGCGAAGTACGGCTACGAGAAACAGCGCGCCGGCGGTCGAGATCAGCATGCCGATGCGATAGGCCGCGACATAGGCCGCCATGCCGGCCGCCTGTTCGTTCTCGGGCAGGCTCTCGACGCGGAACGCATCGACGACCGTGTCCTGTGTCGCCGAGGCCGTCGCCACCAGCAGCGCGCCGAGTGCGACGTAAAACGGCGATTGGGCCGGATCGGTCAGCGCTAGAATCAGAATCGCCGCGATCAGCAGCAGTTGCGAAAACACCAGCCAGCCGCGGCGCCGGCCAAGCACACGCGACAGCACCGGGACATTCAACGCATCGATCAGCGGCGCCCAGAGAAACTTGATGGTGTAGGGCGTGCCGACCAATGCGAACAGGCCGATGGTGCGCAGATCGACGCCGGATTCGCGCATCCACACCAACAGCGTCGAGCCGGACAGCGCCAGCGGCAATCCGCAGGACAGCCCAAGGAACAGCACGATCAGCACGCGCGGTTGCAGATAAACGGCCAGTGCCTCGCCCCACGTCGCCGTGCGGGCGGCGGGCTTTGCAGTCGCGGGCGTGGCGTCGGATGTGGTCATGGGGAGGGTGGTAGCAGATTCTGAGAATTATTCACGGCACTGGTCATTCCGGGATGCACCGCAGGTGCAGACCCGAAATCCGGTTGCTCTGCCATGTCGCTGGATTCCGGGTTCGCGTCTTCGGCGCGCCCCGGAATGACGGGCCTCGGAGGCAGAATGGGGCAGAGCCTCGCCCTACTCCCCCGCCTGCAGCTTGCGGAGCGGCGGCGCGACGAACAATTCGGGAGCGGTCTTGGCGGCTGCGACCTCGTCCGCCTTGTCGAAGTCGAGGTCCTCGATCCGCGCGGCGCGCTTGTCGATCTTGTCGGCGGAAATCGAGGATTTGCCGCACATCCTCGTTGGCCTGTCCAAAATGCTGCTGCAGCTTCAGCACGCGCTCGCGCAGACGCGCGAGATCGTCGGTCATGCCGACCACCTCGGTGCGAATCTGGTCCGCCGCCTCGCGCATCCGCGCGTCCTTCAGGATCTGCTGCATCACCTGGATTGCCAGCATCAACAGCGACGGCGACACCAGCACCACGCGTGCGCGATAGGCCTTCTGGATCACGTCGTCGAAGCCGTCGTAGATTTCGGCGTAGACGGATTCCGACGGCACGAACAGCAGCGCCATTTCCTGCGTCTCGCCGGCGATCAGGTATTTGCCTGCGATGTCGTTGACATGCTTCATCATGTCCTGCCGCACGCGCTGTGTCGCAGCCTTCTTTTCCTCGTCGCTGCGTGCGTCGCGCAACGCGGTGACGGCCTCGAGCGGAAATTTCGCGTCGATGCAGAGCGGCCGCTGATCGGGCAGGAAAACCACGCAATCCGGCCGCTTGTTGTTCGACAGCGTGAACTGGAATTCGTAACTGCCCTTCGGCATTCCGTCCTGCACGATCGCTTCCATTCGTGCCTGGCCGAACGCGCCGCGCGTCTGCTTGTTGGCGAGCACGTCGCGCAGCGTCGTCACCTGGGTGGTGAGGTCGGTGAGATTCTTGTGTGCGTTGTCGATCACTGCCAGCCGCTCATGCAGATGGCGCAGCGAATCCATCGTGCTGCGGGTGGACTGCTCCATCGACTGGCCGACGCGGTGGGTGACCGAGTCGAGCCGGTCATTCACCGCGCGCGCCATCTCCGACTGCCGGCCCGCAAGCGCCTCGCCCATCGCCTGCATGCGGCCGGTGGTCTCGGCCTGCGCGCGCAGCATGTCGGCGAGACGCTCTTCCACTTCGTCGGCGCGGATCACCTGCGCCATGGTGGCGGCTTCGTTCCGGCTTGAACCGCGGGCGAGCACGACGGCGATGACCACCAGCAAGGCCAGCACGAGGCCGGCGAACGCCATCAAGGCGGCGCCGGCAGTGACGGCAACATCGCCGACGATAAGGAGAACCTCAGACATGGGCTGCTTGTAGCCGATTCGCCGACGAATACGAACGAATGGGGAACGAAGCGGCCGTTCCTGTTAACAACCACTTGAAAATCATGGTTAACAGAGCCCTGATTTTCATGGTTACCCATCGGTTGGCATTTATGGTGAATGAAGCGTTAAGGGCAGGCCGAAAGGTCGTATCCGCCTGATTGACCGCGACATTCCGCCAGACTACATCGCCCGCCATGGCTATTCGCGACATTATCATCCTGCCGGACAAGCAGCTGCGCCTCGTCTCGAAACAGGTCGAGAAGGTGACGGCGGATGTGCGTAAGCTCGCCGAGGACATGCTCGAGACGATGTATGAGGCGCCGGGTATCGGCCTTGCGGCGATCCAGATCGGAGTTCCGCAGCGGCTGATCACCATGGATCTTGCGAAAAAGGAAAGCCCGGCCAATCCGCGCGTCTTCATCAATCCGGAGATCCTGTGGTCGTCCGAGGAGAAGTCGGTTTACGAGGAGGGCTGTCTCTCGATCCCGAATACTACGAGGAGGTCGAGCGGCCGTCGAACGTGCGCGTGCGCTTTACCGATCTCGACGGCAAGGTGAATGAGGAAGAGGCGGAAGGCCTGTTTGCGACCTGCATCCAGCACGAGATCGATCATCTCAACGGTGTGCTGTTTGTCGACTACCTGTCGAAGCTGAAGCGCGACCGGGTCCTGAAGAAGTTCACCAAGGCCGCAAAGCGCGCGGAATAATCCGCCAAGTAAGCAGTTGCACGCTTGTTTTTGAGGATCGGCTGATCGCATGCCGCTTCGTCTGATTTTCATGGGGACGCCGGATTTCGCGGTGCCGACCATGGTCGAGCTTGCCGCGCACGGACACGAGATCGTCGCGGTCTATACGCGCGCGCCAAAGCCTGCCGGCCGAGGTCAGAAGGAACAGGTCACGCCGGTCGGGCGCGAGGCGCGGCAGCTTGGGCTTGCTGTGTTGACGCCGAAGAGTTTGAAGACGGCGGACGCCATCGAGGCGTTCCGTGCGCATCGGGCCGATGCTGCTGTCGTCGTCGCTTACGGTCTGATCCTGCCGCAGCCGGTCCTCGATGGCACGCGCCTCGGCTGCTTCAATCTGCATGCCTCGCTTCTGCCGCGCTGGCGCGGCGCCGCACCGATCAATCGCGCGATCATGGCCGGCGACGACGAGAGCGGCGTCATGGTCATGAAGATGGATGCCGGGCTGGACACGGGTGACGTGGCGATGGTGGGGCGTGTCACGGTCACTGACACCATGACGGCGGGCGATCTGCATGACGTGCTGGCGCAAGCGGGCTCCGGTCTGATGGTGCGGGCCATGGATACGCTCGAACGCGGTGATCTGAAGCTGACGCCGCAAGACGAGCACGGCGTGACTTATGCGGCCAAGATCGACAAGGACGAAGCCCGCATCGACTGGACCAGGCCTGCGCGCGAGGTGCTGCGCCATTGTCACGGCCTGTCGCCGTTTCCGGGGGCGTGGAGCGAGATCGAACTCGATGGCCAGCCGGTGCGTCTGAAAATTCTCCGCTCCGAACTGGCGAGCGGGCGCGGGGCGCCGGGCGAACTGATCGACGCGAACCTGACGGTGGCATGCGGGGATGGCGCTGTTCGAATTACCGAACTGCAACGTGCGGGCGCAAAACCAATGACCGCAGAGGCTTTTCTGCGCGGCACGCGGCTGGCTTCGGGAAGCAGGATGCGATGATCATCCGCCCGGAAAAGTCCGCCGATATTGCTGCGATCATTGAGGTCGTGACGGCCGCGTTCGGGCGGCGGCAGGAGGCCGACCTCGTGACCAGGCTGCGCAGCAACGGCGACCTGGTGCTGTCGCTCGTTGCCGAGAACGACGGCGTGATCACCGGTCATGTGGCGTTCTCGCGCTTGTGGATCGAACATGGCGGTGCGCGCGTGCCCGGCATCAGTCTCGCACCGGTCTCGGTGCTGCCCGCACAGCAACGCAAAGGTACGGCGCGGGCGCTGATCGGGGCAGGGCATTTGCGGCTGAAGACGCTGGGCGAGACAATCGTCTTCGTGCTCGGCGATCCGGGTTACTACCAACGGTTCGGCTTTTCGCAGGAGATGGCGCAAGCCTTCGATTGCATTTATCAGGGCGATGACCTGCAGGTGCTGCGCCTGTCGCCGGCCGCGCCGGCCGCGGGCGAAGTGATCTATGCTGCGGCCTTCGCCGAACTGGAATAGGCAGGTGGACCACTAGTGCCGCGCTACAAGCTCACCATTGAATATGACGGCGCGCCGTTTCGCGGCTGGCAAGTGCAGGAGCGCGACCTGACCGTGCAGGGCGTGCTCGAACAGGCGGCGAAGGCGCTGAGCGGCGAGGACGTGCGCGTGCACGGCGCAGGACGAACCGACGCGGGCGTGCATGCCAAGGGGCAGGTCGCACATCTGAATTTCGCAAAGGCGTTCCGCACCGATCAGGTTCGCGATGCCATGAACGCGCACCTGCGGCCGCATCCGGTCGGCGTGCTGAGCGCCGAGCAGGTCACTGAGGATTTCGAAGCGCGGTTCTCGGCGATCAAGCGCCACTATCTCTATCGGATCATCAACCGTCGCGCCGATCTCGCGCTCGACCTCGGTCACGCCTGGCGCGTGCCAAAGCCGCTCGATGCGGACGCGATGCATCGGGCCGCACAGCATCTTCTGGGCAAGCATGATTTCACCACCTTCCGCGCCAGCGAATGCCAGGCCAAATCGCCGAAGAAGACGCTCGATCAGTTCGACGTCGTGCGTGATGGTGAACATGTGAATGTGAACGTCTCCGCGCGCTCGTTCCTGCATCATCAGGTGCGTTCGATGGTCGGCTCGCTGGTATGGGTCGGCGAGGGACGCTGGCGGGCGGGCGATCTGAAGCGCGCGCTGGATGCAAAAGACCGCGCAGCATGCGGCCCGGTCGCACCGCCGGACGGGCTTTATCTGATGCGGGTGGATTACTAGATCACTGACGCCTGTTGAATGACGAGGGTCGGCACGCCGAGCGCACCTGCGCGTACCGTGAACACGTGCGTGCCGGGCCTGCGGCCGGTTCTCATTTCGGATACGTCAAGTCCTGAAGATACGAGGCGCGCCTGTGCGGCTTCGATGTCGCTCACACGCCAGCTCAGTCCCCAGAGCTTGTCAGGGTTGCCACGACTTGCCTCGCTCAGGCGATGCACGATCTCCACCACGAGATCGCCGCAGCGAAAGAACATCAGCTGCGCATCCCAATCCGGCCGTGTGAGATCGAGCGCCATGTCCATCCCCAGCCGTGCGCCATAGAGCGCGGCGGCCCGCTCCGGCTCCTCTGTGGCGACCACAACGTGATCGAGGCCGACGATCGGAGCGCGTGCGGTCGCTTGCGACAACGGCCGTTCGGCGGACAGTTCGAGGAAGAACAGCCGCGTGCCGTGCGTTGTCTCGACCGAGGTGCGCGTGCGCTTCCAGGACAGCGTTGCGCCATCGATCGTGCTGGTGCTGCCGGACTGTGCGATGTCCTCTGGCATCAATCCGAGCCTTTTCAGCCGGCGTTGAAATCTGTCGATGCCGTCGACCCGGAAACACAGGCTGGCAAGTCCTTCGCCCTGCTCGTCAAGCCGCGCGCGAACCCGCTCGCCGACTGCGCCAGCGCCGGACGGCGCCATGATCTCCAGCGACATATTGGCCAGCGTAAAGATCGCGGTCTCGGCGCCGTCGCCCTTCGTGCGCCACGCGGGGCGTCGCGCAAGCAGCGTTTCGTAGGTCTTCACCGCCGCGTCAATGTCGCGGGCGAGCAGCACGATATGGTCGAGGCCGGTGATCATTTTGCGCGAATGGCGAATAGGGAGTAGCAAATAGGGACGTAGCAACTAGCAGCCATTCTCAACCCCTATTCGCTATTCGCCACTCCCTATTCGCCCCTTCTACTTTACTGCCACTAAAATCCCCGCCATCAGCTTCGCCCGCTCGGTCAGGCTGTTGACGATGATGTGTTCGTCGAGCGTATGCGCACCGTTGCCGCGCACGCCGAGCCCGTCGAGGGTTGCGAGATCCATAGGCCCGGTAAAATTGCCGTCGGAGCCGCCGCCGGAACTCATATGCGACAGTTCGAGCCCAAGCTGTCTGGCGATGCCCTTCGCGGTTTCGTACAGCGCCATCGTCTTGTCGTTGGCTTCCCAGACCGGGCGCGTCACACCGCGGGTGACGATAAATTGCCCATCGTTGCGGTTGTCCTTCGACAGCGCCAGCATGCGCTCGACGCCGCGGTCGAGATCCTCCTGCTTCTTCGCCATCGACAGCGCCTCGCCGGTGCACGAACTTGCCACACAGTTCACCCATTGCCCGCCGTGAACGACGCCGACGCTGAAGGTGCAGTCCGACGTCGTCATCGACTCGATCTGCGGGATCGCGTCGGCCATGATGCGGATCGCGGACCGGCCTTCGGCGAGCCGCGCTCCTGCGTGGCTTGGGCGGCCGATGGCCTCGAGATTGAAGCGCGCGATGGCGTAGCGGCCGGTGACCACGCCGCCGTTCGGCCGCGCCGGCTCCGGCACCAGCACATATTTGTGCCGCGCGGCTTCGGCCTCGATCAGGTCGCGGGTGCTTGGGCTGCCGACTTCCTCGTCGCAGGTGAGCAGGAAGGTGATCGGCAGGTGGATCGCTGCTCCCGCGCGAAGCAGCTGCCGCACCGCTTCGAGCGCGATGTAGTTGCCGGCCTTCATGTCGAAGATGCCGGGGCCGTAGCATTTGTCGCCTTCGCGCCGCCACGGCAGTTTTGCCAGCGTCCCGACCGGATGCACTGTGTCGAGATGCCCGAGGATCAGAATGCCAGGCTTCGACGCATCGCCGGTGGCAAACGTCGCGCGCACGCAATCGCCGAAGCCCATACGCCCGCCGATCCGCTCGATCCGTGCGCCGATCAGCGCGAGATCGCGCGCGGCGACATCCATCATCGCGCCGACCCGCGAAGCGTCCCATGTCGGGCTCTCGCATTCCACCCATGGGCGCAGGCCTGCGAGCATGGTGTCGGCGTCGAACGGCAGCTTTGTAACGTCCACGGATTTACTCCCTCATGACGGGCGTTTCTTGGGGATGGTCGGCTCCAGAAAAATATGCAGGTGCGTTTCGCGCGCTATCGCTTCTTCGGAATAGATCAGCGGCACGTAGTCCCGCTCGGACCATAACTTGCCATGATCGTCATAGTGCGGTGAGCGCACGTCGCCGGATTGCCCCGGGGCGTTGACGAACACGCTGTCGTCCCACTTTCCGACATCGACGACCATCCGGAACGATGCGCCGGTGATCGCACGGCCGTCGCTCATGCGGTAGCCGTTGCTCATCACGGTCATGGCTGCGCCGCCCTGCCGCAGCGGTCCGACGTCCCGCAGCTTTTCCGGATACACGTTCGCCAGCGGATGTTCGAAATAGCCGTGATGCCAGCTGGACCATTGCCATTGGCTGTGGTCGTCCCCGTAGCGGCGCCGGCAGTCCGGCACGGCGTTCGCGAGCGTCGCGAGCAGAACCTGCGATCGTTTCGCGTGCCGCTGGTCTCCAAACACGGACGCAAGCTCGTCGAGCCAGGTGAGCAGGGTCGTATGATCGCCGGGTGCAAGCAGCGGGCGGACTTGTGGATCGATGCTGACCAGATCGAGCAGCCCCGGCTTCAAATGCCGCATCCACCAGACTTCGAACAGCAGCGCTGCGGCGCTGTCATCGGCCAGGCGATGATCCCAGCCCTGCAGCATCGCGAGGCCGAAGGCCGTGTCCTTGTCGGGTGAGGTGAGGCCGGTGAGGTGCGCGCAGATGCGCCGCGCAGGAATCGAGAGGTCGTCGCACTGCAGCTTGCGGGATTCGTCCAGCGCGTGCAGCGGCTTTGCATCCAGCACCTCGCGAACCCGCTGCGCCCGAAACGGATCGGTGAATTCGTAGCCGATGTTGAGTTGCTGCGCCGGTCCCGGGGGCAGGTTCATCTCGTTGGCGCTGGCGACATAACCGCGCGCGGGCGCGATCTCGCGCGGAAACGCCTTCTGCGAATGAAAGCCCTCCCACTCATAGCGTCCGTCGCCCGGCACCGGCACCATCCCGTCCCAGTTCCTGCGAACGGGTGACTTGCAGGCGGGCATCCACGCGATCTTGCCGCTCACATCGGCATAGACCTGATTGGTCGACGGCACGGACCAGCTTTGCAACGCCTGCTCGAACGCCTCGACCGATGAGGCGGCCTGATAGCCGAGGCTCGAGAGATAGGGTGCGCTTCCGGGTTCGAGCCAGACGGTGCGCACGCCGTATGCGAGGTTGCGCGCGCGATCTTCGTGAACGACGGGGCCGTGCCGCGTGAATTTCAGCGTCACCGTCTGATCGGGATGCCCTTTCACCGCGATGCGCTCCTCGACGACGCGCATGTGTTCGAAGCCGTCGCCGTAGGCATAGCCGTCCGGATCGTCAGGTTTGGTGCGGTAGACATAAAGATCTTCCTGATCGATCGGAAAGATCGTCAGGCCGAACGCGGCCTGGTCGTTATGGCCGATCGAAATGCCGGGCAGCGCAGGCTCGCCGGCGCCGATGACGTCGAGTCCCGGAGCGCGCAGGTGCGCGACATAGCGCAGCGACGGCATCAGATAGGCGCGGTGCGGATCGCTGGCGAGGATCGGCCGGCCGGTCGCCGAGCGCGAGGTGGCCAGCGCCCAGTTGTTCGAGCCTTCGTCGCGGGATGCCGCGATGATCTCGCCGAGTTCATCGGTGACACCCCAGCGATCGACGTCAGCCAGGGTCGCCGCGAGCCGCGGCTTGCTGAAGGTCACCGGAGCGATGGCAAGAAAGAAGGATTCCAGCACGTCATCGCCGATGGCGGAGAAGTCCACGTCGTCGGGGACCTGCGGCGCGTGGCCGAGATCGACCCAGCGACGTGCGAGATCCTGCGCCAGCGAGCCGTGGCCGAGCAGGCGCGCGCGGCCGTACTCGAATTCGAGATTGCGCACCATCGCATGGCTGCGGATGCGGACCACGTCGGACGCCTCCCAGCGCGTCGGTTTTGCGCCGGTCAGCGCGAACTCCGGCGACAGCAGTGTCGCATCGCGTTCGGTCAGATCGATAAAGGCGTTGATGCCGGCGACGAAACGCTCCACGGTCTCTTTCGCATCGCTGACGCCATAGGATCTCCACTCGGTCGCCATATCGCCGCGATAGAGGAACAGCCGCGCCGCCCGGTCCTGCGCGAGATAGCCGGGGCCGAAGTCGGCGGCGAGTCTGCCAAGGCCGCGCTTGCGCCAGATGTCGATCTGCCAGAGCCGGTCGCGTGCGGCGTTGAAGCCCTGCACGAAAAACGCATCGCTGCGCGAGGCTGCCTTGATGTGCGGCACGCCCCAGCGATCGACACGGATGTCCGCCGAGGCCTCAAGGCCGGTGACGGAATAGCGAGCCGTCTCGATGGCGCCGGCGCGACGCGCCTGACCGGAATGCATCGCGTCGCCGTCGTTCATGCTGCTTTGTCCGCCAAGGCTTTGCGAAATTTTCGGTCGCGCTTCAGATGCCATTCGCGGCGCATCGCCTCAGTGCGTGTCGCGAAACTTTCGGAGTGCAGTAACACCCAGGCGCGTCCTTTGGTCGTGCGTGCGCCCTTGCCCGCATTGTGCTGGGCGAGACGGCGCTCGATATCCGTGGTCCAGCCCACGTAAGTGAGATATCGGCCGTTGTGGGCGCAGCCGAGAACGTAGACGAAGCCTTCCATGCCGCATTTGTCTCGCGCCTGATCGCCTGGCGCAAGCGGATCGTATGTGGCTAGACGACTGCCGCCTTGTGCAACGCCGCGACTTCGTCCTTGCTGTAGCCCGCCTCCGCCAGGACGGCGTCGGTATGTTCGCTTAACGACGGCGCCATGCGGTCGAGCTTGCCGCCGCCATGCGCCAGCTGGAAGCCGGTTCCGGCGAAGCGCAGGGGGCCGTACGGCGTGTCCACCGTCTGGATTGCCTTGCGGGCTTCAAGTTGCGGATGGTCGATGATCTCCTCGATCCTCCAGATGTTGGCGCAGGGCGCGCCGGCGGCGTCGAGGATCTTCTCCCACTCCTGCGGGCTTTTCGTTGCCAGCACGTCCTCGACGATCTTGCGCAGTGCAGGTTCGTTCTCGTTGCGCAGGAACCAGTCGGCGAAACGCGGGTCCGAGAGCACGTCTTCGCGGCCGAGCGCCTTCATCAGCGCGAGAAACTGCTTCTCGTTGTTCACCGCGAGCAGGATGTGACCGTCCTTGCCGGCCTTGAACAGATTTGCCGTTGGCCTGCGGCTGACGGCCTGATTGCCGGACAGCTTTTGTTTATGTCCGGTGACGGTGTAGTCGGCAATCGGGCCTGAGAGGAACGCCAGCGTGGCTTCCAGCATCGAAACGTCGACCAGCTGACCCTTGCCGGTGTGGGTGCGCTGGAACAGCGCGCTGGAGACGCCGAACGCGGCGGTCGCACCGGAGAGCACGTCGCAGACCGCGAAGCCTGCGCGGGTCGGCCCCGTCGCTTCATGGCCGGTGATCGACATGATGCCCGACATCGCCTGGATCTTGCCGTCGTAGCCTGCGCCAAGCCGCTCGGGCCCGGTCTGGCCGAAGGCGCTGATGCAGCAATAGATCAGGCGCGGATTGACCGCCGTCAGCGCTGCGTAGCCGATGCCGAGCTTGTCCATCACGCCGGGGCGGAAGTTTTCCATCACCACATCGGCCTTCGCAGCGAGACGCTTGACGATCTCGACCGCTTCCGGCTTTTGCAGGTCGAGCGTCAGGCTGCGCTTGCCGCCGTTGATCGCCTGCCAGCCCGGTGCGAGGCCGCGCTCGGCCCACTCCTTGTTGAGCGGCGTGTTGCGCATGTCCTCGCCTTCGCGGCGCTCGACCTTGATCACGTCTGCGCCAAGCAGGCCAAGCTGGTAGCTGGCATAAGGTCCGGCAAGCACTTGCGTGAAGTCGAGAATCCGCACGCCTTCGAAAGGTCTGGTCACGCAACGTCCCTCTGTCTTGTATCGCGGTTCTTATGCCACGCGCAGGCCGCGCGCGACTTCCTTCTCCCGGTCGAACTCGGCGCGGCGACGCGCCAGCTCTTCAGGGCTCATGGTCTCGATGTTGTTGTAGTCGAGCTTCCACTTGCCGTCGGCATTCCAGCGCAGCGGCGACTGCATCGTCGTGCGTGCGCCGATTGCGGATTCAAGCACGCGCAGCGCAAGTTCGAGCGTCAGCGCCTGCGACTCCACGTCATGCGGCTTGCCGGCCGAGTTGCCGAGCGGAAAGTCGCTGAACAGGAAGCGCGGAACCGCGGCGTGTTCGACGATGTCCTTGGCGCAGCCCATGACCACGGTCGGGATGCCGTTGGCTTCGAGGTGCCGCGCGACCAGCGAGGTCGTCTGATGGCAGACCGGGCAATTCGGCACCAGCACCGCGACGTCGACCTTGTCCTCGCGGCAGCGCTTCAGGATTTCCGGTGCATCGACATCGATCGTGACGCGATGACTGCGGTTGGTCGGTGCGCCGAAGAAGCGCGGCGCGACATCGCCGATCCGGCCTGCGGCTTTCGCCTTGAGCAGTTGCGGCAGCGGAAACCAGGTGCCGGAATCCCTGGCCGTGGTGTGGATGCGATCGTAGCCGATGTGGGAGATGCGCAGGTCGTGCTGCTTCGACGTGTCGCCGTCATAGACCTGGTAGAATTTCGCACCGCCATTGTATTTCGCGCCGGGCCCCTGGTCGCCCTTGGCCGGATCATAGGGCGCGGCCGTGCTGATGATGGTGACGCGGGATTGCGACAGCGGCTTCTTCAGCGGCTGGAACGGCGCCTCGAGATAGTGCGCCCAGCGATAGGGAGTCGTGTAGCCGATCGCCGTATAGTAGTCGCGCGTGCGCTTCATATAGGGAACCGGCGAATCATAATCCGGCGCGAAGCCGAGTTGCTGGTCGATATTGTCGGTCATGGCGTTTTCTCCAAAGCGCCGCGCAGCCGGAGGCAGGCGCGCACCGCAAATTTCTTGATCACGCCGTCAAGCTATGAGTTTGCGACACCCTGTCAAGCAAGGTCGCGGCAGGGCTGCCGTGCGGGGAAATGTCCGCGTGAAATCAAATCGAGGAGCCCATTCTCGAGGCCGTATCCGGCCTTCGCCGGTCGGTGTTGCAACGGTCATGTTGAGGACTGTCGAAGCCAGCGATGCGCTGATCGTGGCGGGTCTGCAGCGGTCCTGTTCGTGCGAGCGCGGCGACGCTTGCTCGCACGCGAAGACGCATGCAAGGAGATGGCGGGCGATTGTCCAGCCGCCCCGAGGCGCGCTTTTCAATGAGAGTGCGAGGCCGGGAGCGATTTTCGCGATAACGGGCTTTTGTGCGCTGCACCCAAGTCTGATCTTCTGCCGGTTGCACAAAATTTGGGCGGCCCGTCAGCGTTGCGCCAACGGAGTGTTCAGGATTCAGCGGTAAAAAATCAAACCCAGTGGGAATGATTTTCAGAATCATCCGTTGGGAGATTCGATTATGTCTTTTATGTCTTTGCGAACCTCGCTGTCGCGCGCCATTGCATTGTTCGGAGCGATCACTGCGGCGGGCTCCATTGCGGTTCTTTTGACGAGCCAGGTCGCACTGAACCAGCTCAAGGTTGGCGGCCCCCTCTACGACAAGATCAAGCTGGGCAACGACCTGATCGCCGACGTGCTTCCGCCGCCGGCCTACATCATCGAGTCGTTCCTCGAAGCGACGCTGGCGATGGTCGATGTCAAGACGCTTGCCGAGCGGCGAGGCCGGATCGAGGAACTCCGTAAGAGCTACGACGAGCGGAAGGCGTTCTGGAAGGACTCCGATCTTGATGCGCCGCTGAAGCGGCTGATCGTCGAGCGCTCCGACGCCGAGGTGCAGAAGTTCTGGGCGGAGGTCGAGAAATCGTTCTTCCCTGCACTGCAGAAGGCCGACAAGGATGCGATCGCGAAATCCTATGCGGCGGTGACCGCCGCCTACACGGCGCATCGCAAGGTCGTCGACGAGATCGTCAAGCAGGCGACCGATCTGAACACCGCGAGCGAGGCCGAAGCCCGCCGGCAGATTTCGTTCTATTCAATCGTCCTGTGGAGCGTGTCGGTCTTCGTGCTCGGCGTGCTTGCCGCCGGCGGGACGTGGCTGGTGCGCGGCGTGGCGGCGCCGGTTGCACGGATGACCGCGGCGATGAAGCGGATCGCCAATGGCGAACTCGATTGCGAGGTGCCGGCGCGCGACCGAAAGGACGAGATCGGCGCGATGGCCGGCGCCGTCCAGGTCTTCAAGGAAAACGGCCTGCAAATGCGCGCGATGGAATCCGAGAAGGAAGCGCTTGCAGACAAGACCGTGCAGGAACGCAAGGCGACCCTGCAGTCGATCGCCGCGGATTTCGAGCAGGCCGTCGGCAGCGTCGTCAACAGCGTGTCGTTGGCCGCGACCAAGATCGAGACCACCGCCAATTCGCTCAGCACGACAGCCGAGAAGACCCAGCGGCTTTCGGTGACGGTTGCGACGGCCTCCGAGCAATCGTCGTCGAACGTTCAGTCGGCAGCGGCGGCGTCCGAACAGATGGCGAGTTCCGTCAATGAAATCGGCCGCCAGGTGCAGCAGTCGCGGGAGATTTCGGAGAAAGCCGTGCAGGAGGCCCAGAACACCAACCAGCGCATCGAAGCGCTGTCGCAATCCGCCAGCCGGATCGGCGAGGTGATCAAGCTGATTGCCCAGATCGCCGGACAGACCAATCTGCTGGCGCTGAACGCGACGATCGAAGCTGCTCGCGCCGGGGAAGCCGGCCGCGGCTTTGCCATCGTCGCGCAGGAGGTCAAGGCGCTCGCATCGCAGACTGCCAAGGCCACGGAGGAGATTGCCTCGCAGATCGGTCACATTCAGATGGCGACCTCCGAGACGGTCTCCTCGATCGAGGACGTCTGCAAGACGATCACCACCATGTCGGAGATTTCCGCGGCGATTTCCGCAGCGGTCGAAGAGCAGAGCGCCACCACCACGGAAATCGCGCGCAACGTTCAGGAGGCTGCGCGTGGTGCGGCGGAGGTTTCCACCAACATCGCCGAAGTGAGCCAGGGCGCGCAGCAAACGGAATCCTCCGCCGCTGAGGTGCATGGCTCGGTGCGCGGCCTCGCTGGCGAGAGCAAGCATCTGCGCGAGAGCGTGCAAAGCTTCCTTGCAAGACTGCAGGCGGCGTAGCTCCTCACCCTCTCCCCGCAAGCGGGGCGAGGGAGCGCGCCGAGTTCATGACTGGCGCAACCGATGACAATTACCGCCCAACCCACCTTGGTGCGCGCTTCTCGATGAAGGCGCGGGGGCCTTCCTTGTAGTCCTCGGTCTCGGCGTTCTTGCGCGAGACGACACCGCTGAGCTCGCGCAGCGCTGCGTCGTCGAGATCATAGGCCTGCTTTGCAACGCTGAGGCTCGCGCGCACGGCCATCGGTGCGTTCTCGCAAATCGCCGCGGCAAGCTTCAGCGCTTCGGGCATCAGTTGATCGCGCGGCACGAGGCGATTGACGAGCCCGTAGCCGAATGCTCGCTTTGCATCGAAGTGTGCGCCGGTCATGATCAGTTCCAGCGCGATGGCCTTCGGCAGCGCGCGCGGCAGCCGGTACAGGCCGCCGGCGCCGGCGACCAGCCCGCGCTTGACTTCGGGCAGGCCGAACGCGGCTTCCTCGATGGCAACGATCAGATCGCAGGCAAGCGCGATTTCGGTGCCGCCCGCCAGTGCGAAGCCGTTGACCGCGGCGATCCAGGGTTTTGTGCGCGGCTGATGCACGAAGCCGGCGAAACCGCCGCTCTTGGTCGCGAGGCCGCCGGCGGTCCCGGACGAAACCGCCTTCAGGTCCGCACCGGCGCAGAATGCCTTGTCGCCTGCGCCTGTCAGGATCACGACCCAGATATTCGGGTCCTTTTCCGTATCGAACACCGCGCGTTCGATCCCCTGCGCGACGTCGCCGTTCACGGCATTGCGCGCATCCGGCCGGTTGATCGTGACCAGCATGACATGTTCGGCCACTTGCTTGGTGAGAACGGCGTCGCTCATGAATTTCTCCCTTGTTACCTGGTATCAGTTCGCTTCGATCAGCCGTAGCTGGAGCGCGATTGCAGTCCCCAGCGGCCGTCGATTTCGATGACGATGTAGAGCGAGTGATGCACGCCGATGGCCGAGCCGTCGCCGCGCCAGCGCGTGAACCAGACATCGAAGTGAATCTTGTTCGGTCCCGTGAGCACGACGCGATGACCGTCGATCGAGCTGCGCACCCAGCCGTCCGGCCCGACACGGTTGTGAAAGTCCTGCAACGAGAAGCTCTCGGGAGTGGGAGAATGCACGACCCTGCCGCGCGAAAACGCCACATGCGGAAAGTGAAAAGCCGCACGGACGCCGTCGACGTCGCCCTTGTTCAGTGCGTCGATATAGGCCCGGATCGGGACGAGGGCTTTGTCTTCGTCGGTCATCGGTTTCGGCGTCATTCCGGGGCGCGTCGAAGACGCGAGCCCGGAATCCATAGCCCCTGTGTTTGTGATGGCATTCGAAGCGAGCTTCCTTGCAAACATCTCAGCAAATCAAACTGACACCGGGCGTATGGATTCCGGGCCCGCGCGAAGAAGCGCGTCCCGGAACGACAGCCTACGCCTTCCACTCCTGCATGCCGTCGGCCGCTTTGCTGATCGCACCAATGCTGCCGATCGGTGAACGATCGAGATTTAGCAGGTGCGCGAGCGTCTCTTTGTCCCCTGCCGGAATGCGGGCAAGCGTGCGGTCGTTCTCGTGGGTGCGCAGGATGACGACGCCGTGATTTACCTCGCCGTTGCGGTCATAGATCACCGTGAAGCTTTCGACCTTCGCCGCACCATGGGCCTCGGCGTTGAACTTCGGCGCCTCGCCGCGATGCCTGTCCGCAATCGCCTGAACGCTGACATTTTCCGAGAGCGGCTGCGCCGGCGCATCCGGCGACAGCACCAATGCATGGTGTTTTGTGACGAACCCGCCCTGTCCGTACAGCAGGCCGAGTTTTGCGTCGCCGCGCATGCGGTGGACCATCGCGCAGGCGGCATGGGTCATGTAGCTGTTGAGCGGCGCGCCGAAGAAGGTGAGGCCGCCGGTGACGGTCGGCTGCACATCGGCGCCGAAACCGAGAGTTCGCCGCGCCATCTTCGGCACGCAGGGAAAGCAGCTATAGAGTTCGATGGCGTCGAACGCCTTGCCGTCGCCTCCGGCAAAATCGATCACCGTGTTGAGCACCGCGTTCTGCGCGTGGCTTTCGGTATATTGCTCGCGGACGAGATAGTCACGCGGCTCCTCTGCCGACGCGCCGCCGACGAAATAGACCATGCGGTCTTCGCTCACGCCCGCCTCCCGCGCCTTCGCGAGGCTGGTGACGATCAGCGCCGCGCCCTGATTGACCATCGGGTTTGCGACCATCAGCTTGTTGTAGGGCCAGGCGATCAGCCGGTTGTCGGCGGTCGGAGTCATGATCGCTTCCGGCTCGAACGGGCGCTTCAGCCATGAATGCGGGTTGTTTGCCGCGACGCTCGAGAAGGTCGACCACAGTTCGCCGGATTCGCGCAGCGCTTGCCGCGGCGTCTGGCCCCAATGCGCCGCGGTCGCCGCATCGTAGAACGGATAGACCGTGATCGGCTGGAACACGCCGAGCGCGATGGCCATGGGATGCTGCCAGCTCGCGCTGCGCACCGATTGAACGCCGTGTTCGGCAAACGGCGTCCATGGCAGCTTGACGCCGGCCTTCTCCGCCTTGTTGACCGTGCTCTGCGCTTCCGCGCCACAGACCGCGCCGACCACACTCTCGCCGCGCTGAATGCGCAAAGCCGCCTCGTGCAGAAAGCGGATCGGGCCCTCGCCGCCGACCGGACCGTAGATCGCGCGCTTTGGCGCAATGCCGAGCCGTTCGCAAAGCTGGCGGGCCGGGTCTTCATAGCGCCAACTCACCAGATTGACGAGATCGATGGAGTCGATCTGCGCGACCAGCTTTGCACCCGCATCCTGCTCGGCGCGCTTCAACGCTTCGGCCATCAGCGCCAGCGGCTCGAGGCCGTCGGCGGGATTCGCCGGCTTGTCGGTGATTTCTCCGACACCAACGATCACCGGAATGCGGCTGTCATTGCTCATGGACCTGCCCTTGTTATTGTCGTTTCGTCCCTGTTGCTTTTCAGCTTTTCAGAGATGCTGCGCATGCGCAACTCGTCGATTTGCCATCGCGGCGATGCAAAATCGGGCGGGCCTCGTGAAACTTCGCAGACGCTCAGCCGTTACACATACCCCGGCAACCGGCATTTTCGCACACCATGCTTGATGAGGGCACGACCGAACAGCTCGATTTGCGCGGCGGGCGCACGCCATGGCTCGCGGGATTTGAGCGGGTTCCGCGACAGGCATTGAATGCCGACATGCGCTGCGATGTGCTTGTCGTCGGCGGTGGAATTACAGGCTCGTTCGTCGCCGAGCACCTGGCGCGCCTGGGTCGCGATGTCCTGATGATCGATCGTGAGCGTCCCGGTTACGGCAGCACGGCCGCAAGCACGGCGATGCTGCTCTGGGAGATCGATCTGTCGCTTGCCGATCTTGCAAATGTCTACGGCTTTGATCGCGCGGCTGGGATTTATCGCCGCAACCTCCGGGTTGCTCGCGGCTTGATAGGGCTTGTTGGGAGCCTTTCGCTCTCGTGCAGTTTCCGGCGTCGCGATGCCCTCTATCTCGCGTCGGCCGACACGGGCGAAGCCGGGTTACGCAGGGAGCAGGCGCTGCGTGAGCGCGCGGAATTGCCCGGCCGATTTCTCGACCATGCAAGCCTGCTCGAAGAGTTCAGGATCGTGCGTCAAGCGGCACTGTTGTCGCCGGACACAGCCGAAGCAGACCCGCTGCGGCTCGCGCGGTCGCTGTTGCGCCTCGCGATACAGCAGGGCGCGCGATTGTTTGATGCGGAGGCGGTCGACTACGATTGCGCCGGTCGCACGGTCGGTGTGCGGCTTGACGACGGACATGTCATCGAGGCAACGCATGTCGTGTTGGCCACGGGCTACGTGATGCCGGAGCTTGTGAGATCCGATCTGCACCGAATTGTTTCAAGTTTCGCAATCGCCACGCCGCCACAGAAGCCGGAGGCGCTTTGGCGCGATGGTGTGCTGATCTGGGAGGCCTCGGAGAATTATCTCTATGCGCGCACGACCACGGACGGGCGGATCATCGTTGGCGGCGAGGATGACAAGCATGCGGTCGAGCCGGAACAGCGCGACGCACTGATGCCGCGGAAGGCCGATATCATTCTGCGCCGGCTGTCTGCGCTGTGGCCGGATGCCGAGCCGACAGCGGAGTTCGTCTGGTCCGGCGCATTCGGGACGACGGATGACGGCTTGCCGTTGATCGGCAGAGTGCCCGGTCATCCCGGAATTCATGCAGCCTACGGTTACGGCGGCAACGGCATCACGTTCAGCTACCTGGCGGCGCAGATGATCGGCGAGATGATCGCAGGGCGGGATCGGCCGTGGTTCGATGATTTCGCGATCGATCGTGACCCGCCGAAGCAGGTTTGAGCGAATTCCTGCGACTGCCTCACGCGGTGAATTGCGTCATGCCGATCCGGCCGAGGCCTGGCAACTTGATCGCGGGCCGTCGGATATCGACGCCGAGCACCCCGCCGAACAGGCTGAACTCGATGCCTTCGATCCAGCCGACGGTCAGGGTGAGATAGCCGCCGAGCGTTGCGCGCAAACCGGTGCCGGATGGCGTCGATGACAGCCAGCTGCGGTCATAGGGAAAATCCTTGCCCACGGCTGTCGGCGGCAATGCGGTGCGCATCTCCGGAACGGCGTCGAGAATGGCGGCGATGAACGTGTTCGAGTTCGGTCCCGGCCAGGCGCGATAATCGCCATAATTGCGATACTCGTAGGTGCCGATGGCCGACTTGATCTTCGGAATCAGTTTTTCTGCTTCAGCGCCATCGGCGGCGAAGATCGTCTCCGGCGTTTCGCCGAACCAGCGCCCGTCGGCGGCGAAGCCGTTGATGCGGATCGGCTCGCCCCAGGCGGTGTAGTCGTAGCGCGTATAGGTCGCGGCGTTCCTGTCCTTGAACACGATCCAGCTGTGGACGGCAAAAATCCCGCGCCAGCGCACGGTTCGCGCGGCATAGATGCGCACCGCTGCCTCTGGCTTTGCCACAGCCGGCGGCAGCAGGCCCGCGCTGGAACGGTCGGCCATCTGCCAGTTGTCTGCGCGCGCGCTGAAGGCATAGAGCGTTGCGGACACGGCAACGGGCGCCGCGAAAAGCGCGAGAAAGAGGATCAGGATCATTCGCGAGAGCCGCAAGGCGCAAGTCCGGGTGATGCGGAAGTCATGAGATCAGATTCATGGGATCAGATTTATGTCGTGGCGAGCTGCGAATCCAGTGTGGCGACGATCACTTAAGTCGACGATCACTTAAGTCTTGGGCGCGCGCGGCCGGTTGATGAACTCCTGCATATGATGCTGCGGCTCGCCGGTCAGGAACGAGCGGCCGAAAATCGGAATGCTGGCGTCGATCGCTTCCTTCAGCGGCAGCTCTTCCCATTTGCGGATCAGCACTTTCTGCGCGACGAGCGCCTCAGCGCCGCATTCAAGCAGCTCGCCGAGCAGCTTCTCGACCTCGGCATCGAGTTTGTCGGGCGTCGTCATGACGTCGACCAGACCCCAATTCAGGGCGGTGGCGGCGTCGATGGTCGCGCCGGTCATCACCAGCCAGCGCGCGCGCGGCGTGCCCATGACCCGCGGCATCATCGCCGCATGGATCACCGATGGAATGCCGACCTTGACCTCGGGCATCGCGAACTGTGCCCGGTCGGAGGCAACGCGGAAATCGCAGCAGATCGCGAACTCGAGCCCGCCACCGAGACACCAGCCGGGGATTCGCGCAATCACCGGGTGAGGAAAGTGGCGCACCGCTTCGCAGAGGTCGCGCAGATTGGTGATGAAACGTTCGCCGCCGGCCTGATCCAGCGTCGCCATTTCCTTGATGTCGGCGCCGCCGACGAAGGCCTTTTCGGAATCGCCGCGAAGCACCAGCGCGCGGATGCCTTTCTGCTTGCCAAGCTCTTCGATCGCGGCGCGAAGCGCGGCGACGACCTGCGAGTTGAAGATGATCATCGAGCCGGCGTTGCAGATGGTCAGCTGCGCGACGCCGCGGCTGTCGATCTCGATCAGGGAATGCGCGTTGGAGGTCGTCATGCCGTCAGCCTGCCGCCGCCGGATGGAACAGGTCCTTCGCGGCAACCGGCGGCGCACGCAGATACTGCTTCGGTCCATGCACCCTGGCGCCAAGCTTCGCCGCCGCGTGCCACGGCCAGCGAGCGTCGTAAAGGATGCCGCGTGCGAGCGCGACCATGTCGGCTTGTCCCGACGCGACGATCTGCTCGGCCTGCTCGGCTTCGGTGATGAGGCCGACGGCCATCGTCGGAACGCTTCGTCTCGCGCTTGACGGCCTCCGCAAACGGCACCTGATAGCCCGGCGCGAGCGCGAGCTTCTGCGCGGGCGTCAGGCCGCCGCTCGAGACGTCGAAGAAACTGCAGCCGCGCTTCTTCAGTTCCTGCGAATAGGCCAGCGTCTGTTCGAGGTCCCATCCGCCTTCGTAGTAATCGGTCGCCGAGTAACGCAGTCCGAGCGGAATGTGCGGCGGCACCACCTCGCGCATCGCATCGAAGACTTCGAGCGGAAAGCGCAGGCGATTGGCGAGCGCGCCGCCGTATTCGTCATCACGCTTGTTGGAGAGCGGCGACAGGAATTCGTGCAGCAGGTAGCCATGGGCGCTGTGGATTTCGATCGCGTCGACCCCGATGCGCACCGATCGTTCGGCGGCTTTGCGGAACGCGGCCTTGACCCGTGCGAGTCCGGCGCGGTCGAGCGCGCGCGGCGCTTCGCCATCCGGCGCGAAAGCAAGTGCGGACGGGGCGTGCGCGGTCCATCCGCCCTCCGACACCTTGATCTGGCTGCTGCCTTCCCACGGAACGCGATGCGAGGTTTTGCGTCCGGCGTGCGCCAGCTGGATGCCGATCGGCATCGACGAGTTCGCGCGCACCGACTCGAGCACGCGGGCCAGCCCGCGTTCGTTGTCATCGGACCAAAGCCCGAGATCGCGCGGCGAGATGCGGCCATCGGCCTCGACCGCGGTCGCTTCGATCACCAGGAGGCCTGCGCCGGACAACGCCAGATGACCAAGATGGATCGTGTGCCAGTCGGTGGCAGTCCCCTCGTCCGTGGCGGAGTACTGGCACATCGGCGCGATAATGATCCGGTTGCGAAGCTTCAGGCTTTCAAGCTGGATGGGATCGAAGAGATGCGCCGACATTGGAAGGCCCGTTCGTTTGTTTGGTTGATTTGCCTGGCCGATGATTAGCAGCAACCGGCGGCGGAATTGAAGAGATGCATTGCGCCGGTCGTCATCCGCCCGACGCCCCGGTCAATCTCCCGATTCGGCCCGTGAGCGGATCCGAGGCCGTCGCCGGGCATTGCCGGGTCGCAACGTGCGGTTCCGAAAGGGGAACCGGTGACTGGTGTTGGACCCGCGTGATCAAACACAGGTTGAGAAATCGCCTCCGTCGGCTTCTGGCATGGCAAATTTTCAAGCGGGTTCAAGCGGATGGGAACGCCGCGAGCATGGCGACGGATGTAAGTGATCGTCACATTATCAATATTGCATCGCAATCTTGTGATCACTGACGAATATTGACATTCGTCACTAGTCAGGTCTTTCTACGGGCACGTTACTTCCGGAGTGTCCATCATGAGCTTTCAATCCCCTTATCCCAACAGCCGCTTCCCAAAGCCGTTCATCGCCTTTGTGCTGCTGGCAATCGTTTCCCTGGTCCTCGTCGGCTGCGAGAGCCGCGCCCAGGAAGAGGCCAAGCCCGACCGCCCGGTGCTGACCATCAAGGTCAAGTATGAGCCGCAGACGCCTGACCGCAGTTTCGTCGGCACGATCCGCCCCCGCATCGAAAACGATGTCGGGTTCCGGGTTTCCGGCAAGGTTGCAAAGCGGGTCGTCGAGGTCGGCCAGGTCGTCGAACCCGGCCAGCCGCTCGCGCTGCTGGACGAAGCCGATCTGAAGCTGCAGGCCGAACAGGCGGAGGCCGAGTTGCGGGCCGCCTCAGGCGTGCTGGTACAGGCGGCAGCGTCCGAACGCCGCGCCAGCGAACTGAAGGCCAAGGGCTGGACCACCGACGTGCAGATGGATCAGACGCGCGCAGCCGCAGATGAAGCACGCGGCCGCGTGGCGCGTGCCGAGCGTTCCGTCGAACTCACCAAAAACAACCTCTCGTATGCGACGCTGACGGCGGATGCCCGCGGCGTCGTCATGTCGACCTCCGCCGAGCCGGGCCAGGTGGTCGCCGCCGGTCAGGGCGTTGTGCGCATCGCCCGCGTCGCCGAGAAGGAAGTTGCGATCGCCGTGCCCGAGACACTGGTTGTGCGGGCTCAGAGCGGCGAAGCTCACGTCTCGCTGTGGTCGGACCCGAACAAAAAGTATGCGGCCAAGCTGCGCGAGCTGGCGCCGGTGGCCGACGCCGCGACCCGCACTTATCTGGCAAAATTCTCGATTCCCGACGCGACCGAAGACGTGAAGCTCGGCATGACTGCGACACTGACGCTTGCCGATCCGGCGAGCGAGCGGGTGGCGCGCGTACCGCTGTCGGCAATCTACAACCAGGGCAATGGCGCCTCGGTCTTTGTCGCCGACGAGACCGGCTTCGTCGAGGCAAAGCCCGTCGTCGTGAAAGCCTACGAGACCCGCGACGCCGTCATCACGAGTGGTGTGAACGAGGGTGCGACCATCGTTGCGCTCGGCGTGCACAAGATCGACTCCGGGCAAAAGGTCCGCGTGGTTTCCAGCCTCGCCTTTTGACGTCACACACTGTTAGCCCGACACCTTCAGCGCAAAATGGGGACGAACCATGCGCCGCTTTAATCTCTCGGACTGGGCTGTTCATCATCAGGCGCTGGTGCTGTTTTTCATCATCGCGATCTCGCTCGCGGGCTTCTTCTCCTATCAGCGGCTCGGCCGCTCGGAAGACCCGTCATTCACCATCAAGCTCGCCGTGGTTTCGATCCTCTGGCCCGGCGCGACTGCGCAGGAGATGCAGAGCCAGGTCGCCGAGCCGATGGAAAAGAAGCTGCAGGAGCTGCCGTACTTCGAGCGCGTGCAGACCTACAGCAAGCCCGGCTTCTCGGCGATGCAGGTCATCTTCAAGGATTCGACGCCGCCGAAGGAGGTGCCCTACCTGTTCTATCTGATGCGCAAGAAGCTCGTCGACATGCAGGGCGAACTGCCGTCCGGCGTGATCGGCCCGATCATTAACGACGAGTACGGCGACGTCGATTCGATTCTCTACATGCTGACCGGCGACGGTGCGGACTACGCGCAGCTGAAGAAAGTCGCCGATGCCCTGCGCCAGCAGACGCTGAAGGTGCCGAACGTCGTCAAGGTCAATCTTTACGGCGTGCAGGACCAGAAGATCTATGTCGAATTCTCGCATGCGAAGCTCGCAACGCTTGGCGTCACGCCGCAGGCGCTGTTCGAATCGCTCGCCAAACAGAACGCCGTTGCCCCCGCTGGCGTCGTCGAAACGTCGTCACAGCGTGTCTCCCTGCGCGTGACCGGCGCACTCGACGGCGCCAGAGCGGTGGCGGAGACACCGGTGGAGGCGAACGGGCGCGTGTTCCGTCTGGGCGACATCGCGACCGTCACCCGCGGCTTCGAGGATCCGTCCGACTACATGGTCCGCCAGCGCGGCAAGGCTGCGCTCGGCGTCGGCGTGGTGATGCAGAAGGGCGGCAACCTGCTGCAGCTCGGCGAAGACCTGAAGAAATCCACCGAGGAGTTCATGAAGACCGTGCCGGTCGGCATCGAGATCGAGCAGATCGCCGATCAGCCGCAGGTGGTCGACCACGCGATCGGGGAATTCCTCCGCTCGTTCCTCGAAGCTCTCGCCATCGTGCTTGCGGTCAGCTTCCTCTCGCTCGGCTGGCGCACCGGTATCGTGGTCGCGCTGTCGGTACCGCTGGTGCTGGTGATCGTCTTCACCGTGATGAACCTGATGGGCATGGATCTGCACCGCATCACGCTCGGTGCGCTGATCGTAGCTCTCGGCCTTCTGGTCGACGATGCGATCATCGCGGTCGAGATGATGGTCGTGAAGATGGAACAGGGTTTCGACCGGCTGAAGGCCGCGTCGTTCGCCTGGGATTCGACGGCGTTCCCGATGCTGACGGGCACGTTGATCACTGCGGCGGGGTTCCTTCCGATCGGTCTTGCCGCATCGTCGACCGGCGAATACGCCGGCGGCATCTTCTGGATCGTCTCGATCGCGCTGATCGCCTCGTGGGTCGTCGCCGTGATCTTCACGCCCTATCTCGGCGTGAAGCTGCTGCCGAATTTCGCCGCGCATGACCCGCTGCGCGACAATCCGCATGCGATCTACGAAACCGGCATGTACAACCGCCTGCGCAGCCTGGTGCAGTGGTGCGTCAATCATCGCATCAAGGTCGTCATCGCTACCGCGGTCGTTTTTGTCCTGTCGATCATAGGCTTTGGCAGCGTGCAGCAGCAATTCTTCCCGCTGTCCGAGCGCCCCGAACTGTTCCTGCAACTGCGGATGCCGGAAGGCACGGCATTCAACGTCACCGCCGCGACTGCCACGAAGGCTGAAAGGCTGCTCGCGGACGACAAGGACATCACGACCTACACCACCTATATCGGCCAGGGCTCGCCGCGTTTCTGGCTCGGCCTCAATCCGCAACTGCCGAATGAAGCCTTTGCCGAGCTTGTGATCGTGTCGAAGGACGTGGCCGCGCGCGAACGCATCAAGACACGGATCGAGAAGGCCGTTGCCGGCGGTGCGTTGATGGAAGCCCGCGTGCGCGTCGATCGCTTCAACTTCGGCCCGCCGGTCGGCTTCCCGGTGCAGTTCCGCGTCGTCGGCCCGGATACGCAGAAGGTGCGCGAGCTGGCTTATCAGGTGCGCGAGGTGATGCGCACCGAGAAGCGGCTGATCGATCCGCAGCTCGACTGGAACGAGCAGACGCCTTACCTGAAGCTCGTGGTCGATCAGGACCGCGCCCGTGCGCTGGGCCTGACGCCGCAGGACGTGTCGCAGGCGCTGAGCCTGTTGATCTCCGGCGCGCCGGTGACGACCGTTCGCGACGGCGTGGAAAAGGTCAGCGTGGTGGCGCGGGCGGTGGCGGCGGAACGGCTCGACCTCGGCAAGGTCGGCGACCTGACTGTCTTTTCACGCAACGGCGTCGCCGTTCCGCTCTCGCAGATCGCCAGGATCGAATACAGCCACGAGGAGTCGATCCTCTGGCGCCGCAACCGCGACATGTCGATCACCGTCCGCTCGGACGTCGTCGACGGCGCGCAGGCGCCTGCGGTGTCGAGCGCCGTCTGGCCGAAGCTGAAGGGCATCAGCGACAAGCTGGAGCCGGGCTACCGGCTGGAGATGGGCGGCGCGATCGAGGAGTCGCAGAAGGGCAATTCCTCGCTGCTGATCCTGTTCCCGGTGATGTTCTTCGTGATGCTGACGCTGCTGATGATCCAGCTGCAGAGTTTCTCGCGGATGTTCCTGGTGTTCCTGACCGCGCCGCTCGGCGTCGTCGGCACGTCGCTGGCGCTGAACGTGACCGGCCAGCCGTTCGGCTTCGTCGCATTGCTCGGCCTGATCGCGCTGGCCGGTATGATCATGCGCAACTCGGTGATCCTGGTCGATCAGATCGAAACGGAGGTGCAGCAGGGCATGACGCGCCGCAGCGCGATCATCGAAGCGACCGTCCGCCGCGCGCGGCCGGTGGTGCTGACCGCGCTGGCTGCGATCCTGGCCATGATCCCGTTGTCGCGCTCCGCGTTCTGGGGTCCGATGGCCATCACCATCATGGGCGGCCTGTTCGTTGCGACCTTCCTGACGCTGTTCTTCCTGCCGGGCCTCTACGCGCTGTGGTTCCGCAAGAGCCTTGACGACAGCATCGCGAAAGCGGACCTTAAGGAAAAAGCAGCATCTCACGGGGAAACGGCGCCGGAACTGGCGATGGCAGCGGAATGACCGAACACCTATATAAACCAGACAATCTCGCTTACAGACAAGACGCTTACAGACAAGACAATGTCGCTGGTTCTTGAAAACACCGAAACGGACACCCGTACGCGCATCATCATGGTCGCGGAACGGCTGTTCCGCGAGATCGGCTATCAGAAGACCACCGTGGCGGACATCGCCAAGGTTCTGAAGATGAGCCCGGCCAACGTCTATCGCTTCTTCGATTCGAAGACGGCGATCCACCAGGGGGTCGCGACCCGCCTGATGGGTGAAGTCGAGGCCGCCGTCGCGATCATCGCGGCGGAGCCGCTGTCGCCGAAAGACCGCCTGCGCGAAATCCTGGCCACCATCCATCACATGAATTCCGAGCGCTATGTCGGCGATTCGAAGTTGCACGAGATGGTTGCCCTCGCGATGGAAGAAAGCTGGGACGTCTGCGAGGCACATATCGATCGCCTGGGCATGGCCGTTGGCAAGGTTCTCGCCGAGGGCATCGAGGCCGGCCAGTTCAACCCGTGTGATCTGGAAGTCACCGCCAATTGCCTCTGCACCGCGATGTGCCGCTTCTTCCATCCGCAGATGATCGCCCAATGCGCGAACAAGCCGCAGCCGACGCTCGAGCAGATGATCGAATTTGTCCTCGGCGGCATTTCCACCAGCAAGGCTTGATTGCGCCAGTTGGCGCATCCGCTAGGCTCCGCCCCCACTTGCTTTCATAGCCCAGCATTGCGAATTTGCGGCCCCGATCCCTGCTGCCTTCATGCGAGGCGGTCAATGGACACGACGCCGGATGACGCTGTTTGCCCTGCCTGAGGATCAGATTGCGCTGCGCGACACCGCGCGCGCATTCGCGGCCGAGAAGATCGCGCCGTTCGCGCTGAAATGGGACGAGGAGAAGCATTTCCCGGTCGATACGATCCGGGAAGCAGCAAGCCTCGGCATCGGTGGCATCTACATCGGCGAAGATGTCGGCGGTTCCGGCCTGACCCGGCTCGATGCGGCGCTGATCTTCGAGGCCCTGGCGCAGGGCTGTCCGACCGTCTCGGCCTACATCTCGATCCACAACATGGCGGCGTGGATGATCGACGCCTATGGCTCGATCGATCAGCGCACGCGCTACCTGCCGAAGCTGTGCAGCATGGAGTACCTGGCGAGCTATTGCCTGACCGAGCCCGGCGCGGGCTCTGATGCGGCGGCGCTGCGGACGACCGGCAAGCGCGACGGCGAGGTCTACGTGCTGAACGGCACAAAGCAATTCATCTCGGGCGCGGGCGCAGGAGATCTCTACGTCGTGATGGTGCGCACCGGTGGCGAGGGGCCGGGTGGCATCTCCACGCTGGTCGTCGAAGGCAACACGCCCGGCATCTCGTTCGGTGCCAACGAACGCAAGATGGGCTGGAACGCGCAGCCAACCCGCGCAGTGATATTTGAGAACGCCCGCGTGCCGGTCGCCAATCGCCTTGGCGATGAAGGCATGGGCTTCCGCATCGCCATGGCCGGCCTCGACGGCGGACGCCTTAACATCGGCGCATGCTCGCTCGGCGGCGCGCAGGCTGCGCTCGATGCGGCGCTGGCCTACATGCGGGAGCGCAAAGCGTTCGGCAAGCGGCTGGACGAATTCCAGGCGTTGCAATTCCGCCTCGCCGATATGGCGACCGAGCTCGAGGCCGCGCGTGTCTTTCTTTATTCCGCGGCTGCAGCCTACGACCGCGGTGATGCCGATGTGACGATGCGCTGCGCGATGGCCAAGCGCTTTGCAACCGACACCGGCTTCGAGGTCGCCAATCAGGCGTTGCAACTGCATGGCGGCTACGGCTATCTCTCCGAATACGGCATCGAGAAGATCGTGCGCGACCTGCGCGTGCACCAGATTCTCGAAGGCACCAATGAAATCATGCGGCTGATCGTGGCCCGCAAGCTGATCGAGGCGCACAGATGACGGACACTAGCGTGCTGGAGAAGGAGGACGAACTTATCGTCACCACCGAGGCTTCGCTCGGTGTGATCCGGCTCAATCGTCCGAAGGCGTTGAATGCGCTGACCCTCGATATGGTGCGGTTCATGAGTGCCGCGCTCGACCGGTTCGAGACGGATTCCTCGATCGGCGCGATCCTGATTGAGGGCGCCGGCGAACGCGGGCTGTGCGCGGGCGGCGATATCCGCAGTCTCTATGACAGCATTCGCGCCGGCGGAGATCTCGGAAAAATCTTCTGGCGCGAGGAGTATATCCTGAATGCGCGGATCGCTTCGCTGCGCAAGCCCTACATCGCGCTGATGGACGGCCTCGTCATGGGCGGCGGCGTCGGCCTCTCGGCGCATGGCGCGCATCGCGTGGTGACGGAGAAGACCCAGCTTGCTATGCCCGAGACCGGGATCGGCTTCTTTCCGGATGTCGGCGGAACGTGGCTCTTGTCGCAGGCGCCGGGACAGCTCGGCACGTATTATGGATTGACCGGGCTGTCGATGAACGGCGCGGACGCGCTCCGCTGCGGCCTTGCCGATGTGCTGATCCCGTCGGAAAAGCTTGGTGAACTGCGGCAGACGCTGGTGCGGCTGGGACCTGCGGCTAACAACGGCATGGTCCGCGGCGTGCTCGCGCATTTCGCGCTGCCGCGTGGACCTGCACCGATCGATGAGCACCGCAAGCTGATCGATGCGGCCATGGCCCGCGACAGCGCGGCGGACATCGTCTCGGCGTTCGAGCGCGAGCCCTCGGAGTACGCGCAAGGCGTTGGGCGCACGCTGCGCACGAAGTCGCCGACCAGCCTGAAGTTGACCCTGCGCCTGCTGCGCGAGGCGAAGGCGTCGACATCGCTGCGGCAATGTCTGGTGCGCGAATACGGCGCGGCGCTGGAAATCTTCATCAACCACGATTTTCCGGAAGGCATTCGCGCCGCGGTGATCGACAAGGACAAGCAGCCTAAATGGTCGCCTGCGCGGCTCGAAGATGTGACGCCGGCGATGATCGATGCCTACTTCGTTCCGCGCGGCATGGACGAACTGATATTTCCGGCACGGGAGGCGTGACATGAGCAAGAACATCGCAGTTATCGGTCTCGGCAACATGGGCGGGCCGATGGCCGCCAACCTGATCAAGGCCGGGCACAAGGTCACGGGCTTCGATCTCGCGAAGGCGTCGTGCGACGCCGCGAAGGCGGACGGCGCGGCGATTGCCGCTACTGCGGTCGACGCCGTGAAATCCGCCGACGTCGTCGTCACCATGCTGCCGGCGGGCAAGCATGTGCAGTCGGTGTGGGCGGAGATCGTGCCCGTTGCGCGCGACGGCGCTTTGCTGATCGACTGTTCGACCATCGACGTGGAGAGCGCACGCAAGGTGCACGCGCTGGCGGCTGCGCGCAAACTGCCGTCGATCGATGCGCCGGTGTCGGGCGGCGTCGGCGGCGCGAAGGGGGCGACATTGACCTTCATGGCCGGCGGCAGCAGCGATGCATTTGCCGCGGCAAAGCCGGTGCTTGAAGCGATGGGCAAGCGGATCGTGCATTGCGGCGATGCCGGCGCGGGGCAGGCTGCGAAAATCTGCAACAACATGATCCTCGGCATCTCCATGATCGGCGTCAGCGAGGCCTTCACGCTTGCCGAAAAGCTCGGCCTTTCGCATCAGGCGCTGTTCGATGTGGCCTCCACCTCGTCCGGCCAGTGCTGGTCGATCACGAATTACTGTCCTGTGCCGGGGCCGGTGCCGGCCTCACCTGCCAACAACGGCTACAAGCCGGGCTTCGCAGCCGCCTTGATGCTGAAGGATCTGAAGCTGTCGCAGGAAGCAGCGAAGGCGGCCGGCGCCGCCACGCCGCTCGGCGCCCACGCAGAGGAAATTTACGCCGCCTTCAACGCCGCCGGACACGACGGCGATGATTTTTCCGGCATCATCAACCACGTGCGCGGGTTGAAGCGGTAATTGCCATTCCTCGGCGCTCGCAAAGCGAGCGAGCCCGGTATCAATACGCCGCCGTAGTCAAGAGGCGACGCGCCCCAGCACGTTACAACAGGCCTTGGGATTCCGGGCCCGCGCCCTTTGGGCGCGTCCCGGAATGACGGGCTCGTCAGACGAGTTCGATCCGGTCTTCGATCAGGCCGACGTCGCCTATGAAGATATTCTCGAGAATCACCAAACCGGCATTCCCGAAATCGACCATGACGTCGGCATGCAAGGTGTACGGGTTGTAGCTGGCAAGGCTGATCGCATAAGAGCCGCCGTTGCTGTCGACGTTGAACTCGATGGTGTCGCGTGTGACGTCAAAGTCCGTGATTCGGTCGCTTCCGGTACTTGTGTTCTCCACGAAGGTGAACGTATCGAAGCCGGAGCCGCCGGTCATGGTATCGTTGCCGTCGCCGCCGCTGATGGTGTCGTTGCCACCGCGCCCGTTGATCGTGTCGTTGCCGCTGTTACCCAGGATGAAGTTCGCGCCGTTCGTTCCCGACAGGATATCGTTGAAGTCGGATCCGCCGAGATTCTCGAAGCCGGAGATCGTGTCGCCGGTGGCATGGCCGCCGCTCGCGGTGTTGTTGAGCAGGTCGACGACCACCCGGGCGTTCGATGTCGAATAGTCCAGTCCATCGATCCCCGTGCCGCCCACGAGGGTATCGCCGCCGCCACCGCCTTCGATGTAGTCATTGCCGCCGAGTCCGAGAATGACATTGGCGTTACCGTCGCCGATGATCCAGTCATGGAAGTTTGAGCCGGTGACGTTCTCGATGCTGGAGTAGTGGTCGAGGTCCGACGCTCCGACCTCGGCGCCCAGGCCGTCCGCGAGGCTGACGAATATTCCGGTAAGGCCAAGGAAGCTCGGTTGTTCGGAAATGCCGGAGTAGTCGACGGTATCGCTGCCGAAGCCGCCAATCATGATGTCCTGGCCTTCGCTGGCAAAGAACGTGTCGTTGCCGTTGAGGCCATACATCGTGTCGTCGCCGTCGTAGCCCCAGAAGAAATCGTTCCCGCTGGTGCCGTTGAGACTGTCGTTGGAATTGGTCCCGAATTTGTTCGCCACGGTCATTCCCCTTGCTGTCGCGACCCGGGCGGCGCCATGCCCCCGGCTGTCGTGTCGCGAATGTGCCGCGTCGGGTTCACTCGGAATGTGCGCTGCTTCACACGCGAGCGGCGCGCTGGCGGGTAGAGGTGATCCGGCGCACACTGCCGCAGCGCGGATCGTGCAAAGGTACGGTGATGATGTCGAACAATGCGCGTCATCCGGCCGATGTGTGCTGGCCGGCGTCAACTACTTGCGCGGGTTGAAGAGGTAGGCCTTGTCATTCCGGGCCCGCGCCAGGAGGCGCGTCCCGGAATGACGTCGTCTCTCACTCATCTACATCCCAGCTGAACACATCGCCCGTGCGCTCCATCGGCGTCAGCGAGCTCTTCAGCATTTGCGGCAACTGCTCGGCGAGTTTTGCCGGCGGCCAGCCGCCGGAGCGGAACAGGGTGCGGACCGGGCGCGGCTGGCTGTAGAGATAGATTTCCGGCCCGCGCGCGCCGAACAGCTGTCCGTTGATGGTCTTCGCCGCATCGCTGAGCAGGAACACGGCGAGATTGGCCACATGCTCCGGCTTCTGCACGCGCTGGCGCCGCTCGATGCGCGCGGCCATCTCCGGCGTCTGGTTCGGCGTCGCGTCGATCATCCGGCTGTGCGCGGCCGGCGCGATCGCATTCGAGCGGACGTTGAAGACACCCATGTCGATGGCGATAGAGCGTGACAGGCCATGGATGCCGATCTTGGCGGCTGAATAGTTGGCCATGCCGAGCGTGCCGATCAGGCCGGCGGTCGAGGCCATGTGAACGAAGGCGCCGCTCTTCTGTTCGCGCATATGCGGGGCGGCTGCGCGTGCGACATAGAAGCTGCCGTTGAGATGCACGTTGATGACGTCGTCCCAGTCCTTCGGCATCATCTTGTGGAAGCTCGCCATGCGGATGATGCCGGCGTTGTTGACGACGAGGTCGATCTTGCCGAACGTGTCGCGCGCCGCCTGCACGATCTTCTGCGCCGACTCCCAGCTTGAAACGCTGTCGCCATTGGCGATGGCCTGCCCGCCGGCCGCCTTGATGTCGGCGACGACTGTTTGCGCCGGGCCCATGTCGTGCTGTTCGGAGCCGAATACGGTTCCGCCGACGTCATTGACGACGACCTTGGCCCCTTCCTTCGCAAGCAGCCGCGAGATCGCACCGCCGATCGCGCCACCTCCGCCGGTGACGATTGCGACCTTGCCTTCGACGATGCCTGCCATTGTTCACTCCCAAATGTTGTTCTGTTGCTGATGCGCGGCAATGTAGCCGCCGCGCGGACCACGTCCATTGCGTTTCGGGATAGAGCCCATGCGCGATCTCAGATGCCAGGCCGGGCAAATACAAAGCTTGTCGTCCCGGGCGAGCGTAGCGAGACCCGGTACCCATACCCCGCAGCAAATCGAGAGGGCACGGCGTAAAAGTCAATTCGGCAACCCGAGCACCCTTTGCGAGAGAATATTGCGCTGGATGTCGTTCGATCCCGACGCGATCATCATCGGGAACATCAGGTAGAACGGTGAGATCACCTGGATCAGGTCGTCGCCGAAGTCCTGCAGCGCGTTGACTGCGCCGGCGCCGCCGGCGGTCTCCATCAACAGTTCGCTGACGCGCTGCATCGTCTCGCCGGCCCAGATTTTCGTCTGCGACACGTCCGGGCCGAGTTGCTCGCCCTTGCCGACGGCATCGCAGAAGCGCTGGTACAGCGAGCGCAGGTCTTCCAGATCGAGATAGGCGCGCACGTATTTCGACTGGAATTCCGCGTCCTCCCAGGCACCGGTGGCGCGCGCGACCTTCTCGAGCGCACTTAAAGGTCCCTGCGGCCGGCGCGGGCTGCCGGAGTTCAAGCGCTCGAAGCCGAGCAGGCTCTTGGCGATCGTCCAGCCCTTGTTGACTTCGCCGACGATGTTTTCCTTCGGTACGCGGACGTTCTCGAAATACTCTTGGCACAGCTCGGTAACGCCGTTGATCATCTCCAGCGGCCGCACCGTCAGGCCCGGCGTTTTCATGTCGTCGATCAGAAGGAAGCTGATGCCTTCCTGCTTTTTCTGGCCCCGCGCGGTGCGCACCAGGAGGAACATCTTGTTGGCAAGGTCCGCGCCGGAGGTCCAGATTTTCGAGCCGTTGATGACGTAGTGGTCGCCGTCGAGCACAGCCTCCGTCTGCAGGCTGGCAAGATCGGAGCCGGCGTTCGGCTCCGAATAGCCCTGGCACCACACGTCCTCGTTGGTGAGGATGCGCGGCAGATATTTTTGCCGCTGCGCCTCGGTGCCGAACTGCATCAACAGCGGTGCAAGCATGGCAACGCCATGATCGGATGTGCGCGGCACGCCGGCGCTCTCGCGTTCCTCGATGTAGATGAGCTGCTTTGCCGGGGCGAGTTCCATGCCGCCGTACGTCACCGGCCAGGCGGGCGCGGTCCAGCCCTTGCGCGCGAGCGCCGCAAACCAGTCCTTCATTTCGGCCGGCGTCACGCGCCGTTGCAAATTCTTCAGCTGCGCAGGAAAGTTCTGTTCGAAGTAGGCGCGGATGCCGGCGCGGAATTCCCTGTCGCTGAACGAGTTCCAGTCCACGTTCTCTTTTTTGTCGGACAGGAACACGGCGGAGAACGGCACGCTCTCCTTGTCCTTGTCGCGGATGCGCAATCCGCCGGTGGTCTTCAGCAGGCTGACGAAGCGGCGGCGATGCTCGGACGGATTGCCGAGCCAGGCATTCAGCGTCATCACCCGGCGCAGATAGAGCCCGACATCGTACTCGTCGGTGAAGCCGATCGCGCCGTGCAACTTGACAGCCTCGCGGCCGATCTGATGGGCGACATCGCCGCAGCGGGATTTCGCGCGGCTTGCCGCCATGCTGACCTGATCGGCGCTCGCCTTCGGATCGTCGAGCGTGCGAAGCGCGTCGTTGAGTGCGCCGAGCGCAAGTTCCTTCTGGATGTGAAGCTCGACACAGCGCACCTGCAGCGCCTGAAAGCTGCCGATCGGCTTGCCGAACTGCACGCGCGTCTTCAGATAGTTCAGGGTGATGTCGAGCGCCTGATCCATGCAGCCGAACAGTTCGGCGCAGGTGACGATGGTGGCGGCATCTGTAGCGTGCCGAAGCGCCGCTTCGGCTTGATCGCCGCTGGCGAGGAGATCGTCAGCGCCGACCCTCACATCATTCAGCGCCAGGTTGCCGGCAAAAGTACCGTCGGCACGCAGTTCGTCCGTGATGGAGAGACCGCTCGCGTTCGCCGCAACGCGATAGAGCGCGAGACCGTCGCTGCCGCGCGCGGCAATGATGAAGGTATCGGCGCACAGCGCCGGGTAGACATGATGCACCGTTCCTTGCAGCAGAACATCGGGGCCGGATCGTCCGGCCGTGACGCCCGCTGCACCCAGATCGAGGCCGTCAAATCGGCCGGCGAGAGCAACGCCGACGATGCATTCGCCGAGGCCCAATTTCGCAAGCAGCGCTTTCTTCAGCGTCTCATTGTCGCTGGCGATCAGCAGGCTCGCCGCCAGTACCGAGGAGCCAACCAGCGGCTCGGGACTGAGCGTGCGCGCGAGTTCCTCGGCGACCACCGCCATCTCACCGAAGCCCAGGCCCTGTCCGCCAAAGGCTTCCGGAACGAGAATCCCAAGCCAGCCTTGCCCGGCCATCTGCGCCCACATGGCGCGGTCCAGGCCGGGTTTCGTGGTCCGCAGCGCGCGAATGCGCGCCAGGCCGCCGCGTCTGGCGAAGGTGGCAGCCAGTTCCCGCAACAGCCGATGCAACTCGTTGTCGCTCTCGGCCTGTTCGTTTCGCGCGGTTGCAACCGACATCGATGGTCCCCTGATTTTCTTCTTGGTTGTTTTGCTGTGGTTTTCATGCATTGCACAATTGCACATTTTCAGTGCCATCATGCTGCATGCGACTTTCGTCACAACGGTATATCAAGCTAAGTAGAAAGCAACGGCGGGCGGCCTCGCAAACCTGGAGAGGTCGAATGCCCGCAACGCATTGATCGCCAAGGGAGGACCGCCATGTCCGTCGCAGTCGCACACGATGAACATCAATCCGACGATGGTGAACTGCTGCGTCTGCTCCGCGATGCGGCGGCGACCTTTGCAAAGCGCGGCGGCATTGAGCGCTCACGCGCGCTGCGCACGACGCGCCCGGGCATGGATGCCGCCGTCTGGAAACAGATGGCCGAGCAGGGTTGGCTCGGTATCATCATTCCGGAAGACTTTGGCGGGCAGGCCCTCGGCTTTGATGCGATGGCCGTGGTCGTCGAGGAACTGGCAAAAACGCTGACGCCCGAGCCCGTGGTGGCCTCGTCGGTGCTGTCGGCGAGCCTGCTGATGGCGAGCGACAACACGGCCCTGAAACGGACGCTGCTTGCGAAGATGGTATCCGGCGAAGGCATCGTCGGCGCAGCAATCTCCGGGCGGTTTGCTGACCAGATCGGCGTCACGGCGAAGGCCGCGGGCACGGATGCCGTTCTGAACGGCGTCGCCCACAACGTCTATCCGGCGATCAGCGCGAGCGACTTCATCGTCGCAGCACAGGGCGCCGATGGCCTCGCGCTCTATCATATGCCCGCGAACGCAGCCGGGATGTCGATCAAGGATACGCTCCGCGCGGACGGCACGTTCTCCGGAACGCTGACCTTCAAGGACGTGAAGGCGGGTGCTGCAAGTCTTGTCGCCAGGGGCGCGAAGGCCGAAGCAGCACTCCGCCGCGCGGCGGATGCCGCGACCATCATGACCTGCGCCGAATTCTTCGGCATCATGCAGCAGGCGCTGGAGATTACGCTCGGCTACATGCGCACGCGCGTGCAGTTCGGCAAGCCGATCGGCAGCTACCAGGCGCTGCAGCATCGCTCGGTCGATCTCTGGATCCAGAAAGAGCTGTCGATGGTGGCGCTCGCTGACGCGGTGCGCACCCTCGACAATCCGAACGCGAGCGCCGATCAGCTCAGCATGGTGGCCAGCCGCGCGAAATCGCGGTTGGGCGATGCCGCGCACATGATCGGCCGCGAGACGATCAAGCTGCACGGCGCGATCGGCTTTACCGATGAATACGATGTCGGGCTCTATTTGCGCCGCGCGATGACGCTGAATGCATGGCTCGGCAATCCGTCCGAGCATCGCCGCCGCTACGGCAAACTCCTGCAGACAGCCGGCGGGCAGACGGAGAAGCGCGAAAGCGTACCGTTCTCGGCGGTGTTCCTGCAGGACGACAAGGCCGAGGTCGACTGGAATTCGTTCAGCGACGAGGAATTCCGCGCCGGCGTGTTCGCGTGGTTCGACAAGAACTATCCGCACAACATGCGCCACATGGGTCGCCGTGGCAGCGGCAAGGAGATGGCGCCATGGATGCAGAAAATCTCGCGCAAGGGCTGGATCGCGCCAGCCTGGCCGACGAGGTGGGGCGGCATGGGCCTCTCGCCTGCCAAGCAGATCATCTACATCGAGGAGCGCGAGCGCGTCGGCGTGATGCGTGACCCGGACATGGGCATCGTCATGTTCGGCCCGATGCTGATGCGCTGGGGGACGGACGCGCAGAAGCAGCAGTATCTGCCGCGCATCGTCGCCAACGAGGACATCTGGTGTCAGGGCTATTCCGAACCGAATGCCGGTTCGGATCTCGCGAGCCTGCAAACCACGGCGGTGCTCGATGGCGATCACTACGTCATCAACGGCTCGAAAATCTGGACGTCGTCGGCGCCGTCGGCCGACCACATGTTCCTGCTCGCGCGCACCGACAGGGACGCGAAGAAGCAGGAGGGCATCACCTTCTTTGTACTAGACATGAGCACGCCGGGCCTGACGGTGCGGCCGATCATGAACATCGCCGGGCACGAGGAGTTCGCGCAGGAGTACTTCGAGAACGTGCGCATTCCGAAGGAAAACGTGGTCGGCGAAATCAACAAGGGATGGACCGTGGCGAAGAGCCTGCTCGGCTTCGAGCGGCTCAATTCCGGTAGTCCACGTCCGGCGCGCGCAGCCCTGATGGCGGTCGAGAAGGTCGCGAAGACGACCGGCGTCTGGGACGACGCCGAATTCCAGGCGAAGTATGTGAAGGTCCACCTTGATATCGCCGATCTTTCTTCGGCCTACCAGCGCTTCGCCGACCTCATGAGTCTCGGCGACAATCCGGGACCAGAGCTGTCGCAGCTGAAGATCATCGTTGCCTCCGCAACCCAGCATGCGAGCGAGCTGTTGATGGAAACCGCCGGCAACACCGGCGCCAATCTCGGCTACGAGGATATCGAGGGCGACGCCGTTAATGTGACAGGCTCGTTCTTCCACCATTTCGGTTCGATGATTGCGTCCGGCACCAACGACATCCAGCGCAACATCATCTCCAAGCGGGTGCTGGAGCTGCCGTGATTTTACCTCTTCCCGCAGCACGGGGAGAGGTCGGCCGGCGAAGCCGGGCGGGTGAGGGGCATGGCACGGCGTCGATCGCATCAATGAACTCGCGGACAGGCACCTACCCCCGCACCCCGATCCTCTCCCCGCAAGCGGGGCGAGGGGGCTCGGTGGCGCTACGCTGAATTCAACAACAGACTTTGCCTGGGGCGCACATGTCCGACGACGAAGACCTGAAATTCACCGTGCCGCGTCCGCCGCAGTACGGCGAACTGACCGACGTTCTGCCCGGACTGTTCTGGGTGCGGCTGCCGGTGCCGTTGCGGCTCAATCACGTCAATTGCTGGCTGCTCGACAACGGGCCCGGCTGGACGCTGATCGACTGCGGTATGAACACCGACGATATCTTCGAGATCTGGGACAAGCTGTGGCGCGGCATATTACGCAGCCGGCCGCTGCAGAACCTGACGCTGACGCATTATCACATCGATCATGCGGGCTATGCCAGCTACCTTATCAAGGAATCGAAGTGCGCGGTCCGGATGCCCATGGCCGAATGGCTGAGCGGATGGCTGACATGGCACGAACGCGAGGAAGGGCTGAGCGATCACGTCAAGTCCTTCATGAAACGCAACGGCGCCTCCGACGACGACGTGGCAGCGGTCGTCGCGTCGCAGCGTCCGTCGAAATTTCTGGGCTTTCGTCCGCCGCTCGAATTTGCGGTGATTAAGGACGGCGATGTGATCCAGATGGGTCAGCGCGAGTGGCGTGTGATCACCGCAGGCGGGCATTCGCCCGAGCATGCCTCATTCTATTGCGAGAAGGACAAGATCCTGATCGCCGGCGATCAGGTTCTGTCGCATATCACGCCGTCAGTGATCGTTCCCGCGGCGCGACCCGACGCCAATCCGATGAAGGACTATCTGGATTCACTGGCGCGGTTCGAAGTCCTGCCGGCCGACACGCTGGTGCTGCCCTCGCACGGCCTGCCGTTCCGCAATCTGCATGCACGGCTGCGGCAGCTGCGCGACCATCACATGGCGCGGCTCGAGGAAATGAGTTCGATCGTGACCGGACCAACCACGGCGTTCGCCATCGTGCAGGAGGTCTTCCCGCGCGTGCTGCACGAGAGTCCGCGACAGGCCTTCGGCGAGGCGCTCGCGCATCTCAACATGCTGGCCGCGATTGGCAAGCTGACGCGCGAGGTGGATGCGGCGGGAGCGATCACGTTTGCGCCGGTGTAAGTATTGAACGCTGTCATTCCGGGGCGCGCTGAAAGCGCGAACCCGGAATCCAGCGACATACTCCGTCCCGGTAACTTGGCCGGATTCCGGGTTCGTCGCTTCGCGACGTCCCGGAATGACAGAAAAAAATTACGCCCCGACCTGCTTGAACCGCTTCACGTCCGGCTTGCCGTCCATGAACGCGCCCATCGCCCGGCCAAGCGTCTTGAAATACTCGGTGCCGCGATGCGTCTCGACGGCGGCCTGATCGGCGTAGCGCTCCAGGAACACGTACGTGTTCGGCTCTTCGCCATGATAGAGCTGATAAAGCAGGCAGCCCTTTTCGTTTTCATTGACCTTCTTGACGAGTTCGGTTGCGACCTTCTCGAACTCCGGGCCCTGGCCGTCCTTGACCTTGATCGTTGCGACAACTCCCAGCATCGGCGTCACTCCCTTTTTACTTTTGCCGGGCGATCTTTGCGAAATTCCGGCCGCGTTTGCAACAGCGCTGACCGCATCATGCATGTGCGAGGGATCGCCGCTCCCGAAAATGCAGGGCTCGCGACCGGCCTCTGGCGTGGCAAGTTTGGTTGCGTATAAAGTAAGTTCAACGGCAGCTGCAGAAGGCTGCGATGGGAGGAACAATGGATCTCTCGCTTTCCGACGAACAGCGGCTGTTGGGCGACGCGGCAGGCCGGTTCATCGCCGGCCGCTATGCATTCGAGGCGCGCCGCGCCATCGTGCATTCGACTGAGGGTTTCAGCCGCGACATCTGGCGCGAGTTTGCCGATCTCGGCTGGCTCGGGCTGTCCGTTCCGGAAGAGTTTGGCGGGTTAGGTACTGGCGCAGTCGAAATCGGCCTCGTCATGGAGGCGCTGGGCCGTGCGCTGGTGGTCGAGCCGTATCTGGCGACGGCGGTGATTTCATCGCAATTGATCGCGGAACTTGGTTCGCCCGGCCAGAAATCAGAGCTTCTGCCGCCGATTGTCGAGGGCAAGTCGCTGCTCGCATTTGCGCACGCCGAGCCGCAAGCGCGCTTCGCGCTCGAAGACGTTGCAACCATGGCGGTGCGCGCCGGCGATGACTGGCGTATCGAAGGGCGCAAGGATGTCGTGCTCGGCGCGCCGTGGGCGGACACGCTGCTGGTCGCAGCACGCATCTCCGGCAGTCAGCGGGATCGATCCGGCATCGGCGTGTTTGTCGTACCGGCCAAATCCGCAGGCGTAGGAGCGACCATGTATCAAACGCTGGACGGGGCGCGCGCGAGCAACATCGTGTTCAACGATGTTGCCGTCTCAGCGGATGCGTTGCTCGGCGGTAACAAGGATGCGCTGCCGGCGATCGAGAAGGTGGCCGACAACGCCATCGCGGCGATGGCCTCGGAAGCCGTCGGCTGCATGCAGGTGCTGCTCGAGACGACGATCGCCTATACCAAACAGCGCGTTCAGTTCGGCAAGCCGCTGGCGGACAATCAGGTGCTGCGGCATCGCATGGCGGCGATGGCCGTGCGGATCGAGGAGGCGCGGGCGAGCGCGCTCAACGCGATCCTTGCCGTCGACGCAGATCCCGTGATGCGGGCGCGCGCCGCCTCCAGCGCCAAGGTGAAGGTCGGCCGGGCAGGGCGGTTCGTCGCCGAGCAGGCGGTCCAGCTGCATGGCGGCATGGGCGTCACCGAGGAATTGAACGTCGGCGCCTATTTCAAGCGCTTGATGGCGATCGACGTCATCTTCGGTTCACCGGAATTCCATCTGCAGCGGCACACGCGGCTGTCGCGGCAGCAGGCAGCTAGGGCATGATCCCGAAAAGTGGACACCGGTTTTCGGACCGGATCATGCCAAACAAATAAAAGAGAGGCGAACATGGATTTGTCGTTTTCAAAAGACGAACTCGCCTTCCGCGACGAGGTGCGCGATTTCATCGAAAGGAATCTGACGGAGGACGCCAGGCGCGGCCAGCGCCTCTCGCCGTCGGCAATTCCGGAAAAGCCGGTGTTCGAAAGCTGGCACGCTGCGCTCTATAAGCGAGGTTGGGTCGCGCCCTATTGGCCGAAGGAATACGGCGGCGCCGGCTGGACGCCGGCGCAGCGTTACATCTTCGAGAGCGAACTCAGCCGCGCCGGCGCGCCCCGGCTCCTGCCGTTCGGTATCCACATGGTCGGACCGGTGATCATCAAGTTCGGATCGCAGGTGCAGAAGGACCACTATCTGCCGCGTATTCTGTCGGGCGAAGATTACTGGTGCCAGGGCTATTCCGAACCCGGCTCCGGCTCCGATCTCGCGTCGCTGAAAACCCGCGCCGTGCGCGACGGCGACCATTATGTGGTCAACGGCACGAAGATCTGGACCACGCACGCGCACTTTGCCGACCGCATGTTCGCGCTGGTACGCACCTCCGACACGCCGAAGCGGCAGGAAGGCATCAGCTTCCTTCTGATCGACATGAAGACGCCGGGTATTTCGACGCGGCCGATCCTCACCATCGGCGGCGACCACGAGGTCAATCAGGTGTTCTTCGACGACGTGCGGGTGCCGGTCGAGAACAGGGTTGGCGAGGAGAACAAGGGCTGGACCTACGCAAAGTATCTGCTCGAGTTCGAGCGCGGCGCCGGCTTTCGGGCGACCGGACTGCGCCGCCAGATGAAGGAACTGCGCGAACTGATCGCGCGCGAGGGCGCGGGCGGGGTCGCCGGCGACGAGGGTCTCGCCACGCGCATCTCGGAGATCGAGATCGACATCGACGCCATCGAGATCATCGAACTGAAACTGCTGTCGGACGTGCAGGCCGGCCGCAATCCCGGACCGATCTCATCGGTGCTGAAGCTGCGCGGCACGGAAGTGTTTCAGGCGATCACCCGCCTTGGCGTCGATGCGATCGGCTACAACGCGCTGGTCTGGGAGCCGCGCCGGCCGCTGTACGGCCTGAACGAGCCGGCGGTGCTGCCGGAGGAAGAACTCGTGATCCTGCCGTCACACCTCGACGGCCGCGCCCACACCATCTTCGGCGGCACATCGGAGATCCAGCACGAGATCATCGCCAAGCAGATGCTTGGGCTGTAGTCATTCCGGGCGCGCGCAACGCGCGCGAGCCCGGAATGACGGCGCATGGAGCGCCGTCACCTTCCGGTAAACGCCGGTGCGCGCTTCTCCACGAAGTGCTTCACGCCTTCCTTGAAGTCTTCGCTGGCGAGGCTCAGGCCCATCTCGTGATCGGCGAGGTCCATCAACTCGTTGAGCGACTGCATCTGTGTCGCCCAGAGCTGCCGCTTGATCACGCCGAGCGAACGCGGTGAGGACATTTCGGCCAGTTCCTTCGCGTAAGCCAGCGTGGCGGGCATCAGCTCATCCGGCGCATAGACGCGGTTGATCATGCCGAGTTCCAGCGCCTCCGGCGCCATGAACTTGCGGGCCGACAGCATCAGGTCGGCCGCCGCGGCGTGCCCCACCAGACGGGGCAGGGTCCAGCTCATGCCGTGTTCGGCGATCAGGCCGCGGCGCGCGAAGGCAGTCGTGAACGATGCATCACGTGATGCGAAACGCATGTCGCAGAACAGCGCGTAGCAGAGGCCGAGGCCGGCGCAGGGGCCGTTGATGGCGGCGATGATCGGCTTCGGCACCGCCGGAAAATAGGTGTTCGCACGCTGGAAATCCTTGCGCGAGTTCGGGTCGAACGGCGCAGGCGCCTTCTCCTCGATCCGGCCCGCGCTGGAAATATTCGACAGCCGCTTCATGTCCGCGCCCGCACAGAAGCCACGGCCGGCGCCGGTCAGCACGATCACCCGCACGTTCGCATCGTCGGTCGCCTTGCGCATCGCCTGGCGCACTTCGTTGCCCATCACAGACGTCCAGGCGTTCAGGCTTTCCGGACGATTGAGGGTGACGATGGCGATGTGGCCGGTGGTCTTGTAGTCCACTTCGGTGAAGGACACGGTTCTCTCCCTGTTTTGCTGGCTTGGCAGGATAATGCCATCAGCCCCGAAACGATCAAGGCTGCCGGGGCGACCGGCAGCCTTGTGTTTTCAGGACGAAGCGACGGCTCGGATCACCCTGCCGCAGCCACCGCGCGCTGTGCCATCACCTTGATCAGGTTGGCGCGATAGGCGGCGGAGCCGTGAATGTCCGCCATCAGGCCGTCCGCCGAAATTTTCACGCTGTCCAGCGCTGACGCCGACCAGTTCGCCTTCAGGGCCTGCTCGATTGCGGCGACCCGCATTACGCCATTCTGCGATGCGCCGGTGGCTGCAACGCGGACGTCGCCCGACCTGGCCTTGGCGACGAACACACCCGTGAGGGCAAAGCGCGAGGCGGGATGCCGGAATTTTTCGTAAGCCCCCTTCGCCGGAACCGGGAACGAGACCGCGGTGATGATCTCGCCGTCTTCAAGCGCGGTCGAGAACAGCCCCTTGAAGAAGTCGTCGGCTGCGATCGTGCGCTTGTTGGTCTTCACGGTTGCGCCGAGCGCGAGCACGGCCGCGGGCAAGTCCGCCGCCGGGTCGTTGTTGGCGATCGAGCCGCCGATGGTGCCGCGATAGCGCACCGCCGGATCGCCGATCACCGACGTCAGATGCGCCAGCGCGGGGAGCGCCTTCTGCACCTGCGCGTTCTTCGCGATGTCGTAATAGGTCGTCGCCGCCTTGATCGTCACGGTGTCTGCGGTCACGTCGATGCCGACGAGCGCCGGAATTTTCGCGAGATCAATCACGTCCGACGGCGATGCCAGCCGCTGCTTCATCACCGGCAGCAGCGTGTGGCCGCCGGCGAGATATTTTGCGTCCGAGCCCTTGGCGAACAGGGCAACAGCTTCCTCGACACTCGAGGGGCGATGATAGGTGGTCGAATACATGGTTCTTTCCCCTCAACCGTGGATCGCCGCCCAGACGCGATCCGGCGTCGCGGGCATCTCGAGCCTCTCATGACCGATGGCGTCGGTGATCGCGTTGATCACCGCCGCTGCGGCGCCAATCGCGCCGGCCTCGCCGCAGCCCTTCACGCCGAGCGGATTGCCCGGGCAAAGCGTCGTTGTGTGCGAGAGCTTGAACGACGGCAGGTCGTCCGCGCGCGGCATGGAGTAGTCCATGAACGACGCGGTGATCAACTGACCGCTCTTGTCATAGACCGTGCCTTCGAGGATCGCCTGGCCGATGCCCTGGGCGAGACCGCCATGCACCTGTCCCTCGACGATCATCGGGTTGATCAGCCGTCCGAAATCGTCCGCGGCGACGAAGTTCACGAACGAGGTCTTGCCGGTGCCGGCATCGACTTCGACCTCGCAGATGTAGGCGCCCGCGGGGAAGGTGAAGTTGGTCGGATCGTAGAACGCGCCTTCCTTCAGGCCGGGCTCCATGCCCGGCGGCAGATTGTGCGCCGTGTAGGCGGCGAGCGCGACATTCGCCAGCGCCATCGACTTGTCGGTGCCGGCGACCTTGAAGTTGCCGTCCTCGATGACGATGTCGCTTTCCGATGCCTCGAGGTGATGCGAGACGATCTTCTTCGCCTTCGCTTCCACCTTCTCAAGCGCTTTCACGATTGCCGAGATGCCGACCGCGGCCGAACGCGAGCCGTAGGTGCCCATGCCGAACTGCACCTTGTCGGTGTCGCCGTGCACGATCGATACCTGGCTGATCGGAATGCCGAGACGGTCCGCAACCACTTGTGCGAAAGTCGTCTCGTGGCCCTGGCCGTGGCTGTGCGAGCCGGTGAGAACCTCGATGGTGCCGACGGGATTGACGCGGACCTCGGCGGATTCCCATAAGCCCACGCCGGCGCCGAGACTGCCGACAGCTTTCGAGGGCGCGATGCCGCAGGCCTCGATGTAGCAGGAGAAGCCAATGCCACGCAGCTTGCCTTCCTTCTTCGCCTTGTCCTTGCGTGCGGCGAAGCCGGCATAATCGATCGCCTTCAGGGCCGAATCGAGCGAGGCGTTAAAGTCGCCCGCGTCATAGGCCATGATCACCGGCGTCTGATGCGGGAAGCGTTGTGATGAAGTTCTTCCGTCGCAACTCGGCCGGATCGACCTTGAGCTTCCGCGCCGCGGTTTCCATCAGCCGTTCGATCAGGAAACTCGCCTCGGGTCGGCCCGCGCCGCGATAGGCATCGACCGGCGTGGTGTTGGTGTAGACGCCGACCACTTCGCAATAGATGTTCTGGATGTTGTACTGGCCGGACAACAGCGTCGCGTAGAGATAGGTCGGCACCGACGACGAAAACAGCGACATGTAGGCGCCGAAATTGGCGTGCGTCTTCACCCTGAGGCCGACGATCTTGTTGTCCTTGTCGAAGGCCATTTCGGCTTTCGACAGGTGGTCGCGGCCGTGTGCGTCGGTGAGGAACGCCTCGCTGCGGTCTCCGGTCCATTTCACCGGGCGGTTGACCTTCTTCGACGCCCACAGCGCCACCATTTCTTCCGGATAGATGAAGATCTTCGATCCGAAGCCGCCGCCGACGTCCGGCGCGATCACGCGCAGCTTGTGTTCGGGCGCGATGTTGTAGAACGCCGACAGCACCAGGCGCGCCACATGCGGATTCTGCGAGGTGGTGTAGAGCGTGTAGTGCTCCTCGGCGGCCTCATAGTCGGCGATCGCCGAGCGCGGCTCCATCGCGTTCGGCACCAGGCGGTTGTTGGTCAGCTCGATCGAGACGACATTGGCCGCCTTCGAGAACGCGGCGTTGATAGCCGCTTCGTCGCCGATCGCCCAGTCATAGACCATGTTGCCGGCAGCTTCCGGGTGCAGTTGCGGCGCACCCGGCGCGATCGCAGCGCGAATGTCGGCCACGGCCGGCAGTTCCTCGTACGTGACGTTGACCTTCTCGGCCGCGTCGCGGGCGAGGTTCTTGCTGTCGGCGATCACCACCGCGACGGCCTGTCCGACAAAGCGTACGATCTCCGGCGCCATCGCCGGAAACGCGCCCATCTTCATCGGCGTGCCGTCCTTGGAGTGAACCATCCAGCCGCAGATCAGGTTGCCAACCTTGTCTTCGACCAGTTCCTTGCCGGCGAGAACGGCAACGACGCCCGGCATCTTCATCGCCTCGGACGAGTCGATGCTCTTGATCTTCGCGTGCGCGTGCGGACTGCGCACGAAATGCGCGTGAGTCATGTTGTGCAGACGGATATCGTCGGTGTAGCGGCCCTTGCCGGTGATGAATCGCTTGTCTTCCTTGCGCACAACGCTGGCGCCAATGCCTTCCAAGCCCATGATCTTGCCTCCTTCGGAGCCGCTCGGACGCGCCGGGTTCGGCGCGGGGAAGCGGACGTATTGCGGGATGAGCGAAGCCTGAGAACGCCGCGGCCTATTCGGCCGCCTGCGAAACCTTCATGCGGCCGGCCGCGTCGAGCACCGATTTGACGATGTTGTGGTAGCCGGTGCAGCGGCAGATGTTGCCTTCGAGCTCCTGGCGCACGGTCGCTTCGTCCAGCGATCCGCCGTGCCTTTGCACGATGTCGATGGCCGACATGATCATGCCCGGCGTGCAGAAGCCGCATTGCAGGCCGTGATTGTCGCGGAACGCGGCCTGCATCGGGTGCAGTTCGTCGCCCTTGGCGATGCCTTCGATGGTGGTGATGTTGGCGCCCGCCGCCTGGCCGACCAGGACGGTGCAGGATTTCACCGCGCGCCCGTCGATATGCACGACGCAGGCGCCGCACTGGCTGGTGTCGCAGCCGACATGGGTGCCGGTCAGGCCGAGATGATCGCGCAGGAATTGAACGAGCAGGGTCCGGTCCTCGACATCGCCGGAAACCAGCTTGCCGTTCACCGTCAGTTTGACTGCGGGCATACAGAACTCCTCCCCAACATTTTTGGACTTTTAGATTTATTGTTGTTCCAAGTAGGCCTCGCGGGCGGCTGCATTTCAATTGGAATTTTGGCGGAGCCTCGATTTGGGCGTTGCGTTCGCTGCCGCACCATCGGTTCGAGTCGTGCGGACGAACTCAGGCGGGTTGGCTTCGGCGTGAAGCCGCAGACGATGATCCGCCGCGTTGCGCCAATCTCCAGCATGTTTTTGAAAATGCTGGCGATTCAAGTGTCCGATCGGTCGGACGGCAACCGTCTCGGTCGGCCATTGAACGATGGGACAGCCTCGCGCTGGAGACTGCCGCGCATGTCAACGGTACAAGCTTCAACTAAATGTGCTTCTGCAACATAAGACGTGGGCGCCGTCCGCGCGGACCCGTCAGGTCGTTCAATGGCCGACAATCAAGCCGCGGCCGGCGGCAAGATCGGCCAGGGTCGGCGAAGGTCGGCCGTGGCAGGAAATACGCTCCGGAAGGTAACGGTTTACGGCCCATTATCGATTTTGTCCTAATTTTAAGCATTCGCGCGCAGGTCGTCTCACCCCTATCTCGATCGCAAAACGGGTGTCCCGGTCGTTGGTGCGCGGAGCCAGGGCATCGCTGGACGATGCTGCGCGACGAACGCAAATGAAACAGGACCACAGAATGTCTTCCTTCAAACGCATCGGGCTCCCCCAGTTCAAGCTGCTGGCCAACCTCTCGATCAGAACCAAGATCACGACCGGCTTTGCGCTGGTGCTGGTCCTGTCGGCGGCGAGCGTGGCAGTCGCCTATTTTGGCTACGACAAGGTGGCGTCGGGCTTCTCCTCGTACCGGACAAGCGTTTCCGAAGGCATGATGGCCCGGACGATCGATCGCGAGGTGACGGCCTATCAACAGGCTGCGCGCTACTACATCGTGACCGGAGACGAGAGCGACGCGACCAATGCGATGGCCGCGGAAGGCGACCTGCGCGACGCCATCGAAAAGGCAGCGCGCGACATGAAGGACCCCACGCGGCGCGAGGCGATTACAGCGCTGTCGCAGAAGTTCGAGAAATTCACCAAGGTGTTCAGCCAGGTCCTCGATCTCAAGCGGGATAACTTCAGGCACGCAGCCAACGACTTGCAGCGCGGCGGCAGCATGCTGCGCCAGAAGCTCGAAGATCTTGCCGACACCGCCACGCTTGCCGATCTGGCGAGCCTGCAGAATGGCGCAAAGGAAGCCGGCACGCAGTTCGTGGCCGCGGCCGCGAACGTCAACATGTTCGTGACGCGTTCCGACAACCTGACGGCCAACGGCGCCGACAGCCGGCTGAAGATGATCGATACGACACTGACCTCGCTGCACACGGACGACGCGGCGATCAAGAAGAAGATCACGGGGATTACCGATCAGCTTGCGAGCTACCGCAAGGCATTCGCCGCGATCGTCGACAATGCGAAGAAGATCGAGGGCCTGGTCAAGGATATGTCGTCGGTGACCGACGCGATCGCCAAGGACGCGGAAACGATCAAGATCAGTGCGACCGCGGACGAGCGCCGCATTCAGGGTGAGACCGAATCGCTTCTCAGCAGCACGCAGCAGTTCGTGCTGATGCTGACGATCGTGCGTCACCATCATGGGCGCGATCCTGGCGCTGCTGATCGGCAGCGGGATTTCAGGACCGATCGTCGCCCTGTGCAAATCGATGCGCGAACTCGCGTCGGGCAATTTCGATGCTGTGCTGCCGGGTCTCGGCCGCAAGGACGAGATCGGCCAGATGGCGAGCGCGGTCGAGGAGTTCAAGATGCAGGCGATCGCCAAGGCCGAGCGCGATGCCGCCGAACAGGATGAGAAGAATCAGGTGACGGCCAGCGCGCGCCGTGCCGAACTGATTCGCTTCGCGGATGACTTTGAGAGCGCCGTCGGCGTCATCGTCGGCAATGTCTCAACGTCGGCGACCCAGCTTGAATCCGCCGCCGGCACATTGACGCGCACGGCCGAGACGACCCAGAACCTGTCCGCGACGGTCGCCGGCGCGTCGGAAGAAGCCTCCTCCAACGTGCAGTCGGTGGCGAGCGCCACGGAAGAGCTCTCGACCTCGGTCGAGGAAATCGGCCGCCAGGTGCGCGAGTTCGAGCCGCATCGCCGAGGGCGCCGTGACGCAGGCGCAGGAAACCGACACCCGCATCGGCAAGCTGTCGAAGGCCGCGCAGCAGATCGGCGACGTGGTCAAGCTGATCAACGCAATTGCCGAGCAGACCAACCTGCTCGCGCTCAACGCCACGATCGAGGCGGCGCGCGCGGGCGAAGCCGGTCGCGGCTTCGCCGTGGTCGCCTCCGAAGTGAAGTCGCTCGCGAGCCAGACCGCAAAGGCCACCGACGAAATCTCGTCGCATATCCTCGGCATGCAGCAGGCCACCCAGGAGTTGGTGGTTGCCATCAAGGGAATCGGCGAAACCATCGGCCGCGTCTCGCAGATTGCGTCGCGCATCGCTGCCTCCGTCGAGCAGCAGAGCTCCGCCACGCAGGAGATCGCGCGCAATGTCCAGAGCGTTGCCGCCAGCACGCAGGACGTCGCGAGCAATATCGTCGAGGTGAACCGCGGCGCGACCGAGACCGGCGTCGCTTCGGGCGACGTTCTCAACTCGGCCCAGACGCTGTCGACCGAAAGCGCGCGCCTGCGTCAGGAGCTCGACCGCTTCATGGCGAATGTGCGCGCGGCCTGACGGGGCCGCGCCCGGATCCATCTGTCGGGCATGATCTGATCCGAAAGCCGGTGCCCATTTTTCGGGATCATGCCCCGTAACGGGAACCAGTTCCCACCCTCAGCGTTAGTTCAGGGCAAAGGCGGATGTACCCTTTGCCTCGATAAGGCCCCGAAACGGCTCGTTTCGGGACTTATCGGCTTTTGCGCGAAAGCGCGCGCGCTTTGGGCGGTTGCGGCATCCTTGATTGAGATCGTCTGCGGCCTCGATGTCTATTGAGGACCGAATGATCGCTTCGATCGAAGCAGGGCAGCGTCGAGGGGATGTCGACCGCAGCCGTGTCAGGCGCGGAGTTCGGCGGTCGCACTGTCGAAACCGACATTCCGGCGCGTCTCGACCGGCTCGGCTGGGGCAGGTTTCACACCCTGGTCGTCGCGGCCCTCGGCATCACCTGGATCCTCGATGGGCTCGAAGTCACGCTCGCCGGCTCGTTGTCGGGAGCGCTGAAGGACAGCCCGACGCTGCGTTTCAGCAATGCGGATATCGGCATCGCCGCCAGCGCCTATCTTGCCGGCGCGGTGCTCGGGGCCTTGTTCTTCGGCTGGCTGACCGACCGGATCGGCCGCAAGAAACTCTTCTTCGTGACCCTTGCCGTCTACCTCGTCGCCACGGCTGCGACGGCCTTCTCATGGAATCTCTGGAGCTTTGCGCTGTTCCGCTTCCTGACCGGTGCAGGCATCGGCGGCGAATACACCGCGATCAATTCCACGATCCAGGAACTGGTGCCTGCACGCTATCGCGGCTGGACCGACCTCGTCATCAACGGCAGCTTCTGGATCGGCGCGGCAATCGGCGCCGTGCTTGGCATCGTGCTGCTCAACCCGGAAGTGATCGATCCCGAACTCGGCTGGCGCGTTGCGTTCTTTGCCGGTGCGCTGCTCGGTCTGATCGTCTTCCTGATGCGGTTCTGGATTCCGGAAAGCCCGCGCTGGCTGATGATCCACGGCCAGCCCGAGCGCGCGCACGCCATTGTCGCCGAGATCGAGCGCGGTGCGGCGGTGCATCCGAACGCTGCAGCCGGCAAGCCGCCGACCATCCGCTTGCGGATGCGCACGCACACGCCGCTCGCCGAAGTCGCACACACGCTGATCCATGCCTATCGAAGCCGGACGGTGCTGGGCCTTGGCCTGATGACGGCGCAGGCGTTCTTCTACAATGCGATCTTCTTCACCTACGCGCTGATCCTCACCGATTTCTATGGCATCGCTGCAGATCATATCGGCTGGTACCTGCTGCCGTTCGCGGCGGGGAATTTTCTCGGACCCTTGCTGCTTGGCCGCTTCTTTGACACGCTCGGGCGGCGGGTGATGATCACGGCGACATACTTCCTGTCCGGCGCGCTGCTTGCGATCTGCGGATATCTGTTTTCGATCGGCCTGCTCAGCGCGCAGACCCAGACGATCGCCTGGATGGTCATCTTCTTCTTCGCATCGCCCGCGGCCAGCGCCGCCTATCTCACCGTGAGCGAAACCTTCCCGATCGAAATCAGGGCGCTGGCAATCGCGCTGTTCTATGGGGTTGGCACCGGCATCGGCGGCGTCGCCGGTCCTGCGCTGTTCGGCGTCCTGATCGATACCGGCTCGCGCGCAAGCGTGTTCGGCGGATATCTGTTCGGCGCGGCGTTGATGATCGGCGCGGCGGTTCTTGCGTGGCGGCTTTGCATCGCCTGCGAACGCCAGCCGCTCGAGCATGTCGCGCGGCCGCTGGCCGCGGTAGAGTAGAGCACGCATGTCCGACACGTCTGAAATCGAACAGCTGGAAGCGGGAAAGAAGGGGGCTGTGCCGGTGCCGGGCGCGATCGTTCCCCATCTCGACAGGTGTGCGCTGCTGTTCGACATCGATGGCACGCTGATCGATCTCGCGCCGACGCCGGACGGAATTCACGTTCCGCCCGATCTGCCCGTGCATCTGCAGGAACTGTGGCGCCGGACGTCCGGTGCGCTTGCGCTGGTCAGCGGCCGCACCATCGTCGACATCGACCGGATCATGAAGCCCATGCGGCTGCCTGCCGTCGGCGGTCACGGCGCGGAGATGCGGCCTCTCGCGGACGGCGAGGTGCAGGCAGCGAAGGTGCGTCCGATGGACGTGCATCTGAAAAAGCGGTTCGCGGCAATCGGCAATTTCGCTCCCGGAATTCTGATCGAGGACAAGGGTTACTCGGTGGCGCTGCACTATCGCCTCGCGCCGCAGGCGGAGCGCCACATTTTCGACTCCGTCGCTGCAATTCGCGCCGATCTTCCCGAAGCGCCGATCGAGGTGCTGAACGGCAAGTTTGTCGTCGAGATCAAGCACGAAGGATTTTCGAAGGCGACCGCGGTCCGCGAACTGATGCAACTGCCGCCGTTTGCCGGCCGCCGGCCGATATTCCTTGGCGATGACGTCACCGACGAGTCGGTGTTCGGAATCATGCCCGACATCGACGGCATCGCCTATTCCGTCGGGCGCAAGGCGCAAGGTGTTGCCGGACACTTCGATTCACCGCACGATGTGCGCCAGTGGCTGGCGCTCATGCTCAAGGATCAGGTGAATCTGCGGCGATAACGGGCGCTTGCGTTCTTTTTCAGGGCTTCGTGCGGGAATTTCCTGCTGATGTTCTTATTCCGTCGTTTTCTGTTGCGAAATCGACCCGTGGAACCGGGTTCCTTGCACATCAACAAACTTCCGATTCAATTCGATCAAGAAAACTGCACAGGAACCATGTTGATGAATGGCAGTTAATCTCCCGGTCAGTCTTCAGGGATGTATCTGTGAATCTCGTCGTCGTCTCAAACCGCGTCGCGCGCGCGAAGGCGAACGAGCCCATGACAGGCGGGCTCGCAGCGGCGCTGCTTCCGGTGATCGAAAAATCCGGCGCGATCTGGGTTGGATCGAGCGGCCGGCTGAATCCGCGCGCGTATGGTCCGGTGAACATGGAAGTGCAGTCGCTCGGCGCCGGCGCGCTCGCGCTGCTCGATATGCCGGCAGCAGACTATGGCGGCTTCTATGAAGGTTACGCCAATTCTGCGCTCTGGCCGGCGCTGCATTCGCGCAGCGATCTCATTCGCGTGTCCGACGACGACTACAGGTCATATCGGCGGGTCAACGCGTTCATGGCGCAGGCGCTGCTGCGCTTTCGCAAGGACGACACGGCCTTCTGGATCCAGGATTATCATTTCCTGACGCTGGCCGAAGAGCTCCGGCGGCTCGGCGTCACCCAGCCGATCGGCTTCTTCCTGCACACGCCCTGGCCGGCCAGTTCGGTCGCCGTCGGCGTGCCGCATCATCGCGAACTGATCGAGGCGATGCTGGCGTACGACGTGATCGGCTTTCAGACCGAAGGCGATTGCGAGCACTTCGCCGACTATCTGCGGGAGGAGCTTGAGCTTGCGGTCGAGGACGGCATCGTCACCTCGCGCCACGGGGTGTCGCGGCTTGCCGCCTTCCCGATCGGCATCGACGTGGAAGGATTTGCCGCGCAGGCGGCGAAAGCCACGACGCACCCGGAAGTGTCGCGCCTGCGGCTCTCGCTGCGCGGCGAGAAGCTCGCGATCGGCGTCGACCGCGTCGACTATTCGAAGGGGCTGGTCAACCGCATCAATGCGTTCGACCGGTTGCTGACGGGCAACCCGTCGTTGAAGCGGGCGGTCTCGCTGTTGCAGATCGCGACGCCGTCGCGCGACGCGATCGAGGCGTACAGCAGCCTGCAGGCCGAGCTTGCGGGGCTGGTGACCAACGTCAACGGCCGTCACGGCGAGCCGGACTGGACGCCGATCCGCTATCTCAACAAGGGCTATGGCCAGCAGGTGCTGTCGGGATTCTATCGCTCGGCGCAGGTCGGCGTCGTGACGCCGCTGCATGACGGCATGAACCTGGTGGCGAAGGAATATGTCGCCGCGCAAAACCCCGACGATCCGGGCGTGCTGGTGCTGTCGAAATTCGCCGGCGCCGCGAACGAGCTGGATGCCGCGCTGCTGGTCAATCCGAACGACATCGATGCCGTCGCCCGCGCGATCGCCGGCGCGCTGTCGATGTCGATCCTCGAGCGCCGCGAGCGCTGGTCCGCCATGATGGCGAAGCTGCGCGCCCGCACGATCCACCAGTGGTTCGCGGATTTCCTGTCCACACTCGAGGACGCCCCGGCCCGCAGCGCCGCCACGCCTGTCGCCGACCACCGGTCGCTGCTGCAACTCGCCGCCGCCAACGCCCGCCTGCGCCAGATGAACTAGGCGTCATTCCGGCGCAGCGCAAAGCGGCGCGCCCGCGAGGCGACGGCGCTCGCAATAAGAGATTCAATTGTCAAACAGCCCCCCGGTTTCGCTTCTCGCGAGCTACGCCGGGCACCCACGCCTCAAACCTTTCGGCGCACACTCCAACCTCAAACCCCCTTCCTGAAGAGCACGCTCTTGCGTGCGTCTCGAAGGATGCAGGCCCGTGACTTCGCGGCTTGCACAACTCGCGGCTTGCGCCTCGGCCTCGACCCTTCGAGACGGCGCTTCGCGCCTCCTCAGGTGAGGATTGGAGGTTTAGTCGCGCGTCATCGCCCCGTGTTTCGTGTTTCGTCCGGCAGCGCGCACCGGGCTTGCCCGGTTCGCGCCAAACAAAAATCTGCGCCGGCTACAGACGTGCGAAATCGGCCCCTGCAACGAGCCGGCGCAGGGCATGCCGGTCTTCTCTGGTCTTGTCTTCCTCATCTCCCCCGAAGGGGCGTGCGGAACACAGGGCGTTTCACCGCGCCCGCGGCGCCACGTGGGTGACCACGTGGCATCATGTGCTTTCCAGGCACATGACACCGTGTGCTGTTGGAACAGCACACGGCAAACAGCAGCCTCGGACGCAGAAACGCCTGCGTTCCGCACGCGACGGTTTTGACCGGCTTGCAACTCCCAGCGGCACCACGACGCCTGGTGCCTTGACTGAATGCTGGGCATCGCCGCATTGCTGGGTCCTTGGGCCGCCCACCCCGTCTGCGGGTCGTGGTCCTTTCACTACATTGCAGCCAGCGCACCTCACGGCGCGCCGTCGCACGAAAGGCCCGCAGACGCGACGGGTCCGTCGCATCCCGCTCCTGCGCCGGTCGACGCAAGCCGGCGCACCTCTTTGGCCGGAGCGGGATGGGAAAACGATAATCCCGGCCGCAGGAACAAATCAAGAACTATTTTTCTGGAAACCAGAAATAATGGCTGGCCGCGACGGGCGATGCATCCGGGCGCCACCGGTCAGCAATACGAAACGCCGTCGACGATCGCGCAGCGCGTCTTGTTCGGTGCGTTGGGATCGTCGAGCGGCATCGAGCCTTTGCCGGAGCCGACGAACACGCCCTGTCCGACGCGGATCGACGATTTGTTGCCGATGATGACGCTCGGATGCGGCGTCGCCGAATGCGAGCGCGTGCCGTCGGTCCAGACGATCGAGGTGTCGGCGAGGATTCCCTGACGGCCGTCCTCGCAGGTGACGACGCTGCCGTCGCGCTTGCAGGCCTGTGCCGAGACCTCGGCGATGCTGCACAGCGTGGCCGAGGTGAACGTCGCGATCAGAAGCAGGGTGCAAGTCATCTTCATCCTCGGCTCCTCGGTGGGGGCGGCCAATTGCGGAGCCGCCTCATGTTCAGTCGCTGGGCCCGGATGCAAGGTTCGGCCGTCACGCAGTCTCGGGCCTGCTTGCGGCGGGGATATGACGCTTCGGTTTCCGCACCGAAACGGCAGACTGTCGCCAATTACCAAATATATCCAGAGACTTGCGGAAAACGACCCGAGGGTCCAGATAGGCGCTTGCAAAAGCCTGCGCCCGCCTTCAAGAGGTGGCGGTTGCGTGCTGGAGAGGTGGCCGAGTGGTTGAAGGCGCACGCCTGGAAAGTGTGTATACGGGAAACCGTATCGCGGGTTCGAATCCCGCTCTCTCCGCCAGCTTGTTCTACCAACAATTTCTCCGCTCGATCAGAGGCCGCAAGGATCCCGCTGTTTAGGCAGTGTTTTGACCGCCCGAGCCGTATCGCGGACGCCGCTGCCGAGCGCTTTTCGTTCTCCGAACCCCAAGTTTCTCCAGGGCTCTGTACTTTGGCTAAAAAGTACGGAATTTATTCTCGTGATAAGCCAATGGTTTACACGGCTCGTTCGAGCCGCATTTCGAATTCCTCTTGCTGAGCCGAGAGCGTCTGGTCGGGCCTACCAAGTTCGGAAATACGGTAGTTCAATCTTACTTACCCAGCCGGCAGGCTAGCCAGGCGACCTTCGGACGTCCGCGTCCATGTCGCCGGCACGCCTTTAGAGTTTTCCGGATGCCGGCTTCGTCCGCCGCCACCGGCCCGCGAATATCCCACCACATCGGC